>DATMEY010000020.1:0-147691 GCA_035556435.1 Ilumatobacter sp. | reverse complement strand
GGGATCGGGATCGGGATCGGGATCGGGATCGGGATCGGGATCGGGATCGGGATCGGGATCGGGATCGGGATCGGGATCGGGATCGGGATCGGGATCGGGATCGGGATCGGGAGCAGGGTCGGGGATCTCGGTCACCCGGATCACCACCGCCGCGCTCGCTTCGTCGCCGGCCTCGACGTCGGCGGGACCTACCCCGCTGACCGATGCCTCGTTCACGGTCGGGTGGTCGCCCAAGCCCAGGTCGACGGCCGCGGCGGTCAGTACCGCGAGGGTCCGCTCGGCTGCGCCGCCGGTGCCGAGCGTGAACGCCGGCCAGCTCACCGTCCGCGACGCCTCGTCGAAGCTGGCTCCGTGGCTCGCCGACTCGAAGGTGACGTTCTCGGGCAAGGTGTCGACCAGCTCGATGCCGGCCACCGGCACCGCCCCCGTGTTGGTGACGGTCAACGTGTAGACGAGCTGTTCGCCAGACCCGACGAGTTCGGCGTCGACCACCTTGTCGAGCGACAGATCGGGTGTCAGCGCCGACTCGACGCAGCTCTCGACCAGCGCGTCGAGCACCTCGCTGGCGCCGGCGGGACTGGCGCGGAAGTCGCGGATGTCCCACCAGTCGCCTCCGGTCGCTCCGGCAAGCCCGTCCGGAGTCGCGTAGTCCTCGAGCGACGGGCCGTACGTCGGCAGGATGATTCCGAAGAACGGCGCGCGACGAGCATGGAGCGCGTCGATCGCGTCCTGCTTGGTCGCAGGAGCGTTGTTCGGATTGATATTCGTCGTGGCGTCCTCGTCGGTGATCAACACCGCGCACACGGCGGCGCCGGAGCGGAAGTCCATCTCGTCGCTCATCGCGACGACCGTCGCTTGGAATCCGGGTTCTTGACCGCCAGTGGTGCTCAGCTCGCCCAACGTGGCGGTGAACACCTCGAGGTCGTCGGTCAGCTCGGTGTGGATGAAGCCCGGCAGCCGCGGCCCAGCGCCGCCGAAGCCCACCAGGCCGAGCCGGTAGTCGAGGTGTGGGGCCAGCCCTTGGCTGATCTCGCGCACGCGCTCGCGCACGGCCGCCTGGCTGCCCCCCATGCTGCCCGACTCGTCGATCATGAACACGATGTCCGCTGCCGGAACGTCGACCGGCCGCGTCAACGACGAGGGCAGGTGCACCGGAGATCCGGCGAACGAGAGCGACACATCGCCGGCACCCGCCGCGCCAGGTAGCACGACATCGACCTCACCATCGGCACCGGTGGTCGCATCGGTCGCACCGATCTCGCCATCGGTTCCGAGTGCCGACACCGCCACGGCCGAACCTGCCAAGCCGGCGGCGGTCAGCCCGTCGAGCAGCCGAGCCACGACCCGCAGGTCGTCCCCGTCGCGAGCGGACTCGACGATCTGGAGGAAGCTCGGCCGTTCGTCCACGGTGACGGTCACCGTGTCGGAGGTGGTGTCGTCGCCGTCGTCGGCGGTGAGCGTCGCCGTGTAGACACCGGGCAGCGCGTATGCGTGCGGTACCCGCGACGAGTTGGTGACGCACGGGTCGATCACCGTGTCAGGCGTGCCGTCGCCCCACTCCCAGGTGCAGACCAGCACGTCGGCGGGGTCGGACACGTTGGACACCGGCGTGAACGGGTCGAGCGCGTAGACGGTCGCGTCCGCCCCGGTGTTGACCGTCGGCGGCACGTTGAGCACCTCGAAGGTCAGCGGCGGCGACTCGCTCCACAGCCAGTCGGCCGACAGGCCGCGGACCACCACGTCGTACGTCCCGTTGTCGGGGAACCTGGTGCTCGCGGTCTGCGTGATCGTGGTGGGAACCGCGTGGTCGAAGTCCCACGCCCACTGCACGAACGGCGTGCCCTCGGCCCGGAGGCTCACCGACTGCCACTCGTTGACGGTCGTCGAGCCACCGGTGTTGGTGGGCTCGACGCTGATCGAGGGCGCTTCAGGCACCGTGTAGGTGCGTTCGGCCGTGCTCGCCTCGCCCTCGTCGTCGGTGACGGTGAGCGTCACCTCGTACTCGCCGGGGCCGGGGAACGTGTGGACCGGGTGACGCTCCGTCGAGGTCGAACCGTCGCCGAAGTCCCACTCCCACTCGACGATCGGCCTCTCGCCCGGCGAGGACAAGTCGGCGAACGGCACCGCCTCGCTGGCTCCTCGGTCGGGCGAGAACACGTGGAATTGGCGGACCCTCACGTTGTTGGCGTAGCTGTCGAGCACGCGGAGCCGCACGTAGCGGGCCTCGACCGGCGGGAACACCAGCCAGTGATCGACCGTCGCGTTGGTGAGTTCGGCGGCGGCGACGGGCGTGAAGTCGGACTCCTCGCCGGTCATCGACACCAGTACCTCGACGTTGCGCGCCCGCGACCCCTGCGACTCCACCATCACCCGGTCGACGACGTGGACGTCGCCGTTGCGCAGCAGCACCGTGATGTGCTGATCGGTGCTGGCGCCGGTGGCGGTGAGCCACGAGCCGGTGCCGTGGGTGATCGCCTGCAGGCCCGCCGCCGACGTGGTGTTGTTCTGACTGGAGACCGAGGTCACCCAGGCGCCGACCCCGTCGCCGTCGGCGACGTTCAGACCGTGCGTGGTCCACGCCTGGAGGCTGGTCAGCCCGACGTGGTTGGCGCCGTGGTTGCTGTTCACGCGCAGCTCGACGAAGCGGGCCTCGACGGGCGGGTCGATCTCGAACGTCTGGGGCTGGTTCGACTGGGCGGCGTTGCCGGTCAGCACGAGGTGGAAGCTCTCCGGGTCACCCGTGGCGTCGGTGGAGACGAGCACCTCGAACTCGTCGATGTCGCGGGCGTTGTTGGTGCTCGCGAGCACGACCTGGTCGACGAGGTGAAGGCCCTCGCCGCCCAGCTCGACTCGCAGCCACTGCTCGTCGATCGGCTCGTTGACCAACGTGCGCCACTGGCTCGTCGATGATCGGGCGAGCGCGTGGACGGCAGCCTGGGTCGTCGTGTTCTGCTCGCTCGACACGTCGGCGACGGTTGCCAGCGGCCCGTTGGGCAGCGAGACGATGCCGCCGGCCCGGTCGGGGGTCAGCAGCGCCACCTGCTGGAGGTACATCGACGAGGCGTTGCCGTGGTTGTCGAGTGCCCGGACCCGCAGGTAGCGGGCGCGCTGGGGGGCGAACGTGTGCTCCTGCGGCGTGGCGGCCTGTGGCAATTCGTCGACTACGACGGTCGTGAAGTCGTCGTCGGCGAGACCGCTGCTCGACAACGCCACCTCGAAGTTCCGGACACCGTGGGCCGTGGCTCGCCCGGTCAGCACCACCCGGTCGACCAGGTCGAGACCGCCCCCCGCCAACTCGATCACGAACTCCTGGTCGGCGATCTCACCGGTCGCCGACGACCAGGCCGACGTGTTGTCGAGCAGGATGTTGGCGGCCGCCCACGAGGTGGTGTTGAACTCGCTTGTGAACGACAGGAGCCGCGCGCCGTTGGCCGACTTGGCGGCGTCGTACGCCTTGGGTGTCGTGAAGTCGGCGCGCAGCACCGGCGCCACGACCTCGATCGTCGCCGTCGCCTGGTCGATGTGCTCACCGTCGTCGGTGGTCAGCGTCACCTCGTACGTGCCAGGCGTGGCGAACGTGTGGGTGACCGGCGATCCGGCCGCCGTGCCGCCGTCGCCGAAGTCCCACGTGAGCTCGAGCTCGTCGCCGTTGGGGTCGGACGACGTCGAGATGAACGTGACGCGGAGCGGGGCAGGCCCCGATGTCGACGACGACGTGAACGACGCCTCGGGAGGCTGGTTGCCGATCGGCGGGCTGGTCACCACGACCTGCCGGCTCGCCTGGCTTGGCGTGACGCCGTCGCTCGCCACCAACGTGACGTTGTACGTACCGGGCTGGGTGAACGTGTGCTGCACCTCGGGGCCGCTCGCCTCCGTGCCGTCACCGAAGTCCCAGGTCAGCGTGAGGTCGTCGCCCTCGGGATCGGTCGACGTCGAGGTGAACACCACGGTGAGCGGCGCGTCGCCTGTCGGGGGCGACGGGTCGGTCTCGAACGAAGCGACCGGCGGCTGGTTGCCGCCCGGGAACGCGGCGACCTCGCCATCGGCCTGTGCGGACGCCTGGCCGTCGTGCACGACAAGCACCACGCTGTAGTAGGCCGGCTGGTCGAAGCTGCGGGTCACCTCCGGCCCGGTGAGCTGCACCCCGTCACCGAAGTACCAGGTGTGGGTCAGCGCGTCGCCATCGGGGTCCCACGACGTCGAGGTGAAGGTCACCTCGAACCCGACCGGGCCGTGCGGCGGCGACGGGTCGGTGACGAACGAGGCGACCGGCGGCTGGTTGTCCCCCGTCGATGGCGGCGCCACCTCGATCATCTGGATCGCTTGATCCCACTGCTCGCCGTCGTCGGCCACCAGCGACACCCAGTAGAAGCCCGGGTTCTCGAACGTGTAGACCGTCTCCTCGCCGGTCGGGTGGGCCTCGCCGGCGATGTCCCACTGCAGAGTCAGCTCGTCGCCGTCGGGGTCGGACGCCAGCGATGTGAACGTCACCGTCAGCGGCGCCTCGCCCGACGGCGGGTCCGCAATGAACGAAGCGGACGGGGGGCTGTTCTCCGGGATCTCGAACGCCAACTCGGCGGCGGCCACGCTGAGCTGGCGGCCGAACGTGTCGAACACGTCGATCGACACCACGATCTCGTCCAGCAGGTCGGCGAGCAGGTCGGCGAGCGGCACGTCGGGGTCGACGTCGCTCACGTCGAGCTCGTACCACTCCTCGATCTCGGCGATCCCCTCCTCCCCGACGCCGAGCGCCTCGAGCTGGGCGATCTCGTCGGCGGTGTGGCCGTGGTCACGGATCCGCTCGCGGACGGCGATCGCGTCGGCCAGTTCCTCGGGAGTCGTCACCGGCTCTCCGAACTCGCCGAGCGACGCGACGAGCGGCAGGAAGTACTCGGTCGCCCGCAACGCTCTCACGAGCTGCCGGGTGAACTCGGCGGTGGCCTCGGCCTGTATCGACGCGGCCTCGAAGTCCTCGTCGATCATCGCACCCTGGTATCGCTCGAACGCGATCCGCGAGGCGACGCCGAACGCCTCGGCGGCGTCCAACGACTCGAGCAGATCGTCGTAGACCTGGAAGCCGGTCGGTTCGATCCCGGCGAACACCGGCTCGGCCACCTCGTCGTAGTCGAAGTCCGGCGGATCGGCGGCGATGTCGGCCATCATCGTCCGCACGCCGCACGAGAGCGTGCGGAACAGCGACAGCGCCATCGCCTCGCTCGTCATATCCGGCACAAAGTACGTGGCGGTGCCGACGCCGAGACCGAGAGCCATACCGAGCAACCCGCCGCCGGCGCCGATCACAGCACCGCGCGCGGCATTGGCCGCACCAGCGAATTTCTTCACATCGAGCGCCTTGCAGACCGCTTCCGCCCCGTCGCGCGTGCCTCCGGCACGAGCCTTCCAGGCGTCGATCTGTGCCTGGGCCGGCCCGGTGTCGCACTCGCCGGCACACGGCAGCACCGTGAACGTGCCCGACAACGCTGTGCCTTGCGAGTTGCCCGGGTGTGCGGCCAAGAGGCGCCACTCCCCGACCGACAGCAACGGCGGCTCGAGCGGCATACCGAGGAACGTGCCGAGGCCGACGTAGAAGTTCTTACGGCCCCACGCCGGTGAGTCGCAACTCGCCGCCTCCGGGTTGGTGACCGACGCCTCGACCACGCACACGTAACCGCCCTGGAAGTCGCTCACGAACGTGGTGAACAGCGCGTCGTCGGCCCGGAACACGTTCTGGATCACGCCGTCGACGTCTGCCGGGAACGGGTTGTGGATCAGCGCTTGAACACGCGGCGATGTTGTCAGGCCGCCCACCACCACGAATCCCGGTACCAGTAGTGCCAAGCAGAGCGCCAGCAGCCGCAGCCTCACAACCACTGTCCGTGTTCGCATCGCCATCGTCAGTCCTCGTTCCTCATTGCTTCGTCGTGCGCGTCGCCGGCCATCGTTCCGGCCACGGCACCGACGACCGTGAGCACCCTGGCAGCGGGGCGTCTCACGAGTGTCTCGCGAGCGGGCCATCCCTTGGTACGACGTCCGGAGTTCGGGGTACCGTTGCGGGATGGGCGGGTATGCGGGACGGACCCTGGCGGCCCATCACGTGCCGCGAGACGACCTGGTCGCCGCCGTCACCGAGGCGGCGGTGGCGGTGATCGAGGCAGCCGGCGGGTACGGAAAGACCTCACTGTCGATGGAGCTCGCCAGCCGCGACCACCGGACGCTGATCGTGCCGCTGCCGCCTGCCGCCTCGCCGGGCGACCTCGTCGCAGGCGCCGTCCGCGCGGCACGGCTGCGCGCCGAGGCCGAGCGCGGCGAGCGCCTGCTCGGGCTCGGCGAGTCAAGCGATCCGCTCGACGCCCTCATCGAGTTGCTCGCCAGCGAGGTGACCGGGTCGACGTTGATCGTCGACGACATCGAGCACGCCACCGTCGAGACGGGCCGTCTGCTGTCGATGCTCGCCCGCACGCCGATCGCCCCCCACCGCCTGATCCTGATCGGGCGGGCGCTGCCCGACGGTTGCGACGACCTTGGGCGCGTTCCCGGGCTCCGGCACTTCACCAGCGACGACTTACGCTTGACCCGCGAACAGGCAGGCGGCCTGCTCCGCCGCGGCTTCGGCCTCGAGGTCCCCGACGACGCCGTCGAGGCCGCCCACTGCGCCACCGAGGGCTGGGCGGCGGGCCTGGTGATGTGGGCCAACCGGCTACGGGCGGGCGGTGACCTCGATTTGGCCGACATCCGCTCCGACGACGTGCTGTCAATCGTCGTCGAGCGCCTGCGCGAGCCGCTCGACGACCACGACCGCTGGGCGGCGGCTCAACTCGCCCACCTTCCCGGCTTCGACGCCGCGCTGGCCGAGCGGCTTGGCGGGCCCGACCTGCTCCGTCGCCTCGCCGGGGCCGGAATCGCGTTCACCACTGTCGGACCGGGCGAGCAGCGTATCGCCGGGCCGCTGGCGGGCCGGATCGGCGGCTGGGCGTCGCTCGACCGAACGATCGCGGTCGAGTCCGCCGACGGTTACGCCGCCGCAGGCCGGGCAGCGGTGGGCGTCCGCCTGCTCGCCGACGCCGGCGCCCACGACGACGCCGCCGCGCTGCTGTTGCGCCTGCCCGACGACGACCTCGATCCCACCGAACTCTTGGCGCTGCTCGAGACGCTGCCGGCCGGTGTGCGCCAGCGCTACCCCTACCTCGCCATCCGGGAGGCGCGGGCGCTGTACGAGATTCGCCGCTGGCCACAGTGGAAGGCGGTGCTCGACCGCCTGGACGGGCACCCCGAGCGCTCTCGCGCTCCCGCCCTCAAGCGGGCCGCAGACGCCGAGCGTGCGGTCGAACTCGTCGTCCTGCAGGCGCGCCGGAGCGAGGCCGAGCAGTTGGCGCGCGACGTGCTCCAGGAACTCGACCGCGAGGGCGAGCACGCTCTGCCGACGCGCCTCGCGGCGATCGACGCGCTCGGGCGAGCGCTCGCCTTCGGCGATCACAACGACTCGTTCGCCGGCGCCCGCCTGGTCTTCGAAGACGGCATCGAACTCAGCCGGGAAGCCGGCAACACTCGGTGGCGGTTCCGGCTGACGATGGTGCTCGCCAAGATGGTGTTGTTCCCGCTCGGGCGCGCCGCCGACCTGTTGGCTGCCTACGACGAACTGCTGCCGCTGACCTCGGCCAACACCCATCTGCGCGCCGGCCTCCAGTTGTACCGGGCCGAGGCGATGCTCGATCTCGGCCGGTACGCGGAACTCGAGGAGGCATTCAGCGAGGCCGAGCGGATCGCCGCCCGCTCGCACGACAACTATCTGCTCGCCACGATCAACTGGGGGCGGGCGATCGCCGCCTCGCAGTGCGGCCGCACCGACGACGTGCTCCACTATCAGGCCGAGGCCGAGCGGCTGTTGCCGGCCGACATCGGCCCCCGGCACGTGGCGCTGTTCTACCGCGACCGGGTCGAGGAGTTCCTGAGGGTCGGCGAACTCGATATCGCCCGCCGTTCGCTGGAGGTGATCGAATCGATCGAGTCGATCGAAGGCGAGCCGCGGGCCTACGTCGAGCAGGCGATCGCGTTCTTCTCCGCCGTCGCCGGCGATCCGCTCGAGGCGATCGCCAAGATCGACGACCTCCAACGCCGCCATCCGCTCCCTCGCGACGAGTGGCGGCGACACCTCTTCCGCGCCGCCGCCTTGCAGCGGCTCGGCGACAGGCGGGCGGGCGCCGAGGCGGCGACGGCGTTCGACCTTGCCACTCGGCTCGGCGGGGCGAGCCTGCCCGAGACCCGCGAGCCCGGCCTGACCCGCAAGCTCGCACCGCTCGCGGCGGCGGCCGGCTCGGTCGCGGCGGTCAGACAGGAGCGCCAGGCCGCCGCCAGCATTCGTTGTCTGGGCGGCTTCTCCGTTCAGGTCAACGGGGCGGAGATCTCGGTCGTCGGCTACTCGCGCGACCTCGTGCACGCGTTGGTGGCCTTGGGGGGTAGCGCACCGGCCGAGGTGTTGATCGAGCATCTGTGGCCGGGAGCGTCGGCCGAGCAGGGGCGCCGGGCCTTGCGTAACGCGCTCCACCGGCTGCCGTCGCGTGATGTGCTCGTCGAGCGCTCGGGCGAACGGTTGGCGATCGGCCCCGACGTGGACGTCGACGCGCTGCGCTTCGAGGCCGCCGCCCGCGCCGCCCGCGAAGCACTCCGAGCCGACGGGCAGCGGGCGCTGCCGACCGCGGTCGAGACGATCGCCTCCTACCGGCGGCCGTTCCTGCCCGACACCCGCGTCGACGTCGCCGAGCAGACCCGCCGGTCGCTGGCCCACCTCGCCGGCGCCCTCTGCGACGACGCCTCGCGGGCCGCTGACGACCTCGGGCGCCCCGACGAGGCGGTGGCCCTGCTCCGCCAAGGCGTCGCCATCGACCCGGAGAGCGAGGACCGCCGCGTGCGCCTCGCGCGCCTGCTGCAGGCAGTGGACCGCCCGCTCGACGCCCACCTCGTGCTCGACGAAATCGACCGCCTCGCCGCCGAACTCGACGTGCGACCCAGCGTCGAAGCGATCGAGCTCCGCCAAAGCCTGCGCCAAATCGTCCTGGCAAGCTGACGACCATCCCACGCGGCGCGGGCTACGCCGGTCGCCACCAAGGCGGTTGGTGCTGTGCCTATCCGCTCATGTCCGAACGAGTCACGACGTCAGCGAGCTGAGCGGAGGCGGCTCAGCCGGGCGACGAGGACATCGAGGACGGTTTCGGCGTCGAGCCCGGTCTCGCCGTGGAGGTCGCGGTCGGCCCGGGCGAGGAGTTGCACTGCGCGGCCCACTGCGGGGCCGCCGAGGTCGCGATAGGTGCCGAGCGCCTTGCGGGCCGGGAACCCGGGCTTGATGCCCATCGCCGCCGCGGCGTCGGTCTCGGAACGCGCATCGGCCCCGTCGAGCCGGGCCAGCTTGGCGTAGTGGTTATGCAAGATCGCGAGGATCTGGAGTGGATGGCGATCGCCGCCGTGCACCATCCGGCGCGACAGTTCCAGCGCCTGGGAGGTGTGGCCCTTGTCGAGCGCGTCGGTGAGGTCCCACGGGGGCACACCACCACCGTCGCCGAGGAACGGTTCGACGTCGGCTTCGCCGACCCGCACCCCCTCTCCGTACGTGGACGTAAGCACGGCGAGGATGCCTGCCAGGCGACCGGTGTCGTCACCGAGGTGGTTGGCCAACCTCACCGCGGCGTGGCTGTCGAGCCGCAGGCCCGCTTCCTCGGCCTGCGTACGCACCCACGTGACCCGGTCGTTCGCTCGCGACGGCGGGCTGGTGTCGACCTTGTGGCCGCCTGCCCCGGCGACCGCGTCGGTGAGCTGCTTGGCCAGCCTGCCGCCACCACCTACCAGCACCAACTCGGTGGTGGGCAGCGGGTCGGCCAGGTAGTTCACCAACGGGCCGAGATCGGCGGCGGCGAACCGGCCGACGTCGCGGGCGACCACCACCCGGCGGTCGGTGAGGAACGGCGGCGTCTGGGCGGCGTCGGCGACCACTCGCAACTCGTACTCATCTCCCTCGAACTCATCGACCATCAGCGACCGGTCGCCGTCTCCGACCAGGCGCTTCACCAGGTCGGACACCTGCGAACGGAGCACCGACTCGTCATCGCCGGTCAGCAGATGGACAGCCATACCTCACCCATGCGGCGAGTCTGCCCGAACCGAGAGTGCCTCGCACCATCCATCGGCTGGCATGATGCGACCGATGGTTGACGTGTTCATCGGGGGCGGTGCGGTGCTCGTCGACGGCGAGTTGCGGGAGGCCGACGTGTGGTGCCGCGACGGCCTCATCGCCGCCGTGGGTGCACTCGACGCGCCGGCTGGAGCCGAGGCGGTCGACGCCCGCGGACTGATCGTGGCGCCGGGGTTCGTCGACGCGCAGCTCAACGGCGGGTGGGGTCACGACTTCACGAGCGACCCCGAGTCGATCGACGCGGTCGCCGCCGAACTGCCCGCCACGGGTGTCACCACGTTCCTGCCCACGATCGTCACCGCCGCACCCGAACGGCGCACGGCGGCGCTCGCCGCGCACCGCAGCTCTCGCCCGCGGCCTGGCACCGCGAGCGTCGGTGGCCTGCACTTCGAAGGGCCGATGATCGCACCGGGCCGCGTCGGCGCCCACGACCCGGCGTGGGTCGGAGCGGTCGACCCGGCCGAACTGGCCACGTGGACGCCGGCCGTGCGCTTGGTGACACTCGCCCCCGAGACACCTGGCGCGCTCGCCGCGATCAGGTCGCTGGCCGCGGCCGGCATCGTCGTGTCGATCGGTCACACGGCCTGTTCGGCTGGCGAGTTCGCTGCAGCCCGCAGCGCCGGGGCGACTGCGGTGACCCACCTGTTCAACGCGATGGCGCCGTTCTCGCACCGCTCCCCCGGCCCGATCGGCGCCACGCTCGCCGACCCCGGCGTCGTCGCCGGGATGATCTGCGACGGCATCCACGCCGACCCGGTCGCGGTGGCGATGGCCTGGCAAGCGCTCGGCCCCAACCGCACGCTGCTCGTCACCGACGCCATGGCCGCGCTCGGCCTCACCAGCCAAACCGATGACGAGTTGTGTCAGACACAACACGTCATGTTGGGTGAGCGGCGGGTGACGATCGGGGCGGACGGGGTGCGCACGGCCGAGGGGGTACTCGCCGGCAGCAACCTGGCGATGGACCAGGCGGTACGCAACCTGGTCGCGTTCACCGGGTGCACGGCGGCCGACGCGCTGGGGTGCGCCAGCCGCGTCCCGGCCGACCTGCTCGGGTTCAGCGACCGTGGCCGGGTCGAACCGGGCGCCCGCGCCGACCTGGTGCTGCTCGACGACGCGCTGCACGTCCAGCGCACCCTGATCGAAGGAGTGACGGCATGGAAGTCGTGATCGTTCCCGACGCCGCTGCGGCGGCCGAGGTGGCCGGGCAGGTGCTCGTCGACGTCCTGCGGGCGCACACCGCACCGGTGCTGGGGCTGGCGACCGGAAGCTCGCCGCTTGGCGTGTACCGGTACGTCGTCGCCAGCGGCGTCTCGCTGGCACACGCATCGGCTGTATTGCTCGACGAGTACGTCGGGCTACCCACCGGGCATCCCGAGGCGTACCGCACCTTCATCCGGCGCGAGTTCACCGACCACACCGACCTGCCCGAAGAACGGTTGTACGGGCCCGACGTGTGGGTCGCCGGGCCTGAGCTGCCGGCCGCCTGCGCCGCCTACGATGCGCTGCTCGCCAAGCTCGGCGGCGTCGACGTGCAGCTGCTCGGCATCGGCAGCGACGGCCACATCGCCTTCAACGAGCCAGGGTCGTCGCTGGCGTCGCGCACCCGTGTGAAGACCCTGACCGGCGCCACCCGGGTCGACAACGCGCGCTTCTTCGACGGCGACCTCGACGCGGTGCCGCGGCACGTCGTCACCCAGGGCCTCGGCACCATCCTCGAAGCCCAGCACCTGCTGCTGATCGCGACCGGTGCCGGCAAGGCCGAGCCGATCGCGGCCGCGGTCGAAGGACCGCTGTCGGCGTTCTGCCCGGCATCGGTGCTGCAACTCCACCCGCATGCCACGGTCGTCGTCGACGAGGCCGCCGCGGCCGGCCTGCAACTCGCCGACTACTACCGCGAGGCCTACCAGCACAAGCCCGCGTGGCAGGCGCTGTGACGCTGACGCTCCGTTCCGTGTGGGACAGGTCGACGATCACGCTGACGCTCGACGGCGCCGTGCCCGCAGGCTCGCGGCTGGCGCTGACGAGCATGGTCGTGCTGTCGCCGAACCTGTACCAGGTGGGCACGTACCACGAGTTCGACCCCGATGCGCTCGGCGCGCTCCACGTGAGCCATCCGCCGTGCCACGCCAACGACGGCCCACTGAGCGCGTTCCTGATCCTCCCCGACGACACCACCCGAACCGTCGCCGTCGAACCCATGCGCACCACCACCCCACTCACCCAAGGTGCCGGGCCCCTCGCGTCAGCGGAGTCCCTCGCGTTGCCGGAGTTGGTGTTCGAAGGGCAACCGGCCTACGGCTTCCGAGGGTTGCACATCGACCTGGCACGCCAGTGGTTCGAGCCCGACGTCGTCCTGCGCCTGCTCGACGCGGCCGCCGAGCGGCGGCTCACCCACATCCACCTGCATCTCACCGACGACGAAGCGTGGCGCCTACCGGTACCGCAGTACCCGGCGCTCGCCGAGGTCGCCGGTACCCGCGGCCACGGACGCCCGCTCGGCCCGATGCTCGGTGGTGGCGCCGCCGCAGTCGGCCGTGCCTATACCGCCACCGAGATCGGTCGCTGGGTCGAGCACGCCCGGGGTCTCGGCATCGCGCTGGTACCCGAGGTCGACCTGCCCGCCCACAATCACGCCGCGCTCACGGCACTGCCCGAGTTGCGCGACCCGCACGACACGTCTCGTGCGCCCAGCGTGCAGCACTTCACCGACAACGTGCTCGTGCCGGGCCTGCCCACCACGCGCCCGTTCCTGGAAGCCGTCGTCGACACGCTCGCCGAGCTGTTTCCGTACTCGCCGCACCTCCACATCGGCGGCGACGAGGTACCCGCCGGCGCCTGGCGCGGCTCACCTGTGGTGCAGGCGCTGTCGGCCGAGCACGGGCTGGCATCGACGCGTGACATCGAGGGGTACTTCCACCGTGAGTTGATCGCGTTGGTCCGCGAACGCACCGGACGCGAGGTCGGCGCGTGGCAAGAGGCGGCCGAGTCGGGCGGCCTGCAGCCCGGCGACGGCTACGTCGTGGGCTGGCGCAGCGCCGACGACTGCCGCAAGCTGGCCACCGCCGGCTACGACGTGGTCGTCTCGCCCGGGCAGGCCTACTACCTCGACATGGCCATCGACTCGGCGTGGGACACCCCCGGTATGAGCTGGGCCGGTTCGACCTCGCTGGCCGACGTGCACGCGTTCGAGCCTGCCGCGGGTTGGACCGCGGCCGAACGGACGTACCTGCTCGGTGTGCAGGCCTGCCTGTGGACCGAACTCGTGCCCGACGAGGCGACCATATGGCAGCGCCTGCTGCCGCGCCTCGATGCGATCGCCCGGCGCGCCTGGTACGGCTGACTACGCCGGGCCGGGCTCGGGGAACGGCCGCACCGGCTCGGGAATCGGCGGGTTCGGGTCGGGGATCGGCGGAGCTGGGGCCGGTTGTGGTGGCTGCGGTTCGGGCACGATCGGCGTCGGCTCGGGCTCGCCGGGCGGCACAGGTCGGTGCGGCGGTGGCACCTCGGGGTCGGGCTGCGGCGGTCGCGGAATGTTCATGGCCGGCGCGTACCCCACAGGCGGCTACCCAAACGCCGAGCCCGATGGCCCCTCGCCCGGTGGGCTCAGCATCAGCAGCGCGATCAGTGCTGCGACCACCGCCCAACACCACAGCGTCGCTACCCCGCCGGGCTCGGCGCGGGCCGCCAGCAACGCGACGCTGTCGATCCAGCGCACGCCGACCCGGCACGGAAACATCACCACCGGCGCAGCCCCGGGAACCGCGCCCGACACCAGGCCCGCCGGGAGGCCGTAGAGCATCACCGCCCCGGCCATCGGAACCGCCAACAGGTTGGCCGGCAGCGACACCACCGGGACAGCGCCGAACACCAGCAACTGCGGCAACAATACGCCGAGCTGGGCGCCAAGGGTGATTCCGACCGGCAACGCCAGCGGACCCAGTACCGACAACCTCGAGGCACACCGCGGGCCGAGGATCACCACCCCAGCGGTCGCTCCGACCGACAGCTGGAACCCGACCGAGCGGACCAGCAAGGGGTCGACCAACAGCAGCAGGGTCACCGCCAGCCACAGCACGCGCGCCGGCGAACGCTCACGTCCCAGCGCGAACGCCGTCGCCGAGATCGCGGCCATCACGCCTGCCCGCAGGATCGATGGTTCGAACCTCGTCAGGCTGACGAACCAGCCGATCAGGCCGAGCGTGGCTGCCCACCGCGCCAACGGACGCAGACGGCGCGTCAACGGCGCGGCTACCGCCAACACGAACGCGATGTTCGAGCCCGACACGGCGGTGAGATGGGACAGCCCGCTGGAACGGAATCGGGCGATCATCTCGGGCGGTTGGTCGCGGTCGTCGCCGATCACCAGGCCGCGGAACAGCGCGCCGTCGTCGCCGGGAAGCCCGCGCGCGCCGCGCTCGAGCATCTCCCGGACGCGGTTCGAAGCGCGGGCGAGCGGTCCACCGGCAGCTACGTCACCGGCCCACTCGTAGTCGAACTTCCCGACGACGTGCTGCCACGCGACGCGCTCCCGACGGACCGGGTCGAGCGCGGTACGTGTGCCGTGAACCCGAACGAGGTCCCCGCCGCGCCAGGAGTCGACGCGTAGACGCAACGCCCGCCCACGAGCCCACATCTCGAAGCGCTCGCCCTCCACGTCGAGCACCACCCGCGTGGCGCCGCCGAACGGCTGGGGGTCGTCGACCAGTGCCGCCCACCCGGTGAACGTGCCGACCGCGTCGGGAGCAAGCCCGTCCCAACTCGCCGCGCTGCGCCACCCCGCCAGCGCTCCGACAAGTAGCAGCAGGGCCAGGGCACCCGCACGGCCGCGCCCGACACCCATCCACGCGAGCACCCCGCCCATGGCACCGGCAGCCGGCGAGGCCCACCAGGCCGCCAGCCCGGCCACCGCCGCGCCGGCCGCGACCACCGCCAGGGGAAGCGGGTGCCCCCGCTCGCTGGGTCTCGCCCCGTAGGCTCGTCGGATCGACACGGTCACTCGGCGACCCCACGACGCACGCCTGCGCCCCGAATCGGTGCGACCCGACGCGTCCCCACCCCACGAACCGCTCGTTGCCGGGCCGCGTTGGTATCGCAGCCGCCTGCGCCGCTGGGGCTGGCTGGTCGGGTTGGTGCCGATGGCGCTCATCGGTGGCGCGGCCTGGCTGGTGCTGCGGCTGGGTGATGGCCGCGCAAGTGGTCTGTTCGGGCTGGCGGCCGGAGTGATCGCCGCGCCTGGTCTGCTCGCGGTCGGCGCACCGTTCGCCGACTCGAGCAACTACCCGTTGGCGGTCGCCGGCAGCGCGCCGCTGTGGGCCGCACTCGGATATCTGGCATCGCGCCGGGCCACGGCTCGGCCGGTGGCTGCATGGGGCGACTACGCCCGCGAGTTGCTGTGGCTGACGATCGCCGTCGCGGCTGGCGCGATCGCCGCGCTCGGTGTCGCTGCGGCCGTGCTCGGCGAGTCGCTCGTGGTCTGAACGGCACGCCTGCCCTCACACCCTCACCAGGTCGCGCAACGCGGCCAGCTTGGCCGGGCCGATGCCCGGCACCCGCTCGAGATCGTCGACGGTGGCAAACGGGCCGTTGCGCGCACGGTCGTCGACGATCGCCGCAGCCGTCGCCGGCCCGACGCCCGGCAGCCGCTCGAGGTCGGCTGCGGTCGCCGTGTTCAGGTCGAGCGGCCCTGCCGGCGCAGCCGAACCGCCTGCGACGGCGACGGCCCCGTCGGGCACGGTCGCCGGGTCGACCTCACCGGCGGCCGGCACGTAGACACGCTGGCCGTCGGCGAGCGACGCGGCCAGGTTGAGCCCGTCGAGGTCGCCATCGGTCGTGGGGCCGCCTGCGGCACCCACCGCTGTGTCGACGCGCGAACCAGGCGGCACCGCGTAGACCCCCGGGTTGATCACCGACCCGGCGACGTGCACGTACAGCGGGCCGGGAGCAGCGGTCGCAGGAGGCGGGGCGGCGCTCGGCGGTGGGAGGGTCGCCGAGGGCGCAGTGCCGGCGCTCGCAGCCACCGGAAGCGCGGCCGCAGCGTCGGGAATCGGCGCCCGCAGCAGCCAGTACGCCCCGGCGACGACGACAGCGACTGAGACGGCGGCCATCACCAGGCGGGCCAGACCGAACCACGCCAACCACGCGCCGATCACGTCGCCCGGCGAACGTGCCGGGGCAGGGCGCGGCGGCAGCGTCGGTTCGACGGGGGCAGGTGGCGAACTGGCCGGCATGACGACCTCCGGACTCGGCGCGCCGGGGCGCGCGGTACACGTGGAGGAAGCCGGCCGGGTGCCAGGCTAGCGCGCTCAGCCGGCGTGGCGGTCGAGCAGCATCGCGTCGCCGAAGGACAAGAAGCGGTACTGCTCGTGCAGGGCGATGCCGTACAGGTCGCGCCAGCGTTCGCCGACGAACGCGTCGATCATCATCAGCAACGTGGTGCGCGGAAGGTGAAAGTTGGTCATCAACATGTCGACCACCCGCCACTCGTAGCCCCTTCCCTCGACGTCGCGGTGGATGAAGATGTCGGTGCGGCCTTCGAGTTCGCCGCGGCTGGCCGCCGACTCCAGCGCCCGCACCGACGTGGTGCCCACCGCCACTACCCGTCCACCGGAGGCCCGGGTCGCGGTGACCGCTGCCATCGTCGCCTCCGGCACCTGATACCGCTCGGTGTGCATGCGGTGGTCGAGCGGGTTGTCGGTAGCGATCGGACGGAACGTGTCAAGCCCCACCACCAACTCGACCATCGCCTGCGCGATCCCCCGTCCGGCCAGTGCATCCAGCAGCTCGGGCGTGAAGTGCAGGCCAGCCGTCGGAGCGGCCGCGCTCCCGGGCTGGCGGGCATACACGGTCTGGTACCGGTCGGGGTCGGCCAGCCGTTCGGTGATGTACGGGGGCAACGGCATCTCCCCGTGCGCATCGAGCACGGTCAGCGAGTCGGTCGAGCCGACCAGCCGCACCGTGAACGTGTCACCTGCCTGCCCGGCGAACGGGATCCGTTCTCCGATCTCGACCACGGGCTCACCGTCTGCGCCCGCCAGCACCTCGCCCGGCTTGAGCTTGCGGGCCGGGCGCACGAGCGCCTCCCAGATCCGACGCTCGCCGTCGCGCGGTTCCAGCATCAGTACCTCGGCCGCGCCGCCCGACTGCCGCCGCAACGCCAGCCGGGCCGGGATCACCTTGGTCTCGTTGACGACCAGCAGGTCACCAGCACGCAGCAACGACGGTAGGTCGCGTACGTGGCGGTGTTCGGGTGCCGCGCTCCCCCGGTCGACCAGCAGCCTGGCCGAGTCACGTGGCGCGATCGGTGTCTGGGCGATCCGCTCGGACGGCAGCTCGTAGTCGAAGTCCGACAGGTGCACCCCGCCACGCTATGACCGACGAAGACCCCAACACTCCTCGCGAGGCAACGCCCGGATCACCGCACTCTCCGCCACGCTACGGACCACCCGAACCCTGCGACACCCACTCGTTACGCTGCGAAACCGCCGGCTTCCCCTCCCGTCCTTGCCGCCTCATCTCCGAGGCGCGACAATCTCCGGAGGTCACCGTGATCAGCGATCGCACCCGACTCAGCATCCGCGACAAGCTCGAACCGCTCATCGGCACCGAGGAGGCCGACGCCTTGGCAGAAGCCCTACTCCACCCACAATGGGACCAAGTCGCCACCAAGGACGACCTGCGCGTCCTGTCGGCCGAGCTGCGCACCGAGATCCGCGACAGCACGATCGCCCAGATGCGCTGGGCAGTCGCCACCAACACCGGCTTGGCGGCGGTGATCCTCGCCGCCGTCAAACTGCTGTTCTGACCGCCGCTAGCCCACCACCGAGGGGTCGGGTACGTGGGTGCGTTGGAGCCATTGGAACGTGCGCCAGCCGACGCCCTCGGGTGAGATCGTGCTGGCCGCGACCGCGGCCGCGGCGTCGCTGATCGGCCAGGCCTCGGGCGCCTTGACGTGCACCTCGGCCACCCGCTCGGCCATCACGAACCAGCCCACCGCGTCCTCGACGGTGGTGCCCACCGTGAGCAGGCCGTGGTTGCGCAGGATCACCAGTTTGTGCCGCCCCAGCGCGGCACCGATCCGTTTGCCCCCGTCATACGACAGCACCTCGACCTCCTCGTCGTCGAACAGTGCCTGATCGAACACGAACCCGCACGACTCCTGGCTGATCGCCCGGAAGGGGGCGACGTTGGCCGACCACGGCGTACCGAACTGCGTGTGCGTGTGGGCCGCCGACACCACGTCGGGGCGCGCCGCCAGCAACGGGGCGTGGATGTTGTAGCCGGCCGTGTTGACCGCCCCGGTCGGGTTGCCGTCGGCGTCCTTCACCGAACCGTCGGGCCCGACCAGCACCAATCGGTCGACGGTGGCCTCGGCGAACGGCACGGCCCAGTCGAGCAGCCAGAAGTGGTCGGTGTGGATGGGGTCGCGGGCCGAGATGTGGCCGTCGCCGAGGTGCCCCCAGCGCAGCGCGCCGAAGATCCGGTACCCGATCGCGCACGCCCGCTTGCGGTGGTCGCGCTCGGCCTCGGGCGTTCTGACGGTGCCGTACGGCTCGATACCGGGGAACTCGGGATACGGGCTCATGTGTTGAGTCTCGCGTAGTGCCTGGTGGTTTCGACAGGCTCAACCACCTGGTCGGCGGCCTACGTGTCGCGAGATCACGTAGCGGCCGATCAGCGAGCCGAGCAGGCCGCCGGTCGATGAGATCACCAGATCGCCGACCGTGTCGCCGTAGGTGAGGCTGAGCGCGTCGGGCACGTCGCCGGCGAACGGGCCGGCGTCGGAAATCAGCCACTCGAAGCCCTCCCAGGCGATGATCGCGATCGCCCCGAACCCGTAGCCGAGGAAGATCGCGTCGCGGTGGTCGGCGACGTTGCGATACCGGAAGGCGTGGTACGCCATCACCAGAAACACCCAGTTGACGAAATGCAGCACGTCGTCGGTGGCGTCGTAGCGGTCGTAGAAGCCGGCCACGTTGCCGAGCGTGTCGAGCAGGAACGGCAGCGCCAGCAGCCCGTCGGCGAGGTGCGGGTAGGGCTGCCAGCGACGCAGCCGGGCGAGCACCGGCACGACCACGGCCGGGGCGAGGAAGAGCGGCGCCCGGGCCGCCATGTTCTTGCCCTCGACGACGTCGGGCGGCCAGAAGATCGCGACCGCGAACGACACGGCCAAGGCCGCCTTGACCAGGTAGTTGAACGCCCGGCTCACGAGTCGAACAGGCCGCCCTGGCGCGCCGGCACCACCAGCCCGAGGTGGCGGTAGGCGGCGGGCATCGCCACCCGTCCGCGCGGGGTGCGGGCGATCATGCCCTGCTGGATGAGGAACGGCTCGTACACGTCCTCGACCGTGTCGGGCTGCTCGCCGACGCTGATCGCCACGGTCGACAAGCCCACCGGCCCCCCGTTGAACTGCTCGCACATCGCCGTCAGGATCGCCCGGTCGACCTTGTCGAGTCCGAGGTCGTCCACCCCGAACAGCGCCAGCCCCTCGCGGGCGATCACGGCGTCGATCGAGCCGGTGTGGCGTACCTCGGCGAAGTCGCGCACACGGCGCAGCAGGCGGTTGGCGATACGCGGCGTACCTCGCGCGCGTCGAGCGATCTCCCATGCGCCGTCGGCGTCGGCGGCGACGTCGAGGATGCCGGCCGCCCGCGTCACGATCTGCTGAAGCTCGTCGGGCTCGTAGTAGTCGAGCCGTGCAACCAGGCCGAATCGGTCGCGCAGTGGGCCGGTGATCATGCCGGTGCGGGTGGTGGCGCCGACCAGCGTGAACGGCGGCATCGTCAGCCGGATCGACGAGGCCGCCGGCCCCTTGCCCACCACGATGTCGAGCTGGAAGTCTTCCATCGCCGGGTACAGGATCTCTTCGACCGCCCGCGACAGGCGGTGGATCTCGTCGATGAAGAGCACGTCGCCCTCCTCGAGCTTGGTGAGGATCGCCGCCAGGTCGCCGGCGCGTTCGAGCGCCGGGCCCGACGTGACGTGCAGGCGCGAGCCCATCTCGGTGGCGACGATGCCCGCCAGCGTGGTCTTGCCCAGGCCGGGCGGGCCGGCGAACAACAGGTGGTCGACCGCCTGCCCGCGCTGGCGCGCCGCTTCGAGCACGATCGCCAGGTGTTCCTTCAGCTCGCGCTGGCCGACGAACTCGGCCAGCGCCCGCGGCCGCAACCCGGCTTCGACCGACTCTTCGGTGGACGAGCCCACGCCCGGGTCGGTGAACTCGTCACGCACGGCGAGCACCCAGCGCCTTCAGGGCTTCGCGCAACAGCACCGCAGCGTCAGCGTCGGCCGGCAGCTCGCGCAGTGTGTCGCGGACCTCGACGTCGGTGTAACCGAGCCCGAGCAATGCCTCGCGGACGTCGGACACCACCGTGGATCCGGCGCCCGTGGTCGGCGAATCGAGGATGGGGATGCTGAAGCGGTTCTTCAGCTCGACCATCAGCCGCTCGGCCGTCTTCGGGCCGATGCCCGGCACGAGCGTGAGTGCCGCCTTGTCGCCGCTGGCGACGATGTCGACCAACGCGGCCGGCGGGTGCGTGGCGAGGATCGACAGCGCGCTCGACGGCCCGACGCCGTTGACCTTCAGCAGCGTCTGGAAGGCGACTCGTTCGTCGCGGGCCAAGAACCCGTACAGCGCCTGGTTGGCCTCGGTGATGTGGTGGTGCACGAACACGAACGCCTCGCTACCGGGTTCGAGCTCGGCGAGCGTGCGCTCGGTGACGTGGACGACGTAGCCGACGCCGGCCACCTCGACCACCGCGGTGGTAGCGGTGAGGTCGCGTTCGAGCACGGTGCCACGCAGCGACCCGATCATCCTGGGTCCACCGGTCGCTGCAGCCGCGCGTCGGCGTCGTCCCAGCCCACAGCGGTTGCAGCGAGGTCGACTCCGGCACACCGTTCGTGGAGCCCAGCCTGCGTGGCGCTTGAACGCAAGGTGTTACGGAGCCTGGGTTCACCGGGATGGCGGCGAGGAACGAGTCGCCAGATCGGTGGATCCAGGCTCATTGCCCGGCCACGCTTCCGGCGCGCACGTACGCGCGCATCGGAGCCATCGCCAGGTGGCACAGGGCGAGCGCCGCGGCATCGGCGGCGTCGGCCGGCGACGGCGGCTTCGACAGGCCCAGCCGGGCCTGGACCATCTTGGCGACCTGGGCCTTGCCGGCTGCGCCGTACCCGGCAACCGCGTCTTTCACCTGGTTGGGGGTGTACTGCACGACCTCGCATCCCGCTGCCGCGGCCTCGCACAGTGCCAGCCCGCTGGCCTGCCCGACCGACATCGCGGTGCGCACGTTGACCTGGAAGAACACCTGCTCGACCGCCACCACGGCGGGCTGGAACTCGGCCAGCAAAGCGACGATCTCGGCCCGCAGGGCCGCCAGGCGGAACGGCAGCGCGTCGGTGGCCGGCGTGCGGATCACGCCGAGCGTCACGGCCGTGGCAGCGCTGGGCCCGCGCCCGTCGACGACGGCGTAGCCGCATCGCGTGAGCCCTGGGTCGATGCCGAGCACGCGTGTCGGCGCCCCGCCGGGGGTGCGCGACCCGGGCCGGGGCACAGTGTTGGAGGCGAACACAGGTTCGACTGTAGCGCCGCGGTCCGATCGGCGGGCGGATTCCGACAGTACGGTGAGGGCGTGCTGATTCGCAACGAGGAGGGCGTGCGCTGGCTTCCGCTGGGCGTTGCCGCGGCTGCTGTCGCGGTCGTGGGCTTCCTCGCCTACCAACGTTGGTGGCCCCACGACAGCACCACCCAGGTCAGTGTCGACCAGGTACTCGACCGCTATCGCGACGGCATGGGCACCGCCCCGGCAGCGCCTGTGCCACCGGTGGTCGAGCCGGTCGTTACCACCGAGCCCGCCACGGTGGTTGAGCCTGTCGAAACCACCTCACCCGCACCCGCCCCAGTGACCGAGCCGGCCGCCACTACCGAGCCGCCCGCGCCGCTCACCCTTCCCTCGGCGGGCGTCTACCTGTACGCGACCGAGGGCCGCGAGCACGTCACTGCGCTCGGCGGCACCGAGCACATCTACCCCGCCGAGACGACGATCACCGTCACCCCCAACGGCTGCGGCGTGCACCTGCGCTGGGACCTGCTGGCCGAGCGCTACGAGGAGTGGAACCTGTGCGTCGACGACGGCGCGATCACGTTGCAGCCGACGGGTGTGCAGTTCCACCAGTTCTTCGGCCAGTCGCAGACCGACGTGTCGGAGTGCCGGGCGACGGTGCCGCTCAATCCCCCACCCGCCGAGGGCACGGCGATCGGCCGCAACTGCCGCCTGGCCAGCGAGCGCTGGAACCCGGTGTGGACGGCCGGCCCGGCGGGCACGGCCACCGTGGGCGGGGTCGAGGTGACCACCACCACGTTCGACGTGGCGATCACGCTCGACGGCGACTATCCCGAGCACTCCACCCAGCACTGGGAACTCGGCCCCGACGGCCTACCGGTCGCGATCACCTGGAACATGGAGTCGGCGAACCCCAGCCCAGTCGGCTCGGTCACCTATACCGAGACCATCACCGCCACCCTGACCAGCCTCGACCCCCTGTCGTAACGACGCCGGTCAGCGCCGGTTGCGGCGGGCGGCGATCTCGTCGGCGTGGAACTCGGGTGAGCGCGCCCACTCCAAGAGGCGGGCCTCGCTGGCGTTGATCCGTTCCGCCGCGGCGAGCACGTCGTCGACCAGGTCAGCCGGCACGAGTACCGCGCCGTGCCGGTCGGCGTGGATCACGTCGCCGGTGGTCACCGTCAGCCCGCCGACCGCCACCGGCTCCAGCGTCGACACGACGCGCGTGTTGCCGCGGGCCACGCCGATGCCGCGGGCGACGTAGTGGAACCCGAGCGCCTCGACGTCGGGCACGTCGCGGACCAGCCCGTCGGTGACGACGCCGACCGCGCCCATCGCCTGGCACAAGGTGACGTTGACCTCGCCCCACAGGCAGCCGACGCTGTCGAGCCCGTCGGCATGATCGAGGTCTTGGACGACGACGATCTTCGGGCCGTTGACCGAGGCGACCGCCGGGTACAGCGGCAGCATCGCCGCCCGCTGCTCGTCGGCATCGGCGAACGGCGCGACCGTGCGGATCGCGGCGGTGACGGCGTAGCCGACGACCGGCGCCGACGGGGCCGTCACCGCGTGCACCGGCGGGTACGTGTATCCCTCGGCCGCCGGGCGCAGGCCGAGCGAGTCGATCGCATTCGACACGGTCGGTGTGTCGAACGCGCGCAACGCGTCGAGACTCATGGCACGACCGGCAACAACATCAGCGGCACGTGTTGCTGGCCGGCGTGCACGTCGCGGTCGAGTGCCGAGCCCGACGACACCGGGCGCGGCACCGACACCTTGATCACCCGGATGTCGGGCAACCAGAACACGGCCACCGTCGCCGGGTCGACGTGGTACGCGGCGCCGATTCGCTCGGCCGTGATCACACCGTCGCCGGACAACTCGGCGTAGGCCCGGTCGTCGTCGCAGAAGATGTCGAAGGTCTGCCAGAACGGCCCGGCGTTCTTCGATCGGACCAGCTCGGCCACGTCGCCGATCGTTCGCGAGAGGTCGGTGCTCACAGCGCGCTCATTTCGATTCGGGCCAGGTCGAGCGGGTGGTCCAGCTCGACGGCGTGTTGCAGGACGAACTCGTACACCGCGCCGCGGGGCGTCTCGGCAGGCGAACCAGCGAACGCGAAGCTCGGCAGGTCGCGCATGTGCGGCAGCGGGAAGTGCAGCAGGTACGGGTTGGCGTACTTGGTGATCGCCGTCGCCGTGGCCTGGTCGGCGGCGGTGGCGATCGTCAACAGACCCACCTCGCGAGGGGCGGTGGTGGCCTCGGGCTCGAGCGGGCCGAGCACCGCGTTGTGGCCGTAGCAGCGGAGCTGGATCGAGTACTCGTCGGGTTGCAGGCCGAGAATCCGCTGGATGCCGTCGTTCAGGAACTGACCCAGGCCGGCGACCCACTCGTCGATGTGAGCGAGTACCTCGGGGTCGCGGATACCGACCAGCGCGATCGACTGGTAGCCCCCGATCGCCGACCCTTCGAGCTTCATCGTGTGCACGTCGGCGTGCTCGAACGCCGACCCCTCGACACGTACTCGGCGATCGTCGAGCGCGGTGTAGACGGCGGCGCTCGTGTCGAGCGTTCCCGACGGCTCACGCATCCGGAACGGGTCGGCGTTCTCGTAGAGCATGTGTGCGGCAACCGTGGTGGGGGTGCACGCGTTGGTGGGGTCGAGCGGCTCGACGGTGAACCCTTCGGCGTCGACGCTGAACAGCACGCCGCCCGACCTGGGGCTGGCGGTGCACTGGCCGCCGCACTCGGTGGTCTTGGCCGCGTGCCACGACGGGCCGGCGGGCATGCCGCGCATCAGCGGCACCGCGGCAAGGACCGCTGTGTCGGTGGTCCGCCCGGCGAGCACCACGTCGGCGCCCTGCCGCAACGCCTCCACGATCGGTTGATGGCCGAGCAATCCGACGATGTGCTCGCACCGGTCGACGGTGGCAGGGTCGAGCGGGCCCGCCGGAGCGAGCGGGTGCACACGACCGGCGCCGAGTCGCTCGAGCACGACCGCCTTCGACTGCTCGCTGTAGATCCGGGCGACCTTCAGCGAGATCCCCTCGTCGGCCATCACCTGATGGGCGATGCCGGCCAGCCAGTCCACGCCCGAGTCGGTACCGCTCGTGCCGCACGACCCGACGATCACCGGGATGCCGGCCGCAGCGGCGGCCTTGAGCATGATCCGCAGGTCGCTGGCGACCGCCCGCTCGGTCGTCTTCGGCGTCGACGCGCCGAGGTAGTACGGCCCCGAGTCGGTCGACCCGCCGTCGCAGGCGATCACGTCGGCACCGAGGTCGATGCCGGCCTGGACGAGTTCGGCGGTGGTGCCGGCCCCGATCATTCCGGTGGGCACGAGCACGCGCACAGCTGCTGGTACGGGTTCGGTCATCGACACTCCGTTCACGATGGGTTGCGGGGGTAGAGCTGGTGTTCGCCGAGCTGCAACAGCGGGCGCTCGGGAATCTCGGGGACGGCGTTCTGCACCGCGAACTCGGCGTCGCCGCAACGGACGAGGTGGCGGTAGTGGTCGCCGAGGAAACGCCGCCCGACGCGCTCGGCCGAGATCGTCGGGCCGGTTGTGTCGCCGGCGGCGAGCGTGAGGGCCTCGGGGCGCACGCCCAGGTCGGCCGGCCCGGGCCGCACCGACGCGTCGGCCGCGACCCTGACCGCGGTCTGGGTGCCGGCGATCACGAACTCGGCAACGCCGTCGGACACACTCACGACATCGCCCGGGATCAGGTTGACGCTGCCGACGAAGTCGGCGACGAACAGGTCGACCGGGCGGTGGTACACATCCTCGGGCACGCCGATCTGGGCCACCGCGCCGTCGTGCATCACGACCACCCGGTCGCTCATCGACAGCGCCTCGTCCTGATCGTGGGTGACGAACACGGTGGTGATCCCCACCCGTTGCTGAAGGTCGCGCAACCACGCCCGGGCGCGGTCGCGCAGCTTGGCGTCGAGGTTCGAGAACGGCTCATCGAGCAGGAGCACCCGCGGCTGGTACGCGAGTGCCCGGGCGAGCGACACACGCTGCTGCTGGCCGCCCGACAGCTGGTGCGGGTAGCGCCCCGCCAGCCCGTCGAGCTCGACCAGGGCGAGCACCTCGGCGACGCGGGCGGCACGCTCGCGCTTGGGCACCTTGCGCAGCTTGAGCGGGTAGGCGACGTTGTCGTGCACGCTCATGTGCGGCCAGATCGCATACGACTGGAACACCACCCCGCACTCGCGACGCTCGGCCGGCAGGTTCACGCCCCGGCCGGCGTCGAACACGGGGTCGCCGCCGAACGTGATCCGGCCGTGGTCGGGCTGATGCAGGCCGGCGATCGACCACAACGTCGTCGACTTGCCGCACCCGCTCGGGCCGAGCAGGGTGAGCAGCTGCCCCTCTTCGGCGGTGAACGTCACGTCGTCGAGGGCCAGCTTGGCCCCGAACGACTTGGTGAGCGACTCCACGGTCAATGCGGTCATTGGGCGGTCCTTCGGAAGGCGGTACGGCCGAACACCAGCCGCGCCAAGCCGAGCACCAGCGCGGTGACGGCGAGTTGGATCAGGGCGAGCGCGGCGACCGGGCCGGCCGAACCGGTGGCCCACAACCCGAGCATCGTCAGGCCGATCACCTCGTTGCCGGGCGTCACCAGGAACAGGGCGGGGTCGTAGTCGGCGAACATGGCGACGAACAGCAGCACGTACGAGACGGCGATCGCCGGCCGGAGGATGCGCACGAGGATCGTGCGCATCGCCGTGAACCAGTCGGCGCCCGACACCCGGGCGGCCCGGTCGAGGTCTTCCCCCAGCGCGGCGAGCGCCGGGTAGAACGCGGTGTACCCGAGCGCCAGGCTGCGCACCGCGAACGCGATGCCGATGCCCCACAGGCTCGACCGGATCGTGCCGCCCTTGTCGAGCAGGGCGAACGACCAGAAGAACGCCATCCCGGTGACGATCCCGGGGATCGCCCGCGGGTACAGCACCACGTGGCCGAGCCCGCGCCGCATGCGCATCTGCGACCGGTGGGCGACGAGCGCGATGGCCGTGACCGCGATGGTCGCGAACAGTCCACCGACGCCAGCGATCAGCAGGCTGTTGGTGAGCGAGCGGCGGAACTGGTTGTTGTTCCACACGGTGTGGAAGTGGTCGGTGGTCAGCACCGTCCAGGGGTCGATGAACGGGCTCAGTACCGACGTGAACGCTTGGAGGGTCAGGCCCGCGGCCGGGATCAGCAACGTCACCGCGAAGTACCAGGCGATCAGCGCCGACACCACCCAACGGCCGCGGAACGTGATCGGCTCGGACGCGGCTGGCTTGCCGGTCGTGGTGGTGAACCGGGCGAGGTCGCCGGCCAGCCGGTTGCGCAACACCAGCAGCGCCGACAAGAGCACGAGCAGCAGCACGGCCCCGGCCGACACCAGCCCTTGCCGCGGCGGGTAGGCGTTGCGCCAGTTGTCGAGCAGGTACGTCGAGACGAAGTCGATGTTGTTCGACGTTCCCAGCAGCATCGGCAGCCCGACCACCTCGAAGCACAGTGCGAACCCGATCACACCGGCGTTGAGCACGGCCGGCCGCAGCAGCGGAACCGTGGCCGACAGCAACGCCCGCACCGGCCCGGCGCCGCTGGTGCGGGCGGCCAGTTCGAGCGTGTGGTCCGACGTGGCCAGCGCGGTCGACACGACCATGTACACCAGCGGGGTCAGCGAGCCGGTCGCCACCAGCGCCATGCCGGGCACGGTGTACAAGTCCCAGAACACCGGCACGGGGGTGTGCCGGTCGAGCCACGACGTCACGTAGCCGGCCTTCGAGTACATCGAGATCCAGCCGAGCATCAGCGGCAAGCCGGGCAGGAGGATCGGCGCCAACATCAGCGCGCGGAACACTCGCCGGCCAGGCAAGCGCACCCGGTTGAGCGCGACCGCGAGCGCCGTACCGGCGAGCAGCGCGGCGGCCGTGGCCAGCCCGGCGAACACGGCCGTGTTGCCCACCGCGGTCCACCACGCGGGGTCGCTCAGCAGGTTGCGGTAGTTGGCGAGGGTCCACGAACCGCCGTCGTCGTACAGCGGCGTCGACCACAGCGATGCCCACACCACCGGCACGAGCGGGCCGACCACGACGACGACCGTCAGCACCCACACGAGGTACTGCACCGCGGTCGACCGGTGGCGGACGGCCCAGCTCGAGCGGCGGAGCGCCGGTACGGTCAGCATCTGCCCAGTCCGGGGGTTCGGGTCAGCGCCCGAACGTCTCGTTCCAGCGGGCCTGAACGGCATCGCGCTGCGCCTCGGCATCGGCCGAGTAGTTGACGAGGATGACGTTGTCGGCACCGACCTGGTCGACGATCGCCTGGTAGCCGAACCCGCACTCGACGTCGCTGCGATACGGCGTGAGGCCGTTCGCACAGGCGATGCCGGCACCGGTGGGGCTGAGCATGAAGTTGACGAACAGCTTCGCTGCGGCCGGCGAGTTGGCCGTCGCCGTGACGCCCATGCCGCGCGGCACCAGCGGTGTGGCATCGACGAGGTACTTGTAGTCGAGCACGTCACCGGCCGCCTCGTCGGGGTTGTCGATCAGCGCCCGCAGGCTGCCCGACACGAAGAACACGGCCGGGTACTCACCACTGAGCGCCTTGCCGAGCAGCGCACCCGACCCGGACTCGGCCTTCGTGAACGGCGCCAACGCCGCCAGCGTCGACCACGCGTCGTCGCCGCCCGCGGTGACGAAGCCGTAGTTGGCCAGATACGCCTGCGAGTTCTCGACCTCGACCGTGCCGAGCGAACCCGGCAGGCTGCCCGCCAGCTCGGCGATGCCGGCCAGCGTGTCGGGCTGGTCGTCGGGGGCGACGAGGTGCTGGTTGTACACGGCGATCATCGGGTCGACCGCGAGCGCGTATACGCCCGGAGCCTGGCGGGCGAAGTCGGGCAGCTCGGCGAGGCTCGCGTCGACGTAGGGCAGCACCTCGCCGCGGTCGACCAGGTCAAGCCAGCCGGTCGCCTCGCTGGCGATGATCAGGTCGGCACTGGCCACGCCGGTGGCCGATTCGCTCAGGTACCGCTGGAACGCCTCGACGCCACCGAGGTCGAACCATTCGATCTGCACCCACGGGTACTGCTCGGCGAAGGCGGCGATCACGCCCTCCCACATCTGGTCGTTGAGGTTGCCGTACACGACCAGCGTCGGGTCTTCGGCCTGGCTGGCGGCGATCAGGTCATCGACGCTCTCGCCGGGCTCGTCCGGCTCGGTGGCAGCGGTGCTGGGAGCGACGGTGGTAACGACCGGCTCAACCACCGGGACGACGGTGGTCTCGACCGACTCGACCGCAGTTACCAAGGTGGTTGAGCCGGTCGTTACCACCGTCGTCGGCGATTCGGCAGTGTCGTCGTCTCCGCCGCATGCCGCGGCGAGAACGGCCGCGGCGGTCAGGAGCGCGGCGGTCCGCCGCGCGCGGGTCGTGTTCATGGGTTCCCCTCGGTGGTTCAGGTCTGCGCGCCGGCCGCGCGCCGGCCGTGGGCGAGCATCAGCCGCTCGGCCTCGTCCGGGTCACCGCGTCGGACGGCGTCGAGCAGTTGGTGGTGTTCGAAGTAGCGCTCTTCACGGAACTGGCCCGTGGTGACGTCGCGCCGCAAGATGGTGGCCCGCTGGCGGAAGCTGAAGGCGTTGATGGTCGACAGCATTCGCAACAGCACGGCGTTGTCGCAGGCGTGCTCGAGGTCGGTGTGGAACTCGCGTAGCTGCATCAACAGCAGGCCGGCGACGTCGTCGGGATACCGCCCGGCGGCGACCGCGTCGGCCATCTGGTCGCGCAGTTCGTCGGCCGTGGCGAGGTGCTGTTCGAGCCGGGCGATCAACGCCGGTGTGGCCTTGGTGGCGGTGAACCGGACGGCGAGCGCCCGCAACGACGCCTCCATCTGGACGAACTCGTCGTCGGCCGTCGGGGTCGGCTCGAACACGACCGTGTGGCGCGCCCCGCGCCGTTCGATCAGGTGCTCTTGTTCGAGCCGCCGGATCGCCTCGCGGACGGGTGTCAGGCTGACCGAGAGCTTGGCGGCCAGGGCCCGTTCGGTAATCCGTTCGCCGGCGGCGAGTTCGCCGGACGCGATCGCGGTACGGATCGCTTCGTACGCCTGATCGGCCAGCGTCGCCGAGTTGAGCCCCTCCACGACGGAGCAACATACATGTTATAACAAACAGCAGTCAAGCCCGAACCGGGCATGTGGTCTCGGTACACCGGGCCGAGGCACTCGACCTCCGGGTGGCTACTCGAGCGTGTCGCGGGGGCGGTCGACGCCTCGTAGTTTGGCGGGGTTGAGCTGCGAGGTGATCCGTGTGACGCGACCGTCGACCACTTCCACACCGGTGACCGCATAGAGCGTGCCGCCCACGTCGATCGCCACGCCGGGCAGGCCTCCCACCAGTGCCGGCGCGAACGTCCACTCCCCCGGGTATCGGCGCCACAGCGAGCGCAGCAGGCGCACGATCCGGTCCCGGGGCCGCGCACCGGGTGCCGGGCGGCGTGCCGGTCGGGGCCACCGTCACCCAGGTAGACGGCATCAGGGGCCAGGCAGGCCATCGCCAACTGCTCGTCACCGGTGGCGAGCGCGACGAGGAACCGGCGCACCACGTCGGCCGCCGCGTGGGCGTCGTCGTGACGTTGCTCGCGCGCGTCGCGCAGCTTGCGCCGAGCCCGGCTGGCCAACTGGCGGCACGACTCGGCCGAGCGGTCGAGCGTGGCCGCCACGTCGTCGAAGCGCTCGCCGAACACATCGGCGAGCAGGAACGCCGCGCGCTCGTCGGGCGTCAGCCGTTCGAGCATCATCAAGAATGCGGTGGTCATCGAGTCGGCCAACTCGGCGAGCTGCTCAGGGTCGTTCGACCGCTCGACGAGTGGGGCCGGCAACCACGGCCCGACGTAGCGCTGTTCCTCGCGCTTGCGCTGGCGCAGGCGGTCGAGCGCGAGCCGGCTGACGGTGGTGTTGAGCCACGCCTCCGGATTGACGATCGCTGCTCGGTCGGTGCGCTCCCACCGCAACCACGCGTCCTGCACCACGTCGTCGGCATCGGCAAGCGTGCCGAGCATCCGGTAGGCGCGACCCGTCAACCGCGCCCGCGCCCCCTCGAACACCTCGGCGTCAGTCATTCGCGGCCCACCAAGGTGGTTGAGCTTGTCGAAACCACCGTGCGACCCCCAGCGATCTGTCCGCGAGCTGGTTTCGACAGGCTCAACCAGCAGGTGACCGGCACTACCTCGCCACCTTCAGGGCGTGCTCGGCGGCGGCTCGTCCGGCAGCCGCGCCCGACGTCAGCGAGGCGTCGGCCAGGAGCCGCTCACCGACCCAGTCGCCGGCCACCAGCAGTCCGCGATCGGCGAGCTCGAGGCCGGTCGGCCGCACCGTGTGCGGCTGTGGCGTACCCCACGTCACCACCGGCGCGGCGAGGAACCGGTCGATGTCGCGATCGGCCGGACCGGGCAGCCCCGCGAGTGCGGCGTGGCGTTCGAGCGCCGCTCGGTTAGCCGCCGCGTCGGCAGGGTCGCCGGGCGCCAGATAGCACATCAGCGAGTAGAGCGCCCGGCCGGGGGGTGCCAGCCGCGCGGCGGCGCTGTGCAACGACAAGTACAGCGGCTCGTCGGCCGACAGCACGAACTCGTGGGCGCCGGGTGGCCCTCCCACGTCGAGGCAGGCCGCGCGTGCGGCAGGCCCTGCCCGCTCGACCCAACCGACCGGGTCGTCGCCGAGCAGCCGGGTCGCCAGCTCCGGGCCACCAGCCGCCAGCACCACCGCTCCGGCCACCAGCTCTCCCCCGGCGGTGGCCACCCGCCAGGTGCCAGAGCGCGAACGTTCGACACCGCTCGCCGCCGCGCCGGTCACGATCCGCACGCCCGCTTCGTCGGCAACGCGCGCCAACTCGTCGACGATCGACTGCCAGCCACCGTCGAGGTAGTCGACGCCCCCGTTGGCGAACTGGTTGACGACGTACTGGGCGGCGAGCGTCTCGGGCGTCGCACTGTACGTCGTCAGCCGGCCGAGCGTCAGCACGTACTTGCGGAGGTCGGGGCGTGCTCGCTGCGCATCGAGCCACTCGTCGAGCGAGACGTTCCCGGCCGCTGCGGCGACGCCACGGATGTCTCCGAACCACGAACCGAGCAGCCGCTTCGAGCGCAGCCCGAGCAGGCGGCTGGCGAGGATCGTCGGGGCGGTGGTGGGCAGCTTGCGGATCGCACCGTCCCACACCGTGCGGTACGCCGCCACGTTCGGCGACCGGCCGGCGACCCGCACGCCGAGCCCGTCGAGCACCGCTCGCCCGCCGCCCTGCCGGTACAGCGCGTGACCGCCCTCGTTGAGCACGTAGCCGCGCTTGGTCGCGCTCCGGGCGCGCCCGCCCGGCGAGCGCGCGTCGAGCAGCGTGACCGACGCCCCGTTGCGGGCGGCAGTGGCCGCCGCGGTCAGCCCAGCCAGACCCGCGCCGACTACCGCGACGTCACAGGCACCGTTCAGTTCGTTCGTCATACCCGTACGACGTTCACCGACGCGGGATCGTGACGTCGGTCAGGACAGTTTCTTGAGTTCGTCGATCAGTTCGCTGACGGGGCGGTAGGTCAGCCCGGCGATCGCCCGGTGGGCGTAGCGGATGACACCCGCACCGTCGATGATGAACACGCTGCGACGGGGAAACCCGATCGGGCCGAGCGTGCCGTACGCACCGGCGACCGCCTTGTCGGTGTCGGCCAGTAGCGGGAAGTCGAAGCCATGCTTGCCCGAGAACGCGTTGTGGCTGTCGACGTCTTGGGCCGAAATGCCGAGCACCTGGGCGTCGACCGCGTCGAACTGGTCGAGGTCGTTGTTGTAGGCGTTGAGTTGGCGCGTGCACACGGGCGTGTCGTCGCCCGGATAGAACACGAGCACCACCGGCCGGCCGGCGAAATCGGACAGCGAATACTCGGCCCCACCGGTGCCGCGCAGCGTGAACTCCGGCGCCGCGTCGCCGATGCCGACACTCACGCCGCACCCCCCGACGACGAGTTGTGTCCGGCACAGTTCGTCATCCGGCTGCGGCTTCCATGATGTCGTCGGCGATGTCGAAGTTCGAGAACACGTCCTGGACGTCGTCGTAGTCCTCGAGCGTCTCGATGATGCGCAGCAGCTTCTTGGCGTCCTCGACCGAGCCGACCGGTACGAGGTTCTCGCTGACCAGCGGCGTGTCGGCCGACACCACCTTGTAACCGGCGGCTTCGAGCTGTTCCTTGAGCTCGAACGTGTCGCTCGGTGCCGACGTGACGCGCCAGTTGCCCTCGCCGTCGTCGGCGACGTCGTCGGCGCCGGCATCGAGCGCGGCGAGCATCAGCTCATCGCCATCGGCGACACTCTCCAGCAGGATCTGCCCCTGGCGCTTGAACTGCCAGCCCACCGCGCCCGGTTCGGCCATCGAACCGCCGAGTTTGGTGAGCGTCGAACGCACGTCGGCGGCGGTGCGGTTGCGGTTGTCGGTGAGCACCTCGATCAGCAGTGCCACACCGCCAGGGGCGTACCCCTCGTAGGTGATCGACTCGAAGTTGGCGCCGCCGTGGTCACCCGTGCCGCGCTTGATCGCCCGGTCGATCGCGTCGTTGGTCATCTGCGCAGCCTTGGCCTTTTGCACCGCGGTGCGCAGCGTGGGGTTCATGTCGGGGTCGCCGCCACCACCGCGGGCTGCCACCTCGATCTGGCGGGCGAGCTTGGCGAACAGCTTGCCGCGCTTGGCGTCGAGGGCGCCCTTCTTGTGCTTGATGGTTGCCCATTTGGAGTGGCCGGACATGTCTCACTTGCTCCGTTGGTGGATGTGACTGAGGAATTGTGCATGCAGACGCGGGTCGGGCGCCAGTTCTGGATGGAACGCGGCGACCATGATGCCCGCCTGGCGCACCAGCACGGGAACACCGTCGTGTTCGGCGAGCACGTCGACGCCGGCCCCCAAGCGCACGAGTTTGGGGGCGCGGATGAACACCGCGTGGAACGGGTCGGCGTCACCAAGCAGCGCGCGCGACACGTCGAGGTCAGTCTCGAAGCTGTCGACCTGGCGGCCGTAGCCGTTGCGCTGCACCCCGATGTCGATCGCCGCGAAGCTGCGCTGATCGGGCCGCCCGTCGAGCACGTCGGTGGCGAGCAGGATCATCCCCGCACACGTGCCGAACGCGGGCATGCCGTCGCGCAAGCGCTCGGCGACGACGTCGAACAGACCGCTCGACTCGAGCAGCTTCGACATCGTGGTGGACTCGCCACCCGGCAGCACCAGCGCATCGACGCCATCGAGGTGTTCGGGCGTGGTGACGAGACGCGTCGACGCGCCGAGTTCGTTCAGCCGTTCAACGTGCGCGGCGAACGCGCCCTGGAGCGCCAGAACGCCGACCAGCACCTGGGGGCTCCCCCGACGCGACGGTCACGTCACCAGCCCCGCTCGGCGTACCGCTGGTTGATCTCGTCCATCCCGATGCCGGTCATCGGGGCGCCCAGCCCACGGCTGACCTTGGCGAGGATCTGCGCGTCGTTGAAGTGCGCGGTCGCTTCGACGATCGCCGCCGCCCGGCGCGCCGGTTCGTCGCTCTTGAAGATGCCCGAGCCGACGAACACCGCCTCGGCGCCGAGTTGCATGGCCAGCGCGGCGTCGGCCGGGGTGGCCAGACCGCCGGCGCAGAACAGCGGCACCGGCAGCTTGCCGGTCTCGGCGATCTCCTGCACGAGCGGCAGCGGTGCCTGGAGCTGCTTGGCCCAGTCGAACAACTCGGCCGAGTCGGCTTGGCCGATCCGGCGTAGGTCGCCGAGGATCGAGCGCAGGTGGCGCACCGCCTCGACGACGTTGCCGGTGCCGGCTTCGCCCTTCGAGCGGATCATCGCCGCGCCCTCGCTGATGCGGCGCAGGGCCTCGCCGAGGTTGGTGGCGCCGCACACGAACGGGACCGCGAACTTCCACTTGTCGATGTGATGGGCCTCGTCGGCCGGGGTGAGCACTTCGGACTCGTCGACGAAGTCGACGCCGAGCGCGGCAAGGATCTGGGCCTCGACGAAGTGGCCGATACGGGCCTTGGCCATCACTGGGATCGACACGGCGGCCTTGATGCCCTCGATCATCTCCGGGTCGCTCATCCGGGCGACGCCGCCGTCCTTGCGGATGTCGGCGGGCACGCGCTCGAGCGCCATCACCGCGCTGGCCCCCGCGTCCTCGGCGATCTTGGCCTGGTCGGGGGTGACGACGTCCATGATCACGCCACCCTTGAGCATCTCGGCCAGGCCACGCTTGACCGGGAACGAACCTGTGACGCCAGCTGGCTCCGTCATGCTCTCAATCGTACCGGCCCCGCCTGGGCCCGAGCCGGGTGTGGGCACTACCCGATCGCAGCCCGTCTGGCGGCGGGATATCCCCAACCCCACCTATCCCCGTTGCTGGCGCGCGCACGGAATAGCGTTCGCGGCCGTGGGAGACGACGGATCTACGGGCGCGCCGGTCACCGCTGAGGCGTCGGGGGCGGCGAGGGCGCCGGCAGAAGTACCTACGCCTGACTCACGGCGTCGCGAGCGACGCCCACCGGCGGTCCGGCCGTCCAACAACTGGCCCGCGCCCGCCGTCGTTCCGCAACGCCCCGTCCCCGTCCACGTCGACGCGGCATCGGTCGAGTTGCCACCGGCGGCGCCGCCGCGCCCGGCCGCCCCGCCCACCACCATCCGGCACGAGCGGGTGGTCACCGGCGAGACGGCCGAAGCGCTCTACCGGGCATACGTCGACAGCTTCGAGCCGCTGGCCGAGCTGGCCGTGCTCAAGCACCTCGACTCGAAAGCCGACGTGCTCGGCCTGCTCGCCAACCCGCGGATCGTCAAGATCGTTGCCTGGCAGGCCGACCAGCCGGTGGGCCTGGCGATGGTCACCAACAGCCTCGACGACGTCGTCGAGATCTCGCCCCGGTTCCTGCGGGCGAAGTATCCCGAGTACGCGGCCCGCAATGCGATCTACATCGGCATGCTCGTGATGGTCAGCAAGCAGTTGCGCGGCCTCACCGTGTTCAACCGGCTGTACACCGAGCTGTGGCAGGTACCCGCCCAGGACGCAGGCATCCTCGTGTTCGACGTGTGCGAGTTCAACCGGACGACGTTCGACGTCGACTCGCTGTCGCAACGAATCGCGTCGCTGTTCCCCCGGTCGAACCTCGAGATGCTCGACCGTCAGACATGGTACGTCGCCGAACTCCCCGAACCAATCCCAAACAGCCCTGCCGCACGCCCCCGCTGACCGCCTCGCAGGCGTCCAGCTCTACATACGGGTGGGGAGGCAGCGGCGGGCCGGGCGGGCGGTGGTCGTGCCATTGGTACCGAGCCGGCGCACCACCGCGGGCACCTCGTCGGACGGCACGGCCTTGCCGAACAGGTAGCCCTGCGCGTGGCGACAGCCGAGGTCGTTCAGGCGGGCCGCCTGCTCCTCGCTCTCGACGCCCTCGGCGATCGGGTCGAGGTCGAGCGCGTGGCCCATCGCGATGATCGCCGCAACCAGCGACGAGTCCGATTCGTGGCGGCCGAGCCCACCGACGAACGACTTGTCGATCTTCACGCACGACACCGGGAAGCGCTTGAGGTACGACAGCGACGAGAAGCCGGTACCGAAGTCGTCCACGGCCAACCGCACCCCGAGGCCGCGTAGGCCGGTCATCACCGCGGCGGTGGCGACCGAGTCCTCCATCATCACGCTCTCGGTGATCTCCAGCGACAGCGCATCGCCGGGCAGGCCGTAGCGTTCGAGCGTCTCGGCGACGGTGTCGACGATGTCGCTCTCGCGCAGCTGGCGGCCCGACAGGTTCACCGACACGTACAACCGCTCGCCGCCGGGCAGGCCCATCCGCCAGCCGGCGATCTGGCGGCACGCCGCGTCGAGCATGAACGCACCGAGTTGCACGATCAGGCCCGACTCCTCGGCGACAGGGATGAACTCGGCGGGCGACACCATGTGACCCTGGTCCGACCAGCGTGCGAGCGCCTCGAACCCGACGACGCGCCCGGCCGGCAGCCGCACGACCGGCTGATAGTGGGCCGACACGTCGCCCTCGACGAGCGCATGGCGCAGCCGGCGTTCCAGGTCGACCCGGCGAGCGACGCGCTCGCGCATCGACGAGTCGAACAGCGTCACCCGATCGCGACCGGCCTCCTTCGAGCGGTACATCGCCGTGTCGGCTTCCTGAATCAGCGTCGCCGCGGCCGCCACGTCGGTGGGCTGAGCAACCGTGATACCGATCGACACCGACACGAACACCTCGCCGGCGTCGAGGTCGAAACCGTCGCCGAGCACGCGCCGGATCCGCTCGCCGAGCACGAATGCGTCGGTCTGCCCGTGCGGGCCGACAACGATGAACTCGTCGCCCGAGATCCGCCCGACCAGGTCGTTCGGGCCGAGGCACGAGGCAATCCGGTGGGCCGCCGCGGTCAGTAACTGGTCGCCCATCCCGTGGCCCATCGAATCGTTCACCAGCTTGAACTGGTCGAGGTCGATGAACATCACGACGACGCTCTCGTTGGTCTGCACCGAGCGGGCCAACATGTCATCGATGTGCTCCACGATCAGCACCCGGCCGGGAAGGCCGGTCAGCTCGTCGTGCGTGGCCTGGTGGCTCAGGCGCGCCTGGAACTCGGCCTGTTCGCGCATCGCCGATCCGAGCCGGAGCACCGCGGCGATCGCCAGTACCAAGCAGAGCGCGATGGGTAGCACAGCGGTGCGGATCGAGTCGTCGGTGGCGATCACCAGAATCGGCGCGAGCAGCGCCCCAGCCACACCGAGCAGGCGCCCACGTCCCACCGACGCCGAACGGCGGCTGGTCGGTAGTGCGATCCGGCGCACGTCGGGGTGCAGCACCGCCACGCCGATCGTCGCCGGCACGAGCAGATACGGCACCTCGAGCACCACCTGAGGAATGCCGAGATGGAGTTCGCCGAGCGCGAACACGACGTCGCCGACGAACAGGCTCAACGTGCCCACCAGCAGCAGCCGGAACGACGGCGAGTGCTCGCCGACGGTGAACGCCAGACGGGCGGCCAGCACCAGCAGGCACATCGAGATCGCCGGATACAGCGACACGACGATCCGCGCCATCACCCACGAGTCGTCGAGGTCCATCGTCGGGGCGATGATCAGGCGGTTGACGAGCAACAACGCACCCGCGCCGAGCATCACCCCGTCGAGCAGCGCGCCACGCTCGTGGTGCGAACGGCGCGAGCGCAACAAGCCGTACAGCGCGGTGCCGAACAGTAGGTAGCCCGGCAGCGAGAACAGGTCGGGCAGCAGCGAGCGGTTCGCGGTGAAGTCGCCGGTGGCCTGGGACAAGTCGGTGACGACGCTGCCGATCGCCCACAGCACGCCTGCAGCGACGAACGCCAGCCACGGCCACCGCAGCGGCGGCCGGTTGCGCAGCAAACCGATGACGGAGCAGCCGATCGCGCCGGCGATCACCGCCGGGTACGCAACCCAGTCTGCCGATCCGGTGGCGTGGACGACGATCAGTGCCAGCAGCAGGGCAAGGCAGCTCCAAGCCGAGCGCACCGAGACCGCTCCACCGCTCGGTCGCTCGGCCGCTGCTACGGAGGGCGCGACAGCACGCTCCACGGCGGGCCCAACAATCCACACGTCCGCCCATCGGCATGTGTTGACACAACCTTGAGACAGAAAGCAATCCTGAATCCACCGATCTGGCGGTGCGCGTCGATGTCACGCAGGCGGGGGTGGGCCTGCGGCGACCTTGGCGCCCAGCCCACCCAGCGCGCCACCCAACTCGGATCTCCACCACCGGAAGAACCCCTCCTGATCGGGGCCGATCTGATGGAGGTGCAGCGCGGTGACGCCTGCGTCGACGTACGCCTGCACCGCGTCGACGACTGCCCCGACGTCGTCGCCGCAGACGACCTGTTCGGCGACCATCTCGGGTGTCACCAGTTCAGCCGCCTGCTCGAAGTGCGTCCACGTCGGCAGGTCTTGCATCAGCTGTCCCGGCACGGCAGCGACCGGCCAGATGCGGTGAGCGGTCTCGACGGCTCGCTCGCGGTCGGTGTCGTAGCAGACGGTCAACTGCCCGTACACGGGGCCTTCCCCACCGGCATCGCGGAACGCGTCGATCACCTCAGTCGACGGGGCGGTCACCCACAGCCCGTCGGCGATCCGTGCCGCCAGTTCGGCAGCGTTCGGCCCCGCCGCCGCGCACACGATGTCGGGCGGATCTGCCGGCGGATCGAACAGCAACGCGTTGTCGACCTGATAGTGCTCGCCGTCGTAGTCGACGGTGGTGCCGGTCCACAGCAGCCGGATCACTTCGAGCGCTTCGGCCAGCATCGCGTGACGGGTCTCGATCGGCGGCCATGCGGCGCCGGTGATGTGCTCGTTGAGCGCCTCACCACTGCCCACGCCCAGGACGAACCGCCCGCCGCTCAGTTCCGACGACGTGGCGGCGGCCTGGGCGACGATCGCCGGGTGGGTTCGGATGAGGGGGCAGGTGACACCTGTGGCGAGCCGCACCCGCGAGGTCCACGTGGCGATCGCGGCGACGGTCGACCAGGCGAACGGACTGTGCCCTTGCTCGGTGATCCACGGATGGAAGTGGTCGCTGACGGTGACGAAGTCGAACCCGACGTCTTCGGCGAGCGTGGCGAACCGCACGAGGTCGCGAACCGGATGCTCCTCGCTCGAGCAGGTGTATCCCCACTGCATCTGGCGCTCCCCCGTCACTCGTCGGGCGGGAAGCCGTCGGGGTCGATCGGCGCGGTCTCAGCATCGTCGTCCGCGTACGGATCGTCCGTGCGCGGCGCGTCGATCAGTGGGTCGCCGACGATCGCGTCGGGCTCGCCGTTGGCCCGGTCGGCCTCGAGCATCTCGTCGCTCGGTTCCACCTCGTCGGGCCGCGCCGGACGCGAGGCGGTCGGATGGTCGGTCATGTCTCGGCGCTACCCATCACCGACCCTCCACAAACAGCGTGTGTTTCGCCGCGCAGTCGGACGGGGACTACTGCCGCATGGAGATTCTCGACAAGACGCTTCCCACCGATTGGGCCCACGACGCGGTGGCCCGCGCCACCCAGGTGCTGGAGCCGCTCACGGAGCCCTTGCTGGCCACACGCGGCCCGGCAGTGCGAGTGCGCCGCATGCTGGCGCAACATCCGTATGCGGCCGGGGCGACCGTGGTGGTCCTGGTGGGAGTTGCCTACCTCGCGCTCCGTAACACCGGGGATTCCGACGAGTCGGCCGAATCATCCACACCGGCCGACACTCGCCCGGTCAGGAGCGCGGCATGATTCGGCGTACCCCGCGTCGCCTGATCGGCTGGCTGGTGTGGCCGCCCGGCCGGGCACTGGCCGCACTGTTGATCTGGTCGCACCGCCAGACGCTCGCGTTGTGGGGCCGCTCGTTGGCAGCCGAGTTGCGCCGGCACCCGCGCGACCCGCAGCGCTTGATGACGCTGGTACGCACGCTGTGGAAGGTGAGCACCGACCCGCGCCTGCGCGGCGTGAGCGGCATCCGCTCGCTCTCGGTCGATACCGACCTGCTCGGCGACACCGACCCGTCGATACGGGCCACGCTGGTGCGGGCGACCCTGCTCGACGTGGCCGGTGTCGTGTCGGTCGAGGTCAGCGACCCCGCCCACTCACCGGTGGCGGAACCGGAGTTGCCAGGCGTCGCTGCACCCGTCTGAGCTGCTCCCGCCCGCACGGCCGGAGGCCCGCAGTACTGTGCCGCCATGAGCGACACGGGCGGCCAGCGCCGAACGACCAAGGCGCCCGACGGCAACCTCGCCACATACACCTCCAGCGAGTTCAGTGCTGGAAGGACGACCCATCGGGTGTGGCGCAAGGGCTCGGGGCCGGCTGTGATCGTCATCACCGAGATGCCTGGCATCTCTCCGACCGTGCTCGGCTTCGCCGACCGGGTCGTCGCACTGGGCTGCACGGCGGTGCTTCCCGACCTGTTCGGAACCGCCGGCGCCCGCGTCGACAGTCAGTTCAAGGCGATGTTGGCGATCGCCCGCACGTGCATCCGCCGCGAGTTCACCGTGCTCGCCGCCGGTGCCTCGTCGCCGGTCATCGACTGGTTGCGCGAGCTCGGTGCCCACGAGCACCGGGTGTGCGGCGGCCCGGGAATCGGCGTGGTCGGCATGTGCTTCACGGGTGGGTTCGCGCTGGCGCTGGCCACCGACGCGCACGTGCTCGCGCCCGTGCTGTCGCAACCGTCGCTGCCGTTCCCGGTGGGTGCCCGGCGGCGGCGCTCGATCGACACCAACCCGGCCGACATCGCCACAGTTGCCGGACGCTGCGCGACCGACGGGCTCCAGGTGATCGGCCTCCGGTTCAAGGGCGACAAGTTCGTACCCGGCGAGCGCTTCGACTACTTACGCGAACAGCTCGGTGACGGATTTCTCGCGGTCGAGCTGGCACAGGACGACGGCAATCCCGACGGGCCGATGGGCTGGCGTCACTCGGTGCTGACGGGCGACCTGGCCGACGAGCCCGGCGAACCCACCCGGCAGGCACTCGACGACGTGCTCGCCCTGTTCGCCAGCAAGCTGCTCGGGTCAACCGCGGGCGGCGCGGGGGATTGCGTTGACGGCCAGCACCGTGAGGAATAGCCCGATCGCGAAGAGCACGATCGTGCCCCCCGGCGGCGTGTCGAGGTAGTAGGCGGCGACCACTCCCGTCACCGACACGGCCGCACCGATCGCGATGCCGACCAGGTACGTCGCCCGGAAGCTGCGGGCGAGCAACTGGGCGGTGGCCACCGGCACGACCATCAGCGCGCTCACCAGCAACACACCGACCACCCGCATCGCCACCACCACGGTCATTGCCGTGAGCACGGCCAGCGTGATGTTGAGCGGCAGCACCGGCAGCCCGCTGGCCCGCGCGAACGGCTCGTCGTTGCTGACGGCGAACAGCGCGGGCCCCAGGCGTGCGGTGAGAGCGAGCACGACCGCGGCGAGCACGGCGAACGTCACCAGGTCGGACGCCGACGTGGTCGTAATGCTGCCGAACAGGTATTGGTCGAGGCTGCGACCGCCCGACGGGGCGCGGCTCACCAGCACCACGCCGCCGGCGATGCCCCCGTAGAACAGGATCGCGAGTGCGATCTCGGCGAACGCCTCACCGCGGGCCCGGATCAGTTCGATCAGCACTGCCCCAGCCACGGCCGTGAGCAGAGCGACGAACACGGGTGCCTGCTCCAGCAGCAGACCGAGCGCCACCCCGGTGACGGCGACGTGGCCGAGCCCGTCGCCGATCAGGGCCAGCCGGCGTTGGACAAGGAAGATGCCGGCAGCGGGCGCCGACACACCGACCAGCACGGCGCCCAGCAGTGCCCGCCGCATGAAGCCGTAGTCGAGCATCGACGCGGCGACGAACGCGGTGCTCACTGCGCCAGCAAGCCGATCGACGGGCCGTCGGCCCGCACGTCGACGAGGTCGTCGCAGTGCGGGTCGTCGTGATGGTCGTGGACGTGGTCGGCTGGGTGTGCCGAGGGTGGCCCGTCGTAGTCGACCGTGCCGCCGACCAGGCACACCTCGCGGGTGATCAACGGCGCCAGCGCGCCGAGCTCGTGCAGCACGACGATCAGCGTGACGCCACGGGTGGCGAGGGTGGTGAAGGTGGTCGCCAGCGCATCCTGGTTCTCGGCGTCGACCCCGGCAAACGGTTCGTCGAGCACGAGCACCTCGGCCTCGGACGCGAGCGCGCGGGCCACGAGCACCCGTCGCTGCTGGCCACCCGACAGGTCGCCGACCGGCGTGGTGCGACGGTGGGAGAGACCGACGGTGTCGATCGCCGCGGCCACCGCAGCCCGGTCGGCGCCCCGGTGACGGCCGAACACGCCCACCCGCGCGACCCGCCCCGAGCGCACCATCTCGGTCACCGTCACCGGCACGGGAGTCAGGCCCGGTTGGCGCTGGGGTACGTACCCGACCCGCCAGCGCTCGCGCAGCGACCCGTCGGGCCGCCCGAACCATTCGGTCGCGCCGCCGTAGCAGTCGACCAGGCCGAGCATACCCTTCACCAGCGTCGACTTGCCCGAGCCGTTCGGCCCCAGCACGGCGACCACCTCGCCGGGCTCGATCGCCAGCGCGGCCCGCACCGCGGTCGCTCCGGCGTAACCGTAGGCAACGTCGGCGAGGCGCACCACCGGGGCGGTCAGCGGCATCGTTGGCCTTCTCGCAGGGTTTCCAGGTTGGCGCGCATCACGCTGAAGTAGTCGGCACCGTCCGATGCTGCGGTGAGCCCTTCGAGCGGGTCGAGCACCGCCGTCGACACCCCCGCCTCGGCGGCCACGGTCTCGGCGACACCTGGGTCGACGAGCGTCTCGTAGTAGATCGTCGTCACGCCGTGGTCGTTTACGAAGTCGGTCACCTCTGCCAGTTTGCCAGGGGCCGGCTCGATGTCGGGCGAGAGCCCGGCAATGCCCACTTGGGTGAAGCCGTACCGTGCGGCCAGATAGCCGAACGCGGTGTGGCTGGTGACCAAGCTGGTGACCTCGCAGTCGGCCAAGCCGGCCGCGAACTCGGCGTCGAGCGCGTCCAACTCGCCCGCCAGCGCAGCGGCCCGCTGGCGATAGGCCGCGGCACCGTCGGGGTCGTCGGCAGCGAGCCGCTCGGCGAGCGCCGTGGCGACGCCCGCCAGCCGCTGCGGGTCGAGCCAGAAGTGCGGGTCGGCCCCCTCGTGCGCATGGTCGCGGTCATCGTCGTGATCGTCGTCGTCATGGCCGTGCTCATCATCGTGATCGTCGTCGTCATGACCGCGCTCATCATCGTCATGGTCGTCGTGCTCGGTGAGGCGCGCGGCGGTGGCGACGTCGAAGACGCGGTCGGCGGCCAGGTCACGCACCACGGCGTCGAGCGCGGGCGTGAAATCGGCCAGGTACACCACCAACGCGGCGTCGTGGAGCGTCGTCGTGTCGCGGGCGCTCAGCTCGAGGTCGTGCGGTTCGGCCCCAGCCGGCGTCAGATTGGCCACCGCCTCGCCGGTCACCCGCTCGGCCACGAACTGGAGCGGATAGAACCCGGCGACCACTCCGGCGCCGTCGTCACCGCCGCCGCCCGAACACGCTGCGAGTGCCCCCGACAGCAGGACTGCACACACCGACGGGATGACACGACCACTTCGCATGCCGGCGAAGCTATCAAGAACGGTTCTCATCCCCACTCGCTGAGAGAGATTCCTAGATATCCTGCGGAAATATGACCGATGTGCACGGTCTCGCCCGCGAGGCCCTCGACGCCGACGGCCAGCTGTACACCCGAGGTCGCCGCGCGGTGATGGAGACGCTCGCCCGGATCGGCGTCCCTGCGACCATTCCGGCGATTCTCGACGCTGAACCGATGCTCAAGCAGAGTTCGCTGTACCGCAACCTGGCAGTGCTCCAGGAGGCTGGGCTGGTCACCCGTGTCGATGTCGGCGACGACCGGGCGTTCTTCGAACTCAGCGAGCGCGTCACCGACGACCATCATCACCACCTGGTGTGTCGCGAATGCCGCACGGTGGTCGACGTCGCGCTCCCCCACAGTGCCGAGCAGACGCTCGACCGGGCGTTCCACACGGTCGCCGAGGCCGCCGGCTACGAACTCACCGAACACCGCGTCGACCTGGTCGGCGTGTGCGCCGACTGCCGGCCCTGACGAACCGTGCCTGGCACGGTTCGTCAGCCTGTCAGTCGAAGCGTACGACCGGCTTGATGACCTTCCCGGACAGGCTGTCGTCCGCGGCGGCGTTGATGTCGGCCAGCGGGTAGTAGGTGATCAACTCGTCGTAGGGGAACCGGCCCTCGGCGTTGAGTTGCGCCAGGTACGGGATGAACTCGTGGGTCGCGCTGCTGCCCTCGACCACGCCGGTCACCACCCGCCCGGTGATCAGGCTGGTGTAGCCGAACGTCATCTCCGGGCTGCCGACGCCGGCCATGCCGAGCTTGCCGACGAATGTCAGCGCTTCGAACGCGGCGCGGACCAAGGCCGCGTTGCCGGTCGTGTCGAACACGTAGTCGGCGCCGCCGCCGGTGATGTCGAGGATCTCGGCGTTGATCTCGTCGGGTGTGCCCGACACCGTGTGCGTCGCGCCGTACGTTCGCGCCAGGTCGAGCCGGCTGGCGTGGCGGTCGACGGCGATCACGGTGCCGGCGTCGGCGACCCGGGTGGCCATCACCGCGCTCAAGCCGAGCGACCCGGCTCCGAGGATGACCACGCTGCCCCCGGGCTGCACCGCCAGCGTATTGAGGATCGCCCCGGCGCCGGTCTGCACGCCACAGCCGAGTGGACCGAGCTGCTCGAGGTGCAGGTCGCTGGGCACCTTGACCGCCGAGTGCGCAGCCACGACCGAGTGCGAGGCGAACGAGGACTGCCCGAAGAAGTGCGAACCGAGCGGCGCGCCGTCGGCGCCCACGAACGCGTTCGAGCCGTCGAGCCGGCCCGGCGGGAACCCGACGTTCTTCAGGTTGTGGGCGTTGAAGTGGTAGCAGCCGTAGTGCTTGCCCGACGTACACGACGGGCACTGCCCGCAGGCGTCGTAACTGAGTACGACGTGGTCGCCCGGGGCGACGTGAGTGACCGCCGAGCCGACCGCCTCGACCACCCCGGCGCCCTCGTGGCCGAACACGATCGGCGCCATGAACAGCTCGGGTGGCAGTTCGCGCGAGAGCAGGTCGGTGTGGCACACGCCCGTGGCCACCATGCGCACCAGCACCTCATCGGCTCTGGGTTCGCCGACGTCGATCTGTTCGATCTGGAACGAACCGGTGGGCTCGCGGAGCACCGCTGCTGTGGCCTGCATACGAGGATCGTGTCAGGCCCGACCGGTTCGCTACGAGCCGTGGCCGATCACAGCTAGTGCCGCAACCACCAACGTTTGCACTGTTCGCCGGCCGAATGCACCGCTGGCGGCGTTGCTCCTCCTCGTAGGTGCGCACGGCAGGTACTTCGTCGTCGCGCCTTGCCAGCGGCACATTCGACTCGGCGCGCAACAGCGCAAACGTTGGCGGTCACGGCACTAGCGTGCTGGGCATGCCGTTCGGAAACGACTCGTCCGACGCCCGGCTGCACGATACGGCGATGGCCGACAGCGTGCTCGACCTGATCGGGAACACGCCGCTCGTGCGGCTCAAGCAGATCAGTGCGGCCGAGGGCATCGAGTGTGTGCTGGCGATGAAGATGGAGACCACCAACCCGGGTGGCTCGTCGAAAGACCGCCCGGCGCTGGAGATGATCCTCGCCGCCGAGCGTGACGGGTCGCTCCAGCCGGGCGGCACCATCGTCGAACCCACCAGCGGCAACACGGGCGTCGGGCTGGCGATCGTCGCCGCCCAGCGCGGGTACCGGTGCGTGTTCGTGATGACCGACAAGGTCGCCCCCGAGAAGGTGTCGCTGCTGCGGGCCTACGGCGCCGAGGTGGTGGTGTGCCCGGTGGCGGTCGCCCCCGAAGATCCACAGAGCTACTACTCGGTGGCCGAGCGGCTCACCCGCGAGCTCGGCGCGTTCCGGCCGAACCAGTACGCCAACCCGAACAACCCGCTCGCTCACGTGAAGACCACCGGCCCGGAACTGTGGCAGCAGACCGGTGGGCGAATCACCCACTTCGTGGCCGGGGCCGGAACCTGCGGCTCGATCACCGGCACCGCGCGGTATCTCAAGGCACAGAACCCGAACGTGCGGGTGATCGCTGCCGACCCCGAAGGCTCGGTGTTCTCGGGCGGGTCGGGGCGGCCGTACCTGGTCGAGGGCGTCGGTGAAGACTTCTTCCCGGCAGCGTGGGACCCGTCGCTGTACGACGAGGTGATCGCGATCAGCGACGAGGAGAGCTTCCTCACCGCCCGGCGGGTGTCGCAGGCCGAGGGCATTCTCATCGGTGGCTCGGGCGGGCTCGCCGTCGCCGCCGCGATCCAGGTCGCCAAGCGTGCCGGCCCGAACGACATTGTGGTCGTGTTCAACCCCGACTCCGGCCGCGGTTACCTGTCGCGGGTGTTCGACGACGAGTGGATGGCCAACTACGGCTTCCTCCGGGAGTGCGACGAGTGCGTCGCCGCCGTGCTCGACACCCGCGGCGACACGCCCCAGTTGTTGTACGTGAACCCCGAGCAGTCGGTGCGTGAGGCGGTCGACATCTTGCGCGCCAACGACATCAGCCAGCTTCCGGTGTGCAAGAACACGCCGCCGTTCGCGGCGGCCGAAGTGGCCGGGGCGGTCGACGAACTGGAGTTGATGAACGCGATCGCGGCCGACCCGGCGGTGCTCGACGTACCGGTCGAGCAGGTGATGGGGCCCAAGCTGCCCACCATCGGTGTCGGCCAGAAGATCACCCGCGCCGTCGAACTGCTCGACCGCCATCCGGCGCTGCTGGTGCTGGCCGGCGGGCGGCCGCTGAGCGTGCTCAGCCGCACCGACCTGTTGACGTATTTCGAGGCGGTCGCCGCCGAGAGGAGTAGCTGATGGGTGACACCGAGCAGGTTTCGACAGGCTCAACCACCGAGAGGTGGGCGTTCGAGACCCGGGCGATCCATTCGGGGCAAGACCCCGACGCCACCACCGGCGCGGTGGTCGCACCGATCTCGCTGTCCACCACGTTCGCCCAGGACGGTGTGGGTCGACACCGGGGCTACGAGTACTCGCGCAGCGGCAACCCGACCCGCACCGCGCTCGAGACCTGCGTGGCCGCACTCGAAGGTGCCCGTCACGGCTTGGCGTTCGCCAGCGGGCTGGCCGCCGAAGACAACGTGCTGCGCCTGCTCGGTCGCGGCCAGCGGGTCGTGCTCGGCAACGACGCCTACGGCGGTACCTACCGGTTGATCGCCAAGGTGCACGGCCCGGCCGGTTTGGAGTGGTCGCCGGCCGACCTCACCGACGTCGACGCGCTGTCGGCAGGTTGGAGCGACGACACCGCGCTGGTGTGGCTGGAGACGCCGACCAACCCGCTGCTGACGTGCCTCGACATCGAGGCGATCGCCGAGGTCGCCCACGCCCGCGGGGCGCTCGTGGTGGTCGACAACACGTTCGCCACGCCGTTCCTCCAGAATCCGCTGGCCCACGGCGCCGACATCGTCGTCCACTCGGCCACCAAGTACCTCGGCGGCCACAGCGACGTCGTCGGCGGGTTCCTGGCGGTCGACGACGACGGGCTGGCCGAGCGCCTGCGCTACACCCAGAACGCCGCCGGAGCGGTACCGGCCCCGTTCGACTGCTACCTGGTGTTGCGCGGCGTCAAGACGCTGGCGTTGCGGATGGAACGGCACTGTTCCAACGCCAGGGCGATCGTCGACCTGCTGCTCGGGCACCCCGCCGTCGAGCGCGTGCTCTACCCGCAACTCCCCGACCACCCGGGCCATGCCGCGGCGGCCAAGCAGATGCGTGACTTCGGTGGCATGGTCAGCTTCACCGTGCGCGGTGGCGAAGCGGCCGCGCTGCGGGTGGCCGCCGGCACGGAACTGTTCACGCTGGCCGAGTCGCTCGGGGCGGTCGAGAGCCTGATCGAGCACCCCGGTCAGATGACCCACGCCTCGGCCGCCGGCTCACCGCTGGAGGTGCCCGCCAACCTGGTGCGCCTGTCGGTGGGCGTCGAGGCCGCGGCCGACCTGGTGGCCGATCTCGCCCAGGCGCTCGACCGGGCCTGAGTCGTGGGCGCCCGCGAGGGTGGCCCGCCGGGCCGCTTCCACGACCCCGGCGACCGCCTCGAAGTGTTCCTCGACGAAGTGCTCGTGCGCTGCCCGCGTTGCGCCGGGTTCGCCCGGGTCACCCTGGCTCCCGACGTCGACGGCTCGCCGCGCCCACACTGGCTGGCCGACCGCCGGTTGGTCTGCCCGGCGTGCGCACTGGTACGCAACTGGCCGGCGGCTGGGGCTCGGCGCCAAATCGTGACCGGCACCGACGTCGACCCGTGGTTCCGCGAACCGCTATGGCTGCGCACCGACGCTGCCGGGCACGTGCTGTGGGCCTACAACCTGCGCCACCTCACGCTGCTCGAGTCCTACGTGGGTGCGACCCAACGCACCAAGGATCGCACCCCCGGCACGATCCACACGTTGCTCAACCGCTTGCCCACATGGATGAAGGAAGCCCGTCACCGCGACGACCTGCTCGCCGCGCTCGCGCGGCTCCGCCGGTCCATCCCCGCGTAGCATCATCGTGGCCCGAGGCGCCGTTCGTACACTGGGTGAATCCGCTCGCACTACGAGGTTCTCGGCGTCGCCACCGACGCCTCACCCGAAGCGATCCGGGCCGCGTACCGGCAACTGGCCCGCCGGCACCACCCCGACGTCGCCGGCACCCACTCGGTCGGCGAGATTCATGCCCTGAACGACGCCTACCGGGTGCTTGGCGACCCCGGCCGCCGGGTGATGTACGACCGCTCGCTGGCCGGCGCGGTAGCTCCCGAGCCGGTGCTCGACGAACCGGTCGCTTCCCCGGCGCCGTCGGCTGTTCCGCTGCAGCCGTCGCGGTTCCCTTGGCGCGGCCTTGTCGTCGCCACCACGGTCGCCGCGATTGCGGTCGCCGCGGCGAGCTTGTTCACCGGCCCGGCGTCGCCGCCAGCACCTGACGGCATCTTGGAACCGGGGTCGTGCGTCACGATCGAACCGAACGCCGACGCCCGCGAAACCACCTGCACCGGTGACGGTGACATCACCGTCCGCAGGGTTGTGCCCGCCGGCGTGCCGTGCCCGATCGGGACACGACCGCATCGCGACCACCAGGGCCAAGGCACCGCCTGCCTCGACTTCCCCGACCTGCGCTGACCCAACAGGCCGCCGCGCGAGGTGTAGCCGCGACACCGGCTGGGTACGAGACGGCGATGGCTGCATTGGAGTGGTACGAGGTGGTCGGGCGGCTCGGCTTGGCGGCCCTGCTCGGCGCGGTGCTCGGCATCGAGCGCGAGTTCGACGGGAACTTCGCCGGGCTGCGCACGCACTTGCTGCTGACGCTCGGCGCGGCGCTGTTCACCGTGGTGTCGGTCGCCGGCTTCGACGCATTCGTCGCCACCCAGGCGAGCACGAACGTGACGATCGACATCACCCGCATCGCCGCCTACATCGCGCCCGGCGTCGGGTTCATCGGTGGTGGCGCGATCCTCAAGTCGGACGGGCGGATCCGCGGGTTGACGACCGCCGCGTCGCTGTGGACCGCGGCCGCGATCGGCGTGGCGGCGGGGCTGGGGTTCTGGGTTGGAGCGGTCACGGCCACCGTCATCGCCCTGATCGCGCTGGAAGGCTTGCAGCCGCTCAGCCGCTGGGCCGCCGCCCTCGGCGAACGCCGAGGCCGCCAAGAACGCTGACCACGTCCGGTGGGCCGGCTGCTAGCCGGGGTTGCAGGCGGTGGCAGGCTCGGCGACGACGGCCAGCGTGGTGTTGACGCGGTCGGTGATGCGGGGGGTGGCGTCTGCCGCGGCGTCGAGCGCGGGCGTCGTCACCAGCCGTTGCTCCCCCACCAGCACGGGTAGTAGCCCGCGGGCCACCACGCGAGAAGCCGCCTCGGGGTCGCCGGCGCCTGCCGCCTCGGCAAGCCCGGCGACGTCGCCGGGCAGGCCCGAACTGTCGACCTGGCGACCGGTGAGATCGACCGTGGCGGCCTCGATCAGCGCATCGACAGCGGCCTCTTCGTCAGCACCGACCGCGCTGTGGCGGCTCACCACACACCCCGGCCCGGCGTAGAACAGCGCTTCGTCACGCTCGTACTGGAACACGCGCACCTGCTCGGTGCCGTCGGCCCGTCGGCCCGGGCCGTACTGGCGCAGGTAGCCCTCGTGGTCGAGCCGCACGTCGACGCCCAGCTCGTTCAACCGCATGATCACGGCCGAGCTGTACGGCTCGAACACCACGAAGTTGTCGACGTCGTACACCACCGGGCCGGCTGGGTCGAAGCGTTCCAGGTCGGCGAACACCGGCCGCAGCGTGTCGGCCGCGCGGCGGTCGCCCACCGGCCCGAGCGCGTGCGCCTTGAACCCCAGATTGGCGAATACCAGCACGCCCACCAACCCGAGCAACGCCAGATCGGCCCGTCGCGGTCGACTCGTCCAGCGCGAGGCTAGTGCCGTGACCGTCAACGTTTGCTCGGCTCCGGCGAGCCGGGGGCGTCGCTGGCAAGGCGCGGCGACGAAGTGCCTGCCTTGTCCAACCACGAGGAGCCGCAACGCAGCCAGCGGCGTCATCCGGCCGCCGTGACGGGAAAACGTTGGCGGTTGCGGCGCTAGGTACTCGACGAGCCCCCACAACAGCGTGACGTGCACGTAGGCGGCCATCGCGAACAGCCAGCGCACCTGATGGCTGCCCAGCCCGGTGACACCCACCACCTGCACCGCCAGCGTGGCCACGGCCGCCACCACCAGCACGAGCGCCACCACGAGCGCCCAACGCACGACCCGCTGGGCGGGTTCGCGCAGTGCACGCGCCAGCCCGGCAAGAGCACCGACGACCAACACCACGCCCAGCAGCGAGACCACCAAGCCGGGAAGGCCGGGAATCGTGAACACGGGGCCGTCGGCCGTCGGTGTCAGCGGTGCGGGCTGCACGGCGTCTTCGAACCCGAACCGGGTCCACCCTGGGGGCATGACCAGTACCGCCCCGAGCAGCCGGATCGCGTTGCGCACCCCGATCGTGAGGTCGCCACCGCCGGCGCTGGCCGCCAGCCGTGACAGGTTGCCCTGGCCCTCGCCGAACAACTGCTCCCACACCGGTTGCACCCACGCGACCGCAGCCACGGCCGCCGTCAGGCGGACGACGCGACCGGTTACAGCGGCACGCCACCCGGTGCCGAGGAGCCGCCACCGCCGCGCGGCCGCCAGCACCACCACGCCCACCAGCGCGGCACCGACGTAGGCGTAGCCGATGTGGGTCTGCACCACGAGCGACAGGACCGCGATCCACAGTGGGGCCAGTGCCGTGTCGCCCGAGGCCACCGCCATCGTGAGCACCACCAGCAACGTGAACGGCAGCAGCAACGCGTGCGGCTGCCAGACGTCGAACAGCAGCTCGCTGCCCATCGACCAGGTGAGTGCGGCAACCAGCAGCAGCATCCACCGCTCGGCCCGCCAGCCACCAAGCCGGGCCCCCACCCACACCGTCGCCAGCGCGGCCGCGACGTTGATGGCGCCGACACCGATCGCGACGCCGGGCCCGTAACCGAAGGCCCGACCGAACGTCCACATGAACGGCGCCAGCAGGTCGTCGTACAGCGGGCCCGGGTTGTTGACGTCGGTGCCGAGCGCCAGCGACGCCGACGTCCACGAGCCGAGCAGCGGGTGGTGACGCGTGAACACGTCGGCCGCGCGCAGCGTCAGCAGCGCGTCGTCGCCGATCGGGAACCACCCGCGGGCCACCGCGCGCGCCACGGCAACGACGATCGGCAGCGCGACGACCAGCCGGATCGGCCAACGCCACGCGTCCGGCGGCCCCTCGACGCTGAGCCGGGGGTCGGTGTGTGGCGCCAGGGTGGGTTCGGTCATCGGGGCAGGCCGCTCGGTCACCGGTCTGGCCGAGCGGCCAGACTGTAGCCTCCGCCGCCATGGATCTCTCCGAACGCGGGGCCGGCGCTGCCCGCCACCCGTGGGAGGTCGAACGGTTCCGGGCCTACCGGCGGGTGCTCGCCGACCATGGAGCACTCTCGGCTCGACGAATCCTCGATGTCGGAGCCGGCGACGGCTGGTTCGGCGAGTCGTTGATCACCGACCTGCCGCACGTCGAGCAACTCGTCTGCTGGGACGTCAACTACTCCGAGTACGAGCTCACCACTGACGATCCGCGGGTGACGCGTACCGTTGAGGTGCCCGAGCCGGGGTTCGACCTGGTGCTCGTGCTCGACGTGCTCGAGCACATCGAGGACCCGGCCGGCTTCGTCACCAGCGCGCTCGCTCCGGTGAGCGGCCCGGGCACGCCGGCCCTCGTCGCCGTACCGGGCCACCCGGCGTTGTTCGGCAACCACGACCGGGCGCTCGGCCACCACCGCCGCTACCGGGCCGGCGAGTTGCTGGCCCAGCTGGAACCGTGGATCGACGTCGTCGACCACGGACCGTTGTTCACCAGCCTGGTGCCGCTGCGGGCCACCACGGTCGCCGCCGAACGTGTCCGCCGGCGCCCGCACGAACCCGGTGCGCACGGCGTTGGCGGCTGGCGGGGCGGGCCGCTGCTCACTCGCGTCGCGCGGGCGCCGCTGGCGGCCGACTCCGCCGTCACTCGCCGACTCGGCCCGTTGCGCCGGCACCTGACCGGCCTGTCGCACTGGGCCTACGGGTACACGCGTTGAGCGTTGCCGTCGTCGTCCCGTGCTTCGATGAGGCGGCCCGGCTCGACTCGGCCGGGTTGACCGAGCTGGCCGACGCGGTCGCCCTGGTCGTGTTCGTCGACGACGGGTCGACCGATGCAACCCCAGCCGTGCTGGCCGCACTCGCCTCCACCCGGCCGGACCGCGTCGAGGTGCTCCAGCAGCCGGCCAACACCGGCAAGGCCGAAGCCGTGCGCGCCGGCCTGCGACACGTCGCCGACCGCTACGACATCGTCGGCTACTTCGACGCCGACCTGGCGACGCCGGTCGGCGAACTGGTGCGAATGGCCGAACTGCTCGACGGGCGACCCGACTGCCAGGCCGTGCTCGCCAGCCGGGTCGCTCTGCTGGGCCACTCGGTGCAGCGCCGCGCCGCGCGCCACTATCTCGGCCGGATGTATGCGACCGGGGCCAGCCTCGTGCTCGGCGTACCCGTGTACGACACGCAATGCGGCGCCAAGCTGTTTCGTACCTCGCCGGCGTTGCGCGCTGCGCTCGACACGGCCTTCCCCGACCGCTGGTCGTTCGATGTCGAACTGCTGGCGCGGCTGCTGCGCCCGGCGCCGGGCGTCGAGCCGGTCGGCGCCGACCAGCTCGTCGAGATGCCGCTGCGCGAATGGAGCGACGTCGGTGGCTCGAAGCTGCGCCCCACCGCGGCAGCGCGGTCATTGATCGCACTCGCCGGCGTGCGTCGGCGGATGCGCCTGCGCCGCTAACGGCCGACCCGTCGCGGGTAGCTAACGCTCCTCCGGGCGAAGCCGGACCTCGGGGCCGCCCTCGACCGACATTGCTTGCTCCTCGCTTCCCTCAGCGTCGCCGGCGATGTCACCGAGCATGCGTTCCTCGTCGTCGGGGCGGCCGTCGTCCGAGTCGACCAGTTGTCCGACGTCGATCAGGGCTGCGTCCTCGGCCCACTCGGCGTCCGCGGTCTCCTCCCGGAGTTCGTCGAGCGGTTCGATCCGCTGTTCACGCTCGGCGAGCGACTCCGGCACGAACGGCTCGGACAGGTTGACGTCCTCGGCGCCGAGCGGCCGCTCGGGTGGGAACTCGGCGAGCGGCCCGACAACCTCCTCGTCGATCGCCTCGGCGCCGCCCTCAGGGTCGTGTTGCGACTCATCACTCATCATCCATCTCCTTCGGTCGTGGCCGGCTGTCGGCGCCCTCCCCGGCTTGGGATGCGTCAGCCCGCCATACCCGCCGAGCCCGCGAGTCATGCATCCAGACCGGTGTCGGATGGCCCGTGGGTGTGTGAGGTCGCGCACCAGCGGGTACTGCCACACTCATGACAGATGACCAGGCTCGACGCGCTTCCTCGGCCCAGCAGCGCGAGGCGGTCGACGCGGCAACGTCGGAGCACTTGCTCGACGGTTCGTTGCGTGACGCCCACGGCGAGATCCAGCTGGATCCCGATCTCGGCGACGACCGTTCGCGGGACGCCGAGCCCGATCCGCAGGTCGCCGAGCGTCACCGCTGCGACGCGGCGTCCGCCGAGGCGGGCGACGAGCAAGCCGCGGACGAGACGCTCGGAACCATCGAGCACCAGGGCCGGTCACCGGACGCCACCACGGGACGTGCGCGATGAGTACCGGCGGCTGGCTGGTCGTCGTGTTGGGGGCGGCCGCGGCGTTGGCGGTGGTGCTCTGGTTTCTCACCACGCGCAAGACGCCCGAGAACTCACCAGGGAGGTCGGTCATCGCCGATCGACCCGCCGGCCCCGATGCCGAGGCACAGCGCGTCGACGAGCGAGGCACGCTCGAAACCGGGCCGGTGCCACCCGTCGACCGCCCGGACGGGTGAGCCCGTGGCCAGACCATCGTTCGTCGGGGCCGGGCCACCTCATGCTCGTCTCCGGGGCAGGGCAAAGCCGTACCCTCGCTGACGGGATGTTCGCCGATCGTGCCGACGCTGGCCGCCGACTGGCCGGGCGGCTGACTCCCTGGCGTGGGAGCCAGCCGATCGTCGCCGCGCTCCCCCGTGGGGGCGTTCCGGTCGCAGCCGAAGCTGCCGCTGCACTGGGCGCGCCACTCGACGTCATCCTCGTTCGCAAGCTCGGTATGCCGGGCCAGCACGAACTGGCGATCGGGGCGCTCGGTGAGCGCGGCGTGCGCGTGATCGACGATCACGCAACACGCGTCGCGCCCGCCGAGCTCGAAACGGTCGAGCGTCGCGAACGCACCGAGCTCGAACGGCGGGCTACGGCCTACCGGGCCGTTCGCCCGCGGGAGCCCATCGCCGGGCGAACGGTGATCGTGGCCGACGACGGCCTCGCTACCGGCGCGACCGCCCACGCGGCGTGCCTGGTCGCGCGGACCGCGGGCGCGGCCACCGTGGTGCTCGCCGTGCCGGTCGCTCCGCGCGACTGGGTGGAGCGTCTGGGTGCCGCTGCTGATCACTACGTCGCCGTCGACACCCCACAACGGTTCTCGGCGGTCGGCGAGTTCTATGTCGACTTCGGCCAGGTCGGCGACGACGAGGTGGTGCGCATCCTCAGCGAGGCGGCGACCTGACGTGTCGGGCCCGGACGTCAGCGTCGAGAACCTACCCGCCGAGCGGGCGATCGCGATTGTCGATATCGACGGCGTCGTTGCCGACGTGCGCCACCGGCTGCACCACATCACCGGGCGACCGAAGGACTGGGATGCGTTCTTCGCCGAGGCCCACGCCGACCCACCCCACGGCGAGGGCTTGCGCATCGTGCACACGCTGGCAGCCGACCACGAGGTCGTCTACGTCACCGGCCGCCCCCGAGCGTCTGCGGAGGGCTACCCGGGCCTGGCTCCGCCGCCACGGTATCGATGACGGTCACCGCCTGATGATGCGTGGTGACGGCGATCGCCGGCCCGCTGCCCAGGTCAAGCTCCATGTGGTGCGCGAGCTGGCACGGAAACGCCGGATCGCCGTCGTCGTCGACGACGATGCCCGGGTGCTCGCGACGCTCAGCGACGCCGGTTTCACCACCTTCGCGGCGACGTGGGAAGCCCGGGCGTTCGTCCAGGACCGGGCACTCGACCAAGCCCAGCAGGGCGACGGACGCACCTAGCCCAGCCAGGTCAGCCGCCGCCGTAGTCCGCCCGACGCTCGTCGGCGGCATTGATCACCACCGCGAGGACCGGCACGGCAAACACCGTCCCCACGAAGCCGAACAGCGCGCCACCGGCCGCGATGCCGAGCAGCACCACCAACGGGTGCAGCCGGACTGTCCGGCCGTAGATCACGGGCGCCAACACGTCGTTGTCGACCTGCTGGACCACGACCGCTACGAGAGCGATGATGAGTGCAGGGATCGTTCCGGCCGTGACCAGCGTGACGAGTACCGCGATCACGCCGGCCACGACCGCACCCACGAGCGGGACGAACGCGGCGAGGAACGTGATCAGCATCACTGCAGGTATCAGCTCCGCGCCGACGATGAGCATCGCCAGGCCGATCAGCAACGCCTCGACCAGCCCGAGCAGCGCCGCCCCGCGCAGGTAGCCACCGAGCGCCTCCCAGGCGCGGTCGAGCATCCGGTTGGTGACCGGCCGCTGACCCGCTGGCAGCAGCAGTGTTGCTCGCTGCACGAACCGGCGCCCGTCCTTGAGCAGGAAGAACGTCACGATCAGGGCCAGCACGACACCGACCACGAGTTCACCGACCAGCACTGCCCCCGACCGCGCCGGGTCGCCGCCCACCGACCGCACGAACCCCGCCAGCGCGTCACCCGCCTCGGATCGCCATTGTTCGGCCTCGGCGCGGGTGACGTCGAACGGGCTGTCCTCAACGAGCCAGTCGATGACGTCGTCGATCCCGCGATCGAGCGTGGCGGGGAGGTCGTCGAGCTCGCCGGCGACTGCCCACCCGACCGCCCCCAGCGAGCCGGCGAGCACGATCACGAAGGCAAGTACGGTCGCCGCCGCAGCGAGTGCCGGGGGCGTGCGCTGGCGCACCCGTGCGTACACCGGGGCGAGCGCGCGCGTCAGGAGTGCAGCCACGGCGAGCGGGACGAGGACCAACAGCAGTTGCCCGGCGAACCACAGTGCAACGGCGACGAACAGGCCGATCGCGACCAACCGCCAAGCGTAGGCAGCAGCGAGTGCCACGCGGGGGTGGACTCGCGCCTCGCCCTCCCCGGGTCGCTCGCTGCTGGGTACCGGTGAAGCAACGTTCATGGAGAACCCGTACCCAGTTCTTCCAGCGAGACGTCATCGGCACGCAGGTGTCGTGAGGTCGATGAGCGGGTACCAGTCGGCCACCCCCCGAATCGCCAATCCCGGCAGCAACACCCGACAGCAACATGGAGAATCTCATGGCCGACCGTCCCGACATTCAGACCGACACCGCCGACCTGACCGGGAAACGCGTCGCGTTCCTCGTCGCCAACGATGGCGTGGAACAGGTCGAGCTCACCGATCCCTGGGATGCGGTCACGTCGCGCGGCGCCGAGGCCCGTCTGATCGCGCCGGAACAGGGCACCGTGCAGGGCCGCCAACACCTCGATCGAGGCGACACCTTCAAGGCCGACCAGGCGCTCGGCGACGCCGATGCCGAGCAGTTCGACATGCTCGTCCTCCCGGGCGGCGTCGCCAGCCCCGACGAACTCCGCACCGAGCCTGCCGCAACGGCGCTCGTCAGGGCGTTTGTCGAGGCCGGCAAGCCGATCGCCGCGATCTGCCATGCGCCCTGGACGCTGGTTGAGGCTGATGTGCTCGACGGGCGACGTCTCACGAGCTGGCCGAGCCTACGAACCGACATCGTCAATGCCGGCGGCGCGTGGCTCGACGAGGAGGTCGTCACCTGCGAGGGTGGCGCCAACCTGCTGATCACGAGCCGTAAACCCGACGACCTCCCGGCGTTCTGTAAGCAGCTGATCGCCACGTTGGCGGGCGCGCCAGCCGAATCGCCCGCTCCGGCGTAGGCGGTGGCCGCATTTCGCAGCCCGAGACGTCAGGTGAAGTAGCCGAACACGTCGACCACAAGGTGCGCGACTGGCTCGGGTCGATTGGCACTGCCGTCGTCGAGCAGGAAGGTCGTACGGCCCCGCGTCGCCGCTGCGATGACCGCCGCGCCGCGCGTCTCTCCTGGGCCCCAGTTCACGATCGACGTGCTGGGAGGTGTCGTACCGTCCGCCCACGCCCGGGCGAAGCCGGCTCGGTCGGTGTCGACCACGGCGACGTTCCAGACGATGCCGGTGGCGGTGGACGGGAGGCCGGCGACAGCGCCCGCGGCACTGACGACGACGGGTACCGCGTCGTCCATGGCGGCACCGGGTCGGACCCGGCTGTCGTGCACGCGCGTCGGCACGATCGCGACGTAGCGGCCGTCGGTGGCCGCTGGCGCGCGTTCGGACGTGACGTAGCCGACGATATCGACGACCACGTCAGCGAGGGCGCCGGCGGGTGGTGCCTTGCCGAAGCCGGCCACGACTTGGATCGTCGTCGCACCGGGACCTACCGGCACGATTGCCGTGTTGGCCACGGTCGCACCCGGCACCAGATTGACCGTCGAAGTCGTGCCGATCAGGTCACTCCGCCCAGCCGGGAACGCCTGCACGAAGCCCGGGGCGGTGACATTCGTGGCCGTGATGCCGACCACCACTGCCGACGCCCGCGACCAGTCGACGCCAGCCGGCAGCGGCACTGCCCTGGGCGCGCTGGGTTGGAGTGGCGCTGGCTTCGGCCCGGCCCTGGTGTCGAGGCTGCGCTGCGGCGCGATCTGCTCGAGCCGGCCCCCGGCGATCGCACCGTCGACGTCGGCGAAGTATCCGACGAGGTCGAGCAGCACGTGGCCGCCGCCGCGGTGGTGGATGCTGATCCTGCCATCGCGGCCTACCGGGACGATCGCGAAGTTGGCCCGAACCTGGCCACCCGCGTCGGCGTTGACGTTCGAGTAGCTCCCGAGCGCGCCCTGTCCAGTCGGTAGAAGCTGGACGTACCCCGGGTGCTCGCCAGCCACCATGGTCACGTTCAGGGCAACCGCAGCGACCTTCGACGACGGGACGCCCCCGACCCCGGCGACTGCGAGGTGACGTACCTCGCCCGGCCCGAACTCGCCGATCATCGCGGCCGGACCCACCGCGCTCTCCGTACGCGTGTCGAGCAAGCGGGTGGGCAGTGTCGGAACGAAGCGGGCCGCGGTGTCGCGCACCGGAGCACCAGGAGCGGGCGGGGTGGCCGGCGGAGCGCCGGGCGACGCCCCCGGCAGCGGTGGCAGCCGTACCTCTCCTGCCCCGAACATCGAGTCGGGCCCGGCCGGGCCGCGGTCCACCACGTTCGACCTGATCGTCGCGCCGAGCTGCTCGGGGTTGCGCGGACCGCCGGCGCTCTGCATCACCGCGGCCAGCCCGCTGACGACGGGGGCTGCCCCACTGGTACCGCTGAAGACACCGAGCACCGACGTGAAGTATCCCGACGGCGCAGATACCGACGGGATCACCCGCCCGTCGTTGCTGGGGCCTTGGGCGCTGTACCGGGCGACAACGGCACTGCCAGGAGGATCGACCGCACCGACCGAGATCACGCCGGCTGATCGGGACGTGACGATCGGCGTGGCCGCCGAATAGGCGGCCTGCGTACCGGTAGCCATGCCGTCGCCGTAGTCGAGCACCTCGATGACGTCGCCGGTGATGTCGCCAAGCAACCACTTCACCGTCAGGTACAACTGCTCGCCCGGCCCCGGCGTGAATGTGCCGGCGATCAGCTCGATCGGCGGCGCGCCGAGCGTCTGCTTAGCGGCCGAGACGGCGATCGGCAGGCCAAGTTCGGGCCGGCCCTTGGGCGCTCGCAACAGAACGATGTCGTAGTCAGTCCGGCTCAACAACCCGGCATCCCAGTCGTTGGCCCAGCGGACCCCGCCGAGCGACACCTTGCCGCTGAAGGGCAGATAGCGACTTCCGCCGAACGAGACGAACCCCAGGCCGATCAGCTCGACCGGTTGCCGGACGTACTTGCCGTTTCCGTTGTTGCCACCCGAGTTCACCCACAGCATGCCCCGGCTCACCGCATACTCGGCGATCTCGTTGAGGTCGCCGCGTCCGTCGCCGGGGTCGTCGTAGCGGCTGCCGAGCGACCGGCTGATGACCGACACGTCTTGCGTCGCGAACCAGTCCACCAGGTCGCGGTAGTCCTGCAGGCTGGTCGCCCGGCCGAACACGAGCCGCGCTCCCGGGGCCACCTCGCGCAAGATCTCAACCACTGCCGCCCCATGGTCTTCGCCACCGCGATCGACACCGTCGAAGAACATTGCGGTGCAATCGGTACCCGTCGACCGGCAGTGCACGTCGTCAGCGTCGGGCCGCGGGCCGTGTTCGGTCTCGTTCCAATACAGCGGCACGTCCAGGTAATCGATCACGCCGATCGTGACACCGATGCCGTCAAAGCCCGACCGGTGCCACTCGTCGGCTCCGATCCGAGCGGCAAGTCCAGATACGTACGCGCCCGATCCACCGGCCGGACCGGATTCGGGGGGCATGTCCACTGGGTACGGATCCCGCACGAGACTTTCCGGAAGCAGGCTCTCGTAGACCGGACGCACGGCCTCGGGCATCTCAGCGGTGACGACTGAGTGCGTGGTGAACTGTGCCGACCCACCCAGCGACACCGCCAGCGTGACCGCATCCGTCAGCACCGTCGGCTCGAGACTCACCACCTCCACGGTCACCCGGGTTCCGACAAGCCTGATCGACGGCATCGCGGCGCTCGCGGTCGCTACCAGACCGGGCACGGCGAGAGCGACAACCGCGGCGAGCATCGCCGGGCGACTCCACCACCGTCGCAGGTACTCCATTGTTCATGCCCTCCGGACAGGCGCCGAGATCGTCGAGGAGGTCGGTGCCGGCGTTGTCGCCGACCCCCAACAACGCACACCCGCCACAGACAGCGCGATCACGGCTACACCGCGCGAATTGAGGCGATCTTGCGGCGGGCGAGTCGTGGGTGGGGGTGGCCCGACCATGAAGACGCCAGCGAACACGAATGTGCGCGGCGCGACCTTCGGTCATGGTGGGAGCCATGGCAGACGACGGTGTGCGCGGCGGGCGACGATGGCGACGGTTCGTCGCGGTCGGTGGTGCGGCGACCGGGGTGATTGCGGTGCTGCTCGCGGTTGCGGTCGCCGTCGTGTATGCGCGAGCTGACACGTCGACGGTCGGTTCGCTCGGGTTCCGCAATGCTCTGCGCATCCCGCCGCTCGATGAGGGCACCGTCGGTAGCGACGGGACGCGTCGATTCGACCTCACGGTGCAAGCGGGCGAAACCGTGTTCCTCGACGATCGGCCCACAGCGACGTGGGGCGTCAACGGCGCATACCTCGGGCCGACCTTGCGCGCCCGGACCGGAGAACGAGTCGAAGTCGCGGTCCACAACCGGATCGGCGAAGCGACGTCGATGCACTGGCACGGGATGCACCTGCCGGCGGTGATGGACGGAGGACCGCACCAGCCGATCGAGCCGGGCGACACGTGGGTACCGACCTGGGTGGTCGACCAGCCAGCCGCCACGTTGTGGTATCACCCGCACCCGCACGGACGCACCGCACAACATGTGTACCGCGGCGTCGCCGGAATGTTCCAGATCGTCGACGACGCCTCCGATGGCACGTCGCTGCCCGCCACGTACGGCGTCGACGACATCCCGCTGATCGTCCAGGACCGAAAGTTCGACGGGGACCACCAGTTCGACATGAACGCCGGGTTTCTCGAATCGACCGGAGTGCTCGGTGACAAGATCCTCGTCAACGGCACCTTCGACCCGCACGTGACCGTGCGCCACGAACAGGTGCGGTTCCGGCTGCTGAACGCGAGCAACGCACGGTTCTTCGAGTTCGGCTTCGCCGACGGCCGAAGCTTCCGTCTGGTCGCGACCGATGGAGGCTTCGTGGACGCACCCGCCGAGTTGACCAGGGTCCAGCTGTCGCCGGGCGAGCGAGCCGAGATCGTCGTCGAGTTCGAGGCCGGCGACGAGGCCGTGCTGCGGACGTTCCCTCATAGCGCGGCGAACTTCATGTTCGACCGGTTCACCGGAGGCGACGACGAGTTCGACGTACTCGCGGTGCGCGCCGCGGCGATCTTGTCGCCGAGCGAACCGGTGCCGCATCAGCTCCCCAGCTCAGACACGCCCCCAGAGCTCTCCGACGTCACGGTCGAGCGCCGGTTCACGCTGGGCGGCAACGACATCAACGGGAAGCAGATGGACATGGGCCGAATCGACGCCGTCGTGGAGGCTGGTTCGGTGGAGTTGTGGGAAGTTCGCAACCAGTCTGGCTTGCCGCACAACTTCCACGTCCACGACGTGCAGTTCCACGTCGCCGACGTGAACGGCGAACTGCCCGCCACCCATCTGCGTGGCCGCAAGGACACCGTCGAGGTGGGGAACGGCGCAACCGTCAGGTTGCTGATCCGGTTCGGCGAGCTGGCCGATCCCAACGTGGCGTACATGTTCCATTGCCATGTGCTGCAACACGAGGACGCCGGGATGATGGGCCAGTTCGTCGTGGTCGAACCGGGCGGTCAACCCGGCGAACTCGACCACGCCGGGCATACCCACTGACCGCCACCACGTGCCGCTGCGTGCCCGATGGCACGCTGTCCCGACCTGCATCGGCGCGGCCGTTCAGGTAGGAACGAGGCATGTCTACTCCGATGCTGATCGGTGTCACCGCCGCGATCACCGCCCTCACTGCCGCGGTCCTCACTGCCGCGGCCCGTATCAACGGGCGCCGCAACACCCTCCGTGCCCGCCGCAGCGCCGGCATTCTGCAACTGCTCCGCTGGTTCCTGATGATCTGTGGCCTGGCCGCGATCGCCGTCGAGGCGCTGCTGTCGGCAGGGATCCAGACGTCGACGCTGATCGTCGTCCTCGGCGGGTTGATCACGGCTACCGCGTTTGCCGTCCGCGAACCGATCTCCGACTTCCTCACGGCCGCGATGCTGCTGCTCGAACGGACCGCGGCGATCGGTGACGAGGTCGAGTTGAACGGCGAGATCGTCGGCCAGCTGGCCGGCTTCGGCTTACGTTCGGTGACGCTCATCACGTGGGACGGCGACGTCGTCTACGTCGCCGCCTCCACCATCCGCACGCTGCGCAACGTGTCCAAGGGAGCGTCGCGGGCGGTCGTCGACATCGACGTACCGGCGACCATCCCGACGGGTCGGGCCGCCCAGGTGCTGTCGGTTGCCTGCATGCATGCCACCGACGACACGTTCCGGTCGCAGCCCGAGGTGCTCGGCGTGGTCGAGCAGCACCTCGATCGCTATGTGATGCGGGTCACCTGCATGATCGACCCGGCCGGACACCGCGAGGCCGGCTACCGGCTCAAGGCTGCCGCCGCCGACGCCGTCGCCGGGCTGCTCAACTCGCCCGAGTACGACGGCCTCGACACCGAGCAGATGTTGCGGGTCGTCCCGCAGGTGGTCGGCCACGTCAAGATGTGAGCGCACGACCTTCTCGCGTGTTGACCAATCCCTCTGAGCGAAGGACCACTCGATGGACGACGAACTACTTGAACTCGAAGAAGAGCGCCTGCTGCGGCGAGAGGATGCTGCGGCCAAGCTCCGCGACCTTGCCGATCAGCTCTCGCGACACAATCAGGTCGAGTTCGTCCGCGCCGGAACCAGATACTCGGTCCGCGTCCCCGACGAGGTCCAGTTCAAGTTCGAGGTGGAGATCGGCGAGTCGACCGAGATCGAGGTCGAAATCAGCTGGTGACCCGGCTCAGGGGACGACGACGACCGGGACCGTGGCGTGCTGGACGACCTGGTCGCTGACCGAGCCGAGCAACCGCGCCGTCAGGTTCGTCGCCCCACGTGCCCCGACCACGAGCAATGACGCACCCTCGTTCTCGGCGGTGCTGAGAATCTGCGCGGCCGGCTGCCCTTCGAGCGGACGTTCGTCGACGTCGACTCCTGTGATCTGCGCAGCCTCGACCGCGTGGTGGAGACCGCTCGCGGCTTCTTGGGCGACGCCTTCGTAGTCGAGCGCGATCGGGTAGAACGGGCCGCCCACGATCGGCACTTGCCAGGCCCACACGACGATCAGCCGGCGGCCCGATTCGGCCGCGAACGCGGCGGCCCACTGAAGCGCCCGCTCGGCGTGCTCCGACCCGTTGATGCCCACCACGATCGGCCCGGCCAGGTCGGTGGCCTCGCCACGGACGACCGCTACCGGGCACTCCGCGTGGTGCAACACACTTCGGCTCACCGAGCCCAGCAGCAGGCCGCGGAAGCCACCCAGTCCGCGCGCGCCGACGACCACGAGGTCGGCCGTGGTGCTCGCCTCCTGAAGTGCCGCCTCGGGCTTGTCGAGCGTGGCGACGCGAACGACGCCGCTATCGGGGCCGAGCGCGCGCTCGACGAGTTTGCCGAGTTCCTGGTCGGCGACCTCGGGCGAATACTTCGGGTCGAACGGCGTGCCGTCGGCGTGGCGCTGCCCGATGTAGTCCCAGGCCATCAGTGCGGTCACCGGCTGTTGGCGCAGCCCCCCATACGCGTGAGCCCACCGCAGCGCGTCCTGCGCAGTAGTTGACTCGTCGACTCCGACCACAACTCCGTTCATGTCCTCAGTATCCCCCGGCCGGGGCACACCCAATCAGGGTCGAAGGTCACCAACCGAGCGCTTCAGTCGATGAGGCCGAGTGCCTGGAGCGCTGGCGCCAACTCGGGGCGACCAGCGATGCCGAGCTTGCGATACACGCGGCTGAGATGGTTGTCGACGGTGCGCGGCGACACGTCGAGTTGCTCGGCGATTGCTCGGCTCGACCATCGCTCGGCCGCCCGACGGGCCACGTCAAGTTCACGGAGGGTCAGCTCGTGAGCCGATCCGGACGGCCGCATCCAGCGCGCCGCCTGCTGCGACGCGTGGCGTGCGGCTTCGCGCCGTCCATCGGCGTCGAGCAGCCGTGCCGCGTGCGTCGCAGCATCCGCGGCGGCACCGTTGAGGCCCAGGACGGCAAGCTGTTCGGCGGCGTCGAGCAAGTCGGCCGGACGCCGAGCGATCGCGGCTGCGGCGTGTGCCGACAAGACGGGTAGCAGCGTGCCCTCGCACCGCAGCGCCGCCTCGTGGAGGTCGTCGGCGACCAGCTCGGCATGCCCCAGCCGCACCGCTACGTGGCTGGTGATCGCCGCCAGGCACACTTGTCCGGCAGCGACGCCGCGCCGGCTGACAGCCACCACCTCGGACAGGTCGGGGTGCCGCTGCTCGGCGGCAGCTACCCAGGCCACTGCCTGGGCCCGCTGCAACGCGGCCCAGATGTCGAGCTCGTCGAACCCGTCGAGCCGGTCGAGCACCACCCGGCTCTCACCGATGCGGCCCAGCTGGGCCAACGCGGTGGCACGCACCGCATGGGCAGTGGCAACCAGCCCGGTGAAGTCGCGCCATTCGAGCAGACGGATCGCGTCCGTGCTGCGCTCGGCCGCGGCGGCGGGCCTACCGGCGTGAAGGTCGATCAGCGAGATCGCGTACTGCCACACGCCGGCCGCTTCGGCATCGGGCCCGGCCGCGTCGAGGGCGGTGGCAGCGAGCGCACGCGAGCGATCGAGCTGGCCGGCGAACAGCAGGCGAATCCAGTCGGTGAGCCGGAGCAGGTCGGCCCCGTTCGGCACCTCGGCGCGCAGGCGTTCGGCGAGCGGCAACCCGGCCTCGATGTGGCGTGCAGCCGCTGCGAGACGGCCGGCCATCACGGCCACCAGGGCGTCGGTCATGGTCACGTTCAGGCGCGCGATGTCGTCGCCCGCGCCGTCGTCGGGCGGCCGTTCGGCAGGCCGCTCGCCGACGAGGATCGCCCACCGGGTTCGGTCGGCGGCGACGAAGTTGCGCCACTCGGCGTGCGAGATCGTCTCGAGCACGGCGTCGAGCCGTGTCACTGCCACGGCTGGCCGACGTTCGCGCACGGCCAGGTGCTCGGCCAACGCCCGCGCGGCGCGCGCGCTGCTCGTCGTCGCCGGCGGCGCCGATCGCCTGCTCCAGCACCTGCTCGGCCGCGCCGCCTTCGCCGAGATGCGACAGCGCATGGCCACGCCACCGCAACAGTTCCGTGCCGCGGCCATCGGCCACGTCACCGTCGGTGAGGCGGAGTACCGAGCGATGGTCGCCGCACGCGAGCGCGTGCTCGACCGCCGCGCGGAGGTGCCCGATTTTCAAGGTGTCGCCGGCGTCGAGCGTCAGCAGCGCGGCGCGCAGTTGCGCATCACCGAAGGCGTCACGTCGCAACAGGTCGGCGGCCGCCCGGCACGCGCGGCGATACCGGATCGGAGGCATGCCGGCGACCAGCACCTCGGCGTACAGGGGATGTCCAAGCTGCACCGAGCCGTCGGCCGCCAGCACGACCAGCCCGTCGGCTTGGACCTGGTCGAGATGTACCTCGTGGGCGCTGTCGAGCAAACGCAGCGGGCCAGTGAGCGCCAACAGCTCGATCAGTTCACGACCGGCGGCCGACAGGCCGGCGAACCGCTCGCCGAGCAGTTCGATCAGCCGCGGGCTGGATGCCGGCTCGATGCTCAACCCGCCGGGGCCGACCACGCCGTGCCCGGCCGCGCCGGCCCCGCGGACCAGCTCGCGCAACAGCAGCGGGTTGCCGCCACTGCGTTCGGCGAAGGCCGCGACGGCGGCGGGGTCGAGCGGAGCGCCGAACGCAGCGACGAGTAGCCCCTCGACGACGGAACGGCCCAGCGGCTCGAGTTCGATCACCTCCAGAACGCCCGAGTCGTACCACCGATTGACGAACTCGGGCAGCGGGTCGGTGTCGCGGGTCGTCATCACCAGCCGCGAGTGGTCGCGCTCGGCCACCAGCGCGACCACTTCGAGCGTGCCAGGGTCGGCCCGACCGATGTCGTCGATGACGATCAACGTTGGCAGCGGGCGGGCCGCCAGCGCCCGGTCGACGTCGGCCAGGAGGTCGCCGGCCTCGGCGGCCGGCTCGATCGACAGCTCGGTGAGCAACGGCGCGAGCGCGCCATAGCGCACCCGCGAGAGCGGAGCGCTGGCAGCCAACCAGATCGACGCCGAATGTGCGGCAGCCACCTCACGCGCCAGGCGGGTCTTGCCGATGCCCGCCGTCCCGCGCAACAAGACCGGCCCCGTCGCGTCCGCTGAACGCAGCCGCGCCAACTCGTCGTCGCGTCCCGCGAACGCCCATTCCGCCCTCATCCCCCACCGAAATTACTTTGCTGCCTACCTGTGAGCAGCAATTACTCATGGAGTTCGGGCAGGTTCTTTGCGATAACTCGATGACTTGGACGCACACGGCGTCCGGCGGGACAAGGAGTACCTCATGCGCATCGCCGCGAGATCGTCAACGCTGATCCCACTCGCCCTGGTGGCGAGCCTCACCGGTTGCGGCGGCGGCGACGACCAGGGCACCGGCGCGGTGGAGCGGATGATCGAGCGGGCCGCAGGCGGCGATGCCGACATCACCATCGACGGCGACTCGGGCAGCTTCCGCCTCGACTCCGACGAGGGCTCGGTCGACTTCTCCACGTCGGGGCGGCTGCCCGACGACTGGCCCGCCGACGTCGCGCTCCCCGACGGCCTCGCGATCACCAGTTCGAGCTCGATCGATGGCGGCGCGTCGGGGCACATGATCGCCGTCTCGGGCACGGCCGCGCTGACGCTCGACGAGTTCGACGCGTTCTACCGGCAGGCACTCGACGGCTGGTCGGAAGCGCTGCGCACGACGTCCGACCTCGACGGCAGCCCGACGCTCAACGTGGTCTACCAGCAGGGCACGCGTTCCCTGGCGGTCGGCGGCGTGAGCCACGACGGCGGCACCGACGTCACGTTCAGTTACTCGTACGTACCCGATGCTGAAGGGACGGGCAGCGACACCACCGATACCGACATCGGCGATGTCGATACGGGCGACGGAGGGATCCGCGACGCGCTCGGCGTCGGCGACGCGCTCGATCTGGTCGACGTGGAGGTAGTGGCCGGCGCACTCGTCTCGGCGCTCGACGCCGAGCGTTACGAGATGGACGGCGAGACCATCCACGTGTACCTCGGCGATTCGTACGACGCGATGATGGCGTGCATCGTGGCGACCGCTGTGGTGGCCGACAACCCGGTCGTCGTCCACGACGCCACCGGCACGACAAGCCCCTGCTGAGAACTCGGTGCCGGCCGGCCGCGCCGCTACCGAGATCGGTACCCGGCGCAGTGGTCGACGAGCACCTCCTCGCGCCAGTCGTCGTCGGCCGGCTCGCCGGCGAGTGGCTGTTCGGACGAAGCAGGTCGGACCGCGAACCCGCCCCCGGCTTGACGGTACGGCGCATCGCCGACATCGTCGCCGACGACGTCGGGCTGCTCGCCGAGTTGCGCGCGGCGGGCGTAGACGAACCGCCACACCAGGTGCGAGCCGGCCAAACCGACGAGCGCAACCGCCGACCCGACGACCGCATCGAGGATGTAGTGGTTGCCGGTGGCGACGATCGCGAACGCCATCAAGAGCGGCCCGGCCACGCCGAACGCGCGCAACGCGACATGACGGCCGGACCGGAACAGGACGATTCCTACCAGCAGGTTCCAACCCATGTGCAGGCTGGGCATCGCCGCGTACTCGTTGATCAACCGTGGCGGCTGGAGCACCCGATACGAACGCGACAGTTCGGTGACCGTGTCGACGAAACGGTCGGGCAGATGGCGTGGCGGCGCCACCGGGTAGAGCGCAAAGATCACCAGGCCGATCGCCCCCGAGACGAAGATCGCGTTGCGCAACAGCAGGTACTCGCCGCGGCGGGTTCGGTGTAACCAGATCAACGTGACCGCGATCACCGGCCAGTGGCCCCAGATGTACACCCAGTTGGCGAACGTGGTCAGCGCGTGGCTGCCGAGCACGAGGTTCTGGAACGACTCTTCGACGTCGATCCCCAGCCACCGTTCGACGTGCAACACGTCGTAGCCGTGCTGCACGGCGTCGGTCACGCTGCCCTCCGTCACGCCGCGCACGCGGAAGTAGAGCAACGCGGCCCCGACGACGAGCAGCGCCTGCACCGTCAGATCGATCGGCCAGGCGTATCGCCGCACGCCGTCGCGGCGGTCGGGCTCGGGGAGTAACGACACGACATGCACCTTGCCATCCGGCCGAGACCGGACTCCATGGGGTTAACCCCCGCCAAGACCTACAGCATTCCCGAAGGGGGTCTCGGTGTGCCCGCCGCAGCGGCGAGTACGGCGTTGGGCATCGCGGCGGACTCGGTCGCCACGGGGAGCTTCGTGAGATGGTGAAATGGAGGCGATGGGTACCAGCGCGCGGTTGGGTGTAGAGGTGCTCGGCCCGATTCGTGTCGTCGATCACGCAGGTGTCGATGTCACGCCCGAGGGACCGTTGCAGCGCCGGCTGTTGGCGTTGCTGGTGCTTCGTCGTGGTCACGTGGTCTCTGCCGATGCCGCGATCGACGTGTTGTGGCCAGGACGACCGCCGCGTGAGCCCGCTGCCGCCTTGCAGAACCACGTGTCCCGGCTCCGCCGTGGTCTGCCTGACGGCCTGATCGAGTCGGTGGGCGACGGCTACCGGCTGACCGCCTCGGACATCGAACTCGACGCCGATCGCCTGCTGGGCCTGTTGAGCACCGACGAGGCGACGGACGTGGTCATGGCCGAGATCGAGTCGGTGTTGCAGCGATGGCACGGCCCGGCGTACCCGGAGTTGGCAGACGTCGACGACGGACGAACCGAGTCGACGCGGCTGGACGAATACCGACTCCGGGCTCGAGAGTTTCGGGCCGAGCAGCTGCTGATCGCCGGCGACACTGACGGGCTGGTGGCCGACTTGACCGCGCTGGCCGAGGAAGCGCCCTTGCGTGAGCGGCCGCGTGCGCTCCTGATGTCGGCGTTGGAGGCGACAGGACGGCGGGTTGAGGCGCTGCGCGAGTTCGACGACTTTCGGCGCCTACTGGGTGACGAACTGGGCATCGAGCCGTCACCCGTGCTGGCCGCGCAGCACGCCGGGTTGCTCGGGCTGGCCGACACCGGGTGGCAGCCGGAGACCCGGCTACCACTTCCGGTGACGTCACTGATCGGCCGGGACGCGCTGGTGGTCGAGGTGGCGGCGAGCCTCGACAGCTGTCGGCTGGTGACGCTGGCCGGACCAGGCGGGGTCGGCAAGACCCGGTTGGCGGTCGAGGTCGGGCGGCTCCTTCGTGAAGGGCGAGCCGATCGCTCGGTCGTGGTGTGCGAGCTGGCCAAGGCCGTCGAGGGGTCGGCGGTCGATGTGGTCGCCGCCGCGCTGGCGATCGACGCCCGGCCGGGAGTGGCCTTGGCAGAGCGTGTGGCCTCGGTCCTCGGGGACAGCGAGGTGGTCGTGATGTTGGACAACTGCGAACACGTCCTCGACCCCATCGCAGAGTTGGCAGGACATCTGCTGGCGAGGTGTCCGAACGTGACGCTGTTGGCGACGAGCCGCGAGCGGTTGCGGGTGCCTGGCGAGCAGGTGCGGGTGGTGCCCCCGCTCGTGCTCGGCGCCGACTCTCCGGCGGTATCGCTGTTCGTGGAGCGCGCTCGGGCCGTGAAGCCGGCGTTCGATCCGAGCCCGACGGAGCTGGCGCGCGTCGTCGAGATCGTCCTCCGGCTCGACGGGTTGCCGTTGGCGATCGAGTTGGCGGCGGCGTGCCTGCACACCCACGAGGTGGCCGAGATCGCGGCCGGACTCGACTCGCGGTTCGCGTTGCTGTCGTCGGGCTACCGCGGATCGTCCCACCACGGGTCGTTGCACGCGACCGTGGCCTGGTCGTTCGAGTTGCTCGATCCGAGACTGCGCCAGACGTTTGCCGACCTGTCGATCTTCGTCGGGTCGTTCACCGTGGTGGACGCGGCCGCGGTCTGCGCGCTGGACGACCAGACCGTCGCCGGCCACCTGGCGGGGCTCGCCGAGCGTTCGCTGGTCGTGCGCGTGCCCGCCGGACGATATGCGCTGCTCGAGACGCTACGGGCGTTCGCCGCGGAGCAACTCGCAACGACAGGTCGCGACGACCTCGTCGGCGAACGGCACGCGCGCTGGTTCGTCGAGTGGGCCGAGCGTGCCGAGCGACGGCTGCACGTTCCGGGCCAATCAGTGCTGACCGAGATCGACCACGCAATCCCCGAGCTCCAGCTCGCGTTGGGCTGGCTGATCGGTCACCACCTCGTCGAGCAGGCGGGCCGCCTGGTGGCAGCCGTGACGAGCTACGCGCTCCTCCGGCTGCGCCCCGACGTGCTCGCGTGGGCCGAACGGGTGATCGCGGCCGACTCCGACGGACAGGCCCCGAATGCGTCACAAGTCTGGGCGGCAGCGGCGTACCACGCGTGGATGGCCGGCGACCTCGCCGAGTCGGGCGCCCGCAGTGCTCGGGCGGTCGCGATCTGCGAGCGTGAGCCCGGCGGCTTGTCGCAAGTGGTGGCGACGATACGCGGCAACCACGACCTGTTCGAGGGACGGCTCGACGCCGCCGCGAGCTGGTATCGACGAGGTGTCGTGACAGCCGGCGCCGACTCGGCTCGGCGGCTGATCGCGGCGGGCGCCGAACTGCTCGCACTCGGCTACGCCGGCGCACCTGCGGCGTCCGCGCTCGCCGACTCGCTGCTGCTCGAGATCGGCGAGGCCGAGACCCCTGTCGCGGCGTACGTGTGGTACTGCACAGGCGAGGCAGCCATGGGCTTCGACGTCGAGCGGGCACAGGAGTGGCTCGGCCGGGCCGTCGAGTTGGCCGAGGCGACGAACGCCTCATTCGTGCGAGGGGTCGCGGGGGCATCCAAGGCGTCGATCGAGGCGCGCATCGGCGATCCCGCCGTTGCCGCCGCCGACTATCGGTGGTTGATCCCTCACTGGCAGCGGGCCGGCATGTGGTCGACCCAGTGGACGACGCTCCGCTCGATCGCCCCACTGTTGGAGCGACTCGGACGACACCGGGACGCCGCCGTGCTCGAAGGTGCCGTGCGAGCGACGGGGTCGGGGCATCGGATCTTCGGTGCCGACGAGGTGACACTCAGGGAGCTTGGTGCCCGACTGAGCGTCGTGCTGGGCGACGACGGCTACCGGGCCGCACTCGACCAGGGCGCGAGCCTCGACGGCGACGCCGCCATCGAGCACGCGCTGCGCGCTCTCTGACGGGTCGCCGCTTCAGCACACGCCCGAACGGCTCACCATCTGGGCTGCTCGGCGAGAATGCCGAGGACGGACTTGCCGACCAGCTCGTGCGTCAGGGCATCGTTGCCGGGGTGGAAGCCACCGCAGCGGGCGTCGCGGTAGAGCCGCTCCAGCTCGCTGCCGCGGAACATCGCAGCGCCGCCGGCGACGTCGAGGGCGGTGTCGACCACCCGCTTGGCGGCCTCCACACTGCGCCACTTCATGGCGTAGACGCGCGGCACCCAACCCTCGCCGTGGTCGACGCCCGCCACCCACTCGTCGACGAATCGCTCGAACGTGGCGTTGGCAGCGTCGAGCTCCAGGTACATCTCGGCGACTTGATGCTGCACCATCGGGTTGTACGCCAGGGCACCGCGCTCGATCGCCATCGACGTTTTGTTCCGGGCACTCTCGACGGCCAACTCCAAGGTCCGCTCGGCGATGCCGAGGTAGGCGGCAGCGATCAGCGCCAGCGGCCAGATCGCCATCGCCACCAGGAACGGGTCGCTGCCGTCACCGGCCGCCACGACGCGCCCGATCCGCGCGTCGGGCACGAACACGCCGTCGAGCACCGTGTCGTGACTCTGGGTGGGCCGCATGCCGAGCGTGTCCCAGGTCTCGACCACGGTGACGCCAGGGCTGGAGCGCTCCACGAAGGCGTGCACGATCTGGGGGCCGTCCGAGGCGTCGGTGTCGATGGCGTGCGCGCCGAGCCACGACCAGGCCGGGCCGTTCGAGCCGAACTGCTTGCGGCCGGTCAGCCGGTAGCCGCCGGGCACCCGCTCGGCCCGGCAGGTCGACAGCAGCACGGGGATGTCGTTGCCCGCTTCGGCGTGACCGGCCGCGAACACCTCGCCGGCGGCGGCGGCCTCCTGAATCCAGCGCAACGAATCGTCGCCGAGGCGCTCCAACTCGTTGGCGATGCCGACCCAGTAGGAATGCATGCTCATCGACAGCGCGGTAGCTGGCGCGTACCGGGCGAGGCGCCGTTGGCTGCGTGCCAGTTGGGCGAGGTCGAGGCCCCACCCGCCCCGTTCCGACGGGACGGCCGCGGCGAGGTAGCCGACGTCGCGCAACTCCCCCAGGTCGTCGTCGAAGTAGACGTTGGCACGGTCGAGCTCGCCGGCTCGTGCGCGGAAGCCTTCGAGCGTCGCCTCGGACAGTTCCGGCCGCCACGGCGCCGAAGTGGTCAATTCCGTAATGGCGTTCGCGGTGGGCGCTGCGAGCGGTTCGAGTGGGAACCGTTCGAGCGCGTCGGTGGTGGTGGTGGTGGTGGTGTTGGTCATGGCGGTCACGATGCGCCCGGCCGCTCGTACCACGCTCTCATCGACTCACAGCGACTTGGGATCGGGTGTGAGCGGTATGCGAGCGGTGCCGGTGAGGGTGAACGGCATGGACACGACGATCATCAACCTCGGAACCATCCTGTCGGTCTGGGCGCATCCCGACGACGAGACGTATCTGGCCGGCGGGCTGATGGCGGCCGCCGTCGACAGCGGCCAGCGCGTCGTCTGCGTGACAGCTACCGCCGGCGAGCGTGGCACCGGCGACCCCGAGACCTGGCCGCCGTCCCGGCTCGGACGGGTCCGATCGTTGGAGGCAACCGCGGCGATGGCGGTGCTCGGTGTCACCGAGCACCACGTCCTTGGTCTCCCCGACGGCGAGTTGGCAGAGCATGCCGACGAGGGCACCGCGCTGGTCGGCCAGCTGCTCGACCAGGTGCGGCCCGACACCGTCGTCACCTTCGGCCCCGACGGGATCACCTTTCATCCGGACCACATCGCCGTCCATCGCTGGGTTCGCGACGCGTGCGAACAACGCGGCTGGCCGGCCAGGTTGCTCCACGCCACGTGGACAGCCGAGCACCTTGCGCGTTTCGGCCACCTTCACGAGGAGCTCGGCATCTACATGAGCGACGCCCGACCAGCAGGTGTACCCGCCGGTCAGCTGAGCGTCCATCTCCGTCTCGACGAGTCCGCGCTCGACCGCAAGCTGGTGGCGCTCCGGGCGATGGCGACGCAGACGGCCCCGCTGTTCGACGCCATCGGCGCCGACCTCTACGCCGCCCAAGTCACCGAGGAGAGCTTCGTCGATGCTCCCACGTCGACCACGAATGACACCGCCCGCACTGCGCTGGCCGATCGAGTCGCAGTCTCGTCGTACATCTGAGCGCCACGACCCACCGACCGACTTGGAAATCCCCCGATGCACCCCGACCACATCCTGATGCTGCACCGCCAACGCATCCGCGAGGCGATTGCCCACGCCGAGCACCGCCGCCATCTGCAAACCCTCCGCCGCGCCGGCCGACCGCGACGCGCGCTCTCCCGTCTCATCCTCCGTGCCCATCCACATCGGGCCGACCGAACATCCCCTCTCGAAACACGCGATGCGAAACGTGATGACTCGGTCGGCGGAGCGATGGACATTCTCGTGCTCCCACACGAATGACACTCCTGTGCTCTGTGCCGCCGCTCTGCACCCAGGGCTCAGCAGGAGTGACCTCGCCTTTTTCGTCGAACGCGACGCCGACCTCACGAGCTGGCTGGCGGCGGTGCCGCCTGAGCAGCACCTGTGGGCCGCCGACGACGATCTCCTCGCTCACCTCGATGCGCTGGCCGACTTCGAGCCCGACGTCGCGATCACCCTGTTGACCAAGGTGCTCCACCGCAAGCGACCCGACTTCGTTCCGCTCCTGGATCGCCACGTCATCGACTTCTACCGCCGGCCGGGCGACCCCCGCCGGGCCAACGAGGCGTGGCCACTCGTGATCCGTCGGATCCGCGACGACCTCGGAACACCGGAGCAACGACTGCTGGTCGCCATGGCAACCTCAACAGTCGACGACGATGCCGAAGCTAGGGTGCCGCTCTCGATGCTTCGATTCATCGACATCGCAATCTGGATGGAGCGACGATGACCGAACCCATGGCAGCAAAGCGCCTCGCCGCCGCCTGCTACGACCTCGGCGCGCAGGGCGCCTTCCGAGTACCGGACGGCTACCCGGACAGCCTCGCGCTCTGCATCCTGGACTCGATCTGGTCAATCGGGATCAGATACACCACGGTGGGCAAGGTCGTTGACCGGTGGCGGGCCGACGTGCGCGCAACTGGACTCGATCCGGACGTAAGAGGTGCCCGCGACCTCGCTCGCGACATCGACCGTGTCGGTGGGCCTCACGCTTTCGCCCAGCAGATCGGCACCATGCATCGGACCTCCACCAGGAACGGCGTCCTCAAGGCTGAAGCCGTCCACGCCGCCGCGCTCGCAGTCGCCTGCGAGGGCGTCGACTCGACCGAGGAACTGCGGAGCCGCGCCGACGACCCGGCGCTGCGGTCAGCATGGTGCGACATACGAGGGCAAGGTAGCGGGATCAGCTGGCACTACTTGCTGATCCTCGCCGGAGTTCAGGACGTCAAGCCCGACCGGATGATCATGCGGTTCGTCAACCGTGCACTCGAGCCCGATCCGGCACGATCAGCCGAGGTTGTGCGCGGTGTGCTGATCGAAACGTTGCAGGTGCTCCAAGCTGATCACCCGGAGCTCACGCTCCGTGCGCTCGACCACACGATCTGGTCGTTCGAGAGCAACCGAGCGAAAAGCCGACGGTAACTGCGCCGTCAGTTGAGGTTCTCCCCGTTTGACGGACATCTACCTTGAGGGCTGATGTGCCCGGATTGGAGTGTTCATGTCAACGAGTAAGGGTTCCGGCCGGACGCGCCGGAAGTTCACCCCTGAGTTCAAGGCCGAGGTCGTGGCGATGGTTGAGGCGTCGGGCGGCAAGATCGCCCAGGTCGCCCGCGAGATGCGTCTGCATGACTCGTCGGTCGGCAACTGGGTCCGCGAGGCTCGCGACGCCAAGGCGGGCACGACACCGACGTCGGCGGAACGCGCCGAGATCCGCGAGCTGCGCGCCGAGTTGGAGCGGGTCACCCGTGAGCGTGACATCTTGGGAAAAGCAGTCGCCTACTTCTCGGCGTCGCACCCGAAGAGCGTGTGACCATCGTGTACACGTTCATCGCCGAGGAGCAGGCTGATCCTGCGTGCGACTGGTCGATCTGTGAGATGTGCCGGGCGTTGGAGGTGTCGCGGTCGGGGTTCTACGACTGGCAGGCTCGCGGCCCATCGCAGCGCGATCTTGAGGACCGGGTGTTGGCCCGTGAGATCGAGGCGATCTGGATCGCGTCGGGTGAGACCTACGGTGTGCCGCGCATGACAGCGTGGCTCGTCAAGCAAGGCTTCGAGGTCAACCACAAGCGTGTCCGTCGGATCATGCGTGAGCTGGGCATCGAGGGCGCGTCCGGGCGACGCCGGGTCCGCACGACGATCGTCGACCGCGGCGCCACCGCCGCCGGCGATCACGTGCGCCGGAACTTCGATCCGCCCGCCCCCGACGTCGCCTGGTGCGGCGACATCACCTACCTGCACACCGGCGAAGGCTGGCTCTACCTGGCCACGGTGATCGACCTGTACTCGCGTCGGGTGATCGGCTGGGCCGCCGCCGATCACATGTGCGTCGAGCTCGTCGCCGAGGCGCTCGACATGGCCGTCGCGACTCGCGGCGGTCACGTCGCCGCCGGTGTGATCTTCCACAGCGACCGCGGGTCGGTCTACACGTCCAAGACCTTCGGCGAGCTGTGCGGCTCTCACGGTGTCGTGCAGTCGATGGGCGCGACCGGTGTGTGCTGGGACAACTCGGTCGCCGAGAGCTGGTTCGGCACGATGAAACGCGAACTCGCCCACCGCCGCCGGTGGGCCACCCGAGCCGACGCCCGCCGAGATCTGATCCGCTGGATCGAGGGCTGGTTCAACGCCCGCCGGCTGCACTCATCGAACAACTACAACAGCCCCATCGACTGGGAGAACATGTACTACCGTCGCGGTGACGGCATCGCCGCATAACCCACCCGTCCGCCAAACGGGGGGAACGTCACAGCGCGTCGGCGATCGTGAGGGCCTTCCTCCGTTCCCAGGCGTCGGGAACAAGCGGCGCAACCTGCGCCCGGCGAATCGTCGAAGTGTGGAGTCGTCGTATCGCCTGCTCGATCCGAGCAGCCGGAACCGTGCCGCGCAAGTCAGCTCGGCGCAGCGTGTTTGCAACCTCGACGTAATAGTGCTCGGGCACCCACCACTCCGCGCCGCTCGGAAGCTGTTGCTCGATCCTCCGCCCACGGCTTGTATCGAGCAGCAACTCGACGCCCGCTGAGGCGTCGACTACGAGTCGGACCACTCGTCTTCGGTCCGGGCCTCGGCGAGCAACTCCGCAGCCGTGACCTCAAGATCAAGTGCCTCGCCCCACCGCAGTGACCGGAGCCACTCATCGACATCACCCTCGGGCTCCTCGATAAGCACGACCACCGGGTCGTTCGCCAGATCATCGGCTCGCTTGGCCATGCGCAACACGCTATCTCAGCGGTCAAGCCACGCAAGGTGGCCAGTGTCGAAGGGGGGACTTGAACCCCCACGCCCTAATCGGGCACTAGCACCTCAAGCTAGCGCGTCTGCCATTCCGCCACTTCGACGTGGTGTGTTGTTGGGTGCTCCAGGTTAGCGCCCGAAGCTCAGTTCCTCACCAGGAGGAAACCGAGTGCGACCACCGTGAGCACCCAGACGAGGGCAAAGATGGTGGTGATGCGGGTGAGGTTGCGCTCGGCCGCCGACGAGCCGAGGGCGGCCGCCCCGCCGCCACCGAACATGTCGGACAAGCCACCGCCCCGGCCACTGTGCATCAGCACGCCACCGACCATCGCCACCAAGGAGGCGACGTTGATCACAAGCACCAGGTACATCACGACGTCACGCACGATTGTCCAGCCTATCTGCGCGAGGTGGTTTCGACAGGCTCAACCACCAGGAACGGGTGGTGGTCTCGACAAAGCCCGACTACCAGAAACGGCTCAACCACCGGGGGGCGGGGGGCGGGTGAAGCTGGCATCGATCCACTCGGTGACGGGGGCCGGGTCGGCGAAGTGGCAGGCCACCGGGTGTTCAGTACCGCGCTCGATCAGCTGCGGCTCCTCCACCGCGCAGATCTCCTGAGCCTTCGGGCAGCGGGTGCGGAACCGGCAGCCCGACGGCGGACTGATCGGTGACGGCACCTCGCCGGACAGCACGACCCGCTTGCGCGAACGCTCGAAGTCGGGGTCGGGCTCGGGTACGGCCGACAGCAACGCCTGCGTGTACGGGTGGGCCGCCTGGGTGTACACCTGCTCGGCAGGGCCGATCTCGACGATCTTGCCGAGGTACATCACGGCGATCTTGTCGGAGATGTGGCGCACCACCGACAGGTCGTGAGCGATGAACAGGTAGCTGAGACCAAATTGTTCCTGGAGGTCCTGCAACAGGTTGATGACCCCGGCCTGGATCGACACGTCGAGCGCCGAGACCGGCTCGTCGAGCACGATGAACTTGGGGTTCAGCGCGAGCGCCCGGGCGATGCCGACGCGCTGGCGCTGGCCACCGGAGAACTCGTGCGGGAAACGCCGGGCGTGGTCGGGGGCCAGGCCGACCAGGTCGAGCAGTTCGGCAACCCGGGCGTCGTGGTCGCCGCTGACGTTCTGCAGCTGCAACGGCTCGGCGATCGCAGCGCCTACCGTGCGCTTCGGGTCGAGCGACGCGTACGGATCCTGGAACACGATCTGCATCTCGCGGCGCATCGTCCGCAACGCCCTGCGGTCCATCGTGGTCAGCTCGCGGCCCTCGAAGCGCACCGAACCCCCGGTGGGCTCGAGCAGCCGCAGCACGCACCGGCCGGCGGTGGTCTTCCCCGAGCCCGACTCGCCCACCAGGCCGACGGTCTCGCCCGACCCGACCGTGAACGACACGCCCGACACCGCGTGCACCGTGGCGCGATGGCGGCCGAGCAGACCGGTGCCACCGACGTGGAAGTGCTTGAAGAGACCCTCGACGACGAGCAACGGCTCGCCGCCGGGTGGCGCCGTGGATCGCGGGGCGACATCGACATAGGTCACTGGAGGACCTCGACCAGTTCCTCGGCGCGGACGCACGACGTCTCGCCGGCCCCGAACGGGCGCAGGCTCGGCAACTCGACGACACATTCGTCGCGACGATGCGAGCAGCGCGGAGCGAACGCGCAACCGGGCGGCGGCTCGAGCATGTTCGGCGGGGCACCCGGAATGGGCACAAGACGGTGCGCGTCGAGCGAGGGCAGCGATGCCATCAGCCCCCGCGTGTACGGGTGCGAGGCGTGGCGGAACAAGTTCTCGACCGACGCCCGCTCGACGGCCCGCCCGGCGTACATCACCTGCACCCGGTCGACGACCCGGGCGACCACGCCGAGGTCGTGGGTGATGAGCACGATCGCCGTGTTGAGTTCGCGCTGGATGCGCTGCATCACATCGAGGATCTGCGCCTGCACCGTGACGTCGAGCGCGGTGGTGGGCTCGTCGGCGATCAGCACGTCGGGGTCGTTGGCAATCGCCATCGCGATCATCACGCGCTGGCGCATGCCGCCCGAGAACTCGTGCGGATACTGCTGGGCGCGCTGGTCGGGTTGCGGGATGCCCACCATGTCGAGCAGCTCGATCGCCCGCTCACGCGCCGCCACCTTCGACAACGACTGGTGGGCGTTGAGCATCTCGGTGATCTGCTTGCCGATCCGGTGCACCGGGTTGAGGGCCGAGAGCGGGTCCTGGAAGATCATCGCGATCCGCTTGCCGCGGACCGAGCGCATCTGCTTGGACGTGCGCCCCACCAGCTCCTCGCCGTCGATCTTGGCCGAGCCCTCGATCACGGCCGTGCGGGGCAGCAGGCCCATCAGCCCGAGGAACGTGACCGACTTGCCCGAGCCCGACTCGCCGACAACGCCGACCATCTCGCCGCGGTGGATGTCGAGGTCGATGCCGCGTACCGCCTGCACGGTGCCGTTGATGGTGGGGAACGAAACCCGGAAGTCGCGCAGCGACAGGATCGGTTGATCGTTGCGGTCGATCATCGTGGCCCCCTAGCCCTGCACCAGCTTGGGGTCGGTCGCATCGCGCAGACCGTCGCCGATGAAGTTGATACAGAGGGCGATGATGCTCAGGGCCGAGCACGGGAACACGACCTTCCACCACCACCCCGACAGCACGCCCCCCTTGGCGTCGGCAACGAGTAGGCCAAGCGACGTGTCGCCCGCGCCGGCCTGGAAGCCGAACCCGAAGAACGACAGCGTCGACTCGCCGATGATCGCCGCGACGACCGTGTTCGTGAGCGCCACCATCACCGGCCCGATCGAGTTCGGCAGCAGGTGCCGGCTCACGATCTGCCAGTTCGACGCGCCGAGCGCGCGGGCGGCCTCGATGAACTCGCGCTCTTTCAAGGCGAGCACGTTGCCGCGCACGATGCGGGCCACCGCCATCCACCCGAACAGCGTGAACAACATGATGATGAACCGCAATGACGTGCGCGGGCCGAAGATGCTTGTCACCCAGTCGAGCTCGCCAAGCAGGTTGCGTACCACCAGCAGCGCAACCAGGAACGGGAATGCCAAGAACACGTCGGTGACCCGCATCAACAGGTCGTCGAAGCGTCCGCCGCGCAACCCGGCGAACGCGCCCACCGTCACCCCGATGAGCGTGGCGAAGAACGCCGCCGCGATGCCGACCAGCAACGACACACGGATGCCGTAGATCAGCCGCGAGTAGATGTCGCGCCCGATCTCGTCGGTGCCGAACCAGGCCTTCGAGAACGGCGCCAGGTTCTGGTTGGGCACACCGGCCTGAGCCCGGAAGATGGCCTCGTTGACGCCGTAGCGAGCCGTGATCGGCGCGAGCAGCACGAACAGCACCATGATGCCGAGCACGATCGTGGCCGCGAACGCGCCCTTGTGATGAAAGTAGCGGCGCACCGCCATCTGGCGCGGCGACAACGACTTGGTGCTCAGCCCGGAGGCAGCCAGCGAGTCGGTGCCGGCGGCCTCGATCGCCTCGGGGGTGACGGGTGGGACCGAGGTGGTGATCTCTGCCATCAGTTCACCCCAGACGGATCCGCGGGTCGAGCCAGGCGTACGACACGTCGGCCACCAGGTTGAACATCAGCACGGCGAACACGACCACCACCATGAACGGCATCAGCTGCGGGAAGTCGCCGTTGCTGAACGCGGTGAGGAAGTAGTCGCCCATTCCCGGATACGAGAAAATCCGCTCGGTGATGATGAGGCCGCCGAGGATGCCCCCGACGTCGATCGCGGCAACCGTGACGACGGGGATGAGCGAGTTGCGCACGGCGTGATTGACGAGCACCCGACGCTCGCTGATGCCCTTCGCCCGGGCGGTGCGCATGTAGTCGCTGTTGAGCACCTCCAGCAACGAGGCCCTCATGTAGCGGGTGTACACGGCGATGATCTGGATCGACACCACCATGACCGGCAGAACCATGTGTTTCGCCATCAGCCACAGGTCGAAACCCTGGTGGCCGGGCGGGTAGACGCCCGACGTGGGCAGCAGCGACGAGCCGAACCAGCGACTCCACATCACGGCGAGGAACAGTTGCAGCAGCACCGCCGACACGTACGGCGGGATGCTGAAGGCGACGAAGGCCCCGGTGTTGACCGTGGCGTCACGCAGGCTGCCCGGACGCATCGCCACGTAGATGCCGAGCAAGATGCCGAACCCGATGCCGATCACGGTGGCGGCCAGCCCGAGCCGGAGCGTGTTCGCCATCGCGTCCTTGAGCAACGGCCACACCTCCTGCCGGCCTTTGATGGTGCGCTGCCAACTCGCACCCCCGTCGAAGAGCCCTTTGAGGAACCCCTGCGACCACTTCACATACCCCTTCACGTAGTTGCCCGTGAGGTTGTTGAGTTGCTTGTACTCCTCGATCTTGGCGGCGTTCGCCCGTGGGTTCGAGCGCTTGTACGACTCGGCCGGGTTGGTACCGATACGGATCGCGATGTAGACGAGGAACGTCACGACGATCAGCGACGGGATCGTCCAGATCAGTCGTCTGAGAATGAATCGGGCCACGGACTCTCCTGGTGGCGGTGGAGGAATGTGGGTAGATACAAGTCCGGGGGCCGACCATGGGCCGGCCCCCGGATCCTGTCACATCGTCAGATGTCGACGGTCAGGTCAGAGGACCTCGACCACCGGCTCTCCGGTCACCAGGTCGGTGATGACGTACTCGCCATCGGACGTGGTGTCCCACACGCCGGGCATGACCGCGAACGACACCGTCCACACGTACCACGACGAGTTGGCGCACTCGGTGATCGGGTTCAGGCAACCCGGCCACTGCTCGGCACCGATGACGATCTGGCCGTCACCGTCGACGTCCTCGAAGAACGGCAGTGTGCGGGCGAACTCCATGTAGTTCGTCACGTCCTGAGCGACCGCTTCCGGCGGACCGATCTTGTCGGTACGGGCCAGGTGGGCCTTCGGGAACTGGAACATCGGGAGCATGCCGTAGTCCTCGGCGAACAGGGCCAGGGCGTCCTTGATCAGGGTGGCCCGGGCATCGGCGTCGACGGTGACGTCGGACTCGTGCAGCATCGCCGACGCTTCCTCCGAGCACCAGCCGGTCGAGTTCTGGCCGACGTAGTTGTTCGCCTCGGTGGGGATGTTGGCGCAGGTGAACGACGGGATGAGGTATGCCGGGTCCGGCGGAGCCGTCGAGATGTACATCGCCATGTCGTAGTCCATGCCGGGAAGCCGCTGCTGGAAGTAGCAGTCGGCGTCGCAGTTGTCGGGCACCACGTTGAAGCCGGCGTCGGCCAGCAGCGGGATGAGGTAGGCCTGCGTGTTCTCACGGCGTGTGTTGCCGGTGTTCACGATCCAGCGCACCACGGGCACCTCGCCGTCGGGGTTGACCCAGTACCCGTCGCCGCCGAGCGTCCAGCCGTTCTCCTCGAGCAGGGCCGCGGCAGCCTCGAGGTCGTACTCGTCCTGGAACGGGCCGACGCCATCGGGGCAGTAGGGGCCGGGCACGATCGGGCCGCACGTGAGCGGCTCGGCCGACTCGCCGCCGATCGGACGGTAGATCTGCTCGAACAGGGCTTCCCGGTCGATCGACTTGTAGAACGCCTCCCGATAGATCGGGTCGGCGAACGGGCCGGCTAACGCCGGGTCGTCCGACATCTGGAAGTAGAGGCCCTCGTAGTCGCCGCCGGAGCCGATGTCGAGCGAGACGTTGGCGTTGCCGTCGACCAGGGCCTGGAAGCTCGGGTCGAACTGCGGCGAGATGAAGTCGACGTCACCGGCATCGAGCGCGGCCTTCTCGGTGTCTTGGTCCTCGAGCGGCACCATCACGATTCGGTCGGCGAGCGGTGCGTCACCCCAGTAGCTGTCGTTGGGCACCAGCACCGACTGGGTGTCGGACCACGAGTCGAACTTGACCGCGCGGCCTGAGGCCGGAGTCTGGTTCTCGAAGTCGAGCGACACGTCGTTGCAGTCGTCGTGCAGATCGGCCTTGAGGATCGGGTTGAACAACCCACGGAACGGCGCGTAGACCGAGCCGAAGGTGACGACGACCTGCTTGTCAGAGTCGCCGGCCTCGACCGAGAGAATCTGGTCGTAGCCCGACACCTGAAGCGAACCGGGCGTGTTGAGATTGGCCCGGTACGTACATTCGAGGTCGGCGACCGTGATTGGTGAGCCGTCCTCCCAGACCGCGTCCGGGTTCAGGTCGATGGTGATCACCATCGCCGCATCGCCGGCCGGTTCCTCGTCGCCGTCGGTGGGGTCGGGGCTCTCCTCGTCGCCGTCGGTGGGGTCGGGGCTCTCCTCGTCGCCATCGGTGGGGTCGGGGGCGTCCGTTCCACCTTCCGTGGTGGGCGTAGGTGTATCCGTCGCGTCGTCGTCTCCGCCGCAGGCGGCTACGACCAACGAGGCGGCTGCGACGGCGGCGAGCAGCTTGGTGCTCCTGCGTGTCTTCACGTGGTTCTCCTCAAAGGGTGCAGTGAGGGGAGTTGTTCGGTGTGCCCGCCACCGGCGCTGCGACCGCTATTCACGCTGCGGCTGTGCTGTACGCGTCGTCCGACGATGCCACCCGGTCGTTCTCCCCCATCGACCGGGCGGCTGCGACGATAGCACCTTGCTGGAACACCGTCGATGAACCGGTGTGAACAGTCGGTGCGTCTGTTCCAGCCGATCGGCTGGCCGCCGTCAGGTGGCCGCGAAACGGACGATGCGGGCGAACTCGTCGGGGTCGAGCGAGGCCCCGCCCACCAGCGCGCCGTCGACGTCGGGCTGGGCCATCAGTTCCTCGGTGGTGCCGGCCTTCACCGACCCGCCGTACTGGATGCGCACCGTGGCCGCGGCGTCGGCCCCGAACTGGGCCGCGACCGTGTTGCGGATCGCGTGACAGACAGCCTGGGCATCGTCGGCGGTCGCCGTGCGCCCGGTACCGATCGCCCAGATCGGCTCGTAGGCGATCACCAGGCCACCGACCTGCTCGGGGCTCAGACCCGACAGGCCGGCGACGACCTGGCCGAGCACCTTGGCCTCGGTCTCGCCCGCCTCGCGTTCGGCCAGCGACTCACCGCAGCACATGATCGGTGTCATCGCCTGCTTGAGAATCGCCTTGACCTTGCGGTTGACCAGCTCGTCGGTCTCGCCGAACAGTTCGCGGCGCTCGCTGTGCCCGCACACGACGAGCTTGACGTCGAGTTTGGCGAGGAACGCCGGGCTGATCTCGCCGGTGAACGCGCCCTTCTCCTCGAAGTGGCAGTGCTGCGCGCCGAGCAGCAACGCCAGCTGGTCGGCCTCGATCACCGTCTGCACCGAGCGGATATCGGTGAACGGCGGGTGCACCGACACGTCGACGAGTTCGTACACGTCCTTGTCGAGCGAGTAGTGCAGCTTCTGGACGGTCTGGATCGCCTCGAAGTGGTTGAGGTTCATCTTCCAGTTGCCCGAGATCAGCGGCTTGCGGGGACTAGTTGGCATTCGGGGCACCTCGCAGCGCGGCCAGGCCGGGCAGGTCGCCCAGCTCGAGCAGTTCCAGGCTGGCCCCACCACCGGTGGAGACGTGGTCGACGTCGTCGTCGAGCCCGAACTGGGCCAGCGCGGCGGCCGAGTCGCCGCCACCCACCACGGTGAACGCCTTCGTGTCGGCCATCGCCTGGGCGACCGTGCGCGTACCTGCCGCGAAGCGGTCGTCTTCGAACATGCCCATCGGCCCGTTCCAGAACACCATCCGGGCGTCGAGCACGATGTCGCTGAACTCGGCCGCCGAGCCCGGCCCGATGTCGAACCCCTTCGCCCCGTCGGGCAAGCGCGTCCCGAACGTGGCGAACGCGCCCGCCGCGTCGACGCCGGCGATGTCGGACGGCAGGTGGATCTTCGACCCGGTCGGCCCCGCCAGCAGGCGTGCCGCGGTGTCGACGAAGTCGGGCTCGAACAGCGAGTCGCCGATCGGTTTGCCCTGGGCGGCGAAGAACGTGAACGCCATCGCCCCACCGATCACGAGCGAGTCGACGACGCCGAGCAGGGCCTCGACCACGCCGAGTTTGTCGGAGATCTTGGCCCCGCCGAGTACGGCGACGAACGGATGCTTCGGCCGGTCGCGCAGGCCGAGCAACACGTCGACCTCCTTCTCCAGCAACAACCCCATCGCCGACGGGAGGAACTGCGGCGGGCCGACGATCGACGCGTGGGCACGGTGCGACGCCCCGAAGGCGTCGTTCACGTACAGGTCGATGCCGTCGATCAGCTTGGCCGTGAAGGCCGGATCGTTGGCTTCCTCACCGGAGCCGAAACGCAGGTTCTCGAGCAACTCCACAGCGGGGGCAAGCTCGGCCAACCGCGCCCGCACCGGCTCCATCGAGTACTTCGGGTTGGGCTCGCCCTTCGGCCGGCCGAGGTGGCTGGCCGTGACGACCTGGGCACCGCGCGACGTCAGCCACTCGATCGTGGGCAGCGCCGCGCGGATGCGGAAGTCGTCGGTGATGGTGGCCGTGTCTCCGTCGTGGTCGAGCGGCACGTTGAAGTCGGTGCGGACGAGCACACGCTTGCCCGCCACGTCACCGAGGTCGGCGAGCGTGGGGATGGTGCTCACTTACGCTTCTTGGGCAGCTTCGATGCGGTGTACAACGTGGTGTCGAGCAGGCGGTTGCTGTAGCCCCACTCGTTGTCGTACCAGGCGAGCACCTTGACGAGCTTGCCCATCGAAGCGGTGAGGCCGGCGTCGAAGATCGCGCTGTGCGGGTCGCCGACGATGTCGCTCGACACGATCGGGTCTTCGGTGTAGCGCAGCACGCCCTTGAGCGGCCCGCTGCCGGCGGCCTTCTTGAACGCCGCGTTGATCTGCGCGACCGTGGCCTCGGACTTCAGGTTGGCGGTGAAGTCGACGATGCTGCCGGTGGGCACCGGCACGCGCAGGGACGTGCCGTCGAGCTTGCCCTTCATCGATTCGAGCACCAGGCTGGTGGCCCGAGCCGCGCCGGTGCTGGTGGGCACGATGTTGATCGCCGCACCGCGGGCTCGGCGAAGGTCGCTGTGCGGGCCGTCGACCAACTGCTGGTCGCCGGTGTAGGCGTGCACGGTCTGCATCAGACCGTTCTCGACACCGAACGCGTCGTCGAGCACCTTCACCACCGGCACGAAGCAGTTGGTGGTGCAGCTCGCGTTCGAGATGACCTGCTGGGTCTTGGCGTCGAACTCCTTGTGGTTCACGCCGTACACGAACGTCGCGTCGGCCGCGTCGCACGGGGCCGACACGATCACGAGCTTGGCGCCGGCGGCGAGGTGCGCGGCGGCCGCGTCGCGCTTGGTGAAGAAGCCGGTGCTCTCGATGACGACATCGACGCCCAACTCGCCCCACGGCAAGTTGGCCGGGTCGCGCTCGGACAGCACCTGGAGCTCGTCGCCGTCGACGCTGATGCCGCCCTTGGTGGCCTTGATCGTGTTCGGAAGCGTGCCGAGCACCGAGTCGTACTTCAACAGGTGGGCCATCGTGTCGAGCGACCCGAGGTCGTTGACGGCGACGAAGTCGATATCGGCGCCGCGTTGCTTGGCGACACGGAAGAAGTTCCGTCCGATCCGCCCGAACCCGTTGATGCCTACGCGCACGGTCATGTGCTGGTGTCCTTTCGTCGACGAATGCCGCATCGGAGACTAGCGGCCGCCGGTTTCGACAGGCCCAACTGCCGGCTACACGATCACACGTGGGTGTCGCGATGCGACGTGGTGGCCGCGACCCCACGCCCGTTGAGCCGGCGGGCGATTTCTTCGGCGCACGCCACCGACCGATGCCGCCCCCCGGTACAACCGATCGCGATCGTGAGATAGCTGCGCCCCTCGGCCTGGTAGGCGGGCAGCAGGTCGGCGATCATCTGCTCGAACTGGCCGAGGAACTGCTGGGTGACCGGCCGATCGAGCACGTAGTCGCGCACGTCGGAGTCGAGGCCGGTCAGCGGGCGCAACGCATCCTCCCAGTGCGGGTTCGGCAGGAAGCGCACGTCCATCACCACGTCGGCGTCGAGCGGCAGGCCGTGCTTGAACCCGAAGCTCTCGACCGTGACGTTCATGCGCTGGTCGTCGCTCGGCGCGAACGCGCCCACCAAGCGCTGCTTGAGTTGGTGCACGTTGAGGTCGCTGGTGTCGATCACCAGGTCGGCCTGCTGCTTGAGCGGGTCGAACAGGCCACGCTCGTACTCGATTGCTTCGAGCACACCACCGGTCTCGTCGGCGCGAGGGTGTTTGCGGCGGGTCGCGTCGTAGCGCTGCACCAGCGTGGGCGTGTCGGCGTCGAGGAACAGGACGCGCACCCGGTGGCCGTCGGCGCGCAGCTTGGCCACCTCGCGGATGAGGTCGGGCGGGTTGCGGCCCGACACAAGCGCCAGCCGCTCGATGCCGCCCCCGGGCTGGCTGGCCAACTCGACGATGGTGGGCACCAGCGACGCCGGCAGGTTGTCGACCACGTAGTAGTCGAGGTCTTCGAGCACGGCGGCACCCGCCGAGAGCCCGGCCCCCGAAATTCCTGTGATCAACACGACGTCGGCCACGCCGCCAGCCTACGAGCGTTTCAGCCGCAGGTACAGAAGCCGCGGGATCGTTGCTGCGTCCTGGTACTCGGGGGCCCGGTCGAGGAAGGCCTGGGGTGGAGCCGGTTCCAGCATCCGTTCCAGCGCCAGCCCATGTTCGGCGAGCGTGTTGAGATAGCGCGACAGCGGGCGGTGAATGAACCGGATGTACACACCGAGCTCGACCTGTTCGACGGTCTCGGTCTCGACCAGGTACGGCCCCACGCGCCAGTACTGCTCGGGCGGGTCGATCATGTGGTCGTCGATCCAGCCCGACCCGGGCGTTTGCAGCAACGGGTGGTTCAGGAAGAACGCGAACCGGCCGCCCGGCCGGACCACACGGGCAACCTCGGCGATCGCTGCGTCGACCGCGTCGATGTGTTCGAACACCAGGCAGGCCACCGCGGCATCGAAGCTGGCGTCGGCGAACGGCAACCCGTCCGCAGTCGCCCGAGCGTACGTCGCGCCCCCACCGCGCCCGGCCGCGACACGGATCTGGTTCCACGTCGGGTCAATGCCGACCACGTCGGCCCGCTCCCCCGCCGCGAGCATCCGGGCGATCTGGCCGTCGCCGCACCCGATGTCGAGCACCCGGCCAAACCCGTCGAGCTCGGCCGCCGCGAGCGGCAGGATCTGCTCGGTGTATTCCGGGTCGGCCCCGTCGGTGAACCCGTCGATCCACCACTCGGCATGGGTCTCCCACAGTTCCCGCGATGGATCCACCGGCGCGAGGCTACGGTCGCGATGTGAAGTTCTCGCTGTGGCCGAACCTGTCCGAGTCCCCCGCCGACGTACTCGAACTCGCCCGTATCGCCGACGCCGAGGGGTGGTTCGGTATCTGGTACGCCGACCACTACATGCCCAACACGGGCGACGAGTCGTTCGCCCCCGGTGACGTCCACGAATGCTGGGGCATGCTGCCGGCGATCGCCGCGGTCACGACGCGCGTCCGCGTCGGCACACTCGTGTCGCCCACGTCGGTGCACCACCCGGCGCTGCTCGCCAACCGGGCAGCCACGATCGACCACGTGTCCGGCGGACGGATGGTGCTCGGCCTCGGTGCCGGATGGCAGATCAACGAGCACGCCGCCTACGGCATCGAACTCGAACCACCCGGCCCGCGGGTCACTCGCTTCGTCGAGGCGATCGAGATCGTCCGGTCGTTGCTCACCGAAGAACGCACGACGTTCACCGGCTCGGTGTACACGTTGACCGATGCACCGTGCGACCCCAAGCCGGTATAGTCACGGCTGCCCATCCTGGTCGGTTCGTCGAGCCCGCGGATGCTGCGCGCCACGGTCCGGTGGGCCGACGAGTGGAACTCGTGGGGCGACCCGCAGATGGTCGCCGAGCGCCACGGCCGGCTGGTCGCCGCCTGCGAGGCAGCGGACCGCGACGTCGCCACGATGTGGAGATCGGTGAACGCACTCGTGGACCTGGGCGGTACGCCGGTGCCGCCCGGCCGGCCCGAGCTGGCCGGCTCGCCCAGCGAGATCGTCGACCAGCTCGGCCGCTACGTCGAACTGGGCATCGACGAGTTCATCCTCCCCACGTGGAACCTCGGCGACACGCTCGCCGCCCGCCTCGACCACATCCGCCAACTCAAGTCCGAAGTCTTCGACCAGCTGTAACGTAACGTGCCGGGCTCCCTCGTGCTCGACCACCGGAGCGCCATCTAGTCAAGGTGGTCGAGTGCCGCCGCCAGGCGGTGTATCGAGACCACCGGTCACGGGGTGGAACTTGGCATGGATGGCTTCGGCCACGGCGTCGGGGAGGAAGCTCAGGGCTTGCAGGTCCTCGAGTGAGGCCTTCTTCACGGCGTTGACGCCGCCCATCGCCTTCACCAGCTTGGCCTTGCGCGACTCGCCGAGGCCGGGAATGCCGTCGAGCGAGCTGGCCACCATCCGCTTCGAGCGGCGCTCGCCATGGAACGTGTTGGCGAACCGGTGCGCCTCGTCGCGCAAACGCTGGAGCATGAACAAGCCCTCGCTCCCCCGCGGCAACTCGACCGGCTGCGACCGGCCGGGCACGTAGACCTCCTCGAACCGCTTGGCGAGCGCGGCAATGGGGATCTCGTCGGCCAGGCCAAGTTGCTTGACCACCCGCTCGGCCACGCCCAGCTGGCCCTTGCCACCGTCGACCACGAGCAGTTGCGGCGGGTACGCGAACTTGGCCGGGCGCGCCCCTGACTCGCGCTCGCCGATCGGCCGGTCACGCTCATCGAGGTAGGCCTGCAGGCGCCGGGTGAGCACCTCTTCCATCGCCGCATAGTCGTCGTTCTGCGGCACGTGCACCTTGAAGCGCCGGTACTCGCGCTTGTTCGGCAGACCGTCCTCCATCACCACCATCGACCCCACGTAGTCGGTGCCCTGGAGGTGGGCCATGTCGTAGCACTCGATCCGCAGCGGCGCCTCGGGCAGCTCCAACGCATCCTGGATTTCCAGCAGCGCCTTCGAGCGCGACGAGTGGTCGGACGCCCGGCGCATGCGGTGGCGCGTGAACTCCTCCCCCGCGTTGCGGGTGACCGTTTCCAGCAGCGCCCGCTTGTCGCCGCGTTGGGGCACGCGGATCTGCACCCGCGAGCCGCGCAGGTGGGTGAGCCATTCCTCGTAGGTGGCCAGGTCGTCGGCGTCGTACGGCACGAGCACTTGCTTGGGCACGCCGGTGGGCGGTTCGTCGCCGTACAGCGCTTCGAGGATGCGGTCGATCAGCTTGCCCGGCGAGAGTTCTTCGACCTTGTCGAGCACGAACCCCTTGCGCCCCACCACACGCCCCTTGCGCACGAAGAACAGCTGCACCGAGGCTTCCAACTCGTCGTCGGCGATGCCGATCACGTCGACGTCCTCGTTGCGGTCGGCCACCATCTGCTGTTTCGAGATCGCCTTGTTCACCGCTGTCAGCCGGTCGCGCAGCCGTGCCGCCTGCTCGAACTCGAGGCTCGTCGCCGCGGCCTTCATCTCGGCTTCGAGGCGCTTGACGATCTCGTCGGTGTCGCCGTCGAGGAAGTCGCACAGCTCGCGCACCAGCTCGCGGTACGGCATCTCTTCGATCTCGCCGACACACGGGCCCGAGCACTTCTCGATGTGATACAGCAGGCATGGCCGTCCGAGCCGCTCGTGCTGGTTGAACTTCGACGGGCTGCAGGTGCGGATGGGGAAGCTGCGCAGCAGCAGGTCGAGCGTCTCGCGGATCGCGTAGGCATGGCCGTAGGGGCCGAAGTAGCGGGTGCCCTTGCGCTTGCGGCCGCGCATCACCAGCGCCCGTGGCCACTGCTCGTCGACCGTCACGGCCAGGAACGGGTACGACTTGTCGTCGCGCAAGCGCACGTTGAAGCGCGGCTTGTGGAGCTGGATCAGGTGGTATTCCAGCATCAGCGCCTCGACCTCGTTGCGCACGATGGTCCACTCGACCGTCGCCGCGGTCTCGACCATCTGGCGGGTGCGCACGTGCAGGCTGTGCGGAGGCGCGAAGTAGTTCGACAGGCGTTGGCGCAGGTTGGCGGCCTTGCCCACGTAGATCACCCGGCCGTGGACGTCTTTGAACTGGTACGACCCAGGCTCCTCCGGAATCGTGCCGGCCGGCGGACGGGTCACCATCGCCGTACCCCGGCGGTTGAGCCGGTCGTTACCAGGGGCACACCCATCGCGCTCAGGCTAGGAGGGGGTGATGTCAGTATCGTGCCTGATTGATGGCCGAGTACTTCTCGTCGATGTTCCGGCGGCGACCCAACGAAGGGTGGTTCCGGGCCGGCCGGTTCGACGTCACCACCACCGACATCCTGTGCGGCCTGGCGGTGGTCACGATGTTCGTCTACGGCATCTTTGGCGCGCAAGACTGGTGGCGGCTGCCGTTCCAGTCGATCTGGGTCCGTGATGGGCTCGACCTGTGGCGGCTGGTCACGTGGCCGGTCGCCACCCGGCCCGAGGTGTGGGGCGTGATCGGCATCGTGTTCTTCTGGGTGTTCGGCCAGCACCTCGAAGCGATATTCGGGCGCAACCGATTCCTGGTGTGGGTGCTCGCGATGGCGCTCACCCCGGCCATCGTCGTCACCGTGCTGGGAACGGTGAGTACCGAGATCGACAGCACCAACGGGCACTACGGGTTGAGCGTCATCTTCACCGGCGGCATCTGGGTGCTGGCCGCCACGTATCCGAAGATCCGCTGGTTCGACATCGTCCCGCTGTGGGCCGTGGCGGCCGTGTTCACGCTGCTCGACCTGCTCCAGTACAACGGGCTGGGGATGACCGGGCGGGTGATCTTCGTGCTTGTCGCCGTTGCCACCGCGCTGGTGGTGGGGCGCACGCTCGGGCAGGCCACCGGCTGGCCCATCCCGGCCCTGCCGATCGGGGCGTCAGCGGGCCGGCCGAAGCGCAGTTCGGGCGGCCGCGGGCGCCCTGCGGCCGGGGGTCGCCCAGCCGCTCCTCCTCGGTCGTCGGGTCGTGGCACCGGGTCGGTCGTCGAAGGTCCGTGGACCGCTCCCCCGCCCCCTGCGCGCCCCAGCGCCGATGCCCGCGCGGCCCAAGCCGAGCTCGATCTGCTGCTCGACAAGATCTCGGCATCGGGCCTCGACTCGTTGACAGCACCCGAGAAGCGACGCCTCAACGAACTCTCCAAGCAGCTCCGCGACTGAGACTTCGACAGACTCGACCACCAGGGCGATACGTCACGATCCGTTCAAGACCGGCCGCTCGCTGGCCGATGCGTCGGTGTGGGCATCGACGCCGAACCACGCGGGCGCTTGGCGCTCACGCACTTCCCGATCGAACGCGCGGCGGCCTCGCTGGTCGCTCACCGGTCGAGCCATACCGCACTCGTGGTGGTGGTGCGACCCGACCAGATCGACGCGACCGTGATCGCCCATGACGACCACATCGGGCTGCGGGCCGCGGTACGGGTGGCTGCCACTGCCGGCAACCACCGCGCCTGGCGCAACCTCGGCCCATGGGTCGAGCGGATCGACGTCGGGTCGCTCCCCGCGGTGATCAACCTGGCTGCCAAGCGCGACCGCATCCGGGCCTGCCACCTCGGCGGCATCTACGTCGGTGAGCGGATGGCTGCCGTCGCCCTGTGGTTCACCCGCCGCGAGCGCGACACCGCCGCCGCCCAGGCCTACCGCAACGACACCTTCGCCGTCCTCCGCGTCGCCGCCGCGCCGTCCCAGACCTGACCGTCGTCTGGGCCACTCGACGTCCTGGTCAAAGGTGGTCGAGTGCCGCCGCCAGGCGGTGTATCGAGGCCTCACGGCCTCAGGCGACAGCGCGTGCGCGGGTCGTCCACGCCGCCACCAGCAGCGCTGCTGCCAGCACCGTGGCCGCGTTGGCCAGCACGTGGAAACCGGCCGACTGCTTGACGAACCCCGACGCCAGCGCGGCGACTGCACCGCACAGGCTCAACGTCAGGTCACCGGTGCCCTGGGCCTCCACCCGGGCCGCGGCGGGAACCGACGCGGTGAGCAACGTGGTGCCACCGATCAGCCCCACGTTCCAACCCACGCCCAGCAGGAACAGGCCGACGAACATCAGCGCCGGCACGTACCCGGCCACCACCGACGTCACCGTGCCCAGCCCGAGCACCACCGCCCCGGCCTCGATCGCCCGGTGCGCACCGACCCGGTCGACGAGCCGCCCGACCAGCGGGGCCAGGCCGAACATGCCGACGATGTGCGCCGCGATCACGTAGGCCGACAGGTCGGCGTGCCCGTGGTCTTTCATGTGCGGCGGGGTCATCGTCATCACCGCCACCATCGCAGCCTGGGAACCGGCCAGCGCGGCCAGCCCCAGCAACGCCCCCGGCGAGCGGCGGATCACCCCGAACGACGCGCGCACGTCGCGTAACGGGCGCGACCGGTCGGCCGACGGATCGACGCCGCCGGCGGTCACCAACGGGTCGGGCCGCAGCAGGGCGAAGCACCCCACCGCGCCGATCGCCATCAGCAGCGCCGCGAACAGGAACGGACCCGAGTAGGTATCGAACCCGAGCTGCTCACCGACGCGCCGTTCGAGCGGCGTCAACACTGGCCCCACACCGGCGCCGATCGTGCCGACCCACACCACCGCGGCGATCGCCCGGGCGCGCTCGTCGGCGCGAGCCAGGTCGGCCGCCGCGTAGCGGCTTTGGAGCGTCGCCGCCTGCCCGGCCCCGAACACGAACATGCCGGCCACGTACAGCCAGAACCAGCGCGCCTCGCCACCCGCCGCGGCCACCAGCGCACCGACCGCGCCCGTCGCCAACGCGGCCGTGAGACCGCTCCGCCGCCCGTGCCGCCGCTGGTGCGCAGCCAGCGGCACGGCGACCACCGCCGACCCGAGCGTGAACGCCGAACCGGCCGTGCCCGCCAGGCGGTCCGATCCGAGCAGGTCGGACGCCCACAGCGTGTTGACGGCGAGCGTGCCTGCCACCGCCGCCTGCCCGGGCACGACGATCGCTCGCAGCGCGCGGACGGTGTGGCGCTGTTCCTCGGCAAACGGATTCGGTGCGATCTGGTCGAGAGTCGATCGCTTGCCGCCCATCTGCACGCAGCGAACTTACGTCAGCAGATCAGCCTGGCGGGGCCTGGTTCTGGAGCCACTCCGCCAGCCGACCCGCTTGGGCCGCCCCCTACGCCAGTATGTCGCGGAGGAAGCGGCCGGTGTGGCTGGCTTCGACGGTGGCGACGTGTTCGGGCGGGCCCTCGGCGACCAGCATGCCGCCGCCGCTGCCGCCCTCGGGGCCGAGGTCGATCAGCCAGTCGGCGGTCTTGATGACGTCGAGGTTGTGCTCGATGACCAACACCGTGTTGCCCTGGTCGACCAGTCGCGACAGCACGACGAGCAGGCGCTTGACGTCGGCGAAGTGCAGGCCCGTGGTCGGCTCGTCGAGCAGGTAGATCGTGTGGCCGGTCGACCGCTTGGCCAGTTCGGTGGCGAGCTTGACGCGCTGGGCCTCACCACCCGACAGCGTGGGCGCCGGCTGACCGAGCCTCACGTAGCCCAGGCCGACGTCGGACAGCGTGTTCATGAAGCGGTGAATGCGCGGCTGGTTGGCGAAGAAGTCGACCGCCTCGGCCACCGGCATGTCGAGGATCTCGGCGATGTTCTTGCCCTTGAACTCGATGTCGAGCGTGTCGCGGTTGTAGCGGGCGCCCTTGCACACCTCGCACGGCACGTACACGTCGGGCAGGAAGTGCATTTCGATCTTGATCGTGCCGTCGCCCGAGCACGCCTCGCAGCGCCCACCTTGGACGTTGAAGCTGAAGCGCCCCGGCTGGTAGCCGCGCACCTTGGCCTCGCTCGTGGCCGAAAAGAGTTTGCGCACGTCGTCGAACACGCCCGTGTAGGTGGCCGGGTTCGAGCGCGGCGTGCGCCCGATCGGCGACTGGTCCATGTCGATGACCTTGTCGAGGAACTCGATGCCGTCGATCTTCTTGTGCTTGCCGGCCGGCGTCTTCGACTTGTAGATCCGCTGCATCAGCACCGGCAGGAGGATGTCGCGCACGAGCGTCGACTTGCCCGACCCGGACACGCCGGTGACGGCGACGAAGCACCCGAGCGGGATGTCGACGGTGAGGTCGCGCAGGTTGTGCTCGCGGGCCGCGTGGACCGTGACCTTCTCGAGCTTCGGGGTGCGGCGCTGTTGTGGCACCGGGATGGATTCGCGTCCCGACAGGTAGCGCCCGGTGACCGATTCCTTGACCTTGGTGATGCCGGGGACGGGGCCGCTGTAGACGACCTCGCCGCCGTGCTCGCCGGCCCCGGGGCCGATGTCGACGATCCAGTCGGACTCGCGGATGGTGTCTTCGTCGTGCTCGACGACGATCACCGAGTTCCCCAGATCGCGCAGGCGCGTGAGCGTGTCGATCAGGCGCCGGTTGTCGCGCTGGTGCAGGCCGATCGACGGCTCGTCGAGTACGTACAGCGTGCCTACCAGGCCCGAGCCGATCTGGCTGGCGAGGCGGATGCGCTGGGCCTCGCCGCCGGCCAGCGTGGCCGCCGAGCGCGAGAGCGTTAGGTAGTCGAGCCCGACGTCGAGCAGGAACCCGAGCCGGGCGTTGATCTCCTTGGTGACCCGCTCGGCGATCATCGCGTCGCGCTGCGACAACTCGAGCCCGGCGAGGAACTTCGACGACTCGCCGATCGACATGTCGGCGATCTCGGCGATGTGCTTGTCGTTGACGGTGACCGCCAGCGTGACCGGCTTGAGGCGGTGACCGTTGCAGGCGCGGCACGGCACTTCGCGCATGTACCCCTCGAACTGCTCGCGGGTCCACTCGCTGTCGGCGCCTTCGTGACGGCGCTTGAGCCACGGCAGCACGCCCTCGTACTCGGTGGAGTACGACCGCTGGCGCCCGTACCGGTTCTTGTACTTGACGGTGAGCTTGCCCTTGGTGCCGTGGAGAATGATGTCGTGCTGCTTGGGGGTGAGTTGCTCCCACGGCGTGTCCATGTCGATGCCGGCGACCTCGGCCACCGATTCGAGCATGCGCGTGAAGTACTGCGTGTTGGCACCGCGCCAGGGCGCGATCGCCCCGCCGCGCAGCGTCTGCTCGGGGTCGGGGATGATCAGTTCGGGGTCGACCTCGAACGTGGTACCCAGCCCGTCGCACGTCTCGCACGCCCCGTACGGGCTGTTGAACGAGAAGTTGCGGGGAGCCGGCTCGTCGTAGCTGCGCCCGCACACCGGGCACGCCAGGTGCTGGCTGAACGTGAGCGTCTCGTCGTCGACGCCGTCCTTCCCGATCAGGTCGACCTCGGCGACGCCGTCGGCGAGCGCCAGTGCCGATTCGAGCGACTCGGTGAGCCGCCGCTCGATACCTTCCTTGAGCACGAGCCGGTCGACGACGACTTCGATCTTGTGGTTCTCGTAGCGGGCGAGCTTCTCGTCGCGCTTCAGGAACTCGTCGATGACGACGACCTCGCCATCGATACGGGCGCGCACGTAGCCCTGGCCCGACAGGTCGTTGAGCAGCGTGTCGTACTCGCCTTTGCGGCCGCGCACGACCGGGGCGAGCACCTGGAAACGGGTGCCCTCGGGCAGCAGCATCACGCGGTCGACGATCTGTTGTGGGGTTTGCCGCTGGAGCCGCGTGCCGTCCTCGGGGCAGTGCTGTACGCCGATGCGCGCGTACAGCAGGCGCAGGTAGTCCCACACCTCGGTGATCGTGCCGACCGTGGACCGCGGGTTCTTCGACGCCGACTTCTGGTCGATCGAGATCGCCGGACTGAGGCCCTCGATGACGTCGACGTCGGGCTTGTCCATCTGCCCGAGGAACTGCCGCGCGTACGACGACAGCGATTCCATGTAGCGACGCTGACCCTCGGCGTAGATCGTGTCGAAGGCGAGGCTCGACTTGCCCGAACCCGACAGGCCGGTGAACACCACCAGCTTGTCGCGCGGGAGGTCGACGTTGACGTTCTTCAGGTTGTGCTCGCGGGCGCCACGCACGTTGATGGTGGGCCCGGCGAGCAGGTTCGTCTTGGCTCTCTGGGGGGAGGCCGACTTGCGGGGAGCCATGGGGAGCCGACGCTACCGGCCAATCAGGACACGTCTGGACACGTCGTCAAGCTACCACGAATGACGAACGTTTGTTCGTAGTGGGTGGGAGCGGAGCACGAAACGGCAAGACTTGCACCCGTGTCGCGCCCACTCTGGCCCACCGGGCTGACGTCGCTGCGGGCGCTGGTAGCGGCCCGTTGGCTGTGCTGGGCGTGGATGCTGGCGATCATGGTGTTCGCCGACGGCCAGCGACACCCCAGCCTGGGTTGGCTGTGCGTCGCCGTCGCCGGCGGGTTCACGGCGCTGGCCACGGGCCTGGTACGCCACTCCCCCGGCCGGATGATCGGTTGGCCGTTCGTGGCCGGCGAGGTGGTCTTGGCGCTCGGCCTGTCGGTGCTCGACGGGCTGGTGTTCGAGCCCGGCCACGTCTGGGGGACCAGCCAGAGCATCGCCACCCAGTGGCCGCTGCTGGCCGCCGCCACCGTCGGCGTCGCGCTCGGGCCGTGGGTTGCGGCCGCGTTCGGCGCGCTCGTCGGGCCGGCCGAGTGGGCGGGGGCGGTGTTCAACGAGGTGCCCGACTTCGGTGCTCCCGAAATCGTCTCGTTGGTCGGCACCAGCATCATGTACGCGGCGATCGGAGCGGTAGTCGGCTGGTGGTCGGGGCTGCTGCGCCGTGCCGAGCACGAAATCGCCGACCGGCGGGCGCGCGACGAGGTGGCCCGGGTCATCCACGACACGGTGCTCCAGACGCTCGCACTCGTCGAACGCCGCAGCGGAGCATCCGACCCCGACCTCGCCACCGCCGCCCGCGATGCCGACCGCGAGCTGCGCAACTACCTGTTCGGAGGCGGCGAGCCCGGTCGTGGCTCGCTCGACAGCCGGGTTCGCCGTGAAATCGAGCGCGTGCGTGCCGGCCATGCAACCCCCGTCAGCATCAACGTGCTCGACGACGGCCTGCGACTCGGAGCGCACCGGCAAGACCTGCTCGCGCGCGCCGTCGCCGAGGCCGTCGCCAACGCGCTCGAGCACGCCGGCGCGAGCCGCGTCGTGGTGTTCGTCGAAGCGAGCGACGACGGGTCGGCGTTCGCCAGCGTGCACGACGACGGCATCGGGTTCGACCCCGGCGCGCCCCGCGACGGTCACGGCATCAACGAGTCGATCGTGGCCCGGATCGAGTCGATCGGCGGGCGCGTCGAGATCCGTTCGTCTCCCGGGCAAGGTACGGAGGTGATGCTGTGGTCATCCACGACGACGAGCCGCTAGGCGAGCCCGACGATCGACGCATCCGCGTCGTGCTGGCCGACGATCACGAGTTGGTGCGGCGCGGGCTGCGCGCCGAGCTGCCCGACGACTTCGAGGTGGTCGGCGAGGCCGACGACGCCGAGGGCGCGGTCGACGTCGTGAACGCCCGGCGACCCGACCTGGTCGTCAGCGACCTGCACATGCCGCGGGGTGGAGGCCTGACGGTGGTGCAGAAATGCGCCACGATCTGCCCGATCGTGATCCTGACCGTGAGCGAGGCCGAGAGCGACCTGCTCGAGGCGGTCGCCGCCGGGGCCGCCGGGTACCTCGTCAAGACCACGCCCGTCGACGAGTTGACCCGCGCACTGCGAGCGGCCGCAGCCGGCGAGCCGGTGTTCTCGCCGTCGCTGGCCGCGCTCGTGCTCGGCGAGTTCCGGCGGTTGGCCAAAGCGGCCGACACCAACCCACTCACCGAGCGCGAACGCGAGGTCCTGCAACTCGTCGCCCGCGGCCGCACGTACCGCGAGCTCGGCGACGAGCTCGGCATCTCGCCGAAGACCGCCGAGAACCACGTCCGCAACATCCTCGCCAAGCTGCACCTGACACGCCGGAGCGACCTCGTGCGCTACGCCGTCGAGCACGGCCTCGACTAAATCCCCCAGGCGCCCCTAGGGGATTCGCCGGATGTCCCTCGCCGGCGAACTTCTTCAGGCTGGGCGGCATGTCCTGGAACCCGCCCACCGCCCAGCTTCCTCCTCCTGCCGCCCACTCCGCACCCACCCCGCCCGAGACCCCTGCCGAACGCAGGGCCCGCAGCGCCGCGTCGGCGGCGGCGTGGGTTGGGCTGCTCGGTGCCGCGCTCGTACTCACCGCCGCAGCAGTCGTACTCACCAACGGCTGGCCCGGCTCCGGCAAGCTGATCCGGGCTGCCGCCCTGACGCTCGGCGCGGCCGGCGCGACCGCGATCGCCGAGCGGTTCCGCCGGTCGGTGCCCGTCACCGCCGCGATCGACGCCCACCTCGGGGCGTTCCTCGTCGCCGCCGCGGGCATCGCCGGTGGCTCGCTGCTCGGCTACGAGTGGCCGGTGTGCCTCGCCGTGGGTGGCCTCGCCGCGATCGCCGCCACCGAGTACCAGAGCCGTCGTTGGCGACCCGACACGATGCTGGCCGGCCAGGTCGTCGCGGTGTGCCTGGCGGCGACCGGCGGCGGCGCGCTCACCCCGGCGACCGCAGCCTTGCTGGTGGTGCTGGCAGCGGTGGTGTTCGAGCTGCTCGGCGCCCACCGCCGGGCGACGATCGTCGCCGGCATCGCCGTGCTCTCGCCGCTGGCGTGGGTGTGCGGTGCGGCCGGGCTGGGCCGTGGCACCCTCACCCGGGCCGGTGTCATCGGAGATCGGCTCGACTGGTCACGCCCGGTCGTCGGCCTGGTAGCCGGCGCAGTGTTCGCGGCCGTCGCCTATCGCACCGCCAACAAGAACCTGTACCTGGCCGCGGTCGGTGCGCCGACGTGGAGCGGGCTCGACTCGGTGTACGACTTCGTCAACTGGCTCGGCAGGTTCCTCGATCGGTACGACGTCACCGCCATCGACCGGTGGTGCGCGGTCTTCTCGCTGATCGCCCTGGCGACCGGGCTGATCGCCCGCCGGGTCGGCACGCCGTCGAGCTGGTTGGCCTACTCGCCGGCGCTCACCATGTCGGGGCTGTGGCTGGTGCTCACGGTGGCGGGTCGCAACCCCGGGTGGGCGATCCCGCTGGCGCTGACCGTCGGCATCGTCGCCGCCGGGCTGGGCGCCTGGTTCCGTCTCGGCGCCCCGCTGGTGGGGGGCACCACGATCGTCGGCCTGACCCTGCTGGTCGCTTCGTGGAGCTCGCTGTCGGGCACCCCGACGTGGGTGTGGTTGGCAGTCGGCGGGGCCGCGCTGCTCGGTGTCGCCGTGGTGATCGAGCGCGGCGGGATGCCCGACACGGTCGACCTGAAGACGCTGACCGATCGCTGGAACTGAGCCAGCGCGACGCGCCGCCGGTTGCCGATCGAGGCAACCGGCGGCTTCGTCGCGTTCGGGGTCACCGACGACGTTTGCCCGGTGGGCGGCGCGGGTAGGCGCGCAGTATGAGCGCCGCCGGTTGGGCCATCTCGGTCATCGCCATCGTGGTCGCGCTCGTGATCGCCTACCGCTGGGAGCGTTCCAGCCGCCGCCCGCGGCGCTGAGCACCGTTCCGAGTGGTCTCGATACACCGGCTGCGCCGGCACTCGACCACCTGGATGCGAGCTACTTGGCGACGTCGGGTCGCCGTGCTCCGAGTGACTTGCGGACGACGACGCGTTGAGGTGACGGGCGGGCGACGCAGGCGAAGTCGTGAGCGGCGAACAGTTCCTCGCTCCCGAGGTAGTCGTCGGGCGAGCCGCTCCGTCCGGCGGCTCGGGGGAAGCCCTCGACCGCCCGCGCCCCGTAGACGCGGGCCAGCGCTGCTGCCGCGTCGAGCAGCCGGTGGGTCAGGCCGCGGCCTCGGAAGCCGACGCGTGTGAAGAAGCACGACACGAGCCACACGTCGTCGTCCTCGGCCGGGTCGCGGTCGGCAAGGATGCGGGCCCGCGGGCCGACCGCGCGCTGATAGCGCGCACGTGGCCCGACCGCGCACCAGCCGACCGGTGTGCCGTCGTGGTAGGCGAGCACCCCCATCGGTAGCTCGGACTCGGTGGCAAGTCGCTCGAACGCGGCCCGGTTGCCCGGCCCGTAGCCGTCGCCGAACTGGCGGTTGCTCAAGATGTGGTACATGCACCAACAGCCGCGGGTCGTGCCGTTCGTGGTGAACAGGTCGGCGAGGTCGCTCAACCGCTCGACGGTGACCGGTTCGACCTCGATCGCGTCGTGCGCCATGACGGCCCTGCCCGCTATTGGGCGTCGCGGAGTTCGCGACGGAGGTCGTTGATTTCGTCGCGCAGGCGGGCGGCGTACTCGAACTTCAGCTCGGCCGACGCCTCGTGCATCTCGTCGGTGAGCGTCTGGATGAGGCGGGCGATCTCCTGCTGCGGCAGTGACTTGAGCTCGCGCTGGACCTTGTCGCGCTCGCGCTGGCGGCGCCGGTCTTTGCCCGGCACGGGCGCCGTATCGTCGGGGCCGCGCAGCAGCGAGAGGATGTCGCCGACCGCCTTGCGCACGGTCTGCGGGTCGATGCCGTGCTCCTCGTTGTAGGCGAGCTGCACCTGGCGACGACGCTGGGTGGTGCCGATTGCCTTCGTCATCGAGTCGGTCATCCGGTCGGCGTACATCACCACCTGCCCGGCGACGTTGCGGGCCGCCCGGCCGATCATCTGGATCAGCGACGTCTCCGACCGGAGGAAGCCCTCCTTGTCGGCGTCGAGGATGCACACCAACGACACCTCGGGCAGGTCGAGACCCTCACGCAGCAGGTTGATGCCGACCAGCACGTCGAACTCGCCGAGCCGCAGCGCCCGCAGGATCTCGATGCGCTGGATGGTGTCGATGTTCGAGTGCAAGTACCGCACCCGCAACCCCTGTTCGAGCAGGTAGTCGGTGAGGTCTTCGGCCATCTTCTTCGTGAGCGTGGTGACCAGCACCCGCTCGCCGTTGGTGATGCGTCCGTTGACCAACTCGATCAGGTCGTCGATCTGGCCCTTGGTGGGCTTGACGATCACCTCGGGGTCGACCAGCCCGGTGGGACGCACGATCTGCTCGACCACCTGCGACGACGTGCGCAGCTCGTAGTCGCCCGGGGTGGCCGACAGGAACACGCCCTGGTTCATCCGTTCGAGGCACTCCTCGAAGGTCAGCGGGCGGTTGTCGCGGGCCGACGGGAGCCGGAACCCGTACTCGACGAGGATGTCCTTGCGGCTGCGGTCGCCGGCGAACTGGCCGTGCAGCTGGGGCACGGCGACGTGGCTCTCGTCGATCACCATCAAGAAGTCGTCGGGGAAGTAGTCGAGCAGGGTGAACGGCGGCTCGCCGTAGTCGCGGCCGTCGATGTGCATCGAGTAGTTCTCGATGCCGTTGCAGTAGCCGACCTCGCTGATCATCTCGAGGTCGTACTGCGTACGCATGCGCAGACGCTGCGCTTCGAGCAGCTTGCCTTCCTTCTCGAACTGGGCCAGGCGCTCCTGGAGCTCGGCCTCGATCTTCTGCATCGCCACGGCCAACCGCTCGTGGCCGGCGACGTAGTGGGTCGCGGGCATGATCCACACCCGGTTCATGTCGGCGAGCGTCTCGCCGGTGAGCGGGTCGATGCGGGTGAGCCGGTCGACCGTGTCGCCGAACATCTCGACCCGCAGCACCGATTCCTCGTAGGCCGGGTGGATCTCGATGGTGTCGCCGCGCACCCGGAACTTGCCGCGGCCGAGCGTGGCGTCGTTGCGGTCGTACTGCATGTCGACCAGGCGCCGCAGGATCGAGCGCATGTCGTAGTCGACGCCGACCGACAGGTCAACCAACTGGCCCTTGTACTCCTCGGGGTTGCCCATGCCGTAGATGCAGCTGACCGAGGCGACGACGATCACGTCGCGGCGGGTCAGCAGGGCGGCGGTGGCCGAGTGGCGCAGGCGGTCGATCTCGTCGTTGATCGACGAGTCCTTCTCGATGAACGTGTCACTCGAGGCGATGTACGCCTCGGGTTGGTAGTAGTCGTAGTAGCTGACGAAGTACTCCACCCGGTTGTGGGGGAAGAACTCGCGCATCTCCTGAGCAAGCTGGGCGGCCAGGCTCTTGTTCGGGGCCAGGATCAGCGTCGGCTTCTGCACCTGCTCGATCGTCCAGGCGATGGTTGCCGACTTGCCCGAACCGGTGATGCCCAGCAGCGTCTGGAACCGGTCGCCGCGGTTGATGCCGTCGGCCAGCTGGGCGATCGCCTTGGGCTGGTCGCCCGACGGCGTGAACTCGGAGACGACCCGGAACGGGCGATCGGGATCTTCGTCGACCGCCAGCAGATCGATCGGACCGTTGGGTGCAGACGCCGGGTTGGCGACCGCGAGATCGTCGGCCAGATCGGTCATGACGGCCAACCTAACCCGGAAACTCGGACTATTCCTGTCCTGATTGGAGCACCGATCCGAACAGCTCCTCCATTGCCTCCCAGTGCCGTTCCGCCGCCGGTTCATCGTACACCGGCAGGTCGGGCACGGCGAATCCGTGCAGCGCCGGGTAGGTGACCAGCGTGTGGTCGACGCCGGCCTCGGTCAGGGCCTGCGACAACCTGCTGAACTGTGCCTCGTCGAACGACCCGTCGTTCTCGGCCCCGGCGACGTACACCTTCGCGGTGATCGCCGCCGCAAGCAGGTGCGGGCTGTCGGGGGCGTCGGTGGCCAGCCCACCGCCGTGAAACGAGGCTGCCGCGCCGACCCGGTCGGGAAACCGCCCGGCCATGGCGAACGAGATCCGGCCGCCCATGCAGTAGCCGGTGGTGCCGACCTTGCCGTCAGCGACCTCGGGGGCGGCGGCGAGGAACTCCAACATCGCCGCCGTGTCGGCGGTGATGTTCTCGGTGGTGACACTTTGGATCATCGCGAAGATGCGCTGGCGCTCGTCGGCGTCGCTGAACGCGGTCGCCAGGTCGAACGGTTCGTAGTCGCCCAGGCGGTAGTAGAAGTTGGGCACCAGCACGGCGTAGCCGAGGTCGGCCAACCGCTGGGCCATCGCGTGCATCGTGTCGCGTCTGCCGCCGGCATCGGGATACATGATCACGGCCGGCCAAGGGCCCGAGCCGTCGGGTGTGTGCAGTCCGGCGTCGAACACGCCATCGGCGGTAGCGATCTCCACGTCGCGTCGGTTCACGAGGTCCTCCTCAGGTTGGTTGCGATCTTGCCATCGGCGTGGCTAGGTGTACGGATCGGGACGTGTCAGTTCGAGTACGGGTACGTCCGGCGGCGGCGTGGTGTCCAGAAAGCGCTGGCGTGCGGCCCTGCCGAATCCGGCGAACGCTCCGGCGACGAGATCCCAGTAGCGCTGCTCGATCGCCGCGGTGCCCGCGTCGCGAGCGCTCTCGTAGCGGACGATCGACTCGGGTCGCGGCACATACGTCTCGACCGGGGCGTCGAGCGCCGCGGGGCTGTCGATCAACTCGGTGACGTCGACGCGGTCGTAGTCCACCTCGCGGGCGTCGAGCCGCACCAATTCCTCGTCGGTCACCCAGCCGATCACACCATTGACGGTCTCGCCGACGGCCGCGACGACGCCGAGCGCGACGATCGAGTACTCGGCCCCGTTTAACCAGCCGGTTCGATACCGCGACCCGTAGTTCCAGCGGCGTCCATAGCCGTCGAGCACGGTGTTGTGGAAGTCCTCGCCAACGGTCAACGAACGGCCGAGCGTGACGCCGAACGACACCGGCGAGACGAGCGACCCGTAGCCGAAGATCCACCGCCCCGCGGCGCCGTCGCCCATCGGGCGCAAGCTAGCGCGGCAGCCACCAACGTTGGCCTGGTCGCCGGTGGTTTCGACAGGCTCAACCACCTCGGCCGATCCGGCAAGCCGGTTGAGCTTGTCGAAACCAGCTTGCCGCCGGCGCTCAGCCGGTCAGCGAGCGCTTGGTCTGCTGCTTTTCGCGCTTGGCCTCGCGCTTCTCTTTGAGCGACTTGCCGGGCTTCTTGCCGGCTGGGCGTTGGGGTGACTTCTCGGGCATGGCGTGTCCTCCTGATGGAGCGGTGGGTGGGGAGTGCTCAGGTCGCTTGCGCGGCCCGTTCGCGGATCGGCAGGAGGGCTTGCGCGCAGTTCGGGCACACCCACCAATCGCCGACTTCGCTGGGATCGGTGCCGGGCGGGACCGGGAAGTACAGCCGGCACCGCCCGCACTGACGCAGCGGTGCCACGGACTGGTCGGCGGCTGGGCCACCCGCGTCCGGCGCGGGCGGTGGGATATCGACGGTCATGTCGGCTCCTCGAACCTGATCAGGCTCGGGCCAAGACGTCAGGCCTGCACGGGGCGACAGCGCTTCGACCGTCCTGCCCAAACGAGGCGACTCATCCCAAGGATCGCAGCGTACCACCGCGGCACGCGCGGACGCCCGGTACCGTGGCGGTGACTGGCGTCGACGGACGATGATCACCGGTCGCCACGAACCGGGGGTTCCCATGGACGCACTCCGGATGTCACGGTGCGAATCGGTACATCTGCTGCCCGACCCTCGACGCGTCATCACCAAGCCGTTCCTGCCGCGCGAGGAGATCCTTCCCGACGGGTCGTCGCGCATGCGGATCGTGCTCGAACGAATCCTGGCGATGCCCGAGCACACGGTGGCCGACACGCTCGGCACCACGATCGCCGCGTTCGACGGTCGCCACCGCGACCTCGACGCGGTGCTCGCTCGGAACTTCGACGTGGTCGTCCACCGGCTCGGCCACGCCGATCTGCTCGGACAGCCGATGTCGGACGAACGCCGGAACCTGATCGGGGCGTACTTCACCCACGAGTACTCGATCGAGGCGGCCGCGCTCGGCAACCCGTCGATCGTTGCCGGCCCCGACCAGTCCGGGTTGGGTGACCGCGAGGTGCGGGTGGTCATCAGCCTGCGGGCGATCGGCGAAGGGCACGTCTCGTCGGTCGAGTTCCGCTCGGGCGTGCTCGGACCGGACGCAGCCATGCGTCTCGACCCTCCGGGTCGCTATACGACGACCGGGACGACGACCCCTGCCGCCGACACGCCCGGCTCCCGACCGCCGGACTACCACGTCCGGTTCCCCGCCACGGTCGACATCTCCGAGCGGGTGCTGTTCCCGAGCGACCCGACCGAGAGCCACGGCATGGAGGATGCCCGGTTCGTGCGCTTCGTCGACGACGATGGCCGCGTCGTGTACTACGCGACCTACACGGCGTTCGACGGCCGCCAGATCCGGTCGCGGCTGCTCGAAACCGACGACTTCGTCGATTTCCGTGTCACCACGCTGGCCGGGGCCGCGGCCGGCAACAAGGGCATCGCCTTGTTCCCGCGGCGGATCGACGGCCGGTTCATGGCACTCGGGCGGCACGACAACGTGAACAACTACGTCATGGTGACCGACGACGTGCACGAGTGGCACCGCGCCACGGTGATCCAGGAACCGGAGTTGCCGTGGGAGTTGATGCAACTCGGCAACTGTGGGCCACCGATCGAGACCGAGGCCGGCTGGCTGGTGATCACCCACGGAGTCGGCCCGATGCGGCAGTACACGCTCGGTGCCGTGTTACTCGACCACGACGACCCCACCCGGGTGCTCGGCCACCTGAAACAGCCCCTGCTCGCGGCGGCGCCCGACGAACGCGAGGGCTACGTGCCCAACGTCGTGTACTCGTGCGGGGCGATGACCCACGACGGGCAACTCGTGGTGCCGTATGGCTTCGCCGACGTCGGCGCCCACCTGGCCACCACCCCACTCCCCGACCTGCTCGACCGGTTGCAGTGAAGTGGTTTCGACAGGCTCAACCACCGGCAAGGTGGTTGAGCCTGTCGAAACCACCCCCGGGTCATCGAGCCCCCGGGGTCGCCCAGATCGGGCCTGGTATCCGGGGCAACGGGTTGCGTGCGGGGCGGGGGCCGTGCTGGAGCGTCGCGATCAGCGCCAACGTCGACTCGGCACCTTGATTCAGGTTCGGGCCGCTCGGCGTGAGCCCGTCGTACCCCCCGCCGGTGGCGAGGTCCCACATCTCGGCGCCGACGTCGTTGCCACCGGCGAACCAGGCGACGGCGAGTTCGACGCCGTGTGCCCACTCGTTGTCACCGGTGACCGCCAGCGCGCGGGCGCAGGCATCGGCGAGCGCAGCGACCTCGATCGGTTGCTGATCGAAGCGACCGGGGCCGTCGGACGGCCCGGCACCGTCGACCGGGGTGGGCGACAGCCGTCCGTCGACGTGCTCACGGTCGAGCAGCCAGCGCAGCGCGGTCAACCCTGCCTTGGTCACGTCGTCCCGGCCGAGCACGCTGCCGGCCGCGATCAGCGCGTCCGGCAGCACCGCGTTGGCGTACGCCAACCGTGGCTCGGGCCACGGCCAGACGGGGTCGTCAGCCGGTATTCCGATCGTGTCGATCGCCGAGCGGAGCAACGCGCGCGCCTCGAAGTGGCGCGGATCGATACTCGCGACCTCGGCCGCGCCGAGCGCCGCGAACGCCATCGCCCGGCGGTGCGGCGAGCGTTGCTGCACGGCGTGGACGAAGTACGACCGTGCGCTCGCGCGCATGTAGGTGTCGGATGACCGCGCGGCGGCGGTGCCGAACGCCCAGACGCTCCGCCCCCAACAGTCCTCGACCCCGGCGCGGTCCTGCCAGCGGCCGTTGGCCGAGCGCCGGTTGCGGTGCTTGCCGGTGACGTTCTGCGACTGCTTCAGGAAGCGGAACGCGTTCCGGCCGAGCCGGCCGATCGCCTGCCCCGGATCTGGTTCGCGCACAGCCACGATCAGCAGGCGTGCCATGTCGTCGGTGCAGTAGCCGTGCTCGCGCCGCGGCGTCGCGTGGTCGGCGTGTTCGAACATCCCGATTTCGTCGCTCATCGCCAGCACGTGACCGAAGGCCGGCACGACCCGGTCGGGAATGGTCACGACGCCACCGCCGTACAGACGGGGAGCAGCCGGTCGGCGAGCCGGGAGTACTGCCGTGCGACGGCTCCCCACGACAGGCTCGGAGCGAGCCGGCGGGCTTCGGCGCGCATCGCCTCGGCGCGGGCCGGGTCGGTGACGATCGAGCGGATCGCCGCCGCCAGGGCGGCCGGGTCGCGCTGGGGAACCACGATGCCGGCACCGCTGGCAAGCAACTCGCGGGCGTGCGGGAACGCGGTCGCCACCACCGGGATTCCAGCCGCGACAGCATCGACGAGCACTCCGGACGTCACCTGATCCTTCGAGTCGTACGGCAGCACGACGACGTCCGCCGAGGTGATCAGCTCGTTCAACGACGCAAGGTCCCGGTACGTGTCGTCGAAGGCGATGCTCCCGGCCGCGCCCGATGTCTCGGAACGGGCGACGAGCATCTCGCGGTATACCTCGCCGGACTGCTCACGCACCTTCGGATGGGTCGCACCGGCGATCACGTACTGGGGCTGGGGGGCGACGTCGGTCAAGAGGGCCAGCGCGTCGATCGCCCACTCGATGCCCTTACCCGGGCCGAGCAAGCCCCAGGTCAGCAGCCGCGCTGGATGCCCGACCGGGCGGCCCGACGTGAGGGAGGGCGCGCACGGAACAGGCGGCGTCGCCGCGCCGTGGGCAATTACGACGATCTTCGAACCGTCGACATCGAACCCGGCGGCGAGTCGGACACGCGCGGTCTCGGTCATCACCACCACCACGTCGGCGAGCGCGCACACCCGCTCGAGCACGACCCGCTGATGGGCGCTCGGCGCTTGCAGCACGGTGTGAGCGACCGCCACCAGCGGCACGTCGATCGCCTCCATCAGCGTGACCACAGCGTCGCCGTCGAGCCCGCCGTACAGGCCGTACTCGTGCTGGACGATGGCCACGTCCACCGCGTTCAGGGCTGCGATCGCACCGCTGGCCCGATCGTCGGCGAGCGTGGCGACCACGAGCGCATCCTCGATCTCCGGGCCGGCGCCACATCGCACGACGTCGACGGAGGCACCGTCGGCGATCAAGCCGGCTGACAGCGCCGCCGAGAACGTCGCGATTCCGCACGAGGTGGGTGGGAACGTGGAGAGGATTCCGTACGACCGCACTCGCTCCGCCCTGGTGAGAAGGGCGGGGGACAAGACGGCGGGGTGCACCACAGGACTCCTTGTTCGGCTCAGCAGAGGCGACAAGCCTGAGGAGGGCGACGGCGGTGACACCGCCGACCGGCCCAAACGGGGCGCACTCGTCCAAGGGACGTGCTGGTCACTGTACTGCGCCGTTCTGGGTTCTGTGTCGGTACGGTGACAACCATTCCTGTCCGCCGTCACGGCACCGCCTCCGGCCCCCTCCGGGTTGCGGTACTCGCCCCGATCGCCTGGCGGACACCCCCACGCCACTACGGGCCGTGGGAGCAGTTCGCCGGCCTACTCGCCGACGGCTTGGTCGCCGCAGGTCACCACGTCACCCTGTTCGCCACCGCCGACTCGGTCACGACCGCCACGCTGCACGCCACGGCTCGGGCCGGGTGGTCGGACGACCCCACGATCGACCCGAAGGTCGCCGAGTGCCTCCACATCGCCTCGGTGTTCGAACGCGCCGACGAGTTCGACATCATCCACAACGGGTTCGACTTCCTCCCGCTCACGTACAGCGAGTTCGTCGCCACACCGGTGATCACGACGATCCACGGGTTCTCGTCGCCCAAGATCGTGCAGGTCTACGAGCGCTACGACGCCACCACCGCGTACGTCGCGATCAGCGCCGCCGACCGGCACCCCAACCTGCGCTATGCGGCCACGATCCACCACGGCATCGACACAAGTGCGTTCACCGTCGACCGCGACCATGGCGAGCACCTGCTGTTCTTCGGGCGCATCCACCCCGACAAGGGCACTGCGGCCGCGATCGACCTCGCCCGCGCGACCGGTCGGCGGCTCGACATCGCCGGCATCGTCCAGGACGAGCAGTACTTCCGCGACGCGGTCGAACCGTACATCGACGGCCGGCAGGTCCGTTACCTCGGCCCGGTCTCCGCCTCCGCACGGTCGCGCGTGCTGGGTGCCGCGCACGCCCTCGTGCACCTCGTCGACTTCGACGAGCCGTTCGGTTATAGCGTCGTCGAGGCGATGGCCTGCGGCACCCCCGTCATCGCCCACCCCCGCGGCTCGATGCCCGAGCTGATCGACGACGGCGCGACCGGCTACCTGGTGAGCGATCCCGCCCAGGCCGCACGCGCGGTTGACGCCGCCGGAACACTCGGCCGCAGCCGCATCCGCGCGGCCACGGTGGCCCGGTTCGGGCTCGCCACGATGATCGACCGCTACGTCGCCGCCTACCGAACGGTCCTCGGCGAACGCTGAACGTCGCTACGCCAGGGCCACGCCGACGATCAGCAGCGCTTGACCGAGGTGATACGGCACCATCACCGCCAGCCGGCCACCGGGTAACGGGCCGGCGAACTTGGTGTGGCCGAGCACCCAATCGCTGACAGCGAACGACATCGCCCCGACCGCAGCCAGCCACGCCGGCGTGGCGGTGTCGAAGATGGCCCAGGCGGTGATGACCATCACCGAGATCACCGCGCCGTAGAACGTCACCGCCCCGGCCAGCACCGACCCACCTTCACGCTTGGCTCCCGGCAGGATGCGCGTGACGAACCGCACCGCCAACAGCACCGCCATGAACGCGACGCCGGCCAATGCCCAGGCCGACCAGCCCACCTGAAGCGCAGCGGCCGCGTACGCCAGATGGCCCAGCGCGAACGCGCCGAGCCCGGCCATGAACCGTGGCTCGCTGTCGCCCAGCAGAGCGACATCGCCGACCAGCCCGAGCACCGCGCCGACCACGAGTGCAACCCGTACTCCCCCGCCGGGCGAACCGGCGGTAGCGGCAACACCGACCAGCAAGGTCATCGTCAACGGCTTGGCCACCGACTCCACCCGCCGCTGAAGCACCGAGCCGGGACCACTCACCGCCCACCAGTTGACGAAGCCGGCCGCGGCCGCGGCGACGAGCAGGGCTACCGCGACTGCGTCCACGAGTGTCGGATCGTAGGCGCGGCAGAGTTGAATGGGCAGAAGTGCGTCGCTTCGAACTGCAGACGGATCGCCTCAGCCTGCGCATCTTGGCGCGCAGCGACATCACCGAGTTCGTGCGCTACCGCAACGTCGCCGAGGTCGCCCGCTTCCAGCAGTGGACGCTGCCGTACACGCGCGACCTCGCCCACGCGCTGGTCGACGAGATGGACCGGCTCGACGGCCCGACACCCGGCGAGTGGCTCCAGATCGCGGTCGAGCGTCGGGTCGACAGCCAACTGGTCGGCGACCTGGCGGTCTGGCTCGACGATGCTGGCACTACGGCGATGCTCGGCTACACCCTGGCGCCCGAGTTCCAGGGGCACGGCTACGCCACCGAGGCGGTTGCCGCGCTCGTCGAGGCACTGTTCGCCGGAGCGCGTCGCCGCCCGCCGGTGCACCGCATCAGCGCCACGCTCGACCCCGCCAACGGCGCCTCGGCGCGAGTGCTGGAAGCGTGCGGGTTCACGTACGAGGGCACCGCCCGCTCGGCCGCGTTCGTCCGCGGTGAATGGTCCGACGACGCCCGCTTCGGGCTGCTGCGGCCCGACTGGGAGGCCTGGCTGGCCCGCCCCACCACAAGCCCGCACACGTTCGAGCTGAGCGAGCTGACGAACGACGACGTGCGCCCGCTCCTGCGCCTCGGGCCCGCGTTCTCGCAGCGGACGATGGTGTCACCAATTGGTGTGTCGTTGGGCGAGGCGCTGCTGCCGCCCACCGAGGACGGCCACGTGGTGGTGCCGTGGTACCGCGGCGTTCGCGCCGACGGCGAACTGGTCGGGTTCGTCATGGTCGCCGAACCGCACCCGAGCGTGCCCCATCCGTACTTGTGGCGGCTCACCATCGACCGGCGCCACCAACTCCGAGGGTTGGGCCGGCGCACGGTGCTGGCGGTCGCCGAGCACTGGAGCGCGGCTGGGGCGACGACGTTGCTGGTGAGCTTCGTGCCCGACCTACCGGGCAACCCGCAACGCTTCTACGAGCGGCTCGGCTTCGTACCCACCGGCCACGTCGAAGACGGCCAGATCGAAGCCGCCCTCGACCTCACGACTCGAGGTGGTTGAGCCGGTCGTTACCGCCCGGCCGCACGGCCTCCGGTGGTTTCGACAGGCTCAACCACCTTGGGGGTTGAGAGCCCGGAGTTGTTCCCAGAGCTGGTCGACTTGGGGTTCCAGCGAGTCGCGGTCGCCGGAGTTGTCGACGACGTGGGTCGCCCACTCGAGCCGCTGCTCGCGGGTGACCTGACTGGCGATTCGTTTGCGGGCGTCGGCTTCGGCCATGCCGCGGTACTCGACCAGTCGGCGAACGGCCTCGTCGACCGGCACGTCGACGACCACGAACGCGTCCAGATCAGGGCGCGGCTTGAGAAGCGGCTGATCGAGCACCACGATCGCGTCCGTCCCGGCGTGGGCGGCGACGCGCGCGTCGACCTCGGCGAAGATCGCCGGGTGGGTGAGCTCGTTGAGGGCGGCCAGGTTGGCCTTGGCCGAGTCGGAGTCGCCGAACACGAGCGCGGCGACGGCGGCCCGGTCGAGCGAGCCGTCGTCGTGCAGGATGCCTGGCCCGAAACGTTCGGCCATCGCCGCCACCAGCGGCATGCCCGGTGCCTGGAGGTCGCGGGCGATCTGGTCGGCGTCGACAACGACAGCGCCGCGCCCCCGGAGGAGCGCGGCGACCGTCGACTTTCCAGATCCGATACCCCCGGTCAAGCCGACAAGGAGCACGTCAGCGACTCAGGCTTCGTCGGCCGCAGCCTCGTCGGCCGGCGCGGCGTCAGCAGCCGGAGCCGCATCGGCCGGTGTAGCGTCGTCAGCCGAGGCGGCCGGCGACTCGGTGTGCTCGGCTGCCGAGTCGGCGGACTCGAACTCGGCCCACGCCGCCTCGACCTCGTCGCTCGACGTGGCCCAGTTGCCCTCGGCGTCGATCTCGAAGTGCTCGCGGTACTCGGCCGCCAGCTCGCCGCCCTCGGCGGCCTGCTTGATCGACAGGCTGATCCGGCGACGGGCGAGGTCGAGGTCGATGATCTTGACCCACAGCTCTTCACCCGGGGTGACGACCTGCTCGGGCGAGTCGACGTGGTGGGCCGACATCTCGGAGATGTGGACGAGCCCCTCGATGCCGTCGCCGACCTGGACGAACGCACCGAACTGGACGAGCTTGGTGACCCGGCCGTAGACGAGCTGGCCGACCTCGTGGGTCTCGGCGAACTCCTGCCACGGGTCGGCCTGGGTGGCCTTGAGCGACAGCGAGATGCGCTCGCGCGACATGTCGACGTCGAGCACCTGGACCTTGACCTTGTCGCCGACGGTGACGACCGAGCCGGGGTGGTCGACGTGCTTCCACGACAGCTCGCTGACGTGGATGAGGCCGTCCATGCCGCCGAGGTCGACGAACGCACCGAAGCTGACCACCGACGACACCGTGCCCTCGCGGACCTCGCCAGTCTTGAGGTTGTTGAGGAACTGGTCGCGGGTTTCCTTCTGGGTCTCTTCCAGGTAGGCCCGGCGCGACAGCACGACGTTGTTGCGGTTCTTGTCGAGCTCGATGATCTTGGCCTGCACCGTGGTGCCGATGTACGGCGCCAGGTCGCGCACTCGGCGCAGTTCGACGAGCGAGGCGGGGAGGAAGCCGCGCAGCCCGATGTCGACGATCAGGCCGCCCTTGACGACCTCGATGACCGGGCCCTCGACGACCTCGTCGTTTTCCTTCTTCTGCTCGATCGTGCCCCACGCGCGCTCGTACTGGGCGCGCTTCTTGGACAGGACCAGACGACCTTCCTTGTCCTCCTTGGTGAGGACCAGGGCTTCGACGGCCTCGCCGAGCTTGACGATGTCGGCCGGGTTGACGTCGTTGCGAATGCTCAGCTCGCGGCTGGGGATGACGCCTTCGGACTTGTAGCCGATATCGAGCAGCACCTCGTCCTTGTCGATCTTGACGACGGTGCCGTTCACCAGCTGGCCGTCCTCGACCTCGACGATGGTGCCGTCGATCGCGTCGGCGAAGCTCATGCCGAGGTCGTTGTCGACGACCTGGCGCGGGGTGTAGTTGCCTTCCTCGTCGAACGTTCCGAAATTCGGATTGCCACCCGCCACAGCGGTGGGGGCGGCCACGGCCGGCTCGGACGAGTCGGACTCAGAGGTGGCGGCGTCGGGAAGGGTGGAGGTGTCGGACAAGGAACGGGCTACTTTCGAGATGGACAGGACTGGCGTGCCGGGCTGCGGGCGCGCCCAGCGGGGCGCCATCGTACCAGCATGACGATGCGATGTGACCCGGCGTCGGTGAGCTGTGCGTCAGGAAACGTCAGGTGCCGTGATGTCGTCGAGCATGGTGCGGAGCCGCTGCGCGGCGTCGCGGGCCACCTCGGCCCAGTGCGACACCTCGGCCGGCTTGTGCGCTTGCAACTCGATCAACTCGAGCGCGCCGACGATCAGGTTGAGCGGCGTTCGTAGGTCGTGCGACAGTCGCCGCAGGTGGGCTGCGGTGTCGTCGTCCACAGCGCTGCCAGGCTCACCGGGCGAGGCCGCGCACGAAGCCCGGCTCGTGCAGGCTCGGGTCCTGGTTGAGGACGCGACTCTCGATGTCGCGCAGGGCCGGGCTGGGGTCGACACCGACCGAGTTGATCAGCAGATTGCGGGCCACCTGGTAGGTCTCGAGCGCCTCGCGCTGGCGGCCGCTGTGGTACAGCGCGGCGACCAGAATCGTCCACGCCGACTCGCGCCACAGCTCGCGGGCGGTGAGGCGGCGCGCCCCGGCGACCGCCTCGACCGTGTCGCCGAGCAGGATCTGGCGCACGCTCACGCGCTCTTCCAGCACCGCCCGAGCCTCCCAGATGCGCACGCGGGCCGCCTCGACGGCGGGCACGTTGCTGGCACCGAAGGCGCTGTCGGACACGTTCGCCAGCACGCGCTGGGCCTCGGCGACGTAGGCGGCGTCGTCGAACCGGTTCGGGTCGAGGTCGGTGGCAGCCTTCTCGAACGCCACCGTGTCGATGTTGGCGGCCATGACGTCGAGCCGGTACCCCTGCTGGGCGGTGACGACCAGGTCGGGTACACCGTGCTTCTGGAGCGCCGAGCGCAACCGGCTGAGCGCGGTGTGCACCGGGCTGGCCGACGTGGCCGGCGGGTTCCACGCCAGTTCGCCGAGGTCGGCCGTCGACAGCACAGCCGGGTGATGGATCGCCATCACCGAGATGATGTCGGTCGCGGCCCCCGGCGGGAGTGCGCACCAGCGGTCGGCGAGGACGATCTCGGGGTCGCCGAACAGCTTCAGGCGCACCGCCGACGACGCCGGCCGGTCGACCATCGCCACCCGGGGCCGCACCGGGTGCGGCGGGCGCTGTTCGGTGATGGTGCGCAGCTGGCCTACACCGATCGGGCCGACCAGCGCCAGGTCGGCACCGGCGTTGGCGGCACGCTGGGGCTCGACCATCGTCGGGTCGGCCGACATCAGCACCACCAGGCATTGACGCCGGTCGACGGTGCGCAGCTGGCGGCACACGTCGTAACCGTTCATGTCGGGGAGGCGTACGTCGACCAGGCACACCGCCGGCTCGGTGGCCGCGAACGCCATGATGCCGGCGGTACCGGTGGGCGACGCCTCAGCCCGCCAGCCGATCTGGCCGAACGCGGCCGCGTAGTAGTCGCGGTTGGCGAGTTCGTCGTCGATCACGAGCGCGGCGTTGCCGCGCTCGTCGCGGCGTTCCGCGCTGCCGAGCACCAGCAGCGCCAGCGACGAACCGTCCGGGCCCGCGCCGACCAGCGGCACCAGCGTCATGTCGCCGAGCTCGTCGACGTCGAACCGGGTACCGGGAACGATCGCCGTTTCGCCGGCGGCGGCCAGCACCACCACCGTGCGGGCGTCGACGTACTGCACGACGGCCGCGCGAGGCGGCGCCGCCTCCGAACCCGTGCCCCCTGTCGTGTCGTACGTCACGCAGACGCGACCTTACTGCATGCTTACGTCCCTGACAGGGACCACTCGGCAATCGTTAGAACGCTTACCCCACGCTTACGGCTGCTCGTTCAGAACGACCTAATCGTTGCGGCGACACCCCTGTCGGCCAACAGTGTCGGCATGCCCGCCACGACCCAACGAGACACGCGTGCCGCGGCGGCGCGCGACTCGGTCGTGACCCTAGTGGTACTGCGCTCGCTGCTCTACGTCAGCGCCGCGGTCGTCGCCTTGCTGCTCGTCGACGGTGGCGCGCCGGCGGCGTGGATCTGCCTGGTCGCGGCGGGCCTTCAGCCGCTGTTGATCCCGCTCTCGAAACGGGTCTGGCCGCGCCTCGCCGAGGCTGCCTTCGACACCGCCGTGGTCGTCGCGATCGCATTCACCGTGCCCCGACTGGGCTACACGCCCCTGGTGCTCCTCGTCGCCGGGTCGACGTTGCTGGCGGCCACGGTGCGCCCCGAACTGCACCTGTTGATCGTGGCCCTCCTCATCCAGGGTCTGCTCGTGCTCGGTGCCTCGATGGAAGCGTTCGGTTGGCTCACCACCGTGCTCGTCGGCGGTGCCGTACTCGCCGTCGCGATCCGCGGCAGCGTCGAGTTCCGTCGCAATCTCCAGCGCACCGAAGCCCATCTCGCCGACGCGATGAGCGCCGCCCGGTCGATCATCCAGACGATCGACGTTCAGACCCGCGAGGTGATCGACCTCGCCGGCGACGTCCGCGAGGTCACCGGCTGGAGCCGCGACGAATGGCTCGCACTCGCCCCGGCCGACCTGTACTCGGCCGACGACCTGGCACTGTTCGAGGCCGCCATCGAACGGCTCGAACATGTGCCCGAGTTCGACTTCGTCGCCAGCTCGCGCGACCCCGACGGAGAACCGCGCTGGCTGCGCTACACCGGCCGGCTCGAAGCCGACGAACGGGGCCGCCAACTGCTGCGCGGCATGCTCGCCGACGTCACCGCGATCCACAAGATCTCCGACGAGCTCTACGAACAGGCCCGCCGCGACCGGATCACCGGCCTGCCCAACCGGCAGCGGCTGGAAGAAGACCTCGACCTGCACGCCGTGCACGCCCAGCCGTTCGTGCTGCTGGTTGCCGACATCCGCCAGTTCAAGGCCATCAACGACACGCTCGGGCACCACATCGGCGACCTGATCCTGTCGATGACCGGGTCGCGCCTGAGCGGGCTGTCCGAGCCGCACTGGTCGGTCTACCGGCTCAGCTCCGACCAGTTCGCGTTGGTGGTCGACGGCACCAACGATGCCGACCGGGCGCAGGTGATCGCCCACCAGGTCACCCAGGAATGCCGCCACCCGCACCACGTCGGCCGCGTCGCGCTGGCCGCACCGGTATCGGTCGGCGTGGCCTTGTCGGCCGCCAACGTCGCCCCGTCGGTGACGTTGCGCCAAGCCGACGTCGCGCTCAACGCGGCCAAGCAGGCCAACTCACAGGTCGAGCTGTACCACGCCGACATGCAGCGCTTTACGCTCGAGAACCTCGTGCTCTCGGCCGCCGTCGAGCAAGGGCTCGACCGTGGCGAGTTCGTCTTGCACTTCCAGCCCCAGATCGACCTGCACACCGGCGAGGTGGTCGGCGCCGAGGGGCTGGTGCGTTGGCAGCACCCCGAGCGCGGCCTGCTGGCCCCGATCGACTTCCTCGAGACCGTGCGGCTCTCGGCCTCGTTCGACCGGTTCACGCTCGACGGCGTGCGCCAAGCGCTGCTGGCGGCGGCGGCCGCTCAGACTGCGACCCAGGCGATCGGCTTCGCGGTCAACATCGAGCTGCGTTCGCTGCTCAGCACCGGGTTCACCGACGCCCTGCTCGACCTACGCAGCCAGCACGCACTCGGGCACCACCGGTTGGTGCTCGAAGTGACCGAGACCGATCTCGCCGAGGGCGTCGTCGCCCACTCCCCGATCGACCTGATGGGTGAGCTGGAACGGCTTCGGGCGGGCGGCTACGAAGTCGCCATCGACGACTTCGGCACCGGCGCCTCGTCGCTGTTCCGGCTCGACCGGATGCCGGCCGACGAGTTGAAGATCGACAAGGCGTTCGTCCAGGCGGTCGGCACCGGCCGCCGCAGCGAGATGCTGCTCAGCTCGATCATCCAGCTCGGCCGCAACCTGGGCCTGCGCGTGGTGGCCGAAGGTATCGAGCAGCCCGAACAGCTGACGTTCCTGGCCGATGCCGGGTGCACGGTCGGCCAGGGCTGGCTGTTCAGCAAGGCGCTACCGGCCGCCGAGTTGCTCCCCGCCCTGCACTATCGCCATCTGTCGACGGCGCCCGCGGCCGGACCCGAGGCGTCGACGGTGACCCCGCTGCGGACTCGCCGCGCGTCGAACTGACGGCCAACCGCCAGGCGTCCTCGCCACCTCCGGTCGTCGAGTGCCGCACTCGCGGCGAAGCCGCCACCCCCGGTGTATCGAGACGACGGTGCGCGCACCATGGCCTCGATACACCGGGCAGAGCCCGGCACTCGACCACCGCTGCAACCGTTGTACCTGGGTCAGCCGTTGCAGGCGTTGCCGTCGCCGTTGGGGTCGAGCAGACCGAGCGTGATCTCGAGCACCGGGCCGAGCAGCAGCAAGGCCAGCCCGGCCAGCGACTCGTACTGCGCCAACACTTCGTCGTAGACCGCCTGCTGGGGGCAGTCGCCGGGTGTCGGCGGCAGCGTGGTCGTGGTGGTCGCCCCCGGTTCGGTGGTCGTGGTCGTGGTGGTCGACGTGGTCGTCGGCTGGCCAGGCACCGTCGTGGTCGTGGTCGGCGGCGGCGGAGCGACCGGGCCTGTGGGCGCCGGTACGAACCCGGCGACGTCGACGACGACATGGGCACTCGCCGGCTTGGCCACGATGCACACGGTGCCGTCGGTGCCGAGCTTGGCGAACACCGCGTTGGCTCGGGTTTGCCCGGCTGCGGTGAAGTTGACGTTGCTGGCCAGCGGTTCTGGGTCGCCGCACGGCCACACCTTCAGGTAGCCCGCCCCGTCGGTGTCGGCGGCGGTGACGTTGAGCACGACGCCGAGCGCATCGGCGGGAATGTCGTGGCGCCCGCCGACCTGGAGTTCGATCGGGGTTCCGACCTGCGGCTTGCCGTCTCCGGCCCCGGCGTCGTCAATGGTGGGCCGGCCCGCACGCGTGTCGAGGAGGCGCCCCGGTATCAGCGCGGTGTAGTCGGCCCCGGCCGGGAAGTACCCGGCGACATCGACGATCAGGTCGGACCCGGACACGCCTGACGCGAGGCAGACCGTGCCGTCGTTGCCGAGTTTGGCGACGACCAGGTTCGGAACGGCCGCGTCGCCGGGGGCGTAGTTGAGGTTGCTCGACGTCGGCAGCGTCTCGCCGCAGGGGTACACGGTGAGGTGCCCCGGGCCGTCGGGGGCGACGGCGGTGACGTTGAGCACGGCCGCCACGGCGTTGTCGGGAACGCCGTGGCGACCACCGACCTGGACGGTGACGTCGGTGCCGACCGTGCTCGGGCCGTCGCCCGACGCCTGATCGTCGACGGTGGGCTTGCCCACCCGGGTGTCGAGCAGGCGGCCGGGGTTGAGCGCCACGAAGCGTGCCCCGGGCGGGAAGTACCCGGCCGCATCGACCACCAGGTGGGTCGCCGCGCCGAACGCGTACAGGCAGACGTTGCCGTCGTCGCCGAGCTTGGTGACGACCGCATTGGGCCGGGTGTCGCCGGCGACGGCGTAGTTCAGGTTGCTGGCGGTGGGCCGGGTGTCGCCGCACGGGTACACCGTGATGTGTCCTGGGCCGTCGGCCTCGGTGGCGGTGATGTTGAGCACGACGCCTGAGGCGTTGACGGGAATGTCGTAGCGGTCGCCGACGGCCACTTCCAGCGTGACACCGCCGCCTTGCTTGCCCTCGCCGAGGTGTTCACCGTCGAAGGTGTCGATGCCGGCACCGGTGCGCGTGTCGAGCAGACGGCCGGGGTTGAGCGGCGTGTAGCGGGCCCGGGCCGGCGGGGGCGCACCTTCCGGGAGCACGAGGTACTGCACGGTCTCGGTGGTGGTGTTGCCCTTGGTGTCGGTGGCGTTGACGGTGAAGTCCTTCAAGCCGGCGGTGGAGGTGTCGAGCAGCCCGCCGTTGGGCACCGGCCCGGCGCACGTGGCGACACCGCTCGGGTCGCTGCACGCGTAGCTCGCCGCGACCACTTCCTGGTAGCCGTAGATCGACTGCACGTTCGGGTCGACGAACGTGATCGTCGGCCCGGTCGTGTCGGGTGGCGCGGCGGCCTGCACGGGAATCGTCAGCTTGGTGTTGGCCGCCTGAGTGGCGTCGCCCGGATTGCACGTCACCGTCTGGTTGCCGACGATCTGCACGTTCGCGTTCGTCTGGTAGAACGGCGACGCACCGGCTTGGAGACCGAGCGAACCGCCGGGCGCGGCGGTGACCGTCGCAGTGATGGTGACCTCGGGTGTGGTGATGGTCTGCCCACCGGGAATCGGGCCGGGAATGACCATCGTGACACGGCTGCCGGCGACGTCGACGCTGGCCGGATGCGACCCGGCCTTGGTGATGCTCGCGCCGGTGACCGTGACGCCGTAGGCCTCGACCGCGGTACGCAGGTTCGAGAAGTTGTTGATCGTCACCCCCGACGCCTGCGACGGCAGCGTGGCCTGCGCCGCGTCCATCGTCAGTGCAACCGTTGCGCCGGCTTCGGCGGTGTCGGGGCCGGACACGCTGAACGGCAAGTTCTGCGTCAGGTCGGAGCCGACCGGTTCGGCCCGGCAGGCCATCGCGACCTCGTTGCTCGGATTGGTGGCCGCTTGCAGGGTGACACTCACGGCCACCGTGGCGACCAGGCCGAGCGTGATCGCCGTGACGACCAACCCGCGGTTGGCGAGCATTGAACGTGTGCGCATCTGATCCCCCTCAGGTGGAGCGCTCTGGATTTCCGCCGTCGCCCCTCCGCCGGGGCGTTACCCGTGGGTAACCGTATCAGCCCGGGCGGTCACCCGCCAGGTCGATCGCGTAACCACGTTCGAGATCGGCGGCGACCGCAGCCGGCTCGACACCCTCGCCGAAGATGCCCTGGGCACACACGATTTCGGCCAGGCCGGGGGCCGCGGCCAGTGCCTCCCAGGCCTGCGGGTCCCACACCTTGCCGCGCCGGAACGCCTTGGCACAGTGCACGAACACCTCGTCGGCACGAACCGCGATCGTGGCCTTGGGGCGGCGGATTTCGGTGAACCGGTCGAGCACCGCGTCGTCGGTGACGACCCACGCCTCACCGTTGACGCGTAACGTGTCGTCCTTGCCGGGGATGACGAACAAGAGGCCGGCCCGGCCGCTGTCGGCGATCGCCTGGAGCGAGTCGAGCAGGTTGTTGCCGTTCAGGTCGGGGATCAAGACGTAGTCGGCGCCGTCGATCCGCTCGGTCTGCACGAACCCCGGGTCGCCGCCCCGCGGCGACACGTCGACGCCCCCGTCGGCACCGGTGGTGGCGATCAGCAGGAACGGGCTGGTGGCGATGAACGCCGCGCTCTGCGGGTCGATCTCGGGACGCTTCTTCGCCTGCAACCCCGGGTGCGGCCGGCGGTACAACTCGTACAGCGCCTCGGACGTGGTGATGGTCTGCGCGAACGGCGGCATAAGGTGCACCTTACGGCGGTGGTTTCGACAAGCTCAACCACCGGTGGTTGAGCTTGTCGAAACCACGCTCAGCTCTTCGTGTCGGCCCAGGTGGTGCCCCAGGCCACGTTGACCTCGAGCGGCACGTCGAGTTCGGCGGCGCCGCGCATCAATGCCACCACCTCGGGGCCGACGGTGTCGCGCTCGTCGGCGGGCACTTCGAGGATCACCTCGTCGTGCACCTGGAGCACCAGTTCGCTGGCGTAGCCGCCGGCGGTGAGGGCCGCGTCGATGCGCACCAGGGCGACCTTGAAGATGTCGGCTGCCAATCCCTGGATGCCGGCGTTCATCGCCTGACGCTCGCCGGCCTGGCGGATCCGCCAGTTCGAGTTGAGCAGCTCGGGAATCGGGCGGCGGCGCCCGAACAGCGTCTCGGTGTAGCCGTTCTTGCGGGCTTCGACGACCGTGTCGTCCATGTACTGCTTGACGTTCGGGAAAGCCACGAAGTAGGCGTCGAGGATCTTGGCGGCCTCGTCGGTAGGGATGTTGAGGCGTTGCCCCAGGCCGTACGCCTCCATGCCGTAGGCCAGCCCGTACGACACCATCTTCGCCTTCGAGCGCATCTCCAGGGTGACGTCGGCCGGCTCGACACCGAACACCCGGGCGGCGGTGGCGTTGTGGATGTCTTGGCCGCTGGTGAACGCCTCGATCAGCCCTGGGTCGGCGGCGAGGTGGGCGATGCAGCGCAACTCGATCTGGTTGTAGTCGGCCACCAGCAGCGTGTTGCCAGGGCGGGGTACGAAGGCGGTGCGGAACACGCGCCCCTCGTCGGTGCGCACCGGGATGTTGTGCAGGTTCGGTCGGTCGGAGCTGAGCCGCCCGGTCCGGGCGACGGTCTGGTTGAACGAGGCATGGATGCGCCCGTCGGGCGCGACCTCGGTCAGCAGGCCGTCGCCGTAGGTGCCGCGCAGCTTCTCGACCTCGCGGTGGCGCAGCAGCGGCACGATGAACTCGGGCCACAGGTCGACCAGCTTGGCGAGCGTCTGGGCGTCGGTGGAGTAGCCGGTCTTGGTCTTCTTGACACCCATCGGGCTGAGGCCGCGCTCGTCGAACAACAGCGCCCGCAGTTGGGTGGGCGAGTTGAGGTTGAGGTCGGGCTTGTCGGCAACCGCGCGCAACTCGCCAACGAGTTGCTCGGCCTCGGAGGTGAGCCGGGCATTGATGTCGCGCAGTGCCACCGAGTCGACGCCGACGCCGACGTGCTCCATCCGGGCGAGCACCCACACGAGCGGGTTCTCGATCGTGCGGTACAGCTCGGCCATGCCCTGGGCCTCGAGGCTGGCGACGATCGGCCCGGCCACGTGGTGCACGGCGAGCGCATCGCGCGCGGCCTGCTGGCCGGGCGACACCGTGTTCGCCTCGAGCGTGCCATCGAGGTCGAGCCCGAGCTGGCCGGCCGCGTTCGGCGCGCCGGCCACCGGGCGACCGAAGCGGGTGTGCTTCTCGATCAGGTCGCCCAGCTCATAGCGCGCCTCGGCCGGGTCGATGAGGTAGGCCGCGATCGCCGTGTCGAGCTGCAGGCCGCGCAGCTCGTAGCCGAGCCCGAGCAGCGAGCGCATCAGCTCTTTGACGTTGTGCCCGCGCACGTCGTGGTGGGCTGTCAACGCTTCGGCGGCACCGCCGGTGAGCGCGCTGGTGGGCACCCAGGCGACGGCGTTGGTCGCCGGGTCGGTGACGAAGGCGATGCCGAGCAGGTCGCTGCGCCCGGGGGTGCCCGACCAGGCGCCGGCCAGGTCGAGCGGGCTGGCCGCGGTGATCGCCGCGGATGCCGCGGCCGGGTCGGCCAGCTCGGTGACTTCGGCGACCAGCTCGTCGCGGGGTGCGCTGGTACGCACGCCGGCGTTCGGGCCGAGCGCCTCGGCGAGGCGATCGGCGAGCGTGCGGAACTCGAGGAAGTCGAACAGGCGCTGGAGTTCGTCGGGCTTGGGCGTGACGGCGACGTGGTCGAGGTCGAGCGGCGGGTCGAGCGTCTCGAGCGGGGCGTCGTGGCGAAGCAGCATCAGCGCGTGGTTGGCGCGGGCGCGGGCCTCGTGCTCGGCCAGGTTGGCCGCCAGCTTGGGCGTCTGCGCCGACACGTTGGCGAAGATCCCGTCCAGCCCGCCGTACTGGTTGATCAGCTTGGCGGCGGTCTTCTCCCCCACCCCCGGCACGCCCGGCAGGTTGTCGCTGGTGTCGCCGCGCAGCGCCGCGTACTGCGGATACAGCTCGGGCGTGACGCCGGTCTTCTCGGCGATGCCGGCCTCGTCGTACAGCGAGTAGTCGCTGACGCCGCGCTTGTTGTAGAGCACCTTCACGTGCGGGTCGCGCACGAGTTGGTAGCTGTCGCGGTCGCCGGTGACGACGATCACCTCGTCGCCCTGGTCGACCAGCGCGGTCGAGATCGTGGCGATCAGGTCGTCGGCCTCCCAGCCGGCCAGCTCGACCTGTTGGATGCCGATCGCTTCGAGCACCTCGCGCACCAGGCCCATCTGCTGGCGCAAGATGTCGGGCGCCGCGGTGCGCTGGGCTTTGTATTCGGGTTCGGCCTCATGACGGAACGTCGGTTCGGGGCGGTCGAAGGCGACGATCACGCCGTCGGGCTGCTGGTCCTTGAGGACGTAGATCAGCATCGACGTAAACCCGAACACGGCGTTGGTGACCTGCCCGCTGGCGGTAGCCATGTCGGGCGGCAGGGCGAAGAACGCTCGGTACGTCAACGAGTTGCCGTCGACCAGCAGGATCTTGCGGGCCCGCTCGTGCGTCACGACGTCGCTCACGTGGGCGGCCGCAACGTGCCGGCGAGGATCCGTTCGGCGACGTCGCGCATGCGCGTCCGCTCGCTCATCGCCGTGCGCTGGATGAACGCGAACGCGTCCGACTCGCGCAGGCCGCACTCGTCGATCAAGAGGCCTTTGGCCCGGTCGATCGACTTGCGCGCTTCGAGTTGTTCGCCGAGCGCGCTGATCTCGCCCGACATGTCGCGCAGCTCCCGGAACCGGCCGATCGCGACTTCGATCGCGGGCACCAGGTCGCTCTTCTGGAATGGTTTGACGAGGAACGCCAGCGCCCCGGCGTCGCGCGCCTGCTCGACGATCTCGCGCTGGCTGAAGGCGGTGAGGATGAGGACCGCGCTGAGCTTTTCGCGGGTGATCACCCCGGCGGCCTGGAGGCCGTCCATACCGGGCATCTTGACGTCGAGGATCGCCAGATCGGGGCTCAGGTTGCGGACCAGCTCGACCGCTTCGTCGCCGCGGCCGGTCTCGCCGACCACGGTGTAGCCCTCTTCTTCGAGGGTTTCACGCAGGTCCATCCGGATGATGGCCTCGTCCTCGGCGATCACGACTCGCAAACTCATCGTGGAGCAGTCTGGCAGAGAGACCCGCTACTTCGCGCCGGACAGCTTGTCGAGTAGGGCGTCTTGGCGGGCTTCGAGTTCGGTGATCTGCTCGCGCACGTGCTGGCGGTGACGCTCGATCGCACCCGCGTGTTTGCGCGCCTCGTTGGCCTCCTGGGCGGCCCCCGGGGTTTCCGACATCAGCGCCCGCAGCTCGGAGTCGGCGGCGTCGTCGGCAAACACGTCGACTTGCTCGTTGAGCTGGGCCAGCTCGGCCCGCAACTGCTTGAGCCGCGACGCGTTCTGCGCCAACCGCCGCTCGGTCAACCACGATCCCACACCCCCATCATGCCCGCCGCACAACTGTCTCCATACGCCAGCCCAGGTGGTTGAGCCTGTCGAAACCGCCGGAACCACCGATCCACCTGTTCTGGGCCATGATCTGCACCGGTTGCCCCTACATGGCCAAGCGTCGATGTCACACCCCCTGACGATGCTGGACGCATGTACGTGCGTCACGAGCAAGCCGTCGTCGACGAGGTCCTCGCACTGGCCGCCCGCGGCGTCCCCGTACTCCGCATCGCGACGCAACTCGGTATCAGCCGGAGCACCGTGCGCGGGTGGCTCGCCGGGGGCGGAACCCACGCGGTCCGCGCTGCGCCGTGTACATCTGCTCGGTGCCCGGTCCGAGACGTCGTCGACCGCCGCGCCTACTCGTATTTGCTCGGGCAGTACCTCGGCGATGGTTGGATCGACCTGAACGGCCGCCGCGGCGTGTACCGGCTGGTGATCTCGTGCTCGGCGATCTACCCCGACATCGTCGACGAGGTTCAGGCGGCGATCGAGGCGGTGATGCCGATGAACCGGGTTGGCCGAGTCGCAAGGCCCGGCGTCACGGCGGTCCAGGCGTACTCGAAGCATTGGCGGTGTCTGTTCCCGCAGGCCACGCCGGGCCACAAGCACGCGCGTCCGATCGTGCTCGAAACGTGGCAGGCAGAGATCGCTCTCGTCGAGCACCCCGAGCAGTTCGTTCGCGGGCTCATCCACAGCGACGGCTGGCGGGGGGTGAACAAGGTTCGCGGCGCCAGCGGGAAGCACTACGAGTACAGCCGGTATCAGTTCACCAACGTGTCAGCAGACATCCGGGCGCTGTTCACGTCGGCCCTCGACCGACTCGGCATCGAGTGGCGTCAGATGAACGCCTACAACGTCGCCGTCAGCAGGCGTGGCAGCGTCGCCGCGCTCGACGAGTTCGTCGGCGAAAAGTCGTGACGTGGCCGCACCCCGATACTCTGAGGCCCCGATCGCGCCCCGGTCGCTCAACGGCAGAAGCAGCGGATTCAAACTCCGTACAGTGTGGGTTCGAATCCCACTCGGGGCACCATTCAGGTCGCTGGGTGACCGGTTGGGGTCTACGGTGCGGCGGATGACGGAACGTTTGCGGCTGTCGGCCGACGAGGCCCGGCGGATCGCGCTGACCGCTCAGGGGTTCGACCGCAAGCGACCGCGCAAGCCCACTCGCACGCACCTCACGCGGATGTTCGACGACATCGGTGTGGTGCAGATCGACACCGTCAACGTGACGGTGCGGGCCCACGAGATGACCGTGTTCAGCCGGCTCGGCCCCCACCCGCGCGGGTGGCTCGACCAAGCGGTGGCCGACGGCGAACTGTTCGAGTACTTCACGCACGGCACGTCGTACATCCCCACCCAGTACCAGCACCTGCACCGCTGGCGCCAGTCGCAGTACGGCGGCGAGCCCAGCCAGCGCAGCATCGGAGTGCGCAAGCCCGAGGTGGTCGCCGGCGTGCTGGCGCAGGTCAAGCGCCGCGGGCCGCTGCACCTCGGCGACATCGAGGGCCGGGTCAAGAAGAAGAACGCCCAGTGGTGGGACTGGGACGATGCCAAGCAGGCGCTCGAGCACCTGTTCGTCACCGGCCAGGTGGCGGTCACCCGGCGGCCCGACTTCGGCAAGCTGTTCGACCTGCCCGAACGGGTCATCCCCGCCGCGGCGCTGGCGGTTCCCACCCCGCCGGTAGCCGAGGCCCGCAAGGAACTGGCCTACCAGGCGGCCCGGGCACTCGGCGTGGCGACCCATCAGGAGATCGCCTACTTCCACTGGCAGAACGCCCCGAAGGTACGGCCGTGGCTGCGCGAGCTGGTCGACGAGGGTCGGCTCGTCGAAGTGGACGTCGAGGGCTGGAAGCGGCCGGGCTACCTGCACCCCGGCATCGCCGAACGGGCACCGAAGTCGTTCAGCGGGCGGGCGCTGGTCGGCCCGTTCGACCCGCTGATGTGGTTCCGCGAGCGGATCTCCCGCGTGTTCAGGTTCGACTACACGCTCGAGATCTTCGTCCCGGCCGCCAAGCGGGTGTGGGGCTACTACGTGTACCCGTTCCTCTACAAGGGGCACTTCGCCGGGCGGGTCGACCTCAAGGCCGATCGTCAGGCCGGCACGCTGCGCGTCCAGGCCGCCTACATCGAGGCCGACCTCGACAACCCGCACGACCGGCCCGAGATCGCCGAGCAGCTCGCCGCCGAGCTGGGTGATCTGGCCCGGTGGCTCGGGCTCGACACGGTCGGGGCGGTCGACAAGGGCAACCTCGCCCGCACCCTGCACACGATCGGCGTCACCGCCCTCGACCCCTGACCGTCGGCGTGCAGCACGGTTACCGGTGAGTACGCGATTAGGGTGCGCGCAATGCTCGCGTTCATGTTTCCCGGCCAGGGGTCGCAACGCCCCGGCATGGGGCGCCCGTGGGTCGATCACGACAGCTGGGAGCTGGTCGGCGAGGCCAGCGAGGTTGCCGGCCGCGACGTCGCCTACCTCCTGCTCGACGCCGACGCCGACGAACTGAAAGACACCCGCAACGCCCAACTGACCACGTTCGTGTCGAGCCTGATGGTGCTCGACGCGGTCGAGCGGCTCGGTGTCGAGGCCAGCTTCTGTGCCGGCCACAGCCTCGGCGAATACACCGCCCTGGCAGCCACCGGTGCGCTCGGGTTCGAGGAAGGCGTCGCCCTCGTCAATGAGCGTGCGAACGCCATGCACGAAGCGGGCACCGCCCGCCCGGGCACCATGGCAGCCGTCCTCGGGCTCGACGACGACCGGGTCGAAGTCGCCTGCAACCTCGCCGCCGACGACGTGTGGGTCGCCAACTTCAACGCACCCGGCCAGGTCGTCATCGCCGGGTCGCACGACGGTGTCGAAGCCGCCGGCAAACACGCCAAAGAACTCGGGGCGAAGAAGGTCATGCCGCTGCCGGTGTCGGGCGCGTTCCACACCAACTACATGGCCGCCGCCCGCGACCGCCTGCGCGAGGCCATCAAGGTGTCAGACATCCGCGACGCCGAGATCCCGGTGATCTCCAACGTCGACGCCGCCCCCCACGATCGCGGCGACCAGTGGATCGGCCTGTTGTCGGCACAACTCGCCAGCCCCGTGCGCTGGAAGCACGGCCTGCTGACGCTGTCGGGCCTGGGCGTCACCGACTTCGCCGAACTCGGCCCCGGCGGCGTGCTGACCGGCATGGCCAAGCGCACGGTCGACGGCGCCCGCACGATCTCGGTGGCCACACCCGACGACCTCGACAAGTTCATCGCCTGGATGGCGGGCGACATCGCCAGTGGGGCCGCGCCGGTCGAGGGTGAGCACCTGTTCGGGTTCGAGCGCCTCATCGTTGCGCCCGCGGCAGGCATCTTCACGCCGGCCGGGTTCGGCCCCGGCGACCTGATCGAGGTCGGTGCCCTGCTGGGCACGGTCGGCGAGCACGAGGTGCGCTCGCCGTTCCACGGCATCCTCCAGAGCTTCATCGCCGTCGACACCGAACGGCTCACCCCGCGCCAGCCGGTCGCCTGGCTGCGCACCGACTAGTCCGGCCGGCGGCCGGGAATCAACACGGAGAACGAACATGCCTGCTATCCGACCGGGAGCGAAGGGGGCCGTCGTGTCGGGGTGGGGTACCGCCCTGCCGCCGAAGGTGGTCACCAACGAGGAACTGGCCGCGACGATGGACACCAGCGACGAGTGGATCGTGACGCGCACCGGCATCCGCGAGCGTCACATCGGTGGCACGACGGCCGGGTTGTCGGTCGAGTCGGGTCGCCAGGCGCTCGACATGGCCGGCCTCACCCCCGATCGCATCGACGCGCTGGTGCTCGCCACCACCACCCCCGACCGCCAGTGGGGTACTGCCGCGATCGTGCAGCACGAACTCGGGCTGCGGTGCGGGGCGTTAGAAGTCAACGCTGCCTGCTCGGGGTTCGTGTACGGCCTCGTGCAGGCCCACGGGATGATCGCGATGGGCGCCGACCGCGTGCTCGTGATCGGCACCGACACGCTCAGCCGCATCACCGACTGGGACGACCGGGCCACCGCCCCGCTGTTCGCCGACGGGTCGGGTGCGGTCGTGCTCGAATCGGTCGACGGTGTCGGGGCGCTGCTCGGCTGGGACCTCGACGCCGACGGTGGCGCGGCCGCGCTGCTCCAGGCCGAGGTCGGCGGCACCATCCAGATGGAGGGCAAGGAGGTGTTCCGGCGGGCGGTGCGAATCATGGTCGATTCGGCCGAGAAGTCACTCGCCCACGCCGGCGTCACCGCCGACGACCTCGCCCTGATCGTGCCTCACCAGGCCAACATCCGCATCATCCAGGCCGCCTGCGAACGGCTGGGCGTGCCGATGGAGAAGGCCGCCTCGGTCATCGACCGCACCGGCAACACGTCGTCGGCGTCGATCCCGCTGGCCCTCGCCGATGCGCTCGATGCCGGACGCGTGCAGGACGGCGATCTCGTGTTGCTGGTCGGGTTCGGCGGCGGCATGACCGCGGCCAGCGCGGTGCTGCGCTGGGGCGGGGGCGCGTGAGCCGCATCGTTCTCGTCACCGGCGGGTCGCGCGGCATCGGCTTGGCGGTTGCCCGCCGGTTCGCCGACCTGGGCGACCAGGTCGCCGTCACCTACCACTCGTCGCCACCGCCCGACGGCTTGTTCGGCGTGAAGTGCGACGTCACCGACCAAGCCGCGGTCGAGCAGGCGTTCGACGCCGTCGAGGCCGAGTTCGGCGGGCCCGTGGCGGTGCTCGTGTCGAACGCCGGCGTCACCCGCGACGGGTTGATCCTCAGGATGAGCGAGGACGACTTCACGTCGGTCGTCGATGCCAACCTCACCGCTGCCTACCGCGTCTGCAAGCGCGCCGCACGGGGCATGCTCAAGGCCCGGGCCGGCCGGATCGTGCTGATGTCGTCGGTGGTGGGCTTGCTCGGCCAGGCCGGGCAGGCGAACTATGCAGCGTCGAAGGCCGGCCTCGTCGGGCTGGCCCGGTCCCTCGCCCGCGAACTTGGCTCGCGCGGCATCACCGTCAACGTCGTCGCTCCCGGCCCGGTCGAGACCGACATGACGGCCGCCCTCACCGAAGCCCAGTTGGCCTCGATCGTCGACGCCGTGCCACTTGCCCGGATGGCCACGCCGGACGAGGTTGCCGGCGTCGTGACCTTCCTTGCCGGCCCCGACGCGGCCTACATCACCGGCGCCGTCGTCCCCGTCGACGGCGGCCTGGGTATGGGCCATTGACGCACCCCGCTCACTACGCCTGGATCCGCCGATCGCCGCTGCCGCTCGACGGCGTTGCCCCAGCCCACGGCGGTTGTGGCACCGTTGGCCCTGGCTCACGGCCCGTGAAGCCCAGCCTGCGTGGCGCTTGAACGCAAAGTGTTACGAAGCCTGGATTCACCGTGATGACGGCGAGGAACGAGCCGCCAGATCGGTGGATCAGGGCTACATTGTTCTCACCATTCCAGAAGGAGTACATCCCGTGTCTGACGAACTGTTCGCCCGCTTCCAGAAGTGCGCCGTCGAGGTGCTCTCGGTCTCCGAAGACCAGGTCGTGCCCACCGCCAAGTTCGGTGACGACCTCGACGCCGACAGCCTCGACCTGGTCGAGCTGGTGATGGCACTCGAGGAAGAGTTCGGCATCGAGGTGCCCGAGGAAGAACTCGAAGGCATCGAAACCGTCGGCCAGGCGTACGAACTGGTCACCGGCAAGCTCTGACATGGCCGGCCCCGCTCCCCGGCGGGTGGCGATCACCGGGCTCGGCGTCGTCGCCCCGTGCGGGTTGGGCAAGGACGCGTTCTGGGACGGCCTGCTCGGGCCTGGCCTGGTGAACGCCGGCCAGGCGATCTACATCGACGACTGGGACTCGACGCCGTACTACGACTCGCCCAAGGACGCCCGCCGAGCCGACCTCTCCGAGCAGTTCGCGATCGCCGCCGCCACCGAGGCACTCGCCCAGGCGGGCGACCTCGGCGCGACGCGCGACCGCACCGGCACGATCTTCGCCACCGGCGTCGGGGGTGTCCACGCGCTCGAAGAACAGATCCAGGTGCGCCTCGATCGCGGCGAGCGGCGCGTGTCGCCGTTCCTCGTGCCGATGATGATGCCCAATGCCCCCGGCGCGGCGATCTCGATGCGGTTCGGCTTGCAAGGACCGAACGAGACCATCACGACCGCCTGCGCGGCGGGCACCCACGCGATCACGTACGCCGCACGCCTGATCAAGTGGGGGCTCGCCGACGCGATCGTCACCGGCGGCTCCGAGCACGCCGGCACGCCCACGTCGATCGCCAGCTTCAGCAACATGACCGCGCTCTCGTCGAGCGGCACGTCACGCCCGTTCGACACCGACCGTGACGGCTTCATCATGGGTGAAGGGGCGGCCGCGCTGGTGCTCGAGGAGTGGTCGCTCGCCGAGGCCCGCGGAGCGACGATCCTCGGCGAGGTGCTCGGCGGCGGCAGCAACGCCGACGCCCACCACATCACCGCTCCCCGCCCCGACGGCAGCGGGGCGATCACGTGCATGCGGTTGGCCCTCGACGAGTCGGGGCTGACACCCGACGACATCCGTCAGGTCAACGCGCACGGCACGTCGACGCCGCTCAACGACGCGGCCGAGTCGGCCGCAGTCAAGGCGGTGTTCGGCGACCGGCGCCCGCCGGTGACGTCGATCAAGGGCGTCACCGGGCACGCACTCGGTGCGGCTGGGGCGCTCGAGGCGGCGGCCGTCGTGCTGTCGTTCGTCAAGCGCCAGATTCCGCCGACCGCGAACACGAAGGTGCTCGGTGACGGCATCGACGTCGACGTCGTCATCGGTGGCCCTCGCGACTGGGAGCCCGGCCCGACGATCAGCAACAACTTCGGCTTCGGCGGCCATAACGGCTCCGTGATCTTCAGCCCCGTAACCTGACGCGGTGGTTTCGACAGGCTCAACCACCGGTGGTTGAGCCTGTCGAGATCCTGGTGGTTGAGCCTGTCGAAACCACTTAGACGATCACGAACATCAGGTCGCACTCGGTCGCGGTTTCGCCGTTCAGGAGGGCTTTGCCGGTGCCTTTGCCGGCGCGGGCCGACAGGCGGGTCATCTCGGCTTCGAGCGTGAGCGTGTCGCCGGGCACCACCTGCTTGCGGAAGCGGGCGCCGTCGAGGCCGCCGAACAGCGGCAGCTTGCCGGTGTAGCGCTCGTCGGACAAGACGGCGAGCGCGCCGACCTGGGCGATCGCTTCGCACATCAGCACGCCCGGCAACGTCGGGCGCCCCGGGAAGTGTCCGGCGAAGAACCACTCGTCGCCGGTCAACGTCCAGCGCCCGACAGCCCGCTCCCCGGGCACGAGTTCGACGATCTCGTCGACGAACAGGAACGGCGGTCGGTGCGGCAGCAGGTCTTCCGGGCGCATCGTCCGAGACTAGGTGTTGGAGGCGATCAACCTGGATCCAATGAGCGCCGGGGCCGCACGGTGGCGTGGCCCCAGCCCGCGGCGGTGGTAGCCACGTTCGCCCCGGTACACGGCCAGTGAAGCCCAGCCTGCGTGGCGCTTGAACGCAAAGCGTTGACGAGCCTGGATTCACCGTGATGGCGGCGAGGAACGAGGCGCCAGATCGGTGGATTCAGGATCAGGCGTCGATTGCCGACCGGACCTCGGCGACGTAGGCACCGACCGCGTCGGGGCCGCCGTCCATCAACCGACGCACCATCGAGGCCCCCTGGATGACGCCATCCGCGACGCGGGTCGCCTGGTACGCCTGCTCGGCATTCGACACGCCCACGCCCACCAGCACCGGCTTGTCGGTCACCTGCTTGAGGCGCGCGGCCAGGGCTGTGGCCGACTCGGCCAGCGACTCGCGCTCGCCCGTCACCCCGAGCAGGCCGATCGAGTAGACGAACCCACGTGTACGGGCGGCGATCCGGGGCAGCCGGTCGTCGGGAGCTGTCGGTGCGGCGAGCATCACGGTCTCCACACCGGCCCAGTCGGCAGCACGGGTCCACGGGGTGGACTCTTCGAGCGGCAGGTCGGGAAGGATGCAACCGGCGACACCGGCTTCGGCCAGGCGGCTGGCGAATCGCCGGTGGCCGTCGTGATGCACCAGGTTGTAGTACGTCATCACGACCAGCGGTATGCCCACGTCGAGCGCCGGCACCTCGGCGAGCACCCCGGCCGGTGTGGTACCGGCATCGAGCGCCGCCTGCGACGCCTGCTGGATGACCGGGCCGTCCATCACCGGGTCGGAGAACGGGATGCCGATCTCGACCGCGTCGGCGCCGTTGGCCGCGCAAGCCCGGATCGCGTCCTGCCAGCCCGGGTAGCCGCCGGTGATGTACGGCACGAGTGCCTTGCGGCCGCTCGCCCGGGCCGTGCGCAGCGCCGATTCCAACACTCCGGGCTCGGTGGGCATTGGGATGTCGGGCTCGTCGTGAATCGTCTCATTCACGGCCGGCACCCCCGTCGTGAATCGTCTCACTCGCCGGTGAGGTGCTGGGTTGGAGGATGTCCATCATCTGGGCGACGTCCTTGTCACCGCGGCCCGACAGGTTGACGATCACCGTCTGGCCGGCCATGGTGTGCGCCTCACGGGCCAGCCAGGCGATCGCGTGGGCCGATTCGAGGGCGGGGATGATGCCCTCGGTGCGCGACAGCAGTTGGAACGCCTCGATCACCTCGGCGTCGGTGACGTTGGGGTACTCGGCCCGCCCGATCGACGCCAGGTACGAGTGCTCGGGGCCGACGCCCGGGTAGTCGAGCCCGGCCGAAATCGACAGCGCCTCCTCCACCTGACCGAACTCGTTCTGCATCAGGTAGCTGCGCATGCCGTGGACCACGCCAGGCACCCCGTGCTTCACCGCCGCACCCCCGGCCGGCTCGACACCGACCAGCCGGGCCGGGGTGTCGACGAACCCGGAGAACAACCCGATCGCGTTCGATCCGCCGCCCACGCAGGCGACGACAACGTCGGGGTCGGCGCCGGTGAGGGCGAGGATCTGCTGGCGGGCCTCGTCGCCGATCACGCGATGGAATTGGCGCACCATCCACGGGTACGGGTGCGGGCCCATCACCGAGCCAAGGCAGTAGTGCGTGTCGCCGACCGTGGCCACCCAGTCGCGCAGCGCCTCGTTGACGGCATCCTTGAGCGTGCGCGAGCCGCTGTGCACCGCCTCGACCTCGGCCCCCAGCAGGCGCATGCGGAACACGTTGAGGGCCTGGCGCTCGACGTCGACCGCGCCCATGTAGACCTTGCACGACAGGCCCAGCAGCGCCGCCGCGGTGGCCGACGCCACCCCGTGCTGGCCGGCCCCGGTTTCGGCAACCAGCCGGGTCTTGCCCATCCGCTTGGCCAGCAGTGCCTGCCCGAGCACGTTGTTGATCTTGTGCGACCCGGTGTGGTTGAGGTCTTCGCGCTTCATGAACACGCGCACCCCGAGTTCCTCCGACAGGCGGAAGCACTCGGTCAACAGCGACGGACGCCCGGCGTAGTCGCGCAGGATCGTGGCCAGTTCGCCGCGGAACCCCGGGTCGGTCCAGGCTGCGGTGAACGCGTCCTCCAACTCCATGCACGCCGGCACCAGCGTCTCGGGAACGAACCGCCCCCCGAATTCCCCGAACCGCCCCGTCTCCGACGGGCGCCCCATGATCGAATCAGCGTCGAACGGATCATCAATCGAACTCGGCCCATCCATGCCCAACCGACCGTAGCCGCTCACCTACTCGACCAAACAGAACGAATCATTCATCGGCTCCCGGTGGTTTCGACAGGCTCAACCACCTTTGGGTCCGGTGGCTGAGCCCGTCGAAACCACCTCACTCACGGCTCGGCTTGGCGCCGTTCAATAATCATCTTGCCAGTCGTAGGGGTAGTGATCGTCGTCGCCGAGGTATGGCGACGGGGCAGCAGCACGGGCGTTGGCGATGAACTTCCTCACCAGCGTGGCGTCCTTGCGGCCGGGCTTGGCCTCGACACCGCTCGACACGTCGACGCCCCACGGTTCGACCGCCCGCACGGCATCGGCGACGTTGTCGGGTGTCAACCCTCCGGCGAGGATCAGCCGCAGGTCGCCGGGGGCCTCGCCGGCCAGCGTCCAGTCGAACAGCTTCCCGCCGCCGGGGTTGGGGGCGTCGACGAGGATCAGGTCGGTACCCCATTGGTCGGCCTTGGCCAGCTGCGGCGACCCGGCAGTGAACGCCTTGATGACCCACCGGAAGTGGCGCGACACGTACGCCGTCTGCTCGGGCGTCTCGCGTCCGTGCAGCTGGATGGCCTTGACGCCGGCTCGCATCGCCTGCTGGACCACCTGCTCGGGCGCCTCGTCGCGGAACACGCCGACGGTCAGCACCTCGGGCGGCAGCCGGCGGGTGATGTCGTACACCTGCTGGGCGGCCACCTGGCGCGGTGACGGGGCGAACACGAACCCGACCGCGTCGGCGCCCATGGCGACCGCGAACAACGCGTCGTCCTCGTTGGTGATGCCACAGATCTTCACGAACATGCCGCCGGAACCGTACCGCCCGCGCCCCACCTCACCAGGGAACCCGGCCCACCTCACCAGGGAACTCCATACACAGAAGCACGAGACTCTCAGCCGCGGTCAGTGGAGCCCAGCCTGCGTGGCGCTTGAACGCAAAAGCGTCACGTCACCGGGGCCCACCGGGATGGTGGCGAGGAACGAGCCACCAGATCGGTGGGCCCCGGTGTATGGTCCGTCTGGTATGGGATTGATGGACAAGCTCAAGGGCGAACTCGTCGACATCATCGAGTGGATCGACGACTCGCGGTCGACGCTCGCGTGGCGGTTCCCCCGGTATCAGAACGAGATCAAGAACGGCGCCCAGCTGATCGTGCGCGAAGGCCAGAAGGCCGTGTTCGTCTACCGCGGTCAGCTGGCCGACCAGTTCGACCCGGGCCACTACCAGCTGAAGTCGGAGAACCTGCCGATCCTGTCGACGCTGCAGGGTTGGAAGCACGGCTTCGACAGCCCGTTCCGCAGCGAGGTGTACTTCATCAACACCCGCCCGGTGATCGACATCAAGTGGGGTACGCCCCAGCCGATCACCATCCGCGACCCCGACTTCCGCATGGTGCCGGTGCGTGCCAACGGCACGGTCGTCGTCAAGATCGTCGACACCGGCATCTTCTTGCGTGAGGTGATCGGCACCGACTCGCAGGTCGAGGCCGACGAGATCGCGATCCTGCTGCGCCAGGTGATCGCCACCGCGTTCTCCGAGATGGTGCTCACCACCGGGCTCGGCGCGATCGACCTGCAGACCCGTCAGCTCGAACTGGCCGGCAAGTTGCGCGACCACGTGCAGGAGAAGGTCGACGACGAGTTCGGTCTGTCCATCCCCGATATCACACTGACCATCTCGCTGCCCGAGGAGGTCACTCAGGCCCTCACCCGCGGCGCCGCCAAGGCCGGCGAGACCGCCAACTACATCGAGACCGTCGATCTCAACAAGCTCCAGCAGGCGAACGCTGCCGAGGCGATCCTGGCCGCCGCCAGCAACCCGGGCGGCTCGCCGATGGGCGACATGATGCAGATGGGTATGGGCGTGGCGATGGCCAACCAGATGGGCGGCCAGATGGCCGGTGCGTTCGGCGGCGGCCAGCAGGCCGCTCCTCCACCGCTGCCTGCCCAGGTGATGTACCACGTCGACCAGAACGGCCAGCCCGGCGGCCCGTACACCTTTGCTCAGCTCCAGCAGGGCGTGGCGTCCGGCCAGGTGACGGCCCAGTCGCTCGTGTGGACGGGCACCATGGCGCACTGGACACAGGCCGGTCAGGTGCCTGCCCTGGCGGCGCTGTTCAACACGCCGCCGCCGATTCCCGGCGCGGGTACGCCGCCACCGGTGCCGCCGACGCCACCACCACCTCCCGCCCCACCGGCAGGCGAGTGAGCTCGTCGGCCCGGCCATGAGCGACGACGCCGTACCCCCTCCCCCGCCGCTGCCCGGCGCGACACCGCCGCCACCAGCACCACCGCCGCCGCCACCAGCACCACCACCGGTGGCTGACGTGCCACCGGCGCAGCCGGCGGTCCGGCCGATGATGCACGTCACCGAGGACACCAAGACGTACCCATGCAGCGCCTGCGGCGGTGACCTCAAGTTCAACCCGGCCACCCAGAAGCTCGCCTGCGAGCACTGCGGAGCGGCGTTCGACGTCGAGGAGGTCGGCGACCCGGTCACCGAGCGCGACCTGCGCGAGGCGTTGCGGTTGATCCAGAAGGGCGCCCTCGCCCGCACCGACCAGGTGCTCGCCGGCGAGAAGGAGGTGGTGTGCCAGAACTGCGGCGGGCACACCACGTTCACCGGTTCGCTGACCTCGAACAGCTGCCCGTACTGCCTCACGCCGATCCAGCGTGACGACGTCCATGACGCACCGAACCGGCTTGCGGTCGATGGGGTGGTGCCGTTCGCGATCGACCAGCGCAAGGCCAAGGACCTGATCGGCACCTGGATCAACAAGCGCTGGTTCGCCCCCAACGAGTTCAAGTCGTACGGGCGCACCGGGTCGTTCCAGAGCGTGTACGGCGCCTATTTCACGTACGACGCCGAGACCACGACGCGGTACCGGGGCGAGCGTGGCGACGACTACCAGGTGACCGTCGGCTCGGGTGACAACAAGCGCACCGAGACGCGCACGCGCTGGCATCACGTCAGCGGGCAGGTGCAGAACAGCTTCGACGACGTCACCGTGTTCGCCAACACCGGAATGGATCGGAAACGGGTCGACAAGCTCGAACCGTGGCCCACCGCCTCGGCCAAGCCGTACTCGGCGCAGTACGTGGCCGGGCACCTGTGCCGCACCTACGACCGCGACGTCGAAGACTGCCTCGGCGACGCCACCGACGTGATGACCGGCACGATCCGGTCGACGGTGCGCAGCGACATCGGCGGCGACCGCCAGAAGATCCACGCGATGGACATCCAGTGGCGCACGATGACCTACAAGCACCTGCTGATGCCGATCTGGCTGCTGACGGTGATCTACCTCCAGAAGCCGTACCAGGTGTACATCAACGGCGTCACCGGCGAAGTCCAAGGTGCGCGCCCGTACAGCAAGGCGAAGATCATCACCGCGATCGCGATCGTCGTCGCCGCGATCGTCTTGATCGCCGTACTCGTCTCGATTGCCAAAGGCGGTGGCTAGATGCTCTGGACAATTCTGGTGATCGCCGCTGTGGTCGTGATTGGCGGCGCGGTCGCGCTCGGCACCGGACTGCTGTCCGACTCGCGCAAGCAGCAGCGCGAGTACCTCCAGGCGGTCCCCGGCGTGGGCCCCAAGGCACCTGCCAACTGGTTCGGCAGCCATGCACCCGAGGCCAAGCTGCACCGTCGCCTCTGCGACGCGGTGACGGCCGCCCATGCCCAGCCCGACACACCAGTCAGCGGGCTCGCCGCGCTCGACAACGCGGCGGTGATGCTCGACCAGCGCCTGATCGGCGCGGCCGCACTACCGGCCGGCCACCGCGAGCAGGCGATCGAGGAGCTGGCTCCGCTCGTCCAGCGTTTCGAGGACAGCGTCGCCACGTTCGCCCGCTCGGCAGCGCCCGACCCGCTCGGCACCGGCTTCGACGCGTCGATGGCGACCATTCAGGCCGAACTCGACGCGCTCGCCCAGGCTCGTGCCGAAGTCGAGCGGATCGACGGCCAGAACCCACCCACCTGACCGGGAATCCCGACCACCCTGGTCGGGTTACATCGTCCATGACGATCGACATCGGTACGTACGGGGTGTGGCGCGGCGCATGGCAGACCGATGCGGTGTTTGCCGCCGAGGTCGAGCGGCTCGGCTACGCGACGTTGTGGATCGGCGGGTCGCCCGACGGCGGGTTGACGATCGTCGACGAGGCGCTCGAAGCGACGTCGGCGCTGAAGGTCGCGACCGGCATCGTCAACGTCTGGAAGGATCCCGCCGACACAGTCGCCGCGTCGTTCACCCGGATCGAGGCCTCCCACCCCGGGCGGTTCCTGCTCGGCATCGGCATCGGTCACCCCGAGGCCACCACCGAATATCGCAGCCCGTACGGCGTGCTCGTCTCGTACGTCGATCGGCTCGGCGAACTGGGGGTACCGCTCGACCGGGTGGTGCTCGCCGCGCTCGGCGACAAGGTTCTGCGCCTGTCGGCCGATCGGGTCGGCGGCGCCCACCCGTACCTGGTGACCCCCGAGCACACCGCCCACGCTCGCGCTGTGCTCGGTGACGGCGTCCTGCTCGCGCCCGAGCACAAGGTGGTGGTTACCAACGCACCTGGCCCGACCGAGGCGAGTCGGGCGATCGGCCGCCCGCGCGTCGACAAGCCGTACCTCGGGCTGGTCAACTACCTGAACAACCTGCGTCGGCTCGGGTGGACCGACGCCGACCTCGCCGACGGCGGCAGCGACGCCCTGATCGACGCGCTCGTCTCCCAAGGCAACCCGCAGGTGGTCGCCGCCGCCCTCGCAGCCCACCTCGCGGCCGGCGCCGACCACGTCGTCATCCAACCCCTCAGCGATGACCCCCTCGCCGAACTCGCTGCCCTCGCCCCCGCACTCGGCCTGACCACCTGACGCGATCGGTCGTCGAGTAGGGCGCGCAGCGCCCGTATCGAGACGCAGTACGCGCACCAGCGTCTCGATACAACGGGGTGGCGGCTACGCCGCGAGTGCGCCACTCGACGACCGTCACCACCTACCCGCTGACCGTGCGAACACGATCGTGATGGCGTCAGACGATCAGGTCGAACAGCGCGGCCGCCGGGTCGGGGGCGGTGACGAGGGTTTCGCCGACCAGGACGGCGTCGTAGCCAGCGGCGCGCAGCGACTCGGCGTCGGCGCGGCCACGCACGCCCGACTCGGCGACCTTGACGACGGTGTCCGGGAACGCCGAGCCCATCCGCACGGCGCGGGCGTGGTCGACCTGGAACGTCACCAGGTCGCGCTGGTTGACGCCGATCAGCGTGGCCCCCGCGGCCAGGGCAACTTCCATCTCCGGTTCGTCGTGGATCTCGACCAACACGTCGAGCCCCAGCTCGGTCGCCAGCGCGTGATACTCGTTCACCTCACCGGGTGACAGCGCGGCCGCGATCAGCAGCACGCAGTCCGCGCCCATCAACCGCGCATCCACTACGTCGTGGGCCGACACGGTGAAGTCCTTGCGCAGCACCGGCAGGTCGCACGCCGAGCGGGCGACCTGGAGGTCGGCGGCCGACCCGCCGAAGTGCTCCTCGTCGGTGAGCACCGACAAGCACGTCGCCCCGCCGCGCTGGTACGTCGCCGCCAGCTCGGCTGGGTCGAGGCCGGCGTTGAGGTCGCCCTTCGACGGCGAGCGGCGCTTGATCTCGCTGATCACCGCCAGCTGGTCCGCTGCGGCGAGCGCGGCGCGGAACCCGCGCGTCGGGGTCAACTCGCGGGCCTCGGCGACCAATGCGTCGAGCGACCGCATGTCGGCCGCGGCGACGTCGCGGTGGCGGGCAACGATCTTGTCGAGGTACGTCGTCACGTCACACGACCAACTCTGGATCAAGGTCGTCGAGTGGCGCACTCGCGGAGGCGCCGCCACCACGTTGTATCGAGACGACGCTCGTCACCGTCAGAAGCCAAGTTTGTCGTGGATGGCCGACTTGAGTTCGGCGATCGGCACGCGGATCTGTTCCATCGAGTCGCGCTCGCGGATGGTGACGGCCTTGTCCTCCAGGCTGTCGAAGTCGACCGTGACGCACAGCGGCGTGCCGACCTCGTCCTGGCGGCGGTAGCGCTTGCCGATGTTCTGCGTCTCGTCGTAGTCGACCCAGTAGTTGCCGGCCAGCGACTTGCGCACCTCGTGGGCGAGCGGCGTCAGTTCCGGCTTCTTCGACAGCGGTAGCACGGCTACCTGATACGGGGCCAGGCGCGGGTGCAGGCGCAGCACCGTGCGACTGTCGCCCTCCCCGAGATCTTCCTCGTCGTAGGCCGCCAGCAGGAACATGGCAAACAGTCGCGTCACGCCCACCGCCGGCTCGATCACGTATGGCTGGTAGCGCTCGTTGGCAGCCTGGTCGAAGAAGTCGAGTTTCTCCCCCGAGTGCTCGGCGTGCTGGCGCAGGTCGTAGTCGCTGCGCTGGGCGATGCCTTCGAGTTCGTCGAACCCCCACGGGAACTTGAACTCGATGTCGGACGTGCCCGACGAGTAGTGCGACAGCTCGTCCGCGTCGTGCGGGCGCAGCTGAAGCAGGTCGGCCGGCACGCCCAGGTCGAGGTACCAGTTCATGCGCTCCTGGCACCAGTACTCGTACCACGTCGCCGAGTCGGCCGGCGGCACGAAGTACTCCATCTCCATCTGTTCGAACTCGCGGGTGCGGAAGATCCAGTTCTGGGGCGTGATCTCGTTACGGAAGCTCTTGCCCACCTGGGCGATACCGAACGGCGGCTTGCGACGGGTGGAGTTGAGCACGTTCGAGAAGTTCACGAACATGCCCTGGGCCGTCTCGGGTCGCAGGTATGCCACCGCTCCCGAGTCTTCCACCGGGCCGGCGTGGGTCTTGAACATCAGGTTGAACTGGCGCGGTTCGGTGAACGCGCCGACCGCCCCGCAGTTCGGGCACGTGTTCGGGTCGTCGAGTTTGTCGAGCCGCCAGCGCTGCTTGCACTTGGTGCAGTCGACCAGCGGGTCGCTGAAGTTGGCCAGGTGCCCCGAGGCCTCGAACACCTGCGGCGGGCCGAGGATCGCGGCGTCGATCAACACGACGTCGTCGCGCTCTTGCACCATCGCCCGGATCCACGCGTTGCGGATGTTGCGCAGCAGCAGCGCGCCGAGGGGTCCGTAGTCGTAGGTGGACCGGAAACCGCCGTAGATCTCGGCCGAGGGGAAGACGAACCCGCGGCGCTTACACAGGTTGACGACTTGATCGAGCTCGGTCGCAGGCATAGACGCTCCAGCCTACGGCAGAGCTGCGGCAGCAGCCCCGGTGGTTGAGCCCGTCGTTGCCACTCGTCACGCACGCGCCGCGTCGAGAGCCGCCTTGGTCAGTACGGCACGGACGTCGAGGTCGACGTCGGCGAGCGGGTTCCGGCCTTCGGGGCTGCGGTCGATCGCGCACACGACAACCTCGACGAGCGCCCCGGCCGAGCGGAGCGCATTGGTGGCGTCGCGCACCGCCCCACCGGTAGTGATCACGTCCTCGATCAGCGTGACACGCCGCCCCGCCACGTCGGGACCTTCGGCAAGCTTGCAGGTGCCGTACTGCTTAGCCTGCTTGCGCACGAACAGCGCCGGTAGCCCGATCTGGGCACTCAGAACCGTGGCGATCGGCACGCCGCCCAACTCGAGCCCGCCCAGCAGTTCGGTACCTTCAGGGACGAGCGGCACCATCTGGCGCACCATCCGCGCGAGCAACGCCGGGTCGGCCTCGAACAGGTACTTGTCGAAGTACTCGCTGGCGACCTGGCCCGACCTCAGCGTGAACGTGCCGGTGAGACGGCAGCAAGCGTCGACGTCGGCAGCCAGCGTGGGGTCGGGTTCGAGTGTCGTCACGGCCCGGAAGCTAGCCGTGCTGCTCGGCAAGGGTGGTTTCGACAGGCTCAACCACCTTGGGGTCAGTGGGATTCGAACATTGCCACCGCCCGCAGGCGACGTTCGATGTGGTGTTCCAGCGCCCGGGTGGCGAGCGCCCCGACCTCGTGCGTGGCCGGCGACTCGGGCAGGGCGAGCACGCTGCGCAGGCCACCGTTGAAGATGCCGCGCATGATCGTGAGCGCGGCCGGGCTGACGCTCGTGCCCGACCGGCAGTTGCGGCACAGCATGCCCCCCTCGTTGAGGTCGAAGCTGACCAGCTGCACCTCTGGGCCGCCCTCGCTGCAACGGACGCAGCCGTCGAGGAACGGTTCGAGCCCCTCGGCCGCGAGCAGGCGCCAGTAGAACGCGGCGATGTTCATCACCGCCGGCCGCTCGGCGATCGTGCGCAACACCCCGACCGCCTGCTGGTACAGACGCGGATTCGGCTCGCGATCGATTGACAGCTGGTCGACCGCTTCGATCGCGGCCATGCCCTGGCTGGCGCGGTCGAGCGACGCCAGGAGTGGAGCCAGGGGCTCGACCGAGTCGGCCTGGTTGACGATGTCGAGGTCGCGGCCCCGGTACAGCATCACGCTCACGTGGCTCATCGGTTCGAGCCGGGCCCCGAACTTCGAGCGCGTCTTGCGCACACCCTTGGCGACCGCCCGCACCTTGCCGTGCTCGGCGGTCATTAGCACGACGATCTTGTCGGCCTCGCCGAGCCGGTAGGTACGCAGCACGACTCCGGTGTCGCGATAGACCTCTCCCACCGACGGCTGGCTCACCGCTCCACCGCCCGTCGACTTCGTGAGAAGTCTGCGCACGATGAGCGCAGACTTCTCAAGAAGTCGTCACTCGTGGTCGTCATCGAGGCCACCGAAGCGCCGGCGGCGATGGGCGAAGTCGTCGAACGCGGCACCGAGCGCGTCGGCGTCGAGTGCGGCCCAGGCGACCGGCAGGAACACGAGTTCGGCGTAGGCCAACTCCCAGACCAACGACGGGGGAAGTTGCGTCGAGTGGCCGAGCACAACCACCAGGTCGGGTTCGGAGTCGGCCGGTTCGTACAGCACGGCCGCGACCGACGCCTCGTTGACCTCGTCGCCGGCATCGATCCGGTTCATCGCCTCGGCGAACCGCACGCGCCCGTCGGGCGACCCGTCGACGATGACGGTGCAGCCATGTACCGTCATCTCGCGGCGCGGCACGGCGTGGGCCGGCCCCGCGTCGCCCGGCCCGAACGGGCGCAGGGTCAGCCACGGCACGCCGTGCTGCGAGCAGACCACACCGAGCTCGTCGATCAACGCCAACCACGCGTCGTCGCCCAACCCGGCCCACTCTCCCGACGTGCCGCCAACCACCATGACATGGCGGAGCGAGGAGGCCGTGTCGGCGAGCGTCACCCGGCCAGTCTCGCATGCACGTGGCGAGTAGCGTGGGCTCCCTGTGAACTCCCGCCCGCCGCACCGGCCGCTCCATGTGGCCTGCATCATGGACGGCAACGGTCGCTGGGCCGGGCAGCGGGGATTGCCGCGAACGGCCGGCCACACCGAGGGCGAAGAGAACCTGTCTCGAGTAGTGCGCTTGGCGGTCAGGCGCAACGTGGGGTGGCTCACCGTGTTCGGGTTCTCGACCGAGAACTGGGTGCGGCCCCGAGCCGAGGTGCGACACATCCTCGGCCTGCACGAGAAGCTGTTCGGACGTGTGAAGGAGCTCAACGAGCTGAACGTGCGGATCCAGTGGATCGGTCGCCCGTTCGACTCGGCCTCGGCACGCACGCCGAAGTACGTACAGCGGGCGATCCGCAAGGCGATCGCCGACACGGCCGGCAACACGGGCATGTTGCTGACGGTCGCGTTCGACTACGGCGGCCGCGCCGAGTTGATGGAGGCCGTACGGAGCGCACGCCGCAGCGGCGCACCGGTCACCCCCGAGGCGATCGACGAACACCTGTACCTGCCCGAACTGCCCCCGGTCGACGTGCTGGTGCGTACCTCGGGCGAGCTGCGCGTGTCGAACTTCCTGCTGTGGCAGTCGGCCGGCTCGAAAATCCACTTCACCGACGCGGCCTGGCCCGACTTCGACGCCCCCGACCTGGATGCGGCGATCGCCCTGGTCGGCTGACGCTCAGGCCTGCCAGCGCTCGATACCGGCCATCCCGTACGCCTTGACCGCCACCGCCCGCTCGGGTTGCACCGCCACGAACACCGCCTGCGGGGCATCGTCGGGGCCGCCGGGAGCGAACGCGCTGAGGTCGTAGTCGAACACGCCGGTCCACAGGCGCCGCTTGGTGTCGACATCGTCGTGTACCTCGGCGGTACCCCACAGCTCGACGCCGTCGCCGGCCTCGGTGACCTGCCAGAGCAACGCCACGTTCGGGTTGGCCGCCAGGTTGCGGCGCTTGACGCTGTCGCCGAACGTCATGACCCACAGTGTGTCGCCCTCCCAGGCGGGGTGGACCGGCACCACATCGGGCTTCCCGTCGGTGCCCACGGTGGCGATGTGCGCCCAAGGTGACAGCGCCGCGGCGGCCTGCTTGATCACGTCGAGTGTGGTCATCGCCCCACCATCCCACGGCCGTCCGGGGGAATCAACCGCTCCGAGCCATCACCCGGCTGCCGCAGCCATTTCCGGTGCGACTGCGTCGAGGAAGGCCGGGATGGCCAATGGGGTCGGCGAGTTCACGGCGTTCGCCATGGTGTCGTCGAGCCAGACTGCGTTGCCATCGAGGACGCCGGGCAGTTGCCGATAGATCGAGCTCGCTTCGAGCGCATCTCGATTGCCGAAGAGAAGCATGACGTCGGTGTCGATGCGGTCGAGCAGTTCATAGGACATCTCTTCGCAGTACGGGCTGGATGCGTCGTCGAGGGTCGGCTGCAACCCCAACTGCCGGAGGAACACCAAGACCGGCGAGGTCGGGAGGTCGACCGAGCAGAGCGCTCCGTCGTCGACCGACGTGAACGTGGCGGTGGCACCGCTCAGCTCGGGGTGGGCAGTCGCCGCGGCGGTGATCTGCGACTCGACGCCGGCGATCAGCGCGGCACCGTCGTCGGCCCGCCCGAGCGCACCGGCGATCTGGATCACCTGGGTCTGCCACGCGTCGCCCCACGGGTCGGCGACATAGGCGACGACGGGGGCGATCTGGCTGAGCAGCGGATAGTTGTCGGCGTCGGTCCAGCTCAGGCTGACGATCAGGTCGGGGTGGGTGGCGGCGATCTGTTCGATCGGCATGCCGTCGATCAGCGACAGCAGCTCCGGAGCCGGTGCGCCAGCGAACGCTGCCTGTTGGTACGGGAGCAGCGCGTCGTCGTAGCTCACGTACGTCGTCGGCACGACACCGAGCGCCAAGAGTACGTCGAGTTCAGCCGAACCGACGGCCACCACGCGTTCGGGCGGCGCCGCCAGCTCGGCCACCCCCAGGGCATTCGTGAACGTGACCGGGAATGCGGCCGAATCGCTGCCGGGCACCGCGGTCGTTTCGACCGCGGGTGACGTCGGCGGGGTTGCGCCGTCACCGTCATCGCCACATGCCCCGAGCAAGCCGACCAACATCACCGCCGCGCCAAGCGTCCTCTTCACATCTGCTCCCTTGCCGTTCCAGCCGCCACGACCGCCCATCATGGCGTCGATGTAAGGTGACCTTAACAACTTGGATGGGTTCGAACCAGCCAGCCACGATCTCGTTCGGTGGCAGCGCCACCGACGCTTCCAGGTCCGACATCACGTCAACACGTGCCCACCGAGCACCCAGGTGTTCACCCGAGCGGCGATCCCTACCGCATCGCACCACGGTTGCCCTCCTGCGACACTGCCGAGGTGGATCGCCGAGGCAGGTGCGGAGACGCGCCGCCTGAGCGCGTTTGTGGACTCGTCGCTCACTACTTGGGAATGCGATCGCTCCAGTAGCCGGGCCTACGACCGTCGTAGGCGACGGCGATCACATGGACGTCGTCACCGACACGCACGTACACGATCTGGTACGGAAATGCCCCTGAGGGGTTCGGCGCCGTTCGTGGTGGTTCGTGAAAATCAGGCTTGAGCTGGGCTTTTGCGGTGGGGCGGTTCGCCAACGTTCGCCGAAGTTCAGGCCGATTCGGCGAGCAGCGTTACCACGGCGTTACCACGGGCGGAGTTCGTTCCAGGCTTCTGCCGCTTTCAGCGACAGCGCACCGGCCATCCACGGCTATGCCGTCCAACGGCACATCGGTGACGCTCCACGGGCAGATCGAGGGGCATTATGTGGCAGTCCTTCGGCCGTTGCGGCCACCACACTTCGCCGGCGATGCGGCGAGAAGTGTCGAGGGCGCTCTCCTCGACCGAGCGGTCAGCCCCGCTAGGAGCGTGGGTCAGAATCCGCTCGTAGCCAGGTGGGGCGTGGAAAACTTGGTGGATGACCGATGAGGTTGGGGATGGCCGGTTGTTCGTGGTTGGTGGGCCGGACGGGGCGCCGGTGGTGAGGGGGTCGGCGGGGGGCGGCCAAGACGTTCCGCTCTTACGATCAGGCGCAGTCGTTTCTGTTGCCGCCGTCGTTGGATGACTGGTTGCCTGCTGATCACACGGCCCGGTTCATCTCCGAGATCGTCGACGACCAGTTGGACCTGTCGTGGGTCTATTCGTCGTATGCGAACGCGACGGGGGCGCCGCCGTTCGATCCG
>DATMEY010000019.1:0-27622 GCA_035556435.1 Ilumatobacter sp. | reverse complement strand
CTCCGCCGCTCCACCGACCGCAAAACCATCCACCGACACGCCGCGCTCAGCCTCGCCACCACCGTGCTGATGACCACCCGACTGCTCGCCTACCGCGACCGCTGGAGCCCCAACATCTGGCCTACCCGCTGAGCCCCTAAGTGAAATATCAGTCAACCTATAGATCTATGTGGGTGGTGGTGCGAGCGCTGACAGTGCTACCGCCGAGCGTTGCCTTCGGGCGCGTTGTGGGGTTCGTCGGACAGATGAACGCATGGGTGCGCGACGGATCGACACGGTCGTGCGGATTCGTGAGTTGCAGGAGCGGTTGGCGCGGGCCGAGGTGGCGCGCTGCCAAGCCGCTGCCCGTGCTGCCGCCGACCACGAACGTGACAGCTGGACCCGGCTCGCCGAGCGCGACCAGGCGCTGCGCAGCCGCTTCCCGGCCGGCGGGCTGAGCTACCGCTCGGCGACGTTGGCGGGCGGGGTCACCACCGCGCTCCGAGCTGGCGTGCGCACCGCATCGGCCACCCTTGCCACTAGCGAGGCGCTCGGCCGCTGGACCATCGCCGCCCGCGACCACGACGGCGTCGAGCGGCTCGCCGAACGTCTCGCCACCGAAGCCCGCGAGCACGAACAGCGCCGCGACGCGGCCAACCTCGACGAACTGGTGGTACAGCGCCACGCAGCTGTCAAGGGGCCCCGCCGATGACCGGGGAGCGTTGCCGGCGTCTCGGTGGTTTCGACAGGCTCAACCACCTGGGCGACGGTCGCCTCTTCGCTGAGCCCCTCAACCACCTGGGCGACGCTTTGACCAAGGTGGTTGAGCTTGTCGAAACCACTGGCAGGAGCCGCCGGTGACTGGGGCGCTGGCGCCGGTACTGGGGCGGATCACCGAGATCGCCGCGCGGTTCGGTGGCGGGGTGATCCCCGGTCCGCTCGATGCCACCCCGTCCGCTGCCAACTCGGCGGTGCCGTTCGACGCGGCCTACGACCTTGCCAGCGCCGAGCTGTCACTCGTCGGCAGCACCGGGCAGGCAGGCGTGGGGTGGACCGGCGTGGGGAGTTCGGGCTGGGTCGTTCCGGGCGCCGGTGGGGGAGTTCCGTCACTGTCCCCGTCGCCATACCTGGCGGTGGCGGCTGGCTCGGTTCCTGCCGACACGCCGTTCGCCAATCAGTTCGAAGCGGCCGCAGCGCGCCACGGCGTGCCGCCGAAGTTGCTCGCCGCGGTCGGGTGGGTGGAGTCTCGTTACCAGACGAACGCGGTCAGCGGGGCCGGCGCCCAGGGCGTGATGCAGCTGATGCCGTTCGTGTCGGAGGCCTACGGCGTGAACCCGTGGGACCCGGCCCAGGCGATCGACGCCGCCGCCCGGATCTTGTCCGAACACCACGCTCGGTTCGGCTCGTGGGACCTCGCCCTGGCTGCGTACAACGCCGGTGCCGGCGCGGTCAGCCGGGCCGGGAACCAGCCCCCGTCGGCCCGGGTCGCCGGCTACGTGTCGGCCGTCAACCAACGAATCGAGCAGATGTGAACTGCAACGCTGTGCGTTCAGGCGCCACGCAGGCTGGGCTCCACCACCGGTGCAGCAGGCTCCAGGGATTGGTGACCGCCAGGTGAACGCGGTCGCACCCTCACCGTCCGGCATGGCCGCGCTGGTCGCTCCCGCGCGCCCTGGACGTACCGATCGGGGTGGCGACGCCGTTACGGCTGGGTTCGGCGCGTTCCTTGATGCCGAGTCGCAGCGGGGAACCGAGCGGCCGGTCGACGCCGCCCGGCGCGACCGTCCACGAACCGGTGCCGAACGGCCCGTCGCCGATCGCGGTCGCCAAGCGGATACCGACCGCGCCGATGCCTCCCAGCGGGCCGCCGCCGACTCAGCTGCTGGCGACGCTGGTACCGACGAGACGGGCCGGTTGCGAACCGACGTGCACCGGGACAGCGCGGACGACGCTGCCGACGCTCACCGCACCGACGTGGCGCCGGCCCCCGTGGTGGCGAGCGTGGCGGCGTTGATCGTGGCGACCGCAGACGTACAGCCGGTCGAGTTCTCCGTCGCGACCGACGCCGTCTCCGACTTCGCAGACGCGTCAGTGCCGTCGCCCAGCGATGCGACCGGCATGGCCGGCGCGGCGACTGCACCGCCTACCCCGCAGCCCGTCGCGGCAGTCGAGCTGGCCACCCACCTGGACGCCGAGCCAGCGCTGGGTGCCGCCGCCGACGCGGTGGCGGCCCCGACCGACCTGGCCGATCCGCCCGGCGGTTCCGTCACGGAAGTGCGTCAGCCGTTGCCAACGGCGGGCACCACCGTCACCGTGGCGCCGGCACCCGTTCCTCCAGGCGACCTCGCTGGTGAGGCACCCCCGGCTCTTGCCGCACCCGACGCCGAGCCGCCGGCGACGGTGCGCACGCCCGTCATCGCAACGGACGACGATCTTGCACCGACGACGCCCGACGCTGCGGCCGAAGCTGTCGAAGCTGCGCCACCTACCGAGGCGGCCGCGCGTCCGGAACCCGCTGCCGAGCGCGGGCCGGCCGACGCCCCGGTCGCCGTCGTCGCACCGGCCAATGCCGCCCTGCGCTCGGCAGCCACCGCCAACCAGCCCGCGCCCGTGGCCCCCGCCGCGATCCCCGTCGTCGAACCCGACGACGTGCTCGGCCGGGCCGAGCTCAATCGGCTCGCCGGAGGCACCCAACGCGTCGACGTCGAACTCGACACCGCCAGCCTCGGCCGCGTGCGCGTCGAAGCGGTCGACCAGCGCGGCGCCGTCTCGATCCAGATCCACGCCGACCGCCCCGAGGCGCGGGCACTGCTCGACGAGCAACTCGGTGGACTCCACACCGACCTCGCCAACCCGGGGGGCGCCGACGTGCGCCAGGGTGCCCGCGACCGCGGCCCGGCAGCACTCCAGCGCGGGCCGGCAGCAGATGTGGCCGAACTTCCGGTCGCCACCCGCCCCACCCCCGGTACCCGCCCCGCCTCGGCTCTCGACCGCGGCGTCGACCTGTACGCCTGACCCTTGCACGAACGGAGTTCGCTGTGACCACCCCCGTTTCGTCCACCACCGCTGCCGGCTCGGCGGGCACCCAGTACGTCGACCATGGCAACCCGGGCGCGAACCTCGACCGCAACGCGTTCTTGAAGCTGCTCGTCGCCCAGCTCAAGTACCAGGACCCGACGAACCCTGCCGACACCAGCCAGATCGTCACCCAGTCGGCGCAACTGACCATGGTCGACCGTCTCAACGAGATGGCCACCTCGTTCCAGACCGCCAACTCGCTGTCGCGCCTGGCGCTGGCGACGTCGATGGTCGGCCAGAACGTGTCGTTCCTCGACCCGGGCGGCGAGTTCGTGTGGGCGCGCGTCGACGGTGTGAGCATCGACGGCGCCGACGTGATCCTTGCCGCCGGTGGCTACAGCGTGCCGCTCGGTGCGATCGGGGCCGTGCTCGCCCCCACACCCGAAGCGCCCTCCCCGCCGCCGAGCGGCGGTGGCACCACCACCCCGCCTGCCGGCGACCCCGACCCGGTCGACCCGACCGACCCGGTGGACACGACCGACCCGGTCGACCCCGGAGACACGACCGACCCGGACGAGCCGGTCGACCCCGGAGACCCGGTCGACCCGGACGAGCCGACACCGTGACCTGCGGGCGCCTTCTGGCACCTGCCGGACGGTCGCCGTCCAGCGAACCGCACGGATGCGGCCACCCGGCACGGACGCCGTCCCAGATCTTCCAGCGATACCTGTTCCGACCGTAGGAGGCACACCATGATCCGTTCGATGTCCAGCGCCCTGTCCGGCCTGCGCAATCACCAGCTGATGCTCGACGTCGTCGGTAACGACATCGCCAACGTGTCGACGATCGGCTTCAAGAGTTCGTCGACGGTGTTCGCCGACGTGCTCAGCCAGACCCTGTCGGGCGCCGGTGCACCCGGTGGCCAAACCGGCGGCACGAACGCCGCCCAGATCGGCCTCGGGTCGCGGCTGGTGGCCACGGTGCAGTCGTTCACGCAGGGCGCACTCCAGCGCACCGGCCGCCCCGCCGACGTAGCGATCGAAGGCGACGGGTTCTTCGTCGTCGCCAACGGCAACGAGAAGTTCTACACCCGCGCCGGCGCGTTCGACATCGACGCGGCAGGCAACCTGGTCACGCCCGACGGCATGCTCGTGCAGGGCTGGCAGGCGAACATGGCCGGCGCGATCAACACCAATGCCGCGGTCGGGCCGGTACAGATCCAGGTCGGTGAACTGCTGCCGCCGGTGCAGACCAGCGGCGTCGACCTCGGCGGCAACTTGTCGGCCGACGCGGCGATCGGCGACGCGGTCACGATGACGCTCACCGGCTACGACGAGCAGGGCGCCGCGGTGCCGGTCAACATGACCTTCACCAAGACCGCCGCCGACCAGTGGACCGTCACCGCCACCGCCGGCAACCCTGCGGTCGACATCACGGCCAGCCTCACCGACAACGTCATCACGTTCGACGGCACCGGCGAGCTGACCGCTCCGGCCGACCGCAACATCAACATCGCTGCGGCGGCGATCCCCGGCTTCCCCGGCGCGATCTCGCTCGAACTCGGCGACGCCGGCGCGCCGGGCCGCCTGACCCAGTACGCCGGGTCGAGCACGGCCGCGATCACCAACCAGAACGGCAGCGCGGCCGGTTCGCTCCAGGCGTTCAGTGTGTCGCCCGACGGCACGATCGTCGGCATGTACTCGAACGGCCGCACCAAGCCGATCGGTCAGTTGGCGCTCGCCGTGTTCACCAACCCGGGTGGCCTCGAGCGGACCGCGGGCGTGTGGCGCGAGTCGCCCAACTCGGGGCTGGCGCAGATCGGTACCGCCGCGGCCGGTGGCCGCGGCAAGATCTCGGCGGGCATGCTCGAGATGTCGAACGTCGACCTCGCCGAAGAGTTCACCCGCCTGATCGTCGCCCAGCGCGGCTTCCAGGGCAACGCCCGAGTCGTCACCACCGCCGACGAAATCCTCCAGGAAGTCGTCAACCTGCGTCGCTGACGCACCCGCCACCCAGAGCTATGGCAGTTGCCGCTTCCCCCATCCCGCGGGTGCCGGCTCGCCGCGACGCCCGGCGCCGCGGCGAGCCACGTCCGTTCGACTTCCGCCGCCCGACCACGCTGTCGCGCGAGCACGTACGGACGATGCAGATCGTCCAGGAGACGCTCGCCCGCGGCTTCACGACCACGTTCGCGTCGGCGCTGCGGGCGGTCACCAACGTGTCGATCCGCGACATCGAGCAGCGGCCGTACGACGAGTACGTCCGCGTGCTGCCCAACCCGGGTGTGCACACGCTGCTGTCGCTGCGCCCGCTGAGCGGCACGGCGATGCTGCAGATTCCGCTGCCGGTGGCGTTCGCGATGACCGAACTGCTACTCGGCGGCTCGGGCCGCGCCGACCAACCGCGCCGCGGCCTGACCGACCTCGAACAGGCGCTCGTGCGCGGCATCGTCGAGCAGACGCTGCCCGAAATCCGCTACTCGTTCGAGCAGATCGTGATGCTGGAACCGGCGATCGCAGGGGTCGAGGCGAACCCGCAGTTCGCCCAGCTCGCGGCCCCGACCGACATGGTGATCATCGCCAGCTTCGACGTCAAGATCGAAGCGGTCACCGACGTGATGACGCTGTGCATCCCGTTCAGCAGCCTCCAGCCACACCTCGAAGCGCTGTCGGTGAACGCCAACGCCCGCGACCAAAGCCCCGACAAGGCGGCGCGTCAGCGCGCCCAGTTGCAGGACCACGTCAACGGTTCGCCGGTGCAGGCGTCGGCCGTGTTCCGGCCGTTGGTGGCCGCGACCAGCACGCTGGTGGGGCTGGAGGTGGGCGACGTGATCTTGTTGCACCACCCCGTCGACCACCCGCTCACCCTCGAAGTGGGTGGGGTGCCCACGTACGACGTGACGATCGGGCGACTCAACCGCTATCTCGCGCTCCAGGTCGGCGACACCGCCCCCCAGCAGACGCGCACCCCCTCGCGCCTCCGCGTCGTCAAGCATCCGTGAGGTCGGTGTGGTAACGACCGGCTCAACCACCCGGTGGTTGAGCCGGTCGAAACCACCACACCACGCCGCGGCGTCTTGACAAACCTCTGCGACGAGGGACGGTTCCATCCCGTGACTTCGATTCTTCTTCCCGACAACGTCCTCGTCGAAGCAGCACTCGCGGTGGCCGAGGTGTTCGGGCTCGGCGACCAGGCCGAGGTGGGCAAGTCGTGGCTCGTCGACGAAGGCGACACGGTGGTCGTGGCCGAACTCGCCGGCGACGCGACCGGCCAGCTGATGCTGGCCGTCAACGACGACGTCGCCACCCGGCTGACGTCCGACCCGGCCCGCCTGGCCGGGGGCCTTGCGCGTGCCGTCGAGGTGTTCTCGGCCGCCCTGGGCATCGAGTTGGCACTCGGCGAGGTCACGGCCGCGGCGGCGATGTCGCTGGACGAGCCGCGCCATCGCGTCGAGATCCGCGACAGCGCCAAGCTGTGCGCGCTGCTCGGCTGCACCGTGGCCGGTGTGCTCACGGACGAGGGCGACAACGACGAGGAGCTGCCGCCCGGAGCGGTGACGGCCGAGCCGTTCGCCCCGGTTCAGTTCGGCGAGCACGGCGCCGCGCCGGCCGGCACCGCGGCGCTGGCCGGCCTGGGGCCGCTGGCGTTGCTCCAGGACATCGACATGGAGATCACGGTCGAGCTCGGCCGCACGACGATGCAGATTCGCGACCTGCTCGCGCTCCAGCCGGGCATGGTCGTGGAGATCGATCGGGTCGCCGGTGCGCCGATCGACGTGCTCGTCAACGGGCACCGCTTCGCGTGCGGCGAGGTGGTCGTCATCGACGAGGAGTTCGGTCTGCGGATTACCGAGATCGTGGGGGCGAGTTGAACCTTGCCGCCTCCGGGCTGCTCGCTGCCGGGGTCGTCGCCCTCACGGTGCGGATGCTGATCTCGCTGGGCGTCGTGCTGGCCGTGATCGCCGTGGGCTACGCCGTCGCCCGCCGTCGCTCGGGCCGGCCGAAGTCACAGCAGGGCCGTACCCCAAGGTGGTTGAGCTTGTCGAAACCACAGCACGGTCGTGTGCGCCGAGGTGGTAACGACCGGCTCAACCACCGATCGGGCCTCGAAGTCGTCGGCCGCGTCGGCCTGACGCGGGGTGCCGCGGCGGTCGCGCTGCGCTTCGGCGACCGGGTCGTGTTGGTGGCTGCCAGCGAGACCGGCCAGGCCAGCGTGGTCGCCGAGATGCCGCTGCGCGAGTGGGATGACGCCGAGGTGGTGCGCGAGCCGTTGGAGTTCCCGGTACAGCGCACGTCGTCGCCGGACCCGACGGCCCAGCCCGGGTTCGTCGAGGCCTTGCGGCTGGCGACGTCGCGTCGCGCCTGACATGGCCGCCGTCATGACCGTCGATCACCGCCGGGCCAGACGGCGGTGCGCGCACCAATGGTCTCGATACACCGGGCAGAGCCCGGCACTCGACCACCGGAGCCGAGACGGTCGTCGAGTGGCGCACACGCGGCGGAGCCGCCCCCCCGTTGTATCGAGACGACGCCACCGCATCGGTCAGGCCGTGCTGGCGCTGGTGGCTGTGTTCTGCGTGCTCGGCGCGGGACGGGCGGTGGCCAGCAGCCCGCCCGACACGATCCCGCCGATCGTGGCCCCGGTGCCGGCCGACCCGACGACCGTGGTGGCCACCCCGGCCAACCCGCCGTCGATGCCCGAGGTCAGCCCGGCGGTCGAGGTCGATCGCGGGTTCGCGGCCGAGCTGACTGCCGTGCTCAACAACCTTCCCGGCGCCACCGCGGTGCCCGGCACCGCCGACGCCGCCGACCCCGACGGCGGCAACACGGCGACGATCGGCATCGACGTCCCCGGTGCCGACAACGCCTCCAACGTCGTCGTGGTGATCTTGCTGCTGACGGTGCTGTCGGTGGCCCCGAGCGTGCTGATCATGATGACGTCGTTCACCCGCATCGTCGTCGTACTGTCGCTGACCCGCAACGCGCTCGGCATCCCGCAGTTGCCGCCTCAGCAGATCATCGTCGGGCTGAGCCTGTTCCTCACCATGTTCGTGATGGGCCCGACGCTGTCCGAGCTCAACGACGTCGCCCTTCAGCCGCTGCTGGCAGGGTCGATGTCGGTGACCGAGGCCGCCGATGCGGCGAGCGGCCCGATGCGCGAGTTCATGCTCAGCTACACCCGCGAACCCGAGTTGGAGCTGTTCCTCGACGCCAGCCAGACCGCCACGCCGATCGCCCGCGACGAGGTGCCGCTCACCGCGCTGATCCCTGCCTTCATGCTGTCCGAACTCAAGTCGGCCTTCATCCTCGGCTTCATCATCTTCGTGCCGTTCCTGGTGATCGACCTGGTCGTGTCGGCCGTGTTGACGTCGCTCGGGATGATGATGCTGCCACCCACGTTCGTGTCGTTGCCGATGAAGCTGCTGCTGTTCATCCTCCTCGACGGGTGGGCGCTGGTGGTCGGCACCCTCCTCAGGAGTTACCGATGACCGGTCAGCAAGCCATCGACATCGCCACCCAGGCGCTGATCGTCACCGCCAAGCTGGCGGGCCCGTTCCTGGCGGTCGTGCTCGCGATCGGTGTCGTCGTCGGCATCTTGCAGTCGGTCACCCAGCTTCAGGAGCAGACCCTGTCGTTCGTGCCCAAGCTGCTCGGTGCGGCGATCGTGATCGCGCTCGCCGGTTCATGGATGCTCGACGAACTGGTGGCCTTCTCGCGCGACCTATTGGCCCGTGCCCCCGACTACCTGAACGGCTAGCGACGATGGACATCGGGGTACCCGCGGGCACGTTGGTGGGGTTCTGCGCGGCGCTCGTGCGCACCACCGCGTGGATCGTCGTGTGCCCGCCGTTCAACGCCCCGGCCGTACCGAAGCGGGTTCGTGTGGGGCTGGCCACCGCGATCGCGTTCGTCATCGCCGGCGACCTGCGGCTGGCCGACGACGTCGCCAGCATCACCGCCGGCGGGTTCATCCTGGCCCTGCTGATCCAAGCGCTGGCCGGGATGGCGCTCGGGTTCGCGGTGTACGCGCTGTTCGCCGCGATCCAAGCCGCCGGCGACCTGATCGACCTCCAGATCGGCTTCTCGATCGGCGCCGTGTTCGACCCGCTGTCGGGCGCCCAGGCGTCGCCGGTCGGACGGTTGCACCAGATGCTGGCGATCGTGCTGCTGCTCGGCCTCAACGGCCACGTCATGGTGGTGTCGGGGTACCTGCGCTCGGTCGCCGCGGTGCCCGACGGCTCGATCGACCTGGCGGTGTTGGGCCACGAGCTGATACGGATCGCCTCGGCGTTCCTGGTCGCCGCAGTCGAAATCGCGTTGCCGGTGCTGGCGGCCCTGTTCTGCACCGAGGTCGCGCTCGGGCTGATCGGCAAGGCCGCCCCGCAGATGAACATCCTGGTGCTCGGGTTTGCCGCCAAGTCGGCGGTGGCGCTCGTGCTCGTCGGGGCGACGCTCGTGTTGCTCCCGGAAGCCACCGAGTCGGTCATCGGGCGGGCCATCACCGGCATCGCCCGGGCGTTCGGTTGACGCGGCACGAGGGGGTGATCCATGGCTGGCAAGTCGGGTGGCGACAAGACCGAAGAGGCGACACCGAAACGTAAGCGTGAGTCACGCCGCAAAGGCCAGGTGGCACGCTCGGCCGACCTCACGTCGTGGGGCACGGTGCTCGTCGGCCTGTACTTGTTGCCGGCCACGATCGGCCGGGTCGGCGCGGCGACAGCCGACGCGTTCGTGCGGATCGGCGAATTCGCCGACGACCCCAACGGCGAGCGGGCACCCCGGTTCCTCGGCTCGGTGCTACTCGACGGCTTCGTCGCGATCGCGCCGCTCGTGTTCGCGGCGGTCGTCTCGGTGGTGGTGCTGTCGGTGTCCCAGACCGGGCTGCTGCTGACCGCCAAACCGCTGGTGCCCGACTTCAAGCGGATCAACCCGATCAAGGGGTTCAAACGACTGTTCTCGATCCGTTCGGCGTGGGAGACCGTCAAGCAAGTGCTCAAGGTCGTGATCGTGACGGCGATCGCGTGGCCGCGGATGCGCGGCCTGTTCGAGGCGCTGGTGGGGCGCGGGCGGCTCGGCCTGCACGACGCCCTCCCGCTGGTGGGGTCGGCGATGCTCGGGTTGACCCGGGCGATCGCGGCGACGGTGGTCGTGCTGGCCGTGGCCGACTACGGCTACCAGCGCTATCAGAACCGCCGCGACATGCGGATGTCGAAACAAGAGGTGCGTGACGAACACCGTCAGCAAGAGGGTGACGGGATGATCAAGGGACGTATCCGCTCGATGCAACGGGCACTCTCGCGCAACCGCATGCTCGGCGAGATCGGCAACGCCGACGTCGTCGTCACCAACCCCACTCACATCGCCGTCGCCCTGCGCTACGACCCCGCGCGGGGCGGCGCCCCGACGGTGGTAGCCGTTGGTGCCGGGGCGGTGGCGGCGCGCATCCGCGAGCGGGCGATGGCCGCGTCGGTGCCGATGGTGGAGGCCAAGCCGCTCGCCCGTGCGCTCTGGCGGGTGTGCGATGTCGGTGACCCGATTCCGATCGCGCTCTACGACGCGGTCGCCAAGGTGCTCGCCTTCGTCCGCCGGCTCGACCGCACGATGGTGTCGAAGCGCCCGATGGAACTCCCCAAGACCAGCCAGGTCGACCCGACCTCCCTCGAAGCAATCCACCGCAAAAACCGCCGCCGCCTCTGACGAACCCGCCCCAAGGTGGTTGAGCTTGTCGAAACCACCGGTAGTCGCATGTCCCGGTGGTTTCGACAGGCTCAACCACCTCGGCAGCAGCCGACATCGCTGTGACACCGTCTACGTACGGTGTCATGCATGGCGTTCGCGTACATGCTCGAGTGTGCCGACGGGTCGTACTACGTCGGAAGCACGATTGACCTCAACGCACGTCTGTACCAACACGAGTGCGGCGAGGGCGCTGTGTACACGCGGCATCGGCGACCTGTCCGGCTGGTTTGGTCGCACGAGTTCGAACATGTGCACGAGGCGTTTGCGTTCGAGAAGCAGGTGCAGGGCTGGAGTCGCGCCAAACGGCAAGCCTTGATCGACGGCCGCTTCGACGACCTCCCCGCTCTCAGCCGCAGTCGCCAACGCCCAGAGTCACCCTCAGAACAAGGTGGTTGAGCTTGTCGAAACCACCGGTAGTCGCATGTCCCGGTGGTTTCGACAGGCTCAACCGCCTGGGCGGCGGGGGAGGGTTTTGGCGCTGACGGCGGTGGCGGCGGTGGGGACGGCTACGCCGGCTGCGGCGGCGTTTTCCTTGGAGATCTCGGCGTACACCTCGTAGCGGTGCACGGCGACCGAGCGCGGGGCCTCGATGCCGACGCGCACCTGGTCGCGGCCGGCTTCGACGATCGTGATCACGATGTCGTCGCCGATCACGATGCTCTCGCCGGCCTTGCGGGTGAGGATCAGCATGTGATCTCGTCTCCGGTGGCGTTGCTCGACTCGGCCAGCGGCGCCTGGATCGGCAACGCCGGGTCGTCGAGAATCAGTTGGCGCCCGGTGCGCCGGGCGGTGTCGATCACGATCGGCGCCAGCAGGTTGGCGGTCATCTGCATACCGCCGTGCTCGCGGCGGACGGTGACGACGTTGAGCACGCACACGTCGTCGGCGTCGGCATGGTCGATCTCGTCGGGGTCGATCTCGATGTCGTAGTCGGGGTACGCCGACCACGGCACGATCGTGAGGAACGCCAGGTCGGGGTCGCCCACGTCCTGCAGCCAGAACAGGTTCTGGTGCCCGTCGGCGGCGGACGCCCCGGCGATGTCGCCGGCCCCGAACAGGGCCATCGTGCGCGGCCCACCGAAGCCGGGAAGGCCGTCGGCAAACGTGACGAGGCCGTCGTCGGGAACCTCGACCGTGCCGAACCGAGTTGTGGTGACCTGCATCGTGGACGTGCCTCTCAGAACCGTGCCGTGGCTGAGTATTGCCGCCCGGCGACCTCCACGACAACGAACGTCTCTACCGGACGGTGCGAATCGTCCGGCCGAACTCCGGGTCCGCAACCATGCCACAACCGTCTGTCACCACCACGACCACTGCTGTCAGCGGCCGACCGTCGGCCGGCCTGACCGCCGCCGGCTCGCGTCTCGCCCGCGCCGGGTTCCCGGCGGTGATCGTGCTGGTGGTCAGCGTGATGATCATCCCGCTGCCGACGAGCATGCTCGACCTGCTGATCGTCGCCAACATCTCGACGGCCGTGCTGATCCTGCTGGTGGCCACGAACGTCACCCGGGTGCTCGACTTCTCGTCGTTCCCGTCGCTGCTGCTGGTGACCACCCTGGTGCGGATCGGGCTCAGCGTGGCGACCTCGCGGTCGGTGCTGTCGCGCGGCGAGGCCGGCGAAGTGATCCACGCCTTCGGCTCGTTCGTGGTCGGCGGCAACATCGTGGTCGGGATGGTGATCTTCATGATCGTCACGCTCGTCCAGTTCGTGGTGATCGCCAGCGGCTCGGGTCGCGTCGCCGAGGTGTCGGCCCGGTTCACGCTCGACGCGATGCCCGGCAAGCAGATGGCGATCGACGCCGACCTCAACGCCGGCATCCTCACCGACATCGAGGCCAAGCAGCGCCGCCGTGAGGTGGCCGACGAGGCCGACTTCTACGGGGCGATGGACGGCGCGTCGAAGTTCGTCAAGGGCGACGCGATCGCGGGCCTCGTGATCACGCTCGTCAACCTGATCGGCGGGCTGATCATCGGGGTGATCCAGCGCGGCATGCCGGTCGGCGACGCGGTCAGCACGTACAGCCTGCTCACCGTTGGCGACGGCCTCGTCTCGCAGATCCCGGCGCTGATGGTGTCGATCGCGGCCGGCCTGATCGTCACCCGCTCGACCGGCGAGGCCGACCTCGGCTCGGACGTGTTCGGCCAATTCGCCCGCCAAGGGCAGGCCGTGCGCTCGGGCGGTTTCGTCATCATCGTGATGGCGCTCGTACCCGGGTTGCCGAAGCTGCCGTTCATCGTGTGCGGGCTGGCGCTGGCCGTTGTCGGTCACCGACTGGCGCAGCGCTCCGCGGCCGAGGTGGCGGTCGACCAGTCGGATGACGCCCCCGACGTGGCCGCCCCCGTCTCGCCTCAGCAGATGGCGATCGACTCGCGGGTCGAGCCACTCGAACTCGACCTCGCGGTCGACCTGATCGAACTCGTCGACCCGGCCCGTGGTGGCGACCTGCTCGACCGGATCGGAGCGCTGCGCCGCAAGCTGGCCGGCGAACTCGGGTTCGTCATGCCCGCGATCCGCACCCGCGACGACGCCGGCCTGCCGCTGGCCACGTACGCCTTGCGTGTGCACGGCGTGGAGGTCGGGCGCGGCTCGGCACCGGCCGGGCAGGTGCTGGCGATCGGCGACGACCTCGGGGCGCTGCCCGGCGACGACGTGATCGAGCCGGTGTTCGGCATGCGTGCCCGCTGGATTCCGGCCGAGTTCCGCGGTGAGGCCGAACTGGCCGGGCACACCGTCGTCGACCGCACCGCGCTGGTCGTCACCCACCTGGCCGAGCTGGTGCGTCGTCGCGCCGGCCGGCTGCTGTCGCGTACCGACGTCAAGGCCCTGCTGGAGGGCGTCGATGCCACCGACCCGGCGGTCACCACCGACCTCAGCACCGCCCAACTCGGCCCCGCCGACGTGCAACGCGTGCTCGCCGCCCTGCTCGACGACTCGATCGGCATCCGCGACCTGGTGCGCATCCTCGAAGCGGTCAGCGAGCGGGCGCGCACGAACCGCACCCCCGATGCGCTCGTGGAGGCCGCCCGCCTGGCCCTCGGCCCGGCGATCTCGGCCGGGCTCGCCGTCGACGGCGTGCTCCGGGTGCACACGGTCGACCCGCGCTTCGAACACGAACTGGCCTCGCAGGCCGAGGTGGGGGAGGAGGGCGCAACGTTGCAGCTCGACCTGGCGTCCCACGACCGGCTCGCCGCCGAAGTCGCCCGTGCCGTGGAACAGTCGGCCGGGCGCGGGGCGCCCGCCGTCATCGTCTGCTCGGGCGCGCTGCGGGCGGCGCTCGGGCGCTTCGTCCGCACGACCGCCCCCGGCGCAGCAGTCCTCGCCTACCGCGAAATCGGCGACCACCTCGACGTCGAGGTGATCGGCGCCCTCACATCCGACCCGTCCGCCGGCCAGGAGCCCACGCATGTACACGTCGCCGCCTGACATGACCGCTCGCGAACTCTCCGGTGACCCCTCCAGCGGGTTGCACCGGTTCCGGGCGCCGACGTTCGACGAGGCGGTCGCGTTGGCAAACGCCGAGCTCGGCGAGCACGTCGAGGTCGTCGAGGCCAACCGCATCCGCCGTGGTGGCCTGGGAGGCTTCTTCGCCACCGACCTCGGTATCGAAGTCGTCGTCCGTGCGGTCACACCGGCCCGGCTCGAGCCACTGCCGCTCCGCCGCGACGGCGCTGCCGGCGACGTTGGTGGGTCGGCGATCGACCGCTTGCTGGCGCTGGTCGACGCCCAGGAACGGGCCGCTCACGGGTCCGCCCGTGGGGGCGGTGCCTCGGCCGACTTCGGTGCCGTGCTGGCCCGCGAACTCGCCGAGCCGGCCCCGATGGCCACCACGGTGAGCACCGACGACTGGTCGGTCGAGGCCTACCGGCGTCTGGCGATTCCCGCCGAGCCGGCGCCCGCGGCCTCGGTAGACCCCTCGATCGACCGGGCTCCGATGGCGCGCGGTCGCCGTCACCCCGACCCCGAGCTGGCCCACCGGGTCGGCGAGGCTGCCCGAGCGGCGGTCGAGTGCGCCAACAACCCCGACGGCGCCGAGCCGCCGTTCGTCGTCGCTGCCCGCGCCGCCACACCGATGGCCGAGCCAGTCGAGCCGGCCGCCCTCGCGGCGGCGCCGGCCCGTCCGAGCGACGCGTCGAGCCAGACGATGGACCTGGTGACCCAGGCCGCCACCACGCTGTTCGGCCAGCTCGGCACCATGGAAGTGGTCGCCGGGTCGCAGGCCGCTCACGTTCGCAAGCTGACGGTCTCGGTGACGAGCCCGCTCGGCAAGGTGATCGAGATCAGCGCCGAACTCGGCGCGTGACAAGGAGCACGACGATGACCGACCTCGCTTTCGACTCCAGCCCCGAGCACACCGACGAGACCCCCGCCGCCCCGGCGGTGCGCGGTCCGCTCGGCCCGGGCCCGCTGGCCCCGTATCGCTTCGCGCTCAGCCTCGGCTTTGCCGCGGTGGTGGCCGGCGAGCCGCTCGTCCATGCCGCTCAAGGCGGCGATGGGCTCGAGCGGGCATTGCTGCGGGCGTTCGCCGCGGCAACGGTGATGTGGTTCCCAACGGGACTCATCAACCGCCTCTTGATGAAAACCGACGACACCCCCACCTGACTGACCCGCCCCCACGGTGGTCGAGTGCCGGGCTCTGCCGGCTGTATCCAACGGTGGTCGAGTGCCGGGCTCTGCCCGGTGTATCGAGGCCATGGGTGCGCGCACCAGCGTCTCGATACAACGGAGTGGCGGCTCCGCCGCGAGTGCGTCACTCGACGACCGGGCGGCGCTGGGGGTGTCAGCGGAGGTAGTTGAGGAGGGAGTTGGGGATCACCCGGGCGGCGGCGCCGAGGGCCGCGTTGTAGGCGTTCTCGCGGTTCTTGACGTCCATCAACGCCTTGGCCAGGTCGGTGTCCTCGATCTGCGACAACGTGTCGCGGAGGCTCACCTCGTCGGCAGCCGCGCGGGCCCGGATCGAGTCGAGGCGGGCACCCCGCGAACCCAGCTCGGCGGTGGCCGATGCCATCCGCGTGCGAGCTGCGTCGAGATTGTCCTGCTCGGCGGTCATCGCCGCCTGATCGCCGGCGGCGATCGCCGCGGCAAGCCGGTCGATCACGGCGAACACGTCGCCTTCGGGCGAGGCCTGGACGCCGAACGCCTCCTCGCCGGTGATGTTCGTGCGCAGCACGGTGCCTGGGGCGACGGCGCGCATGATCTGCGAGTCGTTGCCCAGGTACGCGCCAGCCAGGTCGTAGGCGTCGCCCGTGGTGGTGCCGTTGAACACCGACCGGTTGAGGTACTTCGTGTTGGCGATCGCGATCATCTCTTCGCGCAGGTTGCCCAGCTCGGCTGCGATCGCGGTGCGCGCCTCGGCATCGGTGGCGCCCGTGGACGCGGCCCGCGACGCAAGTTCCTTGGCGCGGTTGAGCAGGTCGAGGCCGTTGACGAGCGCCGTGTCGGCGACGTTGAGCCAACCTTGGGCGTCGGTCAGCTCGCGCGACCGGTGCTCGCTGCGACGGATCTGGTTGTGCAGCGCCATCGCCGCGGCCGCCTTGGCCGGGTCGTCCGACGCCTTGCGCACCACCCGCCCGGTCGACAGGTCGATCTGTGCGCTCTGGAGTCGCGACAGGGTGGCGTTGAGGTCGCGCAGGGTCGACGTCAACACCATCGAGTTGGTTACACGCATGACGAGTTCCTTTCCATCGGGCTCGACGGGTTGCTCAGCGGCCGACCACGCCGGTCCGCGAGATGAGAGTTTCGAGGAGCTGGTCGACGGTGGTCAGCACACGGGCGCTGGCCTCGTAGCCGCGCTGGGCGGCCAGCATCGACACCATCTCCTCGTCGATCGAAACGCCGCCGACGGAATCGGCGACCTGCTGGGCGGCGGCCGTGACCTGGCCCTGCACCTCGCTGCGCTGGCGGGCCGCACGCACCTCGACACCGAGGTCGGCCACCAGCGAGCGGTAGGCCGAGTCGGGGCCGGTGGCTGCGTCGGCGAGCAGCGCGATCGCCCGCGCCAACTCGCCGTCGAGTGGGCCGGGGGCGGTCGGGCCGGGGAACACGGGGGCACCGGCGGCGATGTTGCCGGGCTGGCCGGCGACGTCGGCCGACAGGCTGATCGTCGCCGCAGTCACGCCAGCCGGATCGAAGAAGTTCCGCCCGGTGGTGCCGCCGAGGTCGTACCCGGTGGTGTGGACCCCGTTGACGGTGTTGACGAGCGCGGCCGCGACGGCGTCAAGCTTGGTGCGGTAACGCGGGACGACGTCGGCGATGATCGTGCGCAGTGCGGCCGCCTTGCCTTCGGGGGCGAGCACGGCGGTGCCGTCGGCCTCCCAGGTCAGCGTGCCGCCCAGCCCCGACACGCGCTGGCTGTTGGCGCCGTACACGATGCTGCGGCCACCGATGCTGACCTCGACCTGGCCACCCTGCCCGGGCCGGGCCACGGCACCGGTCAACGCCGACAGTTCACGTACCAGCGCGTCGCGCTGGTCGAGCAGGTCGTTCGGCGTGGTCGGGCTGCCGGCGATCGCTCCATTCATCTGGGCGATCCGCGCGGCGATCTCGTTGACGTCGGCGGCGAGCGCGTGGATCTCCTGCTGGGCGCCGAGCGCGACCGCGTCGAGGTCGGCGCTCGCCCGGCGCAGCGAGTCGATCACGCTCTGGGAGCGTTCGAGCAGCTGACTGCGCATGGCCGTGTCGCCGGGCACGGTGGCGAGGTCGCTCCACCCGCCCCAGAAGTCGTCGAGCAGGGCGGCCATGCCGTCATTGCTCGGCTCGGTGAACGCCATCTCGAGCCGTCCGAGGTTGATCGCCAACGTCATCGCCCCGGCATCGAGGGCGGTCTCGCGGACCAGCCGGTTCTCGGCCAGCGTGTCGAGCACGCGCCGGACGGCGACCGCGTCGACGCCCCCTGGCAGGTACTTCGACCCGGCGAAGATGCCCGACGCGCCCAGCCCGCCGGCGCGCAGGTCGACCATCTGGCGGTGGTAGCCGGGCGTCGCCTGATTGGCGACGTTGTGCGACGTGACGTCGAGAATCTGGCGGTGGGCGTTCATGCCCGACAGGGCGGTGTACAGGCCGGAGAGCATGGAAGGTCCTGTTCGGTCGAGGGGTGGTCGGGAGTTCGGTCGGGAGTCGGTCGGCTGGTTGGGTCAGACGGAGCGGTCGAAGATCGACGAGGTCGGGCGCACGTCGCGGCGCGCGCCGCTGGCGACGCCCGGCCCGTACGCCTGGGCGTCGTAGGTGTGCGACTCGTTGCCGGTCAATGCACCCACGATCTCGCGGGTCGTCGCCGCGCCGCGGCGGCTGAGCTCGAAGTTGGCCTGGGTCACCCCGTCGATCTCGGCGTGCAACCCCAGCAGGTGCAGCCGATGCTGGCGCCACATCTGCGTGTAGGGCTCGCCGGCTGCGTCGGCCAGTTCGCCCAGTGTGGCGTCGTCGGGCAGGCCGAGCGCATGCGTGAGGCGGTTCGAGACGGCGACCCGGTCGGCATCCGACTGGCGGATGTCGTCGACGAGTTGTTCGACGTTCTCCGACACCATCGGCAGCCAGCGCAGACGGTCGTTGGCGAGCACGAGCTGCTGGATGTCGAGCGCGCACAACAGCTGTTCGAGTTGCTGGCGCAACAGCCAGAGTCGGCGCGAGAGGTCTTCGCGGTCGTCCACAGCGCCCGACCGTCCGGTTGCGGGCACAGCGCGCACGTAACGCCCGGCCGTGCCCGTCCTGCTGGCGCGACGTCGTGGGCTTCGGACGGTGTACCTCTGTGATCCACCTCACCCGGCTGCGTCATGCCGAACCGTTCTTCCTCAACCCCGATCTGTTCGAGCGCGTCGACACGAACGTCGACACCGTGGTTCACCTCAGCAACGGCACCGAATACGTGGTCAGTGAGCCGGCCGACGAGATCGTCCGGCGGATCATCGAGCATCGCGCCCGTGTCCTCGCGCTGGCAGCGATCATCCAGGCCAAGGCGATGGAAGCCGAGGTTGCCGCTGGCGCCGGTGACCCGGTCGCCGCGGCCGAGCTCGTGGCGGGGGTGCGCTGATGGCGGCAACCCCCATCGGCTTGGTGGTGTGCCTGCTCGGCGTGGTCGTCGGCGGGTTGTTCAAGGGCGTCAGCCCGGTGGTGCTACTCACCAACGTGCCGGCGATCCTGATCGTGTTCGTCGGCTCGATCGGGGCGACGATGGCGAGCTTCGAGATGGAAGCGACGAGCGGCGTGTTCAAGGCGATCATGCAGGCGATGTCGCCGAAGAAGCAGCCCCAGCCCGAGGCCCGACTGACCCAGCTGGTCGAGTTCGCCGGGCGGGCGCGTCACGAGGGGATCTTGTCGCTCGAGTCCGAGGTCGGCAAGCTCGACGACCCGTTCATGCGCAAGGGTCTCCAGCTGGCGATCGACGGCAACGACCCCGATGCGGTCGCCGAGGTGATGCGCACCGACATCCGCACGCTCAAGGCCCGCCACAAGGTGGCCGCCGACTGGTGCACGATGCTCGGGGTGTTCGCCCCCACGTTCGGGATCATCGGCGCCGTGTTCGGCCTGATCGCCACGATGAGCCACCTCAGCGACCCGTCGCTGATCGGGCACGGCATCGCAGCCGCGTTCGTGGCCACGTTCTGGGGTGTGTTCCTCGCCAACGGCATCATGTTGCCCCTGGCGAACAAGCTCAAGCGCCTGTCGGCCACCGAGGTGGCGGGGCGCGAGATGGTGATGGAGGGCGTGATCGCGATCCAAGGTGGGCAGAACCCGCGCGTGATCGAAGAGACGCTGCTCACCTACCTGCCGCCGCAGCGGGCACTCGCCCTCGAAGCGGCGCGGGGGTAGCCGTGTCGGGGCACACGCCGTCGCGCGGCCGGCGGGGTGCTGCCGACCACGACGAGCACGAGGAGCACGTCAACCACGAGGCGTGGGTCATCCCGTACGCCGACCTGCTGACGCTGTTGATGGCGATGTTCATCGCCCTGTTCGCGATGAGCACCGTCGACAAGGACAAGTTCGAGGCGGTCGCCGAATCGTTCCGGAGAGAGCTCGGCGGCAGCTCACCACTGGCCATGGAGGGCTCGGCGTCGAACAGCCCGCTGGCAGGTCTGGGAAGCGTGCTCGACGGGGCCGGCCCGGCGCCGGTGCGCAGCGACCTCTCCGCCGGGCCGGTCACCACCATTGCCGAGCCAGCCACAATCGGCCCGCCCGAGGTGCACGTCGGCCCGGTCGAACTTGCGGCAGCCGGCTCGGTACCGCCGGCCACGTTCGCCGTGATTCCCGTCGTCGACCAACCGATGGGCGACCCGTTGACCGAGGTCGAACAGGTGATCCAGAGCAGGATCGCCGGAACCGGCCTGGCCGGGGCGCTTGAGTTCCGGCGCGAAACACGCGGGCTGGTGGTCACGATCGTCACCGACCAGGTGTTGTTCGCCGAGGCCCAGGCCACGATCCAGCCCGACGGGCTGGCCGTGCTCGACGTGGTCGCCGACGCCCTCAAGGACGTACCGAACGCGGTCACGATCGAGGGCCACACCGACTCGCGGCCGATCTCCAGCGCGCGGTTCCCGTCGAACTGGGAGCTGTCGACAGCGCGGGCGACGTCGGTGTTGCGCTACCTGCTCGAGACCGGCTTCCCGCAAGAGCGCCTGTCGGCCGCCGGCTACGCCGACACGCACCCCATCGACCCGGCCACGACGCCCGAGGCGATGGCGCGCAACCGGCGCGTCGAGGTGGTCGTGCTCGCCACCGCGGTGGCTCCGCCAACCCCACCATCTGACCACTGACCTGCTTGCACCGGGGCAGCCGCGGCCGGACAGTCCTACCTGACCTCTCAATCCACCGCCCCACCGATGGGCGGCACCAACCGAACCGGCAGAACAAGGAAGTTCGCACATGCCTGACACGACGTCGCCGAGCGGCCCCGAGCCGCCCGCATCTACGGCAGCACCCCCTCGCGGCAAGAGCCGAGCGATCATCGCCGGCGTGCTGTGTGTCGGCCTCGCGGCCGGCGGTTACGTGATGGGCGGTCGCGTCGCCGGTGGCGAACCGGCCGCCGCCAGCGAGCCGGTGCACGTGCCCGAGCCGACGATCGGTGAGATCGTCGACCTCGCCCCGGTCAACGTCAACCTCGCCGACGGGCACTACCTGCGGATCGCCGTGTCGCTCGGGTTGTCCGACGCCCACGCCAGCGATGCGCCGGCCGCCGACGACGGCCACGGCAACCCGGTCGAGGCCGAGGGCAGCCGGTTCCCCACCGCCCCAGCCGCCGACCTGGTCCTGTCGACGTTCGCCGGCCGCAAGATGGACCAGCTCGCCGCCGCCGACGGCCGCGAGCAGGCCCGCCAAGACCTGCTCGACGGCATCCACGACTACTACGGCGACGAGGAAGTGCTGACGGTGTTCTTCACCGAATTCGTCATGCAGTAACTCGTGATGCAGTAACTCGTCATGCAATAGCCGCTCACCCACCTGCCCAGCCGCCGCACGACGTGGCGGGACATCGACTCATGGAGGAGTCCTGTGAACACCAACACCGCCACCCTGCTCGACCGGCCCCACCGCGTCGGCGCCAGCGACCCACCGAACCACCAGGGCCGCACCACCCGCCCGGTCTGGTCGCCGTGGCCCACCGTGCCGCGGCCGGCGACGGCGGCGCACGAGCAGACGTTCGTGCAGGCGCTGACCGATGCGGCCGAGCGCGCGGGCGGCCCCGTCGAGGGCGAGCCGTCCCGACCCGACGTGACGTTGCTGCTCAACGCCTTGCGGTGTGGTGTCACGGTGGCGCAACTCGGCGAGATGGCGCCGGGGATGCGGCCCGAGCGGTTGCTCGGTGCGTACCTCGGCCTCGAGGCCGCCCGCCAACGGTCGGCGCGGGCGTGGCGGCTGATCAGCCGGGCCGCCGAGCACCGGCCCGGCATTGACGAGGCCGATCGGGCGTCGGCCGCCCAGACGGCACTTCGGGCGCACGCGGCCGAGGCCTCACGGTTGCTGCCGACGATCGTGGTGCGGCTGGTCGACATCGCCAAGCGGCGGCCGAGCGACCTGGCCGACGCGGTGCACCGGGCAACGGTCGAGGTGTCGGTGCAGGCGGCCCACGTGCGCCGGATCGAGGCCGCGATCGAACGTGTCGCGATCGAGTACCCGGCCGGTGTCCGCGCCGACGAGTGGGCGGCCGAGTTGGGTGGGCTGCTGTACGACCCGTTCGGTGAAGCGGTCGCCAACCGCCCCGACTACCTCCCCGAGCGGGTGGGCCTACTCACCCCCACCCGGGTCGCCGCCCTCCTCAACGAACGCCCCCTCCCCAACCTCACCTGACGAAGCTCGTCTCACCGGTAGTCGAGTGCCGGCGCAGCGTCCGCCTACCGGTGGTCGAGTGCCGGCGCAGCCGGTGTATCGAGACCACCTGCCGTCGCAGGCAGGGTGACGTCGAGCAACTCACAGTCGACGGTGGCGTCGACGAGACGGTGCGCGACATCGCCGGGGATGGCCACGCTGGCGCCGTCGACGAGCCGCGTCGACACGCCGTTGCCGTCGGTGAACGTCACCGCGCCGCGCAGCACGACCAGCAGCGCGAACTCGGTGCCGAGCGCGGCGGCGGCGGTCACGGCGTCGCCGAGCGCCACGGTGGGTCGCGCGACACGCACGTCCGCCAGCCCGGCGGTCGCCGCCCCGATGCCCGTGTCGCGGCACTCCCACCCGGCGGCCCGCCACGGCCCGTAGGCCGCCCCTTCGGCGACGTGGCGCACGAACCGGCTGCCCTCCCACGCCTTCAGCGGGTCGCCGTGCCCGTTCGGCAGCGGCAGCGCCCAGTCGGCGATCGTCTCGTGCACGGCCGGGCAGCCGACCTCGATCACCTCCAGCCCGGGCGACGACTCCAGCACCCGGTGCCGAATCTGCGGAGGTTGCAGCACGCAGTCGCCGGCGTGCATCACGAACGGGTCGCCTTGGTCCTCGTACACCACCCGCACCCACCCCGCCTTGACGAAGATCATCTGGAAGCGCACCTTGTGGAAGCGCACGTAGTCGGGCACCGGGCCGCCGTCGGGGATCGTGATGTGCGAGGCGATGAAGCTCCCGCCCCAACGGTCGGGAATCAGGTCGCGGTAGAGCATCCCGGCACGTCCGGCAGCGGCACCATCGTCAGGGTGGGTGATCGTCAGCGACGGCACCGGCTCGGGCAACTCATAGCCGGTAGTGAACGGGCGGACCTCGATCGCCGAACCACCCGGCAGGTGGTGCCTGCCCGCGGGCACATCGTCGGTGAGCACACGCAGCGTGATCGGGTGGGGCTCGGTTGAGGACTCGAGCCGCAGGCGCACGCCGTGTCCTGATACCACCGCCGTGGTGGGCGCGTCGGCCGGGAAGATCGTGTCGATCCGGAACCCGTAGATGTCGAGCAACGCAGCGAGGTCGTCGTCGAACCGGCTGGTACGCACCACAACCTGTGCCGCGGCGATCGTCGAACCGGTCACCCCACCAGTCTCGCGTCCCCAGTGGTCGAGTGCCGTCGTGCCCCCGGTGGTCGAGTGCCGCCCCGCGGCGGAGCCGCCCCTCCGGTGTATCGAGACCACCCGCCGCCGCGGCACTAGTTTGCCGTGCCATGCGATCGCGGGCAGACGCCGAGCTACTCGACGCGAGCGACCCGCTGGCCGCGCTGCGTGAGCAGTTCGTCGTCGCCGATCCTGATCTGATCTACCTCGACGGGAATTCCCTCGGACGCACACCTGCCTTGGTACCCGAGCGGCTCGCCACGCTGGCACGCGGCGAGTGGGGCGACCGGCTGATCCGTTCGTGGAACGAGGGCTGGCTCGACCTGCCGCACCGCGTCGGCGACCTGATCGGCACCGGCCTACTCGGCGCGGCTCCCGGCCAGGTGGTGGTCGCCGACTCGACCACCGTCAACCTCTACAAGCTCGCCGGGGCGGCGCTCGCCGAGGCGACTCGACGCGACCCGGCGCGCCGCGTGATCGTGACCGACCGTGGCAACTTCCCGACCGACCGCTACGTGTTCGCCGGGCTCACCCAGCAACTCGATGCGACGGTGCGCCTGGTCGACTCGGTTGGCGATGTCGCCGCGGCGGTCGGACCCGACACGGCGCTGGTGTCGCTGTCCCACGTCGACTACCGCTCGGGCGAACTCGCCGACATGGCCGCGATCAACGAGGCCGCCCACGCGGCCGGGGCGCTGGTGCTGTGGGACCTGTCGCACTCGGCTGGGGCCGTGCCTGTCGACCTCGACGGCACCGGCACCGACCTGGCGGTCGGCTGCACGTACAAGTATTTGAACGGCGGGCCGGGCGCACCGGCGTTCCTGTACGTGCGCGGCGGGCTCCAGGCGTCGTTGGTGCCGCCGATCCAGGGGTGGTTCGGCCAGCGCGACCAGTTCGCGATGGGTGCCGACTACGACCCGGTGCCCGGCATCGGCCGGTTCCTGTCGGGCACGCCGCACATCGCCGGCCTGGTGTGCGTGGAGGAGGGGGCACGCCTGATCGCGGGTGCCGGGATGAACGCGCTGCGTGCCAAGTCGGTCGCCCAGACCGAGCTGACGATCGAGCTCGCCGACGCGTGGCTCGCCGAGCTGGGCTTCCGAGTCGCCTCGCCTCGCGAGGCCGAGCGTCGCGGTTCGCACGTGGCGCTTGCGCACCCGGACGGTCACCGCATCAGCCGGGCCTTGACCGAGCTGGCCGGCGTGATCGTCGACTTCCGCCAACCCGACGTGATCCGCCTCGGCATCGCCCCCGCCTACACGAGGTTCGTCGACATCTGTGACGCGGTCGCCCGTCTCCGCGACCTCGTCGCGTCACGCGCTCACGAGACGCTGGACCTCGCCCCGCTCCCGGTTACGTGATCGGGAGCGCCAGCGGACCGGCGCGGTCGAGGATCCGATCGATCTCGGCCATCTGATCGGCCGGCAGCGGCCCGAGCGCGAGGGCGCCGCAGTTCTCCTCGACCTGGGCGACCGTGCGGAACCCCGGGATCGGGATCGTGTTCGGGCTGCGGGCCCACAGCCAGGCCAAGGCACCCTGGGCAAGCGTGTGGCCCGCGGCGGTGAGGGCGTCGCGCACGGCGGCCAGCCGATCGAGCCACTCGGCGGTCGGTCGACCGTTACGGAAGCCGGGGTGCCAGGTGGCGATGCTGCGCTGGTCGTCGTCGGCGAACTGTGTGGTGGGCGAGAACTTGCCGGTCAACAGGCCCATGCCGAGCGGGCCGCGGACGATGCTGGCCAGCCCGCGCCGTTCGCACAGCGCGAGCAGTTCGAAACCGTCCTCGTCGAGCACGCTGAGCCGCTGCTGGGCGGCGGCGCACGGCGGGCCGGCTGCGAACGTCTCGATCGCGTCGGCGCGGTCGGTGCTCCAGCCGTACGTGCGGATGACCCCTTCGACGACGAGTTGCTCGAGCACCTCGCGGACCGCGAGTGCGCGCCCGATCTCGAGGCCCCAGACGTGCAGCTGGTAGAGGTCGATGTAGTCGGTGTCGAGCCGGCGCAGGCTGGCGAGTACGTCGTCGCGGAGCCGGGCGGCCACGTCGCTGTCGTTCTCGTCGGCGTCGTAGTGGACGACGTCGCGGCGTGGTTCGTCGACGGCGTAGCCGAACTTGGTCGCGATCACGACCTCGTCGCGCCGTCCGGCGATTGCCCGGGCGAGCACGCGCTCGCTGCGGCCGGCCCCGTAGTTCGCGGCCGTGTCGAAGAACGTGACACCAAGCTCGATCGCCCGCCGGATCGCGCGGACGGATTCGTCGTCGTCGACCTCGCTCCAACCGGCCGGCCCACCGTTGAAGGTCCACGGCCCACCGATCGCCCAACAGCCCATGCCCAGAGCGCTGACCTCGATGCCCGAACGACCGAGTGGGCGAGTGGTGGCGTTGCCGATCGACGTGCTCATGTGGCCACCGTACGAACAGGCTGGCCCGTCGAAAATGGCCACTTGTGAGCAAATTTTGCCAGGCCACTTACGAGCTCGGAGGTTGTGTCGAAGTATCAGGCGTTGAGGTCGGCGAACGCTGCTGCCAGGCGTTGCACCCCCTCACCGATCCGCGCCTCGTCGTGCACGGCGAAGTTCATCCGGACGTAGCGCTCACCCTCGGCGGGTTTGGCGAAGAAGGCGGTCCCTGGAGCGAGGTCGACCCCGCGACGCAGCGCGGCCTCGCGCAACGCGGTGGCGCGGGCACCGTCCGGCAACGTGACCCAGGCGAACAGCCCGCCACGCGGCGCGACCACCGCGACCGACGGGATCGTGGTGCGCAGCGCGTCGATCAGCGCGTCGCGGCGCGACCGGTACGTGCGGATGCTGCGCCGGAGGTGCGTCTGGTAGCGGCCGACCGTGACGTAGCGGTCGAGTGTGCGCTGCATCAGCGACGAGGTCGACAGGTCGGTCGCGTGCTTGAGGCGGGCTAGGCGGTCGAGCACCGGCCCGTCGGCGACGAGGTAGCCGACGCGGACACCCGGCATCAGCAGCTTCGAGAACGTGCCCGCGTAGATCACGTCGCCGCGTGCGTCGAGCGCCTTGAGGGCGGGCAGCCCGTGCCCCTCGTAGCGCAGGTCGCCGACGAAATCGTCCTCCAGCACGGGTACCTGCCGTGCCCGGGAGATCTCGATCAGCCGATGACGGCGCGGTGCCGACATGCACGCTCCGGTCGGGTTCTGGAGGTCGGGATCGTGTAGATCAGCTTCGGGTGGTACCGCTCGATCACGTCGTCGAGTTCGTCCACGCGCATCCCGTCGGCGTCCACGTCGATGCCAACCGTGCGCACGCCCAGCGCGTCGAACAGGGCGAGCGCTCCGTCGTACGTTGGCCGTTCCACCACCACCGTGTCGCCGCGCTCGAGAAGCGTCCAGGCGACGAGGAACAGCGCCTGCTGTGACCCGGATGTGATCAGCACGCGGTCGGCGCTCGTATGGATGCCCTGGCTCGCCAACAGGTGGGTGACTGTCGCCCGCAGCGGCGCAAAGCCGAGATTCCCCGCGGCGTATGCGAACGTCGCCGACCCATCGGAACGGATCACGTCGGCGACGGTCACGGCGATCTCCCTGATCGGGAACCCGGCCGGATCGCCCACGCCGGTGAAGGCGATGATGTCGGAAGAACCTCCGTCGGGCGTGGCTGTCGCCGCGGGCGAGTCGTCCGGGTGGGTGAATCGCTGCTGCCACTCCGGCAACGGTTCGTCGTCACCGGCGGGCGCCCTGGCGGTGTGCGCCGAGCTGGCCACGAACGTGCCGCTGCCCGGCCGGCTCAGGATCATGCCGTCGGTCGCCAGCGCCAGGTAGACCGACTCGGCGGTCACCCGGCTCACCCCCGACTCGCTCGCCAACGCCCGAGTCGACGCCAAGCGCGTCCCCGGCGGCAATGCCCCCGACTCGATCTCGTTCCGGATGAACCGCTCGATCTGTCGCCACAGCGGCACCCCGCCGTCCCGGTCGAGAGGTATGCGCACCCCCGCAAACCTACGTTCGTCACCCTGAGAAATCGACAAGGTGGTTGAGCCGGTCGTTACCACCGGGAGCAGGGGAGCGCACGGCTGGGCCGCGACGCCAGGCACAGTCGATTGTCAAGGGGCGGGATGCGCCTGGGCCGGCGAACAGTTCAACTGGCGAGTGGTTCGGCCCGGCTGGGCATGGTTCGTCGCCGGCTCGCCTCGCTGCGGCGCGTAGGCATGTCGGGGGTGCTGTGTTCGAGTACCTGGCCGTGCTGGTCGGTGATGGTGAGCGTGCGGTCGGGCGCCAGATGGAGCCGCCATCTCAGGGAGTGAACGAGGTGATGGTGGTGAGCGCATAACGGCAACAAATTGGCTCTCCGACCCGTTCCGTGGGTGAGTAGCTGACCATCCGCGGGTGCACCCCGTTGCTGCGCTTGGCTTTCCGGCTGTCTAGGACGGTCAGCGAAGCGAGGTGCAACGGGGTGCGGAACTCAAGGGTATGGCGGCGGCT
>DATMEY010000018.1:0-94048 GCA_035556435.1 Ilumatobacter sp. | reverse complement strand
GGTGGTCGTCGTGGTGGTGTCGGGGACCGTGGTCGTGGTCGTCGTGGTGGTGTCGGGGACCGTGGTCGTGGTGGTGGTCGGCTTTGGCTTCGTCGTGGTGGTCGTGGTGGTGGTCGGCTTTGGCTTCGTGGTCGTGGTCGTGGCCGTGTCGGGGACGGTCGTGGTGGTGGTCGGCTTCGGCTTCGTGGTCGTGGTCGTGCTGCCGGGCAGCGTGGTCGTGGTCGTGGGGCAGGGAGTGCCCCCACCATCGGAGGGCTGGCGGCCGCTCTTCGGGCACCCGCCTCCGTCGTCGGGCACGGGGTGCAGCTTGAGCACCGCGGGGGCGATGGGGGGCAACTCGACCTGGGCCGGCGCCGCGTCGTGGACGTCGGCGGGTTGTCGGCCCGTGGTGTGCGGCGGGGCCGTGGTCGGCGGCGGAGATGTGCCCTGCCCGCCGAACGGACCGGGCTGCACGACCGCTACCAACCCTCCCACGATGACCACGACGACGGTCGCCAGCTGCAACGCCCGCAACCGACGAACGTTCTCGGCGCTCCCACTCGACATGACCAACCTTCGCTTCCCTGCCTCGACAGGCACTGCTCGTGCACAGTAGGCACGCGGCTTGAGGTTTTGTCAAGTGTGTGTGATGTGACCGTCAAATCCGCGGTGGTTCGGCCACGGACTGTGGTAATCGATCAGGCCTCGTCGACGACAGGTGGGTCGAGTTCGTCGCCCACCGGCTTGGTGGACGTGGTTGCCAGCTCGACCGAGGCCGGTGGCACGAAGCCCTCGACGGCGTCGAACGTGAAGCGCAGCTTGCCCTCGCGGTCGGGGTCGGGTTCGACGTCGACGACGATGATCTCGCCGGCCGAGAACTGCTTGTAGAGGATCTTCTCCGACAAGGCGTCCTCGATGTTGCGCTGGATGGCCCGGCGCAGCGGGCGGCCACCGAGTTGCGGGTCGTAGCCCACCTCGGCCAGCAACTGCTTGGCCGCGGCCTTGACCTCGATGCCCAGGCCCTGGCCTTCGAGCTGGCGGGTGAGCCGCACGAGCTGGAGGTCGACCATCTGCACCACTTCGTCCTGCGACAGCTCGTGGAACACGATCGTCTCGTCGATGCGGTTCAGGAACTCGGGCCGGAAGTGCTGCTTCAGCGCGTCGTTGACCTTCTCCTTCATGCGCTCGTAGCTCATGGCGGAGTCGCCGGTGGTGAAGCCGACGTTGGCCTTGCGGAGGTCCTGCGTACCGAGGTTCGAGGTCATGATCAGCACGGTGTTGCGGAAGTCGACCGAGCGGCCCTGGCTGTCGGTGAGGCGGCCCTCTTCCAGGATTTGGAGGAGCGTGTTGAACACGTCGGGGTGGGCCTTTTCGATCTCGTCGAAGAGCACCACCGAGAACGGCTTGCGGCGCACGGCCTCGGTGAGCTGGCCACCCTCTTCGTAACCCACGTAGCCGGGGGGCGAACCCACCAGCCGGCTGACCGTGTGCTTCTCCATGTACTCGGACATGTCGAGCGTGATCAGCGCCGCGTCGTCGCCGAACAGGAACTCCGCCAGTGTCTTGGCCAGTTCGGTCTTGCCGACGCCGGTGGGGCCGAGGAAGATGAACGAGCCGCTGGGGCGCTTCGGATCCTTCAGGCCGGCCCGGGTGCGGCGGATCGACTGGCTGACCGCGGCGACCGCGTTCTCCTGGCCGATGATCCGCTTGTGCAGCTCGTCCTCCATGCGCAGGAGCTTGGCGGTCTCTTCCTCGGTGAGCTTGTACACCGGGATGCCCGTCCAGATCGAGAGCACCTCGGCGACGGCTTCCTCGTCGACCTCGTCGAACAGGTCGACGCCCTCGGCGCGGACCTCGGCCTCTTTGGCGGCCTTCTCTTCCAGCAGCGCACGCTCTTGGTCGCGCAGGCGCCCGGCTTCCTCGTACTGCTGCTCTTCGACGGCGCGCTTCTTCGATTCCTGGATCTCGTCGAGCTTGCGCTCGATCTCGCGCAGGTCGGGCGGGGTCTTCATGCGCTTGATACGCAGTCGGCTGCCTGCCTCGTCGATCAGGTCGATCGCCTTGTCAGGCAGGAACCGGTCGGAGATGTAGCGATCGGCCAGGTTGGCGGCGGCGACCAGCGCCTGGTCGGTGATGGTGACCCGGTGGTGCTGTTCGTACTGGTCGCGGATGCCCTTCAGAATCTCGATCGTGTGCGCCAGCGTGGGCTCGTCGACCTTCACCGGCTGGAACCGGCGTTCGAGCGCGGCGTCCTTCTCGACGTGCTTGCGGTACTCGTCGAGCGTGGTGGCGCCGACGGTCTGCAGCTCGCCGCGGGCGAGCATCGGCTTCAAGATGCTGGCCGCGTCGATCGCGCCCTCGGCTGCGCCGGCCCCGACGAGCGTGTGGATCTCGTCGATGAACAAGACGATGTCGCCGCGGGTCTTGATTTCCTTGAGCACCTTCTTGAGGCGTTCCTCGAAGTCGCCGCGGTACCGCGACCCGGCCACGAGTGCGCCCAGGTCGAGCGTGTACAGCTGCTTGCCGGCGAGCGTGTCGGGCACGTCGTTGTTGACGATCTTCTGGGCCAGGCCCTCGACGATCGCGGTCTTGCCGACGCCCGGCTCACCGACCAGCACCGGGTTGTTCTTGGTGCGGCGGCTGAGGATCTGCATGACCCGTTCGAGCTCGCGGGTGCGGCCGATGACCGGGTCGAGCTGGTGATCGCGGGCCATCTGCGTGAGGTTGCGGCCGAACTGATCGAGGATCTGGCTGTTCTTGTCGTCGTCGCCCGAGCCCTTGCTGGCACCCACCCCGGCGCCGGCCGGCTGGTCGCCACCGCGGCCACCGCCCGAACCCGAGCCGCTGCTGCCGGCGGGGCCCTGGTAGCCCGACAGGAGCTGGATGACCTGCTGGCGGACGCGGCTGAGGTCGGCGCCGAGCTTGACCAGCACCTGAGCGGCGACGCCTTCGCCCTCGCGGATCAGGCCGAGCAGGATGTGCTCGGTGCCGATGTAGTTGTGGCCGAGCTGGAGCGCCTCGCGCAACGACAGTTCGAGCACCTTCTTGGCGCGCGGCGTGAACGGGATGTGGCCCGACGGCGACGAGCCACCCTGGCCGATGATTTCTTCGACCTGGTTGCGCACGGCCTCGAGCGAGATGCTCAGCGACTCGAGTGCTTTGGCGGCGACGCCTTCACCTTCGTGAATCAGGCCGAGCAGGATGTGCTCGGTTCCGATGTAACTGTGGTTCAGCAGGCGCGCTTCTTCTTGTGCGAGGACGACGACGCGGCGGGCCCGGTCGGTGAAGCGTTCGAACATGTGTGTCGCCTTTCGGGAAGCGGCGAATACGTATCCGTAGTGTACCGGCGTGCGCTGTTTGCGCTCGGAGGTGCCCCAAGGTGGTCGCGCGCCGCTGTCAGGCCGGCGACGAGGCGTGTACTCCGCTACGCCCACACCGGAACCGGCCGGTGGCTGGCACCGAACGACTAGCCTGCCGGTGTGCCTGCCGCGCCCGTGACGTCTCCTCTGCTGGCCATGCCCGGCATGGACGCCGACCGCGAGCGCATCGAACAGGCGATGCGGGCGTCGATCGTCACGTCCGACCCGCAGCTCACCGAACTGGCCGCGCACCTGGTGGTGGCCGGAGGCAAGCGCCTGCGCCCGGCGCTCGCGGTGGTGGCCGCGCAGGTACTCGGCGAGCCGGCATCCGACGACGCGGTGCGCGGCGGCGTGGCGTGCGAGCTGGTGCAAACCGGGTCGCTGTGTCACGACGACGTGATGGACGAGGCAACGACCCGCCGCGGCGTCGAAACCGTCAACGCACGTTGGGGCAACCTCCAGGCCATCCTCGCCGGCGACTTCCTGCTGGCCCGAGCGTCGGAGATCGCGGCCTCGCTGGGCACCGAGGTGGCGGGCCTGCTGGCGCGCACGATCGGCTGGTTGTGCGAGGGCCAGATCGAGGAGCTCCGCCACACCTACGACGTCGACCGTCCTGAGGCGAGCTACTTCTCGTCGATCCACGGCAAGACCGCCTCGCTGTTCGGCACGTCTACCCGCATCGGCGCGCTGGTGGCCGGGTTCGAGCCGGTGCTCGTCGACGCGCTCACCGAGTACGGCAACTCGTACGGGATGGTGTTCCAGGTCGTCGACGACGTGCTCGACCTCACCGCCACGTCGGAGAGCCTCGGCAAGCCCGCCGGGCACGACATGGAGGAGGGCGTGTACACGCTGCCCGTCCTGCGCACGCTCGCTGCCGGTGGCGCGGCGGCCGCCGAGTTGCGCGACCTGCTCGGCCAACCGCTCGGCCCGGCCGAACGCGACAAGGCCTTGGCGATCGTGCGCAACGAGGACGGCATCGCCAGCGCTCTGAAGTCGGCCGGCGACTACGCCGAGCGCGCCGTGCGCGCCCTCGACGCCCTCACCGCCACCCCCGCCGTCGACGCCCTCCGCGCAGCCCCCGCCGCGTTGGTTGCCACCGCCACGCGTTAGCCCTCAGCTGCTGCCTGTCGCCGGTGGTTTCGACAGGCTCAACCACCTGGTTGGCGTCTGTGCTCGGTGGTTGAGCTTGTCGAAACCACCTCTACTGAAGCCCTGCCCGGGCTCAGGCGCTGGGGGCGATTTTGGTGAGGGCCCGGCCGGTTCGGTACATCGTTTCGGCGAGTCCCCAGCCGGGGCGCAGTTGGTTGGTGGCCAGGCGCAGGAACGCTTCGGCGGTGGTGTGGCGGCTGGCGGCGAGGCGGCCGACCCGGGTGCTCAACTGCGGGTTGCCGAACAGGCGCACCGCCAGCCGGCCGACCTGGAAGTACGTGCCGTGCGTGTCGTCGAGCAGGCGCGGGTAGCGCTGGAGAGCGGTAGCCGAACCGGTGGTGATCGCCTCGCCGAGCACCTCGGCGGCAGCCCGCCCGGTGGCCAGCGCGTACTCGATACCGGTACCGCCGAGTGGGTTGGCCATCCCGGCCGCATCACCGGCGACCAGGTACGTCGGCCCGGCCTGCGGGCCGACCGAGGCGCCGAGCGGCAGCCGCCCGCCGGCGGGAGCGTCGACCGGTGGCCCGTCGAGCCGCCAGCCGTCGGCGTGCTCGGCGACCACCTCGTCGAGCAGGCGGGCCGGGTTGATGACCTGGAACGACGGCGAACTCGACAGCACCATCACCCCGACGTTCACGGTGCCGTCGCCGCGCGGGAACATCGAGGCGTAGCCGGTCACCGGAGTGCCCCGGTCGCGCAGCCCGAGCACCAGCTCGGCCTCGGAGGCGTCGTGAATCGCCGAGCGGTAGCGCGCCCGGTGGGCCAGGGCGTGCGGCCAGCTCGGCTCGCGGAACGTACCCAGCGCCCGGCCGAACCGGCTCCTCGCCCCGTCGGCCACCAGCGTGTACGTGGCGCGCACGTCGTGGGCGGAATCGTCGGGGCCGGTGACGCGGGCGCCGCGCACGAAGCCGCGCTCGACGATCGGCTCGACCGCGGTGTGACCGTCGCGCAGTTCGACCCCCAGTGCCACCGCCCGGGCGGCGAGTGCGCCGTCGAACTGCTCGCGCGGCGCGACCCGGGCGTGGGTGCCCGACGGCCACGGCACCGACGTGGAGCGACGCCGGGGCCGTTCACCAGCCTCGTCGAACGTCAACCGGACGTGGTCGAGCCGGTGGCCGAGCGTGTCGGCGTCGAGGCCGAGCGCGTCGACGAGTTCGAGGCAGCGTGGGGTGAGCAGCTCGCCGCACGGCTTGGGTCGGGGGAGTCGATCGCGTTCGACGACGACGACCTGGTGCCCCGCGGTGGCGAGCTCGATCGCGGCAGCCGAGCCTGCCGGCCCCGCACCCACGATCAAGACGTCATACATCGCGGGAGCCAGCCTGGCACGGTAACGACCGGCTCAACCACCTGAGGGGAGTGCGGTGGGTTCGACGGGTTCGACCACCTGGGCGGGGCGTCAGGGGGCCGAGCCGGCGACGGGGGTGTCGCCGATCGGCATGATGCCTTCGCCGGCGGCGGTCTCGTGCAGTTCGGCGAGCGTGCCACCGTGGTCGAGTTCGGCGAAGATCTCCGAGTCCTCCGAGCACCACCGCTCGAACTCGTCGGCGTACTCCTCGCTGTTCGGGTCGACATCGCCGAGGCCATAACGCTCGTGGCACACCACCCCGAGGATTTCGGCATCGGTCAGTTCGCCGTTCACCGCCGAGCCCCAGCCGGGCATGATGCCACCCGACCCGGTGATGTGCGGACCGCCGTCGCGCTCGGGGTTGCCGTAGATCTCGATGCCGGCGGCGTTGTACGCCCCGGTGCCGAAGTACACCCAGCGCAACATGTCTTCGATGTGCGGGAACGTGGCCTCGATCGCCCCGTTGGTGAAGCCCGGCGCCGAACCGAGCCCGTCGCCCGAGCCGCCGTGGCAGCTCGCGCACTTCGCGTAGGCCACCTCGCCGACCGCCATCGGGCCGGCAGCCTCGACCGGTTGGGCCGTGACCGCACGGGCGTACATGAACCCCCAGATCGGCAGGAAGCTGAGCGCGGCCATGGCCCAGAACGGGACGCGGCGGCGGCGCTTGTAGGCGGCCACCACCGGTGAGTCGGGCTTGGGTTTGGGCGCGGCAGGCGCGGCTGGGGCAGCAGCGCGGCCGGCGGGCGCGGCCGGGGCCGCAGCGGCAGGTGCCGCAGCAGCCGTGGTGGCCGGCGTGGCAGCCGGGGCCGGAGTGGCGTCTGCGTCGTCGCCCCCGAGCCCAAGCGCGGCCCGGCGCTCGCGGCTTCGCTTCAGCAGATGCTCGGGGATCTCGGTCAACGCAGGCCTCGGTAGCTGTGGTGGGAAGGTCGGTCGGAAGAGCTGTCGGTCGCTCGCCGCGTGGTCAGGCAAGAACCGGCAGCAGGTTAGACCGGTTCGCGCCGCGATCCTGAATTCCGTCAGACTGCGCGACATGAGAATCAGCGCAGCCAGCCTGCTCGCAACCACGGTGACGGCGGCGCTGGTGCTTGCCGCCTGCGGGGGGTCCGACGACACCGCACCGACCACCACCGCAAGCACGACCGGCGCCTCGGTCGCGGTCGCCCCGCCCCCGGTGCCGTCGACGCTGAGCCCCGCCACTGTGCCCGCCCCGACCGCCAGCCCGGCGACGACCCCCACCACCGTCGCACCGACGGCCAGCCCGACGACTGCTGCGCCCACGACGGCCACGCCCACCACCGCGCCCGCCCCCGCGGCGCCGCCCACCGTCGACGAACTGCTGGCGTCGGGCGTGGTACTCAACATCGCCCACGCCGGCGGCGACCAGGACCACCCGCACTCGACGATGTACGCGTTCCGCCAGGCCGTCGCGGCGGGCGCCGACGTGCTCGAGATGGACGTGCAACTCACCGGCGACGGCGTGCTGATCGTCCAGCACGACGCCGACACGGTCAAGACCACCGAGGCCGACTTGGAGGTGGGCGAGACCGACCTGGCCACGCTCCAGGCGCTCGACAACGCCTACTGGTTCAGCCCGCAGTGCTGGCCGTGCCACGACCTTGCCACCGACGCCTACACGTTCCGCGGCATACGTACCGGCGATGTCGCCCCGCCCGACGGCTTCACGCCCGACGACTTCCGCATCATCACGCTCGCGGAACTCTCGGCAGCGTTTCCCAGCCTGCCGTTCGACATCGAGATCAAGGGCAGCGGCGCGGCCGGGCTGGCCGTCGCCGCCGCGCTCGCCACCGAACTGGTCGCCCTCGACCGGCTCGACAGCACCGTCGTCGCCTCGTTCGACTCCGAGGTGATCGGCGCGTTCCACGAACTCGCACCCAGCGTCGACGTCAGCCCTGGCGTGACCGAGATGGCGGCGTGGCTGCTCGGCGGCGCGCCGCTGCCCGAGCACTACCGGATCGTGCAGATCCCGCCGTTCTACGACGACATCGAGGTGCTCTCGCCCGCCAATCTGGAGACCGCCGCGGCAGCCGGCGTCACGATCTGGGTGTGGCCGAACGATGCGTCCACGCAGGAGAACGAGGACTACTACCGCGAACTGGTAGCGATGGGCGTCGGCGGGATCATCGCCGGGCGCCCGGCCGCCGCAACCGCGGCGATTGGCTGACCACGCAGGGCGTGGGCCGGGTCCTAGAGTCGCGCAAATGTTGGGTCGATCGGGAACCGCACCGGGCTGGTGTGCGTCTAGCTGACGGAGCACTATGGACGACACCGACCTGGAACTGAACGGCCCCACGCGCGAACCAGATCACCACGGCGGGCCGCCGTGGTCGCGAACGCACGTCGACGACTCGGAGGAGGTCGACACCGAGCCGTCCGAACCCGGCCCGGACGACCCGGTCGATGACGCCGACCCGACGCCGGTCGGCGGCGTCGGGGCCGTGCCGGTTCCCGAGGCGGTGGTCGACGATCCGTTGGTGCGGCCAACCGAGCTCGCCCCGACGGAACCCGAGATCGACCTCGCGGCCTATCCCGGACTGAGCGGCGCCGACGGGCGCCGCCGGCGCCGCACAGCGCTGGCCGTGCTGATCGCTGCGGTCGCCGCCGGTGGGGCGGGCATGTACGTGGGCACGCGCATCGAATCGCCCGCCGATCGGGCCGCCGCCCGTTCCGCGCCCATACCGTCGCTGATCACGGTGCCGGTCGAACGTCGCCCGCTGGCATCGGAGATCGTGCTCAACGGCGAGGTCGCCTACAACGAACCGGTCACCGTCAAGCTCGCCGGCGGTGTGGGCATCGCCCCCGGCGACTCGGCCGTCGTCACCGAAACCCGCCCAGCCGGCACCGCCCTCAACGAGGGCGACCTGCTGGTCGAGGTGACGGGCCGGCCGGTGTTCGTGCTGCGCGGCGACCTGCCGATGTACCGGCGCATGGCGGTCGGCTCGGAGGGGCCCGACGTGGTCCAACTCGAAGAAGCGCTCGTCCGGCTCGGCTACACGGTCGACTCGGTCGACACCGTGTTCGACGCCAGCACGGCGGCCGCGGTCGAGCAGATGTACATCGATAGCGGCTACACGGCCGAAGGCCCGTCGGCCGAACAACAGGGCGACCTGGTCGCCGCCCGCGAAGCGGTCACCGGCGCCGAGCGCGGCCTCGCCGACGCGCGCGCCGCCCTCGCCGAGGCCGACAACCCGCTGCCCGAGTCGCAACGTCTGCAACTCCAACAGGCCGTCAACGACGCCCGCGAGGCCGTGCCCTTGGCCCAGACCGCGGCGCAGACGACACGCACCGAGCACGAGCAGTTCGTCGCCAGCGCCCGCGCCGCCCGCGACACCGCCAGGACGCAACGCGACGCAGCGGTCACCGTGCGCGACCACGCCCGTAGCCCGGGCGCGATCGACCCCGACACCGGTGAGCCGTACACCGCCGAGCGGATCGCCGCGCTCGACGTCGCCGCGGCCGAAGCCCAAGAGACCTACACCGCCGCCGAGGGCCAACTGGTGATCGCCGAGCAGACCCGCACGACCGCGGTCGCGGCTGCCGACCGGGCGATCGGCGACGCCCAGGCGCAACTCCAGATCGCCGAGGCCCAGTACCGCGAGGCCACCGCCGGCGCCGACACCTCGGCACTCCGCGACGCGGTCACCTCCGCCGAGCGCGCGTTGACCGCCACCCAGGCCGACCTGCTCGCGCTCGAAGCCGCGGCGGGCACACGCATTTCGCCCGGTGAGCTGGTGTTCGTTCCGGTGCTGCCGTCGACACTGACCGAGTCGTACGTCACGCTCGGGTCGGGCATCGAGGGCCCGCTGGGGTTGCTCGCCACCACCGACACGCTCGTGCGTGCCCGCGTCGCCCGTGCCGACGCCGCGCTCGTCGCGGTGGGCGCCCGCGTCGCCGTCGAGATCCGCGACGCGGGCATCAACACCACGGGCACCGTGCTCAGCATCGGCGAGCCGAACGTGCCCGGCGGCGAGCAGCCCGGCGTGGGCGGCCCGGCCGGCGGCGGCACGAGCGGGCGCATGGAAGTGGTGGTCGCCCCGGCCGACGACGTCGACCTCGGCCGGTACATGTGGTACGGCGTGCGGGTGCGCGTGCAGATCGACGCCACCGACGGCGACGTGCTGGTCGTGCCGGTGGCGGCGCTCACGGTCGGCCCCGACCAGGTCAGCCAGGTCGAGGTCGAGCGTGAACCAGCCACCGCCGACCGGCCCGCCGTGACCGAGGTGGTCGCCGTCGCCGTGGGGCTCAGCGCCAACGGGTTGGCCGAGGTGTCGCCGGTGGAACCGGGCGCACTCGAGGTAGGCGACCGAGTGGTCATCGGCGTCGACACCAACACGCTGCCCGGCAACGCCGACGGCGGCGACGGTGGCACACCTGGGGGAACCCCCGAACCCGGCGACCCGGGCGGGTCGCCGACCGATGGCGACGGTGGCGACGACGACGGTGACGGTGACGGCGTGACCAGCCCGCTGGCCGAGCTGATGGGTTGGGTGACCGACCCGGTCGAGCAGCGCCGCCAGAACCTGGCGATCGAAGAGGCGATCGTGACCTGCATGACCGCCGAGGGCTGGGAGTACACCGCCGTCGACTGGCAGGCGCAGATACCCGATCAGGACCAGAACTGGGGGTCGCCCGAGTTCGGAGCGAAGTACGGCTACGGAGTCATGTACCAGTACGAGTTGTACGAACTCGGCGAGGGCGACGGCGGAATGTTCTTCGACGACCCCAACCAGGAGTACGTCGAGAGCCTCACCGACAGCGAGCGCGAGGCCTACTACGCATCGTTGTCGGGCGACCCGAGCATCTGGCAGCGTGAACCCGAGTTCGACGAGAACGGCGAGGAGATCTGGGTCAACCCACCGCTCGACCAGATGGGTTGCCAGGGCAAAGCCCGGCTCGAGGTGGTCGGCGACGACCCGATGTCGGACCCCGCCGTTCAGGAGGCGCTCAACGAGTACTACGAGTCGCAGTACGACAACGCCGAACTCGATCAGATGACGCGCGCCTGGCAGGACTGCTTCCGGCCCAAGCTGGCCGAGTACGGCATCGACACCGTGCCCGAAACCGTCGGCGACGGCTATCAGCTGATGGACGTCGAGAAGTACAAGGCGATGGGCGCCGAGGTCATCCCCGTCGCCAACCAGGCCGAAGCGGACGAGTACTTCAACTCCGGCGAGAACGTGCTGTCGGCGTGGACCGACGAAACCGGCGCCGGGTACGTCGTGCTCAGCCCCGGCGAGCCCGGCGAGGAACTGCCCGATCTCACCGGCGAGCAGATCGACGAACTGACGGCGATGGAGGTCGACCTGTGGAAGGCCGACCAGACGTGCCAGGAGGAGATCGGCTACGCCGACTACCACCTGCGCAAGGAGCGCGAGCTGGTCGAACAACTCCTGTCGCGGTTCCCCGAGCTGGGAGGGTGACCCTTGGCGAGCGGGATGGCCAACGGGCCGGTGATCGGCCTCTCCGGGGTGACCCGGGTGTTCCCCGGCACGCCGGCGGTGTGGGCACTGCGCGGGGTCGACCTGTCGGTTGCCGCCGGCGAGTACGTCGCGATCGTCGGCCCGTCGGGCTCGGGCAAGTCGACGTTGCTCAACGTGCTCGGTCTGCTCGACCGCCCCTCGGCGGGCGTGTACGAGCTCGACGGCCGTGACGTCGCCCAGCTTCCCGACCGCGACCGGGCCGGGCTGCGGGCCGACAAGCTCGGGTTCGTGTTCCAGTCGTTCCACCTGCTGGCGCACCGCAGCGCGCTGGAGAACGTGATGTTCGGCGGCATGTACCAGGGCGTCCCGAAAGCCGAACGCCGGCGCCGGGCGATCGCCGCGCTCGACCGGGTCGGCCTGCTGCACCGCGCCGCGTTCCGGCCCGACCACCTGTCGGGCGGCGAGCGCCAGCGCGTCGCCGTGGCGCGGGCGCTGGTGGTGCAGCCGTCGGTGCTGCTGTGCGACGAACCCACCGGCAACCTCGACTCGGCCACCACCGCGTCGATGCTCGACCTGTTCGACGAGCTCGTCGACGGCGGGCTGACGATGTGCGTGATCACCCACGACCGCGACGTCGCCGAGCGCGCCCAGCGCCAGGTGCGCATCGTCGACGGCCGGCTCACCGAGGTGACGGTTACCGCCGCCGGGAGCATCGCATGACCAGCTTCCACGCGCGCTTGGCGAACGGTGGCGGCCCGACCCCGAGGGTAACGACCGGCTCAACCACCGGGAGGGTGAAGCGGTCGCGGTTGCGGCCCGGCGACCTGGTCGACGAGATGCTGGCGGGCGTGTTCGCGCGCCCGGTCCGGGCCCTGCTCACCACGCTCGGCACGGTGCTCGGGTTGGCGTCGCTGATCGCCACGCTCGGGTTGTCGCGTACCGCCGGCAGCCAGATCATCGACCAGTTCGACGAGCTGACCGCCAGCCAGGTGATGATCACCGCCCGCAGCGGCGGTCGCGGCGGCCAGTCGGCGAGCCTGCCGTGGAACGTCGAGAGCCGGCTCGATCGGCTCAACGGGGTGGTGGCATCAGGGGCGGTGGCCGACGTCGTCAACCCGGGTGTCGTCCGCACCGTGCCGGTGCGCGACCTGACCGGCGCCTACGACCATGTGGTACCGGTGCTGGCGGCCTCGTCGGGGGTGCTCGACGCGGTGCGCGGCCACGTCGCGGTGGGGCGCTGGTTCGACGCCGGCCACGTGCAGCGCGGCGATCCGGTGGCCGTGATCGGTGCCGACCTGGCGGCCGAGCTGGGCATCCGCCGGCTCGAAGTGCAGCCCGGTCTGTACATCGGCGACTACTACTTCACGGTGATCGGCATCGTCGACGAGGCGATCCGCGATCGCGGCTTCCTCGGCTCGGTGATGATCACCAGCAGCGCGGCCCAGCGCTACTTCGACGTCAGCCGTCCCGAACGGGTGGTGGTCGAGGTCGAGATCGGCGCCGGGCAGTTGATCGCGATCCAGGCACCGATCGCGCTCAGCCCGAGTTCGCCGGAAAGCCTGTCGGCGGCCGCCCCGGCGCTGCCCCAAGCCGCCCGCGACCGCGTCGCCGGCGACGTCAACAGCCTGTTCCTGCTGCTCGGCATCGTGTCGCTGGTGGTCGGCGCGATCGGCATCGCCAACGTCACGCTCGTCACCGTGATGGAGCGCACCGCCGAGATCGGTCTGCGCCGCGCGCTCGGGGCCCGGCGCCGCCACGTGGCCGCCCAGTTCCTCGGCGAGTCGGCCGCGATCGGCCTGGTCGGCGGCGTGATCGGCGCCGCGATCGGCCTGCTGCTGGTGGTCGGTGTATCGGCCGCCAAGGAGTGGACGCCGGTGCTCGACCCGTGGATGCCGCTTGCCGCACCACCGGTCGGCGCCCTGGTGGGCCTGCTGGCCGGCCTGTACCCCGCCATCCGCGCCGCCCGCATGGAACCCGTCGACGCCCTCCGCTGACGGCGAGGATCTGGGCCCGTCGTCTCGATACAACGCAGTGGCGGCTACGCCGCGGGTGCGCCACTCGACGACCTGTGTCCAAGGTGGTCGAGTGCCGCCGCCAGGCGGCGTATCGAGACCACGGCCTGTCAGGTGTTGAGGGTGGTGTGGACGGCGGCGAGCAGGTCGGCGCGGTGGTAGGGCTTGTGCAGCACGGTGCCCTCGTAGCCGGGCGGGACGTTGTCGGCGAACCCCGAGGTGAGCAGCACGCGGGCGTCGGGGTAGCGCGCCCGGATCGCGGCCGCGAGGTCGAACCCGGACATGCCGCCGGGCATCACCACGTCGCTGAACACGAGCTCGATGTCGGGCCGGGCGTCGACGACGGCCAGCGCGGCCGGGCCGTCGGCGGCGAGCAGCACCCGGTATCCACCCGCTTCGAGTTGTACCCGGGCGAGTTCGCGCAACAACCCCTCGTCGTCGACCACCAGCACGGTCTCGCCGCGGCCCCGCGGCGGTTCGGCCTGCGAGCTGCCGACCGCAACGCTCAGCGGGCGCGCCGAGCGCGGGAACTCGATCACGAACGAGGTGCCCGCGCCGACGTGTGAACTAACCGTAATGTCGCCGTCCCACTGGTGTACGAACGCGTACACCAAGGCGAGCCCCAGCCCGGTGCCCTCGCCGGGTGGTTTGGTGCTGTAGTACGGCTCGAAGATCCGCTCTTGGACGTCGGTGGCGATGCCCTCGCCGGTGTCGCTGACCACGATCGCGACCCGGTCGCCGGCAGGGGCCGCCCCGGGCCGGTGCTCGGTGCGGATCGTGAGGCGACCGCCGGTGGGCATCGCGTCGCGGGCGTTGAGCGCCAGGTTCAACAGCGAGTCGCCGAGCAGCCCCGGATCGACCTCGATCGGCAGTTCGACACCTGCTGGTTCGCGGACCAGCTCGATCGTGTCGGGCAGCGTTTGGGCGATCAGACCGACGCCCTCGTCGACGGCGCGGTCGAGGTCGATCACCGTCGCCGTGCCGGTGCGTTCTTGGGCGATGTCGAGCAACCGGTTCGTCAGCGCGGTCGCCCGTTCGGTGGCCGACCGGATCACCTGGAGCGCATGCGCCGTGCGTGCCGTCGCCGCCGGGTCGTCCGTCGCGTCGTCCGTCGCGTCGGGTTCGATCAGGTCGGTGCTGCCGAGAATGACCCCGAGCAGGTTGTTGAAGTCGTGGGCGATGCCACCGGCGATCCGCCCCAGCGCAGCCATCCGCTGGGCGTTGCGTACCGCTTGCTCGGCGGCAATCTGGTGGGTGACCTCGGTGTGCGTACCGGCGGCGATTGCCGGCGTGCCGTCGGGGCTCCACTCGAGCACGCGCCCACGGGTTCTGATCCACACCCAGTGCCCGAGCTGGTGGCGCATCCGGACGTTGGCTTCGAAGTAGTCGGCCTCGCCCGAATAGCTCTTGGCGACCTCGCGTGCGTGGTGCGCCAGGTCGTCGGGGTGCACCAGTTCGAGGAACGCCTGTTGCCGCGCCGCGATCTCGTCGGGGTGGTAGCCGAGCATGCGCGCCCACTCGGGGCTGTACCAGGCCTCGTCGGTGCGCACGTCGCGTTCCCACACGGCGATGCCCGTCCCCTCGACTGCGGCGATCAGGCGCCGCCGCTCGCGCTCGAGCCGCTGCTCGGTGATGACGCGCTCGGTGACGTCGTTGAGCGTGCCTGCGAGGCCTACCATCTGGCCCGACTCGTCGCGCAGCGGCTGGGCGGTGATCTCGGCCCAGCGCAGCGAGCCGTTGCGGTGAAACATGCGGAACACCGCCCGGCACTCGCCCTTGCCGCCGTCGAGCAGCGCTGCCAGGCGGGCGCCGCTGGCGGGTTGGTCGTCGGGGTGCATCGCCGATTGGTAGAAGGTGCCGAGCGACTCGTCGACCGGATACCCGAACAGGCGCGTCCAGGCATCGTTCAGGAACACCCAGTTGCCCGCCCGATCGGTTTGGAACACCACTTCGCGGAGGTTGTCGATCATCGCCGCCAGGCGCTGCTCGGCGCGCCGCAGGTCGTCGCGCAGCCGACCTTCGTCGGCCACCCCACCCGCGGCGGTGTCCATGTGCAGACGCTAGCGAACCGAGCGAGGTCGACCGGCTGCCGGGGCGCCGGGTGTCACTTATTCACAACCTGTCGGTTGGGGGAAGATTGGACGCCACACTGAAGACCCCACCGAATCCAGCCCAGTAGCCACCACATCGCCGGCTCGGCGCTCGCAGCGAGTGAGATGTGGGTGCTGCGACGCTCGGTGACTACAGTGCAGCACGCGACCAGCGGCCGCCTGTGCGTCCGCGCGAACAAGATCCGACAGCAGCGAATCAGATGCCCTCCGCACCCACCGTCAACAGGAACGCTCGATGATCGCCTTCTCGTGGGACGTCCGCTATTGGCCCGGCATGAACGTCGCCTTCATTACCTCGTTCGTCGCCTCGATCGTGCTGACCCTGGCGATCATCCCGTACGGGAAGCGCCGCCCGAAGGGCACGCCGGTGAGTTGGGGCGAAGCGATGCTCGGCGCCACCTACGCGTTCGGTGTGATGTTCCTCGCCTTCGGCATCGTGCCGCACCAGTGGATCGACCACGCCGACAAGGACCTCGGCTGGGACCGCACCAAGCTGATCTTCGGGCCCGGTGGCATCCTCAAGCCGCAGGCCGAGGGCGGCTGGTTCCCGTTCACGATGCAGTACGAAGCGGTGCGCGACGTGATCGTCGTCGTCATCCACGCGATCTACTTCGGGTTGATCATCTGGGTCTGGAAGTGGTGGCAGACGCGCGGCGACAACGTGTCGACCGAACTTGCCACGTCCACGTACGGCCGTCCGCTGGTGAAGAAGGGCTAGGCGCGCCACCATGGCGAAGACCGACGCCAACCCCCCGATGATGCCGTACACCGACGAGTACACACTCGTCGAGGTCGACGCCGACTATTTGTCGCGGGCGGTCAAGCCCAAGCAGTTCATCCACATCGACCAGACCGAGTGCATCATGTGCGAGGGCTGCGTCGACATCTGCCCGTGGAAGTGCATCCACATGGTGTCGCCCGAGGCGATCGTCGACGCCGAGGGCACCGAGCAACCGGGCCTCGACCCGAGCGACCACGTGATCTTCACGATCGACGACGACATCTGCACGCGCTGCGCGCTGTGCGTCGACCGCTGCCCCACCGGGGTCATCATCCTCGGCAAGGTCGGTCAACCCAGCGCCGGCGGCGACTTCCACGCCCGCACGAACAGCCACGGCTACGGCTACGGCATGAGGCTCTAGGACTATGGCCAGGATCATCGACGACACCCCCAAGCCGACGCTCAAGGACCGCAGTCAGCAGGCCTGGGGCAACGTGCAGGGCGGCCAGGTCTGGAACAGCATCTTCCGGCCCGGCTCGATCTTCCGCAAGGGCTACTCCGACAGCCCGCGTAACCGCAGCTACGTCATCATGAACTCGGTGCTGTACCACCTGCACCCGGTGAAGGTGAAGCGCCACGCGGTCAAGGTCAGCTACACGCTGTGCCTCGGCGGGCTGAGCTTCTTCCTGTTCATCCTGCTGACGGTCACCGGCATCTTCTTGATGTTCTTCTACCGGCCCGAGGCCACCGCTGCGTGGGACGACATCTCCAACCTGCAGACCTCGGTGACGTTCGGCCTGCTGGTCAGAAACATGCATCGATGGGGCGCGCACCTGATGGTGATCTCGGTGTTCCTGCACATGGCCCGGGTCTTCTACCACGGTGCCTACAAGCCGCCGCGCGAGTTCAACTGGGTGATCGGCGTGATCCTCCTGACGCTCACCTTGCTGCTGTCGTTCACCGGCTACCTGCTCCCGTGGGACCAGCTCGCGATGTGGGCCGTGGCGGTGGGCACGAACATGATGGGGTACACCCCCGTGTTCGGCCAGGACGTGCGCTTCGTGTTGCTCGGCGGTGCCGAGATCGGCTCGGAAACGCTGTTGCGATGGTACGTACTGCACGTGCTGTTCTTCCCGTTCATCATCGTGATCTTCATGGCGATCCACTTCTGGCGTGTCCGCAAGGACGGCGGCATCTCGGGGCCGCTCTGATATGACCGAGATCCCCGAACACCTCCTCAAGCGGGCCGCTGCCGCACGCGAGAAGGCCGCCGCCGAGGCTCCGGCCCCTGATACAAGCGCGGCGGAGGCGCCCGCGGCCGAAGAGTCCGCCGCTGATCCGCGCATTCCCGCACACCTGCTCGAGCGCAGCAAGGCGGCCAAGGCGAAAGCCGGCGGAGGCGCCGACGAGGCTGCCGCGTCCGGTGGCGGCGGCGTGGCAGTCGCCGAGAAGGTCGGCGCGGTCGTTGCCGCGGGTCCGGCGGGCGGCGGCGTGCCGATCGGTGCCGGCCCCGGCGGCCACACCCAGCGTCTGCTCACGGTGGTCAAGTCGGGCTCGATCCAAGACGTCAAGGCCAGCCCGGTCGACAAGGTCCACACGTGGCCGCACCTCTTGGCGGCCGAGTTCGTCGCCTCGCTGGCCTGCCTGGCGTTCACGTTCCTGTTCTCGATCTGGGTCAACGCCCCGCTGCTCCAGCACTCCGACCCGAACCAGACGCCGAACCCGTCGAAGGCGCCGTGGTACTTCCTCGGCCTCCAGGAACTGCTGACGATGTTCCACCCGATGATCGCCGGGGTGACCATCCCGGGTGTGGGCATCTTCGTGCTGATCTTCGCCCCGTACATCGACCGCAACCCCTCGAACAAGCCCGAAGACCGCAAGTTCGCGATCTCGATCATGACCGTCCACCTGATGTTCTGGGCGGTGCTGGTGATGATCGGTTCGTTCTTCCGGGGCCCCGGGTTCAACTTCACGCTGCCGTGGAAGGACGGCTTGTTCTTCGAGCTGTGATGAGTGTGAGACGGATGAGCGTGATACGGATGAGCGTGAGAGAGGAGTACCGAGCATGAACGCGACCGCAGGCATTCTGATTGCCGTTGGCGCTGTCGTCGTGCTGGCCGCGCTGGCGTTCGTCACGCTGGCGCGCCGCTCCGACGTGCGCGGCGCCGGCGCCCTGAGCGGCGAGACGTTGCAGCGCGACGCCAAGGCGCGCCGTGCCGACAAGGCCGCCGCGGCCGACGCCCGAGAAGCAGGGGGGGAGGCCGGCGAGCCGCCGCGTACCGCGGCCGACGCCGAGGCCGAAGGCGACGTCGCCCGGTTCGGCAAGGAACTCGTGCCGGTCACCGCCGACACCGGGCTGACGCCGTGGATGCCGCCCGACCCCGAAGCGATCGGTGTCAGCCGCCGGCAGTTCTTCAACCGCTCGATCATCGCCCTGATGGGCGCCTCGATCGGCACGTTCGCCGCCGGCAGCTTCGTCGCCTTCCTGTGGCCCACCAAGACCGGCGGGTTCGGTGGCAAGGTGCCGGTGGGCCGGCTCGACGAGATCCTCAGCACGATCGACTCGGGCGACGGGTTCTTCTACGCCCCCGAGGCCCGCTCGTGGATCACGCGCTACCCGGCCGAGGCGCTGCCCAAGGCCGCGGCCGCCTACCAACAGCAGTTGATGCCGGGCATCGAGCGCGGCGTGATCGCCTCGTACCAGAAGTGCCCGCACCTCGGCTGCCGCGTCCCCCAGTGCGCGTCGAGCCAGTGGTTCGAATGCGGTTGCCACGGTTCGCAGTACAACCGGGTCGGCGAGAAGAAGGGTGGCCCCGCCCCGCGCGGCATGGACCACTTCACGATCGAGTTCGCCGGTGACGACGTCGTCATCGATACCGGCACGGTGTGGCAGGGCCCGCCGATCGGTACCAACACCACCGGCCAGGAGGCCGAGGGTCCGCACTGCGTGGGAGCGGTCGAACACTGATGCTGGCACTCACCACCACGAACATCGCGTGGCTCCTCTTCACCGTCATCCTCGCCGGTTGGGCCGTCTACGCGTACCTCAACATCCGCGCCTCGCGCGACGAACTCGGCTCCGAGATCGAACTCGCGGCCAACCGCAAGCCCTACTACGACGACGAGGTCCTCGAAGGGTCACGTCTCACCCGGGTGCTCGGCATCGGGCTGATCCTGATGGTCATCATCACGGTCGCCCTGCCGCTGTACTGGATTCTCGAGCCGTCACGCCAGGCCGGCGCGGTGACGGCCAAGCAGGAACAGTTCGAACGGTGGGGCGGCAACCTGTTCCGCAGCACCGCTGAGGGCGGCTTCAACTGTGCCGGGTGTCACGGGGGCATGAACGCCACCGGCGGTAGCGCGGCCTACAGCATCACCGATACGGCGACCGGCGACGTCCGCGCGGTCGACTGGATCGCGCCGGCACTGAACACGGTGTTCCACCGGTTCGACGAGGACGAGATCCGCTACATCCTCGTGTACGGGCGGCCCGGCACGCCGATGCCGGCGTGGGGTACCGAGGGCGGTGGCCCGATGAACGATCAGCAGATCGACACGCTGATCGCCTACATGCGCTCGATCCAGCTCCCCCGGCAAGACTGCGACCTGGGAGAAGATCCGCTGACGTGCGCCTCGGGGCACCTCGCTACCGACATCCAGGACGAGATCGACGCGGCTGCCCGTCGGGCGGTCACCGACGGCACCGCCGCAAGCTACGGCGAAGCGCTGTTCGAACTGGGCATGGATGGCGGGGCGTACTCGTGCGCCCGGTGTCACACGCAGGGTTGGAGCTGGGGTGAACCGGGCGTGCCCGGCCAGGGCCAACTCGGTTGGAACCTCACCGGTGGCTCCACGAATGCCCGCTTCGCCAACGAGACCGAGATGATCGAGTTCATCAAGTTGGGCACCACCAACGGCGGTCGCTACGGCACGGCCTCGCAGGGCACCGGCCGCATGCCCGGCTTCGGCACGATGCTCACCGACGAGCAGATCCAGGCCATCGTCGAATACGTGCGGAGTCTGTGATGAGCGTCTTGAGTTCTGCGATGCTGGCCGTCGGCTGGGAGCCCGAACTGCGCGGTGCGCTGACCGTGCTGATCGGCCTGGCCGTGTGGATGGGGTCGGTGTACCTCATCGTGGCCACCAACGTCGGCGCCCGGCTGGGCCTGTTGGTCTCGTTGGCGGCGCTGATGGGCTGGATGGCGCTGATGGGCGGCATCTGGTGGATCTACGGGATCGGCCTCGAGGGCGACCTGCCGTCGTGGAAGCAGGTCGAGGGCCGCACGGTCGTCCAAGAGGTACGCCTGCTGCACGACGCCGGGGTGCTCGACCAGCAAATCAGCGTGACCGGCGACGCTCCCGCGGATGCAGCCGCAGTGGCCGCTCAGCTCGACACTCAAGGGTGGGAGCGGCTCGATACGTCGGCGCCCGAGTACGGGCAAGCCCAGTCGGCCGCCGAGGGGTTCCTCATCGCCGAGGGGGCGTTCTCGGCAGGCCAGTACGCCGTCACCGCGGTGTACGAGGTCGACCCGCCACACGAGTCGGCATATCCGAAGATCTTCGGCCGCTCCGAACTCGACTTCATCGCCTTCTGGCACAAGCCGTATTACACGCTCGTCGAGGTCGCTCCGTATACGCCGGTGTTCACCGAGGCCGGGCGTGCACCGGTGGCGCCCCGCGTCGACGAGTCGGCCCCGCGCCAGTACGTGTACATGATCCGTGACCTCGGTTCGGAACGCCAGCCTGCGGCGATGATCACGATCGGCTCGACCGCCGCGTTCTTGGCACTGTGCTGGCTGCTCCACCGCCGCGACCAGTTCGTCGCCGAGAACCTCGCCCGCAAGGCGGCGGCCCCGGCGACGGCCTGACAGCCATGGGTGAGTACCTGCCGCTCGTCGTACTCGCCGTGCTGGCGTTCCTGTTCGGGGCGATCAGCATGGTGGCGTCGAAGCTGCTCGCCCCGAGTCGCCCGTCGGCCGCCAAAGAAGCACCGTACGAATGCGGCATCGTGCCCAGCCGCGAGCCCCCCGAGCGTTTCCCGGTCGGCTTCTACATCGTCGCCATGTTGTTCATCATGTTCGACATCGAGATCGTGTTCATCTACCCCTACGCGGTGTCGCAGGGCACGCTCGGCGCGTTCGGGTTCTGGGCGATCGTGATCTTCTCGGTGGTCTTCTTCCTGACGTTCGTGTACGAGGTTGCCCGCGGGGGCCTCGAGTGGGGTCCGTTGCACCGCTATCGCAGCCTTGCCGCCGACGCGGCGATGGTCACCCCCGAACGCACGGCCGCCACCACCATTCGCCGGGTCGGCCTAGACGGCCGGCTGGCCAGCCCGGACGACACGCGGGCCGCCTAGGAGCAGGTATGAGAATCGTCGACGACGTGCTCGCTGATGGCCTCGGCGGGTTGAGTCACAACGTCATCACCGGCCGCATCGAAGACCTCATCCAGTGGGCCCGGTCGCGGTCGTCGTGGCCGGCCAGTTTCGGACTGGCGTGCTGCGCGATCGAGATGATGGGTGCCGGCGGTGCGCACTACGACCTCGCCCGGTTCGGCATGGAGGTGTTCCGCGCCTCACCGCGCCAGGCCGACATCATGATCGTCGCCGGCCGGGTCAGCCAGAAGATGGCGCCGGTGCTGCGCCAGGTGTACGACCAGATGATGGAGCCCAAGTGGGTCATCTCGATGGGCGTGTGTGCCTCGTCGGGCGGCATGTTCAACAACTACGCGATCGTGCAGGGCGTCGACCAGGTGGTGCCCGTCGACGTGTACGCGCCCGGCTGCCCGCCCACGCCCGAGACGCTGATCCACGCGATCGAAACCCTCCACGGCAAGATCGAGAGCGGCGAGATCCTCAAGCGCCGCGCCGCCACCGGCGCCGGCGCCGACATCCACGTCCAGGAGATCGCGCCGATCGTCACCCCCGTCCTGCTGGGGTCGAAATGAGCGTTGAACCCGACAAGGTGGTTGAGCCTGTCGAAACCACCGCTGTGCCGCTGCTGCACGGAGCACCCTTGACCGACTCGTTCGGCCAGGCGGTGCTGCACGTCACCCGCGAGCAGTACACCGACGTGATGTGCCGGCTGGCCGACGACGGGTACACCGTCGCGATCGACCTGACCGCGGTCGACTACCTCGAGTTCGCCGGGCGGGTGTTGCCCGACGGCGTCGAGCCCGAGCGTTTCGAAGTGGTCGTCAACCTGCTCGACCTCGTCAATCGGAAGCGTCTGCGGGTTCGTGTGCAGGTTCCCGAAGCCGAGCCGGCAATCCCGAGCCTGTTCGACCTGCACCCCGGCACCGAGGCGTTCGAGCGCGAGGTGTTCGACATGTTCGGCATCGACTTCACCGGGCACCCCGACATGACCCGCATCCTCATGCCCGAGGACTGGGACGGCCACCCGCTGCGCAAGGACTACGCGATCGGCGAGATCCCGGTGCAGTTCAAGCACGTGGGGGCTCGATGAGCGACACCACCATCGACCCAGGCGCGCCGTGGACCACGCTGGCGCCCACCGAACAGACGGGCGAGGGCGCCCAGGAGATGAAGCGCCGGTCCGAGCTGGGCCCGCGCGAGCTGCTGCGCGAGGTCGGCTCGGTGCTGCGCATGAGCGAGGCCGAGGTCGCCAAGCTCGGTGAGCTCCCCCCGGCCCCCGACGAAGATCAGACGATGATCATCAACATGGGGCCGCAGCACCCGTCCACCCACGGTGTCCTGCGCCTCATGCTCGAACTCCAGGGCGAGACCGTGCTGCGTTGCAAGCCGATCATCGGCTACCTGCACACCGGCATGGAGAAGACCGGCGAGCAGCTCACCTACATGCAAGGCGGCACGAACGTCACCCGCATGGACTACCTGAGCCCGTTCTTCAACGAGCTCGCCTTCTCGATGGCCACCGAGCGGCTGCTCGGCATCGACGGCGACATTCCCGAGCGGGCGGTGTGGATGCGGATGCTGCTCTCCGAGCTGAACCGCATGTCGAGCCACCTGCTGTTCCTTGCCACCAACGGCATGGACATCGGCGCGGTGTCGATGATGATCTACGGCTGGCGCGAGCGCGAAGAGGTGCTGCGCTTCTTCCAGAAGGTCACCGGCCTGCGGATGAACCACAACTTCATCCGCCCCGGCGGTGTCGCCGCCGACCTGCCGCCGGGCTGGCGCGACGACGTGCTGCGCCTGCTCGACATGATTCCGCCGCGGCTCGACGAGTACGACGTGCTGATGACCGGCCAGCCGATCTGGCGCGAGCGGCTTCAGGGCGTGGGCGTCATCACCCCTGACGAGGCGCTCGCACTCGGTGCCACCGGACCCGTCCTGCGCTCCACCGGTGTCGCCTGGGACCTTCGCCGCGACCTGCCATACCTGCACTACGACGAGGTCGATTTCGACGTCATCGTCGGCTCGTACGGCGACGCGTTCGACCGGTACGCGATCCGCCTCAACGAGGTCCGCGAGTCGATGAAGATCGTGCGCCAGATCCTCGACCGGATGCCCCAGGGCGACTACCGCGTCCAGAACAAGAAGGTCACGCCGCCGCCGCGGGCGCGCATCGACGAGTCGATGGAGGCGCTCATCCACCACTTCAAGATCTTCACCGAGGGCTTCAAGGTGCCCGCCGGCGAGGTGTACGTCGGCATCGAGTCGCCGCGTGGCGAACTGGGTTGCTACATCGCCTCCGACGGGTCGGCCACGCCGTACCGCATGCACATGCGCGCGCCCAGCTTCGCCCACGTCCAGTGCCTGCCGCACATGATGCGCGGCGGCCTGGTGGCCGATGCGGTCGCCGTGATCTCCTCGGTCGACCCCGTCCTCGGAGACGTCGATCGCTGATGTCGAGACTCACCGATGCCAACGTGGCGCTTGCCCGCGAGATCATCGCCCGCTACCCGCGGCCGAAGTCGGCGCTGATCCCGCTCGTGCACCTGTCGCAGGAACAGAACGGGTACGTCACCGAGGAAGCGATGCGTCACGTCGCCGAGCTGGTCTCCACCGACCAGGTCACGGTCACCCCGGCCGAGGTGCTGGGCACCGCCTCGTTCTACGAGATGTTCCGGTTCGAGCCCACCGGCAAGTTCCTCGTCAACATCTGCGGCACGCTGTCGTGCGCGCTGATGGGCGCCGAGGAACTGATGCACCACGCCGAACACAAACTCGGCATCAAGGCCGGCTCCACCACCGCCGACGGCATGTTCACGCTCCAGCACGCCGAGTGCCAGGCGGCCTGCACCGAGGCCCCGTGCCTCCAGGTGAACTACCGCCACCAGTACCGGGTCACCCCCGACGAACTCGACACGCTGCTCGACGAACTGCGCGCCGGCCGGCTCGACGGCGACATCCCGCCGCACGGCACGCTCGGCCGAGTGCGCCAGTCGATCCCCACCGACAAGGCCGTCGGCGCCGTCCCGCCCGAGGACGTCACCGAGGCCCCCGCCTGGATCGAGGTGACGCAGTAGTGGCCGTGGTTTCCCCTTACCCCTGGGCGCCGGGGTACTACGACGACGGTGACCGGCCGCAGATCGTCACGTCGCGGTTCAAGTACGACGACTCGTACACGCTCGACCGCTACCACGCCACCGGTGGGTACGAGGGGCTGCGCAAGGCGCTGACGATGACCCCGGCCGACGTGGCCGACGAGGTCAAGAAGTCGACCCTGCTGGGCCGTGGCGGTGCCGGGTTCCCGGCCGGCACCAAGTGGGGCTTCACGCCCGCAGGCGTGTGGCCGCGCTACTTGGTCGTGAACGGCGACGAGTCCGAGCCAGGCACCTACAAGGACCGCCTGCTGATGGAGCTCGATCCGCACCAGCTGATCGAAGGCTGCCTGATCGCCTGCTACGCGGCCGGGTTGAGCCAGTGCTTCCTGTACGTGCGCGGCGAGATGGCACTTGCCCACGAGCGCATCGCCACCGCCCTCAACGAGGCGTACGCGGCGGGCTACGTCGGCAAGAACATCCTCGGCACGAACTTCTCCGTCGATGTCGTGTTCCACTGGGGCGCGGGCGCCTACGTGGTGGGCGAAGAGACCGCCCTGATCGAATCGCTCGAAGGCGAGCGCGGCATGCCCCGGCTCAAGCCGCCGTACTTCCCGGCCGCGGTGGGCCTGTACGGCCAGCCCACCATCGTCAACAACGTCGAGACGCTGTCGAACCTGCCGTTCATCGCCCGCGAGGGGTCGGCCGCGTTCACCGCGGTCGGCACCGAGACGTCGCCGGGCACGCGCATGATCGCCGTGTCGGGCCACGTCGCCCGCCCCGGCGTGTACGAGATCGTCAACGGCTCGACCACGTTCCGCGACCTGATCTACGGCGACGAGTTCTGCCAGGGCATTCGTAACGGGCGCGAGCTCAAGGCGTTCGTGCCGGGTGGTGGGTCGGCGCCGTGGTGGCTGCCCGATCAGCTCGACATCCCGTTCGAAGGGCGTGCCGCGGGCGCCGCCGGCTCGATGCTCGGCTCGGGCGCGGTGATGGTGATGGACGACACCACCGACATCCCGGCGATGGCGCTGACGCTGGTGAAGTTCTACGCCCACGAGTCGTGCGGCAAGTGCGTGCCGTGTCGTGAGGGCGGCACCTGGCTGTACCGCATCGTCGAACGGATCGTCGCCGGCGAAGGCACCGACGAAGACCTGGCGACCATTCTCGAAGTCGGCGAGTCGATCTGCCCCGGCGAGATGCCGCACGCGTCCAGCGCCCGTCTGGGCCTCGACGCCGTGCCGTTCCCGTACAAGATGACCACGATCTGCTTCGTCGGGCCGAGCGCCTACGTGCCGATCCACTCGGCGCTGACCCTGTTCCCCGAAGACTTCGCGGCGAGGGTCACCAAGCGCGAAGTCCGCGCCAAGATCCCCGTCCTCGCAGTAGCCGCCGACTGACACCCGGGCGGTCTGCGCAACGATCCGGGCAAACCTTGGTGAGCCTGGTCGCGTCAGAATGGGGGGATGGTGGGGAAGATCTCGTATGCGCGGCGGCTGGTGGAGCTGGCGGCTGCCGAACCTGATGCTCCGGCGGTGACCGCCGGTGACGCGCGGCGAACTCGATGCCCGTGCCAACCAGCTCGGGCACGATCTGCTCGCGCGTGGTGCGGGGGTCGGCGACTTCGTCACGATCGCCTTGCCGAACTCGGTCGACTGGTTCGTCGCCTACGTCGCCTGCTGGAAGATCGGGGCGATTCCCCAACAGGTGTCGTCGCGGCTGCCGCGCCGCGAACTCGCCGAGATCGTGGCCCTGGCGCAACCGAAGGTGGTGCTCGGTGCCGAACCGGGCACGCTCGACACCAGCGCCGACTGCCTGCCCGTGGGGTACCGGCCGAGCGCCGACGTCACCACCGGACCGCTACCCGATGCGGTGTCGCCGGCCTGGAAAGCGCCCTCGTCGGGCGGGTCGACGGGGCGCCCGAAGCTGATCGTGACGAGCGACCCGTCGCTGATCGATGTCGAGCCTGCGTCACGGTTCGGCAACCGGCCCGGCGGCTGCCTGGTGATGCCCGGGCCGCTGTACCACAACGGCCCGGCGATGTGGTCGTGCGACGCGCTCTTGCAAGGCGGCCACGTGGTGACGATGGCCCGCTTCGACGCCGAGGGCACACTCGCCGCGGTCGCCGAACACCGAGCCGACGTGCTCTACCTGGTGCCGACGATGATGCGGCGCATCCTGCACCTCGACGACGCCACCCGGCTCGGCTACGACCTGTCGTCGCTGCGCCTGGTGTGGCACCTTGCCGAGCCGTGCCCGATCTGGCTCAAGCAGGCCTGGATCGACTGGCTCGGTGCCGAGCGGATCATCGAGCTGTACGCCGGCACCGAGGCTCAAGCCGTCACGATCATCACCGGGCCGGAATGGCTCGAACACCCTGGCTCGGTGGGCCGGCCGAGCGGCGGCGAGTTCATGGTCACCGACGACGACGGCAACCCGTTGCCGGCCGGCGAGCAGGGCGAGATCTGGATGCGCCCGAGCGACGGCTTGCCGACGTACCGGTACGTGGGCGCCGAGTCGCGCCAGCTCGGCGACGGCTGGGAGTCGCTCGGCGACGTCGGCTGGTTCGACGCCGACGGGTACCTCTTCCTGGGCGACCGCAAGCTCGACATGATCCTGGTCGGCGGTGCCAACATCTACCCCGCCGAGGTCGAGGGCGCGCTCGGCGAGCACCCGGGCGTGCGGTCGGTGGCCGTGATCGGGCTGCCCGACGACGACAAGGGCAACCGCATCCACGCGATCGTCCAGGCCGACCCGGCCGCCGTCACCGCCGACGATCTGCGGACGTTCCTCGCCGATCGGCTGACGTCGTACAAGATCCCGCGCACCTGGGAGTTCGTCGAGACCCCGCTGCGCGACGACGCCGGCAAGGTGCGCCGCTCCGCCCTCCGAGCCGACCGCCTGCCCACCACCTGACGCGAGCTTTGCCGCTGGCGCGATGTGTGCGGCTACGCTCGGGCGCGATGTCGGCCAGCCCGCGAACGTCCAGCTTGCGCCCTGCCGTCATTTCCGGAACCCATCGCTTGCAGGCCTGATCGGGGCCCCCACCACCGACCGGCCGAGGACTCATCCGTGACCGACACAGCCACCGAAGCCAACGCGGACGACGCGCCACCTCCTGAGGTCGCGCCCGACCCGAACGCGGTCGCGATCACCGTCAACGGGCGCGCCGTCACGGCCCGCAAGGGCGACCTGGTGATCGCCGCCGCCGAGGCGGCCGGCGAGTACATCCCCCGGTTCTGCTACCACCCGCGCATGTCGTCGGTGGGCATGTGCCGCCAGTGCCTGGTCGAGATCGACACGGGCCGCGGGCCGGCACTCCAGCCGTCGTGCATGATCACGGTCGCCCCCGACATGGCGGTCACCACCGACTCGCCGATCGCGCTGCGGGCACAGGAGGGCATCCTCGAACTGCTGCTGGCGAACCACCCGCTCGACTGCCCGGTGTGCGACAAGGGCGGCGAGTGCCCGCTCCAGGACCAGGCCTACAGCCACGGCCCGGGCGAGAGCCGCTTCGTCGAGCAGAAGCGGCACTACGAGAAGCCGATCCCGATCAGCGACCACATCCTGCTCGACCGCGAGCGCTGCATCCTGTGCGACCGTTGCACGCGCTTCGCCGACGAGGTGGCCGGCGACAAGCTGATCCACTTCATCGACCGTGGCAACGCCACCCAGGTCAACACGTTCCCCGACGAGCCGTTCGCGTCGTACTACTCGGGCAACATCTCGCAGATCTGCCCGGTCGGCGCGCTGACCGCCAAGCCCTATCGGTTCAAGGCCCGCCCGTGGGACCTCCAAGAGGTCACCTCGACGTGCACCGGGTGCTCGGTCGGGTGCCGCATCTCGGTGCACTCCAGCCGCGACGAACTGCTGCGCGTGCAGGGCGTCGACGTCGAGTCGGTCAACCACGGCTGGCTGTGCGACCGCGGCCGGTTCTCGTTCCAGCACGTCGACAACCCGGCCCGGCTCGCCACGCCGGTGGTGCGCGGCGCCGACGGCGCGACCAGCGAGCTGCCCTGGAACTCGGCGCTGGGCATCGCCCAGGAACTGTTCGAGCACGCGCTCGACGTCGGTGGTGCACGTTCGATCGGCATCATCGGTGGCGCCCGCCTCACGAACGAGTCGGCGTACGCGTGGGCCCAGTTGGCCGATGCGCTCGGCATCGAACGCCGCGACGCGCAGCTCGGCGACGGCCTGCCGCCGGAACTGCTGAACCTGCCCCGGGCCACCATCAACGACGCCGCCTCGGCCGCCACCGTGATCGTCGTCGGGCCCGACCTCAAGGAGGAGCTGGCGGTCCTGTACCTGCGCCTGCGCGGGGCCGTCGTCAACGGCTACCAGGGCCACCGGCCCAAGCTGATTGAGGTCGCGCCCAAGCACACCGGGCTCACCAAGTACGCGTGGCGGTCGGTGCAGCCGCGGCCCGGCACCGTCGCCGACATCGCCGACCTGCTCGCCGACGACGCGGTCGCCGCCCAGCTCGCCAGCGGCCCCGTGGTGGTCGTCGCCGGGCGTGGCAACCTGGCCGCCTCGGACGGCGCCGCGCTGGCGGCCGTGCAAGCGGTGCTGGCCGCGCTGCCCGCCGAGTCGGACGTCAAGGTGCTTCCGGCGCTGCGCCGCGGCAACGTCGTCGGTGCGCTCCAGCTCGGCCTGGCGCCCGCCACCCCCGAGCAGTCCACGCTGGCCACCTTGCAGGCGGCGGCCGACGGCAAGCTGGAACTGCTTGTGCTGCTGGGCGCCGACCCGCTCAGCGACTGCCCCGACGGCGACCTCGCCTGGCGCGGCCTCACCGGCGCGCGCCGGGTCATCGCCCTCGACACGTTTCTCACGGCCTCGTCGAAGCAGGCCGACCTGGTGCTGCCGGTCGCCGGGTTCGCCGAGCAGGCGGGCACCACCACCAACCTCGAGGGCCGCGTCACCACCGTCGCCGCAGCTGTCACCGCGCACGCCACGGTGCGGCCCGACTGGATGATCGCCGCCGACTTGGCCGAGCGCCTCGGCCACCCGCTCGGCTATCGCTCGGCCGCCGACATCACCGTCGCGATCGCCGCCGCCGTGCCCGCCTACGCAGCCCTTGCCGGTGGGCTCGACGACGAGGGCGCGCTCGCCGTGCGCGGCGACGTGGGCCGGGGCACTCTGCCCGAGCCGACGGCCCCGGTGGCGGCCCCGAACAGCTACGACTACCGCTTGGTGGTCAGCCGCAAGCTGTACGACAAGGCCGTCTCGACGCAGATGTCGCCGGCGCTCGCGGCGCTGCCGATCGGCGCCGGGGCTCATGTGCACCCGCTCGACCTCGACAAGGTCGGCGTCGCCGCCGGTACCGACGTCAATGTCGTCAGCTCGGAAGGTTCCGTGGTGCTGCCGCTGGTGGCTGACCCGAGCGTGCCCCGCGGGGTGTTGTGGGCGCCGTTCAACCAACCCGGCAACGACATTGCCGCGGTCTTGTCGAACACGGCCCTGGTCACCGACGTGCGCATCGAGAGGCTCGCATGAGCGCGCTGTTGGCGATCGATCCGCTGCTCAACGCCGGCGAGTGGGGCCCGAAGGTCCTGGCCATCATCTTGCTCAAGGTCATCGCGATCTTCGCGCTCGGGCTGGTCGGCACGATGTTCATGGTGTGGTTCGAGCGCAAGGTTGTGTCGGGCATGCACAACCGGATCGGGCCCAACAAGGCCGGTCCGTTCGGCATCCTGCAGACCCTCGCCGACGGCACCAAGTTGTTCATGAAGGAGACCCTCCTTCCCGACAAGGCCGACAAGTTCGTGTTCCGCCTGGCACCGTTCTTGTCGTTCCTGCCGGCGTTCCTGATCTGGTCGGTGATCCCGCTCGGCGGCGACTTCAACGGCCACGACGGCACCGTCACCTGGTTCGGCCACACCACCCGGGTGCAGCTGATCGACCCGCCGGTCGGCATCCTCGTGGTGCTCGCGCTCAGCTCGATCGCGGTGTACGGCATCATGCTCGCCGGGTGGGCGTCGGGGTCGAAGTACCCGCTGCTCGGCGCCGTGCGGGCCTCGGCGCAGATGATCTCGTACGAGGCCGCGCTCGGGCTCAGCCTGGCCGCCGTGTTGCTGTTCAGCGGCTCGCTGTCCACGTCGAACATCGTGCTCGGTCAGGCCAAGCTGCTCGACTGGAACATCGTCGCCACCGGGTTCGTACCGTTCGCAATCTTCCTGATCGCGATGACCGCCGAGCTCAACCGGCCGCCGTTCGACCTCGTCGAGGCCGAGCAGGAACTGGTGGGCGGCTTCAACACCGAGTATTCGTCGATCCAGTTCGCGCTGTTCTTCCTGGCCGAGTTCATGAGCGTCATCACCATGTCGGGTGTGCTCGTCACGCTGTTCCTCGGCGGCCCGCAGCCGCTGCGCATCGGCGACGTCGACATCTTCGACTGGGCGGGGGCGTTCGGCGGCACGTTCTGGATGATCGTCAAGGTGCTCGCCTTCCTCTACGTGTACGTATGGATCCGGGCGACGCTGCCGCGGCTGCGCTACGACCAGCTGATGGACTTCGGCTGGAAGCTGCTGATCCCGGTCGCGCTCGGCTGGTTCCTCGTGCTGGCCGCGCTGCAGGTCGGCCGCGACAAGGACTGGAACGTGGTAGCCGTGATCGCTGCCTGCCTGGGTGTGCTGCTGGTCGCCTACGTGCTGTTCACCGCGGCGCTCAACGTCGCCCGCAAGAACCGCGATGCTCAAGGAGCGGCGTACTGATGCTTGGTTTCGACAGGCTCAACCGGCGCGGGGGCGCGTACTGATGGGGTATCTCGAAGGGTTCGGGGTGGTGATTCGTCAGCACCGCCTGTTCGGTGGCAAGCGCGTCACCACCGAGTACTCAGGCGGGCGCTATGCCCGCAAGCAAGGTCGCGCCAACGACCCCACGGTGAGCGACGACCAGAAAACGCCCAAGCCCGAACGCCTGCACGGCCGCCACGTCCTCAACCGCTACGAGGACGGCATGGAGAAGTGCATCGGGTGCGAGCTGTGCGCGGGCGTGTGTCCGGCCAAGTGCATCTACGTGCGCGGGGCCGACAACGACCCGCTCGACCCCACGTCGCCGGGCGAGCGCTACGGCTTCGTCTACGAGATCAACTACCTGCGCTGCATCCACTGCGACCTGTGCGTCGAGGCCTGCCCCACCGAGGCGATCACCGAGTCGAAGCTGTTCGAATTCAGCTTCACGAACCGCCAGGACGCGATCTATACGAAGACCGAGTTGGTGGTCGACGACGCCGGCAAGCCCCAGCAACTGCCGTGGGAGGACTGGCGCGACGGCGACGAGCTGCTGACGTCGGGCTGGATGCGCGCCACGTCGCCGTCGGGCGACGCAATGTTCCGTGGTGTCGTCGGCTGGAGCAGCGAACTCGGCCACGGCGAGCGCGCCCCCGAGGCCGCACAAGACGAGGCCGACCGCTGATGGAACTGCTCGTGTTCGTGCTCGCCTCGGTGATGGTGATCGCCGGCGGGCTGGGCGTCGTGCTGCGGTCGCACCCGGTGCACGCCGCGCTGTCGCTGGTGCTCACCCTGTTCGGCGTCGCCGTCCACTTCGTGGCGATGGAGGCCCACTTCCTCGCGGCGGTACAGGTCATCGTCTACGCCGGGGCGATCGTGGTGCTGTTCCTGTTCGTCATCATGCTGCTCGGCGTCGACCGGGCCGACAACATCACCATCGAGCCGTTCCCCATCCAACGGCCTCTCGCGGCGGTCGTCGGGGTGGGGGTCACCGGGCTGATCATCGCCGCCGTCGTGCGCGCCCGCGACACCATCGCCTCGGGCCCACCGCTCGAGGCCGACGGCGATCGCAACATTCAGCAGATCGCCACCAGCCTGTTCGGCGACTACGTGTTCGCGCTCGAGTTCACGTCGGTGTTGCTGATCGTCGCCGTCACCGGAACGGTGCTGCTGACGCGCAAGGCGTCGACAGGCTCAACCACCGACACAGCGCCCGACAAGGTGGACCCATGAGCCCGGTGCTCGCTGCGGTGGTGCCCACCACCGCCTACTACCTGATCCTCAGCGCGGTGCTGTTCGGCATCGGCGCGACCGGCCTGTTGGTACGCCGCAACCCGCTGATCATGTTCATGTGCATCGAGCTGATGCTCAACGCCGTCAACATCACGTTCGTCGCCTTCGCCACCCGGTTCGGCGACATCTCGGGGCAGACCGCGGTGTTCTTCGTGATGGTGGTCGCCGCCGCCGAGGTCGTAGTGGGCCTGGGCATCATCATCTCGATCCTGCGCCGCCGGCCCGGCGCCACCGCCGACGACCTCGCGGAACTGAAGGGATAGGCGCCGATGCTCGATGTGATCTGGCTGATCCCCGCGTTCCCGCTCGCCGGGTTCCTCCTCATCTTGCTGTTCGGGCGCAAGCTCGGCGAGCCGCGCTCGGGCTACCTGGCAGCCGCGATGGTGCTGGCGTCGTTCGTCGTCGCGGTCGGCGCGTTCTTCGACCTGCTGTCGATCGACGACGAGCACGATCGTCACCACGTCGAGACGTTGTTCTCGTGGGTGCCGGTCGACGCGCTCCAGATCGACATGGCGTTCCTCGCCGACCCGCTGTCGATCACGATGTGCCTGTTCGTCACGGGCATCGGCTTCCTGATCCACCTGTTCGCGATCGGCTACATGCACGGCGACCCGCGGTTCTCGAAGTTCTTCCTCTACCTGAACCTGTTCGTGCTGTCGATGACGCTGTTGGTGCTCGGCGAGAACCTGCTCGTCACGTTCCTCGGTTGGGAAGGCGTGGGCACCTGCTCGTACTTCCTGATCTCGTTCTGGCACGAGCGCGACTCGGCGGCCACCGCCGGCAAGAAGGCGTTCGTCACCAACCGGATCGGTGACTGGGGCTTCATGATCGCCATGTTCCTCGGCTTCGCCCACGTCGGCTCGGTGAGCTACGGCGCTCTGAACGGCGCCGCCGAGGGCGGCGGACTGTCCACCCGGACGGCCACGCTGATCGCCCTGTTCCTGTTCGTCGGCGCGGTCGGCAAGTCGGCTCAGCTGCCCTTGTACTTGTGGCTGCCCGACGCGATGGAAGGCCCCACACCGGTGTCGGCGTTGATCCACGCGGCCACGATGGTGACCGCCGGCGTGTTCCTGATGACCCGCATGAACCCGATGCTGGCGGCGGCTGCGCCCGAGGTGTCGCAGGTGATCGCCTGGGTCGGCGTGCTGACGGCGCTGTTCGCAGCCACGGTGGCGGTCGCCCAGACCGACATCAAGAAGGTGCTGGCCTACTCGACGGTGTCGCAGCTCGGCTACATGTTCTTGGCCGTCGGCTCGGGCGCGTTCGTCGCCGCGATCTTCCACATGGTCACGCACGCGTTCTTCAAGGCGCTGATGTTCCTCGGCTCGGGTTCGGTCATCCACGGGATGCACCACGAGCAGGACATGCGCAAGATGGGTGCGCTGCGCAAGGTGATGCCCATCACCGCCATCACGTTCCTGATCGGCTGGTTGGCGATCGCCGGGGTGCCGCCGTTCGCCGGGTTCTGGTCGAAGGACGAGATCCTGCTGTTCACGCTGGCCGAGCGCGGCCCGGTGCTGTACGTGCTCGGCCTGGTCACGGCGATCCTCACCGCGTTCTACATGACCCGCCAGATCATCATGGTGTTCTTCGGCGAGGCCCGCTGGACCAGCCACGCCAACGCCGACGAGGCAGCCCCCGAAGACGTCGCCTCCGACGATCACCACGTGTCGACCGCACACGGCGAGTTCAAGCCGCACGAGTCGCCGGTGATCATGCTGTTCCCGCTGGTGGTCCTGGCCGGGTTGTCGATCGTGGGCGGGGTGATCCAGCTGCCGTCGTTCGGCTTCATCCCGCACGACTGGCAACACAAGCTCGAATCGTGGCTGCACCCCGTGGTGGCCGCCGGCGAGGCGCACATCACCGGCTCGTCGGCCTACGAGAACAAGGGCCTGCTCGCACTCCTGGCGATCGCCTGCGCGCTGGTGGGCATCGCCATCGCGATCGCGATCTACGTCCGCAAGGTCGCCAAGCCGGTCGAGCCCGAACTGCTGGCCAACGGCTGGTACTACGACCGGGCGGTCAGCGACTTCATGGGCGGCCCCGGCCGCAAGGCGTTCGAGGCGTTCGCCTGGTTCGACCGCACCGTCGTCGACGGGGCCGTCAACGGGGCCGCCAAGCTGGTGAAGGCCGGCGCCGGCGGCGTGCGCACGGCGCAGTCCGGCAACGTCCGTAACTACGCCGGGATCGTCGGAGTTGGTGTCGTGTTGTTGCTGGTGTGGTTCGTGATCGGCCGGGGGTTCTTCTGATGCTGGCCGCGACGACCTCGGCACTCGGCTTCCCGATCCTGTCGATCCTGATCTTCCTGCCGGCCGCCGGCGCGCTCGCGGTCACGCTGCTGTCGAAGCGGCGGCCCGAGTTCGTGAAGCTCGCCGCAGTGATCTCGTCGGTGGCCACCGGGGCGATGTCGATCTGGCTGCTCACCGAGTTCGACCAGCATGACGCGGGGTTCCAGTTCGTATCGCAGCACCCGTGGATCGAGCGCTGGGGCATCGGCTGGCACCTCGGCGTCGACGGCATCTCGCTGTTCCTCGTGGTGCTCACCGGTGTGCTGTTCCCGCTGGCGATCTTGGGCATCGACCCGCACAACGAAGATCCGGCCCAGGACAAGCCGTACTTCGCCTGGCTGCTGCTGTTGGAGGCCGGGGTGATGGGGTCGTTCCTGTCGCTCGACCTGTTCTTGTTCTTCGTGATGTTCGAGATCGTGCTCGTACCGATGTACTTCCTGATCGGCGGGTGGGGCTACGAGGGGCGTGTCTACGCGGCCACCAAGTTCTTCCTGTACACGATGACCGGGTCGGCGTTCATGCTCGTGTCGATCATCGCCACGGTGATGATCGCCAGCCGCCACGGTGTCGGCCACGTCACGTTCGACCTCGTCGAACTCGCCGAGCACGCCGATTTCGCGGCGTCGACCGGGCGTTGGTTGTTCTTCGGGTTCGCGGTCGCGTTTGCCGTCAAGGTGCCGATCTTCCCGCTCCACACGTGGCTTCCCGACGCCCATACCCAGGCGCCCACCGCCGGTTCGGTGGTGCTCGCCGGCGTGATGCTCAAGCTCGGTACGTACGGCCTGCTGAGGTTCGGCCTGTTCCTGTTCCCCGAGGCCGCCTACTGGAGCCGCTACCTGTGGTTGGGCCTGGCCGTCGTGGGCATCATCTACGGGGCCGTCGTCGCCACGATGCAGAAGGACCTCAAACGCCTCGTCGCCTACTCGTCGGTCGCCCACCTCGGCTTCATCGTGCTCGGCACGTTCGCCTTCACCAGCCAGGCGATCACCGGTTCGGTGATGCAGATGGTGAACCACGGCCTGTCGACCGGGGCCCTGTTCCTGCTGGTCGGCTGGATCTACGAGCGCCGCCACACCCGCCAGATCTCCGAGCTCAAGGGCATCCAGTCGGTTGCCCCGATCTTCGCCGCCGCGTTCATGATCGTCATGCTCAGTTCGATCGGCGTGCCCGGCCTGAACGGGTTCGTCGGCGAGTACCTGATCCTGATCGGTACGTTCCTCGCCGAGCCGTGGTACGCAGCGATCGCCGCCACCGGGGTGATCCTCGCCGCGCTGTACCTGCTGTGGGCGTACCAGCGGGTGTTCCACGGCGAGCCCGACGAGGCCAACCGCACGTTCCCCGAGCTCAAGCTCAAGGAAGCCGCCGTGCTGCTCCCCGTGATCGGTGTGATCGTGTTCACCGGCATCTACCCGAAGCCGATGCTCGAACGCATCGAGCCCGCGGTCGATGCCCTCATCGAGCACGTCGAAACCAAGGCCGGCGTGAAGGTGGCCCGGCCCGAGGTGGTCGCCACCGGCTCGACCTCCGAAGGTGAGCAGGAGGCCCACCCGTGATCGCCCAGGAACTGTTCGTTGCTCCGAGCGTCGAGTTCTGGCACCTGTCGCCGATCATCGCGCTCGTGGCCGGGGCGCTGTTCCTCATGGTCGCCGGGGCGCTCACACCCACCTGGCCGCGCGGCCTGTACGCGCTCGCCACCGCGGCCACCACGGTGGTCGCGGGGGTGTTCGCCGCGCTCCAGTGGGGCACGCTCGGTGACGAAGCACCGTCCACGCTCGTCGGCGGGGCACTCGCGTTCGACCGGCTCACCCAGTTCCTCACGCTCACGATCTGCGCGGCCACACTGCTGGTCGCGCTCGTCACCGCCGACGAACTGCACCGCGCCGGGAAAGACGCCCCCGAGGTGTACGCACTGCTGCTCACCGCCGCCACCGGGGCGGTCGTGATGGCCTCGGCCAACGACCTGATCGTGCTGTTTCTCGGCCTCGAAACCCTGTCGCTGGCGCTCTACGTGCTGGCCGCGTCCGACCGCGAGCGGCCCGCCAGCCAGGAAGCGGGCATCAAGTACTTCGTACTCGGCGGGTTCGCGTCGGCGTTCCTGCTGTACGGCATCGCGCTCGTCTACGGCGGGACGCGCTCCACGAACATCAGCGCGATCGTCGAGTCGTTCCGGACCGAGCTCGTGCTCGAAGGCAAGGACGTGCTCGTGCTGGCCGGCATCGCGATGCTGCTCGTCGGGCTGGGCTTCAAGGTCGCCGCCGTGCCGTTCCACGTGTGGACCCCCGACGTCTACCAGGGCGCTCCCACGAACATCACCGCCTTCATGGCGTCGGTCGGCAAGGTGGCTGCGTTCGCGGCGATGCTGCGGGTGCTCGTGATCGCCCTGCCGTTCCAGCGCGACGACTGGCGTCCGGCGATCTGGGTGCTCGCCGTGCTGTCGCTGCTGGTCGGGTCGCTGCTGGCGGTGGTGCAGACCGACGTCAAGCGGATGCTCGCCTACTCGTCGATCAGCCACGCCGGGTTCATCCTCGTCGGCATCGAGGCGGCCGGGCATCACGCCGGCGAGTACGGCGCGCTCGGCGACGGCATGGCCTCGGTGGCCACCTACGTCGCCGTGTACTCGGTGCTGACGATCGGCTCGTTCGCGGTGGTGTCGCTCGTGGCCCGGGCGAACGGTGGCGACACGTCGCTCGACGCGTTCAAGGGCTTCGCCAAGCGGCGCCCCTCGGTGGCCCTCGCGCTCACCGTGTTCCTGCTCGCCCAGGCCGGTGTTCCGCTGACCGCCGGGTTCGTCGCCAAGTGGGGCGTGATTCAGGCCGCGGTCGAGGAGCAGAGCTACGCGATCGCGATCATCGCCATGTTGTCGGCCGTGATCGCAGCGTTCTTGTACCTGCGGATCATGGTCTCGATGTGGCTCGAGGGCGATGCCGGCGACGTCACGGCACGCGAGCCGCTGCCGCCGTACACGGCGATGGCGGTGTTCCTCGCGGCGGCGTTCACGCTGGCGATCGGCGTGTGGCCCGACTGGCTGCTCGACGCCGCCGACCACGTCGCCCGCTACGCCCGCTGACGCACCCGCGCCTGTCCCGACGACGGTCGAGCCAACCATCCGGTGGTTGAGCCGGTCGTCACCACCAGGCCCTGCGCACTCGGTGGTTTCGACAGGCTCAACCACCTGGTAACTCCGAATTCGTGCTGAATCCGGGCATCGCCGTAGTGCGGTTCGGACGGTTCCTCATACCTGGCCACCGGCCAGGGAGGAACCATGGACGGAACTCGCACGACGGATCGTGCCTGGCTGGTCGCGCCCTGCGCGGTGGCCTTGGCGGTGCTCGCCCTACCCGCCTGGGTGGTGGCGCAAGAGCCCTCTGCCCCAGCGGTCGTGGAGGCCGACACGACCGTGTTCACCGTACCCGGCGGGCTGATCGGCCACGCCGAGCCGGTGCCCGACGTGCCCCCACCACCGTCCGGGTTGCAGGCTCTGCGCACGCAGGCGACCGACACCCCGGCGGTGACGACGGTGCCAGCGTGGTCGTCGCGGCCGGGTGCGACCCACACGATCTACCTCGACTTCGACGGGCACCGGCTCGACCGTGGCGCGTGGGTGGCCTTCAACCTCGGTCAGCCCGTGATTGCCCCACCGTTCGACCGTGACGGGCAGCCCGGCACGTTCAACGCCGCCGAGCAGCAGGCGATCCGCGTGGTGTGGGAGGTGGTCGCCGAGGACTACGCGCCGTTCGACGTCAATGTCACCACGGTCGACCCCGGCATCTCCCGGCTGGTGGGCCGTAGCGCGGGTGGCGACCGCTGGGGCACGCGCGTCGTCGTGACCGACGGCTGGACCGGGGCGTCGGCCGGGCTGGCGCTGGTGGGCACGTTCGGGCGTGGCGACCAAGCCCCCGGCGGCGGAGCGTGGACCGACCTGCCGGTGTGGGTGTTCGCCGACCGGCTCTATCACGACCCCGGCTACATCGGCTTGGCCGCCAGCCACGAGACCGGCCACGCGCTCGGGCTGCATCACGACGGGCGCTCTCCGGTGCTGCACTGCGCGTCACCCGAGTACTACTGCGGGCACGCGCGCCCCGCGGCCACGTGGGCACCGATCATGGGAGCCGGCTACGGCCGGACGTATACGCAGTGGTCGCGTGGTGACTACCCGGGGGCGACCAACCACGAGGACGACGTGGCGATCATCGCCGACGTACTCGGCCTGGCCGCCGACGACCACGGCGACACGGCGGCCACGGCGACGCCGATCGGCGCCCGCACCAACCTGGTCGCGATGGCTGGCTTCGGCGACGTCGACCAGTTCGAGGTGTCGGTCGGAACCGGCCGTTTGCAGGTCGCGTTGGGGCCGGCGAACACGACCGCCGGCGTGTCGAACCTGTACGCCCGGCTCGACGTGTACGACGCGCGCGGCGCCCGCGTGGCGGGGGCGGCGCCGGTCGCACCACCGGGGTGGAGCGCCTCACTCGACGTCGAGGTCGCGGCCGGGCAGTACCGGCTGGTCGTGACGCCGGTGGGCTACCGCACCGCCGAGGACGGGTTCACGTCCTACGGTTCGGCCGGTCGCTACCGGTTGGCGGTCACCGGGGTGACCACCGGGGCGCCGGTAGCGAGCCCCGGCCCCACCCAGGGTGGGCCGGACGCGCCGTCCGCCGAGCCGTCGGGCATCGTGCCGATCACCCCGCTGCGGGTACTCGACACGCGAGCCGACAGCGACCCGTCGCGGCTGGAAGCCGGGGGAGTGGTGCGGGTCGATCTGGCCACCGCACTCGGCACCACCGCTGCCGCGGCGGTGCTCAACATCACTGCGGTCGACCCCGCCGACGCCGGCTACCTCTCGGCCGTCCCGTGTGGCGTCGACCGGCCGACCACGTCCTCGGTGAACTACGCCGCCCACCAGACGGTGGCGAACACCACGATTGCCACGCTCGGCGCCGACGGGAGCGTCTGCGTGTTCAGCCGGGCGGCCACCCACGTGGTGGTCGACGTGACGGGCTGGCTGCACCCATCGGCCGCCGGCGGCCTGACGCCGGTCGCGCCGCAGCGGCTGGCCGACACCCGCGCGACGGGGAGGTTGGCCGGTGGAGCAGTGCTCGAAGTCGACGTACCCGACGACGCCCCCCCGGGCATCAGCGGGATGGCGGTGAACCTCACCGCTGCGAATCCTGACGCCGCCGGCCACCTGACGGCCTATCCGTGCGAGGCGCCGCGTCCGGCGACGTCGAGCGTGAACTACCTCGCCGGCGAGGTGCGTGCCAACAATGCGATCGTGGCGACCCCCGGCGGCCGCTTGTGCGTGTACACGCACACGGCGACCGACGTGATCGTCGACCTCAGCGCCTACGTGACGTCGGGTGGCCTGCGTTTCCAGCCGACGACACCGGTTCGGATCGGTGATACCCGAACCGAGCCAGCCGGGCCCCTCGGGGCGGGTCACGCGCGCGCGTTCGCGGTGCCCGCCGCGCCTGGTGGGGTTCCGCGCGCAGCGTCGCTCAACCTGGTGGCGGTCGACCACACCGAGGCGGGATACCTGACGGCGTACGACTGTGGTGCGGTGCCGCACACGTCGACGCTCAACCAGGCCGCCGGCGAAGTGGTTGCCAACGGGGCAGTGGTCGGCATCGGCCGGGGTGGCACGTTCTGCGTGCGCACGCTCCGCGGTGGAAACGTGGTCGCCGACCTCGCCGGTTGGTGGGTCGACTGACCCTTCGCCGCGCTTTGGTGGCCTGCTGTCAGGCCGCCGGTGCCGGGCCGGTCGACGCGCGGACGACCAGCTCGATCGGCAACTCGATCCGTGCCGGGCGTTCGTCGCCGTCGGTCGCGTCGAGCTGGTCGAGCAACAGGCCGGCCGCGATCCGGCCCTTGTCGAGCAGGGGCTGGCGCATCGTCGTCAACCCCGGCGACCACGCGCTCGCGCGGGGGATGTCGTCGTACCCGGCGACGCTGACCTGCCCCGGCACATCCACGCCCATCCGCTCGAACGCCTGGCAGGCACCGATCGCAAGCTGGTCGGTCATGCACAGCAGCGCGGTGATGTCGGGGTGGGCACGGTACACGTCGGTGGCGGCCGCCCGGCCGGCGTCGGTGGTCAGCTCGCCCGCTTCCCAGAGGGCACGCACGTCGACGCCCGGCCCGAGCCCGTCGAGGTACCCGGCATAGCGCTGCCGCGCCACCCGCAGCGGGGCGTCGGCGAGTTCGCCGGCCGTGACCGGCCTGCGGGTCGGGGTGTCGGTGAGGCGGTGGGCGAGAATCGCCACACGGGTGTGGCCGAGCCCGGCGATGTGGGCCGCCACCTGGCGTGCACCGTCACGATCGTCCACTCCCACGAACGCGCAGCGGTCGCCCGGGTCGGGTTCGTCGATCACCACCAGCGGAACGTCGCGCCGGTCGATCAACGCCTCGAACACCGGGTGCGTGTCGGCGATCGAGAACACGATGTAGCCGTCGACGGGGATGTTCAGCAGGCTGAGTTCGTCGGGCTCGGCGTCGCGGGGGACCGGCAGCAACGTCAGCCCGACGTGCGCGGCGGCGGTGGCTTCGGCAACGCCGCGCATGAACAGCGTGGTGTTGGGGTCGGAGAACACGAACCCGAGGTGGTCGGTGAACACCAGCCCGAGCGTGCCGACGCGGCCGGTGCGTAACAGGCGGCCGGCCGCGCTGGGCCCGCGGTAGCCGAGCCGCTCGGCGGCGTCCATGATCCGGTCGCGCAGCTCCTTGGTGAGCTGATCGGGGCGGCTGTAGGCGTTCGAGACGGTGGTCCGCGACACGCCGACCTCGTTGGCGATCGTCAGCAGCGTGACTCGCCTCCCGGGACGGTCGGGAGGTGGCGCGGGGTCGCCCATCGCTCCGACGCTAACCCGCGCCCGAGCCCGGTGGTTTCGACCGGTCGGGACCGTGGCCCTCGGTGGGACGTTCGCCCCCCTTCGGCCTCGGTGATCGCTTCGGTGCTAACAGCAGGACGTCTCGGTGGGCTTGGCGTCGACGGCGAGCGGTTCGGGCTCGCACCCGCCGTCCGGGCTGACCGAACAGGCCAGCTCGTCGGCATCGTCGAGCACGGTGTAGAACTCCCAGGCGTTGTCGGGGCCTTGCACCCAGGTCTTGTCCTGAACGGCGAAGCAGCACGACACGTTCTCCTGGATCTCCTGGTCGAACCCGTCGGCGGTGGCTCGCTGGATCGCCGCGGCAACCTCGTCGGGCGAGTCGACTTCGACGCCGATGTGGTTGAGCGTGCCGGGTGCGCCGTCGCCGGCGAACAGGATCAGCTTGAGCGGCGGATCGGCGATCGCGAAGTTGGCGTACCCGTCGCGGATCTTGGCCGGTTCGGTCTGGAACAGCTTGGTGTAGAACGCGATCGACTCGTCGAGGTCGGCGACGTTCAAGGCGACTTGGACTCGGGACATGGAGGGCTCCTTCGGAATGACTGCATCGACATCTGTCAATGGAGTCAGGGTGCCAGATGGATCGAAGATCGTCAATGGGCTATATCGAGATATTTCGATACAGTAGCCGTATGGCATCCACGGCGGCCACCGCGAAGCCCACCCTCGACCCGATCGCGTGCTGCGCCCCGGTGCGTGCCGACGTGCTCGACGAAACCCAGGCCGCTGCGCTGGCGACCGCGTTCGCGGCGCTGTCAGACCCGGTGCGTTTGCGGCTGCTGTCCCACGTGGCGTCGGCCGGCGGTGACGAGGTGTGCGCCTGCGACCTGGTCGACGTGTCCGGTCGTTCGCAGCCGACGGTGAGTCATCACATGAAGATTCTGTTCGAGGCCGGGCTGGTGTCGCGCGAGAAGCGCGGCCTGTGGGTCTGGTATCGGGTGGTCCCCGAGCGCCTCGACGCCCTCCGCGCCGTGCTCGCCTAACCCAAACCGGCGGGCGTGCCGGGTGCCGGGAGCGCCAGGTCGGGGACGAGCTTGGCGAGCAGGTCGCGGACGCGGCGGTCGATGTCGTCACGGATCGGGCGGACGGCATCGAGGGGTTGGCCGGCGGGGTCGCCGAGCGTCCAGTCGAGGTAGCGGGTGCCCGGGTAGTAGGGGCACTCGTCGCCGCAGCCCATCGTGATCACCACGTCGCTCGCTTGGACGGCGGCGTCGGTGAGCGACTTGGGGGTGGCGCCGAGCGCGTGCAGGTCGATCCCGAGCTCGTTCATCGCCTCGACGACGGTCGGGTTGATCGTGGCCGTGGGGGCGGTGCCGGCGGAGCGCACGACGACGCGGTCGCCGGCGTAGTGGGCGAGGAGGGCGGCCGCCATCTGTGAGCGGCCGGCGTTGTGGATGCAGACGAACAGCACTTCCGGGGTGGTGCCGTTGGAGGTGGTGGTGGGTTCGGTCATCAGGAGGTCTCCGTGGCGGGTGGGGGATAGAGGAACCGGATCAGGGTGAACGCGACCCCGGCGCCGACGAGCTGCATGACGATGAACATCGGCGCCGAGGCGGGTTCGATCCCGGCGAACGTGTCCGACAGCATGCGGGCGACGGTGACGGCCGGGTTGGCGAAGCTGGTCGACGACGTGAACCAGTAGGCGCCGCCGATCCACACGCCGACCGCGAACGGCACGGCGCCGGCGCGCCCCGAGCGGACGCAGCCGTGGATCACCAGCAGCAGCCCGATCGTGGCGACGACCTCGGACAGCCACAGCGCCCCGGACGAGCGCTGCCTGGTGGAGAACTCGATCGCCGGCAGCTCGAACATCAGGTTGGCGATCACCGCCCCGGCGCACGCCCCGATCGTCTGGGCGACCACGTACAGGCCGGCTTCGCGCGTGCTGATCGTGCCGAACAGCCGGTCGACGAGCGTAACGACCGGGTTGAAGTGCGCCCCCGACACCGCCCCGAACATCAGGATCAGACCGATCAGCGCCCCGGCCGTTGCGGCGGCGTTCTCGAGCAGTTGCAGGCCAAGGTCGTTCGGCGAGAGTCGGCTGGCCATGATGCCCGACCCGATCACGGCGATGATCAGGAACGCAGCCCCGATCGCTTCGGCGGTAAGCCGTCGTTCGAGCGAAACGCGCAGGATGCCGGTGCCGGTCTCCGGGGCGACGCTGAGGTCGGGGTCGACGCCGGTCATGCGGCGTGGAGTGAGCGGATGCGGGTGCGCAGTTCGTCGACGGTGCGGTCGAACGCATCGCGGGAGCCGTCCGGGACGGGGTCGGCGATCGACCAGTGCAGCCACTCGTCGGCCGGGTCGAGCTCTTCGTGGGCGCGGTCGCAGACCGTGACCACGATTGCCGGCCACTCGACCACGTCGTCGAGGTGCCGCGGTTCGGCGGCGCCCAGGTCGAGCCCGGCCCGCTTGGCGGCTGCCTTGGCCCCGGGGTGCACCGCCGGCGCAGGGTGGGTGCCGGCGCTGACGGCGGGCTCGCCGAACACGTCGGTCCACAATGCGGCGGCGAGTTGGGAGCGGGCCGAGTTGGCGGTGCAGACGAACAGCGCCGGCTGCGGGTCGGTCGGCAGCCGGAGGCCGAGTTCGTGGAGGGCCTCGATGAGCAGGTGCACGTAGCGGCGGCGGCCGTCGCCGCTGGAGCGACCGCGCACGATCAGCCCGACGGCTTCGAGCACGTCGAGATGATGGGCCAACAGGTTGGACGGGATGCCGACGAGGCGTTGCAGCTCGTGCGGAGACCGATCGGTGTTGGTCAGCCGGTCGACCACCGCCAGACGCACGGGGTCACCGAGCGCTGCGTGCCGGGCGGCGCGTCTCTCGAACGACAGCGGCGCGATCACGGCGTCATCTTGTCAGTCAACCAATATTGATACAACACAAATTGAGTAAATATTGAGCGAGACCACACCTCGCAACCACCCAACCGCGCGGCGGTACGCTCGGCGCCGGTGGAGCGCGGTGTGGGGTTGGCGTTGGCGGTGCCGGGGTTGGCCGTGGCCGCGGGCGTGCTGGTGTTCCTTGCGTGTGTACACCGCGGGCCGCGGTCGGAGGTGCTCGTGCTGGCACGGGTCGCGCTCTGGGCGGGTGTGCTGGCGTTGCTCGGAACGCTCGTCGAGGTCGCCGCGTTGGCCCGTCTCTACGACGACGGCTGGGCCGGTGTGCTGACCGACCGCGCGCCGGCCGCGCTGTTGCGGTTGGTCGGCACCGGGTTGGTGGTGGTCGGCCTGTTCGAAGTGCCCGAACTGCGCCCGGTGACGAACGGCTCGGTGCGCTGGTCGGCCGCCGGCCCGGGTGTGTTCGCCGCGGTGGGTGCGGCCGTGGGTCTGGCGTCGTTCCAGTTCGACGGCTACACGGTGACGCGCGGCCCACGTGTGCTGCACGCCGCGGCCAGTTTCGTCCACGTCGCCGCCGCCAGCGTGTGGGCGGGAGGCATCGTGGCGTTGCTGGTGGTGGTCGCGGTCCGTCGTCGGGCGGCCGCCGGCAACACCGGTGACGTGCGCGCGCTGACCCACACGCTCGGCCGGATCGCCCTGGCGGCACTCGTTGCCGTCGCCGCGGCCGGCACGGTGTTGGCCGTGCTGATCGTCGATCGGCCAGGCCAACTGGTCGACACGCCGTGGGGCCGGCGCCTCGCCGCCAAGCTCGTGCTCGTCATGGCTGCTGTGGGCGCCGGCGCCTACCACCACGTTCGTACCAGGTCCGGGGTGGACGGGTCGAGCGTGCGGCTGGATCGCGCGCTGACGATCGAGGCGGCGGCGCTGCTGGGAGTGCTCGTCGTCACCGCGTTGCTCGTCGGATCCTCCGCGATCTGACCTGGCGCGTACCTCGCGGGGCGGACGGGGGTTATCCCTACCGCGGATTCGGCGGGGTGCTCCAGTGCGGCCGACGCCGCCGGCGAGCACGCTGGAGGTATGACCACCGGAACGCCCGTCGCCGCTGGCGAGCGCGAGACTGCCCTCGTGTCCGATCTGCCACCACCCCCGCCGCCGCCCCCCGGCAGCGGGGGTCCGCACGGTGCCGCCACCGGCCCCAGCGTCACGCCGCCACCGAGCGAACCCCACTTCGACCTGCACGGCGAGTGGTCGTGGGAGCGAGTCGGCAACCTGGCCAAGCAGTGGTACTCGCCGCTCGCCGAACCGAACGTGTGGCTCAACGCCGCCTACCTCACCGCCTCGATGGTGCTCGCGTGGGTGTTCCTGATCGCCCTGCTCGTGTTCGGCTCGGTGGCCTTCGGCCTGCTGTTCATCTTCGTCGGTGTGTTCCTGGTCGGCGCGTTCTTCGCCACCGCGAGCGCGTTCGCCGATGTCAGCGTGGCGCTCAACCGGATGTGCGGCCGCGACATCGACCGGCGCCCGGTGCGCCCGCTGCGCGGTGTCGGGCCGCGTTCGGCGTTGCGGGCGGTGAGCGACCGCGAGCGCTGGCGGGTGGTGGGGTTCCTCGCCGCCAACACGCTCGTCGCCCAGCTCGCGTTCGCGATCGGCATCTTGCCGTTGTCGGTGGCGATGCAGTTCTTCTTCGGTGGCGGGCCGGTGAACTGGCTGCTCGGCGGGCCGCTGGTCGGTGTGCCGCTGGCGGCGCTGCTGATCGGGTTGTTCCCCCGCGTGGTGGTGCCGGTCGGCGACATGAAGGGCCGCTTCGACGCATGGTTTCTTGGCACCGACCGGCTGGCCGCGGCCGAGCAGCGCGTCAGCGCGCTGACCGGCCAGCGCGACGACATCCTCGACGCGGTGGCAGCCGAACGGCGCCGGATCGAACGCAATCTGCACGACGGCGTGCAACAGCAACTCGTGGCGATCGGCCTCGACCTGGGCATGGCCGAGACACACGTCGACACCAGCCCCGAGCGCGCTCGCGAGCTGATCGTCAGCGCCCGCGAAAAGGTGCAGGGCTCGATCGGCGAGCTGCGCCAGCTCGGCCGCGGTCTGCACCCCGCAATCCTCGAAGATCGCGGGATCGACGCCGCCTTGTCGGCGGTGGTAGCCGGGGCGCCGATTCCCGTCAGCGTCCACGTCGACGCCGACCTGCGCCTGTCCCGCGACGTCGAAGAGGCCGTGTACTTCCTCGCCAACGAGGCGATCGCCAACATCTTGAAGCACTCGCAGGCCACCGTCGCCTCGGTGCACGTCATGCGGGTGGGTCGCAACGTGCGCGTGATCGTCCACGACAACGGGGTGGGCGGTGCCTCCGTCGGAGGCGGTACCGGGGTCGGCGGCATGCGCGCCCGAGTCCGTGCGGTCGACGGTACGTTCACGGTCACGTCCCCCAAGGGTGGCCCCACCACCCTCGACGCCGAAATCCCGCTCTCATGAACGAAGCCGCTGTCACGAACAACACCGGTGTCCGTGTGATCGTCGCCGACGATTCCGTTCTGCTGCGCGACGGGGTCGTGCGCCTGCTCAACGACTCGGGGTTCGACGTCGTCGCCGCGGTCGGCGACGCGGCGGCGCTGCTCGACGCGGTGACCGACCACCAGCCCGACCTGTGCGTCGTCGACGTGCGCATGCCCCCGACGCACACCGACGAGGGCCTGCGGGCGGCGATCGAGATCCGCCGCCGGCACCCACAGATCGCCGTGCTCGTGCTGTCGCAGTACGTCGAAGAGCGCTACGCCGCTGAACTGCTCGACGGCGACGTGGCCGGGCTCGGCTACCTGCTCAAGGACCGCGTGATCGACGTCAGCCACTTCCTCGAAGCGCTGCGCCGCGTCGTCGCCGGTGGCTCGGCCGTCGATGCAGAGGTGATCAGCCAGATCCTCGGCCGCTCACGGCGCGGCAACGAACTCGACCGGCTGACGCCACGCGAACGTCAGGTACTCGAACTGATGGCCGAGGGCCTGTCGAACGCCGGTATCGCCGAGCAGCTCGTGGTGTCGGGCGGAGCCGTGGAAAAGCACATCTCGAACGTGTTCATGAAGCTCGACCTCGAACCCGAAGACGGCGCCCACCGCCGAGTCCTGGCGGTCCTGCGTTACCTCCGCGGCGCTTGACCGCAACCACCCCTGGCGTCAGGCGAGGGTGAGGGTGAGGGTGGCTTCGCGCTTTTCGCTCAGGCGGCGGGCGACCCGTTCCGACTTGGCGAGGCGCGTCATCAGGCGCTCGCGGGCCTGCTCGCCGACGGCCGTCAGGCCACTGACGTGCTCGACGTCCCACTGCCGCAGTACCACCGGGGCGAGGATCTGGTCGTGGTGCACGGCCAGGTCGTAGATGCCGGCGTTGGCGATCCGGCGGGCGTGCTCGACGAAGTTGGGGATGCCGATGCCGGGCATCTCGAACGTGCGCACCTGGTGCTCGATCGCGACCATCATCCCGTCGGGGTCGCGCTCGATCGCGGCGGCCGCGAGGTCGCGGTAGAAGAGTTGGTGCAGGTTTTCGTCGGCGGCGACCCGCATCATCACGTCGTAGCCGGCCGGGTCGCCGATCATGCGGCCGGTGGTCCGGTGCGAGATGCGCGTGGCGAGCTCTTGCAGGGCCAGGTAGGCGAACCCTTCCTGGAGTGAGGCCGGTTCGGGGGTGATGCCGCCCGACACCTGGGCCATCCGGCCGCGCTCGAGTTCGTGCGGGTCGATCGCCCGGGTCGCCATCAGGTAGCCGTAGATCGCCATCGAGTGACGGCCCTCTTCGGCCGTCCAGCGGCGCACCCACGTGCCCCACGCCCCGTCGCGGCCGAACATCGACTCGACCGAGCGGAAGTAGTAGGGGAGGTTGTCTTCGGTGAGCAGATTGACCAGCAACGCCGAGCGGACCTCGGGCGTCAGCGTCGCGCCCGCCAGGTCGGCGTCGGCTTCGCACCACTGCTCGCCGGGGATCGGGTCGCGGCCGCGGCCGTACGGCACGTGCTCGTGCGGGAACCATTCCTTCGAGGTCGCCAGGTGGCGTTCCAGCAGCGACTCGACGACAGGTTCGAGGTCGGCGAGCAGGGTCTCGGAAGCGAGCACCCAGGCAGGTTACCACCGCCTACCTACTAGTAGGTAGGCGCGGCGCGGAGGTCGATCGGGGAGGCGTCAGCGGAGGGCGCCGGCGGGTTCTTGGTAGAGGGTCGAGCGTTGGGTCAGGCGCCGTTCCAATGGGGCCACGAGCGCGGCGAAGTCGCCCGGTTCCATGCCTTGGCCGTGTTCGGCGCCGGCGGCCCGGCTGATGTTCTCGTCCATCAGCGTTCCGCCGAGGTCGTTCACGCCGGCCCGTAGCAACTGGCGCACGCCGTCGGCGCCGATCTTCACCCACGACGCCTGCACGTTCGGGATCAGCCCGTCGTAGGCGATCCGGCCCACTGCGTGCATCAGCACCACCTCGCGGAACGTCGGCCCGCGGCGGGCCTGACGCTGGAGGTAGATCGGCGACGCCATGTGCACGAACGGCAGCGGCACGAACTCGGTGAAGCCGCCAGTGCGGGCCTGGACCTCGCGGGTGCGCACCAGATGGCGGGCCCAGTGCACGGGGTGCTCGACCGAACCGAACATGATCGTGACGTTCGACCGCAGGCCCACCTGGTGGGCCGTCGCATGGACGTCGAGCCACTCGTCGGTGGTGACCTTGTCGGGGCAGAGGATGGCGCGCACCTCGTCGTCGAGGATCTCGGCGGCCGTGCCGGGCAGGCTGCCCAGTCCGGCGTCGCGCAGGCGGACTAGGTAGTCGCGCAGCGGTTCGCCGAGCCGCTTGGCGCCCTCGCTCACTTCGAGCGCGGTGAAGCCGTGCACGTGGATGCCGGGTGCGGCGGCCTTCACGGCGCGGGTGACGTCGACGTAGTAGTCGCCGTCGAAGCTCGGGTGGATGCCGCCTTGCAAGGTCACCTCGGTGGCGCCGAGTTCCCACGCCTCGGCGGCCCGCTGGGCGATGTCGTCGAGCGTCAGCAGGTACGGCGTGCCGCGCAGGTTGAGCGACAGTTTGCCCTTGGCGAATCCGCAGAACTTGCACTTGAACGTGCACACGTTGGTGTAGTTGATGTTGCGGTTGTGCACCCACGACACGGCGTTGCCGACTGCCCGCTCGCGCAGTTCGTCGGCGAGTTCGGCAACCGCCGCCACCTCCGGCCCGCGCGCCGAGAACAACGTGACCAACTCGTCGACCCCCGGCTGTTCCCCCGCCCGTACCCCGTCGAGCACCTCCTGGATAGACCGCTGGTTACGGTGGTCGAGTGGCCGCGCAGCGGCTGTATCGAGACCACCTCGGTGGGTGCCGGTGTCGTCTCGATACAACGGGGGTGGCGGCTCCGCCGCGAGTGCGCCACTCGACGACCTGGGGGGCACCAACAGCGGCGGGGTGACGGGGGCGCCGGAGTACCAGGCGGTGGAACGGTCGCCGACGAGGATCACGTCGGCACCGTCGCCGGCGTCGCGGGTGCCGGCGACGCGCTCGGGGAAATGTGCCCCGGGGTCGTCGCGGCCGAACGACTCGGCATCGGAGCGGTCGAGCACGGGGAACCGCACGGCCGGGTCGAGCCAGCGCGCCGGGTCGGTGGCGAACTCGGGGTAGATCGTGAGCCGCGGGGCGAGCGCGAGCCCACGCGCCTCGGTCACGTCACGGAGCCGGTCGAGCGCGGGCCACGGGCGTTCGGGGTTGACGTGGTCGGCGGTCACCGGCGACACGCCGCCCCAGTCGTCGATGCCGGCGTCGAGCAGCGACCCGAAGTCGTCGGTGAGGTTGGGCGGCGCCTGCAGATGCACGCCGTCGGGCAGGATCAGCCGGGCCGCGGCCAGCGTCCACAGGTAGTCGTCGCTGGGGCAGGCCGCCACGTTGCGCATCACGGTGCGTGGCTTGGGCAGGAAGTTCTGCACGATCACCTCCTGCACGTGGCCGTGCCGGGCGTGGCTGGCAGCGATCGCCTCCAGGGCGACCAGCCGGTCCTCCAGCGACTCGCCGATCCCGACGAGGATGCCGGTGGTGAACGGGATCGCCAGCTCGCCCGCGACCTCGAGCGTGGCCAGCCGGCGCGCCGGCGCTTTGTCGGGAGCGTTCCGATGGCATTCGAGGTCGCCGTTGAGCGACTCGAGCATCATCCCCTGGCTGGCCGACACCGGTCGCAGCACGGCCAGTTCGTCGCGGGTGAGTGCCCCGGCGTTGGCGTGCGGCAGCAGCCCGACCTCGTCGAGCACCAGCCGGCACATCGCCGCCAGGTAGTCGACCGTGCTCGCGTAGCCGTGCTCGGCGAGCCACTCGCGGGCGACCTCGTAGCGATCTTCGGGGCGTTCGCCGAGCGTGAACAGCGCCTCGTGGCACCCCGCCTTCGCGCCCTGCCGGGCGATGCGCAGCACCTCGTCGGGCGACAGGTACGGCGCCGCCACCCGGGCCGGTGGTTGGGCGAACGTGCAGTAGCTGCACGAGTCGTTGCACAGGAACGTCAGTGGGATGAACACCTTGGGCGAGTAGGTGATCCGCGTGCCGGTGCGGCGGTTGGCGGCGGCCGCGAGCAGCTCGTCGAGCGGCGTGTGCAGGAGGGTCGCACGATCCATGAGGGACGACGGTAGCCGACCTGGGTTCTAAATACGAACTTGGCCCGGCCGATAGGGTCGCTGGGCGATGGAGTCGGTGGCCAAGCTCGTGGGCGACAAGTGGTCGATGCTGGTCGTGCGCGACGTGTTCCGGGGTGTCCGCCGGTTCGACGACATTCAGGCCGACCTCGGCGTCGGGCGGGCGGTGCTGGCCGACCGCCTGCGCCGGCTCACTGCCGCGGGCATCCTCACCAAGGCCCCGTACGGTGAGCGGCCGGTGCGCTACGAGTACCGCCTCACCGAGATGGGCCTGGAACTCTCGCCGGTGCTGGTCGCCCTGCTGCGCTGGGGCGACCGCTGGCTGGGCGGCGAGCCGGCAGCAGTGCTGGTACACGCCCCTTGCGGTACCGAGTTCGAGCAGGCCTTCTGGTGCAACACCTGCAAGACCACGTTCGGCCCCACCGCGATCCGCTCCGCCGGAGCGTGACGGGCTGAGCCAGGCGTCAGGGTGCTGCGCGGAGCGAGGCCATGGCGCGCTGCGACACCTGGCGGGCGATGTCCTCGGGCTGGAGAGGCCCGCCGGGTCGGTACCACAGGTACACCCAGTTGAGGAGGCCAAGCGCAGCTACGGCCAGTGCCGGAGTCGCGGCGTCGTCGACCCAACCCTCGGGACGGCATGCGTCGATCAACTGCCCGACCCCGGCCTCGTAGCGCTCGCGGAGGACCCCGATCTCATCGCGGTGCGCGCGATCGAGGTGGCGACCGCTCTCGTAGGAGACCCGGATCTGGTCGACGAGTTCGCAGGTCAAGAGTACGTGGGCCTCGAAATGCGCTTTCAGCCTCGTACGTGGCGGCGCGTCGACGTCTGCGAGCGTCCGGGCGAGCAGAGCGTCGAAGTGTTCGTGCATGTCGAGTCCGATCGCGAAGAGCAACTGCTCTTTGGTGGGGAAGTAGTAGGTGAGCAGACCCTTCTTGATCCCGGCCCGCTCGGCGATCTCGCGGAGCGACGCGTCGCCGTGGCCGGCCTGGCTGCAGATCCTGATGCCAGCCGCAAGGATCTCGGCCTGGCGAGCCTTGCTCCGGGGTGTCCGGGCACTCATGCGACTTGTGTAGTCGGCCGGCCGACACGGCGGTGGGCTTTGCTTCGGGTTGGACCGGCTGAGGTCACCGCTCAGGCCCGGCATCGTCGAGCGGCACGTCGAATGACCGCAGCATGGCGGCGATGCCTCGGTAGAGGCCCGCGATCGTCATGATCTCCACCCGCTCGGCTTCCGAGAAGGCATCGGTGAACCCCGTCACTGAGGCGGCGGGAGAGACGATGCCGGTCGTCACTTCGTCGACCACCGTGAGCATGGCGCGCTGGCGGTCCTCGAAGGCCGGGTCGGTGCGAGGATCCGCCTGGTCGGACAAGGCTCGGAGTTGGTCGTCGGTGACCCCCGCGGCCCGAGCCAGCGGCGCATGTGACACCCACTCATACTCCGATCCGGTGGTGCGAGCCACCCGGAGGATGATGAGCTCGACATCGGCGCGATCCAGATGCGTGTCATGCCACAACGCCCACACCAACTCGAAGACGGGGCGGGCGATGGCCGGGCTGTTGGCCATCATTCGGTAGAAGTTCACGACGCGACCACGCTCGGTCAGCACCGCTCGCAGCACGTCGGCGCCGGGCCCCGCAGTGCTCTCGTCGACGAGCGTCAGGAGCCCCCCGTCTCGACTCATCCGGCTGATCCCCGGAGCGGACCGTCGTGCCGTTCGAGGGCTGCGAACATTCGCCGGGCGCCCTCCTCCTGGAGCACGGTCGACGAGAACGTCCGCAGGTTCGGAGGGGTGTCGGCGGCGCCGACGTGGTCGGGCCGCACATAGCCGGCGAACACACCGCCACGCTCCACCACGTCGAGCGGCGTGAGCCCGGACGCTCTCATCTCTCGTGCGCGGTCGATCGCATCGAGCAAGACCGATCGCCAGACTGCGAGCCTGTCGCGGCGGATGGGCTCGGCATGACCTTGCACGTACCAGTCGACGTCGAGCGCCTCGAGCGTGTCGATGGTGTGCAGCCACGCGAACGGATCACCCGACTGGATGGCCGGCGTGAACGTGTTGTCGGCGACGAACGCAACCCGGTCGTCGACGGCGTGCACGACGGTGGATCCACTGGTGTGTCCGGGCGCCTCGAACAGCTCGAACGTCTTGCCACCGAGCTCGAGCACGATCCGCCCCGAATATGTGACTGTTGGATATCGCATCGCGAACCCGTCGAGCGATCCGGGTTCCAGCCGAGGGTCATGCGCCCATCCGTCGAACGACGCGAGCATGTCGGCGGTGCTCGCCATCTCTGTTCTCGTGCCCTGCGACGAGATGAGGATCTCCGGCGCGAGGAACGGCGCCGACGCGATGTGATCCTCGTGGTGCTCGCAGTACACCTGGTACCGCAGCGGGCCGAGACCGGCGATGAACTCTGCCCAGGGGCGGTTGTTGCGCGGCGACATCGGGCCGTCGATCGCGATGCAACCGGCGTCGGTCGCGACGACGCCGCAGAACGGGTACGACCCGAACACATAGACCTCGTCGCTCAGCGCGATCAAGCGCTGGTCACCGTCGAACACAGCTGCTGACATGGTGCCTCCTCGGCATGATTGGGCCGACGCGGTCACCCGTCGTCGAGTGCGCCTTCGGGAACGACGTAGTTGGCGAGCGTGCCGATGCCCTCGACCTCGAGTTCGACGTACGCGAACGGCGGTAACCGGCGCCCGACCTCGAAGGCCGAGCCGTTGCGCACCGTGCCACTGCCCCAGACCTCACCCGCCGCGATCGGCCGATCGGCACTGATCCGCACGACCAGGTCTTCGAACGTCGCCCAAGCCTGCGCTGACGAGCCGCGCCCCCAGACGTCACCGTTCACGCGCACCGTCATCTCCAGGTCGTACGGGTCGGTTAGCTCGTCCTTGGTCACAACGCACGGGCCGATCACGTTGCTGCCCGGGAAGTCCTTCGAGTCACCATGGTCGCCGCCCCCGGCGAGCAGCGTTCTGATCTGCACGTCGCGCAACGACCAGTCGTTGTAGATCGTGTAGCCGAAGATGTGGTCGCCAGCATTGGCCCGGTCGATCGCATGTCCCGGGGACCCGATCACCACCGCCAGTTCGAGCTCGTAGTCCATGACGCTACTGGAGCGCGGTCGGCGGACCACGCCATCCGGCGCCGCCAGCAGCCGGTGATCGCGCGGGGCGTAGCCGAGAGGCCCTGACGAGCGTGTGCGCGCGCTCATCCACTCGGTCAGCTCCTCGAACGACCGGCCGTCGTCGGTGTGCTCCTGGATCCAGCGACACATCTCGGCCCGGATCGGGCGCAGATGGGTGCGGATCAGACCACAGTCCTGCAACGCGGGCGGCCGCAGGGGTGGGCACAACAAGATCTCCTCGCGAGCGACGAGCAAGCGCGCCGGTGTGGTGCGATAGGCCTCGCGGGCGAGGTCGAGCCCACGTTCGCCGCTGGCGACGAGCGCGTCGAGTGATGCGCACGCCGGCTCGTCCGGATGGCCCGAACTGAGATCGAGCACGGTGACGCCGTCGTCAGTGTGGAGACCCAGGCGCGTGCGCGCGTCCTCCAGGCGGCGGAAGGTGAGGAATTTCATGCTCTCGACTCCTCGAGCGGTGTACGGACCTGCAGCTCCACTGCATGGCAGGCAACCCAGTGGCCGCGCGACGTCTCCGCCAGGGGCGGCATCACGTGGGAGCACACATCCAGTGCAGCGGGGCACCGGTCCACGAACGGGCACCCCGCCTCAGCCGCGCCCGTGCGCCGAGCTGGAGCGACAAGAGGCGGCACGGGTGGGTCAGCGGCGATCACGGGAACGCTGTCTCGGAGCAGCTGCGAATACGGGTGCAACGGGTGGTCGCTCACGGTTCGCGCCTGGCCGACCTCGACGATCGATCCCCGATACATGACGGCGACCCGGTCGGCGATGTGGCGGACGACGGCGAGGTCGTGTGAGATGAAGAGATACGCCAGGCCGCGTTCGCGCTGCAGGTCGGAGAGCAGATTGAGCACGGCCGCCTGCGTCGACACGTCGAGCGCCGACACGGCCTCGTCGCAGATGATCAGCTGCGGTGACAACGCGAGCGCTCGCGCGAGGGCGATCCGCTGCCGCTGTCCGCCGGAGAACTCGTGGGGATAGCGACCGGCCACATCGCCGTCGAGCTCGACCGATCGAAGCAACTCGACCACGCGTTCGCCGCGCTCCGCCGTGCCCACCCGTTCGTGAACCCGGATCGGCTCGGCCACGATGTCACCGACCGTCCACGACGGGTCGAGCGACGAGTACGGGTCCTGGAACACCATCTGGACGTGGCGCCGCGCAGCGCGCAGTTCGCTGCCGGCCAGCGCCGAGAACTCGGTACCGCCGAGCATGATCGTGCCGCTGTCGGGCTCGATGAGTCGCGAGACGAGCCGGGCCAGGGTCGACTTGCCCGAGCCGGACTCGCCGACGAGTCCGAACGTCTCGCCCCGGCCGATCCGGCAGGCCGCCTCGACGACGGCACGCACCTCGTGCCGGCGCCGACCGCGACCCGTGCGGAACGTCTTCGAGAGTCCCGTCACCGAGAGCACGCTGTCGGGTTCGGCAGTCGTCACGGCACACCTCCGGTCAGTGTCAGGTCGCCGAGGCGCGCGCACCTGACGCCACGCCCATCCGTGTGGTCGCGCAGGCCGGGTCGCTGACGGCCGCACAGCGCTTCGTCGAAGTGCCCGCACCTGGGCCCGAACAGGCAGCCCGCCGGGAGATCACCGAGCGGGGGCACAACGCCCGGGATCGATGCGAGTCGTCCACCTTCGCTGCGGCTCGGGAGCGATCGCAACAGCGCGTCGGTGTACGGGTGCTGCGGTGCCCCGAGGATGTCTCGCCGCGAGCCGCCCTCGACGATCTCGCCGGCGTACATGACCGCCATGCGTGATGCGTTGCCGGCGATCACGCCGAGGTCGTGACTCACCAGGAGGATCGACATTGCATGTTCCTGGCCGAGCTGGCGCAGCAGGCCCAGGATCTGGGCTTGCACCGTCACGTCGAGCGCGGTCGTCGGCTCGTCGGCGATCAACAGGGTCGGTTGGCACGAGATCGCCATCGCGATCATCACCCGTTGACGCATCCCGCCGCTGAACTGGTACGGATAGTGCGTCGCCCGGCGCTCGGGCTCGGGGATGCCGACCCGATCGATCAGCTCGACCGCACGGCGGCGTGCCTCGGCGCGGCTCACACCACGGTGCCGACGCACCATCTCGGCAATCTGGTCGCCGACCGTGAACGCCGGATCGAGACTCGTCATCGGCTCCTGGAAGATCATCGACACCTGGTCGCCGCGGACCCGGCGCAGTTCGCGCTCGGTCAGCCCGGTCAGATCGATGCCGTCGAGCACGATCTCGCCCGATCGGATCCGCGCCGACCGCCGCGGCAACAGCCGCAGGATCGACATCGCGGTGATCGACTTGCCGCAGCCCGATTCGCCAACCAGGCCGAGGGTCTCCCCCGGCGCGATCTCGAACGAGACACCGTGAAGCACCTCGGACCAACCGTGCCGCGTGGCCACGTCGACCACCAGGTTGCGCACCACCAGCCCGGTACGGACGTCGGTGCTCACGCGCGGACCTCGCGGCCGATCGAGTCGCGGATGCCGTCGCCGACGGTGTTGAAGCCCAGTACGAGCAAGAAGATCAGCAACCCCGGGAAGGCAACGAGGTGCGGAGCCTGCTCCATGTAGGTGACCGATCGGCCCAACATCGATCCGAGGCTGGCGTCGGGCGGCTGCACCCCGAGGCCCAGGAAGCTGATGCTCGCCTCGATCAGGATCGCGAACCCCATGGTGAGCGACGCCTGGACGATGAGCGGCGATGCCACGTTGGGCAGCACGTGCCGGGCGACGATCCAGGTCGATCTGCCGCCGATGCTCCGGGCGGCCTCGATGTAGGTCTCCTCACGGATGGCCAAGGTGGCGGAGCGGGCGACTCGGAAGCAGCGCGGCGCGCCGAGCACGCCGATCGCGAACATCGCGTTGGTCAGGCCCGGCCCGAGCACACCGATGATCGCCATCGCGAGGAGTAGACCGGGCATGCTCATGAGGGCGTCCGCGAACCGTGACGTGATCGAGTCGATCCGGCCCCTGGCGTAGCCCGCCACCAGCCCGACCGGCACGCCGAGGGCGAGGCTGACCACCGTCGCTTGCACGGCAGCGAGGATCGACAATCGTGTCGCGAACATCAGTCGCGATACGTGATCGCGCCCGAGGTCGTCGGTGCCGAGCAGGTGACCGGCACCCGGACCAAGAAGGCGGTCGGCGAGCACCTGCGCGTCCGGGTCGGCGGGCGCGAGCAGCGGTGCCAGCACCGCCACTGCCGTCAGGCCGGCAAGAACGATTGCCATACCCATCGCCATTCGCTCCGATCGGAAGCGTCGTGCGAACCGCCGCCAAGGAGTCTCGGCTGCATGCGCCGCGCCGCGCCGCGTAGCGGCCGGCCGCACCGGCGTCAACGTCTCCGAAGGCACCACAGAGCCGGTCACGAGGCGCCCTCGGTCATCCGGATCTGTGGGCGGAAGTAGGAGTACGACATGTCGACCGCGGTGTTGCACAGCACCACCGCGACGGTGACGATCAGCACGATGCCCTGAAGCACCGGCACGTCGCGCTTCTGCACGGCCTCCACCGACAGCGAGCCGATGCCCTTCATGTCGAAGACCTGTTCGATCACGATCGACGCTCCGAAGATGCGAGTGATGAGCATCCCGGCCACCGTGACCACAGGAACCATCGCGTTCTTGAGCCCGTGCTTCAGGGCCACCGACAGCTCCCCCATGCCCTTGGCGCGGACGGTCCGGATGAAGTCGGCGTCGACGGTGTCGGCCATCGAGGCCCGCATCTGACGAGCGATCTCGGCGGCACCGGACGACGCCAGCGCCACGACCGGTAGTACGAGGTGGCTGGCCCACTGCCACAAGCCGCTCGACAGCGGCTCGTATCCGGTGGCGGGCAGCCACTCGAACTTGATGCCGAACACGAGGATGAACATCGCGCCGAGCCAGAAGTTCGGGATCGCCACACCCGCCGACGCGCCGGTCATGGCGATCCGATCGAACGCCGATCCTTTGCGATATCCGGCCACCGCTCCGAGGCAGACGCCGATGATGACCGACACCACCACCCCGAGACCGACCAGCGATGCGGTCACCGCGAACCGATCGGCCAGCGCGCTCTTCACGGGATACCCCGTGAAGAGCGAGCTGCCGAAGTCGCCCTGCACGACATCACCCAGCCACGACACGTACCGGACGAGCACCGGCTGATCGAGTCCGAGCTCCGCCCGCACGGCGGCGAGTTGCTCGTCGGTGGCGTTCTGCCCCAACACCGCGACCGCCGGGTCACCCGGGATCAACAGCGACAGGCAGAACACCACGAGGCTGACGATGAGGAGCAGCGGGACGATTCCCGCGAGCCGCCGTGCGAGCAAGGACATGTCAGTCGCCGGCGAGGATCCCGGCTCGGCTCAGGTCGAGGATGTCGAGGTTGTTCGCCTCGATCCCCACCACGCCGCGCTGCTGGGCGACGAGCGTGGTCGCTCCGCAGAGCGGGATGTGGAGCACCTGATCTGCGGCGATCGATCCGATCTGCTGGTAGATCGCGGCCCGGTCGGCCTCGCTTGCAGTCAGGCCATCGGCCATCAGTGCGGCGATCTCCGGGTTGACCGTTCCTCCAGGGTTGAGCGTGCCGGTCGGCCCGTACAGGCGACCGACCGCGATCGCCGGGTCGGCCTCACCCGGGAACAAGGTGGTGTAGGCGGCGGCGGTCTTGTTGACGCGGAACTGCTCGGTGACCTGGGCACCTTCGACCGCGGCCAGCGCGACGTCGACGCCGATCTCGGCGAGCTGAGCCTGGACTGCTTCGGCACGGGCCACGTAGCTCGGCGTCGGAAACACGACCATGCTGATCTCGAACCCGTCGGGGTGGCCCGCCTCGGCGAGCAGTTCCCGGGCCCGATCGGGGTCGTACTGGTACCACTCGGTGGTCGCGTCGGGATCGTGCGCCCAGTTGGGCGGCGACAGCGCCTGGTTCGACGGCGTGCATGTGCCCGCTTCGAGCGCCTGGTTGATGCCCTCGCGGTCGATCGCGAGGCTCATCGCTCGGCGAACCAACGGGTCGTCGAGCGGCGGTGTCGCCATGTTGAGGTACGTCATGAACGTCGCTCCGGTTTGGAACGCCTCGACCTCCAAGCCCTCGCCCTCGGCGGTGGGCAGCAGCGTCGGGGGGATCGGCGCTGCGTCGACGTCGCCGCTGCGCAGCGCCGTGAGACGGGTGTTGTCGTCGGTCTGGATGCGGATCGTCAGCTCGGCGAGCTTGGCCACCTCAGGGTCCCAGTAGTCGGCGAAGCGCTCGTAGCGGATGAAGTCGCCGGGCTGGTGCTCGACGATCGCGTACGGACCGGCGCCGACCGGGTTGAGCGCGATGTCGTCGCGGTCGAACGTCGCCGGGCTGAGCATCATGCCCGCACGATCGGCGAGGATCGCCGGAAGCGCCGCGTCGGGCGCGGTCAGCGCGATCTCGACGGTGCTCGCGTCGACCGCCGTGGCCGTGTCGATCGAGGTCAGTTGGTTGGCCACGGTCGACGTCTCGAGCGTCTTGGCGCGCTCGATGTTTGCCACCACGGCGGCGGCGTCGAGCGGCGTGCCGTCGTGGAAGCTGACGCCGTCGCGGATCGTGAGCGTCGCCGTGAGGCCGTCGTCGGACACCTCGTAGCCGCTCGCGAGCGCCGGCTCGGGTTGGCCGTCGCGCAGCCGGAACAAGGCATCGAGTGCCGGATACATGTACAGCTGCGAGAACGTGCCACCGGTGACCGGGTCGTAGTTCGAGCTCGCTGCCGTGAGGTACATGAACGTCATCGAGGCGTCGAGGTCGTAGCCGCCGGCGGGCTCGCCAGTCTCACCGGCAGCGGTGGTGCCCGGCGAGTCGGCTTGCGTCGACGCAGGGCGATCGCCGGTCGTGTCGCCGGGGCCGGCTGCGGCGGTGCCGGCGGTGGTCGCGCCCGTCGCGTCGCCGTTCGTGGCGTCAGCTGAACCGGCTGATTCGACCGTGTCGGGCGCAGCGCCATCGTCGCTGTCGTCGCCGCCACAGGCAGCCACCGCGAGCGCCCCCGCTCCGATCAGGGCGAACACTCGCCCCCAGGTCCTGCGATCTCGTGCCATAACTTCCCCTCCGTCGTTAATGAGACGCCCGTCAAACTAATCGCAAATTCCCGGTTGTCAAGAGCCAGGCTGCTTGTGCCGTCAGGTCCGCAGGTCGGGGGCCGTGGCCTGCTCGAGCATTTCGCGCAACATCGCGAACGCAGCGCGGCGCGGGATCCCTCCACCGGCGATCTGCTGCTGCAGGTTGATGCCCAATGTGGCTCCCAGGATCACGACCGCTAACACCTCGGGCGCACGGACCGCGGCGCTCGATCGGAGACGCGCGGTGAAGAGTGCGCGTAGTTCGTCGTAGAACCGGGCGTAACCCACGCGGATGGGCGATCGCGGACGAAGTGCTTCAGCGATCATCATCGGGAACGCTGCCGCCGGGCGATGGGCGAAGAGTCTGGACAAGGCGTCGATGACGTCGGCTCCCGTGGGCTCGTGCTCGTCGAAGTAGCGCTGTACCACGTCGAGCGACTCGTCGAACAAAGTCATCGCCACCGCCACGAGCAGATCGTCCTTCGTTCCGAAGCGGAAGGCGATTGAACCGCGGGTGACGTCGGAGCGGGTCGCGACCGCCTGGATCGACATCGCGTCGAGCCCGCCCTCGATGACCAGCTCGAACGCCGCCTCGACCACCCGGCGCCCCGTCGAGTCGAGCACGGGTGCTCGGCGCCCACCGGACTCGGTACGTGGCGTCACTCGGCTGATTCTGGCAGCTCGCGAACACCGCGCCACCGAACCGTGCTCACAGCCGCGGGTCGATGGCAAATGAAGTCGGTCATCGTGACCACGACCCTGGGTCGAACCACACCCGTCACTCGCGGGTGACGGGGTAGTCGGCGGCGCGGGTGGCGGCGAGCACGGCCTCGGCGTGGGCGGGGCTGCGGACCTCGAACGTGGCCCGCACGCCCGTCTCGCGGACGTGCAGGGCGAGACCCTCGCGGATGTGTTCGACCTCGATCAGGTTGGCACCGGCCTCGGCGAAGATCCCGAGGAACCGGGCCATGCCGCCCGGCCGGTCGTCGATCCGGGCGAATACCGACAGGCGCCGCCCGGCGCTGGTCTCGTGACGCCGGATCAAGCCGGGCACGGCCCCGAGGTCGACGTTGCCGCCCGACAAGATGACGCACGTGGTGCCCTCGCGAGCGGCCAGCCCCGGGTCGCCGGCCAGCGCCGCCACCCCGACCGCTCCGGCGCCCTCTACGTAGAGCTTGGCGACCTCCATCAGGTGCACCATCGCGTCGGCGATCGCGTCCTCGTCGACCGTGACGATCTCGTCGACGTAACGCTCGACCAGCGGTCGTGTGATGTCTCCGGGGTACTTCACGGCGATGCCGTCGGCGAGCGTGACGACCGGCCCGGTCGGGGCCGGGTCGCCGGCGTACGGTGCGCACACCGAGGCCTGCACGCCGACGATGCGCACGTGGGGGCGGTGCGCCTTGACGGCGATCGCCACACCCGCCGCCAGCCCGCCGCCGCCGAGTGGCACGATCACACACTCCAGGTCGGGCAGGTCTTCGACCAGTTCCAGGCCGAGCGTGCCCTGCCCGGCCACCACGAGCGGGTCGTCGTAGGGGTGGCAGAACGTCATCTCCGCCTCGGCCGCCCGGGTGCGGCTGGCGGCGACCGCTTCGGCGAGCGAGGCGCCGGCCTCGTGCACGAGCGCCCCGAGCGCCTGACATCCGGCGATCTTGGCGATCGGCGCGCCGGCGGGCACGAAGATCTCGCACGGCACCCGGAAGTGCCGGGCTGCGTAGGCGAGCGCCTGGGCGTGGTTGCCGGCCGAGCCGGCGGTGACGCCGCGACGGGCATCGGCACCCAGCGCGGCGAGCTTGTTCATCGCCCCCCGGATCTTGAACGCGCCGATCGTCTGCAGGTTCTCGGCCTTGTAGACGAGGCCGTCGCCGGCAGGCACGACGGGGGTGTGCCGCACCACCCCGGCACCCGCCGCGCGGGCAGCATCGATGTCGGCCAACGCGACCAGGTCAGGCATGCGACGAATTGTGTCAGACGCCTTTCCTCATCGCGCGATGCTGGGCGTGCCGAGGTTGGGAGTGGATTCGTCGCCCCTGGTAGCCTCGCTGGCCGTGTCGCAGTTCCTGCGGGATTACCTCAACGTCGTCTGGTTCGGCCTCGCCGCGCTCGTGCTCGGTGGCTTGCTGCTGGGCATTGCCGCGGCCATTCGCCCCTCGCGGCCCACGGCCGAGAAGCGGATCGCCTACGAGTCGGGTGTCGACCCGGTGGGCATCGGCTGGTCGCAAAGCCAGATCCGTTACTACGTCTTCGCCCTGCTGTTCGTCATCTTCGACGTCGAAGCGGTGTTCATCTTCCCGTGGGCGACGTCACTCGAGCGCTACGGCTGGTTCGGCGTGATCACGATGCTGATCTTCATCGTGCTCCTGCTCGACGGCTTGGCGTACGCCTGGAAGCGGGGACTGCTGCGATGGGTCTAGTCGACCGTGGCCGGCTGCCGGCCCCCCTCACCAAGCTCTTCAACATCGGCCGCTCGTACTCCATGTGGGTGTACCAGTGGGGCCTTGCCTGCTGCGCGATCGAGATGGGTGCGGCGTTCGCCAGCCCGCGCTACGACGTCATGCGGCTCGGCGTCATCCCGCTGCCGGCCAGCCCGCGCCAGGCCGACTTCGTCGTCGTGTCGGGCACCGTCACCGACAAGATGGCACCGGCCGTCAAGCGTCTCTACGAGCAGATGCCCGAGCCGAAGTATGTGATCTCGATGGGTTCGTGCGCTAACTGCGGCGGCCCGTACTGGGACAGCTATTCGGTCACCAAGGGCGTCGACCAGATCATTCCGGTCGACATCTACGTGCCCGGCTGCCCGCCCCGGCCCGAAGCCCTGCTCGAAGGCGTCGTGCTGCTCCAGCAGCGCATCCGCCACGAAGACATGGCGGCCAAGTGGCGCGGCGAGGAATACCAGCCGCTGGTGAAGAACGCTGACGCGGGGCGCGAGCCCGTCGTCGTGGGTGGTGGCCCGATTGAGTGACGCTCCCGTGGATGCCGCCGACGCGCCGGCGGCCTTGCCCGGCGACGCCCTGCGCGAGGGGGTCGTCGAACGCCTGCGCGCCGACCTCGGCGCCGGCCTGATCGACAGCCATCTGGTGCCCCAGACCGACCTGTGGGTGCGCGTCAGCACCGAGGCGTGGGCCGACGCGGCTGCCAGCCTGAAGGCTCAAGGCTTCGACTACTTCTGCTTCCTGTCGGCGCTCGACTGGATGCCGTCGCCCTACGGCAAGGGCGAGGACGACCCCACCGTCGAGAAGGAACCGCTTTCCACCGAGGTGGTGCCCGGCGTCACCGGCGGCGACACGCGCTTCCAGGTGTTCGCCCGGGTCACCGACGTGCGCCGCCACTTCGGCGTCACGGTCAAGGCCGACGTGCCCGACACGCTCGAGATGCCGAGCTGGATCCCGTCGTTCGCCGGGGCCAACTGGCACGAGCGCGAAACCCACGAGATGTTCGGCATCACGTTTGCCGGGCACCCCGACTTGCGCAACCTGTACCTGCCCGGCGAGTTCGAGGGCTACCCGCTGCGCAAGGACTTCCCCTTGCTGTCGCGGATGATCAAGCCGTGGCCGGGCATCGTCGACGTCGAGCCGATGCCCGACGCTGCCGAAGAAGAAGACGGCACGGCCGAGGCAACCCCCGAGGAGGGCGGCGCGGCATGACCATGCTTTCCGAGCGCCAGCAGCTGAGCTACATCGCCGCCCAGGCAGCCGATGCGCGCCTGAACGTCGAGCTCGAAACCGAGGGGATGACCCTCAACATCGGCCCGCAGCACCCAGCCACGCACGGCACGCTGCGGATCATCGCCCGGCTCGACGGCGAGCAGGTCGTGTGGGCCGAGCCGGTGCCGGGCTACATGCACCGCGGCTACGAGAAGCTCACCGAGGTCCGCACGTTCCCGCAGGTCACCACGCTGATCAACCGGATCGACTGGCTCGGCTCGTTCGCCAACGAGGTGCCGTTCATCCTCGCCGCCGAGCAGCTGATGGAGGTCGAGGCGCCACCGCGCGCCCAGTACATCCGCACGATCCTGTTCGAGCTCAGCCGGATCGCCAACGTCGGCCTGTTCCTCGGCGACCTCGGCGTGCAGATGGGCGCGGTCACGCCGGTGTTCCTCGCCTTCCGCGACCGCGAGCACGTGCTCAACCTGATCGAGGGCGCCACCGGCGGCCGGTTCCACCCGAACTTCGACCGGATCGGTGGCCTCAAGGACGACCTGCCGGCCGGGTGGGTGGCCGAGACCCGCCAGGTCATGAAGCGCATGCGCATGTTCTGCGACGAGCTCGAAGACCTGCTGTTCGGCAACGAGATCTTCCAGAGCCGCACCCGCAACGTGGGCGTCATCCCGGCCGACGTCGCCAAGTCGTACGGCCTGTCGGGCGCCAACCTGCGCGCGTCGGGGGTCGACTGGGACCTGCGCCGCGACCAGGCGCTGCCGATGGCGTGGGACAAGGTCGACTTCAAGGTGTGGACGCACCCCGACGGCGACTCGTGGGCACGCTGCTGGGTGCGCCTGCAAGAGACCCGTGAGTCGACCAAGATCGTCGACCAGTTGCTCGACGGGCTGCCCGCCGGGCCGGTGATGGCCAAGGTGCCGCGCATCATCAAGGTGCCCGCCGGCGAGGCCTGGGTGTCGACCGAGAACCCGCTCGGCGAGATGGGGTACTACGTCGTCAGCAAGGGCGACCTCGGCCCGTTCCGGGTGAAGATCCGCTCGGCCAGCTTCAACAACATCTCGATCGCGTCGTGGGTACTCAAGGGCGTCTACGTGCCCGACATCATCACCATCCTCGCCAGCTTGTACTTCATCCTCGGAGACATCGACCGATGATGGTTTCGACAAGCTCAACCATCATGATGGCTGCCGAGATCCCGTACTGGGGGCAGTCGCTGTTGCGCGTGCTCGGTGGCATCGCCGCCGTGCTGCTGCCGGCCGGCACGATCGTCTACGTCTTCTTGTTCAAGATGATGTCGTTCATGCAGAGTCGGCTCGGCCCGATGGAGGCCGGCCCGTACGGCTCGATGCAGTTGCTCGCCGAGGTCGGCAAGTGGCTCCAGAAGGAAGACATCGTTCCCGAGAAGGCCGATGCGTTCATCTTCAAGATCGCCCCGCTGGTGGTGCTGGTCTCGACGTTCCTGTTGGTCGTCGTGGTGCCGTTCGGCCCCGATGCCTGGTTCACCAACTTCCAGGCCGGTGTGTTCTACGCCTTGGCGATCGGCTCGGTGTCGGTGATCGGCATCCTCATCGCCGGCTGGTCGTCGGCCAACAAGTACTCGCTGCTCGGCGGTCTGCGCGCGGCCGGTCAGCTGATCGCCTACGAACTGCCGATGGTGCTCGCCGTCGTCGGCGTGGTCATCCAGGCCGGGTCGATGAACCTCCAGCAGATCGTCGTCGCCCAGAACACCGGCGAGATCTTCGGATGGGGTGGCATCGGGCTGCCGTTCGTGCTCACCCAAGGCCTCGGCTTCCTGATCTTCATGATCGCCGTGCAGGCCGAACTGACCCAGCCGCCGTTCGACATGCCGATCGCCGAGTCCGAACTCGTCTCGGGCTACATGACCGAGTATTCGGGCTTCCGGTTCCTGATGTTCTTCATCGCCGAGTTCGCCACCGCCGGCGTGTTCGCATTCATCGCCGCGGTGTTGTTCCTCGGCGGGTGGGGCGTGCCGTTCAGCTGGTTCGGCTGGGAGACGCTCGCCGACGTCGACAGCTGGATGAACGTCGCCGGCCCGGTGATCATGCTCGCCAAGATGACGGCGCTGACGGGCATCATCATGTGGGTCCGGTTCACGTACCCACGCTTCCGCGAAGACCAACTCCAGAGCTTCGCCTGGAAGGTGCTGATCCCGCTGTCGATCCTCAACATCGTCGTCACTGCCGTTCTGAAGGTCGCCGTCTGATGCCTCTGCCCAAACTTCCCGGCCTCATCAAGGGCTTGGGGGTCACCGCCAAGACCCTCGGTCGCACGACCACCCAGGGCGCCGAGACGGTCCAGTACCCGAAGGTCAAAGAGGCGCCCCCGCTGCGTGCCCGCGGCGTGATCGCGCTGCGCGAAGACAACTGCACGGTGTGCATGTTGTGCGTGCGCTCGTGTCCCGACTGGTGCATCTACATCGAGGGCCACAAGACCCTCGCCCCGCCGCGCCGGGCGGGCGGCAAGCCGCGCCAGGTCAACCACCTCGACCGCTTCGACATCGACTACGCGCTGTGCATGTACTGCGGCATCTGTGTCGAGGTGTGCCCGTTCGACGCCCTGTTCTGGAGCCCCGAGTACGAGTACTCCGAGCCGCGCATCGCCGACCTGCTGCACGACAAGACCAAGCTCGGCGAGTGGATGGAGACGGTGCCGGCCGCGCCCGAACTCGAAGCGGGGGCGTCCAAGAAGTGAGCGCCGTGGTTTCGACAGGCTCAATCACCTTGTTGGCCGCCGACGTGAACGTTGCCCAGAACGTCGGCTTCTGGGTCATCGCCGTGCCGATGCTGTGGGGTGCGCTGCGGGTGGTCACCGCCCGCAACGTCGTGCACGCTGCGCTGTGGCTGGTGATCGTGCTCGGTGGGGCCGCGGCTCAGTACATCCTCGCCGCCGCCGAGTTCGTCGCCGTCAGCCAGATCATGGTCTACATCGGGGCGGTGATGGTGCTGTTCCTGTTCGGCATCATGCTCACCCGTGCCCAGGTCGGCCGTGAGGACGGCCTCAACAACGCCGGGTGGGCGATCGGTATCCCCGTCGGGCTGCTCGTGTTCGGCGTGCTCGCGTTCGCCGTGTTCGACGCGGTCGGCACCGACCTGATCGACGATCGGGCCGGCGACGACAAGGTGCTCGTGTCCACCACCGCGATCAGTGACGCCTATCTCGGCCCGTACCTGATTCCGTTGATCGCCCTGTCGTTCGTGCTGCTCGTCGCCGCGATCGGGGCGATCGTGCTGGCGAGGAAGGACTAGGCGCCGATGTACGCGTACAACTTCCTGATCCTCGCCGCGGCGATGTTCGCGATCGGTGTGTTCGGTGTGATCGCCCGCCGCAACGCGGTGACCGTGCTGATGTCGATCGAGTTGATCCTCAACTCGGTCAACATCAACCTGGTCGCCTTCGCGCTGATGAACGACACGTACGACGGCCACGTCTTCGCCCTGTTCGTGATCGCGATCGCGGCCGCCGAAGTGGGCGTCGGCCTGGCGATGGTGCTGATGATCTATCGCAACCGGCGCTCGATCGCCCTCGATGAACTGTCGGAGCTTCGCGGATGAGCGTGTTTGCAGCAGAGGCCGTGGCCGACCCGGGTTGGTTCCTCGAGAACGCGTGGCTGATCCCGGTCATCCCGGCCGTCGCGTTCTTCGGCATCATCTTCTTCGGCAAGCGACTCCCGCGTGGCGGCAGCGAACTCGGCATCGTGTCGATGCTGGCCTCGCTCGTGATCGCCGCGGGCATGACGTTGCAGTGGATCAGCCACGTCGACGCCACGCACGGCACGCCGGTCATCAAGCAGTGGACGTGGTGGCAGTCGGGTGGACTTCACTTCCAGCTCGGCCAGCACATCGACGGGCTGGCCGTGATGGCGCTGATCCTGGTGGCGTTCATCTCGACGCTCGTGCAGATCTACTCCACCGAGTACGTGCGCGGCGACCGGCGCTACACGCACTTCTTCGCCGCCCTGACGCTGTTCTCGGCGGGCATGTTGACGATGGTGTTGGCACCGAACATGGTCCAGCTGATCCTCGGCTGGGAAATCATGGGCCTGTGCTCGTTCATGCTGATCGGGCACTGGTGGGAAGAGCAGGCCAACAGCCGGGCCGCGCTCAAGGCGTTCTTCACCGTGCGCGTCGGCGACATGGGCCTGCTGGTCGGCACGGCGATGCTGTTCGGCATCTTCGGCACGTTCGACATCGCTGGCATCAACGAGCTCACCGCGGCCGGCGACTTCGAGTCGAAGCAGATCCTGATGTGGGCGGCGATCGCCCTGTTCATCGCCTGCATCGGCAAGTCGGGCCAGTTCCCGCTGCACACCTGGCTGCCCGACGCGATGGCCGGGCCCACCCCGGTGTCGTCGCTGCTGCACTCGTCGACGATGGTGGTGGCCGGGGTGTTCCTGGTGGCCCGCATCTACCCCGTGTTCCACGTGGGGCTCGAGATCAACCTGGCCGGCCAGGAGTTCAACCTGATCGCGGTCATCGGTGGCATCACCGTGCTCGTCGCGGCCGCGCTGGCGTTCGTGCAGGACGACATCAAGAAGGTGCTCGCCTACTCGACGGTGAGCCAGCTCGGCTACATGATGATGGGCCTGGGCGTCGGCGCCTGGACGGCTGCCGTGTTCCACATCTTCACGCACGCGTTCTTCAAGTGCTGCCTGTTCCTGTGCGCCGGCTCGATCAGCCACACCGCCGCCCACCACAGCTTCGACATGAAGAAGGACATGGGCGGCATCTGGCGCAAGATGCCGGTGACGTTCGCGACCTGGATGATCTCCACCGCGGCGTTGATGGGCATCCCGTTCTTCTCGGGCTTCTTCTCCAAGGACGAGATCATCGACTCGGCGAAGCACAACGACTACACGATCTTCTACTTCGTCGGCATCATCGGTGCGTTCATGACGGCCGCGTACATGACGCGGGCGACGTGGCTGACGTTCTTCGGTACGCCGCGTGGCGGGGCTGCGCACTTCATGGGCGTCGAGTCCCACGACGACCACGGCCACGCGGCCCATGACGCACATGGCGATGACGCGCACGGTCATGACGATCATGGTCACGACGATCACGGCGATGTGAAGCACGGTCGACCGTTGCCGTTCGCCCCGAGCGACTCGCCGTGGCAGCTCACGGCACCGTTGATCATCCTCGCCGCGCTGGCGATCGGTTCGGGCTACCTCAACGCGCCCGCGGTGGGCACCCACTGGTTCCACCACCAGACCGAATCGTCGATCGGCCTCCACGAAGCTGCGGGGCACGGCGAAGAGGCCGCGCACGACGAGGCCGCGGACCACGGCGAAGAAACTGCGGCGCACGGCGAGGAAGCCGCGCACGGGCCCGAGCCGGCCGAGATCTACACGGTGCCGCCCGCTCCCGAGTTCAAGTGGTCGGCCGCCGCTCCGGGCCTGGGATTGGTCGCGCTCGGCATCGGCCTCAGCGCGTTCTTGAGCAAGGCCGTCTTCGAAGACCGGCGGGCACCGTTCGCCGGGCTCACCAGGAGGAACAAGCTGCTCGGGGCCGGGCACCGGTTCCTCGTCAACAAGCTCTACCTCGACGCGCTCTACGAGAACGTGATCGTCAAGGCGATCGCCCACCCGATCTCGAAGGCCGCGTACTGGGTCAACCAGAACATCATCGACGGCGTCGTCAACGGTGCCGGGCGTACCGGCAAGGACGTCGGTACGTGGGTCTACCGCAACATCGACCAGAAGCTGGTCGACGGAGCGGTCAACGCGTCAGGCACTGTGGCCAGCGAGACCGGCCACGCCCTGCAACCGGTCCAGTCCGGCAAGGTCAACCAGTACGGCGCGCTGCTGTTCGGCGCCGCCGCGGTTGGCGCGATCGTGCTGATCATCACCAACGTCTAAGGCAACTCTTCTCATGAACGACGTACTCACCGATAACCAGTGGCTGCTCACCGTCGGCACGTTCCTGCCGTTGCTCGGCGTGTTGGTGATGTTCTTCATCCCCGGCACCGAGGAGAAGCTGCACAAGCAACTGCTGATCATCACCGCCGGGGCCACCGCCGTCGTGCACGCGATCACGCTGGTGCTGTTCGACTACGGCCAGAGCGACAAGCTCCAGTTCTTCGTCGACGAGGAATGGATCAGCGTCATCCGCTCGGGCTACACGATCGGCCTCGACGGCATCAGCCTGCCGCTGTACGCGCTGTCGGCGTTCGTGACGTTCCTGGTCGCGATCTACACGTACGACAACATGCCCGACGCCGGCAACCCCAAGGCGTTCGGCATCTTGATGCTGATCCTCCAGGTCGGTATGGCCGGGTCGTTCGTCGCCCAGGATCTCGTGCTGTTCTTCGTGTTCTTCGAGATCGTGCTGTTGCCGATGTACTTCATGATCGGCGTGTGGGGCGGCGAGCAGCGGCAGTACGCGTCGCTCAAGTTCTTCCTCTACACGATGTTCGGTTCGGCGTTGATGCTGGTGGCGATCCTCGCCCTGTTCTTCAACACCGACGCCGAGAGCTTTGGCTTCTCGCACCTGTACGCGGCGGGCGCGTTGATTCCCGAGAACACCCAGATCTGGATCTTCGCCGGGTTCTTCATCGGGTTCGCGGTGAAGGTGCCGATGTTCCCGTTCCACACGTGGCTGCCCGACGCCCACACGCAGGCACCGACGCAGGGCTCGGTGATCCTCGCCGCGGTGCTGCTCAAGCTGGGCACGTACGGGTTCGTCCGGATCGCGATCCCGATGTTGCCCCAGGGCGCCAAGGCGTGGGCGCCGGTGATCGCCGTGCTGGCCGTGATCGGCATCATCTACGGCGCGCTCGGCTGCCTCGCGCAAACCGACTTCAAGCGCCTGATCGCGTTCTCGTCGGTGGCGCACATGGGCTTCGTGATGCTCGGCATCGCCACGCTCACGCCGATGGGCATCAACGCGGCGATGTTCGGCATGGTCGCCCACGGGTGGATCACGGGCATGTTGTTCTTCATCGCCGGGTCGATCAAGCACCGGTACCACACGCTCGAAATCAAGCGCCTGCGCGGCCTGCTGATCCAGATGCCCAAGCTCGGCTGGGTCTTCGGGTTCGCCGCGATGGCGTCCCTCGGTCTGCCCGGCCTGGCCGGCTTCTGGGGCGAGTTCCCGGCGCTCGTTGCCGCCTGGAACCCCGCGTTCGGGCTGGACGAGACGTTGTTCCGGGTGGTGCTCGTCATCGCCGCGCTGGGCACGGTGTTCGCCGCCGCCTACCTGCTGTGGCTGTACCAGCGCACGGCGATGGGCGAGCCCAACCCCGAGTTCGTGTCGGGCGATAGTGCCCACGGCGGGCACGGTCACGCGCCGGCGCTGTCGGCCGCGGCCAACGAGCACGACGACCACGAGCACGCCGACATCCACGACGTCACCCCGATCGAGTGGGTTGCCTGGGCGCCGTTCCTGGCTGCGATCGTCCTGTTCGGCGTGTACCCGCAGTTGCTCTTCCGGGTGCTCGACCCGGCCGTCACCACGCTCGTTCAGCACGTGGGGGCAGGCATTCCCTGATGCTCGCTTCCCTGTTGGCCCAGGCGACCGACTGGATCGCCCCCGACATCGACTGGCACGCGCTCGCCCCCGAGATCGTGCTGGCGGTCGGCATCAACCTCGTGCTGCTGGTTGACCTGTGGCTCGACGAGTCGAAGAAGTGGATCCAGTCGATGCTGGCAGGCGTCGTCTTGCTGGCGGCGTTCGTGCCGGTGGTCACGCTCGCGCTCAGCGACGAGGGCGCACGCTCGTTGTTCGACGGCAGGTACGTCGTCGACGAGTACGCGTTGATCCTCAAGGCGTTCTTCCTGCTCACCGGCTACATCGTGATCCTGCTGTCGCAGACCGAACTCGAAGAGGGCGGGTACTACCAAGGCGAGTACTACCTGCTGCTGCTGGCCTCGGTGCTCGGCATGGTGATGATGGCGTCGTCGCGCGACCTCGTCTCGGTGTTCGTGGCGTTCGAACTGCTCTCCATCCCCACGTACCTCCTGGCGGCGTGGCGCAAGCGTGACTCGCGCTCGAACGAAGCCGGCGTCAAGTACTTCCTGATGGGCGTGTTCGCGACCGGCGTGCTGCTGTTCGGCATGTCGTACCTGTACGGCACCACCGGGTTGACCAAGTTGGTCGACATCGGCGCCGCGCTCGCTGACGGCGACCTGATGGCGATGCAAGTCGTCGGCATCGTGTTCGTGATCGTCGGCTTCGCCTTCAAGGTCTCGGCCGTGCCGTTCCACACGTGGGCGCCCGACACTTATCAGGGGGCACCGCTCCCGGTCACCGCCTTCATCTCGGTCGCCTCCAAGGCGGGCGGCTTCGTGGCGTTGCTGAGCGTCTTGTTCCTCGCCTTCTTCCCGGCCAAAGACGTGATCGAGCCGTTCTTGTGGGTGCTCGCCGCGCTGACGATGACGGTCGGCAACGTGCTCGCACTCCGCCAGACCAACTTCGTGCGCCTGCTCGCCTACTCGTCGGTGTCGCAGGGCGGCTTCATCCTCATGCCGCTGGCCGTGATGGCCACCGGCGACGCCGGTGGGGCCGCGCTCAAGGCCGTCGTGATCTACCTGATCATCTATGCGTTCTCGAACCTCGGCGCGTTCGGCGTGATCGCGGCGGTGTCACGCAAGACGGGCAGCGGCGACATCGAGTCGTTCGGCGGGCTGATCAACTACGCCCCTGGCCTGGCGGTGGCGCAGACGATCTTCCTCGCCTCGCTCGCCGGTTGGCCGCCGATGGGTATCTGGATCGCCAAGTTCCAGGCGTTCCGGACGCTGCTCGATGCCGGTGGTAGCGCGGCGATCACGCTGGCGATCATCGCCGCTGTGAACACGGTCGTGTCGGCGGCGTACTACATGAAGGTGCTCCGCGTGATGTGGATGAAGCCGGTACCCGATGGCGACACCGCGCCGATCGTGACGCCTCGGCCGGTCGGGCTGGCGGTGGGCCTGTGCGCGGCAGGCACCGTCGTGCTCGGCATCCTGCCCGGCCTGGTGCTGCGGTTCGCCGACCTCAGCGACTTCACCGGAGCGTTCGGCCGCTGACGGCGGTCAATCCCCCGACGGGGATACCACGCCGAGCCCGGTGTCGATCTGGCGGCTGGCGAAGTTCCAGAACGCGGCCGCCCGGGCGCTGACGCTCGGGCCGACGGGGGTACGTTCTCATGCCGGTTTGGTCCAGACCGAGACGTGCTTGGTGCTGTCGGCGGTGAACGGTGCCCGTGCCCAGTCGGCCCACCGATCGGTCAACGCCAGCCCGGCGAGGCGTGCCATCAGGTCGAGTTCGGCCGGCCACACGTACCGGAACGGAATCGTGCGGAACGTGCTGTGGTCGTCGCCCGCCCGCTCACCTCCGGCGACGGTCACGTGGTTCGACGTGAACTGCTGGCTGACCACGTCGAACCGGTCGAAACCGACGTATCCGCCGCCCCGACCGTCGGGCTCGACGCTGAACGGCACCGTGTCCTGGCCGGGTGGAAGCCGGCGCAGCGCAGGCACACCCACCTCGATCACGAACTTGCCGCCGGGCTGGAGGTGGTGGGCCGCGGTGGCGAAACAGGCGACCTGACCGTCCTGTGTGGTGACGTTGTTGATGGTGTTGAACACCAAATACGCCAGGTTGAACCTGCCCGGCACGCGGGCGCTGGTCATGTCGCCGATCGTGACCGTGACGCGTTCCGCCCCCGGCTTGCCGGCCAGCCGGGCGGCCATCGCCCGGCTCAGTTCGATGCCGTGGACGTCGACGCCACGCTCGGCGAGTGGGCAGGCGATCCGGCCGGTGCCGAGCGCCAGTTCGAGCGCCGGCCCGTCGCCGGCCAGCCCGGCGAGGAAGTCGACGGTGCGGGCAATCTCGTCCGGTTCGTACTCGCGGCCCCACGGATGGTCGTAGGTCGCGGCGACGCTTTCCCCGAACCATCCGTCGGCCGGATCGTCGTGGCGCATACCGCGAACGTAGCGACGGGGGCTTGGCGCCTGGGCCTCGGTTACCACCACATTCGGTGGGCAGGGGGCGCCCTAGAGTGCGGGCATCATGTTCACCGGGACTGATGCTGTGCCGTTCGAGCACTTCATGGATCAGGCGCTGTACGGCCCGGATGGCTTCTACACCAGCGGCCGCGGCCGCGCCGGTCGCCGCGGCGACTTCCTGACGTCGCCCGAGGTCGGCCCGCTGTTCGGGGCCGTGGTCGCCCGATTCCTCGACGCCGAATGGGTTCGGCTCGGTCGGCCCGACGAGTTCACCGTCGTCGAAGCCGGCGCCGGCCCGGGCGCCCTCGCCCGGGCGATCCTGGCCGCCGCCCCCGCCTGCCGGGCAGCGCTCCGGTACATCGCCGTCGACGTCTCTGCCGACCAGCGGGCGCAGCACCCCGATGGCGTCGAGTCTCGTGCGGAACTGCCCGACGGCCCCGTCGTCGGCGTCATCCTCGCCAACGAGTTGCTCGACAATCTTCCGTTTCGCCTCGCCGTGCACGACGGTCACTGGCGCGAGGCCTACGTGCGGCCAACTGCCGGCACGCTCGAAGAAGTGCTCAGTGCGCCGTTCGCCCCGCGACCCGCGGTGCTGCCCGAGGTCGCCCCGCTCGGCGCTCGGGCTCCACTCCAGACGAGGGCCGCCGAATGGATCGCCGACGCTCTGGCCAGGCTCGACCAAGGCACCCTCGTCGCGTTCGACTACGCGGTCGCGACGACGTCCGAGCTCGCCGAGCGACCATGGCGCGACTGGCTGCGCACGTACCGCGACCACACCCGCGGCAGCCACTACCTCGACGCCCCCGGAACGCAGGACATCACCGCCGACGTGTGCGTCGACCAACTGCCGCCGGCCGACACCGTGCGCACCCAGGCGCAGTGGCTCCAACTCCACGGCATCGCCGAACTCGTTGCCGCCGGACGCGCCTACTGGGAGGAACACGCGGCGCACCCCGACCTGCGGGCGTTGACGATGCGCAGCCGTGTGTCGGAGTCCGAAGCGCTGCTCGACCTCGACGGGTTGGGGAGCTTCACGGTGATCGAGTGGCGGCTACGCTCCGGACAGGGCATCCGGGGCGAGGGTGCCGCGTTCCGGACCGGTTAGGCGGCGATGGACGACAACTCACTCACACTCGGTCAACCGGACGACGCAGAGTTGGCGGCTGTCCTCGTCGCCGACCACGTCGTCCATGCCGAAGTAGCGATCGTGTGGATGACCGACACGGCCGACGGCTGGCGGGTCCTGTACGCCAACCCCAACGCGATGGAAGTGCTCGGCGTCCGGACGCAGGCCGAGGTCCGGGCACTCGCACTCCCCGCTGGCGTCGACCGCCTGCCCACGACGGTGTCACGCGGGCTGACCGGACCCGAACTGCTGAGCGCGCTGCGGCTCGTCGCCGGGTACGCGAGCGAGTCGTCACGGCAACTCGACGTGCGGCTGGGGCCGAGATTCCAGGCCCGCCGGTTCGCTACCGCAGGAATCTCCGGTATCAAGCTGGTCGGTCGCCATGGCGAGTTGGCCGCCGAATTGCAGCGCAGCGCCGAAGCCGCCCAGCGGATCATCTCGTCGCACTTCGAGCATGCCGGTGTCGAGGTGTTCATGAAGGACCTCGACGGCCGGTACGTGTTCGTCAACGAGAACTTCCGGGCGGCGTGGCAACGCCAGGGCGAAGATCTCACCGGGCTCACCGACTTCGAGATCCTCGGCCCCGAGCTTGCCGTCCAGTACCAAGAGGAAGACCGCCAGGTGCTGGCGACCAACGCACCGATCGAGGTTGAAGGGGTCGCCGGGCGGGTCGATGGCACCCACGTGTTCCGGGTCGTCAAGTTCCCCGTCCACGACGCCGATGGCCAGATCGTCGGCGTCGGCGGGGTGGCCACCGACGTCACCGACGCGCTCCGCTCACAGACTGCGCTGGCGGTCAGCGAGGAACGGTTCCGGCTCGCCTTCGAGTACGCCAGCGAGGGCTTCGCGGTGATCTCGCTCGACAACAAGGTGCTCCAGGTCAACGACCGGCTGTGCGAGATCGTCGGGCGGTCGCGCGAGGAACTGATGCGCCCGAGCATCGAGAGCCCCGAGCGCCAGGAGATGTTCGAGGAGTGGGCACCGGCCGCGCTCGCCACCGGCCACACCGCGTTCAACCGTGTGTTCACGAAACCGGACGGCTCGAAGGTCTACGTGCGGTTGTCGATTGCGGTGGTGCGCAGCGCCGACGGCGAACCACTGCACTACGTATCGATGATCACCGACGAGACCGAGCGACGCGCGCTCGAGCTACGCGCCCGCCAGGCCGAGAAGTTGGAGACGGTCGGCCAACTCGCCGGGGGCATCGCTCACGACATCAACAACCTGCTTGGCGGCATCCTCGGCTACGCCGAACTGGTGAAGTCGGCACAGGACGACCCAGAAGTGATCGAACAGTGCGAGCAGGTGATCGGCGCGGCGTTGCGGGCCTCGGACTATACGTCGCGGCTGCTGTCATTCGCCCGCCCCACCGCCCAGGTCGCCGACCGGTTCGACCTCCACGAGATCGTCGACGAGGTCGTTCACATGTTGCGCCACAGCGTCGATCCGGGCATCTCGGTCAGCGTCGACCTCCAGGCTCCCAACCCAGTGGTCGACGGGAACCCCAGTCAGCTCCACGGGGCGCTGCTCAACCTCGGCCTCAATGCGCGCGACGCGATCGACGGAGAGGGCACGATCAAGATCGCCACCATGACCGGTCGCGACTCGCCCTGGTCGGTACGGGTCGAGGTGAGCGACAACGGCGCGGGCATTCCCGCCGACCGGCTCGATCGCGTCTTCGACCCGTTCTACACCACCAAGTCGAAGGGCCGCGGCACCGGCCTCGGGCTCACGTCGGTGCTTGCTGCCGTACACCAGCACCGCGGCACGGTCACGGTCGACAGCGAGGAAGGCCGCGGGTCGACGTTCGCGATCGAGGTACCCGTCGCCCAACGTCGCCACCGCCGCGGCGGCACCGCCGACGATGCCGGGTTGTCGGCCGGAACCCGGGTGCTCGTCGTCGACGACGACGACGTGGTCCGCTTTGTCGTCGCCGAGGCACTTCGGCACGCCGGCTGCGAGGTGATCGAGGCCGCCGACGGCACCGAGGCGATCACCGAACTCGAGCGCCAAGCCGCGCCGCCCGAGGCGGTGGTGTTCGACCTGCGTATGCCCGGTATGGGCGGCGACGCGCTGTTCGCTGCACTGCAACAACGGTGGCCGTCGATTGCCACCGTGTTGATGAGCGGGTTCGGTGGCGACGAGGACGCCGAAGCGCTGCGCGAGCGCGGCGTCGGTGCCGTGCTCCAGAAGCCGTTCCGCACCGACGAGCTGCTGAGCACGCTGGCCCGCTGCGTGCAACTCGCCTGAGCCGGTCAGCCGAGCCTGGCGATGTTGGGGGCCTCGGCCGGATCGACATCGTCGGTACCGAAGAACGCGGCGAGGATCTCCTCGGCTACCGCTGCCGTCGTGGACCGCATCGACAGGGCGAGCACGTTGGCGTCGTTCCAGCGCCGGGCTCCACGGGCCGTCTCGGCGTCGGCGCACAACGCAGCGCGCACACCCGGCACCTTGTTGGCGGCGATCGAGACACCGGTACCGGTCCAGCACAACACGACGCCCCGCTCGGCGCTGCCCGAGGCGACCGTCTCGCCGACGAGCCGGCCGGCCTCGGGCCAAGCTGCTGCGTCGGCGACGACGTCGACCACGTGCCCTGCCTGACGGCACCAGGCGCGCACGGCCTCGACGAGCGGGTGGGAGGCATCGGCACCGAGCGCGATCCGCATGCACCCAGTCTGCCGACCCGTGAGGTATCCGACGGGTGTCGTCCACTCGACGACCGTGGAGCCGACCGGTCGTCGAGTGGCGCACTCGCGGCGCAGCCGCCACGCCCGTTGTATCGAGACGACGCCCGCCGGCCGCCGGCGATCGAGCAGCGCCGCGGGTCTCAGCCTGGATCCACCGATCGCTGCAGCCGCTCGTAGGCGTTGCCTCAGCCCACGGCGGTAGCGGTCGACGTTGGCCCCGGTGCATCGTTCGTGAAGCCCAGCCTGCGTGGCGCCTGAACGCAAAGCGTTACGGAGCCTGGCTTCATTGGGATGGCGGCGAGGGAGGAGCCGCCAGATCGGTGGATCCAGGCTCAGGCGTCGGGGAGGGGGCCGAAGAAGCCGACGATCCGAGCGACCTTGCCGTCGCCGGTGAACTCGACGAAGTCGATGCCTGCCACACCCACTCCCCCGGTCGGGGCGACCAGCTCCCACGAGTAGCGGCCGCAACCGTGGTGGACGTCGACGCCGCTGGTGCGCCGGAAGATGTGGTCGGGGAAGTGGGTCAACACGACGTCGGTGAGCGCGCTCAACTCGGCATGACCGCGGCCTTCGAGCGGCGGGTCGAGCAGCTGCCCGTCGTCGGCCCAGACGCCAGCGATCGTCGCCTGGCGGCGGGCTGGGTCGGGGTCGCAGTACGCCGACAGCACGGCGTCGACGGTTGCTTCCGGGGTGGTGGTGGGAATGGCGGTGTCGTTGCTCATGCCGACACCATGCGCAGGCTCGGGGAACGGTGGCGATTACCTGTGAGGTAGTCGCCGGCCGTCGGGCCGGTTCGTAGGGTGAGCACATGACGCGATCCAACGCCGGCGAGCTGGTGCGCACGTGGCGGCTTCACCGGCGCCGCAGCCAGATGGACCTGGCACTCGACGTCGGCGTGTCGACGCGCCATCTGAGCTTCGTCGAGACCGGTCGCTCGCGGCCGAGCCCCGAGCTGCTGCTGGCGTTGGCCGACGGCCTCGACGTGCCGCTGCGCGAGCGCAACACCATGCTGCTCGCGGCCGGCTACGCACCGCGCTACCGCGAGACGCCGCTCGACGACCCGGCCGTCGAGCCGGTGCTGCTGGCCGTGCGCCGCCTGCTCGACGCTCACGACCCGTTCCCCGGCGTGGCGGTCGACCGGATGTGGAACATCGTCCAGACGAACGCGTCGGCGGGCGCGCTCACCGCCGGGGTCCCCGCCCATGTGCTCGCCCCGCAACCGAACATCTACCGGCTGGCGCTGCACCCCGAGGGCCTTGCCCCGCGCACCGTCAACTTTGCCGAGTGGGCCAACAGCCTGATTGCGCAACTTCGTCGCGACGCGGCGGTGACCGCCGACCCCGAACTCGCCCGGCTGCTCGCCGAGGTCAGCGCCTACCCCGACGTGGCCGAGGCACTCGCCGAGCGCATCGAGCCACAGGCCCACGACGTGCTCGTGCCGCTCGTGCTCGACATGGGTGGCATGCACCTGTCGTTCTTCACCGTGATCGCCACGCTCGGCACCCCGCGCGACGTCACACTCGACGAGCTGACCGTCGAACTGTTCTACCCAGCCGACCCCGCCACCGCCGCCGCTCTACGCCCCTGACTCGGGCGGGTGCATGCCGTGGATACTGTCGGTGGGTGTGGGCGTGGGCGTGGTGTTGACGGTCGGTGAGGCACTCGTCGACATCGTCCACGGAACCGACGCGACGGTGACCGAGCATCCTGGCGGCAGTGTCGCCAACGTCGCGGTTGCCCTGGCCCGGCTCGGTATGCCGGTGCGGTTGGCGACCTGGATCGGCGCTGACGAGCGCGGCGAGACCGTGGCCGGCTGGCTGGCCGGTGCCGGGGTCGAGCTAGTGCCCGGTAGCACAGCGGCTGCGCGGACGCCCACGGCGACGGCAACCCTCGACGAGTCGGGTGCGGCCACGTACGAGTTCGACATCGAGTGGCAGGTAGCCGGCGTGCTGCCTGCGCACGCCGATGCCGTCGCTGTGCACACCGGTTCATTGGCTGCCCTGCTCGACCCCGGCGCCACCGAACTGCTCGCGTTCGTCCGCACCCAGCGCTCGCTGGCGGTGACCAGTTACGACCCGAACATCAGGCCGGCGCTGGCCGGCGACCGCCACCAGGCGCGCCGCCGGGTGGAAGCGTTCGTTGCCGCGGCCGACATCGTCAAAGCCAGCGCCGACGACGTCACCTGGCTGTACCCAGGGGTGGAGCCCGAGGACGTGGCGCGGCAGTGGTTGGCGGCCGGCCCGGCGATGGTCGTGGTCACCCGCGGCGCGCATGGGGTGTTCGCCGTGTGTGCCGCCGGTGAGCTGAACCGCGAACCGCCGACCGAGCCGACACGGGTGGTCGACACCGTCGGCGCCGGCGACGCGTTCACCGGTGCCCTGCTGTGGGGCCTGGCCGAGGCCGGATTGCTGCGGCCCGACGCCCGGCCTGCGTTGTACGCGATCGACGTGACCGCGCTCGCCCGGCTGGTCGAGTTCGCTTCCTGTGCGGCTGAACTCTCGGTCGGCCGTGCCGGTGCCGACCCACCGACGCTGGCCGAACTGCACGCGGTCGTGTCGCCCGGCGACATCGCTAGGGTGCGCGGCGGTGACTGACGACCGTCCCTTGCCGGACTTCCACATCGACCATGCCGAGAAGATCGACTGGATGATCGAGACCGAGGGATGGGCGGTCGAACCGGTGGCTCCGGTACCCGATGCCGATCCACCGCAGGCCGGCTACACGTACACGATCGGGTTGCCGGCCCATGTGGGGTTCCCGGAGGTGGTCGTGTTCGGGTTGGCCCCGGTGGCCGCCCGTGGGCTGCTCGGCCTGGTGGTCGACGCGCTCGCCGGGGGCACCGAGATCCCGCTCGGCGTGGAGCTGGTCGGGCTGTTCGACAACGACCTGCGCAGCGTGTTCGCCCCGGTCGACGCCGGCGCTGTAGGCGGCCTGTTCGCGACCGCGGCGGCGTGGTATCGCGGGGAACCGTTCGACGTGGTGCAGTTGCTGTACCCCGACCGCAACGGGTTCCTTCCGTACGAGCCCGGGTTCGACCAGCGTCTGCGCTTCGCCCAACCGGTCGTGGGCCGCCCCGGCGGTTGACGCGAGCGCGGGGTGTCAGCTGCGGCGAACCGGGCCGCTGGTGGGCGCCCCGGCGAACGCCTGGGCCTTGCTCATCCAGTCGTTGGCGGCGGGGCCCGTGACGGTGAGTTCGGTGTCGGCGACGTGGCGGCGCTGGGTCACCACCCGGCAGAAGTCGCCGGCCGGCCCGGTGACCGAGTTGGCCGCGTCGTCGGGCCCCCACACCCACTCGGCGCCGGACGGGGCCGTGAGGGCGACCCGCACCGGCGCGTCGGGCGGTGTCTCGCCGCGCACGAGGTAGCTCCACCCGCGGGTGATGAAGCCGAGCTGGGCGACATGCACCAGACGGTCGGTGTCGGGGCGTTGGCCGCCAGCATCGAGCGCGTCGACCACGTCTTGCCCGTGCGCCCACACCTCCATCAGCCGGGCCGTGACGAACGACTTGGCGCTCATCGACGGCCCGTACCACTCGACGCGCACGTCGTCGGTGAGTGAACGCGCGGCGGCCTCGAGCCCGGCCCGGGCGGCCCGCCACTCGGCAAGTTGCCCGCTGGGCGGCAGCCGGCGGAACGCACCCAACGTCAGCTCGTCACCGTCGAGCGGATCGGCGTAGCGCTGGAACGCCCCGGCGCGATGCTCGGCGAACGCGTCCGCATCGGTGATCGCCAGCGCGGCCGTGCGGTCGAAGTAGGCGAGATGACCGATCTGGTCGGCGACCGACCAGCGTGGGCTCGGTGTGGGCATCTGCCACGCGTCGTCGGCCAACCCGGCCACGACCGCGTCGAGCGCCGCCTGTTCAGCGACCAGATCGTCGACGAGTCCGCTCACCTGCACCCGCCGCACAGTAGGTCTTCCCGACCGGTGGGTACGAGACGACCGGGTGTCTTCCAAGGTGGCTGAGCCGGTCGTTACCATCGCCGCCGCGGGCACCTCGCGCGGCGTGGCAGGCTGTCGGGTGATGGAGACGACTTCGCCCTCCGGCACGGTCGAGCTGCGCGGTCGGGGGCTCACGATCGACGAGGTGGTGGCCGTCGCCCGCGGCAACCCGCCGGTGGTGCTCGCCGCCCAGGCCCGCACGGCGATGGCCCGCTCGGTGGCGCTGATCGACGGGTTCGTCGCCGGCGAAACCCCGGTCTACGGCGTCACGACCGGGTTCGGTTCGCTCGCCGCGACCGTGATCCCACCGGCCCGCACCGCCGAACTCCAGGTGGCGCTGGTCCGCTCACACGCGGCCGGGATGGGCGACCCGGTCGAACCCGAGGTGGTCCGGGCATTGCTGCTCCTACGGGCGCGCAGCCTGGCGATGGCGCACTCGGGCGCCCGGCCCGAACTGGTCGACCTGCAACTGGCGCTGCTCGCCCACGGCATCACGCCGGTCGTCCGCGAACACGGGTCGCTGGGGGCGAGCGGCGACCTGGCTCCGCTCAGCCACTGCGCACTGGCGCTGATCGGCGAGGGTGAGGTGTGGGGGCCCGACGACACACCCGAACCGGCTGGCGCGGCGCTGGCCCGAGCCGGGCTCGCGCCGTTGACGCTGCGCGCCAAGGAGGGCCTGGCCCTCATCAACGGCACCGACGGCATCCTCGGCATGCTGTGCCTCGCCGTGCACGACCTCGCCGCGCTCACCCGCCTGGCCGATGTCGCCGCAGCGGCCACCGTGGAAGGCCTGCTGGGCACCGACCGGGCGTTCGCCGCCGACCTCCAGGCGCTGCGCCCGCAGGTGGGCCAGGCGGCCAGCGCGCGCAACCTCCAGCGCCTGCTGGCCGGTTCGCCGATCGTCGCCAGCCACCGCTTCGGGGACACTCGGGTGCAGGACGCCTACTCGCTGCGCTGTACCCCGCAGGTGCACGGCGCCGCGCTCGACACGCTCGCCCATGCCCGTACGGTCGCCGAGCGCGAGCTCGACGCGGCGATCGACAACCCGATGATCTTGCCCGACGGCCGGGTCGAGAGCTGCGGCAATTTCCACGGCGCCCCGCTGGCGTTCGTGTGCGACTTCCTGGCGATCGCCACGAGCGAGTTGGCGGCGATCAGCGAGCGGCGCACCGATCGCCTGCTCGACGTCGCCCGCTCGCACGGCCTGCCGCCGTTCCTCACCCCCGATGCCGGCGTCAACAGCGGGATGATGATCGCCCACTACACGCAGGCGGCGATGGCGATGGAGAACCAGCGCCTTGCCGTGCCGGCGAGCACCCAGTCGTTGCCCACCAGCGCGATGCAGGAAGACCACGTGTCGAACGGCTGGGCAGCGGCCCGCAAGCTGCGCCGCAGCATCGACAACCTGCGCCGCGTGCTGGCCGTCGAGCTGGTGTGTGCCGGCGCCGCGCTCGACCTGCGCGCACCCCTGGAACCGGCGGCCGGCACCGGCGCCGCCCTCGCGGTCCTGCGCGGCGAGGTCGCCGACCCCGGCCCCGACCGCTGGCTCTCACCCGACCTACGCGCCGCCGAGGCGCTGCTGGCTGAGGGTGCCGTGCTCGACGCCGTCGAATCCACGATCGGACCTTTGGAGGTGGTGTAGATGGGCATCGCAGGGCGCTCTCGAAGCAGGAACCTGGCAGCTCGATCCCCCAGATTTGGGGTGCCGGGCCACATGTGCAGGATCTCAGGACACACGTGTGCGCTGAGACCCTGCACTTCCCCAGAACCACCTCAGTGGACAGCCTTGGCCCAAGCTGGAGGATCGTGCTGATGTCTGGTCCTCGCCCGGTCCGGGCCCCGCGCGGCAGCGACCTCACGTGCCTCGGGTGGCCGCAGGAGGCCGCCTACCGGATGCTCCACAACAACCTCGACCCCGAGGTCGCCGAGCGACCCGACGACCTGGTCGTGTACGGCGGTACCGGCCGGGCGGCGCGCAGCTGGGATGCCTTCGATGCGATGGCGCGCACGCTCACCACGCTGCGCGCCGACGAGACGATGCTCGTGCAGAGCGGCAAGCCGGTCGGCGTGTTCCGCACCCACGAGTGGGCGCCGCGGGTACTGCTGGCCAACTCGAACCTGGTGCCCGACTGGGGCAACTGGGACGAGTTCCGCCGGCTCGAGGCGCTGGGCTTGACGATGTACGGCCAGATGACCGCCGGCTCGTGGATCTACATCGGCACCCAGGGCATCCTCCAGGGCACGTACGAGTGCTTCGCGGAGATCGGCCGCAAGCGCTTCGGCGGCACGCTGGCCGGCACCATCACGCTCACCGCCGGGCTGGGTGGGATGGGCGGTGCCCAGCCGCTGGCGGTGACGATGAACGGCGGCGTGGCGTTGTGCATCGAGGTCGACGCGTGGCGCGCCGAACGGCGCGTCGAGCACCGCTACCTCGACGAGATCGCCGACTCGGTGGAGGACGCGATCGCCCGCTGCGAGCGCGCCCGCGACGAGCGCCGGGCGCTGTCGGTCGGCCTGGTCGGCAACGCCGCCGAACTGGTGCCGCAGTTGCTCGAACTCGACTTCCCGGCCGACATCGTCACCGACCAGACCAGCGCCCACGACCCGCTCAGCTACGTGCCCGCCGACCTGACGCCCGAGGCCACCGCCGAGATGGCGCAGTCCGACCCGCAGGAACTGGTCCGCCGGTCGCGCGAGTCGATGGCCGCCCACTGCCGGGCGATGGTGGGCTTCGCCGACAAGGGCGCCGAGGTGTTCGACTACGGCAACAGCCTGCGTACCGAGGCCCAGCTCGGCGGGTACGAGCGGGCCTTCGACTACCCCGGGTTCCTGCCGGCCTACATCCGCCCGCTGTTCTGCGAGGGCAAGGGCCCGTTCCGCTGGGTGGCCCTGTCGGGCGACCCGGCCGACATCGCCGCCACCGACCGGGCCGTGCTCGACGAGTTCCCCGACGACGAGGGCCTGCGAAGGTGGATCGAGTTGGCGGGCGAGCGGGTGGCGTTCCAGGGCCTGCCGGCCCGGATCTGCTGGCTCGGCTACGGCGAGCGACACCGGCTCGGCCTGCGCTTCAACGAGATGGTGCGTCGCGGCGAACTGTCGGCGCCGATCGTGATCGGGCGCGACCATCTCGACTCGGGGTCGGTCGCCTCGCCCTACCGAGAGACCGAGGCGATGCTCGACGGCAGCGACGCGATCGCCGACTGGCCGCTCCTGAACGCGCTGGTCAACACGTCGAGTGGGGCCACGTGGGTGAGCATCCATCACGGTGGCGGTGTGGGCATCGGGCGTTCGATCCACGCCGGCATGGTGTGCCTCGCCGACGGCACCGCGCTCGCCGACGAGAAGCTCTCGCGGGTGCTGGTGAGCGACCCGGGGATGGGCGTGATCCGCCACGTCGACGCCGGCTACGACCGGGCGGTCGAGGTCGCCGCCGAGCGTGGCGTGCGGGTGCCGATGCAGGAGGGCTGACGATGGTGGTGCGCGAAGTCGTAACGGTCGGGCATCCGGTGTTGCGCGAGCGTGCCCGCGAGGTGACCCCCGACGAGTTGGCAACGCCTGAGGTGCAGGGGCTGATCGACGACCTGATCGACACGATGCGCGCCGCCAACGGGGCCGGGTTGGCCGCCAACCAGATCGGTGTGCCGCTCCGGGTTGCCGTGATCGAGGTCAACCGGAACCCGCGCTATCCGTACAAGCCGCCGATCCCGTTGACCGTGGTGGCCAACCCCGAGATCGAGTTCCTCGACGACGAGCTGGTCGACGTCAACGAGGGCTGCCTGTCGGTGCCCGACCTGCGCGGCACGGTCGCCCGTCGCGTCAACATCCGGGTGCGCTACCTCGACCGCGACGGCGTTGCCCACGACGAGGTGAAGCGCGGGCTGACCGCGGGCACGTTCCAGCACGAGTGCGACCACCTCGACGGCACGCTGTTCCTCGACCGGGTGACCGACCCCACCACGTTCACCACCTGGGACCAGTTCGAACGCTTCCACCGCGACGCCTTCGTCGAGCGGATCACCGAGTTCGTCGCCCGAGTCGGAAGCTGACGGCGTGGTCTCGATACACCGCCCAGAGGGCGGCACTCGACCACCGGAAGAACGGCCGAGTGCCGGCGCAGCCGGTGTATCGAGACCACATCGCTGTACCTACCACTGCGAGCTGGCTTGGGTGGGGGGTGACACGGCCGTGGCCGACGTGCTCGTGACCGTTGCGGACGAACGGATCGTCGCCGTCGAGCCCGGCGTCCCAGCCACCGCCGACGCGGTCCGGCTGAAGGGTCTGACACTGCCCGGGCTCGCCAACGCTCACAGCCACGCGTTCCACCGGGCATTGCGCGGCCGTACCCACCACAACACCGGCTCGTTCTGGACGTGGCGTGAGCAGATGTACGCGCTGGCCGCCACGCTCGACCCAGACTCGTACTTCCGGCTGGCCCGGGCGACGTTTGCCGAGATGGCGCTGGCCGGGGTGACGTGCGTGGGCGAGTTCCACTACCTCCATCACCAGCCCGGCGGCACGCCGTACGCCGACCCGAATGCGATCGGGGCGGCCCTGCTCGCCGCCGCCGCCGAGGCCGGCACCCGTATCACGCTGCTCGACACGTGTTACCTCCACGGCGGTATCGGCCAGCCGCTCGACGACGTCCAGCGCCGGTTCAGCGACGGCACCGTGGAGGCGTGGGCCGACCGGGCCGACGGTCTCCAGGTCGGTCCTGGCGCGAAGATCGGCGCGGCGATCCACTCGGTTCGTGCCGTCGACCCGGGCTCGATCGAGCGCGTCGCCCGCTGGGCCGCTGATCGGGCGGTTCCGCTGCACGCCCACGTCAGTGAGCAGCCGGCCGAGAACGAGGCATCGCTGGCCGCGTTCGGCCTGACACCGACCGGCGTGCTCGCCGAACGCGGGGCGCTCGGCGCAGCGTTCACAGCGGTGCACGCCACGCACCTAACCAATGCCGACGTCGGGTTGCTCGGAGCACACGGGAGCACGGTCTGCGTGTGTCCCACGACCGAGCGCGATCTGGCCGACGGCATCGGTCCGACCGGGCGGCTGGTCGCAGCGGGTGTCGCGCTCACGCTTGGCAGCGACTCGCACGCGGTGATCGACCTGTTCGAAGAGGCCCGCGCGGTCGAACTCGACGAGCGCCTGGCGACGCTCGCGCGCGGCAACCACACGGTGTCGTCTCTGCTCGCCGCGGCCACCGAGGCCGGCCACCGCAGCTTGGGCTGGCCCGACGCCGGCCGGATCGAGGTGGGCGCGCTTGCCGACCTGGTGACGGTGCGGCTCGACTCCGTGCGCACCGCGGGTGGGGACGACTCGCTGGCAACCGCCGTGTTCGCGGCGAGCGCCAACGACGTCGACCACGTGGTGGCGGGCGGCCGTGTCGTCGTGCGCGACGGTGCTCACGTGTCACTCGACGTGGCCACCGAACTCCACCACTCGATCACTGCCGTGTGGGAGGACACGAGATGACGTTGCTCACGGTGATTTCGACAAGCTCAACCACCTGGGTGACTCATTCCGGTGGTCGAGTGCCGGGCTCTGCCCGGCGTATCGAGACCATTGGTGCGCGATGAGTAGCCAGACGCTGGTGGTCGACAACGTCGGGCTGCTGGTCACCAACGACCCGGCGGTGGGGGAGGGGCCGCTCGGCATCCGCCGCGACGTCGCGCTCGTCGTGGCCGACGGCACGGTCGTCGCCGTCGAGCCCGCTGGTGCGTCCGGCGACGAGCGCGTCGATGCTGCCGGCCGGTGCGTGATCCCTGGCTTCGTCGACAGCCACACGCACCTCGTGTTCGCCGGTGAGCGCGGCGACGAGTTCGTGGCCAGGATGGCTGGTGCCGCGTACGCCGCGGGCGGCATCCGCACGACCGTCGCCGCCACGCGGACCGCCGACGATGCCGAGCTGATCCGGCTGACGGAGGCACGACGGGCCGAAGCCGCTCGGGCGGGCATCACGACGATCGAGATCAAGTCGGGGTACGGCCTCACCGCCCCCGACGAGCAACGCTGTCTCCGCGTGGCCGGGGAGTTCACCGAGCACACGACGTTCCTCGGTGCCCACGTGGTGCCCGACGAGTTCGCCGGTCGTACCGACGACTACGTGCACGCGGTGTGCACCGAGATGCTCGACGCGGCCGCGCCGCACGCCCGCTGGGTCGACGCCTTCTGCGAGGTCGGCGCGTTCGACGCCGACCAGAGCCGTGCCGTACTCACGGCCGGGATGGCGCGCGGCCTGGGAGGTCGCCTGCACGCCAACCAGCTCGGCCCAGGCCCGGGGGTGCAGCTCGCGGTCGAGCTGGGGTGCGCCTCGGCTGACCACTGCACGCACCTCACCGTCGACGACATCGAGGCGCTCGCGGCCAGCACCACGGTCGCCACACTGCTGCCGGTGGCCGACTTCTCGACCCGCTCGCCGTATCCCGAGGCGCGCCGCCTGCTCGACGCCGGGGCGACGGTCGCGCTGGCCACGAACTGCAACCCCGGCAGCAGCTACACCACGTCGATGTCGCTGTGCATCGCGCTCGCCGTACGTGAGATGCGGATGACCATCGAGGAAGCGTTGCTCGCCGCCACCGTGGGTGGGGCCACGGCCCTGCGCCAGCCCGGCGTCGGTCAGCTCGCCCCCGGTAGCCGCGCCGACTTCGTCGTTCTCGACGCCCCGTCGTACACCCACCTGGCCTATCGCCCTGGCGTCCCCCTCATCGCCGCCACCTACGCCTCCGGCGTCGAGATTGCCTCCAGTCGGTAGTTCAGAACATCAGCTTGGCCGCAGCCAGGGCCAGCCCGACCATGGCCGCGTTGGTGGTCACGAACCACTTGGTCTGGGCAGCGAGGCTCTGGTGCAGCTCGGTGCGGAGGCCGCCGATCTCGGTTCGTAGTTCAGCTGCGAGCACTCGCAGCTCGTCCTTGGTCGCGAGGTTGCCCGTGGCCGCCGCGAGGTCGGCCTTGGTGGCGAGTTGGTGCCAGTCGAATGGCGGGACGCTTTCCATGATGGCGTGGGCCTCCTCGACTCCGATCAGCTCCTCGAGCTTGCGGAGTGCACGCACTCTACTGTGGTCGTTGGGCATGGTGTTTCCCTTCGGTCGGCGGCGGGGCCGCGTCAGCGTCGGGGGAAGCCGGCACTCGCCACACTACGGAAGGGGTGTCAACGAGTTTCTGGAACCTGTGTGGGACGTCCGGTGGAACAGGGTCGTGGGTCAGCCGGTGGCGTGTGGCGCGGCCAGCGGCACCGGGGGCCGGGCCATCTTGCGCAGCCATCGTCCGTGCGCGCACACCGCCGACCACACGCCCGGGTGCACGTGGTAGTCGATGCCGTGCAGTTGGCACAGTGCGCGAAAGCGACGCGCCAGCGCCGGGTAGGCCGGGTGTGGCAGGCGCGGCGCGAGGTGATGCTCGATCTGGTGGTCGAGGCCGCCGACCAGCCACCGGAAGCACGCTCCCGCCACCGGCATCGGCGAGGCGATGTTGCAGGTGGTGCGCAGCTGGTGCGTGGCAAAGTCGTCTTGGCGGCGCGGGCTGGCCGGGTCGGGAAACTCGGCACCGTCGACGCAGTGGGCGAGCTGGAACGTCATCGCCAGCACGAACCCGACCAACCACGAACACGCGAGATAGAACGCGAGCACGCCCCACCACGGGTTGAACGCAAGCGGAATCACGATCGCCCATGCCACGTGGACGAGCTTGCCGGCGACGACCCGGGCGACGACCAGTGGGGTCACGGGGCGCCGCAGCGGCCGCTGGTCGATTCGGCCGGTGGCGAGCGCGACTACGTCGCTGACGAGCAGGTTCTTGAGCGAGAGGAACCCGTACAGCGGCCAGATGTAGATGTGCTGGGCGCGGTACCAGCGCTTCCACGGCTGGGTCGGCGCGAGCCGGGCGAAGGGAGCGAGGGCGATGTCGGCGTCGAACCCCACGACGTTCGTGTTGCCGTGGTGCAGGTTGTTGTGCTGGTAGCGCCACAGCCAACTGCTGGCGCCGAGCGCGTCCGACGTGCACGCGAGCGCCCGGTTCAACCACCGACGGCGCGAGAACGAGCCGTGGTTGGCGTCGTGCATGATGCCGGTGCCGACCGCCACTGCCGACACCACGACGCCCAGCGCGCCCGCCAGCCGGATCGGTACCGCCCAACCCGACAGCACGAGCATCCAGTAGCTCGCACCGAGCACCACGGCGATGGCGATCGACTTGAGGTGCAGGCGCCGCCGGGCGCTGGCGATCTCGCGGGCCGAGGGCAACACGGATCGCCAGAGGCCGATGACCGATGGTCGCTCGGTCGGAGCTGTCGAGCGCTCGGGGGCGAGTTGCGCGTTCATGAGTGTGGCGATCCCCTTTGTCAGTCGACGAAGACGTCGCGGCTGTGTTGGATGAAGAAGCGGTGGTCGTGTCCCTTGTTGGGGTCGGCCGAGTTGTACTTGGCGCTCGAGGGCGTGCCGTCGGGAACGCGTTCGTCGGAATAGATCGCACCGACCGGGCAGACATCGGGCTGGTAGCAGGCGGTGCACGACGTGCACTCGTCGAGGTTGACGTACAGCAAGCTGTTGCCGAAGATCGCGATCGCGTCGGCGTTGGGCGTGTGCGTGGTGACGATCTCGCCGCTCCCGGCTTCTTCCTCGGACACCAGCGCGTTGGTCGCCGGGTCGAACTCGTAGATGCACTGCACCGGGCACACGTCGACGCAGGCTCGATCCTTCACGTCGATGCACGCCTCGGTGATGATCGCCAGACCGGCCATGGGGTCAACTCCTCGCGTTCGTAGCGGGCGGGAGATACGGCCGGGGTCTGGAGCAGCAACTACCTGCCGGTCAGTGTACGGCCGCGGGCGGCTACTTCTTGGTGGGAAGCGGGTCGAGCGACGCCGGCGAAGTCGCACCGTCGGTGATCGCGGCGGCAACGTCGGCGAGCCGCAGGTTGTGGCTGCGGGCGTGGTTGCGTAGACGCAGGAACGACGCCTCAAGGTCGAGGCCTTCGTGTTCGGCGATCATGCCCTTGGCCTGTTCGATGACGACACGAGTGTTGAGCGCGTTGTCGAGTTGCTCGTTGAGGAGTTGCGCTTCGTGGGCAGCCCGGTGCTGGAGGATCGCGATCGTGGCGATGTCGGCGAGTGCCTGGCCGGCGTCGACGTCGGCTTGGGTCATGCGTCCGGGCGCGATGTGGAACAGGTTGAGGGCGCCGATCACCGCGCCACGGAGCCGCATCGGGAGGGCGTGCACCGAGCCGAAGCCGGCCGCACGGGCCTCGGCGGCGAACCGAGGCCACCGGTCGTCGGACGTGGTCAGGTCGCGGTTGATGACCGTTTGGCCGGTCCGGTAGCAGTCGAGGCAGGGCCCTTCTTGCGACTGAATCTCGAACAGCTCGAGCAGCCGCATCGTCTCGCTCGACGACGCCAGCGCGCGCAGGCTGCCGTCCGGATCGGCGAGCATGATTCCGGCTGCGTCGACGTCGAGCACCTCGACGCAGTGGTCGGTGAGACGGCTCAGCATCTCGACGACGTCGAAGTCGGCGACCAGCGTGTCGGCGAGTTCCACGAGCGCCTTGGCGAGCTTGGCTTCTCTCGGCATCGGCTCTCCGATCAGCTCAGCCCGTGCCAGGCGCCCCGGTCGGGTGGCGGCCCCGGGGTCGCCACCAATCGTACTCGGTGGGACAGCGGTCATCGAGTGGTTCCTGTCTCGGTGTCGTCGTGGGGGAAGCGAAGGCGGCGTGCCACCACGGCGGTCGCCACGTCGGTGAGGGAACGGCCGTTGCCGAACGCGTGCGCCCGGAGCCGGACCAACGCCTCGCCGACCGAGACGCCGAGTTGCACGGCCACCATGCCGGCTGCCTGGTGGACCACGTACCGGAAGTCGGCGCCAGTCGTCAGTTCGGTGGCGAGCGTGCCCGGCAGGGCTCCGGCCTGGAGCGTCAGCACCGACTGGGCGGCGACCTCGGCCATGATGAGCGCATCGGCATGCTGGTCGTCGGTGAGCGGGCCGGGGTGCCGGTCGTACAGGTTCATCGCCCCGAGACGCACCCCGCCCACTCGGAGCGGGAACCCGAACACAGCGCGGGCGCCGGCGGCCACGGCGGGGTCGGTGAACGCCAACCAGCGGGCGACGGTGGGGTTGGCGAGGTCGGGCTCCAATACGGCGACGTCGGTGCGGAACGCGTCGATGCATGGCCCTTCGCCCAAGTCGTACTGGAGCTGTTCGATCAGCGCGCTCACCTCATCGGTCGTGCAGATCGAGCCGCGCGACACGTCCCCCGACATCAACATGATCCCCGCGCCGCTCGTGTGAGTGATCTCGGCGCACACCTCACACAGCCGGCGCGTGCCCACCTCGGGACCGCCGCCGCTGGACAGCGCGGCGAGGATTCGCCGCCGCCGCTCGCCGGCCATCGCTCAGCCACGGGCGCCGAGGCGCGTGGTCGGGTCGACCTGGGCACTGGTCACGACGCCTTGCTCGGCAAGCGGAACCAAGCTGATGAACGGAGCGAACTCACGGGGGCCTCCTTGGCTACCGATTCTGAGGCGCTACCAAGGTCCAGAGCATCGCTCCCGTACCGGCCGGAATGCCGGTACAGCACGTACGGGTGTGCCGTGCCACCGGCAACCCTACACCGATGTCCTGGTGAGCAGCAGCCGCGGCGCGAACCGCTGGCCTCGGGATCAGCGGGAGAATCGCGACGTCAGGGCTTGGCCGTTGCCGAGTTCGGACCGTTCGCAGTCGCGGACGGCGCGGACACAGTTGTTCAGCCAGAGGTCCATGATGCCCGGATCCCACCCGTTGACGAAGTCGGCGTGGAGCGAGGCACCGCCGTTCTCGGTGGCTGGGTACATGTCCGATACGAGCCGCCAGTCACCGCTGTTGTTGCCGTTGTTCTGGTACACGACCTGGAGCATGATCGACGGTAGGACGACCGGGTGGGTGGCGGGGCAGGCTCGCACGAACGACGACCCCACCCGCTGGACGGCGGGAGTCGCCATGTGGCTGATGTGGTCGGGCGAGTCGAGGTTGCGGCCGTCCCAACACTGCGGGAAGTTGAGCACCAGGGTGACCCGGTTGCTGCCGCAGTCGGGGATGTCGGCGCCGGTGTTCGTGGGCCCGCCGGCACCGCTGAAGCAGCCCCAGCGCCCGCCCTGCATGAACGTGTTGTGCTCGGCGTAGGTCGCGGGCGTGGCGGTCGCCTTGCCGACGATCATCCGCAAGCCTTCGGGGATCGGTTGGACCGTCGCCGGGTCCAGCCCGGAGAACCCCGACTGGTAGTAGGCGGCGAAGATCCACGGCTCGATGATCTGGTTCGTGCCGGGGTCGTAGAGCGCGGGCACCCAGTACGCGGAGCGGTCGGCGATGCCCCCGTCACACGTCGAGTTGCCGACGTTGCGCATGCCGTTCAGGTTCGAGGCCGCGTCGGTCGTGGTGTTGCCGAAGAACAGGTGGAGATGGGATGCGCCGTCAACCCCAGGGAAGAGGATCGGATCGTTGTAACCCATGTGGCTGGCCTCGCAGAACACGCGGAAGGTGCCAATGCCTGGGAACGGGCCAGCCGCCGGGTCGCGAGGGGCCGCACTCGCCTGGAGCCGCAGGTCGCCGCTCCCGGGGCGGCGCGGGAGGAAGTCGTCCTCGTCGAACGCCGGGATACCGAACTCGCTGCCACCCTGCGGCCCGCCGCCGTGGTTCCCGTGGTCTCCGTGGTCATCACCGTCGGAGCCGGGCGTCCGCGTCTCGAGGATCCGCGCCGGGTTGGTGATCGGTACGAACCCCGAGCCGGTTGGGAAGTGGCCCGAGACGTCGGCCACGAGGTGGGTCGTGGCGTGCGAGAACAGGCAGACCTTGCCCGCCGCGTCGGGCTTGGCGATCACCAGGTTGGCGACGATGTCGCCCGGCGCGTAGTTCAGGTTGGACGCCAGCGGCTGCGGCTCGGAACACGGGAAGACCGTCACATGACCGGCACCCTGCGGCTCGACGGCGGTCACGTTCAGAGCCACCGCGGCAGCACTCGCCGGCACTCCGGCGCGGTCGGTCACCTGGAGCGTCACCGCGGTCCCACCGGCGACGGGCCCGCCGGCGCTCGAACTGACGACCCGGGTGTCGAGCAGGCGGGCGGGGTTGGTGACGGGGTGGTAGCCCGTGTCGGCGGGGAAGTAGCCCGAGACGTCGGCGACGAGGTTGGTGGTGGCGTGGGAGTACAGGCAGACCTTGCCTGCTGCGTCGGGTTTGGCGATGACGAGGTTGGCGACGACGTCGCCGGGGGCGTAGTTGAGGTTCGATGC
>DATMEY010000017.1:0-152786 GCA_035556435.1 Ilumatobacter sp. | reverse complement strand
CGCCGGGCGACACCGCACCGACAGCATCAACAGCGGCTCAGCCGCTCACACCCGACAGCCCACTACCCGCAACGACTGAGAACCCGATGCAACGACCGACCATCACCGCCCAATCAACCGATTCGGACCCACGGTCCTAGTGCCGTGACCACATACGTTCGCGCGTTTCGCGGCGCGGCGGGGATGTCCCCATCGGCGTTGTTGTTCGCTGCGGATGCGGGCTCGGTGGCGTCGTTCGGCGTCGAGGATGCGGGGGTCTCGAGTGTGGGTGTTTCGCCAGCGCAGGTAGCTACGTATAGCGCGTGCGAGGGCGGGGTGATCGGCGTGGTCGCTGTTGGCGATGACGAACTGGCGTGGTGGCCCGAAGTGGGCTTCGATCGGGTTGGCCCATGATGCGTAGGTCGGGGTGAACACCAACTCGACGTTGTTCGCGTCGCACCAGGCGCGCACGACGCGGTTCTTGTGGTGGTTCAAGTTGTCCAGGATCACGTGGATCGGTTCGCCGTCATCGATGCTGGCGCGGATCGACTGGATCGCCCGCATCGTCGCTGCTGATCCTTTGCGGACTTCGAGGTTGCCGTCTAGGCGGTCACCGCCGATCGAGTACCAGGCGTAGAGCTGTCTCGATCCGTGCGGCTTGTGATAGTTCGCCCGCAACCGAACCGGTCGGCCTCTACAAACAGACGCGACCTGAACCGACGACGACAGGGTCCAAATCAGTGCCTACCACGTTGTACTCACTCAGAACGCGGCCGTGGCGAGTGCCTGGCGAACTGCTTCACCTGTGGCGTCGCCCGCGGCGATTGCCTTGGCTCGGCGCTTCGCCTCTCGTCGTTCGAATCCTGTGAAGTCGAGGACTTTAGCGGTGCCGTCGATGGCGTGGAGCAGCGAGATGATCGAAGCGTCTCGGGGTGTCGGTGATCGCTCGCCGGTGAGGACGTGGTGGAGTTCTCTCTTGAGTCCCTCGGTGGGCTGACCATCGCGCGCGGGCCACGCTCGTGCAGGGATGAGGCCGGCGAGCTGTGCCTGCTTGAACCGGAGCGTGCCCTGCTCGGTGAGGCGTTCCAGGACTTCGCTGCGGATGCCCTTGGCGATCTTGGAGACGATTACGTGCGCGCGCTTGGAACGGAGCTGCGAGATGCGGTGCAGGGCCTCGTCGAGCACGGCGTCGCCGGTCGGAGTGGGATCGTTGACAACGATGGTGCGGTTCTTGGTCAGCCGGTGGGGGTCGGTGAACTTGATCCGCTGTCGTTGGGAGAGTTCGGCCAGGAGGGCTCCGGCAATGGCGAGGTTGGCCTTGTCGGACGAGACCAGTTGTCGGCCGGTCTCGGCGTGGTGGAGGAGCATCAGTAGGTCGTCGGCCAGCATGTCTGGGTCCTCTCGTTCGTCGTGGTGGCGTTCACCGACGGCCGGCTCCCTGGCGGGGGCCGGTCGGTCTCTCGGATTGGGGATCGGGTTCGGTTGACGGGAGAAAGATCTCTTCGATCGGCAGGGTGAAGACCGCAGCGATCCTGAATGCGAGGGGAAGGCTCGGGTCGTAGCGGCCGTTCTCGATCGAGTTGATCGTCTGGCGCGACACGTCGAGGCGGTCCGCCAGGTCGGCTTGGCTCCATCGGCGGGCGGCCCGCAGCTCGCGCAGTCGGTTGTTCACGACATCCGCCGCTCGAGAGCCACCAAGGCGACGACCCACGCTGCGATCCCCAGGCCAGTGGTGACTTGGAGCTGCTGGCGGGCGCCGCCGATCTCGGCGGCTTGCAGCACGCCAACGACAGCGAGGGCGGTGACCACCACGCCGAACCCGATCGCCATCGCCGACAGCTCCACTGCGCGCTCGCGCTCGTCGGAACGCCTCAGTATCCTGATTTGCGCCCATACCAACAGTCCGATGCCGACGAGCGGCGACAGCGCCCACAAGAGATGCCAGGCGCTCGCTGAGGCGTCAGGGCTCGCAGCGGTGAGGGATGCCTGGCTCACGATGAGCACCGCCAGCCCGGGCACGAGGTCGCCGGACGCGGCGCGCCGACGCGCGATGTCGCTGCTGCTCTGACGCTGGGCGCGTTCCGATGCCATATTCGGGAATGTAAAGGTCGTTTGTCTGAATGTCAAGCGACTTTTACCGTCGAAGCGGTCGACACATGCACACCTCACACGACCCGGCTCTACGGAACAGTCACTCCCGAACCCGACCCCACGCTCATCACACCCCGCCACGCACCTAATCCGACGCGCAATCGACACCCCGAAAACACCCCGGCTTGACACAAAGAGGATTCGGTTTGTGCGGCCGCCGCAAGCGCCGACCTCGGCCGATTCGACCGCTCGGTTTCAGAACGCATAATCACTGCTGCTTGGTCCCGCAGGTGGACGAGTGCGGCCCAAGTCGCACGTCCCATAATCCCCGGGCGACAAGCCCCGCCCTGAGCGTCACCTACCGTCGGTTCACGGCACTGTTTGTCTGCAGCTACTGGAGGAGCTCGATGATGTCATCCGATGACATGAGGCCACCGAACGGGTTGGTTCCGCTACGGACGTGCTTTGTGATCTCGTCCCACGTGATGCCGACGCAACCCAGCGTTCTCGCAATGCTTTCGTGCACCGGCAGACCACTGCTTTCGATTCTTGTGAAGCCGGCCCGGTCCAGTCCGAGTCGCGGCTCCGCATTCGGACCCCCCAGATCTCGTCCCAACCGGGCTCCGCAATGATCTCCCCGCTTCGAGTCCGGTCGAACACTTCCTGTGCCGACGAGGGCCTTCGCCCGGCGTATCGCAGGCGTCGAATCATCGGATGCGTCCCGAGCGCTCCGGGGTCCGACGCCACGACCGCCCACAGCGTCGAAACACTCTCGGTAGAGAGTTCGAGCACGTCCCCCACCTCAAGGTCAGTGTGATGCCGCCACTGGAGCTTGACCTCCTGACGCTCGGGCTGAGGCCCGGTCAAGGTCTGTCGCAACCTCGCGAGAGCGCGCCGACGACCTCGACGCTCCTTCGGCTCCGTGTCCATCCAGTGTTCGAGATCTTCGTCGGTGTCGATGACCTCAAGCGCTCTCGCTGCCACGGTGGGATCGAGACGGCCGAGCTTGCTCTGCGCTGCGGCGAGTGCCAGCCACACGACCGTGTCGTCTGGCGTGTAGGTCCGCAAGATCTCCCGCATCGCATGCGCGTCATCGACGCCCGACTCGAGCAGCGACCGGTAGTCACTCCGCACATCGCTCGCAGTGTCATCCGAGAAGATCCCAGTACCCCAAGCACCCACTGCATCATTCTGCCCCACGTCCGTAGTCACGCGGCGAGCAGTCGGCTCGACCCAGCCACCAATCGCACCCGGTCCAGTTCCCACCGGAAACGTCGATACCGGCGCGGCATACGGAATGCGGAATCGACTTCGACGACCCGTCGCTCGCCGGCAACTGCAACCAAGGCAGGGAGTCCCTCACAGACTATTACCCGATTGGTGAACGTACCGTTACGTTTCGTTACCATGAGGCTGTGACGATTCCTGGCAAGGGTGGTCGGCCACGAAAGTGGCGGTCGGATACGGACCGAGTTCGGGCGTACCGGGCTCGGCAGCGCGGCGGGTCGGAACCGTCCACGATGGAACAGGCCATTGATGACGGCGATCAACTGGCGAAGTCGCTCGAGCGCGAACGTGCGCTGCACGAGCAGCTGGCAGCGGCGCAGTCGGTGGAGCGTGAGCTGCGTGCCGCCATTGCGTACGCTGAGCGGGAGCTGGCCCGTCAGATCAAGCGGACCGATTGGCTGGAGGTGAGTCACGCCGACGTCATGGCCGATCTTGCTACAGCACGGGCCGAACTGGACAAGCTTCAACAGCACGAAGCTGGCGGTTCGTCGGATGGGCAGCGCCAGACGGCGACCGTCGATCAACCGTCCAATCGAGCGGAACGACGACGGGCGGCGCGCCGACGCCGGCCCTGACCACATGTCGAGGCTCCCAGGGACTCCCTGTCCAGTCCCTGGACCACTCCCTCGATCGCTCCCATAGCCAGAGCATCAGACCGAGGAGCTATACGGAGGGTCAACTCGACGCTGTTCATCGATGTCGCAGCACCGGCCGACACGCGCTGTCCAAGTCTTGCCGCCAAGGACGAGCGCAGCGGTTGGCGCCGAAACAGCCTCGAGTCGGCGTCCGCAAAGAACTCGCTACCGATGATCACCAACCGTTCCATCGACCTCCGACACGCATCCCGTACACCGTCATGGAACTGGCGACGTCTACCGCGACGAAGGCAAGAACCAGTGGCCTCGCACCGACGCGACCATTGCTCGTCTCGGCACAGGAGGCGGCGCGGCTGCTGGGGATCGGACGCACCACCTTGTACGAGCTGATCAAGCTCCACCTCGTCACGCCCGTGCACATCGGCCGATGCGTCCGCTTCTCGCTCGTCGAACTCGAGCGGTACGTCGAAGGCTTGATCGACGAAGCCTCCCGCTCGACGATGCCGCCCGACCTGGGCGCGCCCAAGGACGCGCCGACGAAGCGGACATTGTTCTGATTGCGACACCTCTCGCCTCTAACGCGCAAATCCCGGCGGCTCCTCAGATACGGGGGAGAACGCCGGGATCATCTTCCTCGCCGAGTGGCTCGGACTTCTTCGTTCCTGCATCTCCAACTCGAAGGTCAAGCAGCCCGCTGAGACGGTGGCGTGCGGGGTCAGCTGGTTTGTTGGAGCCGGTACTCGCGAAGCAGACGCGGGTGAATCGCTGCTACCGAGGTCTGGTCTCCGTGCAGGACATCTGGGTCGAGGTCAATCCCGTTCGACCAGCACACTGTTCCTGCAACGGAGTCGACCGATACGTCCGCGAAGACCTCGTCATCATCGATGGTCGCGAGCACGCCGGGGAGCTCCCCGGCAAAGTCGAGTTCCCGTACGAGGCCGTCGGAGAACGTGACACGAAGCGCGCGCCCACCGAGATGATCCACATCGGTGACTCGTGGGAGCGCAGCCATGTCCACAGGCTACTGGAGGGGCTCGATCGGTGACAGAGCGGCTGGTTCCTGGGCTGAGGTCCAGTTCGCCAGCAGCTCGTCGTGATGCAAGAGTCGCCACTGCTCGACGAGTCGCATCGCCGTCCTCGGGAGGTCACCTCGAATCGTCGTGCCATCGTGTATGCGAATCAAGACTTCATGTTCGGCGTAGATCGCGTGGAAATGCGGCGGATTGTGGTCGGCGAAGTACATGTAGATCACGATCCCGTAGAACTCGCTCAGCCTTGGCATCTGGCACCCAGCGATCTGCTCACGTGACATCGGGCAACATTCAGACGTCCGCGGAATCGATGCTCTGAGACGATCACCGTCACGTCGCTCCCAGCAAGGCAGCGGCTGCGGCCGCTGCTTCGGCTTGTTGGCCGGGCATGACGTGGGCGTAGGTGTCGAGGGTGAAACTCACCGAGGCGTGGCCGAGGCGTTCACTGACGACCTTCACGTTGATGCCGGCCATGAGCAAGTGTGACGCGTGGGTGTGGCGAAGGTCGTGGAGACGAATCGGGCGCACTCCCGCCGACGTCACCAATCGACCGAATGCTTGACCCACCGAGTGCGGCCGAATCGGATCACCGATCTCGTTCGTGAACACACGGTCGCTCGCCGACGCGGTCACGCCGAGCCGCAGGAACAGTTCGCGCTGCCTCGCACGATGACGTTGCAGCAGCGCCGTGGTGTCTCCGTCGAGATCGATCACTCGCCGACTGCGACGAGTCTTGGGCACGTCAACGGTCTCGAGGCCTGCGTCGACTGTGGCTGCTTGGTTCACCGTCAGCCGGTGCCGATCGAGTTGCACGTCCGACCAGCGAAGGCCCACGACTTCGCCGCGCCGCAGACCAGTCATCGCCATCAGACGGAACAGCGCTTCGTTCCGGTTGCCCTCGATCGACGCCAAGAACTTGGACAGTTCGGCCGGCGTCCACACGGTCATCTCTGGCCCTCTCCCCCGGGCCGTCGTGAGCGACGGAGCGTTGGCCAAACGGGCGACGTTGCGTTGCACCAGCCCTTTGCGTTCCGCGTCGTGCAGTAGCTTGTTGATCACCGCGTGGACGTGATGCACCGATGTCATCGACAGCCGACCGAGCAGCGCGGCGTACAAGGAGTCGAGGTCGGTCGCTCGAAGGTTTTGGAGCGGCACGGAACCGAGTACGGGCACCACGTGTCGTTCGAGACAACCGCGATAGCCCTTCAACGTCGTCGGCTTGCGGCCTTGATTCACCAGACCGGCGAGCCATGGCTCGACGAACTCGGCGAGCGTCACTCGGCTCGGTGCCACGAAGGTGCCCGACTGATGAGCGGCGAGCAACTCGGTGAGTGCAACCTGAGCGAGCTTCTTGGAGGCGAACGAACGCTTCGACTGACGCCGTTTGCCGCCCTCCTGCCACGTCGCATGAGCGACCCACGATGCTGCCCCGGATGGTGTCACCCGGCGGTAGACGGTGCCACTCGCCATGAATCGACGTTACCACGGCGTTACCACGAGCGAAATGGGTAGAACCGCCCAAGATCGAAATGGCCGCTGAGCTGGGCTTATGTGGGTGCCCCAGGCAGGGATCGAACCTGCGACTCACGGTTTAGGAAACCGAGCGAGCGGGAACCGCCGCACCCCCAGCGACGGGTCGACGTCGTCAACGAACGATCCGCTGTTCGGCCAACGGCGAAGGCGTTGACGAACGGCTCGCGTCGCCCGCAACGAAGTCCTTGCCGAGTCCACGCACCTCGCGCTCGTAGCGCGCGGCCGCGGCGTACAGCTCTGCTTCCGCCTCAGGTTCCAGGCGGACCCGGCGACTCACTCGTCGGCGAGCCGAGCCAGGATTCGCGCTTCGGCGACCTCCCAGTCATCGGCCGTCGACTCGCCCGCCAGTACACGTCGGGCACGACGCTCGATCTCCACAACCCACTCCGGCGAGTCGACCTCTGGGGCGTCGTCTGGAGCGGGGTAACGCGCGATCAACTCGGCAACCAAGTCGTTGCGTTCGCCGTCGGGCAGCGCCATCACCTGCTCAAGCAAGTCGGCTGCAGTGACACCCATGAGGGAAGGGTACACCGCCAGGTCGACCGCCGTTCCGTGCGCCTGGACACAGTGGAAGCAATCCCCCGGTGTCGCCAGTGCCGTCGGGCATGCGCCGGGTATTGACTTCTCGAGCGGTCCGTGACTCGGCACGGCCAGGTTACGAGTTGCCGAGCGAACCGCCTGCCACACTCGTGGACGTGAACCGCGATGCCACCGCTGCCGACGTTGCCTCGGTGCTCGCTCATGTGACCGCCGGGCTGCCGGGGCACGAGGACCGGCCGGGGCAGGTGCGCATGGCCGAACTCGTGACCGAGGCGATCCAGTCCAAGCGGCACCTGATCGTCCAAGCGGGCACCGGCACCGGCAAGACGTTGGCGTATCTGGTCGGCACGATCGGCGCCGGTAAGAGGTGCGTTGTCGCGACAGCGACGAGGGCGGTAGGTACGCGCGGCTACCCCATCAGCTCGGACGAGGACCGTTCAGCCTGGTGATCGTTGCCCAGGGCCGGCCGTCTCGTACGACGGTGACGGTGTTGTCGGCGTCGATCGCCTCGGTCACGTCCTGCCACAGCGTGGGCATCTCGTGGGCATCGATCTCGAAGGCGCCGCTGGAGCCGAGTGCGTCAAGGGTCTCGGCGATGATCGCCTCGCGCTCGCTCCGTTCGGTGGTGGCGTCGTCGGGATCGGCGTGGCCCTCCTCGACGAGCCAGTCGATCGCGCGGGCCTCGCTCGCCGCGACGGCGAAGTCGTGCCAGCGCGAGCGCAGGTCGGGCAACTCGGACAGCGCGTCGCGGAACCGGCGGAACGCTCCCCGTCCGCCGAGCGCCTGGGCAAGCAAATCGGCCGCGTGCGAGTCGGCGACCGCATCGGCGAAGTGCTCCATGTCCCGGTACGCCGGGCGAGAGCCTTCGGGCTCGATGCGTACGAGGCCCCGGTCGAACGGGCGGTCATCGTCCTCGTCACCCACCTCGAGGCGAGTCCAGCGCGGCAGGTGTGGCTCGACTTGCCCGCTGGCCGGGTCGTACCACCACTCGGTATCACCGCTGGCGTCGCCGAGCGCCTCGGAGATGCCAGCCAGGTCGATCTCGCGCACCGGCCGCTGACCGGGGCCGGTACCCCACGTGGCGTCACCCATCGCCGCCACCGAGCGCCCCAAAGGCGGGTGCGAGCAGCTCCGTGACGGGCTGGCCGCGGACCTCGACGGCGAGCGGGCCGAGCCGGGCCAGCGGATCGGCCCGCCCGGATTCGCTCCACGAGTGGCTGCCGGCGTCGCCAGCCGGTAGCGCGGCCCCGGGAACGAGCGGCCACCAGGGGGCGATGTCGGCGGGTGCCGCAGCACCGCGGCCGAGGTGGGCGAGCAGTTCGGCGCGGGTACGGCCGCGCCACAGCAGGAGCAGCCACGGGTCGTCGTCGAGTTGGTCGGCGAGCACGTACAAGACGGCTGCGACGTGCTTGCACGGGCTCTCCCAGTCAGGGCACGAGCAGGTTGCCCGGAGTTCGGCCCAGCGGCGCGGCAGGAGCGGTACCCCGGCCGCATCGAAGACCGCCTCGAGCTCGGCGGGGACCTCGCCGGCGAGCAGTCGGGCGGGGATCTGCAACGAACCCTCGATGCGCGCCTGCACGGCCTGCCAGCCGGCCTCGTCGGGCATCCGGAACCCGACGCTGACCATGTACGGCGTGCGGCGCGACCCCTGCACCTGGGCGAGCACCTGGCCGGGCTGCACGGCGAACGACACGATCTGGCCCTGGCGGGCGTAACGCCGGCCGCGCTGCATCCGGGCACCGAGCCCATACGACGCGAGCAGTTCGACCAGCCGGTTCGACCACCACGTCTCGGCCATCTTGCCGCGCTGCTTGCGGGTGGCGATGCCGCCCTCGGTCGCCCGCGGCTTGGATGCGGGGTAGCTCCGCCACGGGTCGTCCCACGGTCGCCGTGCTGGCATGTCAGCCCTCCTCCCCCGACGCGTCGTACACGAGTAGGTCGCGCAACTCGTCGTTCGACAGGTCGGTGATCCACGTCTCGGCAGTGCCGACGACCTTGCTCGCCAGGGCGCGCTTGGTGGCGATCATCGCGTCGATCCGCTCCTCGACGGTGCCGGTGCTGACGAGCTTGTGCACCAGCACGTTGCGGTGCTGGCCGATCCGGAAGGCCCGGTCGGTCGCCTGGTCCTCGACGGCGGGGTTCCACCACCGGTCGAGGTGCACCACGTGCGACGCGGCCGTCAGGTTGAGCCCGGTGCCGCCGGCCTTCAGCGACAGCAGGAACAGGGCCGGGCCGTCGCGCTCCTGAAACTCGGCGACCAGTGCATCGCGGCGGCGCCGCGGCGTGGCCCCGTGCAGCCACAGCACCGGCACCCCGTACCGGCGACCCAGGTATGGCACGAGCAGCTCGCCCCACTCGGTGAACTGCGTGAACACCAACGCCTTGTCACCGGCCGCGAGCAGCTCCTCGAACAGCTCCTCGGCGCGGGTGAGCTTGCCGGAACGGCCGTGCAGCGCGCTGCGGTCCTTGGCGAAGTGGGCCGGATGGTTGCACACCTGCTTGAGCTTCATGATCCCGGCCAGCACCAGCCCGGAACGCTCGATCCCCTCGGCTTGCTCGGCCCGCTCGAGCAGGTCGTCGACCACCGCCTGGTACAGCGACGCCTGCTCGCGGGTGAGCGGGCACCGCTCGGTGACCTCGACCTTGTCCGGCAGGTCGTCGATGATCCGCTTGTCGGTCTTCACCCGCCGCAGCACGAACGGCGCCGTCAGGCGCTGGAGCCGGGCCGCGGCAGCGTCGTCGCCGTCACGCTCGATCGGCGCGGCGAAACGCTGCTTGAACGAGTTCAGCGACCCGAGCAGCCCCGGGTTGACGGCCTGCATGATCGCCCACAGCTCGGTCAACCGGTTCTCGACCGGGGTGCCCGTGAGCGCGATCCGTCGTTTGGCGGGCAGCCGCTGAACCGCCTTGGCCGCCGCCGTGTACGGGTTCTTGACCTGCTGCGCCTCGTCGAGCGCGACCCGGCCCCAGGTGACGCCCTCCAGCAGATCGGCATCGCGTGCCAGCAACCCGTAGGACGTGAGCACGACGTCGTGTGTCCTGCACGCCTTCTTCAGCTTCGCCGCTGTGCGCTGGCGCCCGGCGCCGTGGTGCAGGTATACCCGTAGCCCCGGGGCGAACCGGGCGACCTCGCGCTCCCAGTTGCCGAGCACCGACGTGGGGCACACCACCAACGTCGGCTCGGGGACCGGGTCGGCGAGCACGGTGGCGATCAGCTGAGCGGTCTTGCCCAACCCCATGTCGTCGGCCAGGCACGCCCCCAAGCCCAGCAACCCGAGCAGGCGCAACCAGCCCACCCCACGCGCCTGGTAGTCGCGCAGCACACCGGCGAACCCGTCGGGCGCGGCCACCGGTTCGGCCCGCTCGTGGAGCGTGCCCGCCAGCAGCTCGCCGAGCCGTCCCGTGGCCTGCGCCCCGACCACCCGCACGCCACCCGGCGCGGCGACCGACGGCAACCCGAACCCCGTCCGCACCAGGTCGCCGACCGTCGCCTCCCCAGGCGTGCCCGCCGCGCGCAACAATGCCTCCAGCTCGGCGGGGTCGAGCTCGACCCACTGGCCACGGATCCGCACCAACGACCGTTTGGCCGCGGCGGCGCGCTGCAAGGCGGCCAGGTCGGCCTTGGTCAACCGCTGATCGCCGAGCACGGCCTCCCACCGGAAGGCGACCACGTCGTCGAACCCGAACCCCGCCGACGTCACTGACCCGGCGGTCTGCGTCGCCTTGGCACGCACCCCGAGCTGGCGGCGGTTGGTCCACCACGACGGCACCAACACCGCCACGCCGACGTCGGCGAGCGGGCCGGTCCGCTCGGCCAACAGCGTGACCAGTTCGGCGTCGCCGATCGCGACCGGCCCGGCATCGGCCCGGTCGAGCACGCCCGCCAGCTCAGGCGCCACCCGCACCGCCCGCCCGAGCGCGGTGAGAATCGTCTCAGCCGCATCGGCGGCGAACGGCGACGCCGGCCCGAGCGCGGCGCCCACCGGCGACACCAGGCTCGGTTCGTCGACGTCGAACGCGAGCGCCTCGACCGACCAGGCATGCTCGGGAGCCCCCGGCTCGCCCGGCTCGACGATCCGCAGGCGCACGCCGACGCTGCCGATCCCAGCGACCGCCTCGCTGACCCACTCGGCGACCTCGCCGGTCAGCGCCCGGGCCTTGCCGATGTCGGCAGACGGGGGCAGCCACGGGTCGGGATCGCTCAACGACCGCAGCCACACCTCCGGTACCGCCCGCCGCCCCGGGACCCGACCGACCAGATCGACGCCGGCGCCGGCGAGGCGGGCACGCACCTGCCGGTCGACCTCGTCGGCCAACGCGGCTGCGGCCGCCCGGTGCGACTCGATGTCGTTGGCCGGGCCGATCAGCGTTGCCAGCAGCGCCCGGTCGGTGACCGCCGGCAACGGCCACCACCACGACCGCGGCCGCCCGTCGGCATCGACGGTCAGCCCGGGCACCACCCGGCCGGCCCGCACGAACCACCGAGCCACGTCGGCGACCAGGTCCGGATCGATCCCATCTCGCACCGTGCGATCAGTCGTGTCGTCGATCGACTCGGCCGCTGTCGTAGGCATCACGACAAGTGTGCCTGACGCACCACCCGGTCCGGAAGCAAGCTCGCACGAACCACGTCCCGGTCGGCACCCCTCCTCGACTCCTCCGGACCTGAACCCGTGAAACGCAGATTCAGGCTAGGCTGTCGCCATGATCCTCCCGTGGCCCCTCACGACCTCAGCCGAGCTCGCACAAGTGCTGCGACCCGGCGGGCGTCTGCGCCCTGACTCCGCGCTTCGCCAACTCCGCGACAAGGGCCTCGGAGCGGCGGCGATCACCGTCGTCCCCCGGTCGGAACTCGGCGCCCGAGGCAAGGCGGTCTGGTACTCGTCGCTGATGCTCGACGCGGCTCGGCTCGTACGCGTCGGCGACACGGACGCTGCCGCAGAAGTACACGCCGCCGCGACCGAACTCGCCACGCACCGCGCCGCGCAGTTCGTCGCCGACTGGCTGGTCGAGCACGCCGGCACCGACCCGAGCCCCGCGGATCTGGACGCCGACACCGGCGGCGCCCTGACGCGGCTCGGCCTGCTCACCGCCTCGGCCCGGTCCCGGTTCGCCGACCGCCTCGGGGTCGAGCAGTTCGCCGGACGTGTCCTCGAAGTGTCCGGTCGTACGGCCTTGCTCGTCGACGAGCACTGCAACTCGCTCCCGATCCCTGTCGACACGAGTCGTCGTACCGTCGCACCGGGCGCGCTGATCGCGGTCGATACCGAACAATTCGACAGCGGCGCGGCCACGATCTGGGTGCGGGCCGCGTTCGCTGTCGACGACGACCCCAACACCCGGCACCCGGGCGGCGTGCGATTGCTCACCGATGCCGAACGGCGCTCCGCGCGAGTTCCTACGCCTTCGCCGCGGTGATCCTCCGACCGTTCGAGACTGCGGCCGGCGACACGCAGCGGCTCGCCGAGTTCGCCTGCTCGACAGGAACGAAGCACGAGGACGAAGTCCAGCACTGGATTCGCGACCAGGCAGTCGCGTGGATCAACGATGTGCCGCGCGCCGAGTTCCAGCGACGGTCGCTCGCTCTCATTGAGGACGGCGACGCGACGCTCGCCGCCGTCGCAGGGTGGCAGGACATCGTTCGGGTCGATGTCGAGGGAATCTGGATCGAAGTCCTCGCCGTTGCCAACAGCCACCAGCATCGGGGAACCGGCCTCGCCGTCTACCAACTGGTGACCGAGCGCCTGCGCACAGCAAAGCGGCAAGGCGACCACCTCGCCGGGCTCGTCCACGGCGACAACGCCTGCAGCAAGCGCCTACTCACCGCCATGAGCTGGCACAGCGCTGCCACGTGGGATGAGCACCACGAACTCTGGCTCGGTGGACTGTGACCCTCGACGCGCAGCCGCGTGGTCATCGCTTTCGCCTGCCACACTCGTCGGCGTGAACCCGGACGCCACCGCTGCCGACGTTGCCTCGGTGCTCGCTCATGTGACCGCCGGGCTGCCGGGGCACGAAGACCGGCCGGGGCAGGTGCGCATGGCCGAACTCGTGACCGAGGCGATCCAGTCCAAGCGGCACCTGATCGTCCAGGCGGGCACCGGCACCGGCAAGACGTTGGCCTATCTGGTCGGCGCGATCAGCGCCGGCGAGAGGTGCGTTGTCGCGACCGCGACCAAGGCGCTTCAGGATCAGTTGGCCACCAAGGATCTGCCGTTCCTGTCGGAGCGGCTGGCCGAGCTGGGGCACGAGTTCGAGTGGGCGGTACTCAAGGGACGCAGCAACTACCTGTGCCTGCAGCGGCTGCGCGAGGCCAACAACGCCAGCGGGCAGGAGGCGCTCGACCTCGGCCTCGGCGACGACGCCCGCGGGCACGTGCTGCGCGGCGAGATCAAGCGGCTCGGCGAGTGGGCCGGCGACTCCCCCACCGGCGACCAGGCCGAACTCGACTGGAACCCGAGCGACCAGGCGTGGAAGGCGGTCAGCGTCGGCTCCGACGAGTGCCCCGGGGCAACCCGCTGCCCACTCGGCGACCCGTGCTTCGCCGAGCGGGCGCGTCGCCAGGCGCAGGTCGCCGACGTGATCGTCGTCAACACCCACCTGTACGGGCTCAACGTCGGCTCGGGCGGGGTGATCTTGCCTGAGCACGACGTGGTGGTGTTCGACGAGGCCCACGTGATCGAAGACGTGATGAGCGACACGGTCGGGGTGCAGCTCGCGCCGGGCCGGTTCGGCGCGGTGGCCGCCGCGGTGCGCCGGATCATCAGCGATCCGGCAATCGAGACCGAGTTGTCGGAGCTGGTCCCGGCGCTGCGCGACGCGCTCGCACCGGTTGCCGGGTCACGCCTGACCACGCCGTTTCCCCCGGCGATCGACCAGGTACTCGAGGACGCCGAGCGACGGCTCGGCCGGGCCGGGGGCGCTCTCGCCAACATCTCCACGAACGACGAGGACGCCAAGCAACGTCAGCTGCGCGCACAGCAGCTCACCACCCGGGCGCTCGAAGCCGTGCAGGCAGCTCGCAACGTGGGCGACACGCAGGTGCCCTTCGTCTCGGGCCGGGCCGAGTTCCCGGTGCTCGAGATCGCCCCGCTCGATGTCGGGCCGACGATGGCGGCCGGCGTGTGGGGTGCCCGGACGGCGGTGCTCACCAGCGCGACGATTCCCAACCGGCTGGCCGAACGGGTCGGTCTGCCCGCCGAGCGCACCACCGTCGACGACGTCGGTAGCCCGTTCGACTACGAGCACCAGGCCGTGTTGTACTGCGCGATGCACCTGCCACGCCCGAACGCGCCTGGGTTCCGCGACGGCGTTGCCGACGAACTGGTCGCGCTGATCGAGGCCGCCGGAGGGCGCACACTGGCGCTGTTCACCAGCTGGGCGGCGATGGACGACGCCGTCGCCAAGGTGCGCGACCGCGTGCCGTACGAAGTGCTCACCCAGCGCGACCTGCCCAAGCCGGCGCTGGTCGCCCGCTTCGCGGCGTCGGCCGAAACCTGCTTGTTCGCCACCACCGGTCTCTTCCAGGGTGTCGACGTTCCTGGCGAGACACTGTCGTGCGTCGTCATCGACAAGCTGCCGTTCCCGCGGCCCGACGACCCGCTCCTGTCGGCCCGGCGCGAACAACTCGGGCCGCGTGCCTTCTCCGAGATCGACGTGCCGCGCGCGGCCACACTGCTGTCCCAGGCCTGCGGCCGGCTGATCCGCACGCGCACCGACCGCGGCGTCGTCGCCGTGCTCGACCCACGGCTCGGTTCGGCGAACTACCGGTGGGACATCGTCAAGGCGTTGCCGCCGATGAAGCGCACCCGCCAACGTGCCGACGCCGAAACACTGCTGCGTGACATCCGCGACACGGCGTGATTGCATAGCTGGATGGACCACGCCGACGACGGCGACCCGGGGCTGCCGCTCAAGCTGTGGCCCTGCTCGAACGGCGAATACCTACCGCCGCAGCTCGACGACCTGCGCCCGGGCGTTCGAGATCACGCCGGCCTTCCAGGAGCGTTACGGCTACCCCGAGCTGACCCCGGCGGTCAAGCAGCGGATCTTGGCCGGCAACGCGATCGACCTGTTCGGCATCACGATGCCCACCACGCCATGTCGCCCGGTCACCGGCCTGCGCACGACGAACCGCACGTTCGGCCCCCGCTCACGCCGCGACGTGGTGACGACGTTCCTGACCGAACACCCCTGGGTGCGTCGTTGAGCGATCCGGTACGTCACCGGGCTACGTTCGCCGCTATGCCGGACCAGCTCGTCCACTTCACGATCGACGCCGACGTGGCGACGATCACGCTCGACTCGCAGCACAACCGCAACGCCTTGTCGACCCAGCTGGTCGGCGAGGTCAATGCCGCACTCGACGCCGCCGAGGCCGCCGGCCCGCGGGCGATCGTGCTTCGGCACGAAGGACCGGCATTCTGCTCGGGCGCCGACCTCAAGGAACGCGCCGCCCAGGGCATCCCCGACTCAGGGCCGATGATCCGGATCATGGAACGCCTGATGGACGCCGAATGCCCGACCATCGCCGCCGTCGACGGCGCCGTGCGGGCCGGCGGCATGGGCGTGATGGCATCGTGCGACCTGATCGTCGTCAACCCGTCCGTGACGTTCTCGCTCCCCGAGGTGCGCATCGGCGTCGCCCCAGCAATCGTGCTCGTGCCGCTGCTGCGGCGGGTGCCGGCGAGCTTGCTCGCGGCGACGACGCTGACCGGCGAGCCGATCGACGCCCCCACCGCGCAGCGGATCGGGCTGGTGACCCATGTGGCCGACGACGTCGCCGGAGCAGTCGCCAACGTCGTCGCCAACGTCAAGCTCGGTGCACCGACCGCGGTGGCCGAGTCGAAGCGGGCGCTCTGGGACGTCCCCGGCCGCGACCGCTCGGACGCGTTGGCGGCGATGAAGGTGCTCAGCGAGTCGCTGTTCAGCAGCGCCGATGCCCAGGAGGGCATGCGCGCGTTCGCCGAAAAGCGCGCTCCGGCGTGGGCCGCCGGCTGATCCGCCAGGCGGCCGGGTCAGGCCAGTAGCCGATAGCCGATCCCGCGGACGGTGACGATGAGGCGCGGGTCGTCGGGCTGATCCTCGATCTTCAACCGCAGGCGCCGCACGTGGGCGTCGACCAGCCGCGAGTCGCCGAGGTACTCGTAGCCCCAGACGCGTTCGAGCAGTTGGTCGCGCGACAACACCGCGCCCGCGTGATCGGCGAACTCGGTCAGCAGTCGGAACTCGGTCTTCGTCAAACTCAGCTCGACGCCGCCCTTCAGCACGATCCCCTGCTCGCGGCGCAACTCGATATCGCCGAACCGGGTCGGCCGCGGAGCTACCGACACCTCGAGCAGGTGTACCCGCCGCAACAGCGCCCGGATGCGGGCTGCGAGTTGCTTGGGGATCACCGGCTTGGTGACGTAGTCGTCGGCGCCGGCCTCCAAACCGGCCACCATGTCGTACGTGTCGGTCTGCGCCGTGATGATGATGATCGGCACGATGCTCTCGGCTCGCAGCGCCCGGCACACGTCGAACCCGGACATGTCGGGAAGCCGCAGGTCGAGCAGCACCAGGTCGATGTCGTTGTCACGGAAGGCGGTCAGGCCGTCGACGGCGTTGGCGGCCTCGACGACGGTGTACCCCTCGTCCTCGAGCGCCAGGCGCAACGCCAGCCTGATTCCGTCGTCGTCCTCGATGAAGAGCAAGGTGTCCATCAGCGTTCCGAGTGTCGCACATTGCCCACCCCCGAGCGAATGTGTCGATTGTTACAGAAATCGCACAGATGCGGAGTCAGCGCGTCACACGGCGTCGGCATCATTGCTCTCGTTCACGCTGCCCCGGTGGGGTGCCTTCCTCCCCCTGGCGCTCCACCGGCAGCGGTGAACCCCCCGAAGATCTTGGCGGGGTTCCGGCGCGGGAACGTTCTCCGGGCCTGTCACACTAGCTAGCCATGGCTCGCCGCTCGCTGCGCCTCACCACCCGTGTGACGCTCTTCTTCGGAGCGATCGCCCTGCTCGGCGGCATCCTGCTCACCGTCGCGACGTTCCTGTTCGCCCGCAACTCGCTGGTGAACCAGCGCATCTCCACCGCCAAGACGGTGGCCATCCGCCACGCAGGGGAGGTCCACGAGGCGCTCGCCGCCGGCAACACCAGAATCATCGAGACCACGATGCGCAACCTCGACGTCGATGCCGACGATGGCTATGCCGTGGTCCTCACCGAACCGCGGCCGTGGGCCACCCGCGCAGCGCGCAATGTCGATGCCTTCTCGCCGCTCTTGGTCGATACGGCGCGGGGCGGCGAGTCCGGCCAGCAGATCTTCATCGGCCCGAACGACAACCCGTACCTCGGCATCGCGATCTACCTCGCGGCCTATGACGTCGGCTACCTCGAGGCATTCCCGCTCGAGTCGACCGAACGGACGCTCCAGGTACTCGCCACCGCGCTCGTCGTCGGTGCCGTCGCGGCCGGCGTCGTCGCCACGTTCTTCGGCTGGTCGGTCAGCCGCCGACTGCTGCGCCCGATCTCGCGCGTGGCCGACGCGGCCGGCGAGATTGCTCACGGCGGGCTGGGCGCCCGGCTCGAACCCGAGAGCGACCCCGACCTCGGCCGCCTCGCCGGGTCGTTCAACGAGATGGCCGATGCCGTGCAGGAGCGGATCGAGCGCGAGCGCCGCTTCGCGTCCGACGTCAGCCACGAACTGCGCTCCCCCATCACCGCCCTCACCGCCGCGGTGGAGGTGCTCGACGCACGCCGCGACGACCTGCCCGAACGCACCCAACAGGCGCTCGACGTGGTCACCAGTCAGATCCGTAGGTTCGACCAGATGGTGATCGACCTGCTCGAACTCTCGCGCATCGACGCCGGCGCCACCGACCTCAACACCGAGCCGGTCGACCTTCCCGAACTGTGCGAACGCGTGTCGAATCGCTACGGGTACTCCTCGCTTCCGATCGAGGTGCAGCGGCGCGCCCGCCGCGAGGCGTACGTCGACCGGTTGCGCTTCGAACGCATCCTGTCGAACCTGCTCGAGAACGCCGCGACCCACGGCGACGGACCTACCCGGATCTCGATCGAGCCGGCGGGGGGCCGTAACGGGGTGTTGATGGTGGTGGAAGACAAGGGGCCCGGCGTGGCCGTCAGCGAGCGCACCCGGATCTTCGAACGCTTCGCCCGCGGCAGCGCCGCCCGGCACCGCATCGGCACCGGGCTCGGCCTGGCCCTGGTCGCCGAGCACGCGGCCGCGCTCGGCGGCACGGCGTGGGTGGAAGACCGGCCGGGCGGGGGCAGTCGCTTCATCGTCCGCTTCCCGACGGAGCCATCGCTGTGAATGCCTCGACTCGCCACGCGTCCGTCCGAACGCGGGTCACCGTGCTGTGTGCGATCGCCGCGGGACTGGCCGCCTGCGGGATCTCCGCCGACAACGACGTGACCCGCATCGCGCCGAACGAACTCGGTCCGGCCCTCGCTAACACGACGACCACCACGACCACCACGACCACGGTCGTCCCCACGACCCCTCCGACGAGCAGCCCTGTCTCGCCGCCCGAGACCACCACCACGACCACCAGCACCACCACGACGACGATCGAGCCGGTCGAGTCGACGCAGCTCGATCTGTACTACGTGCCCCGCGGAGACAGCGAGTCGCTGCGCCGGGTCCCTGTGCGAGCCGTTCCGGATGCCACGCTCGACGACGTGATCCGGTTGCTCTACGAACCGCCTGAATCGGTGGCGCAGTTCAACCTCACCACAGCGGTCACGCCTGAACTCGTCAGCATGACGCCCGAGGTGCAGCCGCTGAGCATCGTCGTCGACCTCGACCAGGCCACGTTCGAGGCAATGACCGACGCCAATCAGAACGTGGCGATCGCCCAACTCGTGCTCACCCTGGGCTCGTTCACGATTCCCGACGAAGGCCAAGTCGGCGGGGTCGCGTTTCGCGTCGGTGGTGAGCCGATCTCGGTGCTGATCCCCGGGGAGGGGGCCTCCGACCCCGGCGAGCCGGTGGGTTTCCGTCAGTTCCGGCCCTGGGTCGAGACGACGACCGGCGACACGACCACCACAACCGCGGCGCCGACGACGCCACCGTTGCCGACCGAACCGCCGAACGCATCGCCGACGTCGACCGAGCAGCCGGCCTGAACGTCAGAGTGCAATCGGGCCCGCAGAGGGGCCGGGCGCAACCGGCGGGGCCGGCCAGTCGCGTTCGCCGACCGCCAAGCGCGCCGCTTCGAGTTCGGTGCGCAACCACCCGGCTGCCGTGTCACCCCAGCAGAAGCTGACCAGGTCGAGATAGGCCCGCCGGTAGCGCGGGCCGTGCCCCGCTGGTACACCGGCCAGCACGTGCGCCAGTTCGTGCACGAGCGTGGCTGGCGTGCACTGACCGGCCGCCAGACGTACCACCGGCCCGGCCCGCCCGCGCTGACGGGTGGACGATGACTCGGCATCGGCGCGGGCGGCGACGACGCCAACAGGCCCTACCGGCCACCAACCGGCTCTGAAGATCTGTGCCGCCAGGTCGCGGAGCTCGGCGAGCGGCACGATTGCCTCGTAGGCAGTGCCGTCGAAGGCAGCCAATTCGGCTGCGTACAACGCCTCGCGCCCCGCATCGTTGTTGCGCTGAGCGGTGTGGACGGCCTCGCTCGTCATCGCCCGCTCCCCAGCGCACGCTGCTGTGTTCCGACTCGCGGGCGACCGAGGTCGGCGCTCGCCGCGGCCTGACGTCCTGCATCCCACCCGGTGGCGACGGCCGCCCGCGGGCGACGGGCCGTGACCACTCGACCGAAGCGCTGCCGGGCGAACTCGTCGACCTGGCGCTGACGAGCGCGCAACGCCGGCAACGCCGACGCCGACGGATGCGACTCGGCGCGCTCCACATGGGCAGTTTGTGCGGCGGCCGTCAGCATCCGGTCGATTTCGGCTGCATACCCGAACAGGAACGCCCGCCGCCACTGCTGGGTGGCCGCTGGCGTGCCGCGCCGTTCGTTGGCCATTCGCCCGGCGGCCTGCGTGTGCAGCGAGTGGTAGAGCAGGTCGGTCGCGTCGAGGTCGGTGCGGAACCCGGCCACCAGCGCGACCGTGCCGTCGGTGCGCTGCTCGAACACGACTCGGCACCCCTGGGCGCGGGCGACCGCGCCGAGCAGCGACAGGCGACCCCGGACGTACGCACCACGCCCGATGACCACTTCGAACACGGCGAGCTCGCCGGTGGTACCGGCCCGAAGCTGTTCGGGAGCGATCCGGTGGGCGGCGATCAGTTCGGCGGCCTTGCGCGAGAACGCGTCGGCCTCGTTGACGTTGGTGGTGCCCTCGGCCATGGCCAACAGCTTGCGCACCCGTGCGATCAGGTCAGGGCTGGCCGGTGAAAGCGGCTGGGAGGCGGCGGACGTCATGGGGTTCATCTTGCCTGGAGGGTGTCACACTCACCGCCGGTGGGGCCGGGGAGTTCTCCCCGTCGGGCCCATCCGGTAGCGTTGGCCACGCCCAGTGGGCACCCGCGGATGTAGTTCAACGGTAGAACGTCAGCCTTCCAAGCTGATCACGAGGGTTCGACTCCCTTCATCCGCTCTCGGCAGCATCCCATTCGACCTGCAAGGTGTCGGGACCGCGGAAGGTGATGTTGGGGAAGTACGTGAGCTGCTGACCATCGACGAGGCGCAGGCTGGGGACTCGTTCGGTGAGCAGTTCGAGCACGACCCGGGCCTCCATCCGGGCCAGGCCCGAGCCGAGGCAGAAGTGGATGCCCTTGCCGAAGCTGATGTGGCGATTGGCGTTGGGGCGCATGATGTCGAACGTGTCGGGGCCGTCGAACACGTCGGGTTGGTGGTTGGCGGCGGCGAAGTTGAGGAAGATCCGGGTGCCCGCCGGCAGGTCGACGCCCCCAAGCGTCGTCGGCTGGGTAGTGACCCGGCGCCAGCCGATCTGGCTCGACTCGAACCGCAGCGTCTCTTCCACCGCGTTGGCGGCCAGCGACGGGTCGGCCACGAGCGCGTCCCACTGGTCGCGCCGCGGCAGCAGGCACCGCAGCGTGTTGCACAGCAGGGCCGTCACCGGGTCGTGCCCGGCGAAGCTGATGCCGTACACCACCGACTCGACCTCGCCGTAACTGATGCCGGTGCCGTTGGTCGGGTCGGGGTCGGCGTCGTGGGCGTCGAGCAACTCCGACGTGAAGTCGTCGGCGCGGGCGAGTCGGCGCTTGGCCACGAACTCGCGGCAGTAGCGCCAGTAGTCGACCATCCCCCGGGCGATCTCGACTTGCTGCTCGGGCGTCGGCTGGCCCCACGAGAACGCCTTGCGGTTGACGCACCACGACTTGATCAGGGCATCGTCGTCCGGCGGGAACCCGATCAGCCGGAACACCACCTCGGCCGGCAGCGGGAACGCCAGCGCCTCCACGTACTCGGCTGGTGACCCGGCGGCGAGCATCGCGTCGAGCAGGTCGGTGGCGCGGGCGCGGATGTAGCCCTCGAGCGACTTGAGGCGACGGTTGCCGAAACCCGGGCGGGTGTAGGTGCGGATCCGTGCGTGGTCGGGCTCGGAGCGGTTCGACATCACCGCGACCGGGTCGAAGTCGGGTGTCGCGAGCACCTGCGCGGCCTCGTCGACGAGCGGGAAGATCGGGTCCTGCACGTTCGTGGAGGCGAACACGTCCGGGTTCATGAAGACGTGTTCGATGTCGTCCATCCGCGTCACCACGACGTACCCGAGTTGCTCGGCGTAGAACACGGGCAACTCGTCGCGCATCCGGGCGGCGATCGGGTACGGGTCGGCGAGGTAGTCGGCCCCGAGCGGCGACCAGGTGTGCTCGACGGGGCAGCCGGTGGGCGCGCCGGCAATCGCGGTGGGTGCCTGGTGGTAGGTGTTCGCCATCGGCATCGCCTGTTGGCTGCTACGTCAGCCGTTCGAGCATCGACTGCATCTGGGCGTGGACGAGGTTGACGGCCTGAAGCGGGCGGATCATCACCCGGAACTCCACGATCCGGCCGGCCTCGTTGGCGCGGATGATGTCGACGCCGTTGACGTACTTGCCCTCGATGCGCGTCTCGAACTCGAGCACCGCGGTATCGCCGGCGAGCACCTCCTTCGTGTACCGGAACGCGGTGCCGCCGCCGAACGCGCCGTCGGTAGCTGCCGACCCTTCGGTCCCTTCCTCGGTCGAGCCTGGAAACGTCTGCTCGGCGGCCATGAGGTACAGCTTGGTGATCTCCTTGCCGGCCTGAGGCGTGTAGACGATCGGCGAGTAGAACACGACATCGTCGGCCAGCAACTCGTCGAGCGCGGCCGGGTCGTGGTCGCGCAGGTGCTGCTTCCAACGGCTGATCACCTCGTCGATGACGGCCATCTCGTCTCCCCTCCGGTCTCGGCCCCGCGCGGGACGGTAGCCCGCCGCCGTGCTGGCGGCGCACCCGGACGGATCGCGCAGGTGTTCACACTTCTGCACCGACGTCCATGCAGAATCCTGAACACCTCGTCAGGTGCCCGCGAGGTAGCGCTCGAGCATCCGCACCAGTTCGCCCGTGAGCGCGGCAAGGTCGCCATCGGCCGGGTCGCGTGTCACGAAGCGATGGACAAGCGACTCCACGGTGGTGACGACGATGCGGGCGGCGAGGTGCGGATCGTCGACGGCGACGGCGGGGTCGTCCGCCAGCAGCGCCGCCACGACCTCGACGAGCGCGTCCTCGGCCGCCCGTAACTCGTCGACGACCTCGGCCGGACGCGGCGCCTGCTCGAACAGGACCTGATGGAGGCGATGGCCACCCGTGTGCGCCGCAACGGTGGCATCGACGACGACACGGAGGCGTTCGGTGAGGCCGGTGGGCAGCCCGGCTGCAAGCACGGCGTGGAGCTGAGCGGTGCCGTCGGCGATGTGGGCTCGGGTCAGTTCGACGATGATCGCGTCCTTGTTCGGGAAGTACTGGTACAGCGACCCGATCGACATCCCCGCCGCCGCCGCGATGCGGTTCGTCGTGCCGGCCGAGTAGCCGTGCTCGGCGAAGATGCGAGCAGCCGCATCGAGGATCCGCTGGCGCGTCTCGTGCGAGCGGGACTGCTGGGGACGTTTGCGGGGTCGTAGCCGCTGATCGACCGCCACGACATCACCTCCAGAAAGCGAGTAGACACAGATGCGAGCAATTGCTCAGATTATGGCATGCCGCTCCTCGCCCTCGCGCTGTTCGCCGTCTACCTGCTGATCGCCTTCGTCGCCCGCAGCGTCATCCAGCATCGCCGCACTGGCGACACCGGTCTACGGTTCGGCACCGAGCGGCGCTGGTCGGCCCAATGGTGGGCCAGGCTCGCGTTCGTCGCCGCGCTGGTGGCCGGCGGCGCGGCCCCGGCGCTGGCCGCGGCCGACTGGCACGACCCCATCGCACTGCTCGACCACCGGTGGATCGCCATGGCCGGGGCAGTCGTCGCGATCGCTGGAATCACGGCCACGTTCGTCGCCCAGCTGGCGATGGGCGCTCAATGGCGGGTAGGTGTCGACACCGGTGAGGCCACGGAGCTGGTCGTGACCGGCCCGTTCACGCTCGCCCGCAACCCGATCTTCACGGCAATGGCCACCACCGCTGTCGGCCTGGTGCTGGTGGTGCCGTCGGTGCTTGCGCTCGCCGGTCTCGCCGTGCTCGTGTGGGCGCTCAGCTACCAGGTTCGGGCGGTCGAAGAGCCATACCTGCGGGCCCTCCACGGCGACGCGTACGCGCGCTATGCCGCCCGCGTCGGCCGCTTCGTGCCTCGCCTCGGCCGGCTCCCCGACGCCCCCAACCCACCGCGGCGACAGGCGTGACCAGCCGCGCGGTCATCCCTCATGGGCCTCGATGAGGAAGGGGGCGAGGATGTCGAAGGCCGCGTCGGCGGCGAACGTGGCGGCATCCTGGCGAAGCAGGTCGGGGGCCTCGTAGGCGCCGTATCCGGCAGCGGTCATGACGGTGACGGTCTGTAGACCGAGGCGGCGTTGCAGGACCGACTCGCGGATGGCCACGGTACTGACGGCGGATCGCCGGAGCGCGGTGGTGGCACGGTTGGTGAGCCCGGACCGTACGACGAGGTAGTCGCCGTCGATGGCGTGGCCGAGTGCCCGGTAGGCGACGACCGCGGCGGCGAGCGCGACCGGCCACACCGCGGCACCCACAGCAACGGCGACGGGTGAGACCACCCCGGTCGCCGCCAGCCAGCCGAGCACTCCGACCACGGCCGCGCTGGTCGAGGTGGCCCACCAGACACGTCGCCGCAGGGCCGCACGCGGATGCGCGCGCAGGTCGATGTCGAAGGGGCTGGGACTCGTGTCGAGGACCGCGGCGGCGACGGGCCGGGCGACGCCGATCGGCCCGCGAGGCAGGATCGCCGCAGGTTGCGAGAGCGCAGCCATGTTCAGGCCGGTGGTGATGACGGTCGTGTCGGCTACGCCCATCCAGCGCCACCAGAGCGGTTCGGAGATCTGCACGCCGCGCAGCCGCTCGTCGTCGCGGGCGACCTCGCGGGTGGTGAGCAATCCTTGGCGGGTACGGAGTACCGAGCCGTCGTCGTCCGTGGGCACGCGGGCGAGCTCGAAGTTGCCGTATTCGAAGAAGAAGTGCACGCCGAGGCCGACCACCCCCACCACGGTCACCACGGCGACACCGATCGCGATCGTCCATCCGACTCCGAGCGCGTCCCAGTCGGCGACGCCACCGACGATGTCGCCCGGGTCGACGTTCACCGCGGGCAACAGCCACCACGCTCCCCACAGCAACCCGAGGGCCATCACGTACGCCCACACGTTGAACACGTTGTAGACGACCCACCCTGGCCTGAACCGGGCCAGCACCTGCGCGTCACCCCGGTCGGCCACCACCGGTTCGTCACCGACATCTTCGTCGCTCGTGAGGACGACCGGCGACTCGCTCGACGACGAGCGGTGGAGCAGCAGCGTGCGCAGTGCGCGGGCGTCGGCGAGCGAGACGGCGTCGAGGTCGAACGCCGCTTCGCCGGTGGTGCTCTGTTGCCCGGCGCCGATCTTGACGACGCGCAGCCCGGCCAGGCGGTGGCGCAGCTTGGCGTGGATGTCGACGCTACGAATCCGGTCACGTTGCACCGACCGGTGGCTGCGCACCAGCAGACCCGAGCGTCGTTCCACGATCTCGTCGGTCACCCGGTACCTGGTCACCGCCCATCGATAGGCGTCGACGGCCGCCGCGACCACCCCGGAGACCGCCACCGCCACAACCGGCCACATCCCGCCGCCTCGGCTCCCGCCGAACACGAACGCCGCAAACGCCAGCAGCATGAACGACACGAGTACCTGGACGGCGTCGACGACGATCATCCGGCGGTCCAACCGCTGCCACCCCTCACTCCCGGTCGCGACCGCTGGCCCGACCGCCGACGTGGCTGGGCCGTCGAGCCCGGAACCGCTTGTCATGTGGCGTCACCAGGGGTGCGCTGGGTGACCTCGGTCAGCCGCTCGGCCACCGCCGCGGCAACCGTATGATCGACCCCGACGATGTCGATCGCCCCCTTCGACGATGCGGTGGTCACCCGCAACGTCGCCAGACCGAACAGCTGCTCGAGGGGGCCACGGACCGTGTCGACGGTTTGGATCCGCGAGATCGGCGCGACCCGCCACTCGAGCACCCACCATCCCGACAACGCGTACACGGCCTCTTCGGTGACCTCCCACCGATGCACGCGGAGCCGCCACCACGGCTCGACCGCCACACCGACGACCGTCATGGCGACCGTCACTGCGAGCACGACGCTCAACCACGGGCGCGCCGACTCCCACAGCATGAACGCCGTCACCGCACCGGCCAGCAGTGGCACGCAGAACGCCACGCCCTGCAACGTCCACCACCACACCGTGCGCCGCTCGACCCGATGTTGCGGAGGCCGCAACCGCACGACCGTGCCTGGCTCGACCGCGCTCACCGCGGGTCTCGCCGATCGAGCGGCCCGGCGCCGAGGGCGTGGAGCACGAAGTCGACCAGCGCCGTCGCCTGCGTGGCCAGGTCGACGCGCTCGTCCATCGCCCACGACCCGACCACGCCCTCAGTACAACGCACGATCATCACGGCCATCTCGCGGGGGTCGCAGTCACGGAACTCGCCGGCCGCCCGGCCGGCGGCGACGATGTCGGCCATCCCGTCGATCTCGTCGGCCTCGTCGTTGGCGAACGGCCGCGACCCGTCCGGCGCCCGATGGTTCATCACCACCTCGCTCATCGCCAGAAACCGGCCACGGTGCGCAGCGAAGTACTCGAACTCGGCGGTGATCCACGCCGCCAACTTCCCCGCCGCCGTCTCGGCGGCGTCGATACGCGGGGCCATGTGCTCCCACGCCTGCTCGAAGAACTCCCCCGCCACCTGCGCCAACAACTCGTGCTTGCCGTCGAAGTGATATGAGATCACGCTCTTGGAGATGCCGGCCCGCTCCGCGATCCGCGCCAACGATGCCTGCGCATAGCCCACCTCGGCCACCGTCTCGGCCGCGGCGGCGACGATCTGCGCCCGCCGCGCCTCCTCGATGAACGACCGCCGACCGATCGTGTCGTTATCTGAACGCACAGACTGATTCTAGACCGATCGGCCTACAATCGCTCCCGTATGGCCGTCGCGTTCCCATCAGCCGAGCGATGACCGACAACGGGCTACTCGCGGCCGGCATCGTCGGTGCCGCCGTCTTTGTGGTGACGTTCCTGATCGACGGTGCAACACGCCCGGGATACCGGCCTCGCTACCACCCCGTCAGTGCCCTCGCGCTCGGTTCGCGCGGTTGGATCCAGACGACCAACTTCGTTGTCTGTGGCGCCCTCATCACCACCGCAGCCGTGGGCATCCACCGAGCCGGCCTCAACTCGTTGCTGGCCGCCACCGTTGCGATCTTCGGCCTGAGCCTCGTCGCCTCGGGGATCTTTCCGATGGACCCGATGCGCGGCTACCCGCAAGGCACACCGGCCGACACGCCCACCACGACCACCCGCCGCCACCAACTTCACGACGGGGCCGGCGTCGCCGTGTTCACATCACTTCCCGTCGCCGCCGGTATCGCGGCGCTCACGCTCAACTCCACCGGATGGGCGATCTACTCGGCGCTCACCGCGATCGCAGCAGCTGGCGCGTTCGTCGCCTTCGGCACAGCATGGGAACACGACCACCCCCTCACCGGCCTCGTCCAACGCGCCGCCATCGCCGTCGGATGGACCTGGCTCGCCACCACCTGCTGGCACATCGCCACCTGACTTTCGAAAGCGTCCCTCTCCAGGGCCGGTTTCCCGACGTTCCCTATCTGCCAGACCCGAACTCCTGGCCCCAGCACTACCGCAGTTGGGGGAGGTAGGTGCCGGGCGTTTGGCCGGTGACCCGGCGGAACGCGGCGATGAACGCGCTCGTTTTGCGATAGCCGACCGCTCGCGCGGTGGCATTGACCGACACGCCGTCGGCCAGCATCGGGATCGCGGCGCGGATGCGGACGTGGGCGCGCCAGGTGGCGAAGTTGAGCCCGGTCTCGGCGCGGAACAGCCGCGACAGGGTGCGGACGCTGGCGTGGACGTGAACAGCCCAGGCGGTGAGTTCGCGCTGGTCGGCTGGGTGGGCGATCAACTGTTCGGCGATCGCCCGGGCTCGCGGGTCGGCGGGCATCGTGGCGTGGATGTGATGCGCGGGCAGCGGGGTGAGCAGGTCGAACATCAGCGCCTCGGCGGCCGGACGGCTGTGGTCGCCGGGAGCGATGTCGTGCAGGTGGGTGATGATCTCGCGGAGCAGCGACCCGACGGTGAAGCAGGTGGGCTCGGTCCACGGGATGGGGCAGCAGTCGGGGGCGAAGGTGATGGTCAACATCTCGCCAGCGTGCAGCACGGCGCCGGCGTGCTCGACGCCGCCGGGCATCCACAACCCGTAGCCGGGCGGGATCAGCCAGTCGCGACCGGCGACGGTACCCACCAGCGTCGCGGTCGAACTCCAGGTGAGCATCGGTTCGGGGTGCGAGTGCAGATGCAGCAGTTCGTGGTCGTGGGCGGTGTCGCGGTCGATGCACAGGATGGGCGAGGCCACCGACTCCACCAGGTTGGCCGGTTTGGGGTATCGATCGGCCTCCGAGCACACAACCGCCAGCGTAACTTAAGTGTGCCTAACGTGAGGAGTGCGCAGGTGATACATGACGTGATGATCGAGGCCGAGGGCCTGGTGAAGCGGTACGGACCGACCGAAGCGGTGGCCGGGGTGAGCCTGCAGGTGCCGGCCGGAACGGTGCTGGGGGTGCTCGGCCCGAACGGCGCGGGCAAGACGACCACGGTGCGGATGCTGACGACGTTGACCAGGCCGGATGCCGGCTGGGCCAGGGTGGCCGGACACGACGTGGTGCACGAGGCGAAGGCGGTGCAGGCCACGATCGGCGTGACCGCCCAGGACGCCACGGTGGACGAGCGGCTGACCGGCCGGCAGAACCTGGTCATGATCGCCCGCCTGAGTGGGCTGCGTCGCGTCGATGCACGGCGCTTGGCCGACGCGCTACTGGATCGGTTCGTACTCACCGACGCCGCGAGCCGTGTCGTGAAGGGCTACTCGGGAGGCATGCGGCGCCGCCTGGATCTGGCTGCCGGGTTGGTGACCCAACCGCCGGTGCTGTTCCTGGATGAGCCGACCACCGGTCTCGACCCCGTCAGCCGAGCCCGGATGTGGGGCGTGATCCGCGAGCTGGTAAGCGCCGGGACCACCGTGTTGTTGACCACGCAGTACCTCGATGAGGCCGACGAACTCGCCGACCAGATCATCGTGGTCGACCACGGTCGGGTGATCGCAGCCGGCACGGCGGCGGAGTTGAAGACCCGGACGGGCGGCGCCCGCGTGCAGGTCACCCTGACGACCGCCCACCCCGAAGCAGCCGCAGCGTTGAGCGGCTTCGCTGTCGGTGACGTCACCGTCAGCCAGGACGGACGCCGCCTGCGCGCCCCGGTCAGCGGAGGAGCGGGCCTGGCCAGCGCCGTGGTGCGCACCCTCGACGCGGCCGGGATCAGCGTCGACGACGTAGAGGTCCACCCACCCTCGCTCGATGACGTGTTCTTCGCCCTCACCGGCCACCCAGCTGTCGAGCCTGCGGGCGCCGATGCCCAAGCCCCCGCCACAGAGGGAGTGCAGCCGTGAACGCGACCACCTCGACCTTGCCCACAACCGCATCAGCACCCGTACCAACCGCGGCTCCGCTGGCCCACGGTCTACGGCGCAAGGTGTCCGACGTACTGACCCTTGCCGGTCGCAATCTCGTGCACATCTCCCGCGAGCCGATGCAACTCTCGGACGTGACGATCCAGCCCGTGCTGTTCACGCTGATGTTCGTCTACGTCCTCGGCGCGGGTGTGGTATTGCCCGGGAATGCCAGCTACAAGGACTTCGCTCTCCCGGGCATGCTGGTGCTCAACTTGGTGACCATTACCGTCGGCACCGGCGTCGGGTTGAGCATGGACGTCAACTCCGGGGTGATCGACCGGTTCCGCACCTTGCCGATGTGGCGGCCGGGGATTCTGGTCGCCCGCTCGGTGACCGATCTTCTCACCGCGCTCGTCTGCGCCGCGATCGTCGCCGCCACCGGCTTCGCGATCGGCTGGTCACCGAACAACGGCGCCGCCAAGGCGATCGCCGCGTTCGCGCTCGTGTTGCTGTTCGGCTACGCGGTCTCGTGGATGTGCGCCTGCCTCGGGCTGGCGAGCGACGGGGTGGAGACCACGCACGCGTTCGGTCTGATGGTGTTGTTCCCGCTGGTGTTCGTCTCCAACGCACTCACACCGACCCAGGGGATGACCCCCTGGCTGCGTGACGTCACGACGTGGAACCCGGTCAGCGCCGTCTCCAGCGCCGCCCGGGAACTGCTCGGCAACCCCAACCCCTCGGCGACGATCGACTCCTGGCCGATGCAACACCCCGTCTACGCCACGCTGATCTGGTCGGCCGGGCTGCTGATCGTGTTCGCCCCGATCGCGACCGTGCTCTACCACCGCCGCACCGCCGATTGACCCGAGAGCGCGCTGCCTATCCGGCCGTCCTCGATCGGGATCCGGCGGGGCGCGATCCACACATCGCATTGCACTGCGGCGCCCGGCGTCCACACCAGCCGTTCCGGCCGCAGGCGGGTTACGTCAGTGGTCGTGGGCGCTGGTATCGATGTGGTCGGGCGGGGTCCTGCCAGGTTCGATGACGAGGAACTGGCCCATCATGCCGTCGTCTTCGTGCTGGAGGATGTGGCAGTGGTACATGTACGGGACGGTCGGGTCGGGGTAGCCGTCGAAGCGGGCGATCACGCTGACGGTCTGATCTGGTGGGATGTAGACGGTGTCCTTCCAACCCGTGAGGTGCGGCGGCGGGGGGTCGCCGTCCACGGCGAGGATCAGGAAGTGGATCAGGTGAGGGTGGAAGCTGTGTGGCCGCCCATGGTCGTTGGTGATCTCCCAGATCTCGACCGCGCCGTTCTCGACGACGAGATCGACACGTCCCATGTCCATCTTGCGGCCGTTGATCGTGTCGTTGCCGAGCTCGAACCGGCGGGTCTCGACGACCTCGGAGAGCTCGGGACCGTCGAGCGTCGCCAACTCGGCGGGCACTGGTGGCGAGGCTTCGAGTTCGGCCGCGGCACGAAGTTGGAGGAGATCGAACGAGTCTTGGCTGCCGTTGTCGCGGTCACCGAAGCTGCCGACGCCCATGTCGGGTTTGACGCTCTGGAGGATTGCCTGCTCGCCGGGTTGCAGGGCGACGACCAGTTCGGCGCGTTCCCCGGGTGACAGGAGTAGCTCGGTGAGTTCGACCGGTGCGGGGAGGAGTCCGCCGTCGGTGCCGATCAGCTGGTAGGGACGGTGGTCGTCGAAGCGGAGGTTGTAGAGGCGCCCGTTGGATGCGTTGAGGACGCGCAGCCGGACACGTTCGGTGGTGGCGGTGAAGTGGGGGTCGTGGGTGCCGTTGATCAGAATCTGATCGCCAAGGAATCCGGTGTTGGAGGGTTCGCGGCGGGCGAACTGGTTGTTGCCGCCGAAGCTGCGGTCCTGCACGATCACGGGGATGTCGTCGACACCGTAGGTATCGGGCAGGTCGAGATCGCGGCTGTCGGGGTCATCGAGGATGAACATGCCCGCGGCGCCGCGGTAGACGTGTTCGGCGGTCTGCCCGTGGAGGTGGGGGTGGAACCACAAGGTGCCGGCGGGCTGGTTGATCGTCCACGACGGCGACCAGGTGCCGCCTGGTTCGATCATCTGGTGCGGTCCGCCGTCCTCGCTGGCGGGCAGGTGCATGCCGTGCCAGTGCAACGTGGTGGTCTCGTCGAGGCCATTGGTCACGTTGACCGTGACCTGATCGCCGCGGGCGGCGCGCAGGGTCGGCCCGAGGTAGCTGCCGTTCAGGCCCCAGGTCTCGGTCGGGTCACCGTCGAGGAACGGTGTATGGCCGGCTTGGAACTCCAGGTCGTACACGACGCGGTTCCCGTCGCGTTGGGGCTCGGCGAGGGGTGGGATGCGTAGCGGGTTGGCGAAGTCGAGTTCACCGACCGTCGACGTTGCCGACCCGCAACCGGTGAGCACGATGCCTGCGGCAACGGCGATCGCGGCGAGAGCCGGCGCCCGCCGACGTGCAGCGCCGCTGGTTGAGCGCCGCCATCGACGCGGGAGCAACCTCATCGGGTCGACGGTACGGAACTGCGTCTCAGGTGTCGTCCGTCGTGACGCGACACTTCGCTCAACATCTGACGTACGGGCCGGGCCGCGGCGTACGGCCGGTGCTCAGCAGTACTCGGGCGACATCGGCGGCTGAGCGCGGGGTCAGGCCGTGACGAGTCCGGTCTCGTACGCGGCGATGACAAGCTGGGAGCGGTCGCGGGCGTGCAGCTTGGTGAGGAGCCGGCTGACGTGGGTACGCGCGGTGGCGGGGCTCATGTGCAGCTGGGCTGCGATCTCGTCGTTGGACCGACCGTGGCCGACCTCGACGAGCACTTCGCGTTCGCGGTCGGTCAGCCGATCGAGCGGCCAACGTCGCGCGTTGACAGCCGGGCGGTGGGCGGCGAGGGCGGTCATGACGCGGCGGGTGACCGACGGCGAAAGCAGCGCATCGCCAGCGGCGACGGCGCGGATCGCGTGACGCAGCTCGTCGGGTTCGCTGTCCTTGAGGAGGAAACCGCTGGCGCCGAGGGCGATCGCATCGTGAATGTGGTCGTCGGTGTCGAACGTGGTCAGGACGATCACCCCGACACCGGCGAGGGCCGGGTCGGTCGTGATCCGGCGGGTCGCGTCGAGGCCGTCGATGCCGGGCATGCGGACGTCCATCAGCACGACGTCGGGGCGTTCGCGCTGCACCACGTCGACGCCGCGGGCACCGTCGTCGGCTTCGCCGACCACGGTGATGTCGTCGGTGCGTTCGAGCAGCGCGCGGATGCCGGTACGCACAAGGTGCTGATCGTCGACGAGCACGACCCGGATCATCGCCGGGCCTCGACGACACGGTGTTCCAACGGGATTTCGGCGTGGACGCGGAAGCCACCGGCAGGGGCCGGCCCGGCGGCGAGGGTGCCGCCGAGCAGGTGCGCCCGTTCGCGCATGCCGACCAGTCCATAGCCGGCGACCGCGACGCCCGTGGGGATGGGACCGGTGCCGTGGTCGGTGACGGTGATGCCGAGGGCGTCGGGCCGGTAGCAGAGGTGCAGTAGCGCGTGATCGGTGTGGGCGTGGCGCATCACGTTGGTGACGGCTTCCTGGACGATCCGATGCGCGGCGGCGTCCACGACCGCGGGCAGCGGAATCGGTGTACCCGTCGTGGTGACGTCGAGGACGAGACCGCTCTCGGCCGCGACCGTGACGAGCCGAGCGATGTCGTCGATGCCGGGCACGGGTCGGCGGGCTGCGCTGCCGGGCTCACGGACCGCGCCGAGCGCGGCCCGCAGTTCCTTGCCGGCTCGCCGGCTGGTCTGGCGGATCGTGTCGATCGCACCGCGAGCCTGCGGCAGATCGTCGTCAACGGCCTCGGCAGCGAGGTCCGCCTGGATCGAGATGACCGACATGGTGTGAGCGAGTACGTCGTGAAGTTCGCGGGCGATCCGCACCCGTTCCTGCTCGACGCGCCACTCGGTCTCGCGGGCCCGTTCCCGCTCAGCAACGACGCTCCTGCGGTGCCCGTCGGCACGGATCGTACGCCGGGACCGCACCGCATCACCGAGCGCGATCACCGCTGCCAACAAGGTCACCGCGCTGGTCAGCTCGTAACCGAGCAGATACGTGAGGTCCTCGTCGCCCTCCCCGATCCGGTAGCCGAACGACACCGTGACAATGCCCAGCGCAGCGCCGATCGCCACCCGCAGCCGACCGGACTCGGCCACCGAGTACACCGCGGCAGCTACCGGCGGGGCCACCCCGACCGGGGGGAATCCGAACGCGTAGTAGACGAACAACGTCGCCAACGTCGCTGCCAACACCAGCACCGGCCGATCACGGCGCCACAGCATCAACCCACCGAGCACCACCGCGAACGCAAACGCGAACCACCGCGATGGGTGCGGCTCGCCTTCGACGTCCGCCGCGATCGCGGCGACCACGACCACGATCACGAATCCCGCCAGCCCGGCGTCGACCACACGCGGCGAGAACCGCGCACGCTCGCCGTTCACGGCTCGGGCGTCCATCCCTTTAGGGTACGAGGCCGCCGCACTCATGTCGTCCGCCCGAACGCGCTGACACCATCGACAATCGACGTAGCGAACGCCACCCGGGCTACGTCAGATGTTGAGCCGCACGTCGCGCACGGGCCGACGACGCTGCTGGCGACGTGACGATCGGACGCCGGGGTGTACACCCCGGCGTGGTCAGTCGGCGGGCAGCACTGTCGGCGGTTCGGGGATGTCGGTCGTGCGGGTCAGGCGAATCGGGTTGCTGGGTGCCTCTTCGAGCGCGAACGCGAGCGTGTGACGATCGCAGGTGTAGCTCCCGGCGGTGCTCTGCCCACCGTCGATCGGCACCCCGACCGTGCCCTCCACACCGAACACGTTGACGACGGCCTGGCCCGGCTCAAGCGATGCGCCGACGGGCAGGCCCGGCATCTCCATCCGCGACCGGTAGTCGTCCACGATCGAGCTCCACACGCTGAAGTGCTCGCCGTCAGCGCCGTACTCGAACGACTCGATCGACGAGATCGTGTGGATGATCTCCATGGTCGTGCCTCCGGCCGACCCACTGCTCACGATCTGCCAGTCCTGGCGCCAGGCGTTGCCAGCGCCGCTGCCGTCGAAACGAACGTAGTAGGGCCCGACGAGTTCCATCGTGAAGCCCATACCCGCCGGAATGCCGGCCGAGACGAACGACATGATCGTCTCGCGGAACGAGTCGTTGTCGACCAGCCACGTGCCGCCCAAGCAAGGATCGCATCCGTACTCCTCGGCCAGGTCGACGCTCCAGTCGACGATGTGCCGTTCGGGGCTGATCGTCGTCGCGGCCATCGCGTAGTTGACGTCGGCGTCGCACGACGAGCGGACCTCCGGTGGCAGCCCGCGCCAGGCTCCGCGGTCGAGCCGTTCCTCGACGACCGCCATCTGCATCAGGCCGTCCGTCGTGGTGTGGTCCGTCTGTTCGAACAGATGCCGCTCGGCGTAGGCCACGCCGAACCGTGCCGCGACGAAGCGGTCGACGCCGTAGAAGTTGGTGCCGACCGACGCGATCCGACCAGCATTGATCGCGTACGGGACGGGTGCGATCGGATCGCCGTGAGTCGGAACACCGACGGTCAGGAGGTCGATGGTGAACGACTGCAGCGTCTCGGCCATCCCGGGCACACCGGCGAGCACATCGACCGGGTTGCCCTGCGACATGCGGTGGTGGAGGTCCCAGACGGCCGGTGGCGAGGACAGGTTGCTCAGGTGCTGCCACCACACCCACGCCTCGTAGCTCATCGTCGGAAACGCGGACCACAGCGAGGTCGCGAGGAACAGGTCGACGGTGTCTCGTTCGTTGCCACCGTCGGGGTAGATGACGTGGGAGAAGTACTCAGCGCCGCCCTCGACGTACCAGTCCTGCAACACGTCACCGAAGTCGGCGTACTGGAGGCAGTGGATCTGCTCGTGGGCGACCATCTGCTGATAGGGGCGACCGAGCGCGGCGTCGACCCCAACGGTCACGGCGCAGTGCCGGTTGCTCACCGGCGTCGCCGCGCCCCACACCTCGTCGCCCTCGTCGCTGACGACGTCCTGGGGGATCACGAGCACGGTCGTGTCCGGGTTGGCGTCACTCCAGGCGTGGCCGGCGCGGACCGTGGTGATCAGCGCCTCCATCGTGGTCTCTGCCTGCCGATCGCGCCCCTCGGGGTAGACGACGCGCAACCGGGAGTGGCCGCTGCCGGCGCCCCGGTGCTCGTTGTGGACGATCATCTTCCAGCAGTCGACCGCAACACGATCGACGAACGGGAACGAACTCACCGTCGGTCGCACGCAGTCGTCCGCTTGGGCCGTAGCCGACCCTGGCGCCGCCCGCCGGAACCCGGCCGGCTCCGCCCGACCGGCATCGTCGCCGCTCTCGTCGCCGAGGGTGGCGAGCTCGTCGAGCAGCTCAACCGACGGGATCAGCTCGGCCAACAGGCGGTGGAGTTCGGCGCGCTCGTCGGCGGCGACGGTGCTGTCGTCGGCAAGCTGAGCGGCCAACCGCAGCAGTGCCGACCCGCTGTGCGCCAGCACGAGATCGAGACCCTCGATGCTGGACCGAGGGATTTCCCCGAGCCGGGCCCGCAGCAGAGCGATCACGCCCTCGGGCTCGGTCCACACGCCGAGTTCGACGCCGTGATGAACGAACGCCACATGGCCGGCGAACCGCTGTGCGCCGACCAGGGCAGCGTCGTCGAACTCGATGAAACCATCGTCGAGTTCCCGAGGGGGAATCGCATAAGCCACCGGGGCCGCTTCCGGAGTGCTGGTGTCGACACTCATGCCCGCCGCCGGGACATTCGCGTCGGCGGTCGTGTCCGGCGCCTGGGCCGTCGCGTCGGCGGTCGTGCCCGGGTCAGCGACGGTGTCGGCTGGTCGCCGGTCGCCGGCGTCGACCGCGGCAGGCTCGCCGGCAGCGCCGGAGCACGCGGCCGCCATCAGCATCCCTCCGGCGAGCAGCAACGCCGTTCGGGCGCGCGTCGAACGAGTGAAGCCGAAGGGTTCCGCCATGACAGCGACCATATGCGGGGTTTCGTCGGATTCCGCCCCCGACGCGGAACGACCACCATCCACCCTGCGACCCCAAGACGCCGATCGGCGAGTTCCCGATCGACTGCTCGTGCCCAGAGAGGGGTTCGAACCCTCACTCCACTTGCGTGGAAGGGGGGTTTAAGCCCCCCGTGTCTGCCAGTTCCACCACCTGGGCCCTCCCGTCAGGCTACGTCGCCTAGCGTGCGTGGGATGAGTGAGTCGGTCGATCTGCCGCCGGAGGTGCGCGACGGGGACGAGCGGGCGACTCTGGTGGCGATGCTCGACTACTACCGGGCGGTACTGGCACGCAAGGTGGCCGGGCTCTCCCCCGAGCAACTTCAGCGGACGACGGCGGCGTCGACGTTGACGCTCGGTGGGTTGGTGAAGCACATGGCGATGGTCGAGCACACGTGGTTCCCGGTGCGGTTCGCCGGGCACCCGCCGGCGCCGCTGTGGGCCGATGCGCCATGGGACGACGACCCCGACTGGGAGTTCCACAGCGCGGCCGGGGCCACGGCCGACGAGCTGCTGGCGCTGTACCACCACGAGATCGCCGAGGCACGAGCGGTGCTCGACGCCGCGCCCGACCTCAACGCCCGAACCCCCGAACCTGGCCACCACGGCCCGTACAACCTGCGTTGGATCGTCGTGCACATGATCGAGGAGTACGCCCGGCACTGCGGGCATGCCGACCTGATCCGCGAGGCGATCGACGGCACCGTCGGCGACTGACGCGGCGTCAGGCGTCGGGGCTCATCAACGCCACGGGGAGACCGAGCCCGGCACTCGATCGCACCGTAGCGATCAGCCGTCCGGGCTGTACCGCCGGCTTGGGGCGCCCGATCAGGTCGGGGCCGAGTTCGGCGCAGACGGCCTCGATGTCGTCGACGATCACGACCAGCCCGAACAACGCGGTCGGTCCCTGCGTGCGCGGGCTCTCGACGATCTCCACGATGCAGCCAGCGGTGCCGTCGGCCGCCGGGGCGAACCGGTGGAACGCCTGGCGCACCTGGGTGGCGCCTTCCCCCACCTCGCGCAGCCGCCGTTGCGGCAGGCCAAGCTGCTCGGTGACCGCCGACGAAGTGCGTTCGAGCGAGTCGGTGACGAGTACCACGTGGTCGATTTCACGCGCCCCGTTCGGGTGGACAGCACCTGGGCCAGCCGTGCCGGGCACGACGCGCACGCCGTCGACCTCGTCGGGGACGGCAACGTCCGAGCCCGCTGGATCGACCACCAGTGCGCTCCCCGGGGCCAGGTCGATCGCCCCGTTGGCGAGCGCGATCGCTCCTGCCGCCGACACCGTGAACCCGAGCGCCTCCCACGCCGCGGCATCGCCGCCGATGCGGACTGCGGCCAGCAGCGGCCGGTTCACCGGGCTGCCAACAGCTGGCGCTCGATCCGGTCGAGCACCTCGTAGCAGGGCAGCACGTCGGCGGCGCTGGCGTTCGGTTGGCGGCCTTCGCCGATCGCACCGACGAACTCGCGGTCCTGGAGCTCGATGCCGTTGCTCGACACGGTCAGCCCGCTCAGGTTAATCGGCGCGTCGTTCCCGTCGAACAGGTCGTCGTAGCGCGCCACGTAGGTGCCGGTGTCGCCGATGTAGCGGAACACCGTGCCGAACGGACCGTCGTTGTTGAACGACAGCGACAGCGTGAGGATCGCACCCGTGTCGACCTTGAGCTGGATCGACATGTCCATGGCGATGCCCAACTCAGGGTGCAATGGCCCCTCGACGGCCTGGGCGGCCACCACCGTGCCGCCGGTCTGGTACTGGAACAGGTCGACGGTGTGGGCGGCGTGGTGCCAGAGCAGGTGATCGGTCCAGCTGCGCGGCTCGCCGAGCGCGTTCAGGTTCGAACGACGGAAGAAGTACGTCTGCACGTCCATCTGCTGGATGTGGAGGTCGCCCGACGTGACCCGCCGGTGCACCCATTGGTGGCTCGGGTTGAAGCGCCGGGTATGCCCCACCATCGCCACCAGCCCCGTCTCGGCGGCCTTGGCGACCACCGCTTCCCCGTCCGCCAACGCATCGCACAGCGGAATCTCGACCTCGACGTGTTTGCCGGCGGAGAGACAGGCCAACGCCTGCGAGGCGTGGAGTGGGGTGGGTGTGGCGAGGATGACCGCATCCACATCAGGGTCGGCGAGTACGTCGTCGAGCGACTCGCTCACGTGCGGGATGCCGAACCGCTCGGCCAGCTCGTCGGCCTTGCCGCGTGGCGTGCTGACGAGCGCCACCACCTCGGCGTCGGCGATGTTGGCCAGCCCTTCGAGGTGCTTGGTGCCGAATGCTCCGGCGCCGACCATGGCGATGCGAACGGTCATCGTGTCTCCTTCAGTACTGCAGGCCGACGTAGTTCTCGGCGAACGCGGTGCGCGCGGCCGCCGATCCGGCGAGGTAGTCGAGTTCGGCCTCTTGCACCCGATGACCGAACTCGCCCGAGTCGGGGAAGCGGTGCATCAGGTTCGTCAGCCACCACGAGAAGCGCACGGCCTTCCACACCCGTCGCAGGGCGGTGGCCGAGTAGCCGGTAAGGCCCGTCAGCGAACGGTGCGCGAGTGCGGCGTCGAACGCCTCGGCCAGATAGTGCACGTCGGAGAACGCCAGGTTGAGCCCCTTCGCTCCGGTGGGCGGCACGATGTGGCCGGCGTCGCCGGCGAGGTGCAGCCGGCCGTACGACAACGGCTCCGACACGAAGCTGCGCAGCGGGGCGATCGACTTCTCGATCGACGGCCCGGTCTCGATCGCGGCGGCCAGCTCGTACGGCACCCGCGCGAGCAACTCGTCCCAGAACCGCGAGTCGGGCCATGCATCGAGCGTGTCGTCGAGCGGGCACTGCACGTAGTAACGCGACAGGTCCATTCGGCGCATCGAGCACAGGGCGAAGCCGCGCTGCGAGTGGCAGTAGACGAGGTGCTCGAGCGGGCGGGTCTCGGACAGGATGCCCAGCCAGCCGAACGGGTAGACCCGCTCGTACTCGCTGCGCAGGTCGTCGGGGATCGACTGCCGCGACACCCCGTGGAACCCGTCGCACCCGGCGACGTACTCGCACTCCACGCGGTGCTCGACGCCCGCGTGCCGATACGTGACCGACGGTGTGTCCGACGCCAGGTCGTGCAGCGCCACGTCGTCGGCCTCGTGCACGATTGGCACGCCCGCCGCGTCGAGCGCGTCGTACAGGTCCTTGGTCACCTCGGTCTGCCCGTACACCACCATCGTGCGACCCGTCAGCTCGGTCAACTCCATGCGGATCTGCCCGCCACCGAAGGCGAGCACCACGTCGTCGTGCGGGAACCCCTCGGCGTCCATGCGTTCCCCCACACCGGCCTCGCGGAGCATCTCGACGGTGCCCTGTTCGAGCACCCCGGCACGGATGCGTGACAGCACGTACTCGCGGGTCTGGCGTTCGAGCACCACCACGTCACGCCCGGCCCGGTGCAGCAGCAGGGCAAGCATCAGCCCGGCTGGACCGCCCCCGATGATCGCGACCTGCGTGCGCGTCGTCCCCACGACAGCGGACACTACGCCGGGGCCCGAGCCGACGCGCACGCCGAGTGGTGTGCGATGCTCCGATCGTGACGATCGACCCGCTCGGCATCCCCTGCATGTTGATGCGCGGTGGCACGTCGAAGGGCGCGTACTTCCTGGCCGACGACCTGCCCACCGACCCGGTCGAGCGCGACGACCTGATCCTGCGGATCGTCGGTTCGCCCGATCCGCGCCAGATCGACGGAATCGGCGGGGCCAACCCGCTCACCACCAAGGTCGCCGTGGTGAGCCGCAACACCGACCGGCCGGACGTCGACCTCGACTACCTCTTTCTCCAGCCATCGGTGGACCGGCCGACGGTGTCGCTCGACCAGAACTGTGGGAACCTGCTCGCCGGTGTGGCCCAGTTCGCGATCGAGCGTGGGCTGCTGACGGTGCCCGAGCACGGGTCCGAGCAGGCGTCGGTGCGGATCCTGATGCTCAACACCGGCAGTGTGGCCACAGCGACGTTCCCGCTGTCCCACCGCACGCCCGCCTACGGGGGCGACACGCTGATCTCGGGAGTCCCGTTCCCCGCTGCCGCGGTGCGGCTCGACTTCGACGACATCGCCGGTTCGTCGTGCGGGGCGCTGCTGCCCACCGGCCGCGCTGCCGATGTGATCGGCGGTGTCACCGTCACGCTGGTCGACAATGGGATGCCGGTCGTGGTGCTGCCGGCCGACGAGCTTGGCCTGCGCGGGGACGAGTCGCCGGCCGAGATCGAGGGTGACACCGGCCTGCGGGAACGCTTGGAATCGATCCGTCTTCAAGCGGGGCCGCTGATGAACCTCGGTGATGTGACCGCCACGACCGTGCCCAAGCTGACGATCGTGTCGCCGCCCCGCGCCGGTGGTGCGCTGTGTACGCGCACGCTGATCCCCCACCGGGTACACGAGGCGATCGGCGTGCTGGGGGCGGTGTCGGTGGCTTCGGCCGCGCTGTTCCCCGGGTCGCCCGCCCATCGCGTGCTCGACCCCCAGGTCGCCGCAGCAGCCGCAGCCGGCGGCGACCTGGTCATGACGATCGAGCATCCCACCGGCACGTTCGACGCCGCGCTCACGGTCGCACACGGCGACGATGGGCCCGCCGTGACCCGGGCCGGCATCATCCGCACCGCCCGCAAACTGTTCGACGGCACCGTGTACCCACGAACCACCTCATGAAGACGATTCCACCGCCACATCCCGACCCGCATCGTCCGGCGCTCGCGCTGCCGCCGAACGCGTGTGACGCGCACTGCCACATCTTCGGGCCGGGCGACCGGTTCCCCTACTCCCCCGACCGCGCCTACACGCCACCCGACGCACCGCTCGAACGGTTCGAAGCGCTCCAGGAACGGCTCGGGTTGGAACGGGCCGTGTTCGTGCAGGCGTCGTGTCACGGCACCGACAACGCGGCGATGCTCGACGCGCTGCGGCGCGGCGACGGGCGCTACGCGGGCGTGGCGATGATCGATCCGTCGTTCACCAACGCGGCAATCGGCGAGTTACACGAGGCCGGGGTGCGCGGCACACGCTTCAACTTCGTCGCCCACCTCGGTGGGGCACCCGACCTCGACGAGTTCAGGTCGGTCGTGCACCGGGTCGCCCCGCTCGGGTGGCACATCGTGCTGCACTTCGACGCGGTCGACATCCCCCAGTACGTCGACCTGCTCGACCGGATGCCGTGCCCGTACGTCATCGATCACATGGGCCGTGCTCCCGTGACGGACGGCGTCGACCAGGAACCGTTCCAACGCCTGCTCGGGCTGATGGCCGACGACCGTTGCTGGGTGAAGATCAGCGGCGCCGAACGCCTCACCGCCGACGGCGCCGCTCCCTACGACGACGTGGTGCCGTTCGCCCAGGCGCTGATCGAGGCCGCCCCCGACCGGGTGCTCTGGGGCACCGATTGGCCACACCCCAACGTCCGCGTGATGCCCGACGACGGCGACCTCGTCGACGTGCTGGCCCAGTTCGCCCCCGACGAACACGTCCGCAACCGCATCCTCGTCACCAACCCCGAAGCGCTCTACGACTTCGGCTGACTACCGGTCGTTGCCACCGGTGCGCCGTGGGCGACTCGGCGCAGGTCGCCCAACAGGCGGTCGAGCAGCTCACCCGCCTCGTCGAGGTGCGCTGCGGTCACCGGGTCGGGCGAGTCGCCGAGGCGGCCACGCAGCATCCGCAGCAGGAGGGCCACGCCCACCACGCGCTGCTGCGCCCCGTCGTGCAGGTCGCGCTCGATCCGGCGGCGTTCTTCCGCCGAGCGGGCCGCGAGGCGGGCTTCGGACGCGCGCAGGTCGGTCAGCTCGGCGCGGGTGGCCGCGCGCAACCGGGCGTTGTCGAGCCACAGGCGGGCGGCCGGTCTGAACGCCTGCTCGATGTCTCGGGCGTCGACACCGGCCCGGTGCACGACCACCGCCACATGCTCGTCGCCGCGTTGCACCGGCGTGATCACGTGCCCGGGCTGCGCCTGCACGTCGGCTCGCGAACCGTCGGCGGCGAGGTACGTTGCCCACTCCGCCGACCAGTACGCCACGCGCAACTGAGGGTCGGCCAGCGTGCGCGCCAGGCTCGCTTCGAGCGCGCCGTCGACCGGGGCGTCGGACAGGTCGTCGATCAGGCCGGCAAGCGCAGCCCGCGCGCGCAGGCGCCGGACGAACACGGCCACCGCGGCGACCGCGAGCGCCACCCCGCCAGCACCCGCGAGCATCGACGTCGCACGGGCTGCGTCCACCGAGCCCGACGCGACCGTGACGGTCGCGGCCGCCACCAGACAGCTCACGCCGAACACTTGGAGCACCTGCACAGCACCCCGGCCGCCACGACGCAGGGCGGCGGTCAGGGCAACCAGAACCAGCGTTCCCGCCGCGAGCACCGTCGTCACACCGAAGGCCACAATTCCCGCCCGGACACCGTCGGCAACGGACGCCGGCAGGTCGACCGCGACCGGGTTGGCGACGCACGACCGCCAGCAGTCCGGGTCGCCGAACGGATCGGCCAGGAACAGCGCGTGCGTCCCCCCGAGGACGCTTGCCCCGGCACCTGCCACGACGACGGCTCGCCGAACATAGCGGTGTGAGGACGCGCCGACGATCGCGACGACAGCGATCGCGGCGGCGACCGGCGTCGCCGCACCCAGGCCAGCGGCGAGGGCCCGGGCCCACCCCGGCCCGCCAGGCCAGCCCGCCCACTCGCCCGCCGGCCACACCGCCGCGACCGCGGCCAACGCCAACCCACGGCGCGCGTCACCGTGGAGTGCTGCGGCGACCAGGAGACCTGCGGGGACCACGGCCACGAGCCACACGTAGCGGGGGTCGCCCACCACCGTTGCGTAAGGGCTGGCCGATGCCATTGCCAGCGTGGCGACCAGCACGATCGTGGCGGTCGCCACCGCGGCGAAACGACCGCGGTTCCACTCCTCCGGCGAGGCACTCACGCCAGCGGTACCCAGGCACGCACGGTGGTGCCCTCCCCCGCCGCGGACGACACGTCGAGCCGCCCGCCGACCGCTCCGACCCGGTCGGTCAGGCCCGCCAGCCCTCCCCCGCCACGTATCACCGCGCCACCCGGGCCGTCGTCGGTGACGACCGCCCCGAGTTCGCCTGCCGCCAGGTCGGTCGTGACGTCGATGTCGACCCGGTTCGCACCGTGCTTGAGCGCGTTCGCCGTCGCTTCGGCGCAGACGTACCACACGGTGTTCTCGATCGTCACCGGGAAACGTGCCGCCGGCGTGTTGCCGACCGTCACCGACGGGTTCCGGCGGGCGAGGTCGCCCAGTGCGGCCGCGATGCCGTCTTCGGCGAGCACACTCGGCGGCAGGCCGTGAACCAGCCGGGCCAGTTCGTCGGGGAGCGCTGCCAGTTCGGCTTGCATCCGGGCGACCAGTTCGCCGGCCCGCTGGTCGGTTCGCTGGGCGAGCCGACCGAGCACCCCGGCAAGCGCGTCGATCGTCGGCGCCGTGCCCGCGGTGAGCAGTCGTTCGACCGCGCGTTCCTCGGTGTCGGTCACTTCGACCAGCCGTCGCCGGGCGCTCCGCGCGGCGTCGACCTGCGCCGCCAGCTCGGCGTCCAGCCGACGATGCTCGGCGAGCAACCGGTGCGCCGTCGCCCGGCCGGACGCGAACCCTGCCGCGTCGCCCGCCCGATCACCTCCCAGTACCAGCTCGTCGGCGTCGGCACCGTCGAGGTCGACGACGGAGTCGACCAGGTCGGCTCGGCTCCCGCGTCCCGCGATCGCGGCGCCCAACAGCAGGGCGATCGCGGCTGCCACCGACGCCGAGTAGACGAGTTCGACCGTCTCCGCGTGGGTTCCTGCCGGGTCACCGAAGTGGGCCGCGGCGACCGCTCCGCTCGCGACCGCCAGCAGGCCCGTCGCCACCCCGACCGGCACGCGCACGCGCCGGGCGCGCGCCCGCAGCGCGTCGAGCGTTGCCCACGCCAGTGCCGCCGTCAGCCCGGTGGCGACCGCCGGGCCCCCAGCGATCGCTCCGACCAGCGCGACGACACACGCGACGGCAGCAGGACGGGTGCGCAACCTGCCGTCCGGGAAACCGACGGCTACCAGCACCACGAGGGGCCGATGGATTGCGGCGAACGAACCGGTGGCACCGAGCAGCCACGCACCGGCCGCCGCCATCGCTATCCAGCGATATCTCAGCGCTCCCGTCCCGGCCGGGTGGGCGGTGAGCGCGAGGCCGACCAGCAGCACGGCCGGCGCGAGGTCGAACACCACCACCGAGTCAGCCGATCAGGTCCCGGATCGCGGCCGCCGACAGTTCGTCCTTGCGGATGAAGCCGACACCTGCCCCCGGCAACCGATCGACGAAATCCGCGGGATCGTGGCTCGAGATCAGTACCACCAGCGGTCGCGGCGCCAGCCCGCGGAGCTGTTCGGCCACGGCGAAGCCGTCCTCGTCGGCGAGGTGCACGTCGACGAGCACGACCTCCGGCCGGAGCGCCTGGGTGCTGTGGCGCGCTGAGCGGCCGTCGGCGGCCTCGCCGACGACCTCGAGGCCCTCGCTCTCCAGCAGTTCGCGAGCGAGCGCCCGATAGCCGACATGGTCGTCGACGATCAGAACCCGCGGCGCCGGCATCACCAGATCGTCGCGCACCGCCAGCACGGCGTGCATCAGGGCGCACCCCGAGACCGCGGGCGCCCGATCTCCTGGCTCGCCCGGACGACACGCCGGCGTCGATCGTCGATGCTGGCAGCATGCGTCGAGAACAGGCCCGCGGCCGCCGTCACGTTGTCCTCTGGCTCTGCATCGCCGCGATCGCGGGATGCAGCTCGGCCAGTGAACCCGCCGACGGCGAGGCCGTGTCGCCGTCCTCGGCTGGATCGGCTACAGCGGCTTCGCCCGCTCCGGAACCACCGGCCGAAGCGACCACGACGCGCCCGTCCACCGCGACCAGCGCTGCGGAGCCGCCAGCCACCGACGACGAGGCGCCCGCGATCGACGCCGAGTTGCTCGACCGGCTGGCGGCGCTCGGCATCGCCGTGTTCGCCGACCCGCTCGACCCGGCCCCACTCGTGCCGGTCGGCGACCCCGACCCGTTGCGCCTGACGGCATGGCAGGTGCACTCGATGGACACCGAACGCGAGTCGGGCGGCGGTCTGCCCGCCGACGTGCTCGACGCCAGCGAGGACGACCCCGACCTGGTCGCCCCCGAAGGTCTGCTCACCCCGTCGGCGATGGTGATGGCCTGGGCGCGCGGTGGCGAAACCGATGCCGCCCGACTCGCCGCCGACGCGTTCGGCCCGGCGATCGACGACCCGGTCGAGGGTGTGCTGATCCCGCGGCTGGCGCTGACGTTGTTCACGGTCGAGATGGTCCGCGCGTTGGAGCAGGTCGAGGTCGAGCCAGGTCCGTCGACCACGTCTGTCACGCCGGGCGGGTTGCGCTCGACACTCGCCCACGAGCCGACAGTGCACAGCCCGCGCCTCAGCTCGGGGCCGTGTTCCACCCTGATCGACTTCGTCAACGACGGGGTCAGCTGGGTGCTACGCAGGCTGCGCCACCTCGCCGCACCGGAGTACACGGTGACCGTTTTCGGGGCGGACGTCTCGGGCGTCGTCAACACGGTCGTCAAGGTGGCGGTGGGCGGCGTGAACTTCGTGATCGACACTGCTCACGTCATCATCGAGGGGATCGCGCGAGTTGCCCTCAGCGTGCTGTTCGGCTACGTAACGAAGATCGCTGCCATTGTCGGCACGGTCTCGCTGATCGCCTCGCAGTTGCGCGCGTGGACGCTGCACTTCGACTCCGACCCGTTGAAGGTGGTCGCACCCGACAGCGGCACCGTGAACGCACGAGTGAGCCTCGGCGGTCTCGATCGTTGGCCGGGCTGGTTGCAGGATTGTGCGACTCGGGCGGGTCGCCCGCTTCCGCCGCTGCAGCCCGAGGGTCACCCGGTCACCTGGAAACCCGATCCGAACGCGTTGATCCTCGCCACCACGCACGACCGCAGGTTGCGGACCGGCGGCGTCGCCGACTTCCACTTCGACGTGGTTGCCGAACCCGAAGGGCCGGGGCGCCACACCGTCACCGGCGACGTGTCGGTGCGCGTGACGGTCCAGCGCGACGACTTACGACGGATCGACGAGGCGTTCGAAGCACTGATCCAGTCCCAACTCGGCGCCACGATCGGCAAGTTCCTGTCAGCCGTCGTCATGCCGTACTTCGACCAGGTCAAGAACGCCGCGTTCTCCAAGCTGTCGCGCCTGCGCGACGTGCGGGGCACGACACGCATCACCGTGCAGTACGGCGCGATCACGCCCCCCGAGCCGGTCACCGGCCCGATCGGCACCTGCGACCTGATCCCCGACGACGACATCGCCCTGCTGCTCGGTTGGGAGGTGGCAGCCACGACCACCAGCGCCGACACGGGCGATGGAAGCGGCGCATCGACGTGCGGCAAGTTCGACCGCGAAATCCAGGAGTCCGACTGGGACGTTCACGCGACCGGCGACCCGCAGGCGCCCGTCTTCGCCGGTGTCGACTTCCGAGGTGTCACGATCGTGCGCGAGACCATGACCGAGTCAGCGGCGGGCGAGTTCGCAGCAGGAATCTCCGACCTGCAGGCGGGGGCCAACGCCGAGGGCTGGACACTCGACCCCACCGAAGGAATCGGCGACGAGGGCTATCTCCTCCACGCTGGGCCGTATGCCGGGCCCATGATCCTGCGTGTGGGTGATGAGCTGGTGTGGATCACGGTGCACGCGGGGCTACTGGGCGCGATGCAGCCGGTTTCGGCGAGCGACTACCTCGAGATCGCCCGGGTGGTCGCCGACCGCCTCGCCGCAGGCGGGTAGGCCACCCGGCTACGTTCAGTCCCAGGAGGTTGCCCGATGGGCAGTGAACCAACGTTCGTCAGCCGCACCGAGCCCGGTGACGGCGCGCCGTACCCGCAGGCCGGGCGCGACCGGGTGATCGCGCCGTCGGCGGTCGCCCAACTCGGCACCGATGAACAGAGCGCGCCAGCGGAGTTGCTCGCTACGGTCGGCGATGACCGGGTGTTCATGATGGGCGACAACCCGCGCTTGGCACGGATGCCCGCCGAGCCGACGCTGTTCGACTTCCTTCGCTTGCGGGTCAACGACTTCGACCGCAACCACCTGCTGCGGAGCGCCGCGCTCGCCTTGCGCGCCGGTCACCCTGACAAGGTGGTGATGGCCTGCCTGCTCCACGACATCGCCGTCGGCGCACTGCTGCGCGCCGACCACGGCTACTGGGCTGCCCAACTGGTTGGCCCGTATGTCGACGACGAGGTCGCCTGGGCGATCCGCTACCACCAGGCGTTGCGCTACTTCCCCGACGAGTCGGTGGGCTACGACTACCCGGCCGCCTACGAGCACTACTTCGGCGCCGACTTCGAGCCGCCCGAGTACCTGCACCGCGACGCCGACGAGGCCCGCCGGCACCGTTGGTACATGACGTCTCGGCTGATCACGCTCTACGACGTGTACGCGTTCGATGACTCGGCCGAGGTCGCCCTCGACGACTTCACCGACATCGTCGGCCGCACCTTCCGCCAACCCCGCGAGGGTCTCGGCTTCGACGGCTCGCCCGTCGCCCACATGTGGCGCACGATGATCTGGCCCAACAACTTCCTCTGAGGCGACCCCGCGGCCCACTACGCTGCGATCCGGCCGGCGGGCTGCCCCCATCCAGAAATCGCGAGGTACCAGATGTCCGACCATGATGCTCCGTGGCGCCCGCCCGGCCAGACCGACCCGACGCCGAACCCCGGCTTGCTGCCGCCTCCCCCCGTGGCTGCACCGGTTGCCGGCGAGCCCGAGGTTGTCGTCGATCTGAGCGAACCGGCCGGCAAGGCTCGGCCGTCGCGGGTGGTCGTCGCGGTCGCCTCGCTCGCGGCCGTGGCGCTGCTCGTCGTCGCGCTCGTGCTCGTGACACGGGCCGGTTCCGAGCAGGCAGGGGCGAGTTCGCCCGAAGACGCCGCCGCCGCGCTGTTCGCGGCGATCGAGAACGAAGACCTCGTCACCCTCGCCGAGTTGCTCCACCCCGGTGAACGGCGCACGCTCGCCCAGCCGGCGTTCGAGATCGTCGACGAGTTGGTCCGACTGGAGGTGCTCGACGCGTCGATCGACTTGGCGTCGTTGAACGGCATCGACATCGTGATCGAGGGTCTCGAGTACCGGCTCGACGCGGTCGCCGGCGCCGACGACCTACGCGAGATCATCGTCGAGCGGGGCACGATCAGGTCGTCGGCGAACGGCGCCGAACTGCCGATCGGGCCGACGCTGCGCGAGCGGTTCGGCGACGAGATCGACGAGCTCGACACCACCGAGACGAACGAGATCGATCAGGCCGCCACCGCCGGCTACGGGCCGATCCTCGTCGAACACGACGGTCGCTGGTACTTCTCGATCTGGTACTCGGTCGCCGAGGCGGCCCGCCGCGACTTCGGCGACGACGCCGTGCCGGCGCTGAGCGAGCTGCCGGCGGCGATCGGCGCCGACTCCCCCGAAGCGGCGATCGACGCGCTGATCGACGTCGCGTCCGACCTCGACCTGGCCCGCATCATCGGCATGCTCGACCCGGTGGAGGGCGCCGCCCTGTATCGCTACGCGCCGCTGTTCCTCGACGACGCCCAGCGCGAACTCGACGACGTGCTCGCCGGCCTCGACGCGTCCGACGTGCACTGGAACATCGGCCAGATCGACTACACCACGCGCACCGACGGAGACGTCGCCTACGTGACCGTCAACTCGTTCACCGTCAACGTCCAAACCGAATGGTTCACCCTCGACCTCACGTACGCCCCCACCGCGGTGTCGGTCGACGTCACCGCCGACGGTGCAGTCTACCAGGTCGACGTGACCATCGGCGACGACAGTGTCGCCGTCAACGGTGTGCTCGATGGCGACCCGCTGCGGGCCGAGGTCACGTTCGCCGCCGATTCGGTCTCGGGTTGGGGCGAGTTCCAGGGCAGCCGGGTCGACGGGTCGCTCACGATCGACCCTGACGGCGTGTGCTCGCCGTTCGAGATCAGCTTCGACGGCGAGGTCGAGAGTGGTTGCCTCGAGGATATGGCGCCCGGTGCCAGCGGTATGGCGGCCTATTCGTTGTCGCAGTTCGACGACCTCAGGTTGCCGACGCCCACGCTGGTCGCCACCCGCACCGACGGTGTGTGGTACTTCTCGCCGTTGCTCACGCTGTCGGAGGCGGTCCTGTCGTACCTGCGCAGTACCGACGCCGAGACGGTGGCGATGCAGATCGACCAGTTCGAGCAACTCATGTCCTCGGGCTTCTGACCGGAACCGTGGGCACGCCGCGGCACCCGCCCGCTCGGGCTTGGGTCGCGGTGGGCGTCGTCGCGTCCACGCTGGCCGCGGCCGCGTTGCTCAGCCCCTGGGTTGCGCTCGGCAGCCGCCGGTTCTCAAGCCTCGACCTGATCTCGTCCGCGTCGGCCCTCGAACTCGTCGAGGGCCGACGCAAGCTGATGGTGCTCGCGGCCTGGATGATCGTCCCGGTGTTCACCGCGGCCAGCTACGTGCTCGCCGCGCTCGGCCGCTGGCGTCTCTGGGCGTGCGCGCTGCTCCCGATCGGCCCGACCTACGCGCTGGGCCTGGTGGCCACGGCGTCGCGTTCGCCGCTGCGCACGCAGTGGGGCCTCCACCTCGGCACCGCGGCCGGGGCTACGGCCACCCTGGTCGGCGTTGTGCTGCTGGTAGGTGCGCGGGCACGCCGGCGACACTGCTGACGTCGCCGGCTACTCGCCGCAGGTTGCGACATAGTCGGCCCGGTCGAACCGATCCCGAGTCCAGTCGAACAGGTCAGGGATCAGCGGCGAGTCGGCCTCGACCAGGGGGACGTGGCCGAGTCCCGGGTACGTGCGGTAGTCGATCGCCTGGCCGTCGGCGCATCGGGCCGCGACGTAAGCGCCCTGCATGGCCGGCACGATCAAGCCGTCGGTGTCGCCTTGGGCGAGCAGGAGTGGTGCGTCGATCGGCAGGGTTGGCACGTTCTCGGCCAGCCGATCGAGCAACGGACCGCTGGCGAGGTCGGTCGAGAACATCTGTTGACCGGTAGCGAGCGACTCGATCACCGACAGCAGCGCCGCCGGTTCAGCGAGGCAACGCCCGACGACCCCGTCGAACGATGGCCGTGCAACGGGGTTCACGTAGTCGGCGACGGCGACATCGTTGTAAGCGTCGGCGTATCCCTGGAGGAGGAAGCTGGCGAAGATCGAGCCACCGATCACCTCGGTGAACGTGTCGGCGAGCCCGACCAGGTCGCTCGCCGGGGCGAGCGCGGCCACACCGATCACACCGACCTCGGGCGCGTAGGTGCGCGCCAGGCCGCCGGTCCACAAGGCTGCCCCGCCGCCCTGCGAGTGGCCCCAGACAACGGTGTCGTCGGCCAACTCGATCGCGGGGAGTTGGCGTGCCGCGCGCACCGAGTCGAGCACGCTGCGGCCGGCGGCTTGGCCGACCATGTACGGGTGCCCACCCTCGGTTCCCAGCCCGACGTAGTCGGTGGCGACCAACGCCCAGCCCGCGTCGATCACCTGGTCGAGCGCGTAGAACGCCCCGGCCGCGAACGGGCCGGGAAGCACCGATGGGGCGCACGACCGGTCGATACCGGTCGTTCCATGGGCGAGCGCGATCACCGGGAGCGCGCTCGCCGACCGATCGGCGGGGACGACCACGAGCGCACTGGCGACGGCCGGAACGCCGTCGGAGCGGGTGGTGGTGTAGAGCACCCGCCACGCCTCGGCATTGGCGGGGATCGTCCGCGTGAATGCTTCGAACCGGAGCAACCGGCCGGGCTCGCTGGGCAGGCTCGCGGGAGTGTCGTAGAACGCGTCGACGACCGGCTCGCCCCGGTTGAACGTGGCGCTCAGCCCGGCCAGCGCCAGCGCGACGGCCAACCCGGCGACGGAACCGACGAGGTGAGCGAACCTTCGTACCCGGCCACGCGGCTGCGTCGCTGCGGGTTCGTGCATACGGCCGCGGTCGCGTAACGACGACCACGTCAGCCGGAAGCCGAATACGACCAGCCGGAAGCCGAACACGACCGCAATCACCAGGACGGTGACGCTCGGCCAGCTGAGCGCAAGCACGCCGAAGATCGCACTCGTGACACCGCCGACCGCGGCGGCCAAGCGCTCGTCGATCGAACCCCGTACCGCGGCCGCCACGTCGAGGACGCCACCGACGATCAGCGCCAACCCGACCACCACGGCCAGCGAACAGGTTGTGATGTCCGGCCAGACCAACACCAGCACACCCACCGCCAGCCACACCACGCCGGTCGCGAGTGCGGTCGACCGATGCTCCGTGTGCCGACGGCCGGCCACGCTCGTGAGCCCCATCAGGAACGCCCCGGCGGCCACCAGCGCGATCAGGACCGACAACGACGTGAACGGCCGGAACGTCAACACCGCCCCGAGCACCGCGCAGGCCGCGCCCAGCAGCGACCGCCCCCACCACGGCACCCGCTCCAACATCAGCTCCCCCTTCGGGATGACTCGCGCCGGCTCAGGCGGCGTGGTCGGGTTCGATGGGGAACTGCATCTCGGTCCGCCACTGGGCGATGTCGTCGGGGCATTCGAGATACTCCTCGCGGGAGTACCCGGTCGTCCGGAACCCGTGGGTTCGTATCCAGTCGTAGACGGCTGGGACGGTGTCGACGTCGACGCGCTCCATGTCGCCGTGGTGGATCGCCGTGGCTGCCAGGGCAATCTCGGGCAAGTCGACGACGTCGAGGCCGGGAACCTCGGTGACCGACTCGTCGATCGGGAAGCCGGCGTACACACCGACCCCGCCGTCAGCGGTGTCGTCGTAGTAGGCGATCGATGGCCCGACGATCTCGACTCCGGCCGCGTTCAGCGCGTCGCATAGCCGTGGGTAAAGCGGTTGGATCACCGGCCCGATGTCGGCCGACGCGAAGCTGGGGCTGACCCCCGAGGCGACCGCGAGGTGCACGGCGGGAAGCCGCTTGGTGGTGACGGTGACGTCGCGGGTGGGTTGTCCGTTCATCTGGCTCTCCAGTCGGTGGATGTGTGATTCGACGCGTCCGAGGCGGCTTGCGGCCTCGTCCAGCTCAGACTCCAGTTCGGTGCGGCGCAACAGCAGCATCCCGCGCAGTTCGGACGCGCCGATACCACCGTCGGTGACCCGTTTGATGTCGGTGAGGGCGAACCCGAGTCCCTTCAGCGCCAGAACCTGGAACAGATCGGCGAGCTGCGACTCGTCGTAGCGGCGGTAACCGGTGGCGCCGTCGACGTCGGCAGGAACGAGGATGCCGAGTTCGTGGTAGTGCCGCAGCATGCGCGGCGTGACCCCACCGAGCTGCGCCAGGTCACCAATCGAGTACATGCGATGGACCGTACGACCTGACACCGCGTCAAAGTCAACCCCTGCCCGGCGACGCGCCCGTTGTCAATGCCACGACGTACTCGGCGGTGGGTTACCGCTCGTGGTCGATACCGCCCGCGCCGAGCGCGCGGACGGTCATGTCGAGCATGCGTTCCAGGTCGTTCTCGGAGACGTCGCTGTTGTCGACGATGCGCTGTGAGATCAGCGGGCCCTGGATGATGTGTATCGCCATGTCGACATCGATGTCGGCGTCGACCTCACCCCGCGCGATCGCCCGCTGGAGTGCCACCGTGGTCGGGCCACGAGGCTGAACGCGGACACGTCGGAACAGCTCCCGGTTCTCGGCGTTCTCGATCGACTTGGCGACCATCCACGCGAACAGTTCCCTGCTCTGTTGCGACGAAGCCACGTCCAGATATCGCCGGTGAATCGCTTCGAGGTCGCCTCGCAACGTTCCGGTGTCGGGCGGCGCCTGGGCGGTGACACTGTCCGCGACCGCTGCGAACACCAAACCATCGGTACTCCCGAAGTGCCGATACAGCGTCGTCTTCGCCACCCCCGAGCGTCGAGCGACCGCATCCGCGGTGACGGCCGTGACGCTGTCGGTTGCGACGATCTCCAGCGCAGCATCGAGGAGACGCCGGCGCGCCGCTTCGTTGCGTGGACGAGCCATATCGATCCACAGGGTAGTGCCTGCACCCGGCACAGAAGCCAGCGATCTGTTGGCTCTACATTTCGCTACGCTTCGTAGCGTATCCTTGTGTCATGATCACCGTCTCACAGCTCTCCAAGCGGTACGGCAAGCACCTCGTCGTCGATGACATGTCGTTCGAGGTGGCCGCCGGCCATGTCACCGGGTTCGTCGGGCCGAACGGCGCCGGCAAGTCGACCACCATGCGAATGATGGTCGGCCTCACCCGACCGGACCACGGAGAGGTCCGCTACCGAGGTGTCCAGTACGCCGAGCTGCTCCGCCCGGCTTGCGTCGTCGGCTCGGTCCTCGATGCCCGCTGCATGCACCCCGGCAGGACCGCGCGTCACCACCTCCAGGCCGTCGCCCAGCTCAGTGGCATCCCACGTCGTCGGGTCGCCGAAGTGCTCCACGAGGTCGGCCTCGACGCCGCCGCCGATCAGCGTGCCGGTGGCTTCTCGTTGGGAATGCGCCAACGTCTGGCCCTCGCGGGTGCGCTGTTGGGTCAACCCGACGTACTGCTGCTGGACGAACCATCCAACGGGCTCGATCCCGACGGGATCCGCTGGCTCCGCGGATCGCTGCGTACGTTCGCCGACCAAGGCGGCACGGTGTTCGTGTCGAGCCACCTGATCGCCGAGCTCGCCATGTTCGCCGACGACCTCGTCGTCGTCGGTGGCGGCCGGCTGCTCGTCGCCGAACCGGTCGCGACGACGATGGCCCGCGGCGACACCACCGTGCACGTGCGCACCCCCGACGCGGCGGAACTGGCCGCCCTGTTGGGCCGCGCCGACATCACCGTCCACACGGCAGGTCCGACGTTGTCGGCGCACGGCACCACCACCGACATCGTCTCCCAGATCGCGTTCGACCACCAGCTCCGAATCGTCGAGATCAGAGAAACCTCCCGATCGCTCGAGGAGATCCTGCTCGACATCACCGGTGCCACCGCCGAGTTCGCATCCGCCTGATCCCTCACCTCCCTCATCCACTCGCATCCAATGAAGGCCACGACCATGACCAGCACCACCACCATCGAGACGATTGAGACCCTTGAGAGCCCCGGCCCGCCGGTGGCACCCCGCGGCCGCTCCACCGCCACGCGCTCACACCGCGACAGCGTCGCGGCGATTCCGAACGCGTTGGCCAGCGAGTGGACCAAGCTCCGATCCGTACGCTCGAATCTGGCGATTCTCTGCGGAACCACCGCGATCGGCGTCGTCCTCGTCTGGGTGCTCGCCGTCTTCGTGAAGACCGACCCGGACACGCTCGAGGCGTTCACCGTGGGGAACTCGTTCAGCTTCCCGGCGTGGCTGTCGACAGTGCTGGCCGTCGTGACGGGCACACTCATGTTCACCTCGGAGGTGCAACACGGCACCCTGGCGGCGGCGATCACTGCGCAACCCGCTCGATGGGTCACCGTCGCAGCCAAGTCGGCGATCGCGGCCGGTTTCGGGCTGGCGATGGGCGTCGCCGGCATGATCGCCGGCCTCTCGGGCGGGTTGCTCGGGGGCCTCGACGCCGGCGACACCTCGGGGATGCTGGTGACCGCGGCGTGGGGGCTGATGCTCACCACCGTCGCCGCCGTCTTCGGACTCGGCATCGGTATGACCGTCCGACACAGCTCAGCTGCAATCTCGATGACCCTCGTCTGGGTGTTCGTGATCGAGAACCTGGTTCGCGGCTTCGCACCCCCGACCGTGTATCGCTACCTACCGTTCAACTCGGCAAACGGACTGTTGGGCATCGAGACGACATCCAACCCCGAACACCTCGCCGTCGCCTTCTCACGAGTGCAAGACGCCCTGCTGTTCAGCAGCTACACCGTCGCCGCACTCACCATCGGAACCCTGCTCCTCTACCGCCGCGACACGACCTGACCCAGCTCTCGCCACCCGGAGAGACAGACATGCGTGGGGCGGGTGGGGATCGAACCCACGACCCGGGGATTATGAGTCCCTTGCTCTAACCACTGAGCTACCGCCCCGAAAACAAGAACAGGGTCCCACACGGGGACCCTGTTCGCGTGGCTCCGGGGGTGGGGCTCGAACCCACGACCCTCTGATTAACAGTCAGATGCTGCTGCCAACTGAGCTACCCCGGATCGGCGAGGGCCGAGCTTACCGCCGCGATCATCGCCATCACACGGCGATGCACCGTGCGGCTGTGGTACACGACGGATGCGCAGCCAAACACATGCCGATTCGTCCGCATCGTGTCGTCGACGACGGCCCGGTACGGCTTGTTGAACTGGCTCGGAGGGATACCGGTCAGCACGCTCCAGTGTTCGATCGCAGTTTCAACGTCGAGGTCCGCGTGCAGGTAGAGCTTGATCCGGAGCTTGGACTCGTCGATCTCGAACTCCGAGCGGAGCCAGGCGAGGAAGATTCGGATGAGTTCAGGATCCGAGTTCGCAAACACCAGTGACGCGTCGCCCTTGGTTCCCTCACCGGCGTAGAGGGCCAACGCGAACATCGTCAGGTCGCGGGCTGTCAAGTCGCCGACCCACTGTTCGGCTTCCTCCTTGCAGCGGGCGATTTCGGCTTCCTTCTTCACGCGCATGGGGTGTTGGGGGCCGGCGGGGTGGCCTCGATTGCGTGGGCGGGGAACAAAGTCGACGTCGCGCACCCACACCGACACGGACGCCTTCGACACGCCGAGTTCGCGGGCGATCTCGACGAGCGTCCACGACTGGGCGCGCAGCTCGCGGGCCCGCTCGCGTTCGGCCAGCTTGCCTCGGTACCCCATGCCCCCAGTGTGACGAAGGGGTGTCGCGGAGTTACTCGACCTCGAGGAACTCGCGGAGGCGTTGCGAGCGGTGCGGGTGGCGCAGCTTGGCGAGCGTCTTGGCCTCGATCTGGCGCACCCGCTCACGGGTGACACCGAACTCACGGCCGACCTCTTCCAGCGTGCGCGCCTGCGAACCGTCGAGACCGAACCGCATCCGCACGATCTCCTGCTCGCGGTCGGACAGCTCGCCGAGCACCTCCTCCACCGCTTCGTGCAGCATCGCCCGGGTGGCCGCGTCGGCGGGGGTGTCGACGGTGGAGTCCTCGATGAAGTCGGCCAGGTTCGACTCGTCCTCCTCCCCCACCGGCGAGTCGAGCGACAGCGGGTCGAGTGAGATCCGCATCAGCTCGCGCACTCGGTCGGGTTCCAGTTGCAGCTTCTCGGCCAGTTCGTCGACCGTGGGCTCGCGTTCGAGTTGCTGGTGCATCTGGCGGCGCATCCGCGTCAGCCGGTTCATGTGCTCGACCATGTGCACTGGAATGCGGATCGTGCGCGCCTGGTCGGCGATCGATCGGGTGATCGCCTGGCGGATCCACCACGTGGCGTACGTGGAGAACTTGAAACCCTTCGTGTGGTCGAACTTGTCGACCGCCCGCATCAACCCGAGGTTGCCTTCCTGGATCAGGTCGAGCAGTTGCATCCCCCGGCCCGAATAGCGCTTGGCGATCGACACGACCAGCCGCAGGTTGGCCTGCGTCAGCTCGCTCTTCGCCCGCTCGCCGCGCTGCACCGCCCGCATCAGCATCCGCTCGCGGGTAGGGTCGTCGACACCTGCGTCGATCTGCCCGGCAGCGACCTGCCCCTCCTCGATCAGCTGGGCGAGACGGCGCTCGTCCTCGGTGGTGAGCAGGTCGACCTGGCCGATCTCGCGCAGGTACAGGCGGACGGTGTCGGACGTGCCGGCATCGCCACGGGCAGCCGGGCGTTTCGCGCCCCGCCGGCGCCGGCGGCGAGCGAGCAGGCGCTCGACGTCGTCGTCGTCGAACACCACATCGACCGCGACGTCGCGCTCGCGCTCGGCCCCCAGCGGCGGTGTGGAGTCGGGCGCCTCGTCGGCGACCGTGTCGTCGATCTCGATACCTACCCGCCGCAACGCCTCGATCGCCGACGACAGCGCCTCACTCGTCAGCTCGACGTGACGGAGCACGACGGCGATCTCGTCGGCGCCGAGCTCGCCCGTGGCGCGGCCGCGCGCCACCAGGGCATCCCACTCCGCACCGTCCAACCCGTCGATCGGCGGGGGGACGGCCGGCCCGGTCGTCGCGTGGTCACCCACCGGTTCGTTCATCCTGCTCTGGCCTGTCCGGGATCGGACCGCCGTTGCAGCCAACCTAGCAACCACCCTGCCGCCGCGACCGCACGCGCCGGCTCGTGCAGGTCTTCTGCCTGGCGCTTGGCCTCGGCGTCGTCACGGGCACGGTCGAGGTCGACGACCGAGCGGCGCACACCCAACTCGCGGCGTACCGCCGCGGCGATCAGGTTGCGCGCCTCGGCGGCCGGGTCGCCGGACACCTCCACTACCGCGGCCCGTTCGAGTACCTCGCGGGCCTCGGGGTCGGCGGCGTCGAGCGCCGCGGTCAGCTCGCCTCCCGACTCGGCGACCGCCAGGAACGCCCGGCGGTACACCTCGTCGGCGAACAACGCCTCGTCGAGCCACGACGCGATCGCGTTCCAGTCCTGCACCAGCAGGGCGATCGCGGCGAACTCGGCGTTCTCGCGGCGGGGTGCCTGACGCACGGGGGCGACGTTGAGATGTGGGCGCCGCACCCCCCGCTCGGCTGCGCGAACAAGGTCGTGCACTGGCATCTCAAGGTGAGCAGCAACTTGGCCCGCGTAGTTGGTGCGTACCCAAGCGATCGGGTGCTCGTTGATCACGGTGAGCGCCGCTTCAGCCAGCCGGACGCGCCCCTCGGGCGAAGCCGCAACCCGACCCTGCAGGACGCGGTCCAGGCGGAACTGAAGGAACCGCTTTGGATCCTGCACCGCCGCCGCCAGCTCCGTACGGCCCTCGTCGGTCTGTGCGAGTTCTCCGGGGTCTTTTCCACCAGTCAACTGAGCCACGTAGACCTCAACCTGGTACTTGTCCTCCCATTCGTAGAACCGGGCCGCGGCCCCCTGGCCGGCGGCATCGGCGTCGAATGCCAGCACCACGCGGCTGGCGAACTTCTTGAGTAGCCGCACGTGGTCCTCGGTGAACGCCGTGCCGCACGTGGCCACCGCCCGCGGCAGCCCGGCCCGGTGGAAGCCGATCACATCGGTGTAGCCCTCGCACACGATGACCTGGTTGGCGGCGACGATGTCGGCCTTGGCCCAGTTGAGCCCGTACAGCGTCTTCGACTTCGAGTAGATCGGCGTCTCTGACGAGTTCTTGTACTTGGCGGGGTCGGGCGAACCGGGCAGGATGCGCCCACCGATCGCGACCGGTTCACCGTTGTCGGTGAAGATCGGGAACAGCACCCGGCCCCGGAACGCGTCCTGCACGCGACCGCCGCGGTTGCGGAAGGCGAGACCGTTCTCGTGCAGCATCTGGGTGTCGATGCCGGCGCCGCGCGACAGAGCGTCCCAGTCGTCGGGCGCCCAGCCGAGCTTGAACTGGCGGGCAACCTCGCCGCTCAGCCCCCGGCTGCGCAGGTAGTCGCGGGCGGCGCGGGCGTCGGGGCCGTGCAGCAGCCGCTCGTGGTACCAGTCGATCGCGGTCTGCATCGCTTCCACCAGGCGCTTGCGGCGGGCACGTTCCTTCGACTGCGTGGTCGACGTGTACGTGAGCGTGATGCCGGCCTTGGCGGCGAGATTCTCGACCGCCCCGGCGAAGTCGACGTGGTCGATCTCCTGCACGAACGTGAACACGTCGCCGGCCTTGTCGCACCCGAAGCACTTGTAGCGCCCGGTCTGCTCGTTGACGTTGAACGACGGCGTGCGCTCGGCGTGGAACGGGCACAGACCCACCCAGTTCTTGCCGGTGCGCTTGAGCTGGACGTGCTGGCCGACCACGTCGACGATCGACGCCGCGGCCCGTACCCGCTCGATGTCGTCGTCCACGATCGCCACACCCCGAGAGTACTCGGGGGTACCCAACCCGGTCCGCGGGCGTTCGGCGCGCGGCCTCGTCAGTGGGTGTCGTGGAAGGCGTCGCCGGCTGGCTCGGCCTCGTTCGCGCTGCGCTCGACCTTGAGCGAGAAGCCGATCGAGGCGGCCAGCACGATCGCGATCACCATCAAGCTCAGCCAGGTGGGGATGTGATACCAGCCGTGGATCAACATCTTCACGCCGACGAACGCCAAGATGATCGCCAGGCCCTGCTGCAAGAACGCGAACCGGCCGTGCATGTCGGCCAGCAGAAAGTACAGCGCCCGCAGGCCCAAGATCGCGAACGCGTTCGAAGCGAATACCAGGAACTGCTCGTGGCTCACCGCCAGCACCGCCGGCACCGAGTCGACCGCGAAGATCACGTCGGTCGCCTCGATCAGCAGCAACACCGAGAACAGCGGCGTCGCCACCCGCTTGGCGTTCTGTTTGGTGAACAGCTTCTGCCCATCGAGCTCGTCGCTGGTCGGCACGAACCGGTTGACCAGCTTCAGGAACTTGCTCTCACCGGGGTCGACGTGGTCGTTGTCGGTGAACACCAACTTGCCCGCCGTGTACAGCAGGAACGCCCCGAACAGGTACAGGATCCAGTCGAACTTCTCGATCAACGCCACCCCGGCGAAGATGAAGATCGCCCGCATCACCAGCGCCCCGAAGATGCCCCAGAACAACACCCGGTGCTGGTACTTCCGCGGCACCCGGAAGTACCCCATGATCAGCGCCCACACGAACACGTTGTCGACCGAGAGGCTCTTTTCGATCAGGTAGCCCGACACGTACTCGCCCGTCGCGGCCCCACCGAACCACCACCAGATCACGAACGAGAACGCCAGGCCGCAGCTGATCCACACGGCCGATTCGATCGCCGCTTCCCTGGTGCGGATCTCGTGCGCATCCTTGTGCACGAACACCAGGTCGATCAGCAACATCGCCGTGATCAGCCCGAGCAGGATCGTCCAGTGCCACCAGTGCACGTGCAGGTCGACGAAGTTGGACGTCTGGTCGCCGGCAGCGAGCAGGGTGAACATATGTGGCCACGCTAGCGGTGACCCCGGTGGACACCCCGGGCGGCCGTGCGCCGGTCAGCCGCCGACCCGGGCCGGTCCGCCCGTAGAGTCTCGGCATGTTCCGGCTGCTCGGGTTCGACGTGCACGTGCGCGCCGGGTTCGTCGTGTTCCTCGGCCTGATCGTGCTGCTCTACCAGGACGAGTTCGGGGTCTGGCTGGCCGGCGGCATCGCCGTGTTCACCCTGCTGCACGAACTCGGCCACGCGCTCGCCGCCCGGGCGGCAGGCGCCCAAGCCTCGATCTCGCTCGATTTCCTGGCCGGCTACACGTCGTTCCAGCCCACGGCCGGCAGGCCGATCGGGCGCAGCGCGCGGGCCCTCATCACCGCCGCCGGGCCCAGCGTGCACATCGCCGCCAGCGTCGCCGTACTGGTGGCCATGGGCGTCAACCCGCTCTCGTTCGACAGCGTCCGCGAAACCCACGCCGGTGCCGCGTTGTGGTGGGCCGGACCGATGATCGGCCTGCTCAACCTGATTCCGGTGCTGCCGCTCGACGGCGGCCACATCGCCCTGGCCGGCCTGGAAGGGGTGCTCGGCGAGCGTGCCCCGCGGGCGATGGTGATCGCCAGCCTGGTGCTCACCGGCGGCGGCGCGGTCGCCCTGTTCTGGTTCGGTCAGCGCGGCTTCAGCATCTTCGTCGCGTTCCTGATCTTCAACCAGATGCAGCTGCTCGGAGCGACCAAACCGCGGAAGGGAACGGGCTCGCCACTGGAGCGTCTCACCACTGCCGAGGCCACCGCGTGGGCCACTGGGCGGCCCGGCCTGATGGAGCCCGGCCAGCGTGTGTCACCGTGGTTCGAGGCGCACCGGGCGCTCAGCGGCGGCGACACCGACGGCGCGCGGCGAGCGATCGTCGACGACCTCGCGGCCGATCGACCGGCCCGCTGGGCAGCCCCGTCGGCCGCCACCACCCAGCAGCTGCGAGCGGTGGTCGAGGTACTGCCCGACGCGCTCCCCCACGGCAACCCGTACAGCGAGCGGGTGCTCGCCGACGTGCTGCTGGCCACCGGCGAGTACGCCCGGGCCGGCCAGTACGCGGTCGAGAGCTACCCCAGCCGGCGCTCGTCGACGCTGGCGGCCGTGGTGGCCCGCGCCGCGGCGGCGATGGGCGACCACGCCACAGCGTTGCAGTGGTTGGCGTCGGCGGTCGACGACAGCGACCACGAACCCGACCATCTCGCCCACCTGCTCGGCGTGGTGATGGACCAGGCCCACGAGTTCGCGCCGCTGCACCGCACCCCCGAGTTCCAGTACCTCCGCGCCCGCCTGCCGTAGGCACCGCCCAAGGTGGTTGAGCCTGTCGAAACCACCACCGCGTGCCGCGACCGGTGGTTTCGACAAGCTCAACCACCTTGTGGGTTGGCTACAGGAACTCTTTGGCGAGGAGTTCGAGGGTGCGTTCGCGGGCGGGGCTGCGATGAACCGGTTCGTCCTCGCGGGCACCGGCGGCCGGCGACACCATCACCTCGTCGACCCCGAACCGCGCCGCCAGCTCGCGCACCCGGGCCGCAGCCCCAGCCGCATCGCCGATCACCCAGCGGGAGCGCATCGTGTCGACCAGCAACTGCTCGGCGGCGTCGCGCTCGTAGCGCTCGGCCTCCTCGACCCGCTCCAGCGCGCCAAGCGGCTTGCCGGTGCGCAATCGGGCCATCTGGTTGAGGTTCGGCAGCGCGCGGGCCTCGGCCTCGTCGGCGCTGTCGGCCACCGAGGCGTTGACGGTGAGGAACGTGCGCGGGGCGTCGAGCCAACTCGACGCCTGGAAGTTGGCGCGGTACAGCTCGAGCGCGCGCTCGGTACCCTCGCCGGCGAAGTGGTGGGCGAACACGTACGGCAGGCCCATCTGGGCGGCAAGCATGGCCGAGTAGTCGCTCGAACCGAGCAACCACACGTCGGGCCGGCCCGATGCCGCCGGGGTGGCGTGCACCGCGTAGGCGCGGCCCCCACGCAGGTTGAGCTCGGCACCCTCGCGCCCGAGCATCGCCAGGATGTCGGCGACGTGGCTGGGGAACCGGTCGACGTCGCTGTTCGTGCCGTACTGGTTCAACAGCGCGGTGATGACCTGGTCGCTGCCGGGGGCCCGGCCGAGGCCGAGGTCGATCCGGCCCGGGGCCACACCTTCGAGTGCGGCGAACTGTTCGGCAACCACGAACGGCGCGTGGTTGGGCAGCATCACGCCACCCGATCCGACGCGGATCTGCGCAGTCTGGGCGGCGACCACGCCGATCATCACGGCGGGTGACGTCGACGCCACGGCCGCCATGTTGTGGTGCTCGGCGAACCAGTAGCGCGTGTAGCCGAGCCCGTCGGCGCGCTGGGCGAGCGACACGGTCGCGGCGATCGCGTCGGCGGTGGTCTGGCCCCGGTTGACAGGGATCAGGTCGAGCACGGACAGACGCAGAGCGGAGGGCATCACTGCATCGAACCCCGGCCGGCCCGGTGGCATTCCGACGTCAGAACTCGACCGGCTCGCCGAGGTCGTTGCCACGCTTGACCCAGGCCAGCGCGGCGTCGCCGGCGACGCTGGTGACCTCCACCGCAGGGTCACCCAGCGCCGGGTCGCCCGCGGCGAACTTGTGCAGCTTGCGCGGTGCGTCGGCGCCGCGGCTGTCCATCCGTTCCACTAGCTCTTGCCCGGGGTAGCAGCCCTTGGTGAAGCTCACCGCCAGGCGGCCCAGCCCGGTGCCGGCCACCAGCGTCTCGCCCGGCACGACTTCGGCGCCCAACGCCGGCCAACCCAGCGCGACCCGGGCCGCGTCGTCGCGCGCCGGTGCGTCGGCGTCCGCTGGGGTCAGCGAGGTGTCGGCCTTGACGCGGATCTTGAATCGGTCGATGCGGGCGAGCAGGGCCTCGCCGAACCCGGCGTCGGTGTCGAGTTCGAGCCGCTGCTCGGCAACCCGCACGATGCGGGCCAGGCCGACCACTTTGCCGGTCGGTTCGAGCACGAACGTCCAGCGCGTCTCGCCGACCGCCATCGCGGCAACGTCCTGGGTGACCTGCGAGTGCACGTAGCTCACCGCGTCGGGGCCTTCGACCACCACGGTGTCGCGCGGGCCGAGCACAGCGGGGGAAATCTCCACCCCGCCAGTCTGCCGCGCCGATGACGAGTTGCGTCTGACACAATTCGTCATCGTGGACCCGCAGTTTTCGATGGCCGAGCTCGACACCTACTCCAGTCGGGCGGTGGCGCACGTCACCGTGCTCGCACGGCGGGCCTCGCGATTCGCCGCGCTCGTTGCCCTGTTCGCCGTCGTCTCGTGCGTGGGGGGCTTCCTGCTCGGCCTGACCGCGCTCGACGGCGGCCGCAACGCATGGGAGGTGATCGGCGGGTTCTTCGCCGTGGTCGGGGCCGGCGCCGCGCTGCTCGGCTGGTGGCGGGTGGGCTCGATCAAGCGGCATGTGCCCGAACTGGCGACCGAGGTACGGTCACTGCTGGCCGAGGGCAAACGGGCTACGGAACTGATCGACACGTTCCAGGTCACCGACGACGACGGCACGCAGCACTTCCAAGCGCGGATCGACTCGTCGGGCGCGGTCGACGTCACGCGCACGCTGTGGGGTCTGAAGGGCGTGGTCGGCACCGGCACGCAGACGTTCGCCCGCCTGACATCGACCATCACCGCCCTCACCAGCTACCCCTTGCAAGCGCTGATGGCCGTGTTGATCAGCCTCGTGTTCCTGGGCTGCAGCGCGATCTTCGCCCTGATGCTCCTGTTCTGACGCTCGGTGGTTTCGACAGGCTCAACCACCTTGGTCAACGCCTGTCCAGGTGGTTGAGCCGGTCGTTACCACTCCGCCTCAGCGGCGGTCGTCGACGAGGCGCATGATGTGCCACATCAGCGTGCCGCCCGACGCCGCGGCCACTGCGACCGCGGCCCACGAGTGCGCCGATGGGGCGCCCTGCGCCGCGCACACCACGATCGCGGCCAACGCCAGCGTCCAGGTTGCGGTGGCGACCCATGTGGCGATCCGTTCGACGCGGGTGAGGTCGGTGTCGTTGGCCACGCCCGACCGAGTGGCGCCTTCGGCCCGCAGGATCTGCTCGACCCAGCGCACGGGCGCGCCGACGGCGAGCGTCACCCCGGCCGCCCACACCACCAGGATCACGCCCACCGACAACTCGTCGGTGGGGCCGACCACGGCGTTGCGACCCTCCACGGCGCTCATCGCGAACACGGCCAGTGCGGTCGCCATGAACGCCACCAGCGCCTTCACGTAGCGCAGCACGATCACCTGGAGGCGCAACACGTGGCGGGCCATGCCGGCTTCGATCTTGGCGACCTCTTCCAGCAGCGTGCGCTCGCCCGACGCGGCCAGCGCGTACAACCCGCCGGCGCGGGCGACGTCGGAGCCGCCCGTGTCGATGCCGTACCCGGCGAGCCGCTCGTCGAGCTTGGCCTGCCCGCTGGGGTTACCCGGCACGAGCAGTTCGACGGTGGCGGGGTCGTTGCGGGCCCGTTCGAGGTCGGCGGTGGCGGCGGCGCCCAGTTCACCGGCCGGCAGGCGCAGGCCGGTCAGCGTGAAGCGTGGGAGGAACAGATTGTGACCCCCGGTGCGCAGGTGTTGACCGTGGAAGTAGAAGCGGGTGAGGTCGCGGATCAGCAGCCAGAAGGCGATCAGCGGTAACGCCAGCGCCAGCGTGACGGCGGCGATCAGTAACACCCGCACCGAGTCGACCGTGCCCTCGGTGAGCCGGGTGATCACGGTGACGATCGAGTCCTTGGCGATCGGCGGCAACAGCACCATCACGCCGGCACCCGACAGCAGCGCCGAGGCGACTCGGTGCAACGTCGACAGGCGCACGTCGCAGCGCTGGAGGAACGCCCGTACAGCGGCGCGCTCGTCACCCGTCAACTCAGCATCGGTCACCGTGGTTTCGACAGGCTCAACCACCGTGGCGTCGGTCGCCGCGGGTTCGACAGGCTCAACCACCGTGGGCGCTCATCCGGCGGGCGGCCGGTACTGCGGCAAGCAGGGCCGCGGCCTTGTTGCGGCATTCGAGATCTTCGTCGTCGGGGACGGAGTCGGCGACGATGCCGGCCCCGGCTTGCACGCTGGCGACGACCCTGCCGTCGGCGCCGGCGGGGCGCACGAACATCGTGCGAATCGTGATCGCCGTGTCGAGGTTGCCCGACCAGTCGACGTACCCCACCACCCCGGCGTACGGGCCGCGCTTGACCGGTTCGAGCGCGTCGATGATCTCCATCGCCCGCACCTTCGGTGCCCCGCTGACGGTGCCCGCCGGCAGCGTGGCGCGCAGCACGTCGATCGGGCCGAGCCCGTCGCGCAGCGTGCCCGACACCTGCGACGTGAGGTGCATCACGTGGCTGTAGCGCTCGAGCGTCATCAACTCGTCGGGGTGCACCGACCCGTATTCGGCGACGCGGCCGACGTCGTTGCGGGCCAGGTCGACCAGCATCACGTGCTCGGCCCGCTCCTTCGGGTGCTCGATCAGTTCGGCCGCGAGGCGCCGGTCGTGCTCGTCGGTGGCGCCGCGCTTGCGGGTGCCCGCGATCGGCCGCGAGATGACCGTGCGCCCGAGCAGTTGCACCATCGGCTCGGGCGACGAGCCGACGATCGTCACCTGCGGGTCGCGGAGGAAGTACATGTACGGGCTCGGGTTGATCTGGCGCAACACCCGGTACACATCGAACGGGTCGGCGCCCAGCTCGAGGTCGAACCGCTGGGCCAGCACGACCTGGAAGATGTCGCCGGCGAGGATGTGCTCCTTGGCGACCTCGACCGCTCGCTGGTACGTGCCGCCCGCCATCGACGAACGCACGTCGGGCAGGGTCTCCCCGACCGCGGGAGGCGGTACAGGGGCGTAGGGCAACGCCTGCGACAGGCGCTCGGCGGCCGCCTCCACCCGTGTGGTGGCAGCGGTGTACGCGGCTTCCAGGCCGCGCGCGTCGAGGCCGTGGGTGGGCACGCTCTCGATCAGGTAGATCCGCTGGCGCCAGTGGTCGAACGCCGCCAGTGAACCGATCACGCTCATCACCGCGTCGGGCAGGCCCGAGTCGTCGGCAGGAACGTCGGGCAGCCGCTCCACCTCGCGGATCACGTCGTAGCCGAGGTACCCCATGATCCCGCCGTGCAACGGTGGCAGGTCGGCGAACGCGGGGCTCGTGTACGCCTTGGTCAAGGCTTCGATCGCGGCGAGGATGCCCTGATCGGTGGGGATGCCAGCAGGGATCTCGCCGGTAACGGTCAGCACGCCGTCGCGCAACACCAGCGTGGCCGACGGGTCGCGGCCGACGAACGAGAACCTGCTCCACCGTTCGCCGTGCTCGACCGACTCGAGCAAGAACCCGGGGGCGTCACCGACCAGTTTGGCGAACGCCGACACGGGCGTCTCCAAGTCGCCGAGCACCTCGGCCCACACCGGCACGATCGTGTGCTCGGCGGCGTACGCCTGGAACTCGGCGAGCGAGGGCTGGAACTGCACGGCCGGACGCTAGTTGGCGCCGCCGAAGGCGCTGAAGAAGCACGTGCGGGCGCCGGTGTGGCAGGCCCCCGCACCCTCTTGGTCGACGAGGAACAGCAGCGTGTCGCCGTCGCAGTCGTAGAACGCCTCGCGGACGAACTGTCGGTCGCCCGACGTGTCGCCCTTGCGCCACAGTTCCTGGCGGCTGCGCGACCAGTACACCATGCGGCCCTCGGCGAACGTACGGGCCAGCGACTCGGCGTTCATCCACGCCATCATCAAGACGTCCTTCGTCGTGGCGTCCTGGGCGATCGCCGGCACCAGCCCGTCGGCGTTGAACCGCACCGCGGCGAGCTGCTCAGGGGTGACGGCAATCGTGGTCGCGCTGAACATCGGCTCGACGTTAGAACCGGTCACAGGTACAGGCCGGTGTTGGTTTCGTTGCGGGCTGCGGCCACGGCGTGCAGGTCGCGCTCGCGCAGCATCGTGAACTCCTCGCCGCCGACCTCGACCTCGTAGCGGTCGTCGGGGCTGAACAGCACCTTGTCGCCGGCCTCGGCCGCACGCACGTTCGGCCCGAGTGCCACCACCTCGGCCCAGACCAGGCGCTTGGCCATCTTGGCGGTGGCCGGGATGAGAATGCCACCAGCCGTGTGGCGCTCGCCTTCGTCGTTCAACTTGACGAGCAGGCGATCGTTGAGCATCACGATCGGGGTCTTCGACTCGGCAGCCATCCCCGTCGAGGCTACCGACGTGCTCACGTCCGCCGCGGCTACGGTCGGATAGGTGGGACATATGATCCTGAATCCACCGATCTGGCGACTCGTTCCTCGCCGCCATCACGGTGAATCCAGTCTCCGTAACACTTTTGCGTTCAAGCGCCACGCAGGCTGGGCTTCACTGGCCGCGCACGAGGGTCAACGCTTGCGGGTCCCCGCGTCCATCGGTGGATCCAGGCTGATGCGCCGCGCCGCAGTCGCAGCCACCCTGATCGGCGTGCTCGCCGCGTGCGGCGGGGACGACGCCACCGACGACCCGCCCGCTACGGCGACGCCCGCCGAGACGACGCAGGAGCCCCCATCCACCCCGTCGGCCGGCACCCAACCGCCATCGGCGACGGCCACGCCGGCCACACCACCGGCTCCGTCCACCACGGTGCCCGACACGATCCTGTCAGTAGCCCATGAACACCTGGCGTTCACGCTGGCGCTACCCGAGGAGCACGCGCTGCGGGCGTCGGGCCACGACGACTTCGCCGGCAACGGCTCGTGTGTCTACTACTGGTGGCAACTCGCCGGCGGTGTCGACATCGAGGCCTGGCCGGCCAACTGCGACCCGGCCAACTCCGAGCCGGGCAACGGTTCGTTCGGCCACTACCGCACGCTCGCCGACGCACCCGGCCTCCAGTCCGCCGGCGAGGCGCACACGGTGCTCGGCCCAGCCACGCTCGGCGAGCAGGTGTACTACGAGTGCACGAACTCGTGCGTCGAGTGGCCGCTCGACATCGCCGTGATCGAGCTCTCGGAACCGGTCGACGCCGAGTACCCCACCCTGGCCATCGTCGCCACCGCTCGCAACGCCACCACCGACGACCTGCGCGCCCTGCTCGCCGCCTTCGGCGCCGGGTAACGCACCTGCGCCACCGGTGGTTTCGACAGGCTCAACCACCTTGGGAACCGGCGGGTTTGGCCGGCTATGTCAGGCGGCCCGACTCGAGCCGCAGGACCCGAGTGGCGGCGTCGAATGCGACCGCTCGGTGCGACACGGCCAGCACGGTCATGCCGGCCGCGGCGAAGTGCTCCCACAGGCGCAGTTCGGTCTCGACGTCGAGCGCGCTCGACAGGTCGTCGAGCACCACCAGTTCGGGCCGGTGGTACACCGCTCGCGCGGCGGCCAGCCGCTGGCGTTGCCCGCCCGAGAGGCGCAGCCCGCGCGGCCCGATCAGGGTCGCCGTTCCACCGACGAACGCGGCGACGTCCTCGTCGAGCTCGGCCAGCCCGAGCGCCCACGCCAGCCGCTCATCGTCGGCGTCGCCGAAGGCGACGTTGTCGGCCAGCGAGTCGGAGATCAGCTGCGGCACCTGCGGCAAGAACGCCGCCTGGGGCGGCACGAAGAAGGCTGCCCGGTCAGCGACCGGCGTGCCGTTCCAGAACACCGTGCCCGACGCCTCACCGTCGGCCTGCGTTTGCCAGGCCAAACCGAGCACGGCCCGCAGCAGGGTGGTCTTGCCCGACCCGATCGGCCCCGTGACCACCACGAACTCGCCGCGGCGCACCGTGAACGACACATCGCTGACCCCTCCGCCGGTGTCGAACCGCGCGGTCAGATCTTCGACGCGTAGTTCGTCGAGCGGCACTCGTTCAGGCCGCTGCACGAGGGGGCGCAGGCGCCGCTCGCTGGTGCCGATCGGCAGTGAACGGGGCGCGGCGACCAGGCGGGCCGGGTCACCTCCGGCGACGAGGCCCCGCATGCGCGTCAGGGCGACGCTCGACTGGCGCACGCTGGCGAGCACGCGCCCGACCATCCGCGGCAGGAAGTTGAGCCAGCCGAGGTAGGCCACGAACAGCGCCAGCTCGCCGACCCCGAACGAGCCGCTGGCCAGTGCCCCGGCGCCCACGAGCAGCACGAGGCCCAGCCCGATGTCGGTCGAGCCGTTGCTGACCGCCATGATCCCCTCGTCGAGCACCCGGTCGCGCACCGCTGTGTGCCGGCGCCGCTCGGCCAGCACGCCCAACCGGTCGAGCACGTTGCGGTCGGCCCGGTTGACCTTGACAGTGGTGGCAGCCGACATGACGTCACCGATCAGGCCGGTCACCGCGGCGGTCGCCTCGCGGTCGGCCGCGCGGAGACGCTTGAGCGTGGTGCCGAGCCGGGCGGTGACCAGGGCAACCACCGCCAGCGGCAGCACGAGCACCGCCGCGGCCGCCAAGTTCGTGTAGCCCAGCACCGCCATCGCGATCGAGAAGAACACCAGTCCACCCGACGCGTCGACGAGGTTGTCGACGAACGTCACCACGTCCTGCACGTCGTCGCGGAAGTGGGTGATCGCTTCGCCCGCCGACGCCACCGGGCGCCCGGCGGTGGGGCCGCCGCTGGCGAGTTGCGCCGACAGCAGGTTCGCCTGGAGGAACGCCTGCTGATGCACCCATACGCGGTGGTACGCCGCAACGCCGGCGTGCACCACCGCCATTCGCAACGCCTCGACCGCGACCACCACCGCCGCCCACACGTACACGCGGTCGGTGTCGCCGGCATCGAGCGCGTCGAAGGCGCGCCCGAGCACCCACCCGCTCAGCGCGGGCAGCGAGAAGAAGAAGCACCACAGCGCCCAGGCCCCCCAGAACAATCGCCGGCGGTGGTGGGCGACCCGCAGGGCCAACCGGAACGGGTTCACGTGAGCACCTCGGGCAGGGCGTCGAGCCCGCCGGTCAGTTCATCGTCGAGTTCGTCGAGGCTCTCGGCACCGACCGTGCCGCTCAACGACAGCAGCCGATGGAAGCGGCTCGCCGGGTCGGCGGCCAGCTCGGCCCGCGTCCCGAACTCGAGCACGCGCCCACCCCCGAACACGACCACGTCGTCGACCTCCTGAAGCGTCGACAGGCGGTGGGCGATGATCAGAGCGGTGCGACCTTGCAGCAGCCGGCGCACCGCGGCGGCCAGGCGCACCTCGGTTTCGGGGTCGACGCGTGCGGTGGCCTCGTCGAGCACCACCAGGTCGGGGCGGCGCAGCCACACCCGGGCGAGCGACACTAGCTGAGCCTCGCCGGCCGACAGCCCGGCGCCGCCCGGTCCGAGCTGCCGGTCGAGCCCTCCGTCGGCGAGCGTGTCGAGCCCGGCCGCCCGCAGCGCGGCGTCGACATCGGCGTCGCTCGGCGACGGGTCGAACAGGGTGACGTTGTCGCGGACGGTGCCGGCGAGCAGCTCGACCTCCTGGGGTACCAGCGCCACCCGGCGGCGCAGCTCGGCCATCGGGATGTCGGCGATCGGCACGCCGCCGAGCGCCAGCGTGCCGGCGGTGGGTTCGACCAGCCGCAACACGAGCCGGGTGAACGTCGTCTTGCCGCTTCCCGTGCGCCCGACCACACCGACGGTGCGCCCGGCGCCGATCGCCAGGTCGACGTCGCGCAGCACCGGCGGTACGTCACCGTTGGCGTCACGATCGCCGTAGTCGAACCCGACGCCCGTGCACGTGACGGCGAGCGGCCCGGCAGCCGGCGACGTCGTTCCGGCGTCGACCACGGTTGGCCGTACGTCCATCAGCTCGGCCACGCGGATCATCGCCCCGTTGGCCTTCTGCACGGTCTGGAGTTCCTGCACCATCTCGTCGAGTGGCTTGCTGATCAGCAGCACGTACTGGAACAGCAAGAACGCCGTGCCGATCGTGATCGAGCCGCGCTCGACCAGCCAGGCGCCACCGGCGATCGACCCGGCCATCCCCAGCACCACCGCAGCCTCGACCGTCCACCACATGCCCATGAACGCCATCGCCCGGCGCAGGCTCTGGCGCATGTAGTCGGCGGCTTCCTCGACGAACCGCCACATCGCGTGCCCACCGGCACCGTTCGCACGCAGGTCCTCCGAGGCGTTAAGGCGTTCTTCGATGCCGCCGTAGAGCCGCCCGAGCGCACTCATCTCGTCGGCCGACTCGTTGACCGACCGATGCCGCGACACCCGCACGGCGGCGACCGCCACCAGGAAGTACACGAGCATCGCCGCGCCGAGCCGCCAGTCGACCACCGCGAGCACGCCGATGATCCCGAGCACCAGCAGCAGCGAACCGGCGACCTTCGGCAGTACCTTGCCGAGGAAGTCGCTGACCGAGGTGACGTCGCCGTCGACGCGGCTGATCAGCTCGCCCGGAGTGTGGGTGCGGTGGAACTCGTGGTCGAGCCCGAGCACGTGCTCGGTGAGCTCGAGCCGGAGCCGGTTGGTGACGCCCCACGCGGTGGCGGTGGCCCACCACACCACGAGCACGCCGAGCGCCTGACCGACGGCAACGATCGCCAGGAACGCCAGCGCCAGCCAGCGCACGTCGCCCGCACCGGCCCCATCACCGACCTGGTCGATCAGCTCGCGAATGACGAGCGGCCCCCCGAGCGTGCACGCCGAGCCGGTGGCGACCAGCACGGCGAGCGCGGCCCAGCGCCCGGCGGACCGCCGGGTCAGCGCGATGAGGGCGCGCAGACGACTCGCCGAGGGCGCAGGGATGGGGCGAGTCTCGCAGCCGAAGGGAGCGCGACTACGGGCGGTTTCGCCGCGCCCCGGTTGCGGGTCAGCCGGCGAGGGCGGCGTCGATCTCGGCGCGGACGTCGTCGGTCAGCAGCGGGATCACGTCGAGCGCGGCGAAGTTCTCGGTGACTTGGCCCGGGCGGCTGGCGCCGGTGATCACCGTCGACACCATCGGGTGCAGCGTCGCCCAGGCGAGCGCCAGCTGGGCCAGCGAGCAGCCGAGTCGCTCGGCGATCGGGCGCAGCCGCTCGACCCGGGCCACGCGGGCAGCATTGCTGACCTGCGGCGCCAGCCATTCGTAGCCCTTCACAGCGGCCCGCGAGTCGTCGGGGATGCCGTCGCGGTACTTGCCGGTGAGCAGGCCCGACGCGAGCGGGCTCCAGATCGTGTTGCCGTAGCCGGTGTCGGCGTACAGGCGGGCGTAGTCGACCTCGACCTTGTCGCGTTCGAGCAGGTTGTACTGCGACTGCTCGGTGGCCGGCTTGCGCAGGCCGTACTTGTCGGCGATATCGATGGCCGTGCGGATCTCGTCGGCGGTCCACTCGCTGGTGCCCCAGTACAGCGCCTTGCCGGAGGCGACGATGTCGCTCATCGCCCACACCGTCTCCTCGATCGGCGTGTCGGGGTCGGCTCGGTGGCAGTACACGACGTCGACGAAGTCGAGCCCGAACCGTTCCAGCGAACCGTCGATCGCCTGGGTCAGGTACTTGCGGTTGAGCGTGTTCTGCATGTTCGGCGTGTTGCCATGGATGCCCCAGAACAGCTTGGTGGTGACCAGGTACGACCATCGCGGCCAGTCGAGCCGGCGCAGCGCCTCGCCCATCACCGTCTCGGACTCGCCCTGGGCGTAACTCTCGGCGTTGTCGAAGAAGTTGCACCCCGCGTCGTGGGCGGCCTGCATGCACTCCAACGCCAGGTCGGTGTTCATCTGGTTGCCGAACGTGACCCAGCTGCCGAAGCTGAGCACGCTGACGCGCACTCCGGTGCTTCCCAGCCGCCGGTACTCCATCTTCTCCTCAGGAATCGCCATGCCGGCGACGCTACCCGTGCGAGCGCTACAGCACGCCGCCGTCGCGGAACGCGGTGGCTTCAGCTTCCAGTTGGTCGAGCATCGCCCCGCGCAGCAGCCGCAGCGTCACCGCGTACGCGCGCGGGTCGATGGTGGTGGCCAGCCCGTCGGCGACCTCGATCGCCCGGTCGAGTACCTGCTCGGGAGCGACGACCTCGTCGAGGTAGCCGACCGCGACCGCCTCGGTCGGGTCGTAGAGCCTGGCGGTCATCAACGCCTCTTGGAGCCGCTTGCGGTCGAGCCGCTCGACGAGGATCGTCAGCGCCCACGCCGGCAGCGCCATGCCGATCGCCAGCTCGCTCATGCCGATCTTGAACTCGCCGGCTGCCCCGACGCGCACGTCGCCGCTGAGTACCAGCATCGCCCCCATCGCGATCGCGTGCCCGGTGCAGGCGATGACGACGGGCAGCTTGGCGCTGTACAGCGTGTGGACGAGCATCGCCCCGCCCGCTGCCAGTTCGGCGATCGCGCCGACGTCGTCGCCGCGCATCACTGCCAGGTCGAACCCGCCCGAGAAGCGACCTGGGCGCCCGTGCACGACGAGTGCCTTGATCTCCGGATCGGCCTCGGCCTCACGAACGGCCGATGTGATGCCGTCGAGCAGCTCGTGGGTGACCGCGTTCGCCCGCCCGTCATCGAGGTGGATGACGAGCACGGCCCCGCGACGTTCGGTGGTGACAGACATACGCGCCAACGTACCGAGGCGCGCTCAGACAGGGCGAACTGTCACGCCCGCTGCGCGCAGCGCGGCTTTGGCTTCGGCGACCGTGTACTCGCGGAAGTGGAAGATCGACGCGGCCAGCACCGCGTCGGCACCGCCCTCGACGATGCCGTCGACGAGGTGGTCGAGCGTGCCGACTCCCCCACTGGCGATGACCGGCACGCCGACGGCGTCGCTGATCGCCCGCGTCAGCACGAGATCGAACCCGATCTTCGTACCGTCGCGGTCCATCGACGTCAGCAGGATCTCGCCGGCACCCAGCTCGGCCGCCCGCACCGCCCACGTCTCGGCATCGATGCCGGTGGCCGTGCGGCCGCCATGCAGGTACACCTCGAACCGCTCCCCGCCCTGCTTGGCGTCGATCGCGCAGGCCACGCACTGGCTGCCGAACTCGGTGGCGATCTCGGTGATCAGCTCGGGGCGTTGCACCGCGGCCGTGTTGACGCTGACCTTGTCGGCCCCGGCGCGCAGCATCCGGCGGGCGTCTTCGAGGGTGCGGATACCGCCACCGACGGTGAACGGGATGTACACCTGCTCGGCGACGCGGTACACCATGTCGACGGTGGTGTCGCGAGCATCGGAGCTGGCCGTGATGTCGAGGAACACCAGCTCGTCGGCGCCCTCGGCGTCGTAGCGGGCGGCCAGCTCGACCGGGTCGCCGGCGTCGCGCAGGTCGACGAAGTTGGTGCCCTTCACCACCCGCCCGGCGGTGACGTCGAGGCACGGGATCACCCGGGCTACGCGCATGCGGCCACCGCCTCGGCGACGGTGAAGCGCCGCTCGTAGATCGCCTTGCCGGTGATGACCCCGGCGACGCCGAGCGCGGCCAGGGCGCGGATGTCGGCCAGATCGGCGACGCCCCCGCTGGCCACGATGGGGGTCGTGGTGGCCGTCATCGCGTCCGCCAAGCCGTCGACGTCGGGGCCCTGGAGGCGGCCGTCGCGGGCGATGTCGGTGATGACGAACGCGGCCGCGTCGGGGAACCAGCCGAGCGCCTCGGCCAGCTGTACGCCGCTGCCCTCGGTCCACCCGTGCACGGCCAACTCGCCGGCACGGTGGTCGAGCCCGACCGCGACCGGCACGGTCGCTGCGACGCGGGCCACCAGCGTGGGTTCGGCGATCGCCGCCGATCCCATCACCACCCGGGTGACCCCGGCCGCGGCGAGCGCCGCCGCATCCGCCTCGGTGCGGACGCCGCCCCCCGTCTGGAGTTGCGCAGCCCCGGCCAGCGCGGCCGCGATGCGGGTGATGATCGGCCTGTTGACCGGGTCGCCCGAGCGGGCCGCGTCGAGGTCGACGACGTGCACCCACGGGGCGCCCGCGGCCGCGAACGCCAGCGCGGTGTCGACCGGGTCGTCGGAGTACTGGGTCTCGGCGTCGTAGTCGCCCTCGACGAGCCGCACCACGCGGCCGCCGCGCAGGTCGATCGCCGGGTACAGCTCGGTCACGCGGGCACCGGGGCGCACAGGCCGACGAAGTTGTTCAGGAGGCGCAGACCGTCGCGGCTCGACTTCTCGGGGTGGAACTGGGCGGCGAACACGTTGCCGAGACGGAACGCGGCATTGAGGGTGACGCCGTACTCGCAGCGCGCGGCGACCACCGCCGGGTCGCGCGGCACACCGTGCAGCGAGTGCAGGAAGTACACCCACGCCTCGTCGCCCGTGTCCTCACCGAGGCCGGCGAGCATCGGGTCGCCGGGCTGGTCGACGATCAGCCGGTTCCACTGCATCTGCGGGCGCTTGACGCCCGGCGGAATCCAGCGCACCGTGCCGGGGATCACGCCCAGGCCGCGGGCTCCCGGCGTCTCCTCGCTGTCGTCGAACAGCATCTGCGCGCCGACGCAGATGCCAAGGAAGGGTCGGCCCGAGGCCACCGCGCCGAGTGCGGGCTGCTCCAACCCGGCCGCCCGCAGCGCGTCCATGCACGCACCGAACGCGCCCACCCCCGGCAGCACGACGCCGTCGGCCCCGGCGATCACGCCCGGGTCGGTGGTCAGAATCGCTTCGGCCCCGACGTGTTCGAGCGCTTTGTGGGCCGAGTGCAGGTTCCCGATGCCGTAGTCGAGCACGGCGATCGTCGGCCGCGTCACAGGACGCCTTTCGTGCTGGGGACGCCGCCGGGCTGGTCGACACGGACGGCGTCGCGCAGGCTGCGGGCGAGGCCTTTGAACGTGGCTTCGATGATGTGGTGGACGTTGCGGCCGCGGACCAGCTCGACGTGCAACGTGATCGCTGCGGCCTGGGCAAACGACGTGACCGCGTGCTCGGCAAGCTGCGGGTCGAAGGCCGGGTTGCCGAGCGGCAGCACCTCGGGCATCGGTACGTGCCACTCGACGTGGGCCCGACCCGACAGGTCGAGGGCGATGTCGACGAGCGCCTCGTCGAGCGGGTACTTGCCGCTGGCGAAGCGGCGGATACCGGCCTTGTCGCCGAGCGCCTCACGGAACGTCTCGCCGAGCGCGATCGCGACGTCCTCGACCGTGTGGTGGGTGTCGATGTGGAGGTCGCCGGTGGCCGTGACGGTGAGGTCGAACCCGCCGTGGCGGCCAAGCTGGTCGAGCATGTGGTCGTAGAACGGGATACCCGTCGAGATGTCGGTGGCACCGGTGCCGTCGAGGTCGATCGAGATGTCGATCGACGTCTCCTTCGTCGTGCGGCTGCGGGTAGCTGTGCGGCTCATGACAGGGCCTCCGTGAGGGCGGCGAGGAAGCGGTCGTTCTCCTGGGGCGTGCCGACGGTGACACGCAGGCAGTCGGCCAGGCGCGGCCATCCCGAGCAGTCGCGCACGAGCACGCTGCGGTCGAGCAGGGCCTGCCATACGTCGCGGCCGGGCCTGGCGAGCGGCCGGAACAGTACGAAGTTGGCGCCCGACGGGGTGACGTCGATCGGCAGCGCGCGCATCGCCGCCGAGATGCGCTCACGCTCGGCGACGATCAGGCGCACCCGATCGTTCATGTCGTCGACGAACCGCAGGGCGATCCGCCCGGCCGCCTGCTTGGCTGCGTCGAGGTGGTACGGCAGCACGACCTTGTCGAGCTCGCGCACGAACCACTCCGGCCCGATCGCGTACCCGAGCCGCACGCCGGCCATGCTCCACGTCTTCGAGAACGTGCGAGTCACCACCAGCGGGCGGTGCTCGTCGAGCAGCTCCAGGGCCGACCACTCGGCGAACTGAGCGTAAGCCTCGTCGGCGACGACCAATCCGTGGCTCCAATCGAGCAGCTGCTCGACGCGCTCGCGCGGTTCGACCAGCCCGGTCGGGTTGTTCGGCGAGGTGAGGAACGTCACCTGCGGGTCGTGGGCGTCGATCACTCGCTTCATCTCGGCCGGGTCGAGCGAGAAGTCGGCATCGCGCTCGCCCTCGACCACCGTCGCCCCGACCACCCGGGCGATCTGGGCGTGCATCTGGTACGTGGGCTCGAACGTCGCCACGGTGCGGCCCGCGCCGGCATAGGCGAGCAAGATCGACTGGAGCACCTCGTTCGACCCGTTGGCGGCGAACACCATCTCGGGGCCGACGCCGTGCAGCTCGCCGATCGCCGCCCGCAGGTCCATGGCAGCACGGTCGGGGTAACGATGCCACTCGATCTGGCTGAGCTCGGCGGCCAGGGCATCGCGGAACGCCGCCGGCGGCGGGAGCGGCGATTCGTTCGTGTTCAGCCGCACGTCGACGTCGACCTGCGGCGAGTGGTACCCCTCGAGGGCGTGCAAATCATCGCGCACACGGACCGGGGGGATCGCGCTCATCGGCGTCACGCTACCGAGGCGGCGTCCCCGGGCAGGAAAGGGATCGGCCGTAGCCTGGCGGGATGGCCCACGACCCGAGCACGAACCCGCGCACCACCTCGGTCGCTGCCGAGTTGCACGTGATCGTCGATCAGGCCGAACGGTTGCGCGAACGGGTCGGATCGCTGGCTGAACCGTTACTCGGCGGCGACCGAGACGACTTGGTGGCGGCCATCCACGAGGCCGAACGCCAACTGCTCATGGCCACCCGCTCGCTCCAGCGCGCCCTCAAGACAGCCCGCTGACCAGCGGCGACGATCGGAGTCGGACGGGAGCGGCCCCCGTTGGTGTAACGAGGGCCGCTCAATCCGTGGGCGGACACCGGCGGCGGAGCCGGGTCACGCGCCCGTTCCAGGTGGCGGGAACCTGGTGCGATGATTCTCGCACGATCGACGCAGGAAAGGCAACCACCACGACGGACTTGTGACCGAATTCTCGCCGCCGGGCGCCGATTCGGCCGAGTCGACCACACTGCGCGCGTGACTAGGGTGGCGCACCATGCATCTGATCGAGGTGGTGCGCCGTCCCGACCCCGCCACAGTCGCCGAACTGCAGGCGTTCGCGGCTGGTCGGGGGCTCAGCGATCACCTCTCGCTCGACCTCGCCGCGGGCGGCGGGCCAGGGTTCGTCGGGGTGCGCATCCAGACGGCCGACACGTCCACCGTGGCGTACGCGCAGGTGTCGGTTGCAGCTGGCGGTGCCGAACTGGAGGCGGTCGGCGACGACCCGGCCGCCGCACTCGACGCGGTCGAGACCGCCCTCGACGCGTTCGCCACCGACGGTGGCGGGACGCTCACGTGGTGGGTCGACGACCCGCCCCAGGCGGTCACCGCGCTGGCCACGGCGCACGGCCTCGCGCCCGTGCGCGGGCTGCACGAGATGCGCCGGCCGCTCCCCCACGAGCGTCGTGCCGACATCGTCACCCGAGCGTTCCGGCCCGGCACCTCCGACGAGGACGCCTGGCTGCACGTCAACAATCGGGCGTTCGCCGATCATCCCGAACAGGGGGGCTGGACGCGGGCGACGCTGACGGCCCGGCTCGCCGCCGACTGGTTCGACGCCGACGGGTTCCGGCTCCACGAGGTGGCCGACGGGTCGGCACTGCGGCTGGCCGGCTTCTGCTGGACGAAGGTGCACCCGGCCACCGCCACCGACCCCCAACTCGGCGAGATCTACGTGATCGCCGCCGACCCCGACTTCGCCGGGCGCGGCCTGGGCACCCAGCTCACACTGGCCGGGCTCGACTGGCTGACCGAGCACGGCGTGACGACGGCAGACTTGTACGTCGACGCCGACAACACGGCCGCCTTCAACCTGTACACCCGGCTCGGGTTCCACATCCACCGCACCCGCACGGCCTTCACCGGCCAACTCTGACCAGCCTGCGAAAGGGACGACCAATGACGACCGCCGACGCGCTGCCGCGCTGGAGCACCGCCGACGCGCACGAATCGCTCGATGCGCCGTCGTTCCGTGACGCGATGGAACGCGCCGGCGCCGATGTCACCCGCCTGGTGGCCCTGTTCGACGAGCACGGCATCCGCGCGGTCGACCCACGGCCGGTCACCGCCGCCGACGGCGCCGCGGCCGACGCCGTGCTCGACGCCTACAACCGGGTGATGACCGACGGGCAGACCACCGCGGCCACCGCCTACGCGTACGTCAGCACCGACTCGCGCGACGACCAGGCGCAGGCCGCACTCGCCGAGATCACCACCCTCCAGGCCCAGGTCTCGCCGCTGCTCGCGCGCCTCGCCGACTGGGTGCACGCGCTGGGCGTGGACGCACTCGCCGGCGTGTCGTCTCAGGTGGCCGAGCACGCCGAGCCGCTGAAGCGGTTGGCCGAGCGGGCCGCGCACCAGATGAGCGAGGCCGAAGAGCACCTGTACGCCGAACTGTCGGTCACCGGGTCGAGCGCCTGGAGCCGCCTCCAGCGCGACGTCACCTCGCAGCTCACCGCCAGCGTCGCCCTGCCGAGCGGGCCGTCCACGCTGCCGATGCCCGCCGTGCGCGGGCTCGCCACCGACCCCGACCCGGCCGTCCGCAAGGCCGCCTTCGACGCCGAACTCGAGGCGTGGCCCACCGTGGCGGTGCCGGTCGCGGCGGCGATGAACGCGATCAAGGGCGAAGCCAACGCGGTCGACGCCCGGCGCCACTGGGGCAGCCCACTCGACGCCTCGCTCTATGCCAACAGTGTCAGCCGAGCGACGTTCGAAGCGATGAGCGAGGCCGTCCAGGCGTCGCTGCCCGACCTGCGCGGATGGCTGCGCACGAAGGCCCAGCTGCACGGCTCGGCGGGTGCCAACGGTGGGCTGCCCTGGTGGGACCTGATCGCCCCGCTGCCCGAGGTGGCGACCACGATCTCGTGGGACGAGGGCATCGACCTCGTCCGCACCGCGTTCTCCGACTACAGCGCCGAGCTCGGTGGGCTGGTCGACCGGGCTCTCGCCGAGTCGTGGATCGATGCCGGCCCGCGCGACGGCAAGACCGGTGGCGCGTTCTGCCTGGGGTTCTTCGACGACCGTTCGCTGGTGCTGCTGAACTGGTCGGGGTCGGTCGACTCGGCCCAGACCACCGCCCACGAGCTCGGCCACGCCTACCACAACACCACGCTGGCAGGGCGCACGCCGTTGCAGCGGCGGCTGCCGATGGCGCTCGCCGAGACCGCCAGCATCTTCTGCGAGACGCTCGCCGTCGAGTCGGGCCTCGGCCGCCTCCAGGGCGGCGACCGGTTGGCACTGCTCGACGTCGACCTCGCCGGTACCACCCAGGTCATCGTCGACATCCACTCGCGGTTCCTGTTCGAGTCGGAGTTGTTCGCCCGCCGCCAGCGGCGCACGCTGGGCGTGACAGAACTGAACGAGCTGATGCTCGAGTCGCAGGAGCGGGCGTACGGCGACGGCATCGACCTCACCACACGCAACCCGTACATGTGGCTGCTCAAGCCGCACTACTACGGCACGCACTTCTACAACTGGCCGTACACGTACGGGCTGCTGTTCGGGCTGGGGCTGTACGCCAGGTATCAAGACGACCCCGACCGCTTCCGCAGCGGCTACGCCGACCTGTTGTCGCGGGCCGGCATCGACTCGGCCGAGCAGCTCGGCCGCGCGTTCGGCCTCGACGTCACCGACCCGGCGTTCTGGCACGCCTCGATCGACGTCGTGCGCGAACGTATCCGCCAGTACGGCGAGCTGGCCGGCCAGGTCTTCCCGTCGAACGGCCGGGGGGCCGACGCCTGACCACGCTCTACGACGTCACGCGCGACGAGTTCGCGGCGATCCTCGACGGCACTCCGAAGTACCGCGTCGAGCAGGTGTGGCGCGGGCTGTACGAACAGCTCGCCGAGCCAGCCGACCTCACCACGCTCCCCAAGGCGTTGCGCGCCGATCTTGCCGAACGGCTACCCACCGCGCTGCACCCGGTCACCGAGTCGGTCAGCAACAACGGCGACACCGTCAAGTTCCTGTGGGAGTTGGAAGGCGGCTCTCGCATCGAGACCGTGCTGATGCTCTACCGCGACCGGGCGACGGTGTGCATCTCCAGCCAGGCCGGGTGCGCGATGGCGTGCGGGTTCTGCGCCACCGGGCAGGCCGGGTTCACGCGCCACCTCACCACCGGCGAGATCGTCGAGCAGGTCGTGCGCGCTGCCCGGCGCGCCCGGTCCGTGGGGCGACGGGTCTCGAACATCGTGTTCATGGGGATGGGCGAGCCGCTCGCCAACACCGGGCCGGTGTGGGCCGCTGCCGAACGCCTGCACGGCGACCTCGGGCTGTCGGCCCGGCACGTGACGATCTCGACGGTCGGACTGATCCCCGGCATCCGCGATTTCGCCACGCGGCCGCTGCCGGTGAACCTGGCGGTGTCGCTGCACGCCGCCAACGACACGCTGCGCAACCAGCTCGTGCCGATCAACAAGCGCTACCCGATCGACGACCTGGTCGCCGCCTGCAACGACTACCTGCTGGCGAAGGGCCGGCGGGTCAGCTTCGAGTGGGCGATGATCGACGGGGTCAACGACCGGGCGTCCGACGCGGCCGAGCTGGCCGCCCTGTGCCGGCGCCTGCGCCCGCGGGCGCACGTCAACCTGATCCCGCTCAACCCCACCCCCGGCTACCCCACCAAGGGCTCGCCGCTCAAGCGCGTCCACGAGTTCCGCGACACGCTCGAACAGCTCGGTGTCAACGCCACCGTGCGTCAGAACCGCGGCACCGACATCGACGCCGCCTGCGGCCAACTCGCCGCCGGCCAACCCGTCACGGTCACCCGCACTTCACGCGAGGGCCGCCACGAACAAGGTGGTTGAGCCTGTCGAAACCACCGGTGCGACGCGGCCCGGTGGTTTCGACAAGCTCAACCACCTTGGGGAGGGCCCGCGGCTGCTGCGAACGTTGCGGCGGCGGCTGCGACCTTGGCTTGGAGTTCGGGGGGTTCGATCACGGTGAAGGGGGCATCGGCGTTGGCGACGATCGACATCGGCCAGGTGAAGTCGTCGACGTCCATCGTCAGCCGGCTGCGGCCGCCACCGAGGTCGGCGACGTCGACCCAGCGGCCGTACACCTCGCGCAGCTCGTCGGCAGGCCGCACCACGTCGATCACCACCCGGCAACTACCGCGGACGCTGCGCTGCCCGATGCGCACGTACTCGCGCAGGTCGTGGTGCGGCAGCTCGCGAGCAGGGAACGGTGTGCGCGCCGGGCGCGGATCGTCGACACGGTCGACCCGGAACGTCCGCCAGTCGGCTCGGTCGAGGTCGAAGGCGACGAGGTAGTACCGGGTGCCCAGCACCACCAGGCCGTGCGGCTCGACGTACCGCTCCGAGGCCGCGCCGTCGGCAGCGACGTAGCCGAACGAGAGGCGCACCCGATCGCGGCATGCGCCGGCCACCGCCGCCAGCACCCCCAACGGTGGCCCGGCCGACAAGCCACCGGGCCCCACCGCGGTGGCCGCGCGCACCGTGTCGGCGCGCCGCCGCTGCTCGGCGGGAAGCTGTGCGAGCACCTTGGTGAGCGCGCCGACCGATGCCTCGGCGAGTTCTTGCGAACCCTGCGCGGCGAGGTGCAGGCCGACCGCCAGAGCGACCGCTTCGTCGTTGTCGACCAGCAGCGGTGCCAGGCCGGCCGTCGACTCCAGGCGGTAGCCGCCTTCCACCCCACGGTCGGACTCGACCGCGTAGCCCAGCGAGCGCAGTCGCTCGACGTCTCGGCGCAGCGTGCGCGCCGACACTTCGAGCCGCCCTGCCAGTTCAGGGCCGGGCCAGTAGCGCCGCCGCTGGAGCAACGAGAGCAGCCGCATCGTCCGCGCCGTGGTGTCAGCCATGTGGCAAGGATCGCGCGGATTGCGGCCGGATAGTGACCGCAATAGCCGCGACGCTGTTGTCATGACCGACACCACCGTTTCCACCGACACGACCACCGCCCTGACCGGCGAGCGCGCCGACCTGCTCGAAACCCTCCGCGCCCACCGCGGCTTCCTGCTCCACACCGCCGCCGGGCTCACCGACGAGCAGGCCCGGCAACGCCCGACCGCGAGCGAGCTCACGATCGGTGGCCTGATCAAGCACGTCGCCGCGGTCGAGCGCGACTGGGCCGACTTCATGCGCGGCACGCCGAGCAACATGAACGCCGACGTCGACTGGTCGAACCCCGACCCGGCCCTCGTCGAGCAGTACCAGAACGGGTTCAAGCTGCTGCCCGGCGAGACGCTCGCCGGCGTGATCGCCGAGTACGAGCAGGTCGCCGCCGCCACCGACGAGCTGGTCGCCACGCTCGACCTCGACACCCGCTACCCGTTGCCCGAGGCCCCCTGGTTCCCCGCCGGCACCACCCGCTCGGTGCGCCGGGTGATCACCCACATCGTCGCCGAGACCGCCCAGCACTCCGGCCACGCCGACATCATCCGCGAGTCGATCGACGGCCAACGAACCATGGGCTGATTGCGTCCGAGTGGTTTCGACAGGCTCAACCGCCGGTGGTCGAGCCTGTCGAAACCACCGACGTCAGCAGCCGCCGGCGATGAGGGAGGGGGTTGGATTCACGGGGACGCCGTTGCCGGGCATGATCTGGAAGTGCAGGTGCGGGATGCCGGTGGCGTTCCCGGTGTCGCCGACGTAGCCGATCACGGTGCCCTGCGGCACCCACCCGTTGCCGCCCTCCCACGCCGCCAGGTGGGCGTAGTAGTACCGATTCCCGTTGTCGCCCATCAGCGAGATGGTGATCCCACCGAACCGGTTCGTCTTCTGGGTCACGTAGCCCGACACCACGGCGTACAGCGGCGTTCCCGTAGGGGCGAGGATGTCGTTGCCCTGGTGCAATCGTGTGCCCCCGTCGCGCGGTGCCAGCCACGAGTCGTAGATCGACGAGTGCGGCTCGCCGACCGGGCAGATGATGTGGTCGACGTAACCCACCCCGGCCAGGCGCGGGTTGCTGCCGGTGCCGCCCCCACCGGTGCGCCCGCCCACCAACCCGCCACTGGCACCAAGCGAGATCTGGGCGCCCGACGACGAGTCGTCAGCATCGGACAATCCGCCCGGGTCGACTGGGGGCATCGTGACCGGGGCGGCCGTGACGGGCGGTGTGTCCGGGTCGCCGTCATCGTCGATCGGCACCGCGGTGGTGGGGGCGATGGCGGTCGCCCCCACGATCGCCGCGTCGCGTTCCTCCTCGATGATCCGTTGCGCCTCGGCCTCGCGGCGCTGAAGTTCGGCCAGCTGGCGTTGCTGCTCCAGTCGCAACGCAGCCAGCGCGGCCTGGACCGCCTCGTCGTGGAGCCGCTGCTCTTCGATGTCGCGGAGCCGTTGCACCTCGGCCTCGGCCTCGGCCTGGAGCGCGAGCAGCTCGACTTTGCGGACTTCGACGTCGGCCTCGGCGTCGTCGAGCGCGGCCCGCGCGTCGTCGAGTTCGTCGCGGGCTTGGTCGTAGTCGTCGAGCGCGGTCGAACTGGCCTCGGTGGCGGCCCGGGCGAGCACGTCGCCGTACTGTTGCGAGGTGGGCTGGCGCACGTCGGTCAGCACCGGGATACCCGTCGAGCCACTCGACATGTAGCGGTTCACGGCCACCTGGGTCACCGCCCGTTCCAGCCGCGAGACCACCATCTCGAGGTCGGTGACCTCGATCGACAGTGCCCGGCGGTGCAGGTCGAGCACTGCCAACTCGCCTTCGGCGACGAAGTAGTCCTCGGCGGCCCGGTTGGCGCGCTCGCGAGCGGCGGCGATCTCGAGCGCGGCCTGGCGGGCAGCCTCCTCCGACGTCGTGGTCGGTGGGGACGTGTCGGGCGTGCTGTCGGGCGGCTGGGCCGAGGCGGGGGCGGCCACACCGATCAACAGGGCCGCGGCGAGAGCGGCGGGCCACCGCGCGAGTCGGCGCGGTCCGGGGCGCGGGCGGGAGCGCATGGGTGCAGGCAGTCTGACGGGTGGGAGGGTAATCGCTGTTGCAGTTCGGTTACGGGGACGGTCGCCGGCACCGAGCCGCCAGACTGCTGGCCGTGCCCGATCCCGTGCCCTCATCGTCGTCGGCCCCACTCGAGTTGAGCGAGATCACGTTCGTGCGCGGTGCCCGGACGATCCTCGACGGCGTGTCGTGGACCGTCGAACACGGGCAGCACTGGCTGGTGCTAGGTGCCAACGGCAGCGGCAAGACCACGCTGTTGCGGATCGCGGCGATGTACGAGCATCCCTCGTCGGGCGGCGTGCGCGTGCTCGGCGAGCAGCTCGGCCGCACCGACGTGCGTCGCCTGCGGCGGCGCGTCGGCTATGCCTCGGCGGCGCTGGCGGGCCAGTTCCGCCCCGAACTGAGCGCCCGCGACGTGGTGATGACCGCCCGCTACGCGGCGCTCGAGCCGTGGTGGCACCAGTACACCGACGACGATCGCTCGCGGGCCGAGGCATGCCTCGCCCAGATGGGCGTGGGCGAGTTTGCCGAGCGCAGCCTCGGCACGCTGTCGTCGGGCGAGCAGCAGCGCGTGTTCCTGGCGCGCACGCTGATGAACGAACCGGGCGTGATCCTGCTCGACGAACCGTCGGCCCGGCTCGACCTCGGCGGCCGCGAACAACTCGTGCAGGCGCTCGGTCGGCTTGCCACCAACACCACGCCGCTGGCCCTGGTCACGCACCACGTCGATGAGGTGCCCCCCGAGATCGGGCACGTGCTGCTGCTCCGCCACGGTGTGGCGCTCGCCCAGGGCCCGATCGACACCACGCTCACCAGCGAGTCGCTCAGCGAGTGCTTCGAGATGCCGCTGCGGCTCGAACGCCGCGACAACGGCCGGTACAGCGCCTGGGCCATCTAGCAGACCCGTTCCCGGTCGCGCGAGCGGACTCGTTCCCGGTGGTCGAGTGCCGCCGCCAGGCGGTGTATCGAGACCACACCCGATCGCGGCGTCAGACCCCGAGAACGCTGTGCAGGCCCTCGCGACCCTGGCGGACCTGGTCGTCGAGAACCCGTTCGAGCAGGCCTCCGGTCCACAGCGAGCCCCCATACGACAGGTGCATCGTGAGCTCGACGCCACCGCTGGGCATCTCGCGCAGGTCGGCTTGGAGGCGCCACATCGCGTGCTCGCGACCGTCGAGTTCGCGGCGGGCGAACACCACCCGGGTGTCGGCCACGTGCTCGACGCGCTCCATCCGCAGCCGCTTCGAGCGGGCGAACGGGCCGACCTTGGCACGCAGCTCGACGGTCCACGCCGGCCCCACGTCGTCCGGTCCCGCCTCGGCAGGTTCGGCCGTGTGCACCAGCGGCAGCCAGGCCGGGTAGGCGTCGAGCCGCTCGACCTGGGCGAACACCGCCGGCAGCGCGGCATCGACGACGATCGACTCGACGGTTTCCATGTTCAGCGCGGGAGATCGGTGCCGCGGAACGCCCGCGACAGCAGCGGGCTGCGGACGTCGAGCACGCCGCCGAGGTCGTCGTCGGTGTCGAAGTGGGGCACCCACGGCGCGTCGGGCTCGGGCTGCACGGTTTCGGGCTCGGCTGGCACGGCCTCGAGCTCGTCGTCGGGTTCGGGGGGAAGCTCGGCCGGACGCTGGATCTCGCCGGTGCCGTCGATCTGCAACTGCTCGCCACCGTCGTCGCCGTGACCTCGACGGTTGCGCGGGCGCGGCGACGTTGCAACCGCAGGCTCGTGGTTGACGAAGCGTTCGGCTTGGAACAGCCGCGGCCCGCCGTTACGACGATCGTCGAGCGTCCACCCGCGGGGCACCACCATCGCGTCGGCGTGGCGACGGCACAGCACCCCGGCGCGATCGACGGTGGCGTCGAACGGCGCCAGCCAGAACAGCAGTTCCTCGGCGACCATCCCGTAAGCGGCCTCCCCGGGGTTCGAGCACCCCGGCCGCTCACACAGTTTCGCCATACACCACCAGCGTAGAGCAACACACCCGCCACCACGACGACGATGATGACACCCCCGGGTTGTGGCCCGGTCGCTGGAAGCTGCGGCCGGGCACCGGCCGGGCGCACACCCCTCACCAAACCCTGGCACACCCCTCACGTACGCTTGCTGTCGTGAAGGGTGATTCGCGAGCAGGCAACCGGGGGTTCCGGCAGCGCACCAGTACCACGTGGGCTGTGTTGCTGCAGCCGGCCGCACGCACCATTTCAGTGAACGCACAAACTGGCGCACAATATACTGAATGAAGTCGGGAGCTATTGACCGATATGGTCCTCAAGAAGTCTGATCTCTATAGTTCGCTGTGGAAGAGCTGCGACGAGCTGCGCGGCGGCATGGATGCCAGCCAGTACAAGGACTACATCCTCACGCTGCTGTTCGTGAAGTACGTCTCGGACAAGGCGAAGGCCGACCCGAACAGTCTGATCGACGTGCCTGCGGGCGGCTCGTTCGACGACATGCTCGCCGCCAAGGGCGACAAAGAGATTGGCGACCGCTTCAACAAGATCATCGCCAGGCTGGCCGAAGCCAATGGCCTGCGCAACGTCATCGACCAGGCCGACTTCAACGACGAGGAGAAGCTCGGCAAGGGCAAGGAGATGCAGGACCGCCTCTCCAAGCTGGTGACGATCTTCAACGATCTCGACTTCCGCCGCTCGCGCGCCGAAGGCGACGACCTGCTCGGTGACGCCTACGAGTACCTGATGCGGCACTTCGCCACCGAGTCCGGCAAGAGCAAGGGTCAGTTCTACACGCCCGCCGAGGTCAGCCGAATCCTGGCCAAGGTCGTGGGCATCAACGGCGACACCAAGCAGGACCAGACCGTCTACGACCCCACCTGCGGGTCCGGCTCGCTGCTCCTCAAGGCCGCCGACGAGGCGCCGCGCGGCATGACGATCTACGGCCAAGAGAAGGACAACGCCACGTGGGCGCTGTCGAAGATGAACATGATCCTCCACGGCAACGAGATCGCCGAGGTCGCCAAGGGCGACACCATCACCAGCCCGCAGTTCGTAGCTGGTACGCAACTCAAGACGTTCGATTTCGTCGTGATGAACCCGCCGTTCTCCACCAAGTCGTGGAGCAACGGCCTGGAGAACGACTTCGGCCGTTTCGAGCACGGCCGGCCGCCCAAGAAGAACGGCGACTACGCCTTCCTGCTGCACGCCCTGAAGTCGCTCAAGAGCACCGGCAAGGCAGCGATCATCCTGCCCCACGGCGTGTTGTTCCGCGGTGGCGCCGAGGCCACCATCCGCACCCGCTTGCTCAAGCAGGGCTTCGTCAAGGGCATCATCGGCCTGCCGGCGAACCTTTTCTACGGCACCGGCATCCCGGCCTGCATCGTCGTGCTCGACAAGGAGAATGCGGTCGGCCGCACCGGCGTGTTCATGATCGACGCCAGCAAGGGCTTCGAAAAGGACGGCCCGAAGAACCGGCTGCGTAGTCAAGACATCCACAAGATCGTTGACACGTTCACCAAGCAGGTCGCGATCGAGCGCTATTCGCGCCTCGTTCCGATGAGCGAGATCGCTGACGCGAAGAACGACTTCAACCTCAACATCCCGCGCTACATCGACTCGTCCGAGCCGGAAGACCTCCAAGACCTGCACGCCCACCTGCATGGCGGCATCCCCGAGCGCGACATCGACGCCCTCCACGCCTACTGGGACGCCTTTCCGAGTCTGCGCACCACGCTGTTCCAACCCAACCGCCCGGGCTACGTCGACCTCGCCGTCGGGGTCGGTGACGTGCAGCAGTTGGTGCTCGACTCCGACGAGTTCAAGAAGCTTGCCAGTGACGTGCGCACCATCGTCGACGACTGGTTCGCCACCTACCGCCCGCGCCTGGCGGCGATCGATGCCGACACGCGGCCGGCCGACCTGATCGCCGCGATCTCCGACGACCTGCTGGCTCGCTTCCGTTCGGTGCCGCTGCTCGACGAGTACGACGCCTACGAACAACTCATGAAGTACTGGCACGAGACCATGCACGACGACGTGTTCATCGTGGTGAACGACGGCTGGGTCGAAGGCGCCAAGCCCCGCAAGACCATCGACGACAAGGACCGCAAGCTCGCCGAGACGCCGGACCTGGTCATCGGCTCGGGCAAGAACGCCCAGAAATACAAGATGGACCTGCTCCCACCAGCGCTCGTCGTCGCCAACTACTTCGCCGATCAGCAGGCGAAGGTCGATGACCTGAACCTCGCGTTGGAGGAGGCCACCCGCGCGGTCGAGGAATACGTCGAGGAGCACGCCGTCGAGGACGGTCTGCTCGCCGAAGCAATGGACGACGACAAGATCAGCAAGGCACTGGTCGCCGCCCGGCTGAAGGTCGCCAAGCGTGAGAGTTCAGACCCCGACGAGGTGAAGGCGCTGGAGCACGTCATCTCGCTCTACGACGCCGAGGCCACAGCCAAGAAGGCCGCCAAGGATGCTCAAGCAGCGCTCGACCTCGCGACACTCAAGCAGTACGGCGAACTCACCGACGCCGAGGTTCAGTCGCTCGTCCTCGACTCCAAGTGGCACGCCACCGTCGCCGGCCACATCGCCAGCGAGGTCGAAGCCCTGACCCTGGCGCTGGTGGGTCGGATACAACAGCTCGGTGATCGATATGCCGAGACTGTCGGCTCGCTTGAGCTATCGGGTGCGGATCTTGAGGCTCAGGTGGCGCTGCACCTCGCCGCGATGGGGGTGCGATGACGCTCCCCCACAACTGGCAGATCCTCGATCTGACCGACGTCGCCAAGGTGTACTCGGGGGGAACGCCGAGGCGTAGCGCGCCGGACAACTGGGGTGGACCGATCCCCTGGGTGACGACGGCGGAGGTTGATGGCACTGTCATCAACTCGACGGTGGAGTCGATCACGGAGGTGGGACTGTCGCACTCTGCGGCGCGGATCGCTCCGGCCGGGACGCTCCTGATGGCCATGTACGGACAGGGGAAGACTCGCGGCATGACGTCGATGCTGGGGATCGACGCTGCAATGAATCAGGCGTGCGCTGCTATCGAACCACGTCCGAGCATTGATGCTGAGTACTTACTCGTATACCTGCAACACAACTACGAGATGATCCGGAGTCTGAGCAACTCGGGGAGTCAAGACAACCTCAGCGGTCGGATCGTCAAGCGAATCCCAATTGTCGTTCCACCGCTGGTCGAGCAACGTCTCATCGCCACGATACTTCGTGACATCTCATCGTTAGTTTCGTCGCTGGAAAAGTTGATCGCCAAGAAGCAGGCGATCAAGCAGGGCATGATGCAGCAGCTCCTCACCGGCCGCACCCGCCTCCCCGGGTTTGACCGACCTTGGGCTGATGTGACCCTCGGCGACCACGTCACCTACCTACGAACGGTTCCGCTCTCGCGCGCTCAACTCGACGGAGCGTCGCCGCTTCGCTACCTCCACTACGGCGATATCCACACTCGAGCGGGCGTGACGCTCGATGCCGCTCGCGAGCCGATGCCTCGTGCCTCGACGATTCTGGCCGGTCGCGCTGGCCGCTTGCAGCGCGGCGACTTGGTCTTTGCCGATGCGTCCGAGGATCCATCTGGTGTCGGCAAATCGGTCGAGATCCTCGAGGTACCGACCGACGGGGTCGTCGCGGGACTTCACACAATCGCCGCCCGCTTCAGTCGCCCGGTCCTTGCCGACGGCTTCAAGGCGTACCTCCAGTTCATCCCGGTGTTCCGCGAGTCGCTTCTTCGGCGGGCGGCGGGTACCAAGGTGCTCGCCACGACACGCTCGACCATTTCGAGCATCACCCTTGCACTGCCGTCGGTGGATGAGCAGAGCGCCATCGCTGCGGCTCTACGCGACGCCGACGCAGAGATCAGTGCGCTGGAGCGTCGCCTCGCAAAGGCCCGGGTGGTCAAGACCGGGATGATGCAGCAGCTCCTCACGGGCCGGATCCGGCTGCCGGTGGAGGTGAGCGATGGCTGATCCTCCCCCCGGGCGGCGCCTCATCCGTAACAGCACTGCGGAGTTCCTGATCTTCACCGCTCAGGATGCCACCGACAGCATCGAGGCACGGTACGAACACGAGACCGTGTGGCTGACCCAGCGGCTGATCGCCGAGCTGTTCGGCGTCGACGTGCGCACCGTCAACGAGCACGTTCGCAACATCTACGCGTCGGGTGAGCTCGAAGAGTCGGCAACTCTCCGGAAATTCCGGATAGTTCAAACCGAGGGCTCCCGTGAGGTCAGCCGCGAGGTGGCCCACTACAACCTCGACGCGATCATCTCGGTCGGCTACCGGGTCAACTCCCTGCGCGCGACCCAGTTCCGGCAGTGGGCCACCGCGGTGCTGCGTGACTTTGCGATTCGCGGCTACGTGCTCGACCGCAAACGGCTGGAAAACGGCACCTTCCTGAACGAGGACTACTTCGAGCGCCTGCTCGAGGAGATCCGCGAGATTCGCCTCAGCGAGCGGCGGTTCTACCAGAAGGTCACCGACATCTACTCCACCTCGGTCGACTACAACCCGGCCGCGCCCACCACGAAGCAGTTCTTCGCCACCGTCCAGGACAAACTCCACTACGCGATCCACGGACACACTGCCGCCGAACTCATCCGCGACAGGGCGGCCAGCGACCAGCCCCACATGGGCCTCACCACCTGGGAGTCTGGGCCGTCCGGCAAGATCCTGCGCAGCGACGTCACGGTCGGCAAGAACTACCTGGATCACGACGAGCTGGCCGACCTCGGACGCCTCGTCAGCTCCTTTCTCGACCTCGCCGAGTCGCTGGCGCGACGGCACATCCCCATGACGATGGAGGACTGGGCCAAGCGGCTCGACGCGTTCGTCGCGCTGTCCGATCGTGAATCACTCGACGGAGCAGGGACGGTCTCGGCTGACGCGGCGAAGGCCCACGCGCTGGCGGAGTTCGAGAAGTTCCGCGTCGTTCAGGACCATCTGTTCGAGTCCGACTTCGACCGTTTCAGCCAACGCATGATCGAACGCGGACCCGAACCGGAGGACGAACCGTGAGCGACGTCGGCCAAGTCGAGCGAAAGACGCAGGACCGCGTGGTGCAGTTGCTGGGCGAGCAACTCGGCTACGACCACCTCGGCAACTGGGCACGGCGCGAGGGCAACTCGAACGTCGAGGTTGAGCTGCTGACGCAGAACCTGCGTGCTCGAGGCTACGACGACAACCTCATCAACCGAGCGCTCGATGCGCTCGGCAAGGCGGCATCGGTAGGTGCAGGGCACGACCTGTACGAAGCGAACCGCGAGGTCTACGAACTGCTGCGCTATGGCGTGAAGGTCAAGCCTGGCGTCGGCGAGCAGACCGAGACCGTGTGGCTGATCGACTGGAAGCACCCACAGGCGAACGATTTCGCCGTGGCGGAAGAGGTCACGGTGCTCGGCCAGCACACCAAGCGCCCCGACGTGGTGCTCTACGTCAATGGCTTGGCGTTGGCCACGCTGGAGCTGAAGCGCTCGAAGGTCGCCGTGTCAGAAGGCATCCGCCAGACGATCGGTAACCAGCAGCCAGAGTTCATCCGGCCGTACTTCTCGACCGTGCAGCTCACCTTCGCCGGCAACGACGTCGAGGGCCTGCGCTACGCGGTCATCGACACGCCTGAGAAGTACTGGCTGGAATGGAAAGAGCCCAGCGACGAGGACGAAGGTCCGCTCGATCGGGCGTTGCTCCAGCTCTGCCGGCCGGAGCGCCTCCTGGAGCTGATCCACGACTTCGTCGTGTTCGACGCTGGGGTCCGCAAGACCGCCCGACACAACAGTACTTCGGCGTGAAGGCGTCACAGGCCCGGATCGCCAAGCGTGAGGGCGGCATCATCTGGCACACACAGGGTTCCGGCAAGAGCCTGACGATGGTGTGGCTGGCGAAGTGGATTCGTGAGCATCAGCCCGACGCCCGGGTGCTGCTGATCACCGACCGCACCGAGCTTGATGAGCAGATCGAAGGCGTCTTCAACGGTGTCAACGAGAACATCTACCGCACAACCAGCGGGGCCGATTTGCTCGACACGCTGAACAAGTCGACCGAGTGGCTGATCTGTTCGCTGGTGCACAAGTTCCGCGGCTCCGACGATGACACGGCGCTGGACGAGGCCGGTGACGACTTCATCCGCGAACTGAACGCCAAGCTGCCGAAGGGCTTCACGGCCAAGGGCAACCTCTTCGTGTTCGTCGACGAGGCCCACCGCACCCAGTCGGGCAAGATGCACCGGGCGATGAAGCATCTGCTGCCAGAGGCGATGTTCATCGGCTTCACGGGCACTCCGCTCCTGAAGGCCGACAAGGCCACCAGCATCGAAACGTTCGGTGGCTTCATCCACACCTACAAGTTCGACGAGGCGGTCGCTGACGGGGTGGTGCTCGACCTGCGCTACGAGGCCCGCAAGATCGACCAGACCCTGTCCTCACCCGCCCAGGTCGACAAGTGGTTCGAGATCAAGACCAAGGGCATGACCGACCTGTCGAAGGCCGAGCTGAAGAAGCGCTGGGGCACGATGCAGAAGGTCATCAGCAGCGAGCCGCGGGCCAAACAGATCGTCAACGACATCCTCATCGACATGGCGACCAAGCCGCGCCTGATGGACGGCCGCGGCAACGCCATGCTCGTCGGGTCGAGCATCTACCAGGCCTGCAAGTTCTACGACCTGTTCGTGGCTGCGGGTTTCAAGGGCAAGTGCGCGATCGTCACCAGCTACACGCCGAACGCCGGCGACATCGCCAAGGAAGACTCCGGCGAGGGCAACACCGAGAAGATCCGCCAGTACGACACCTACCGCAAGATGCTGGCCGACTACTTCGGCGAGCCGGAGGACACCGCCGCCAACAAGGTCGAGGAGTTCGAGGCTGCCGTCAAGAAGCAGTTCGTCGACAACCCCGGCCAGATGCGCCTGCTGATCGTCGTCGACAAGCTGCTCACCGGCTTCGACGCACCTTCAGCTACGTATCTGTACATCGACAAGAAGATGCGCGACCACGGCCTGTTCCAAGCGATCTGTCGGGTCAACCGCCTCGACGGCGACGACAAGGCCTACGGCTACATCATCGACTACCAAGACCTCTTCAACTCGCTTGAGAACGCCGTCACCGACTACACCTCCGGCGCGCTCGACGGTTACGAGAAGCACGACATCGACGGGCTGCTGACCGATCGCATCGACAAGGCCCGCGACGACCTCGAAGAGGCCCTCGAACGCATCCGTGCTCTGGTCGAAGCGGTCGAACCGCCGAAGCGGACGTTGCAGTATCAGAAGTACTTCTGCGCCGCCGAGCAGGGCAACGTCGAGCAACTCAAGGCCAACGAGCCGAGACGAGTCGAGCTGTACAAGGCCGTTGCTGCCGTCACCCGGGCGTACGGCAACCTCGCCAACGAGATGACCGCTGCGGGTTACAGCGACGCCGAAGCCGATGCGATCAAGCGGGAGATCGCCCACTACGTCGACGTACGAGCCGAGGTCAAGCTCGGTGCAGGCGAAGACGTCGACTTCAAGCAGTACGAGGCGGGGATGCGCTTCCTGCTCGACACCTACATCCAAGCCGGGGCGTCCGAGGTCGTCTCGAACTTCGAGGACGCCGGCCTGATCGACCTCATCGTCAAGCTCGGAGCCGGAGCCATCCAGAAGCTGCCCGAGCGCGTCAAGGCCGACCCCGAAGCCGTGGCCGAGATCATCGCCAACAACATGCGCAAGGTCATCATTGACGAGCGGGCGATGAACCCGAAGTACTACGACAAGATGAGCGAGTTGCTCGACGCCATTATCGAGGAGCGCCGCCGCAAGGCGATCGAGTACGAGGAGTACCTCGCCAAGCTGCTCGACGCTGCCAAGAAGCTCGGCACCAAGGAATCCGACACGCAGTACCCAGGCTGGGCCAACGACGGCGACAAACGAGCGCTGGTCGACTTCTTCGCCCCCAACGACGACCTCGCTGTCGAGGTCGACCACATCGTCGTCACCACCAAGCCCGACTCGTGGGTCGGCAACCAGATGAAGGAACGCAAGGTCCGCAACGCCGTCTGGAACGTGATCCACGTCAACTACGACGACCTCCAGAAGGAAGAAATCATCCAGCAACTCATGGACCTGCTCAAGGCACGGGATGAGTACCGCTAACGCCTACCTCACCGTCCGCGGCATCGACATCGACGTCGTCTACAAGGACATCAAGAACCTGCACATCGGCGTGTACCCGCCAATGGGCCGGGTCCGCGTGGCGGCCCCAAGGCACCTCGACGACGATCAGGTCCGCCTCGCTGTCGTTCACCGGCTGGGCTGGATTCGCCGCCAGCGCGACCATCTGCGCTCGGCGCACCGCCAGTCCGAGCGCGAGATGGTGACCGGCGAGTCGCACTACGTGTGGGGCACCCGCCGACGTCTCAAGGTCGTCGAACGTCCCGGCCGCGCGCATGTCGAGATCGAGGGCTCGCGCCTGATCCTGTACGCCCCAGCAGGGCGAACGGCGGAGCAACACCGCAAGGTGCTCGATACGTGGTACCGAGAGCAGCTACGTCTGGCGATCCCCGAGCACGTCGCCAAATGGGAACGCACGATGAAGCTCGTCGTGCCGCAGTGGGGCATCCGCCGGATGAAGACCAAGTGGGGCACCTGCAACCGCGAGACGCGGCGAATCACGTTCAACGTCGAACTCGCCAAGCAGCACCCCGACTGTCTGGAGTACATCGTCGTCCACGAGATGGCGCACTACCTCGAACGCAACCACGGCGAGCGCTTCACCAAGCTCATGGACGACCTCATGCCCGACTGGCGTTCACGCCGAGACCTGCTCAACGGCGCACCGCTGCGTGCCGAGGAGTGGTCACATGGTGGGCGATGAGGGACTCGAACCCCCGACCTCTGCCGTGTGAAGGCAGCGCTCTAACCAGCTGAGCTAATCGCCCGGAAGCGACGATGCTAGCGGCCGGGCTGGGCGCCGCCACGCGACACCTGGCCGAGGATGCTCCCGGCGGTGGGCACGCCGCCGTACGGCACGGCGACGCACAGGTACGGGCCGCCGCGCGGTTCCCACACGGCAGCGTTGGGGATGATCGGCAGCAGCCCGTAGCCCAGTTCGTGGGCGGCGGCCCGCTCGGCCGCGCACGCGGCGGCGACCGCGTCGTACAACTCGGCGTCGCTCGGCAGCGCGCGCTCCTGGTCGGGGTCGAGCCGGCCGGTGACGAGCACTTCGACGGTGTGCTCGCCGGCACAGTCGACCGTGTCAACCTCGCGCCACTCGGACGGACGGCTGCCATCGTCACCGAACTCGGGGAGATCGAAGCAGTCGCCAGGCTTGAGTTCGAAGATCGAGGTCGCCGAACCGCTCATCGCCACGACCACCGCGATCACCGCGCCGGTCGCACCGACGACCAAGCCGGTGCACACCACGGCAACCAGCAACGCACGCACGCCCCTGGTCTACCTGCCGAACCGGCCAGCGCACGTGCCACGTCTCGACGACCAGGTGGTAACGACCGCGGACCAGGTGGTTGAGCTTGTCGAAACCACCGGGAGCAGGCAGCAACTGAGCGGTGTTGCTGCTCGACCACACCGATGTAGGTCAGTCGTCGGCGGCGGGGCGGCGGCGCTGGCGTTTGACGTCGGAGCGGCGTTGCTTGGCGGCCACCCGGCGCCGCTGCGACGCCTTGCTGGGCCGGGTCGGCCGGCGCGGCGGGTCGACGTACAGGGCCGCCTGGAGCCGGGCGACGAGCCGCTGCTCGGCCAGCGCCCGGTTGCGTAGCTGGCTGCGTTCGTCGTCGGCCACGACCCGTATCTCAGGGCCGACCCGGGCCACGACCCGTTCACGCTGCGCGTCGGAGAAGGCCACCGACGCAGCCACGTCGAAGCGCAACTCCACTCGCGTCGCTGTCTTGTTGGCGTGCTGACCACCCGGCCCGCCCGACGCCGTGAACGCGACGACCAACTCACTGCGCGGAATCCGCACCGAGGGTGTCACCACGAGCACGTCGGTCGTCACAGCACTGGTGTAGCCGATTTGGGCCGATGCGCGTCGCCCAGATCGCCGAACCGGTCCGATCACGGCACCCCTCGGGCGGTATCTTGACCGGCGGGTCAAGCCCCCGTCCCCGCCTCGCCCTCCCCCGATGTCGACCGCCACCGCAGCACTCCCCCATCACCATCGCGCCGGCACGATCCGCGCCGCGTTGTCGTACCGCGAGTTCCGCATCCTGTTCATCGGGTCGTCGCTGTCGAACGTCGGCACGTGGATGCAGAACTTCATCCTGCCCACCTACATCGACGACCGCACTCACTCGGCGGCGCTGGTCGGTGCGCTGTTCTTCGCCCAGCTGGGCCCGATGTTGCTGTTGTCGATTCCGGCCGGGGCGCTCGCCGACCGGTTCGACCGCACCCGCCTCGTCATGGCGATGCAGGCGACCATGCTGGTCCTGTCGATCACGCTCGGCCTGCTCGCCGGCGCCGACGCTCCGCTGTGGGCACTGTTCGCCGTGCAACTCGGGGTCGGCATCGCGTCGGCCCTCCAGGCACCGGCGTTCTCGGCCAGCCTGCCGATGATGGTCGCCCGGCCCGACCTGCCCGGGGCCGTGAGCCTCAACTCGGCGCAGCTCAACGGCAGCCGCATCCTCGGGCCTGCGCTGGCGGCGCTGCTGGCGGCGACCGGCTTGAGTCTGCCCTCGCTGTTCATCGCCAACTCGGCCACGTACCTGTTCATGATCGTGCCGCTGATGTTCATCAAGCTCCCCCAGCCCGAGCCGCACCCCGACGCACCGCGCGGCATCCGCGGTTTGAGCATCGGGCTGGCCACCGCTCGTCGCCGCGGCGTCGTGTGGCGTTCGCTGGCGACGATGTGCCTGTTCTCGGTCGTGTGCCTGCCGTACATCGGCTTGTTCCCGTCGGTCGCCCGGCTGAACTTCGGGATCAGCTCGACCAGCGGCACCTACAAGGCCCTGTACATCGTGTGGGGCCTGGGAGCGTTCTTCGGCGCGCTCGCCGTGGGCACCCGCATGGCGGGCGTCGACAAGCGCCGCCTCGTCCGCGTTTCGCTGGCTGCGTTCGCGGTCTGTCTGGGGGTGTTCGCCCTGCTCTCCGATGTGGCGATCGCGTTCCCGGTCGCGCTCATGCTGGGTTTCGCCTACTTCGTGATCGCCACTGCCCTCGCCTCGATCCTCCAGCAGAACCTGGCCGACTCCGAACGGGCCACGGTGATGCCGCTGTGGTTCATGGCGTTCGGTGGCTCGGTGCCGATCGGCAACCTGATCGGTGGGCCGCTGATCGACCTCGTCGGCGCCCGCCCGGTGCTGCTGGTGGGCGCCGTGTTCGCGCTGGTCCTCGCCGAGGTGTTCGACCTGCGCAAGCTCGGCGAGCACGACTTCCTCCCCGAGCACCACGGCGGCGACCGCTTCGTCGCCCTCGAACCCGCCCGCCGCCGAGCCCGAGTCGCCTAGCCACCGACGCCCCACCGCCAGGTGGTTTCGACAAGCTCAACCACCAGAGGTAGGCCATGTCGGAGGGGTAGCGGATCGGCGGACGCCACCGAAGTAGTTTCGACAAGCTCAACCACCAGGCGCGGACCGCGCCCGAGAAATCACGCATCAGCGGACGCCACCGAAGTGGTTTCGACAAGCTCAACCACCAGACGTAGGCCGCGCCCGAGAAATCACGCATCAGCGGACGCCGCCGAGGTGGTTGAGCCTGTCGAAACCACCGGTCGTTGCGTCCCTCGGCGTGGGCGGTGTCAGTGGGCGGTGAGGATGTCGGCTGCGAGCCACAGCCGTGCTGAATTGCTGGCTTTGACGAGCACGGCCGTTTCCTCGCCCAGCGGGCCGAGCACGGTGGGGTCGAAGCTGGCAGCGCTCGCGGCAACGGGGGTGACGCCGTACAGATCGGTGCCGATGGCGACGAGTTCGATCCCGCGCTCGCGTGCGTCGGCGGCGACTTGGGTGTGGCCGGCGGCGGGATCGTCGAGTTCGGCCATCGGGCCGAGGACGGCGATCCGGCGCGAGGCAGCGATCGCCGCGAGTGCGTCGAGGGCGGCACGCATCGAATCGGGGTTGGCGTTGTAGGCGTCGTTGACGACGACGGCTCCCGACCGCGACCGACCGACCTCCATCCGCCTGCCCGACACGCCCGCGTCCGCAAGGGCGCCCGCAGCCGCCTCGATCGACCCGGTGACCGCCCCCACCACCGCCACCGCGGCTGCTGCATTCCACGCCATGTGCCGGCCGCTGACGGCCAGCCGAACGTCGGCGTGCCCCCAGGGGGAGTCGACGCGAAACGCCGGGCGTGCCAGTTCGTCGAGCACGAGTTCGCCGATCCGCACGTCGCCCGTCTCGCCGAACGTGAGCACCGATGCCTCGGTGGCCGGTGCCATCGCCGCCACCCTTGGGTCGTCGACGTTGAGTACCGCCGTACCGCTGGCAGGCAGGGCCTCGACCAGTTCGCGCTTGGCCCGGGCGACGCCGTCGATGCCACCGAGCGGCCCCGTGTGGGCTCCGGCCACGTTGGTGACCACGCCCACCGTGGGGCGCCCGATCGACGCCAGCGTGGCGATCTCGCCGAACGCGTTCATACCCATCTCGAGCACGAGCACCTCGGTGCCGGGCGGTGTGCCGAGCACGGTGACGGGGAGGCCCCACTGGTTGTTGAAGCTGCGTTCGTTCGCCCACACACGCCGGGTTGCGCCGAGCGCGGCGGCGGTGAGGTCTTTGGTCGACGTCTTGCCGACGCTGCCGGTGATGCCTACCACGGGCACGTCGAGGTGGCTTCGTACCCACCGGGCGAGTGCCGTCAATGCTTCCTCGGTGTCGTCGACGACGATCGCCGTGCCACCCGCGGTCGGCTGCCGGTCGGCCAGGTAGGCCGCCGCGCCAGCGGCCAGCGCAGCGGCGACGAAATCGTGGCCGTCGCGGGCGGCGACCAGCGGCACGAACAGCTGCCCGGGCTGGAGCTCGCGCGAGTCGTAGTGGGCGCCGTCGACCGCGACGTCGGGACCGGCCAGCGTGCCGCCGGTGACCGCCGCGATCTGGGATGCCCGTATCTGCACGACCGCGAACGGTACCGTCGGCATCGTGCCCGACAGCCGCATCCATCTCGTCGTGTTGTTCGGCGGCCAGTCGGCCGAGCATGACGTCAGCTGCGTCACGGCCGCTCACGTGCTCGCCGCCGCGGCGAGCGACCCCGACAAGTACCGGATCACCCCGATCGGCATCAACACGGCGGGCCAGTGGTCGCTCGCCACCGAAGCGGCCGCCGCACTCGCCGCCGGCCCGCAGGCACTGCCCTCCCGGCTCGAACCCGACGGCGACGCGCTCGCGCCGACGGCGATGATCGGCGGCATCGCCGACAGCCCGGAGCAGACGGTCGTGCTGCCGCTGCTGCACGGCCCGATGGGCGAGGACGGCACCGTGCAGGGCCTGCTCGAACTCGCCAACGTCGCCTACGTCGGCTCGGGCGTGCTGGCGTCGGCGCTGGCGATGGACAAGGCGATGGCCAAGCGCCTCACCGAGGCAGCCGGCCTGCCCCAGGGCCGCTGGCGGGCGCTGCGCGAGGCCGAGGTGACACCGTCGACCGCCGACGCGCTGGCCGCCGAGCTGGGCCTGCCGTGCTTCGTCAAGCCCGCCAACATGGGTTCGTCGGTGGGTGTATCGAAGGCCCACGACGTCGCCGAACTGCGCGAGGCGATCGATCACGCGCTCACCTACGACGAGTGGATCGTCGTCGAGGAAGGCATCGCCGGGCGCGAGATCGAACTGGCCGTGATCGGCAACCCGGGTTCGGGCTCGGACGAACTGGTGGTGTCGATGCCCGGCGAGATCATCCCCGGCGACGAGTTCTACAGCTACGACGACAAGTACGTGAACGACACGTCGAGCGGCGTCATCCCGGCCGACCTCACCGCCGAGCAGGCCGCCGAGGTACAGGGCCTGGCACTCGAGATCTACCGCACGCTGCGCTGCGAGGGGCTCGCCCGCTGCGACTTCTTCTTCGAGGAACGCCGGCCCGACGGCTCGCCCGGCCGCGGGTTCCTCGTCAACGAGGTCAACACGATGCCCGGGTTCACGCCGATTTCGATGTTTCCCAAGCTGTTGATGGCGAGCGGCTGGACCTACCCCGAGATCATCGACCGGCTGGTCGAGCTGGCCATCGAACGGCACCACCGCCGCCGCCGCAACACCAAGCACTGAGCCGCGGTCAGCCGACCGCTCCGAGCACGCCGTCGAGCGGAGCCGGGACCCGGTCGACGTCGACCGCGGCGTCTACCAGCAAGCGCGCGTAGCGCAGCTTGCGACGTGCTCCGGCACCGAAGAACCGGCGTAGCTGGGCCTCGGCCGGCTGATCGTTCCACGCCGCCTGCTTCTGGAGCGTCGTGAACCGGCGCAGGTCGCCCTGCTCGTCGAGGATCGCCCGGATCGCGTCGACACCGACGGCCCGGATCAGTTCGCCCTCCAGGTCGGGCGTGCAGGTGAACACATCGGCCGGTGCCAGTACGCGCAGGAACCACTCCTGCTCGGCGGCGTCGCACAATGCCACGGCAACACCCGGATGGTCGCGCCGGAACCGGGCGATCGCCTGGGCGCCCCCGATCGGCACGACGGCGATCCGTTCCTCGACCAGGTCGCGCCCGCGCCGGGCAGCCAGCGCCTCGACGGCGATCTGGTCGCTGATGCCCTCGACCAGGATCATCGCCGCCGGATCGACCACCTTGGCCAATGCGAGCCCGGTCGCCGCAACCGCCGCGGCAGGCCCGTGCACGTAGCCGTCGAGCGGATCGATCACCCCCATCTCCCCCACCGTACGGCCCGGAGCAAGGCGGTCAGCCGCCCCGGGCTCGACCGCGGCAGGGCTTAGCTAAGTCGGGCTAAGCTGGATGATGTGAGCACGCACGTCTACAACATGCACGAGGCCAAGACACAACTGTCACGGCTCGTCGAACAGGTGCTCGAGGGCGAGGACGTCGTGATCGCGCGCAACGGAAAGCGGCTGGTCAGGCTCATCAAGGACGAGCCGGTCAGGCCGCGGCGAGTGTTCGGGTCACTCAAGGGCAAGGTCACGATCGACGACGACGAACTGATCGGGCCCGATCCCGACATCCAGGCGTTGTTCGACGAGTCGATCGAGCGACCGCTCCTGTGAGGCTGCTGCTCGACAGTCATGTCGCGGTCTGGATCCTCAAGGACTCCGCACGGCTCGGTGCCCGCGCGCGCCGATCGATCGCCGACGCGGACGAGGCGTTCTTCTCGTCCGCCACGCCGTGGGAACTGTCCATCAAACAGAACCTCGGCAAGTCCGACATCGGCATCGGACTCGCGGTGCAGCTCACGTCAGACGGCTTCAAGGAACTACCGATCACGGCTGCGCACGGTGAGGCCGCGGGGGCATTGCCGTTGCACCATCGGGACCCGTTCGACCGGGTGATCATCGCCCAGGCACGGATGGAACGGTTGATCGTCGTGACCAGCGACGCCTCGTTCGGGCTCTACGACGTCGACCTGCTCGACGCCTCGAACTGACGCCATCACACGACCGGGTGGACATCAGCGTCGCCGCCAGGAACGTAGGCAACCTTCCGGCCCTTCTGGGCGTATCCCATCCGTGACTGCGCCCGACGACTTCGTCGCCCGCTTCCCCGAGCTGTTCGGCGTCGCCTACCGGGCCAGCTACCCGATCGTCGGCTCGCGCGAGGACGCCGAGGACTGCGCCCAGGAGGCGCTGGCCCGCCTGCTCGCGCGTATCCGCCAGGTGCCGTCCGCGGCCGCGGTGCCGTGGGTGGCTCGGGTGTCGACCAACCTGGCCATCGACCGGTGGCGCAAGCTCGAACGCGCTCGCGTCCGTCAGCCGCCGGCCGTCACGCCCACCCCACTCGACGTGCGCCGCGGCGACCTGGTCCGGGCACTTCGGGCGCTGCCGGCCCGCCAGCGCGAGGCCGTCGTGCTGCGGCACCTGCTCGACCTGAGCGAGCGCGACACCGCCACCGCCCTGGGTTGTACGACCGGAACCGTCAAGAGCGCCACAAGCCGTGGGCTCGACCGCCTGCGTGAACTACTCGGCCCCGAGTGGGCCCTCGATTGAAGGAGACCTCATGTTCGATGACCTCCACGACCCGAACCCGCCAGCGGCCGCCGCGCACCATCTCGCCACCGTCGCCGAGCGCGCCGAGCGCCGCCGCAGCCGACGTACCGGTACCGCCATGCTGACTACCACCGCCGTACTGATCGCCGTCGGCACCACCGCAATCGCCCTGCGCGCCCCCGACGACGCCCCGGTCAGCACCCCCTCGATCCCACCACCCACCGAGACTGCTCCCGCGCCCACCACCGCCGCACCGACGGCATCCACATCGCCCAGTAGCTCTGCACCGACGACGAGCACATTGCCTACTCCGACGACGTCGGCACCGACGACACCCGACGCATCTACCGCCACCGTCGTATCGCGTGAGCCAAGTGATCCGACTCCACCCGAGTTGCTGGAGTTGGCCGCCATGATCAGCGAGAGGGCCCGCATCGTCCAATCGTTCGGCGGGCATCTCATGCAGTCACAGGTGCTGGCCGACGGGACCGAGATTCCGACCGAACGCGACGTGATCTTTGCCGCTGACGGGTCGATGTGGGCAACCAACGAGCTGGGAGGATGGGCAGCCTTCGACGCCAGTACGGGCATCTCCCGGCTGGCCTACCGGCTCGACGCCGACGACGACCTGATGTACCAGGAGATCGTCGGCTGGAACGAGAATTTCACTGGCGAGCAGATCATGCTCGGCCATTCCCCGGTCCTCGACGTGACGATGCTGCACGGCGACATCACGATCACCGAGTCCGCCTCTGCCAACCGCCCTGCCTGGCGAATCGAGACCCGAGAGCGCCACGAGTTCGCCAGCGAGCAACCCGTTGGCACGTTGCCCGACGATGTGCCAACCGACGGCGTCGGAGTCAACGTCTACATGACCGCGGGCATGCGCGACTCGACGTGGACCTACTGGGTCGACCAGGCGACCGGGATCACGCTGGCGTCCGAACAACTCCAGACGAGTACGTACAGCGACGGGCGCACCGAGCAACAGCAACGCTCCGCCGAGTTCACGACGTTCAGTACCGATGCCGCGCTGCCACCCGAGTTCCCTGGAACGTTCCCACCCGACGCCGAGGTCCGGCGCGAAGGCGATCCCGCCGGGTTCTCGGGGGAGATGACCGAGGCCGACCTGGTTGCTGCCTTCGGTGACGGGCTGCTGGTTCCCGACGTACCCGCGGCGCACACCTATTACGAGTTCTCGTGGATGAACTTCGACGACAACGGTCACGTCATCCGCGAGGACGGCACCGCGCTCGGAGTGTCGTTCCACCTCAATCTCGGCTTCCAGCGCGTCCAGGTCGGTGTCGGCCGTGCGCTGGGTGGCGGCCCCGGCGCCAACTCATCCGCTGTCGGCACCGTGGCCGGGGGTGCGCTCGACGGCGCCCCGATCTACTTCAACGAGTACAACGGCTACCAGCTGTGGGCAACCGTCGGCGACGCCAACATCGACGTGAGCGTCTCCGGTGTCCCCACCGTCGACCAGGCAGCCGAGTTGCTCGGCACCATGCGAACACCAGCCACTTAAGAGCCCCGGCTCGCACAGCGGATCGCGAAGTGCAGGATCTGGAGACACCCGTCTGCTCCGAGAGACGACACTTCCCGGGCTATCTCCGGGTGGCCAGAGCGCCGGTCGCGAGGGCGAGGCACAGGGGGCCGTAGTAGCGGCGGTCGAGGCGGTCGAACCGGGGCGAGGTCGTCCAGCCGACCACCTGGCCCGTGCGGTTGGTCAGGCCGAGCACGCCGCGGGTGCCGAGTACCGCGGCGACACCGAGCCGACCGAGTGCTGTCAACCGGCGAGGAACGAGCGACGGGCCGGCGACCACCGTCGCCGCAGCACCCAGCAGGCCGGCCACGGCGAATGACTCGGTACGGCCGGGAAACCGGTCGGTGCCTGCGACCGCGTCGGCGAGGTCGGTGCGGTCGCCCACCGGGAACGCCGAGCCGAGGCCCCAGGCCACGTGGAGTGCGCCGAGGCCGACCAGCACCGTGGCCGTTGCGGCACCCGCCCGGTTCACGGCCGGAGTGCCGCCTGAAGGAACGAACGCAACTCGTCGCGCATCTGGCGCAGACCGGTCGTGGTGGGTTGCCAGCCGGCGGCGCGCAGCACCTCGGGCTCGGTGGCCACGCCGGTGACGGTGGCGTAGGCCATCGCCAACACCAGACCGGGTTCACTGCGACGCAGCTCGCCCTTGTCCATCTGCTGGGCGAAGTAGCCGATGCACCGATCGATCAGCGGTTGCAGACGCACACGCAAGCGGTCGACGTGGGCCTCGGGAAGGCGGTTGAGCTCGCGGATCAGCCCGAGCATCGCCGGGCGGCGCACGGCCGGCCGAAACACGGCCCGCACGATCGCGTCGACCCGTTCGAGGGGGTGGTCGGCCGGGGCCGAGCGAACGGCCGCGTCGATCACCACCACCAACTCGCCGGCCACCTCGTCGAGCACCGCGTCGAGCAGTTCGTCCTTCGACGGGAACCAGTACAGGACAGTCTGCTTGCGCACACCGACCTGACGGGCGATCTCGTCGAGCGACACGGCGTCGAAGCCGCGCGTGCCGAACAGGTCGAGGGCGACGTCGAGCGTCCGTTCACGAGTGCCTCGTTCGGTCACACGTCCAGTATTGCATCCCTGTCTACCAAGTGGTAGACAAGCGGACCGTGATCAACGGCTCGATTCCAGGGTCGCTCGCCGGCAAGCGGATTGCCATCACCGGGTCGACCGGGTTCGTCGGCACCGCGCTGGTCGAACGGTTGCTGCGCGGCGTGCCCGACTGCGAGCTGATCCTGCTGATCCGCAACAGCACGCGTACCCCCGCAGCGACGCGCACACAGAAGGAACTGCTCAAGAACGACGCCTTCGACCGGCTGCGCGAGCAGTTCGGGGCGCCCGAATCGCCCGAGACGTTCGCCGAGATGACGGCTCGCCGGATCACCACGATCGCCGGCGACGTGTCGCGCGACGGGCTCGGGCTCAACGACGCCGACCGGGCCACCTTCGCCACGGCCGACGTGATCATCCACTCGGCCGCGACGGTGTCGTTCGACTCCCCGCTCGACCGGGCGATCGAGATCAACCTGCTCGGCCCGGTGCGGATCGCGGCCCTGTGTAACGAGCTCGGCATCACGCCCCACCTGGTCGCCGTGAGTACCTGCTACGTCGCCGGCAACCGCCGCGGCAATGCCCCCGAAGAACTCGTGTCGGCCGGGCCGTTCGACATCGGGTTGTCGTGGAAGGCCGAGGTCGATGCCTCGCGCCGCCTCAAGGGAGACACCGAAGCCCTCAGCCGCCAGCCCGAACGGCTGGTGCAGTTCCGCAAGGAAGCCCGCAACGAGCTGGGCGCGGCCGGCGCGCCGGCGCTGGCCGCCAAGACCGAGCAGCTCCGCGAGCGGTGGGTGAAGGACCAACTCGTCGAAGCCGGGCGCGCCCGTGCGGCCAGCGTCGGCTGGCCCGACGCGTACGCGTTCACGAAGGCGCTCGCCGAGCAGGCGCTCACCGACACCAAAGGCCCCGTGCCCGTGTCGATCGTGCGCCCCTCGATCATCGAGTCGGCGTGGGCCGAACCCCGCCCCGGGTGGATCCGCGGGTTCCGCATGGCCGAGCCGGTCATCATCAGCTACGCCCGTGGCCTCCTGAAAGAGTTCCCCGGCGTGCCCGAGGGCACCGTCGACGTGATCCCCGTCGACATCGTAGTGGCGGCCATCATCGCCGTCGCCGCGGCCGGACCGGAGCAGGCACCACCGATCACGCAGGTCGCTTCGGGCGGTATCAACCCCCTGAAGTACCGGGCGATGATCGACTACATCCGCGAGTGGTTCACCGAACACCCGCTGTACGACAACGAGGGCCAGCCGATTCTCGTGCCCGAGTGGAACTTCCTCGGCCGCGGCCGTGTCCAGCAGCAACTCGAACGGGCCCACAAGGTGCTGTCGACCGCCGAGAAGGTGCTGACCGCGCTCCCCCTGCGCGGCAAGCAGGCCGAGTTCACGGCAACGCTCGAAGCCAAGCGCCAAGACATCGACACGGCCACCCAGTACGTCGAGCTGTACGGCCTGTACACCGAGTGCGAAGCGATCTACCAGGTCGACAACCTGCTCGCCCTGTGGGACACGCTCGGCCCCGACGACCAGGCCGCGTTCAACTTCGACCCACGGGTGGTCGACTGGGAGCGCTACGTCACCACCATCCACCTGCCGTCGATCGTGCAGCACGCCCGAGTCAAGTCGACGCCCGGTAAGGCCACGCGGATGGCCGATCGCCCGGCCCGATTGCGCCGGCAGGTGCTCGACCCGAAGCGCCACGTCGCCGCGTTCGACCTCGAGAACACGCTGATCGCCTCGAACGTGGTCGAGAGCTACTCGTTCCTCGCCACGCGCCGCCTGAACGGGCCTGAGCGGGTGCGCTACGTGCTGCGCACGATGGCCGAGGCGCCCTCGCTCGTGAAGCTCGACAAGCGCGACCGCACCGACTTCCTGCGCCACTTCTACCGCCGCTACGCGGACGCCCCGATCGAGCAGATCGAACTCGACACGCGCGACATGCTGACACAGCTGATCCTCACCAAGTCGTTCCCCGAGGGGCTGCGCCGGGTGCGCGCCCACCGCGAAGCCGGGCACCGCACGGTCCTCATCACCGGGGCGCTGTCGTTCAACGTCGCCGGCCTCAAGCCGCTGTTCGACGAGATCGTCGCGGCCGAGATGAGCGTGCGCCCTGATGGCACCTACTCGGGTGAGATGTCGTCGGTGCCGCCCACCGGCGAGGCCCGCGCCCAGATCCTCGCCGACTACTGCTCGGCCGAGGGGCTGCGCCTGGAAGAGGCCGTGGCCTACGCCGACTCTTCCTCCGACCTGCCCCTGTTCGAAGCGGTCGGCTTCCCCGTCGCCGTCAACCCCGAGACCAGGTTGGCCGCGATCGCGCGCAAGCGCGGCTGGCTGGTCGAGAACTGGTCGAAGTCGAGTGGCGGCCCCCGCCCGCTGCTCCCCATCGGCGACCTCCTCCCCGAACGCGAACGCCGGAGGAAGTTCGCATGAGCAACCGTGTCAGAGGCATGGGGTCGTCGAGCGGCGCCCCCGCAGCGAAGCCGCCGCTCGGTTGCACCGAGATGCTGTGCACGCACCCACGCCTCAACCGACGATTCATGCCCTGGAAGGACGAGCAGAGCCAGTCGTCGTCCGGCCCCAAGCCGTCGACTCAGAAGTCGGCGAGGATGGTTGACCCCCAGTCAACATTCGTTGCCAACTTCCTAACCGAGCCCGTGGATGGACTTGCCCGTAAGGCAACCTGGCGTGACAACCTCGGCGCCGAGCCTGGACGACCCATGCCAGGCCGTCTTTCAGAACACATGCACCTGTGCGCCGCACGAATTGGGAGCCAGCAATGAAGGCGTTGCAGATCAAGCGCTCGCCGATGAAGTTCGGGCTGGCTCGGCTGACGTCGCCGGTGTTGCCGGCCAAGGTGAGTGCGCTCGACTATCGCTCGGTCGACGACCCTGACCATCCGGGCGACGGATGGCAGCGATTCAACGTGCACCTGGCCGGCATCTGCGGGTCGGACCTGTCGCTGGTGGAAGGGCACGCCTCGGCGTACTTCGAGGACTACGTGTCGTTCCCGTTCGTGCCCGGCCACGAGGTGGTCGGGTCGACCGACGACGGCACCCGCTACGTGCTCAACCCGGTACTAAACCCGGCCGCCCGCGGCGTGCCCCATGCCCCAGCCGACGACTACGCCCACTACGCGACCGGCAACCTGGAACCGGGCATCCAGACCGGTTTCTGCTGCTCGACCGGGGGCGGCTGGGCACCGTGGCTGTGGGCCCACGAGAGCCAGCTTCACCCGATCCCCGACGACATGCCCGACGAGCGCGCCGTGCTGGTCGAGCCGCTCGCCGGCGGTATCCACGCCGCGCTACTGGCGTGGCCGCACGTGGAGCGGGCGATCGAGCGCGGCGAGCCAGCCGTCGTTGTGGTGCTCGGGGCAGGCACGATGGGGCTGGCTGCGATCGCCGGGCTGCGGCGTTACCTGCCGGCCCACATGCAGATCATCGCCGGCGCCCGGTACCCGCACCAGATCGCGCTGGCCAAGGCGATCGGGGCGAACGAGGTGGTCCAGGCCGCCAAGCTCGACCGGGCCGTGCGCCGGGCGACGGCGTGCCACCTGATCGGCGACGGGTCGAGTGCCTACCTATCGTCGGGCGCGCACGTCACGATCGACGCGGTCGGCACGTCGGAGTCGATCACCGACGCGCTCCGAATCACGCGCCCGCGCGGTCGGGTCGTGCTGCTCGGCATGCCTGCCGACGTCAAGCTCGACCTCACCGGCCTGTGGCACCGCGAGACCGAGATCAAGGGCGCCTACACGTACGGCACCGAGACGCTCCCCGACGGCTCGACCGCCACCACGTTCGACCTCGCCGTCGACACCGCCAACCACTACCAGGCCGAACGCCTCCTGTCGGCTACCTACCGCCTCGACGACCACGTCGACGCCCTCGCCCATGCTGCCGCGGCGGGTCGCCGCGGCGCCGTCAAGATCGCCTTCGACCTGAGGAAGCAGTGACCCGATGCCGTTACCACCCCGCCACACACGGCACGTTGCCCTGGTTTCGACAAGCTCAACCACCATGGTGAAGCATGCCTAGGCCAGGGTTCGTGCTCGACGTCGATCGGTCGACGCCTCCCATCCTGTTCTGGCGCGGCGAGGGGTTCAGCTTGGAGAAGCTGCCCGCCGACCGCAGCCGGGTGATCTACCCACCCGAGCCGCTGGCCGGCATCGATGACGTCGACGGAGCGATCCGCGACGCGCTGCTCAACCCGCTCGACATGGAGCCGCTTCCGGCCCTGCTGAAGCCCGACATGAAGCTGACGATCGTGTTCGATGACGCCAGCCTGTCGTTACCGAAGATGCGCAAGCCCGACAATCGCCAGCGCGTGATCGAGGCCGTGCTCGACCACGCCGCCGCGGCCGGGGTCGACGACATCCACATCATCGCTGCGCTCGGCCTGCACCGCCGGATGCACGACTACGAACTGCGCCACGTACTCGGCGACCGGATCTTCGATGCCTTCCATCCGCGCGGCCTGCTGTACCAGCACGACGCCGAAGACCTCGACAACCTCACCGTGCTCGGCACCACCGACGAGGGCGAGGTGCTCGAGATCAACAAGCGCGCCGCCGACAGCGACCTGATCGTCTACGCCAACGTCAACCAGGTGGCGATGGACGGCGGCTGGAAGTCGATCTGCACCGGCCTGGCCAGCTACCGCTGCCTGAGCCACCACCACAACGCCCACACCCTCCAGACCACCCGCAGCCTGATGGGCCACCGCGACCACTCGGCCCTGCACAAGAGCATCTGGCGGATGGGCAAGATCCTCCGCGATCACGGCCCGAAGATCTTCCAGATCGAGACCACCATCAACAACTCGGCGTTCCCCGACAGTTTCGGGTTCCTCGCCAAGCGCGAGTGGGAGTGGTCGGTGAAGGATCGGGCGATGTACCTCGGTACCGAGAAGTCGCTGAACCGGCTGCCGAACCGGGCCAAGCGCAAGATCTTCCACTCGATCGAGGCGCCGTACGAGATGACCGGCGTCCACGCCGGCTACACGCCGACGGTGCACGAGAAGACCCTCGAACGGGTCTACGCCCAGCACCTCGTACCGGTCGAGGGGCAGACCGACATCTTGACGATGGGCATCCCGTTCATCTGCCCGTACAACCCCGAGGGCATCATGAACCCGATTCTCGTGATGTGCATGGGGCTCGGGTACCTGTTCAACATGTATCGCAACAAGCCGCTCGTGCGCGAAGGCGGGGTGATCATCATGACCCACCCGACGTACCGCGAGTTCAACCCGGTGCACCACCCGAGCTACATCGACTTCTTCGACGAGGTGCTCGCCGATACCACCGACCCAGTGGTGATGGGCGAGAAGTGGGAGAAGAAGTACGCCGAGGACGAGTGGTACAAGCATCTCTACCGCACCGGCAATGCCTACCACGGCGTGCACCCGTTCTACGCCTGGTACTGGGGCGCCCACGGCCAGCAGTGGGCCGGCAAGGTGATCATCGTCGGTGGCGACCCGTCGACCGTGCGCCGACTCGGCTTCACGCCGGCGAGCACGATGGACGACGCGTTCGAGATCGCCTCCGACGTGGTCGGCCGCTCCCCCACCATCAGCCACCTCCACGTCCCCGGCGTCCTCGTCGCCGACGTCCAATGAGTTTGCTGGCGCAGATGTACTCACAACGGTCGTGTTTGCGCCGCCAAACGGGGGGTGGGGCGTGAACCGGTATCTCAAGCTCGCCAACCGTGCGGCCGGCATGGGTGAGGTCGCCGTTCGCAAGGCCGCCAAGCCGCTGCGGAAGTACGGGTTCCCGTACCGTGCGCCGTCGGTGCCGCGCGGCGTCGAGGTGCCGCTCGAGCCGTCGACGCTGGGCGTCGACTACGACACCGAGTGGGCCCGCACGCCACCGGCCAAGGTCGCCCGCACGGCGATCGCCGAAGGCCCGCTGCGGCTGCTTGTACGCGGGTTGGCCAACCCGACCGTGGTCGGCGTCGACCGGCTCGCCGACCTGACCCGGATGGACGAACCGCCGGCGGTGATCTTCGCCCCGAACCATCACAGCCACCTCGACACCGCACTGATGGTGCGGTCGATTCCTTCGATCTGGCGCCGCGAGCTGGCCGTGGTCGCGGCGGCCGACTACTTCTTCGACAAGCGCTGGAAGGCGACGATGTCGGCGCTCGCCCTCAACGCGATCCCGATCGACCGCGAGGCGACCGGTCGTAAGTCGGCCGACCTGATCCGCGACCTGATCGCCGACGGGCACTCGATCGTGATCTACCCCGAGGGCGGGCGTTCGCCCGACGGCTGGGGGCAGACGTTCAAAGGCGGCCCCGCCTACCTGTCGGCGCGCACCGGTGCCCCGATCGTGCCGGTGTTCATCGACGGCACCGGGGCGATCTTCGGCAAGGGCGCCAGCAAGCCCAAGCCGGGCAAGACGAAAGTGATCTTCGGAGCTCCGCTGTGGCCTCGCGACGACGAGAACACACGCCGCTACAACGCTCGCATCGAGGCCGCGGTCACGCGGCTCGGCGACGAGGCCCTGACCGACTACTGGACGGCGACCCAGCGCGCCGCCAAGGGCGCCAGCCCGGCCCTCACCGGCCCCGAGTTCAACGGGTGGCGCCGCCAGTGGGAACTCGGCGAGCACCGCAAGCTCGGCGCCGCCGGCCTGCGTCGCCGCCAGCAACGCCGCTGGCCCAACCTCGGCTGACGCTCCTCCGGTGGTCGAGTGCCGCCCCGCGGCGCAGCCGCCGCTCCGGTGTATCGAGACCACTCGCCGAATCAGGACGGCTTGGGGCCGGATGGGCTGCGACGCTCGCAGCATGCTTGATCATGTGGGGTTCCAATGTGCCGACCTGGCGGCCAGCGCTTCGTTCTACGACACCGTGCTCGGCGCGCTCGGCTTCGGCCGGGTGATGAGCTTCGACGAGGCGATCGGCTACGGCCCGCCCGACGACCCGATCTTCTGGGTCAGCGTGCACGACTCGGGCGAAGGGTTCCGCGAGTCGCACATCGCCTTCAAGGCCACCGACCGAGTGGCCGTGCAGACGTTCTTCGACGCGGCGACCTCAGCCGGTGCCGAGGTGCTCCACGAGCCGCGGCTGTGGCCCGAGTACCACGAGAACTACTTCGGTGCGTTCGTGCGCGACCCCGACGGCAACAACGTCGAGGCGGTGTGCCACCTACCCGAGTCAGCCTGGATCCACCGGTCGCCGCGGCCGCTCGTTGACGTTGCCCCAGCCCACGGCGGTTGGTCCACGTTGTGCCCTGGTGCACGGCCAGTGACGGCCAGCCTGCGTGGCGCTTGAACGCAACGTGATCTGGGGTAAGGCCTCAGCAGCCTTCGGCACCGGCGGGGATGTTCAGCGTCCCGCCGATGCGGAACGACTGGTACACCGAGTTGTTGGCGTTGGCATCTGCCAGTACCGAGATCGAGATGCCGTACTTCTCGGAAACCCGGGTGGGGTTGTCGCCTGCCACCACCGTGTGGGTGCAGCCGGGCGTGGGCGGCTCGGTGGTGAGCGGGATGCCACTCTCGGACGTGGCACCCGACGTGCCGGTGCCGGCCACTTTCGAGTTCGGCGGGATCTTGACTTCCTCGTTGGGGTAGAACACGTGACGCGGCGACTCGGGCCACTGGTTGTACGTGTACAACTGCTCGACCGTGATGCCGTGCAGCGATGCGATGCGGCCCTCGCCGTCGTTGGGCTGGACGATGTAGATCTGCTCGTTCGGGTCGATCGCGCCTTCGGGAGGCGCCGTGGTGAACACCGGGGCGATCGTGGTGGTGGTGGTCTCGGGTTCGACCCTCACGTAGCTGGTCGATCGCACCTGCGATACGGCGTTGGCAGCCGAGGTGGTGTTGTCGCCGCACGCGGCGAGCACCACGCATCCGGCCCCGACAAGGGTCGCGACGACTGCCCGGCGGTGCGCACTCATGACCTACGAGGTTAGAGGCGCGGGCAGCCCGGTGGCGGTCATGTCGGCCTGCATCCACCGATCGCCGCCAGATCGGTTCCGGGGTCAGCAGTTCCCGCTCGCCGGGATGATGATCTCGTCACCGAGCCGGAACACGTTCCAGGCCGGGTTGTTGGCGTTGGCGGCGGCGAGTTCGTCGAGCGACACGCCGTACTGGTTGGCGACCTTGCCCTGGTAGTCGCCGGTGACCACGACGTGCCGGCAGCCCTCGCCCGGGGCGGTGGTGGTAGTGGTACCGGTCGACGTCTCGCCCGCGGGAGTGCCGCCGCCCACCACCTCGGCACCCTCCACCGTTGCCGACCCGGCGGGGATCTTGAGCGTCGTCTGGCCGGGGATCAGCAGGTAGGCGGCCGGGTCGCCGGTGATGCCGTTGTGGGAGACGAGTTCGTCGAGCGTGATCTCGAATCGCTGGGAGATCTTGAACAGGTTGTCGTTGGCGACCACCGTGTAGATCTGCTCCTGCTGGGCGACGACCGCGCCCCCGGCGAGCGTGGACGGTGGAGGTGGCGTGGTGGTGGTCGTGGTGGTGGGCGGGTCGACCGTGACGTAGGGGGTGGGCTGCACCGGAGCCAGCGTGCTGCGGGCACCCTCGTCGGCGGTGCCGCACCCGGCCAGTGTCAACAGCACGAGCGCAGCGGCGCGACCAGGCGATCTCACGGCCCGCCAGCGTAGATCGGGCAGCGGCCGAAACGGCGTCAGTGGCGCACCGGTGGTTTCGACAGGCTCAACCACCTTGGGTACTGGTGGTTGAGCCTGTCGAAACCACCTTGGTGAGCCAGGCCTACATGAGGGGGCGGTCGGTGGGGGCGATGGGTTCGGGGAGCTTGGTTTCGCCCATCAGGTAGCGGTCGACCCCGGCCGCGCACGAACGGCCCTCGGCGATCGCCCACACGATCAGGCTCTGCCCGCGGCCCATGTCGCCGGCCACGAACACACCCGGCACGTTGGTCATGTACTCGGCGTCGCGGACCACGTTGCTGCGGGCGTCAAACGCCACGCCGAGCTCGTCGAGCCAGGCGGCGTGTTCGGGGCCGGTGAAGCCCATCGCCAGGAACACGAAGTCGGCCGGCAGCTCGCGGTCGGAACCCTCGACCTTCTCGAAACGCCCCTCGACCATCTGCACCTCGTGGATCAGCAGCGCCCGCACCCGCCCGTTGCCGTCGTCGACGAAGCGCTCGGTGTTCACCGAGTAGATCCGCTCGCCGCCCTCGGCGTGGGCCGAGGTGACCTTGTACGTGAACGCGAACTGCGGCCACGGGTTCGTACCGGCGCGCTCGTCGGGCGGGCGCGGCATGATCTCGAGCTGGGTCACCGAGGCCGCGCCCTGACGGTGCGCGGTGCCGAGGCAGTCGGCTCCGGTGTCGCCGCCGCCGATGATCACGACGTGCTTGCCGGCGACATCGATCGGTGACTGCTCCATGTCGCCGAGCTGCACCCGATTGGCGAGCGGTAGGTACTCCATCGCCTGATGGATGCCGGCCAGCTCGCGGCCAGGTACCGGCAGGTCGCGCCATTGGGTGGCGCCGCACGCCAGCACGATCGCGTCGTACGATGCCTGGAGCACCGAGATGTCGACGTTCTCGCCGACGACCGCGTTGGTGCGGAACTCGGTGCCCTCGGCGGCCATCTGTTCGAGCCGCCGGTCGATGTGGCGCTTTTCCATCTTGAACTCGGGGATGCCGTAGCGCAGCAGGCCACCGATCCGGTCGGCACGTTCGAGCACCACCGTGTCGTGGCCGGCCCGGGTGAGCTGCTGGGCGGCGGCCAGCCCGGCCGGCCCCGAACCGATCACGGCGACCCGCTTGCCGGTCGAGACCGACGGCATCTGCGGCACGACCCAGCCGAGGTCGAACGCCTTGTCGATGATCTCGACCTCGACCTGCTTGATCGCCACCGCCGGCTGGTTGATGCCGAGCACGCACGCCGACTCGCACGGCGCCGGGCACAGGCGCCCGGTGAACTCGGGGAAGTTGTTGGTGGCGTGCAGCCGGTCGATCGCCCCGCGCCAGTGGTCGCGGTAGACGAGGTCGTTCCAGTCGGGAATCAGGTTGCCGAGCGGGCAGCCGTTGTTGCAGAACGGGATGCCGCAGTCCATGCAGCGCCCGGCCTGGGTGCGCAGCTTGTCTTCGGGGAAGTCTTCGTAGACCTCCTTCCAGTCGCGCAACCGCACCGGCACCGGCCGGTAGGCCGGCAGCTCGCGCTCCCACTTCAAGAATCCAGTCGTCTCACCCATCAGTGTGCGGCCTCCATGATCTTGACGACGGTGGCCTCGTCGTCGAGGCCCGCCGCGGCGCTGTCGGCGATCACCGTCAGCACCCGCTTGTAGTCGCCGGGCATGACCTTGCGGAACCGGCTCACCTCGACCGGCCACGACGTGAGGATTTGGCGGGCGACGACCGAATCGGTGTAGCCGAGGTGGGCCTCGATCGTGGTGTGGAGGAAGTCGCGGTCGTCCTCGTCGAGCGGCTCGATCGCCACCATCTCGTAGTTCACCAACCGGTCGAAGTCGCCGTCGGGGTCGTACACGTAGGCGATGCCGCCCGACATGCCAGCCCCGAAGTTGCGCCCCGTGGGCCCGAGCACGACGACCCGCCCGCCGGTCATGTACTCGCAGCCGTGATCGCCGACGCCCTCGACCACCGCCGTGGCCCCCGAGTTGCGCACGCAGAACCGCTCGCCGACCAGGCCGCGCAGGTAGATCTCGCCGCCGGTCGCGCCGTAGGCGATGACGTTGCCGGCGATCACGTTCTCTTCGGCGACGAAGCGTGCCTCGTCGGGAGGCCGCACGACGATGCGCCCGCCCGACAGGCCCTTGCCCAGGTAGTCGTTGGCGTCACCGTGCAGGCGCAGCGTGACGCCGGCGGGCACGAAGGCGCCGAAGCTCTGCCCGGCCGAGCCGGTGAACGAGACGTCGATCGTGCCGTCGGGAAGCCCGGCACCCTGCCACTTCTTGGTGATCTCGTGGCCGAGCAAGGTGCCGACCGTGCGGTTGACGTTGCGGATCGGCAGGTCGATCGTGACCGGCTCGGCCGTATCGATCGCGTTCCGGGCGAGTTCGATCAACTGCTGGTCGAGCGCCTCGTCGAGCCCGTGGTCCTGGCCGCTGGTGCAGTAGTACGACTGCTCATAGGGGTTGTCGACGCGGGCGAGGATCGGGCTGATGTCGAGGCCCGACGCCTTCCAGTGTTCGATCGCCGGCTGCACGTCGAGCGCCTCGACCTGGCCGATCATCTCCTCGACCGTGCGGAAGCCGAGCTGGGCCATGTACTCGCGTACCTCCTCGGCGATGAACTCGAAGAAGTTGACGACGAACTCGGGCTGGCCGGTGAAGCGCTTGCGCAGCTCGGGGTTCTGGGTGGCGACGCCGACCGGGCACGTGTCGAGGTGACACACGCGCATCATCACGCAGCCCGACACCACCAAGGGTGCCGTCGCGAACCCGAACTCCTCGGCCCCGAGCAGCGCGGCGATGACGACGTCGCGGCCGGTCTTCAGCTGCCCGTCGGTCTGTACCACGATGCGGTCGCGCAAGCCGTTGAGCACCAGCGTCTGCTGGGTTTCGGCGAGGCCGAGCTCCCACGGGCCGCCGGCGTGCTTGAGCGACGTCAGCGGCGATGCACCCGTGCCGCCGTCGTGACCCGAGATCAGCACGACGTCGGCCTTGGCCTTCGACACACCGGCGGCGACCGTGCCGACGCCCATCTCGGCGACCAGCTTGACGTGCACGCGGGCAGCCGGGTTGGCGTTCTTGAGGTCGTGGATCAGCTGCTTGAGGTCTTCGATCGAGTAGATGTCGTGGTGCGGCGGCGGGCTGATCAGGCCCACCCCGGGCGTCGAGTGGCGGGTCTTGGCGATCCAGGGGTACACCTTGTGGCCCGGGAGCTGGCCGCCCTCGCCCGGCTTGGCACCCTGGGCCATCTTGATCTGGATGTCGTCGGCGTTGGTGAGGTACTCGGCGGTGACGCCGAACCGGCCCGACGCCACCTGCTTGATCGACGAGCGCCGGGAGGGGTCGTAAAGCCGCTCGGGGTCCTCGCCGCCCTCGCCGGTGTTCGACTTGGCGCCGAGCCGGTTCATCGCGATTGCCAGCGTCTCGTGGGCCTCGGCCGAGATCGAGCCGTACGACATCGCCCCCGTCGAGAAGCGCTTGACGATCGAACTGACCGGTTCGACCTCGTCGATGGGGATCGGCGCGCGCCCCGGCGCGAACCGGAACAGCCCTCGCAGCGTGGCGAGGTGCTCGGACTGGTCGTCGACCTTGCCGGTGTACTCCTTGAAGATGTCGTAGCGCTTGGCCCGCGTGGCGTGCTGCAACTTGAACACGGTCTCGGGGTTGAACAGGTGGTACTCGCCCTCGCGCCGCCACTGGTACTCGCCGCCCAGTTCGAGCGAGCGGTGGGCCCGCTCGGCGGGCCGCTTCGGGTTGGCGATCGAGTGGCGGTGCTGCACGCCGCGGGCGATGTGGTCGACACCGATGCCGCCGAGCCGGCTGACCGTGCCAGTGAAGTACTTGTCGACCAGCTCCTTGCCCAGGCCGACGGCCTCGAAGATCTGGGCGCCTGTGTACGACGCGACCGTCGACACGCCCATCTTCGACATCACCTTGAGCACGCCTGCCCCGCATGCCTTGATGTAGTTCTTGACGGCCTTGTGCGGGAACATCCCGCCCATGCCGTGCAGGCCCTCGCGGATCAGGTCCTCGATCGTCTCGAACGCGAGGTACGGGTTGATCGCCCCGGCGCCGTAGCCCAGCAGCAGCGCCATGTGGTGCACCTCGCGGGCGTCGCCGCACTCGACCAGCAGGCCGACCTTGGTGCGCTGGCGGGTGCGCACCAGGTGGTGGTGCACCGCTGATGTGAGCAGCAGCGACGGGATCGGCGCGTCGACCGAGTCGGCGTTGCGGTCGGACAGGACCAGCACCCGTGCGCCCATCTCGATCGCCTGGTCGACCTCGGCGAAGATCGAGTCGAGCGCGATCCGCAGCGCGTCGCCACCGCCCGCGACCCGGTACAGCCCCTTCACCACGTACGACTTGAGGTGCGGGAACTTGCCCTCGTCGTCGGCGTGGATGATCTTGGCCAGCTCGTCGTTGTCGATGATGGGGAACGGCAGCGCCAGCTGGTGGCAGCTGTCGGGGCCGGGCAGCAACAGGTTCGACTCGGGCCCGACGGTGGACGCCACCGACGTGACGACCTCCTCGCGGATCGCGTCGAGCGGTGGGTTGGTGACCTGGGCGAACAGCTGGCTGAAGTAGTCGAACAAGAGGCGCGGCCGGTTCGACAGCACGGCCAGCGGCGTGTCGGTGCCCATCGACCCGAGCGGCTCCTTGCCGTCGCGGGCCATCGGGGCGATGATGATCTTGAGTTCTTCGTGCGTGTAGCCGAACATCTGCTGGCGGCGCAGCACGCTGTCGTGGCTGAACACGACGTGCTCGCGGGCGGGCAGGTCGTCGAGTTCGGTGACGTTCTGTACCCACTCGTCGTAGGGGTGCTCGGCGGCCAGCGCGTTCTTGATCTCCTCGTCGTCGATGATGCGGCCCTGGCGGGTGTCGATCAGGAACATCCGGCCCGGCTGGAGGCGGCCCTTGGCGACGACCTTGTCGGGGGTGACGTCGATCACGCCGACCTCGGACGCCATCACGACGATGTCGTCGTCGGTGACCCAGTAGCGGCTGGGGCGCAAGCCGTTGCGGTCGAGCACCGCCCCGATCACCGTGCCGTCGGTGAAGGCCACGCTGGCCGGCCCGTCCCACGGCTCCATCACGTTGGAGTGGAACCGGTAGAACGCCCGGCGGGCCGGGTCCATCTCGGTGTTGTTCTCCCACGCTTCGGGAATCATCATCAACACCGCGTGGTGAATCGGGCGGCCGCCCAGGTGGAGCAGTTCGAGCGCCTCGTCGAGGCGCGCCGTGTCGCTGGCGCCCGGGGTGCAGATCGGGAACGCCCGGTCGAGGTTCGGCAGGTGCTCGCTGTCGGCCATCGCCTCGCGGGCACGCATCCAGTTCTCGTTGCCCTGCACCGTGTTGATCTCGCCGTTGTGGGCGACGTACCGGTACGGGTGGGCCAGCGGCCACGACGGGAACGTGTTGGTGGAGAACCGCGAGTGCACGAGCAGCAGCGCCGACTCGATCCGCGGGTCGGTGAGGTCGGCGAAGAACTGACCGAGCTGCGGCGTGGTCAGCATCCCCTTGTACACGATGGTGCGCGCCGACAGCGAGCACACGAACGCCGTCGCCGCCGCGCCGTCGTCGCCGCTGCCGTCGAACTCGTGCTCGACCCGCTTGCGAGCCACGAAGGTGCGCCGGTCGAGAGCCACCCCGGCCTCGCCACCGGGCGAGCTGACGAACAGTTGGTAGAAGCTCGGCATCGCCGCCAGGGCGGTCTTGCCGAGGCACGACGGGTCGACCGGCACCTCGCGCCAGCCGAGCACGGTGACGCCCTCGTCGGCCATGATCTCGGCGATCCGGCGCTGCACCGACTCACGCATGCGGGTGTCGACCGGCAGGAACACGACGCCGCAGGCGTACTGCCCCTCGGGCGGCAGGTCGAAGCCGACCGACTCGCGCAGCAGGCGGTCGGGCATCTGCAACAGCACGCCGGCACCGTCGCCGGTGTCGGGCTCGGCCCCCGTGGCGCCGCGGTGTTCCAGGTTGGTCAGCGCGCGCAGGCCGGTGACGACCAATTCGTGCGAGCGGATGCCCTTCATGTGGGCGACGAACGCCACGCCACAGGCGTCGCGTTCGAACCGCGGGTCGTAGAGGCCCGTGGGGCCAGGAGTCGTCTGCATGGGTACTTCCAGAGTCGGGGACGACGAGTCGCCTGTGGACGGTGGAGTTCGGGACGACATTGGCCCGGGGGTTGGGCAGTGTAGGCGATGATCCGCTGAACGCGGGAAACCGCCTGGCGCCGACCGGTGCGCCGGCTACCTGTCAGCCCGGCACGGCCGCGGTGACGAAGCCGAGGAACTCGCCGATGCCCGACCCGTGCTCGTCGTGTCGCGAGGGCTCGGTGGTGCGCAAGATGCCGGCGTAGCTCACCACGTGGTACGCCCCGGCCACACCTTCGAACAGTGTGCGCCGGGCACGCCAGGCGTCGGCCGGGAGCACGTCGGCCCACCCGGTGGCGAACGACTCCCACACCCGCGCCCGCTCGGGTTCGTCGTCATCGTCGCTCAGCCACGACAACCACGTCGGCACGTCGAGGAACGGCGGCCCGAGCGCGGCGTCGGACCAGTCGAACACGACCCGCTCGCCGCCGGCCAGGGTGGCGACGTTGCCCGGATGGAAGTCGCCGTGCACCACCACGTCGGGTAACCCCAACTCGGCGACCTCGCCCACCGCCCGGTGCAGCCAGGCCACCAGTTGCCCGGCGCGTTCGGGGGCAACGTCGTGCCAGTCGCTCAACAGCGGGTCGGCGAGTGCGTCGGCGAACGCGTCGGGCAGCGCAGCCAGGGGCCGGTGCACCGCTCCCGCGGCGAGCGCGTCGGCCTCGCGCCCGGTGAGTGCCCGCTGGAGTTCGCGCAGGGCGGGGTAGGCAGTGGTGTGGCTGGTCGCGTCGCCGGTTGCCGCGGCCTCGCCCAGGTCGCCCAGCAGTACCCACCCGCGCGCCGGTTCGACGGCGACCACCGGCGCCACCAGCCCGGGTACGGCTTGGGCGAGGAACGCGGTCACCGCAGCCTCGCGGTGGAACAGGTCGCAGGTGGCCTTGCACCACCACACTCGGCCGCCGGCGTCGGCGAGGCGCAGCATCGCCGCGATCCCCCACAGCCGGACCGGCTCGACCGTCACCGGTACGACTGGCTGGTGCGCGGCGAGCGCGGCCATCGCCCAGCCGACGATGTCGCCGTACCAGCCGGGCCGCGACCAGGCCGGGGCGAGCGGATCGGGCGCGCCGCGGCCGAGTTGCTCGGCGCGCCACTGCTCGGCGCGGGCGGCCAAGCCGGGGTCGACAGCGAGGTCGAACCCGTCGAGCGCGGCCGACGACCAGCCGGGCGGGGGTATCCAACCCTCGGGCTGGCGTCCGAGCTCGACGAACACGGGCACGACCGTCTCGGGCGTCCAGTCGTCGGTGGTGTGCAACCGGCACTCGAGCACCGGCCCGCGCAACCCGATCTCGGGCAGCGCGACCCCGTGCACGGCACGCACGGTGGTAGAGCCGGACGACACCGAGAAGGTGAGCGTCGGCAGGTTCCCCGTCGCGTCGACCCACGCCGTGCCCGCCGCCGCTCCGGGGACCGCGAACCAGGCCGTACGCCGCTGCTCCGTCACGACGGCGCACGCTAATCCGCGTTTTGTGTTAACAGAGTATTTCCAAATGTTTCAGGAGATGGCATGATCACAGCTATGAAGCTCGTCAGCGCAGTCATCCGCCCGTTCAAGCTGGAAGAGGTCAAGGACGCTCTGAAGACCGTCAACGTGGCCGGGCTCACCACCGGAGAGGTCCGCGGGTTCGGCCGCCAAGGCGGCCACACCGAGACCTATCGCGGCACCGAGTACCAGGTCGACCTGGTACCCAAGGTGTTGATCGAGGTCGTCGTCGGCGACGAGGAGGTCGACGGCGTGGTCGACGCGGTCGCCAAGGCGGCCGCCACCGGCAAGATCGGCGACGGCAAGATCTGGGTCACGTCGGTCGAGCGCCTGGTGCGCATTCGCACCGGCGAAGAGGGCAACGACGCGATCTGAGCAGCCGTCTGAACCTGCGTCTCACCTGAACTGCTCGCGGCGGGCGAGCGCGGCGGCGCTGGCGAGGGGGCCGATCCTCGTGGTGGCCAGACCGCGCACGCGCAGGTCGTGCAGGTGCGGCAGCCGGCTGCGTTGTTCCAGCTCGGTCGACAGGGCCTCGAAGAACGGTTCGCCGAGCACCGACGGCACCACTCCGCCGATCACGATGTCGGTCACGTCGAGCATCGCCGCCAGCGAGGCACACGCCCGGGCCGCCATGATGCCGGTGCGTTCGATGATCGCCGGCGGTGTGCGTCGCAGGTCGCGTCCGGTGCTGGCCTCGATGCCGCGCACACCGGCGTAGGCGGTGAGGCATCCGACAGCGCCGCACGCGCACGGCGTACCTTCCGGTTCCACGACCAGGTGACCAAACTGGCCGAGGTTGCCGGTCCTTCCCGACAGCAACCGCCCGCCGGCCACCACCGCCCCGTCGACCTCGTCGCCGAACACAAGCGCCGCGAACTGCTGTTGTGACGTGGGCTGGGCGGCCGACTCGCCGAGCCACTGTTCGGCGAGCGCCAGCGCTCGGGCGGGCGTGTCGATCGCTACCGGCAGACCGGTCAGCGCCGCCATTTCGTCGGCCAACGGGAAGTCGTGCCAGACCGGCATGCCGATCGGGCGGATCGTGCCGGCTGACCGGTCGATCGGGCCGAGGCACGTCACCCCGCAAAACGACGGCACCACCGACGTCTGGTTGGCCGCGAGCACCCGCCCGACCAACTGGCGCACGACCGGCCACACGTTGCGCTGCGGTGTGGCCACCCGGTCGCGCACGAGCACGTCGCCGTTGGCGGTGACGATCGAGGCGGCCAGCCGGGTGGGGCTGAGGTCGATCGCGAGGTAGCCCGGCTCGGCGTCGGGTGGCGGACCCTCGGGCTCGCGCCGTGGCACCGGAGCGTCACGCGGCAGCGTCGACACCCGCGGCGTCGGCTTCGAGGGGCTCACCGGCCGCACGGTAGCGCCCGGCTGTCGCACACCGGTACTCCCCGCCCCACCCGCGCCCACCCGCTGCGTCTACCCTCGCGAGCGTGACGGACACCGCGCCTGCCATTCAGTTCTCGACCCTGTTCGGCTCGATCGTCAGCAACATCGGCCAGGTCGTGCACGGCAAGCAGGAGGCGATCGAGTTCGCCGTCGTCGCCCTGCTGGCCGAAGGCCACCTGCTGATCGAAGACGTTCCCGGGGTAGGCAAGACCAGCCTCGCCAAAGCGCTCGCGGCATCGGTCCAGGCCAGCCACAAGCGGGTGCAGTTCACGCCCGACCTGCTCCCCGCCGACCTTGTGGGTGTCAGCGTGTTCGAACGCTCCACCGAACAGTTCCGGTTCCAGCGCGGCCCGCTGTTCGCCAACATCGTGCTCGCCGACGAGATCAACCGGGCTTCACCGAAGACGCAGTCGGCGCTACTCGAAGCGATGGAAGAACGCCAGGTGACGGCCGACGGCACCTCGTACCCGCTCGACGCGCCGTTCATGGTGATCGCCACCCAGAACCCCGTCGAGCAGGAAGGCACCTACCGGCTGCCCGAGAGCCAGCTCGACCGGTTCCTGTTGCGGATCTCGCTCGGGTATCCGGGGCGCACTGCTGAAATGGCGATCCTCGACGGGCAGGGCTCGAACGAGGCGCTGCGCAAGCTCGAAGCGGTCGTCACCACGGCCGAGGTGCTCGGCATGATCGAAGCCGTGCGCAGCGTGTACGTGGCCGCCGCGCTCAAGTCGTACCTGGTCGACATCGCCGAGGCCAGCCGCCATCACCCGGCGATCGAGCTCGGCGTGTCGCCGCGGGCCACGCTTCAGTTGGCGGCCGCGATCCGCGCCCTGGCGGCGGCGCGCGGGCGCGACTACGCCACCCCCGACGACGTGCAGACGATCGCCCCCTCGGTCCTCGCCCACCGCCTGATGCTGCGTGCCGGCAGCACCGCCCGCACCTCGGCCGAGGACGCCGTGCGCGAGTTGCTCGCCGACGTCCCCGTCCCCGTCGCCCGATGAGCTGCGCCGTCGTCTCGATACAACGGAGTGGCGGCTGCGCCGCGAGTGCGCCACTCGACGACCGGAAACCCCACCCCCCGGTGGTCGAACACCCGCGCAGCCGAACCCGCCCCCCGATGAGCGGCGCCGTCGTCTCGATACAACGGAGTGGCGGCTGCGCCGCGAGTGCGCCACTCGACGACCGGAAACCCGCCCCCCCGGCGGTCGAACACCCGCGCAACCGACCCCGCCCTCCGGTGGTCGAACACCCGCGCAGCCGACCCCGCCCTCCGGTGGTCGAGTGCCGGCGCAGCCGGTGTATCGAGACCACACCGCCCGGCGACCGGGGGGGCTACTGAGTGCCGACCCGGCAGGGGTGGACGACGTTGGTGGGGGCGCTCGCCGCGGCTGCGGTGGGGCGCGTGTTCGGCATCGTCGAGCTGTTCGTCATCGCCGCTGCGATGGCCGCCGCGGTCGCCATCGCGGTCGCGGTGGTGCGCCTGTTCCCGCCGCGGGTGTCGGTCGTGCGCTGGGCCCACCCGTCGGTGCTCACCGTTGGCGACACAGGCCGCGTCGACCTGCTCGTACGCAACCGCGGCCGCTGGCGCTCGCCTCGGCTGGCGCTCACCGAACCGGTGGGCCAACGCAACTCAGCCCACCTCACGATCGCCGCCCTGCCCCCCGGCGAACAGTTGTCGGCCGGCTACCGCGTGCCCGCCCAGCGCCGCGGCGTGCTCGAAGTGGGGCCGACCGTGCTGCGCCGCACCGACCTGCTCGGCCTGGCGGCCGACGTACGCATCGGCGCCGACCTCACCGAGCTCACCGTCGCCCCGCAGACGTTCGAGCTGCCGATGCCTTCGCTCGGCACGGGTGTGCTCGGCCGGCACCTGCTCGCCCTGTCGCAGCGGATCGGGCCGGGCGAGTTCCACTCGCTGCGCGACTACGTCGACGGCGACGAGCCGCGCACCATCCACTGGAAGGCGTCGGCGCGGTCGGAGGGCCTCAAGGTACGCCAGCACGAGGCCCAGGGCGTGCGCCGGTGCATCGTCGTGCTCGACGGTGACCGCGACGCCTGGCCCGCCGACCTGCTGGCAACCGACCCGGACGCGTTCGAACGTGCCGTCGCGCTCGCTGCCAGCCTGGTGCTCAGCGCCCAGCGGGCCGGCCTCACCACCCGCTTCGTCACCGGCGGCCCGCGGGGTGTCGCCACCGACCTGCGCGGCCCCGACGTGGCCACCAACACGTTGCACACGCTGGCCCCGCTGGCGATCGGCCACGCCCTCGACGAGCTCGACCGTGACCCCGGCGAAGGCCTCGGCCTGGCGGTGGTGGTGACATCGACCACCTCCGGCCCGGCGTGGCGGCTCACCGAGCGGCTCGGCGACCCGACGCTCACCCGGCTCGGTGTGTTCACGCACGCGATCGGCGCCGGTCGCCGGCCGCGCCTGGCGGTGGAGGCGCGCACGTTCGGCGAGTTCCGTTCCGGTTGGGCGCGCATGGCCGGAGCGCCTGGGCTCACCACCGAACTGACCACCGACGTCGTCGCCGGGGTGGCCCCAGCCGGCGCGGTCGCCGGCGCCGCGGGGGGCCGCCGTTGACCGCCACCTTGCGTTCGGCACCGGGCGCTGCCCCTCGACGGGATGCTCCCGGGGCACCCACCGCGAAACCGACCGCGGAGGCCCGCCGGCCGCTGCGCCCGCTCGGGCGCGACCTCGCGGCCACGCTGGCCCTGATTGGCTATTCGGCAGCGGTCGCCGCCGGCTTCGCCCGGGTGTTCAGCGGCTGGAGCTTCCTCACCGACCTGCTCGTGCTGGTGGTGGTACCGCACGCGCTGTCGTTCGGACTGCGCCGGGCGCGCCTGAACGGTTGGGTGGCGACGCCGCTGGTCGGCTTGGTCGCCCTGTGGCTGATGCTCGGCGTGTGTTACCGCGACACGTTCACCGGGCCGTTCCCCACCAGCGCCACGTGGCGCTTGCTCGATACCGAACTCGACCTGGTGCGGGCCCAGTTCCCCACGGCGATCGCACCCGTGATCTACGACGTCGGCTGGGCTGCGATCGCCACGTTCGCAGTGGCGCTGGTGGTGGTGCTGGCCGACACGTTCGCGTTCCGCGCCCATGCTCGCGGCGAAGCGCTCGTGCCCGGGCTGGTGCTGTTCGTGTTCGTCGCCGCGCTCGGCAGCGACCGCCTCCGGGCCGCGCTCACCGCGCTGCTGGTGGCAGCCGGCGTCGTCGCCGTGGTGGCGTTGCGCCAGTATCACGACACCGCCCGCCAGCGGGCCCGCACGGCAGGCGATCAGCGCCGGCCGATGTCGTTGTTGGCGCCGGCCGCGGCCGTCACCGCGGTGGCCGTGGCCGGCGTCGCCGCGTACGTCGGGCCGCGCCTGCCGGGCGCCGAGGCCGACGCGCTGTACGACACCCGCGGTCGCGGGGGTGGCGTCACCGAGGTGCTCAGCCCGCTGGTCGACATTCGTTCGCGTCTCACCAACCGCAGCGACAACGAACTGTTCCGCGTCAACGCCGACCGCGAGGCGTACTGGCGCCAAACCACGCTGCCCGAGTTCGACGGCAGCCGCTTCGGCCTGCCGTCGCGCGACCTCGAGCGAATCCAGGCCGGTGAGGCGTTCGACCCTGCCAACGGCAACCAGGTGCGCCAGCAGATCCAGGTGATCGGGCTGGGTGGCCAACTCGTGCCGGCCGCGGCCGACCCGGTGCAGGCGAGCGGCGCGCGGCTCGGCGGGGCCCCGCTCGAACTGCGCCTCAACCGCGACACCAGCACGTTGTTGACGCCCTCCGAACTCGACACCGGCGACCTGTTCACGGTCGTGTCGGCCAGCCCGACGCTGACCCCCGACGTGTTGCGCGCGGCCGGTTCGGCCAACCCACCCGACGCGATGTTCCTCGGCCTCCCCGACGACTTCCCCGGCAACATCGCCGAGGTCGCCCGCGCTGTAGTCGGCGACGCGGCGACCAGCTACGACCAGGTGCTCGCCCTGCAAACCTGGTTCCGCAGCAACTTCGACTACAGCACCGAGGTGCAGGCCGGGCACTCGATCGACGCGATCGAATCGTTCCTACGCATCCGCGTCGGGTACTGCGAGCAGTTCGCGGTGTCGTTGGCGGCGATGGCCCGCACGCTCGGCATCCCTTCGCGGGTGGCGGTGGGCTTCACCCCCGGTGTGCTCGGCTCCGACGGCTGGTACACAGTGCGCGGCCGCAACGCTCACGCCTGGCCCGAGATCTGGTTCGACGACATCGGCTGGGTGCCGTTCGAACCCACCCCCGGCCGCGGCGCCCCCGGTGCCGAGTCGTACACCGGCGTGCCGCCGACCCAGGACGAGACGCCCGGCGGCCCCGGAGGCGAGGTCGACGGGCCAGCCGTGGAACGCCCCACTACCCCGGCCACGGTCGTGCCTCCACCCGGCGCGGGCACCGGCCCGGGCGCGACCACCACGACCACCCCTCAGTCCGGCCGAGGCCCGAACGACCCCGACAACCTCACTGCCGGAGGCGGCAGCGGCACGTCCACGCCCCCACCTGCCGGCGATGGAGCGACGTGGTGGCCGTACGCCGTCGGTGGGCTCGCCGCGCTCGCACTGGTCGCGCCGTGGCTGGTGCGCCGTGTCCGCCGTGGCCGCTCGCAGGGTCGCGTGCAACGGATCGTCACGGCGTGGGCGCGCGCCCGCGGCGCGGCGATGGGTGCCGGCGTGCCCGGCACCCCGGCGATGACCGCCCAGCAGTGGGCCGCCGCTACCGCCGACGTGCTGCCGGTGGCGGCGCGGCCGATGACGTCGCTGGCCGAGGCGGTCGACCGGGTCACGTTCGCCCGGCCCGACAGCGTCGACATCGACCATGCCGGGTCGTTCGGTGAGACACTGGGTGACGACTGCGAGCTGTGGTCGGACCAGGTGGTTCGCGTGGCCGACGACCTGCTGCCGTGGCACCGCAAGCTGCTGCGGTACTTCACCCGGTGGAACTGAATCGCGCAAGCTTTGGCGCGATCGCGTTGAGGAATGGTCTGGAACGTGCGATGATGCAGGTGCTATGCCGCTGAACGAGGACGAGCAGCGCATTTTGCGCCAGATCGAGCAGCAGCTCGCTGCCGATCCGACGTTCTCAACGCGCGGCTATCGCGTGTCACGCAAGCGCCTGGTGGTGCTGTCGCTCGGGCTGGTCGTCGGCCTGGCGCTCACGGTTGCCGGCTTGGCCGTCAGCTTCTGGCTGGCGTTCGCCGGGTTCGTCGGGGTGCTGGCGATGGCGGTGCTGCTTGAGCAAGAGATCCGCGTGGTGGGCCGCGAGAAGCTCGGCAACCTGCCGATCAACGCCTGGCTCGCCGGTTCCGGCCGCCGCCGCCAGTAACGCGATAACCACGATCGGCCCCGCTTGTCGGGTGCCGCTGTTAGCGAGCTGTTAGCGGGCTGGTGTGTACTGCGACCTGTACAGCAGGTTCCTGCGCGCACGCGGGTGAGTTGGGAGTGGTAGATGGGCGAGTCGGGTAGCAGGGTTCGGATTCTCGCTGCGATCGCGATTGCCGCGGTCGCAGCACCGACGGCCGTGGTTGCCGAGCTCGGCGTCGCGGCTGCACACGCGGGAACGGTCGACACCGCCTCGGTGGCTGATCCGTCCCCGCAGACGGTGGCCAACGCCCCGGTGGCGGCACCCGCCGCGGCGACCGTCGCCACGAGTGGCGTCTCGTCGTTGGTGCCGGCGCGCCTGCTCGACTCACGCGACGGCGCCACCACCACCGACGGACTCTTCAGCTCGATCGGCACCCGCGACGCACGCACCACCCTCGAACTCCTCGTCACCAACCGCGGCGGAGTCCCCACCGACGCCGCCGCCGTCATGCTCAACGTCACCGCCGTCGGCCCCACCGCACCAGGCTTCCTCACCGTCTTCCCCTGCGGCCAACAACTCCCACTCGCCTCCAACGTCAACTACACCACCGGACAAGTCATCCCCAACGCCGTCCTCGCCAAGATCGGCACCGGCGGCAAGGTCTGCATCTACACCTCAGCCCCCACCCACATCGTCATCGACGTCAACGGCTACGTACCACCGCCAGCGCCGCCACCCCCGCCCGTCACCACCACCACCACCACGACGACGACCAGCACGGTACCCACCGTGACCACGTCGACGACGGTACCGACGACCTCGACGACGGTGCCCACGACCAGCACCACCACGACGACCACCAGCACCACGACCACCAGCACGTCGACCACGACGACGACCACCAGCACGACCGTTCCGGACGCTGGCCCGACGATCGCGATCGCCCCGGCCGACTGGGAACCGCCGGCCACGATCCCGATCACCGGCGACCCGTTCACCGCCCCCGACCTACCGGTCGGCCAGGTACACGCCGTGGCCGACACCGCCGAGCTGCTCGCCGCACGGCACGGGGGCACGGTGCGCGAGGCGCACGCGGCGGTGCTCACCGGCCGCGTGCTCGACCTCGCCGGCGACCCCATCGAGGGCGTGCGGGTCGAGGTACCCGACCAACCCGACGCCGGCTTCACCCGCACCGCCGCCGACGGCCGGTACGCACTCGCCGTCAACGGTGGCGGCAGCGTGCTCGTCGAGTACTCGCGGCCCGACATGTTGACCGCCCAACGACGCTACGACGTCGTGTGGGGCCAGTGGCCCGACGCCGACGACGTCGTCCTCGTGCAAGCCGACTGGCAGAGCGAACTCGACCTCGGCCTCGACGGGGCGGTACCCGCCGGGGGCTATCTCCACGTCGCCTCCACCGTCGCCGGCGGCACCGCCGATGCCCGTGCGGCACGCCTGTTCATCCGTGGCGGCACGACCGCCGAAGCGGTGTTGGCCGACGGCGATCGGGTACCGCTCGGCGAGCGATGGACGTTGTCGATCAGCGAGTACACCGTCGGCGAGCTCGGCCCCCAGGCGATGCCGGCGCTGCTACCCGAGTCGTCGTCGTACACCTACGCCTCCGAGTTCCGGATCGCCGAAGCCGAAGCACTCGGGGCGGTCGAGGTGGCGCTGGCCAACGACGCGCCCGGCCTGTCGCCGGCCGTCCTCTACCTCGACGACTTCCTGGGGTTTGCCGTGGCCGGCGGCCCGGGCCAGGTTGTGCCGACCGGCGTGTACGACCGTCAACTCGGAGCATGGCGCGCCGAGCCGAACGGCATCGTGCTCCGTGTCACCGGTGTCGACGGCGACGGTCTGGCGTTGATCGAAGTCGACGACTCGGGCGAGCCGGCGGGTGCCGCCGAGTTGCTCGCGCTCGGCATCGACGCCGCCGAGCGCAGGCTGCTCGCTGACTTGCCGGGCGTTGCCACCGACGGCTCGCCGATCGACCTGTGGCGAGTCGAGATGTCGCACTTCTCACCGTGGGATCTCAACTGGCCGCCGAGCAAGCCGCCGGAAGATGCTCCCCCGCCGCCACCGCTCGGCCCCGACGACATCACCGAGTCCACTCCCCCACCCGACGGCGCGCCGACCGACGAGGGCTACGGCCGCATCGTGCTGGAGACCCGTGACCTGATCGAGGAGATTCCGCTCGCCGGCACCGGCATGTCGCTCGTGCATGTGAGCGCGCGCCAGCCGGGGCGGAAGACGACGCTGACGGTGCCGGTGATCGCCGGCGAGGTGCCCGGCGAACTGCTCGAAGCCCGCGTCGACGTCACGATCGCCGGGCGCCGCCTGCGCCAGGTGTTCACCGCAGACCAGCTCGCCGCCGGCCTGATGGCCGAGATCGTGTGGGACGGAACCGACGCGTTCGGGCGCCGGGTGGTCGGCTCGCAGGTCGCCCAGGTCGACGTCACGTATCTGTACCCCGGCTACTACGCGGTACCTGCCATGAGCGACACCACGTTCGCCTTGCCGGGCACCCGTTTCGAAGGCGACACGTGGCTGCTCCCGGCACGCCAGCCAGTCACCGACAGCCGTCGCACGCTCGTACCGGTCGCCGCGCAACGCAGCGACAGTTCGGGCGATGGGCTGGGCGGCTGGAACATCTCGACCCACCACAGTCTCGACCCGCTGACCGGCATCATCGAATACGGGGACGGCAGCGCCCGCGACGCCCTCACCGGGGGCACGATCGGCCACGTCGCCGGGATTCTCCCGGGGAGTTGCGGGTGGGGTGAGCTGTGCGCCGGCGACGGTGGCCCGGCTACCGAGGCGACGCTCAGCAACAGCACCGAAGCGATCGCGGTCGCCCCCGACGGCACGATCTACCTGGGCGGCGGGTACTACCTCCGCGCGATCGACGCCGTGACCGGCATCATCACCACCGTCGCCGGCAGCGGCGGGTGGTGCAACGACTTCGACGAGGGGCCGCCGAGTTGCGTGGACGGCGGCCTGGCAGCAGGTTCCCCCGTCGACCCCCGTTCACTCGCGATCGCCCCCGACGGCACGGTGCTGTTCGGCGACCGCAGCGCCCGCCAGATCCGACGTTTCGACCCGGTCACGGGAGTCGTTACCACGATCGCCGGGACCGGCCAGTTCTGCGACGACGATGCCCTCGCCGGCGACAACGGCCCGGCGCGCGCGGCCTGCCTCGGCAACGTGGCGACCCTCGGTGTCAGCCGCGACGGCACGATCGTGTTCGATCACGGCCTCGGCAACCGGGTGCGCCGGATCGGCCCGGACGGGATGATCCATACCCTGCTCGGCTATCACCGACCCGGTGAACCGAACGGTGAGTGCAGGGACGACATCGGCCAGATGTTCGCCGGCACATCCACCGCCGTGTCCCCGGCCGCGCTTGGCCTCGACCCGGCGATCGACGTCGCCGTCCTGCTCGCCGACACCGCGCAGTGCCCGCGGATCCCGTCGAGCGGAGGCCTCGCCGTCGCTCCCGACGGCACGGTCGTGTTCACCACCAACTATCGCTGGGACAACGGCGAGCACATCGAGCACATGAACGGAATCGCCGCCCTACGCCCATCGGGGCAACTCGTACCGATCGCCGGGTTCCCGACCAGCGAGCACTCCAGCGAGAACCTGTGGGGCGACGGCGGCGACGCGCTCGGCGCGTTCCTGCAGCCCGGCCGCTTGGCGGTCGGTGCGGACGGCACGATCGTGATGGGTGCACCGGGCGGCTTCTCGGCATCCCACCGGCTGATGCGCCGGATCGGCCCCGACGGGCGCATCACCACGCTGGCCGGCTATGGCGGTACCGGCCGGCCCCAGGTCGGCGGGAACGCCGTGCCCCAGCAACTGACCCAAACGTTCCCCGCGATCGCGCCCGACGGCACGGTGCTGTTCGTCGACATCGGCCAGAGCTCGGTCGCCCGCGTCCTGCGCGTCGAGCCGCCGTTCGGCGGGTTCGGGGCGCCCGGGTTCCGTGTGGCCGACCCGCTCGGCACGACCGTCGACGTGTTCGACGCACGCGGCCGTCATATGCGCGCCGAGTCGGCGCTCACCGGGGCGACGCTGCGCGAGTTCACCTACACGCCCGACGGCCTCCTGGCGACGATCAGCGACCACGTCGGCGACGACGGCACCCCACTCACCCACGACACCGTGATCGAACGCGACAGCGACGGCCGGCCGGAACGGATCGTCGGCCCGTACGGCCAGGTGATCGAACTCGGCCTCGACGCCAACGGTTGGCTGAGCACGATCACCACGGTCACGGCCGGCACCGAGGACGACCACGTGGTCACCGTCGAGTCGGCCGCCAACGGCCTGCTGCTGTCGGTGACCGGCGCCCGCGGCAGCGACTCGACCTTCTCGTTCGACTACGACGCGGTCGGAGCGATCACCGCGGCCGAGGCGCCGTCGGGCGGCCCCGAACCCGATCGCACGACCTACACCGCCCACCGCGACGGAGCCACCCGGTCGGTGCAACGCACGTCCCCCGACGGGATGATCTACACGATCAGCTGGCATGCCACCGCGACCGGCGGTTCGCGACGGGTCACGATCGACGAACACGGCGCAGTCGCCCAGACCGAGGAGCTCGCCGACGGACGCATCCGCTCTGTTGCCATCGACGGCACCGAAACGATCGTCACCCGCGCACCCGACCCACGGTTCGGCTCGGCCGCCAGCTACCCGGCGGCAACTGAACTGCGTACGCCCGACGGCAAGGTCGTGATCGTCGAGATCGAGCGCACGTTCGATGCAGGCGGCGAGGCCGAGCCGGCGACGCTCACCGAGACCCGTACCGTCAGCGCCGAGAACGGGGCCGACGCACGCACGACGACCGCCGAGTTCGATTTCGACACGTCGACGTGGACCACGACATCGCCCGAGCAGCGTGTCAGCTCGACCGTCGTCGACGACTGGCATCGCAACGTCGAATCGGTCACGCCCGGCCAGCCCGTGCGCACCTGGGAACGCGACGACCACGGCCGGGTCGTCGCCCTCACCGAAGGGACCGCGCCCGATGCCCGCGTGACCACCTACGAGTACGACTCCGGGCCGTACCTGACGGCGGTGATCGACGCCGCCGGGCGCCGGTTCGAGTACGACGTCGACGAGTGGGGCCGCACGACCACACTGACCCGGCCCGACGGCGAGGTCGTCGTGTCCGGCCACGACGCGCACGGCAACGTCGTCACGGTCGAGCCGCCCGAGTCGGCCGTCCACACGCAGAGCTACGACGCCAGGGACCGGCTGGTCGGGTACGTCGCACCGGGAAGCCTGACGACGAGCTTCGCCTACGACTCGCTGGGCAACGTCGGCGAGATCGTGCGCGCCGACGGTCAACAGCTCACGTACGCGCGCGAGCACGGCCGCCTCACCGCCCGCGGAGGCGACGGGCTGGCCGTCGCCTGGGAGTACAACGCCCATGGCCGGCCGACCACGGCGGCCGGTGAGGCCACCCGCACCTTCACCTGGGACGGCTCGTTGGCCGAGAGCACGACCACCACCAACGTGCTCGGCGGCGGCGACGAGACCGTCTACACCGTCGGCTACCAGTACGACACCACGCTGCGCCCGGTCGCCGAGGTGATCGACGGCGAGACGGTCGTCCGGGCGTACGACGACGACGGCCAACTCACCGCGATCGGGGCGCAGACCGTCACCCGCGACACGGCCGGGCGGGTTTCCACCCGCTCGGTCGGCGATGTCACCGTGACGTACGCGTACGACACGTTCGGCGACCTGGCGACGCTCACCGCCACCCACGACGCCGCCACGCTGTACCACGAGGTGCTCACTCGCGACGCGCTGGGCCGGGTGACCGAACGCGAGGTCACCGTCGACGGCGCGACCACCGAGTGGGAATACGGCTACGACCCCGCCGGGCGTCTCGCCACCGTCACCGAGGACGGCGTCGTGCGCGAGTACGAGTACGACACCAACGGCAACCTGGAGAGCGGCCCGGCCGGAGCCGGAACGTACACCGGCGACGACCGACTGGTCAGCTACGGGCCGCGGACCTACTCGTTCGACGACGCCGGCGACCTGACCGCGTGGACCGACGGTGATGCCGAGACGCAGTTCGACTACGACGCGGCCGGCCTGTTGCGCGGGCTCACGCTCGACGATGACACAGCGGTCTCGTACCGGTATGACGGGGCCGAGCGCCGAGTCGCCCGGCTGGTCGACGGGGTTGTCGAACGGGCATGGGTGTACGGCGATGGACCCAGCCCGCTGATCGAGCTCGCCCCCAACGGTGAGATCGTCAGCCGGTTCGTGTACGGCGTCACGGGCGACACCCCGGATTACCTCACCGTCGGCGGTGAGCAACTCGTCGTCGTCAGCGACTCGATGGGAACCCCCCGGCTCGTCGTCGATCCCGACGGCGACATCGTCGAACGGCTCGACGTCGACGAGCTGGGCGCGGTCACCTCCGACCTGGCCGACTGGGCACTCGTCCCGCTCGGCTTCCGAGGCGGCATGCTCGATGCCGACACGGAACTGGTGCGGTTCGGGTGGCGCGACTACGACCCGACGACTGGGCGGTTCGCCGGACGCGACCCGATCCTGTTCGCCGGGGGTCAGGCCAACCTGTACCAGTTCGCGGCGGGCGACCCGGTCAACCGCCACGACCCCACCGGCGCCGGGCCCAGCAACACCGAGGGGTCGAGCGGCCCCTCGTGCCCCGCACCGCCCCAGTCGACCACCGGCGTCGGCGTGTCCGGCTCGGTGACGCTCGGCGTGGGTGGTGTCGGCGGGTCGGTCGGCATCGCCAGCGACGGGCAACGCCCGGCGGTACAGGTCACGATCAGCGGCGGGTTCGGGCCGGGCGGCAAGGGTTCGGTGACCGGGTACGTGAGCCGTTCACAGGGCGGCCTCAGCACCGGCGCGAGCTACTCCAGTTCGGCCGGGGGCTCGGTCGGCACCGTGTTCGGAGGAGGGATGGAGGTCACCCAGGACCTCAACGGCAACGCCGGTGTGATCACCACCGCGGGCGTCGTCGTCGGAGCCGAGGCCCACGCCAACGGCAACCTCACGTTCACCCTCACCGGCCCCGAGTACGACCCTCAGCCCGGCCTCCAGGACGCGGCCCTGCAAGCCCACTACTCCAACTTCAGTGGCTGCAAGTGATCAGTGGCCGGAGCGGCGGCGGGCGCGGCGGCCTTGCAGGTCGTCGCGCCACAGGCGCAGCACCAGCAGCGACGCCTCGCCGATGATGCCCTTGTCGAGCTTCGACTCGCCGACGGTGCGGTCGCGGAAGGTGATCGGAAACTCGACGATGCGGCCACCCACCCGCACCAGCCGGTGCGTCATCTCGACCTGGAACCCGTAGCCCTCGGCCTGCACGGTGGCGAATTCCATCCGCCGCAGCGCATCGGCCGAATAGGCCCGGAACCCGGCCGTGGCGTCGTTGACCGCCAAGCCCAGCAGGCCGGCCGCGTAGCGGTTCCCCCACCGCGACAGCGCCCGCCGGGCCCACGGCCAGTCGACCGTACGCCCACCCGGCACATACCGGCTCCCGATCGCCAGGTCGGCACCGAGTTCGACATTGGCGACCAGCGCTGGCAGCGCGTCGGGGTCGTGCGACAGGTCGGCGTCGATCTGGATGCACACCTCGGCGCCGGCGTCGAGCGCATGAGCCAACCCGGCGCGGTAGGCGGTGCCCAACCCGGCCTTCCCCGACCGTTCCAGCACCGTGACGTTGCCGACCTCGTCACCGGCGCGGCGGGCCAGTTCGGCGGTGCCGTCGGGGCTGCCGTCGTCGACCACGAGGATCGCCGCGGTGGGCAGCGCCGCACGCACTCGGGCACAGATGTTAGCGATGTTCCCGGCCTCGTTGTAGGTGGGGATGATCACCGTCGCGCGCACGGGCCGGAACTCTACGCCGCGCGTCTCTAGGCTGATGGGCGTGTCCGAACGCCCCCTGTCGGCCCTGCCCCCCGTCGCCGCCCGCGTCATCGCCTTCGTCGCGATCCTGCTCGGCGGGCTCGCCGGCGGCCTGATCGGCTACGCCCTCGTCGAGCTCCAGTACAGCGGCGACTCGGTGGTTCCCGCCGGGCTCGGCCTGCTGGTCGGCGCCGTCGTGTGCGCGGCGGGGCTGGCCGTCGTGGCCGTACTGGCCCTGCGGGCGATGGGTGAATGGCGCGAGATCAACGACCGCGAACGCGCCGGCCACGCCCCCCGATGATCCAGCACGCCGAGTTGCGCGACCTGTGCGTCGGCTACGTGCGCCGCGCCGGCGACCTTGCCCGCGAGGGCCGTGTCGCCGCGCGTGAAGGGGTCGGGCTGGGTGCCCTCACCAAGTCGACCGCCACCGACCTCGTCACCGAGTTCGACCGGGCAGCCGAGCAGGTGATCGTGGCGGCGATCCGCGCCGACCGGCCCGACGACGCGATCGTGGGCGAGGAGGGCGCCGACCAGCCCGGCACCACCGGCTACGCCTGGCACGTCGACCCGATCGACGGCACCACCAACTTCGTGTACGACCTGCCCACGTGGGCCTGCTCGGTGGGCGTCACCTACGACGGGGTGGGGGTCGCCGGGGCGGTCTACGCGCCGATGCTCGACGAGCTGTACGCGGCAGCGATCGGCCCCGACAGCGGCGCCGCCACGCTCAACGGGCGGCCGATCGCCCCCAGCGCGGTCACCGACCCGGCGTTGGCCCTGGTCGCCACGGGTTTCGCCTACCAGGCCGCCACCCGCGCCCACCAGGCTCGTCGCGTCGCGTTCCTCGCCGACCAGGTGCGCGACTTCCGCCGCTTCGGCGCGGCTTCGTACGACCTGTGCCTCGTGGCCAGCGGGCGCGTCGACGCCTACTACGAGGCCGGGCTCAACTCGTGGGACATGGTGGCGGGCGACGTGATCTGCCGCGCAGCCGGTGCCCGCACCAGCGACTGGTCGGGCGGGCCGGTGCGTCCCGCCGAACTGCTCGCCGCCGCACCTGGCCTACACGCTCCATTCCTGGAGTTGTTCGACCGTGCCGCTGCGAACGGTGTCTGACCTGGCATGATTGGTTGCGATGGGCACGCGCATCTTGGCGGTGGAAGACGACGAGCGGATCCGCTCAGCCGTCAAGCTGGCACTCGAGGACGAGGGCTGGACGGTCGACGGCGCCGACAGCGGTGAGGCCGCGCTCGAGCTGTTCCATCACACGTCGCCCGACGTCGTCCTGATCGACATCATGCTCCCCGGCATCGACGGGTTCGAGCTGTGCCGGTCGATCCGCAAGACCAGCGACGTGCCGGTCGTGATGGTCACCGCCCGCAACGACACCCACGACATCGTCGCCGGGCTCGAAGCCGGGGCCGACGACTACCTCACCAAGCCGTTCGCCACCAAGGAACTGTCGGCGCGCATCCGCGCCCTGCTGCGGCGGGTGCGCCCGTCGGCGACGTCGCACGAGCGGCTGGTGTTCGGCGAGCTCGAACTGGTGCCCGAAGAGGGCAAGGTCACCCGTAACGGCGAAGAGGTGCACCTCACCAAGACCGAGTTCCGGCTGCTGTGCGAGCTGGCCGAGAACCCGGGCAAGGTGTTCTCGCGCGAGTCGCTGCTCGACAAGGTGTGGGGCTACGACTACTTCGGCGACGGGCGCCTGGTCGACGTGCACGTGCGCCGGCTGCGTACGAAGATCGAGGTCGACGCCGCCAACCCGCGTCACGTCGTCACCGTGCGCGGGCTGGGCTACCGTCTACAGACGTGAACGCGGCAGTCCCCGCGGCAGCACCCGTCGTCGAGCGGTCTCGCCGGCAGTGGGGCCTGCGGCGGCGGATCCTGCTCACGTTCGCGTTCGGTTCGCTGCTGCTGTCGGTGCTGCTGGCGTTGGTCGCCTACGGCTTCGCCCGCTCGAGCGTGATCTCGCAACGCGAGACCACCGCCTTCGACGTGGCCCGCAACAACGCCGCGATCACCGCCAACGCGCTGCGCGGCAACCCGACCAACGCCCAAGAGGCGGTCCGCACGTTGCAGACCTACGGGGTGGGGCGTGGGGTGGTCTGGTACAACGGCCAGTTCGCCTCGGTCGACACGAACTACGGCGAGCCGGAACTGCCTGACGAGCTCGAGAACCAGGTGATCAACGACTTCCTCGCGGCGACGATGATCGATCGGGTCGACCACGAGTTGCTGCTCGCGGTCGGCTATCCGATCGCCCGCAACCAGGCCTACTTCGAGTTCTTCAACCTCGACGAGGTCAACGACACGCTGCGCTCGGTACAGCTGTCGTTGGTGCTGGGCACGATGATCACCACCGCGCTCGGGGTGATGGCCGGCTCGCTCGCCGCCCGCCGTGCCGTGCGCCCACTCGGGGTGGCCGCCACCGCCGCCAAGGCGATCGCCGGCGGGCGCCTCGACACACGCCTCGAACCCACCGACGACCCCGACCTGTCGGTGCTCGCCAACTCGTTCAACGACATGGCCAACTCGCTCCAGACCCGGATCGAGCGCGACACGCGGTTCGCGTCCGACGTCAGTCACGAGTTGCGGTCGCCGCTGATGACGCTGTCGGCGTCGGTCGAGGTGATGGATGCCCGCCGCGACGAGATGCCCGACCGGGCTCAGGCCGCACTCGACCTGCTGAAGAGCGACGTCACCCGCTTCAAGGGCCTGGTGGAAGACCTGCTCGAGATCAGCCGTTTCGATGCCGGTGCCGTACGGTTGCACAAGGAGGAGCTGTTGGCAGCCGAGTTTGTACGCAACGCCGTGGCGGTGAGCAGCCTGCCCGCCACCCGGGTGGCTGTGTCGCCGCGCGCCGAGGGCGTGTTGATCAACGGCGACCGGCGCCGTTTGGCGCGCGTGGTCGCCAACCTGATCGACAATGCGCGTGTGCACGGGGGCGGCGAGCCCGAGGTGTCGATCGCCGAGATCGACCCGCCCGAGCAGCCGGTCACCCGCATTCGCATCGCCGTCGAAGACCACGGGCCAGGGGTGCCCGAGGAGGAACGCGAGCTGGTGTTCGAGCGTTTCGCCCGCGGCGGGTCGGCCGGGCGCCGGGCGGGCAGCGACGGCGCCGGGCTCGGGCTGTCGCTGGTGGCCGAACACGTCCGCATGCACGACGGGCGGGTGTGGGTCACCGATCGGCTCGACGGCAGCTCGGGCGCCCGGTTCGTGCTCGAACTCGACGCCGAGGAGTTCGACCCCGACGACCCCGGCGATGCTGTCGACGAGCCGGAGACTGCCGATGAGCTCGCCTAGACGTACTCCCAGGTCGAGCCGCAACGTGATCGGGCTCGTGCTCGCTGCCGTGTTGCTGGCCGGCTGCGGCATCCGCCCCGACCCCGAGCCGCGGGCCATCCCCGGGGCCGAGCCCGTGGTGGGCCCCGTCGCCGGCAGCGACTCAGCCGCGGCCGGCGCACAGCGGATCTACCTCGTCGGCCCGGGCGACCAGCGCCTGCTGCGGTCGGTGCCGCGGACGGCCCCGTCCACCGCCAACCTGATCGAGGTGCTACTCGACGGGCCGAACGAGAACGAGCTGAGGGCGCAGTGGACCAGCCTGATCCCGGCCCAGACCAGCCTGCTCGACAGCTACATCCAAGGGTCGATCCTGTTCCTCGACCTGACGCCAGAACTGGCCGCGTTGCCCGGCACGGTGCAGCCCCAGGCGCTCGCCCAGATCGTGTACACCGCCGCCGAGGCGCCGGGCATCACGGCCGTCCAGATCACGATCGAAGGCGAGCCCCAGCAACTCCCGAAAGGCAACGGCCAGGCCACCACCGGCACGCTGCGCCCCTACGACTACCCCGGCTTCGTCCAGTCCGCCCAACCCGCCTACCCCGCCCTCCCCAGCAGCTGATAGCTCCCGGTGGGCCGGGGTGTGGCTCAGGCAAAAAAGAGTTGGGCGACGTCGTCGAAGAGGCTGATGTCGACCGGCTTCGACTTGCCGACGCAGTGCGCCAGCGGGGTGCGGACGATGTGGTTGCCGTCGATCGCCACCATCTGCCCCCAGGCCTGGTCGTGCACGGCGTCGATCGCGGCGACGCCGAACCGGGTCGACAGGATCCGGTCGAACGCGGTGGGCGTACCGCCGCGCTGGACGTGGCCGAGCAGTACCGGCCGGGTCTCGAACCCGGTCCGCGCGCCGATCTCCTGGGCGACGACGTAACCGATACCTCCCAGTTGCACGTGGCCGTACTGGTCGGTGGCGTAGGCGTCGATGTCGAGCGTGCCCTCTTTGGGCAGGGCTCCTTCGGCGACGACCACGATCGACGCGAACCGCCCCCGCTCGTGGCGCCGGAGGATGCGGTCGCAGATGTCGTCGATGTCGAACGGGCGCTCGGGTATCAGCACCACGGTGGCACCCCCGGCGATGCCGGCGTGGGTGGCGATCCAGCCGCTGTGGCGCCCCATCACCTCGACCACCATCACCCGGTCGTGGCTCTCGGCGGTGGTGTGCAGGCGGTCGATCGCGTCGGTGGCGATCTGCACGGCGGTGTTGAAGCCGAACGTGATGTCGGTGCCCTCGATGTCGTTGTCGATCGTCTTGGGTACGCCGATCACGTTCAGCCCGTGCTGATCGTGGAGCATGCTCGACACCGTCAGCGAGCCGTTGCCACCGATCACGATCAGGCCGTCGAGCCCGAGGTCGGCCATCGTGGCGTGGACCCGGGCGACGCCGTCGTCGTGGTCGAACGGGCTGCCCCGCCGGGTTCCGAGCACTGTGCCGCCCCGCGGCAGCGTGCCGCGCATCGTCTCCACCGTGAGCGGCAGGGTGCGCCGCTCCATCACGCCGTCCCACGCATCGCGGAAGCCGACCACCTCGTCGCCGTAGTGGCGCTCGGCCTTGCGCACGATCGCGCGGATCACCGCGTTCAGGCCAGGGCAGTCGCCGCCACCGGTGAGCACTCCCACTCGCACACCGGGAGCCTAACTTTGCAGGCATGGCTTGGGACTCGACCCGTATGGTGCCGTGGCGCCGACTCGTCAGAGAGTGGCTGATCTACGCCGCGATCATGACCGCGGTGGTGCTGCTGTTCATGCGCGACCGGCCGGTGGTGGGCATCATCGGTGGGTTGCTGGCGAGCGGGCCGCTGTACCTGGGGCTCGGGTTCGTGCTCGCCAAGTTCGGCTACTCGCGCAAGACGTGGGGTGAACTGCGCAGCCAACGCCCCCAAGCCGCGGCGAACACGGACAGCGAGCCAGGCCCCCGGCCGCGGCCGGCGCCCACCAAGCGCACCGGAGGTGGCACCCGCCCGACGCAGCCGCGGCGCCGCCGGTGAGCACCTGCGTCGTCGCCATCGACGCCGGCACCACCGGCGTGCGCAGCCGGGCCGTGTTCGCGGACGGGTCAGACGGACGGTCGAGCACGGTCGCGGCGTACCGCGAGTTCACCCAGCACTACCCGCAGCCCGGCTGGGTCGAGCACGACGCGGCCGAGATCTGGAACGTCGCCAGGGAGACCCTGACCGAGGTGGTCGCCCAGGTGGGCCTGGACACGGTCGCCGCGATCGGTATCACCAACCAGCGCGAGACCGCCGTGGCGTGGAGCCGCAGTACCGGCAAGCCGCTCGGCCCGGCGATCGTGTGGCAGGACCGGCGTACCGCCGCGCGCTGCGACGAGCTCGCCGCAGCGGGGCACCTGCCGCTCGTGCGCGAGCGCACCGGGTTGGTGCTCGACCCGTACTTCTCGGGCACGAAGTGGGCGTGGATGCTCGAACACGGCGTGCCCACCGGCCCCGACCTGATGCTGGGCACGGTCGACAGCTGGCTGATCTGGAACCTCACCGGCGGACCCGGAGGCGACGCGGTGCACGCCACCGACGTCACCAACGCCAGCCGCACGATGCTGCTCGACATCGGCACACGACAATGGTCGCCGGAACTGTGCGATCTGCTGGGCGTGCCGCTCGACGCGTTGCCCGAAGTGCGCCCCTCGTCGGGGCGTTTCGGGGTCACCAACGACGCATGCGGAGTGCCGGCTGGAATCCCGGTGTCGGGCGTGGCCGGCGACCAGCAGGCCGCCCTGTTCGGGCAGGCGTGCTTCGTACCGGGCATGGCCAAGAACACGTACGGCACCGGTTCGTTCGTATTGCTCAACGTGGGGGCCGAGTGCCCGCCTCCGGCCGAGGGAATGCTGACCACCATCGCCTGGGAACTGGCCGACGGCACGGTGGCGTACGCGCTCGAGGGCGCCGTGTTCGTCACCGGCGCGGCCGTGCAGTGGCTCCGCGACGGGCTCGGCATCATCGCCTCGTCGTCCGAGGTCGGCCCGCTGGCCGAATCGGTCGAGTCGTCCGAGGGCGTGTACGTCGTGCCGGCGTTCACCGGGCTGGGCTCACCGTGGTGGGACCCGTACGCGCGCGGCACCATCGTCGGCATCACCCGCGGCACCACCAAGGCCCACATCGCCCGCGCGGTGGTCGACGCGATGGCGTTCCAGACCCGCGACGTGGTGACGGCGATGGTCGCCGCCAGCGGAACTCCCCTGGCCGACCTGCGCGTCGACGGTGGGGCTGCTACGAATGGCGCGATGCTCCAGTTCCAGGCCGATCAGCTCGGGGTGACGGTGCGCCGACCGGTCGAGGCCGAGACCACTGCGCTCGGCGCGGCGCTGCTGGCCGGGTTGGCGGAAGGGGTGTGGTCGTCGCTGGACGAGGTGGCCGCGATGTGGCAACTCGACGCGTCGTTCTCGCCCACCGCCAACCGTGCCGCTGCCGATGCGCAGTACGCCGTCTGGTTGCGCGCCGTCGACCGATCCCGCGCCTGGGCTGTGTGAGCGTTCGCTCGCGGGGACAGCTCCGGCGGTGTTGATCGAGGCGGCGTGGGCCGCCGTGCTGCCCGGGTGGGGGGTGCGGCGCCGCAGTCTGGCCCTGTCGATCGGCTTGGCGGTGCTCGGCTGGGGGGTTCCCCTCGCCGTTGCCGGGTATGCGCTCGGGCAACGCAGGCCGTGGGTGGCGTTGTCGCTCGACGGCGGCTTCCTGTGGTGGGTCGTCGTCGCCGGGGCCGCCGCGATCGGTGCCCGCGTCGCCGCGGTCGGCGAGGTGTGGTTCGCCCACGGCCGCCCGGTCGAGTGGCGCACCGGCGCCGCCGCTGCTGCCCTGGTCGCGGTCGTCATCCCGATGGCGTGGGTGACCGTCGGCGCCGCCCACGCACGGTCCGCGCTGGCACCCGTGTTCGCCAGCGATCTCGACGCACCGCTGTGGGACGCCACCGCGGGACGGCCTACCGTGGTCGTACCCAGCCCATCGGTCACATCGACCACGACCGCCCTGGCGCCCGGGGCGACCTATGCGGTCGGGCGGCCGCTGCCCAACAAGGTGGCGGGCCCATCGCCTACCGGTTGCCCCAGTTCGGGCGTCGACCGCTCGGCACACGCCGACGTGACGACCGTCCTGCTGCTCGGCGGCGATGCCGGGCCGGGGCGGTGGAGCCTGCGCACCGACACGATGATGCTGTTCAGCCTGCACAAGCCGTCGGGCCGGGCAGCGCTCGTGTCGGTACCCCGCAACCTGATGCGCCTCCAGTTCCCGCTGGGCAGCCCGCTCGCCGAGCGCTACCCCACCGGGTTCTCCGACCTCGCCAACGCTGTGTACCCGGTGGTGCAGTCACGCACCGAGCTGCGCGACGCGTGCAGCGGGGTGAACGGCATCGACCCAGGCGTGGTTGCCCTCGCCGAAGGGCTCGGGTGCTCGCTCGACGTCACCATCGACGACTACGTCCTGATCGACATGCGCGGGTTCGTGCGGTTGGTCGACGCGCTCGGCGGGGTGACCGTGAACGTGCCGCGAGCGGTGCCGATGCCCGGCAACATCCCCGGCGGCGACACGAACTACCCCGACACGCTCGGGCCGGGAACCATCCGTATGAACGGCACGCTCGCGCTCGGCTACGTGCGCAGCCGCTCGGCCGACAGCGACTACGCCCGCACCGCCCGCCAGCGACACCTGTTGGCGGCACTCGCCACCGAGGTCGGTGCCGACGACGTGGTCGGCTCGTTCCGTGCGGTCACCAACGCGCTCGGCGACACGCTGCGGACGTCGCTGACGCCCGATGAACTGGCCGACGTGCTGGCCGTGATCGGTGGCGAGACGGCAATCGTCGAGTCGGTCGGGCTGGTGCCGCCGGTGGTCAACGTCAACCAACCCGACTGGCCCAAACTGGCCCAGATCGTCGCCGACGTCCAAGTAGCCCTCACCACCGGCCACCCCTCCGGCTGGTAAGACCGGATCCTCGACACACGCCGTGTACCCACGGTGGTCGAGTGCCGTACCCGCGGCGTAGCCGCCACCCCGGTGTATCGAGACCATCGGCGCGCGACGGAAACGACCGTCCACCGGCGTCTTCGTCGGTGTGGGCAGGATTGGCACCGCGATGAGTGAACACGACGCAGCGCGGACGTGGGACGTGTCGACCGAGGCCGGTCTGCTGGCGTGCTACGACACCACGTTCGCTGCGGTCTACCGCTACACAGCGCGGCTCACCGGCGACCGGTCGGCCTCGGAAGACGTCACTCAGGAGGCATACATCCGGCTGGTCCGCGCCGCCCGTGCCGGCCAGGTCGGCGAGATCGGCATCGGCTGGCTGCTCACCACAGCCCGGCGGATCTGGCTCGACCGGGTGCGCTCCGCCGACCGCGAGCGAGCCCGGCTGCGGCTCGTCGCCTCGCAGCCCGCGGCCGAACCCGCTACGGCCGCCGCCCACAGCGACCTGCTGGCCGGCCTCAGCGAACGTGAACGCACCGCGCTGGTGCTCCGGTACGTCGACGACCTGCCCGTGTCCGAAGTGGCCGAGCTGCTCGGTACGAGCGTGCGCGCCACCGAATCCCTGCTCCAACGCGCCAAGCGGCGTGCGAGAGGAGACTCCCGATGAACGACGACCAGTGGTTCCGCGACGCGCTGACCACCACCGACGACGACTCCCCCCGGCCCGGCTTCCGCGCCGACCTGCGGGCCCGCCTGAGCGACGAGTGGCACGGCCGCGAGACGCTTGCCCCGGCCGCGCGCACGGCCAGCGGTCGGCCGTGGTGGACGATCGGCGCCGCCGCGGCCTCGGTGACGGCGCTGCTCGTTGCCGGCCTGGTGTGGCTCGCCTCGCGCCCCGATGACCGAATCGCCCCGCCGAGCGACTCCCCCGCTCCGGCCCCTACCGCGGCGCCGGCACCCGAGTCGTGCGCTGGCCGCGCCGAAGGTCTGCTCGGCGACCTGTACCGCCACGTCTCGGCCGGCGAGGCGGCGGCCGCGGCGGCGCTGTTCGCCGACGATCCGGCATTCGAGTGGTACTCCGCACCCGACCGAGTCGTCGGCGCAACCTGGGATCCGTATGACCGGTCGACGTTGGAGGCGTACTTCGCCGAGCAGTACGAGCTTGGGTACCGCTACTCGGTGATCGGCGTCGGCCGCGCCGACGAGGCCGGGGGGACGGGTCACTTCACCGCCCAACTGCAACGCGTGGACGCAGCGGGTGTGGCCGAGCAGGCGATCACCGGTGGGTCCTTCCTGTGCGAGACCGGACGCTTGGTCGCCATGCAGGTGTCGGAGTGGACTCCTGCCGGAGGGCCTGTCGCACCTCCGACGATGAACTGGCAAGCGCTCGCCGACTGGGTCCGTACCCAGGCTGCAGCAGGCCGCGACCAGTTCAGGGTCTCGCCCGGAGAAGGCACCGCGGCGATGGTCGTCTGGGCGGCTGTGAACGGCGAGTCCAACACCGGCCCGGCGGCAGCCCTCGTGCTACCCGGCGGCGACGTCGTTGACCTGCCCCACGACGAGTTCGGGAGCCCGGGTCACCCGACCCAGTTCGGCGACACGATCGCAGTCGTCAGCGCCACTGCCGAGGGACCTGGCCTCGACGGCGACGCCACGCTGATCCTGTTCGACCCGGCGAGCGGTGACGTGCTCCAACGCACGCCACTCGGGCTCGGTGCAGCGCCGACGTCGAGCGTTTCTGTCGACGTGCGGCTGGTGGGCGACACGCTGCTGGTGGGTCGCACCACATGGACGACCGATGCCGACGGGACGCGGGTACCCGACGCGCGGCCGGGTGTACGCATCTCGCCCGACCTGGCAATCACCCCGATCGCCGAGCCACCGGCGGGCCTGCCGATGCAATGGACCAGCGCGACGGGCAGCAAGGCGTTCCTGCTCGGCCGCGAGGGCTTTGGCCCCGAGGCCGGAATCGACACCGGCCCTCCGCTCACCAGCCCCTGGGCGTACGACCCAGCCACCGACACGTGGACCGAGGTTCCCAACCCCGACTGGCTGGCCTGCGACCCCGAGTGCACCTGGGAGCAGCCTCGCGAGCACGGTGACGCGCGGCTCGAACTCACCACACCGACCGGGGTCGTCCGGCTGCTCCCCGACGGTTCGATCGGTCTGCTCGACGCCGCGTCGCTGACGTGGATCCGGCTCGGCGATGCCCCGTTCCCGCTCGAGAACCGGCACCACGACATCGTCGGCAACCGGTGGGTGGTGTCACTGCCGTTCGACTGCTGCCAGTCCGGTTCCGAGCCGACCCTCGGGGTGTTCGACCTGGTGTCGCTGGCCTGGTCCACCAGCGACATGCCAGCTGGCTGGCCGATCCCGACCAACTGGGAACGCACCGGCACCGTCGGCGGCGCGGCGGTGTTCTGGCCGCGGGGCGACGACGTGGCGGGGACAGTGCCGCTCGCGCTCGACCTCGCCACTGGCGAGCTACGCCCCGCCGACGCGGACGAAGTCACCGTCGCTGCTCGCCAGTTGTCGGGCGTCTACACCGTCGACGAGCTGTTGGCGATCCTGTCCAACTCGACCCCGGAGCCGACCCCGCCGACCACCCAACCCGTTCCCGCCGACACGTCGTGTTTCGCCAGCGAGACCGATCCGGCGGTCGTGGTCGAGGGCTTCATGGCCCGGCTGATCACGGCCCGGCTCGATGGCTCGCTGGCCGGGCTCGGCGCGTGCCTCACCGAGGTGCCCGCCCGGTTCACCGGTGCTCCCCCGTACTGCTGGGAAGACGCTTGCGCCGATTCGCGGGCGTTCGTGCGGGACGGCCTGCGCCAAGGCGAGGTCACCGGGCCCGACGGCGTGTCGTGGTGGACCGCATCGTTGCCGGTCAGCTATCTCACCCTCGGTAGTGAAGGTTTCGAGTTCGCCGACGTCGTCGAGACGTGGGAGTTCCGTCCGGTCGACGACGGCTGGGCCGTCTCGCTGTCGTCGGTCGACGCGCCGCTCCCTCAGCGTCAAGAGTCGCTCGCCGCGATCAACGCCTACCTCGCGGCAGTTGCCGGGGGTGACTGGGTCGCCGCCGCCGAGATGCTCCAGGACGGCGGCGCGAACCCCGAAGACCGCACCGACATCCAGGAGCTCAGCCCCGACACGTTCGACACGGCGGGCATCGCCGCCGCGCTCCAGCGGTGGTGCGACGCCGGCTGCGACACCACCCCGGCGATGGCCGAGGACGTGTCGTTCACCGGCGGCTACGAGTACGCCCACAACGGCCAGACCATCCGGGCGACGTGGTACGAGGGCACGTACGGGGTCTACGGCCCACCCATCCTGACCGGTGCGCCCGATGTCGGCCCCGACCTGATGGCCGACTGGCCGGCCGTCCCCACCCCGCTGACGCTCGGCAGCGTGCCGTACCTCGTGCCGGGCGCCGACGTCGGCGACGTCGCTCCGATCCGCAGCGAAGGCGAAGGCACTAGTGGTCCGGCGTCCTACCAGCAGCTCTGGGTCGACCCGAACGTTCCGGGCCGGCGGGTACGGATCGCCTCGTACCCAGGCCAATCGGCGTTCCACCAGAACACGCGGGCGGTGACCGTCCCGGGCTGGGACGACGCACGGGCGAGCTGGATGTTCGGTGGGCACGTGGGCCTCACACTCGGCGAGCCGAGCGGCTACGTGACGCTCCAGGCCACCGGGATCAGCGAGTGGAGCGCGCTCGACCTGGCGGACGGCCTGGTCCGCCTCCCCGACGGGCCCGGCTGGGAACTGGGCGAGAGGTTCGAGGCGTGGGTGCTGATCGCCGAGGCGTGGAACTCGGGGTACGCCGGACGCTCGATCCGGTGGCCAGGTCTCGCCGAGCTACAGATCGACACGAGCGGGGTCGAGCGATTCCTCACCGCCGAGCACTTCGGTTCGGCGGGCGAGCTCGTCGACTTCGACGACGGCCGCCAGGCATTGCTCTTCGCCGGCGACTCGTCCACGGTCGCCTGGGAGGTCGCGCCCGGCGTCGCCGCGGTGTTCGGCTACCACGGCCCGGGCGACGAAGCGCTCGCGATCGCCCGCAGCATCCAGCCCGTCGACCAGGCCACTTGGGAGGCGTACGCGGCCCAGGACACCTTCGAGAACGACGGCTGCAACAGCATGTTCTGCTGACCACGCCGCAACAAGACAGGCGGGTCGGCCGCGGCATGGTTGTCACGCAGGGTTGCGAGAAACGCAATCTGGGGTGACAACCATGCCGTCAGGCCCGGATGTCGGCGACGGCGGGGTTGTCGAGGCGACCGAAGCAGCCTGTCGGCAGGGCACTGCCGAGGTCATCGGCGCTGAGTACCGTGGAGGCGTGCTGCCGATGCATCTTGTGGCCGGGCTGACTGCGGCGCTCCTGGTACGCGGCTGGCGCGATGCCCCGCTGTTCGCGGTGACAGGGCTGGCGTTGTCGGTCGTGTGGGGCGTGATCGTCGGCGTGAACGACGCCCGGCTCGCCACGTTCGTGGGGGGCACCGGCCTTGCCGCGGCCAACGTCGCTGTCGGTGCAGTCGCCGGGTTGCTGATCGGCGCCGCTGTTCGCCTGGCTCGCCCCGACCCTCCAGCGGTGTGACCCGATGCGTCCGGTCATGCTCATTACCGGTGGCAGCCGCGGCATCGGCGCGGCGACCGCGCGGATGGCGGCTGCACGGGGATACGACGTGGCGATCAGTTTCCGTGACGACGCGGCCGCGGCCGACGAGGTGGCCACCACCTGTCGTGCATCTGGGGCGCAGACGCTGGTGCGGCGTGCCGACGTCGCCAGCGAGGACGACATCCTCGGCCTGTTCGACGCCACCGTGGCCGAGTTCGGCCGGCTCGACGTGGTCGTCAACAACGCCGGCACGCTGCACCGCGCGGCGCGCCTCGACGAGATGACCGTCGACCGGTTCGACGACGTCACACGAGTGAACGTCATCGGGTCGCTGGTCGTGGCCCGCGAGGCCGTGCGCCGGATGTCGACGCGGCACGGTGGGCACGGCGGCGCGATCGTCAACGTGTCGTCGGCGGCCGCCTACCTCGGCAGCCCCAACGAGTACATCGACTACGCCGCCACCAAGGGTGCCGTCGACGCGCTGACGATCGGGTTGTCGAAGGAGGTCGCCACCGAGGGCATCCGCGTCAACGCCGTGCGCCCGGGCCTGATCTATACCGACATCCACGAGCGGTCGGGCATCGAGAACCGTGTCGACCGGCTCGCCCCCACCGTGCCGATGCAGCGCGGTGGCGACCCCGACGAGGTCGCCGAGGCGATCCTGTGGCTGGCCAGCGACGCCTCCAGCTACGTCACGGGCACGTTCGTCAACACCACCGGCGGCCGCTGACCCGGCGATCGGTGTGACACCGGCTGCGTAGAGTGTCACTCGTGCAGATGGGAACCCTCGACCCGCACTCCCCGGAGGCCGAGGCGATCATCGAATCGCGCCGCCGCACAGGCGCCGACCGCTTCGACGAAGTCTGGGAAGGCGTCTACCACATGAACTCGGCACCTCGGAACTACCACCAACTGACGGTGATAGAACTCAGCCGCGCGCTGTACGCACCAGCGAAGCGAGCCGGGCTGGTCGTGCTCGACGGCGTCAACATCGGCGTACCGGACGACTTCCGCATCCCCGACCTGGTGCTGCTCGCCGACGTCGCCGACGTGGTCTGGAACCCCACCGCGCCGATCGTCGTCGAGGTGCTCTCCCCCGGCGACGACACGCCGAAGAAACTCCCGTTCTATGTCACCCGCGGGGTGTCGGAGGCGCTCGTGGTCGATCCCGACGCCCGCACCGTGCAGTGGTTGCGCAACGACGGCACACGCTTCGTACCCGCCGCGGCGAGCACCCTGCTCGGCGTCACCGACCTCGTCCCCCAGATCGACTGGCCCGGCGCGGTCTAGCCGCACCATTCCTGCGGATCGACGCCCACCGCTGCCCTCGGCCGGACGGTGCCGCCTATGCCTGAATCCACCGGTCGCTGTGTTCGCCCGTCGGCGTCGCCCCAGGCAATGGCGGTTGTGGCCACGTTGGCCCTCGCTCGCGGCCAGTGAGCCCAGCCTGCGTGGCGCTTGAACGCAAAGTGTTACGGAGCTCGGATTCACCGTGATGTCGGCGAGGAACGAGCCGTCAGATCGGTGGATCCGGGCTATGTGCGTCGCGCCAACCCCGCTACGGCGCGGCTGGCACCGATCACGAGGAGCGCCGCCACTCCGCCGACAGCAATCCCGCAAGCGTTACCGACCACGTCGCGCATCTCGACTGCGCGCGTGCTCGTGAAGACACCTTGCGCGCCCTCGAGCAGCAGGCCCAGAGCGAACGCGCCGACCATCACCACGGCGAGCCCGCGAACGGTCCAGATCGTCAGCGCGCAGAGCGCAGTGACGACCGCCCAGATCACGACGTGGACCACGAAGTCAGGCTGCTCGCGCGCCTGCTCCCCGAGCCGGTGAGCGCGCGTCGCGTCGATCCGGTTCCACAGCCTGTCGGCAGCGTCCCCGAGTACGTCGCGCAGCACTCCCGGCGCCCGGTCCGACAGCAGGAGCAGCGCCGTGAACGCCAACCCGCCGAGGGCGAGCACGCCGATCCCCGCTCGCACAGCCACCGGAGGCCGCCCAGTCCGCTCCACTCCCCGCAACCTACCGGCCCCGTCACCCCCGGTCCCGGCGGGCGACTGGGCGACTGGGCGACTGGGCGACTGGCATGGTTGTCACGCAGGATTGCAAGAACCGCAATCTGGGGTGACAACCATGCTGTCCGAGGGCCTGCACCCACGAGGACTCCGCAACGCCCCCGGCGGTGTCATCGGCCGCAGTAGCGGGCGAACGTTGGGGGTCACGGCACTAGGGTCCCGGCTCATGGAGACGTTCGTGTTCGAGTCGGAGGCTGATGGGCTGGCGCTCCGCGGGTATCGCTGGCCCGTCGATGCGCCGGTGGCCACGGTACAGATCGCCCACGGTCTCGCCGAACATGCTCCGCGGTACGACCGGCTCGCACAGGCGCTCAACGACGCCGGCTACGACGTGTGGGCCAACGACCATCGCGGGCACGGCGAGTCGGTCGATGCGGTGACGCCGCACGGCGACTTCGGTGCGGGCGGGTGGAGCGGGCTGGTGGCCGACGTCGTCCAACTCGCGGGCGTCGTCGCCGCCGAGCGGCCAGAGATGCCGCACTTCCTGATCGGCCACTCGATGGGCTCGTTCGCCTCACAACTCGCCATCCTCGATCACTCGGCGACGTGGGATGGCGTGGTACTCAGCGGCTCGACCGCCATCGACGTGCTCGCTGCCGCGCTGCCAGCCCCGGAGGAGGGTGCCGACGACGCCGGTGACCTGTCGGCGTTCAACGCCGGGTTCGAGTACCGAACCGGGTTCGAGTGGCTCAGCCGCGACAAGGACGAGGTCGACGCCTACGTGGCCGACCCGCTGTGCGGGTTCCCCGCCGCTCCCGACGTGCTGCCCAGCCTGCTCGGCTCGGGTGCGCGCACCGGCGACCCGGCCCAGCTCGCGGCGATCCGGCCCGACCTGCCGGTCCTGATCGTCAGCGGGCAGGACGACCCGCTCGCCGGACAGGGCCAACTGCTCGAGGTCCTCGCCGCGCGCTACCGCGAAGCCGGGCTCACCGACGTCGACCTCGAGGTCTACCCGGGCGCCCGCCACGAGGTGTTCAACGAGACCAACCGCGACGAGGTCACCACCCGCGTCGTCACCTGGCTCGACGCCCACCGCTGACCCCTCGACCGAGCACGCTCCCCGGTGGTTGAGCCTGTCGAAACCACCCCGGACTCGCCTGCTTGACGTCGTACGGGTCGACCGCGAGCATTCGCACATGCCGATCACCACCGGGTTCAACCACGTTGCGACGTTGACGACGTCGATGGACCTGACGGTGGGCTTCTACGAGCAGGCCTTCGAGGCGATCGTGACGTTCGAGATGCCAAAGTCCGAGCATCACCCTTGGATGAAGGTCCTCGACCTCGGTGGTGGCGCCTACCTCAACGTGTTCGAGGTGAGCGCGGACGAGATCATCGGTGAGCGCCGTCGCCAGGGTGGCCGCGGCGCGATCGACCACTTCGCCCTCGCCGTCACCGACCGCGGGGTGCTCGAACAGGTGCAGCAACGCCTAAGGACACGAGCGGATAGGCGGTCATCAGCGGCAGTAGCGGTCGCGGTGGGTGAGCAGTTTCCCGGTGATCAAGATGGCGGTGGCGAGGCACAGGGCTGCGTTGCGGTGGTGGTGCCGACGGTCGGTGGAGCGGCGGAGTTG
>DATMEY010000016.1:0-58876 GCA_035556435.1 Ilumatobacter sp. | reverse complement strand
GCCCGTCACCGCGGTCATACAACGGTGACCGCTCACCACAACGACCGCATCGTCGCTTCGCGCCCCGCCGCAGCCGACACCGGACCGTGATCGCGTCGAGCTCGTCGTCGTAGTCGACGCCCTCGACCACGACCTGGTCGTCGACGCCGAGCAGCCGCCGCCATACCCTTGAGTTCCGCACCCCGTTGCACCTCGCTTCGCTGACCGTCCTAGACAGCCGGAAAGCCAAGCGCAGCAACGGGGTGCACCCGCGGATGGTCAGCTACTCACCCACGGAACGGGTCGGAGAGCCCTTTTGCATCGTTGCTGCTGCGCGCCGAATCGGCGTCGTCGTCGCGGATCGAGCACCTCACCGCCTCGTCGAAAGCGATCGCGCTGGCCGAGCTCGGCGACACGTCGCGCCGCAACGCCACCGAGATCGTTGCCAACGCGGCCGCCATGCACGAAGCGCTCGATACCGCCGACCGGCTCGACGCGGCCGGCATCCTCGCCACGCACGCCGCCCTGCTCGGCACGGTCGACCCGGACGGCGCCGGGAGGTGGCGCACCCGGCAGGTGTGGATCGGACGCAGCAGCTACGGGCCCCACACCGCCGACTTCGTGGCGCCCCACCACACCCGGATTCCCGGAGCGATCGACGACCTGGTGGCGTTCATGCACCGCGACGACCTGCCGGTGCTGGTGCACGGGGCGTTGGCGCACGCCCAGTTCGAGACGATCCACCCGTTCACCGACGGCAACGGCCGCACCGGGCGGGCGCTGCTGCACAGCCTGCTGCGGGCCAAGGGCCTGACCCGTCGTGTCACCGTGCCCGTGTCGGCCGGCCTGCTCGTGGAGGTCGACGCCTACTTCGAGGCGCTGACCGCGTATCGCGCCGGCGACCCGCTGCCGATCGTCGAGCGGATGTCGGAGGCCGCGTTCGCAGCGGCTGGCAACGGGCGCGAGCTGGTCGACGACCTCGAAACGATCCGCGGGATGTGGGTCGACCAACTTGACGCGCGCCGCCAGGCCACGGTGTGGCGGGCGATCGACGTGGTGCTGCGCCGCCCGGTGCTCGACTCGGCATTGCTCCAGGCCGAACTCGGTGTAACCGCCCAGGCCGCCAACGCGGCGATCGACCTACTCGTGGGTGTCGGCGCCCTGCGGCAGTTCACCGACGGCCGCCGCAACCGCAAGTTCGAAGCCCCGGCCGTACTCGCCGCGCTCGACGCCTTCGCCGAACGCGGCGGTCGTCGCCGCGCCGGTCAGAGGCTCAGCGAGTAGGTACGCAACCATCCTTGGCGGCGGTCAGCCTGGATGTAGTTCAAACGTCACGCAGGCCGGGCTCCACGTACAGCACTTCGGCTCAGGGGCCGGCGACGGGCACCGGGGCGTAGCTCCAGGCGCCCGTGCCATCGCCGAGCTTGCCGTCGCGGCGATCGCCCCAGCAGGCCACGGTGGCGTTCGCCCGCAGCGCGCAACTCACGCGCTCGCCGACCGCAACGGCGACCGCGCCGGACTGGATCGGGCGCCCGCGCTCAGTGGGGCCGACCGAGGGGTCGGTCGACTCTCCCGACACCGCCGGCGGCCGGCCGAGGCGGCCCTCGTTGGCTTCGCCCCAACACTCGACCGCGCCACCACCGACGAGCACACACAGGTGCCCGGTCCACGGCTCGGACGTGCCCGATACGGCCGTCACCGAACCGACGCCAGCTACCACGGCCGCCGCCGCACCCGGCTCCCAGCAGGCGAGGTTGCCGCTGGCCGCAGCGCAGAACGTGGCGGCGCCCCAGTCGTCCTTGGCCAGGCCCGGGCTGACCGAGGTCGCCCCCGATACGCCGCTGACAGCTTGGGCGCTGACCGAGTCCATGTCTTCGAGGTTCCAGCAGGCGACGCTGCCGTTGGAGCGAAGCGCGCAGTAGTCGTGACCGCTGCCGGTGACCGACACCGCGTTCGAGATTCCCGCGACGTTGGTGACGACGCGCGTACCGAACCAGCCTGGGTCGTCCCAGCAACGCACGGAACCCGACGTCAGCACGGCGCAGCCGGACGGGTGCGTGCCGAACACGTCGGTGGCACCGGAGACCCCGCTCACATCCTCGGCGGGGTAGTTGGTGCCCCAGCAGGCGACGACACCGGTCGTGCGCACCGCGCAGCGCCCGCCGAGCGCGGTGGCGTTGATGAGGTTGCCGATCGCCTGGGGGGTCCACCAGTGTCGCGGGTCGGGAGTGTCGTTGTCGTACGCGCCCCAGCACATCACCGCGCCGGTGGTCCGGCGGGCGCACATCGAGTCGCGGCGGCCCTCGATCTCGGCGACACCGGTCAGGCCGGAGACCGGCCCGGGTGAGTCGCGCCAGGGGTATTCGCCCGACCCGAGCTGGCTGTAGGCGTTGCTGCCCCAGCACGTCAGCGTGCCGTTGGAGCGGTGGGCGCACGTGTGGGCGGCACCCCCGGCGAGCGAGTTGGCGCCGGTCAACCCGGTCACTACCACGGGAGCATCCGACGAGACGGTGGGGATCGGCCGACCGAGCTGGCCATTGGCGTTGTTGCCCCAGCACCGGACCGCTCCGCCACCGACGACCGCGCACGTGTGGTTACCGCCAGCGGCGAGCGCGGTAGCCCCGGCCAACCCGGTGACCTGCACAGGGGTGGTCGAGCTGCCACCGCTGCGGCCGAGCTGGCCGTAGGTGTTGTCGCCCCAGCACCACACCGTGGCATCGCCGCGCAGGGCACAGGTGTGTGAATCACCCGCAGCGACCGCAGTGGCGGTGCCACCGAGGGTGACCGTGATCGGGGTGGGCCGGTTGTCGTGGGAGCCGTCGCCCAGCTGGCCGCTGCCGTTGCTGCCCCAGCAACGCAGGCCGGTACCGGTGACCGCGCAGCTGTGACGCCTGCCTGCGGTCATCGCGGTGGCGCCGCTGACGCCGGACACCGGGGTGGGAGCGTCGCTACTGCTAGTCGTACCGTTACCGCGCTGCCCGGTGAAGTTGGCCCCCCAGCACGCGATGGCTCCCGTCGAACGGAGCGCGCAGGCGTGCTCCTCGCCGGTGGCGACCGCCGTGGCGTCGGTGACGCCGACCACCTGGATCGGAGCCGGCTCGTCGCGGTACCGGCTGGCGCCCCCGAGCTGCCGCTCGCTGTTGTCGCCCCAGCACCACACCGCGCCGTTCCCCGTACTGGCGCATGACAACCAGCGGCCGGCGTCGATCGAGCGGGCGTCAGCGAGTGCTTCGACGCGCAACGGGGCCGGCGAGTCGAAACTGGCCGAGTCGACGCCGTAACTGCCGGTTCCGAGCTGGCCGAACACGTTCGACCCCCAACACTGCACGTAGCCGGCGACGACTGCGCAGGTGTGGTCGTCCCCGGCGGCAACCGCCGAATACGTCGCCCCGGGCGGCAGTGGGGGTGGCGGCGCCTTCACGTACCCGTTGACGTCGACCGCCAGCTGCACGTTGGCGAGCGTGTAGATACAGACCGCTCCGCCGGCACCGATCTGGGCGAGGACCGCGTTGGGGGCGACATCGCCGGGGCCGTAGTTGACGTTCGACGCCTTCGGGCGCTCTGCTCCGCACGGGAACACGGTGAGGTAGCCGGCTGCGTGCGGAGCGATCGCGGTGACGTTGAGCATCACCGCCGCGGCGTTGCCGGGCACCCCACCGCGCCCGAGCACCGGGAGCACGTACGTGGCACCGGCGGCGAGCCAATCCGACCCGGAGTGCTGGTCGTCGTCGGTCGGCCCGCCGGGCCGTGTGTCGAGCAGCCGGGACGGGAGTAGGCCGATCGGCGCGCCACCGATCGGGACGTGGCCGTTGACGTCGACGATGACGTGCGCGGCCGCTTTGGCGTAGACGCAGACGGTGCCCTCGTTGCTGAGCTTGGCGAGCACCGCGTTCGGCGAGGTCTGCCCGCCGAGATAGTTGACGTTCGAGGCGTGGGGTCGATCCTGATCGCACGGGAACAGGGTGAGGTAGCCGGCGTCGAACGACCCGGTCGCGGTGACGTTGAGCAGCACCGCGGGGGTACCCGACGGCACCCCGCCGCGACCGGCGACCTGGATCTCGTAGATGTCGTCGTCGCCAAGCTGGCCATCGCCGGTGTACTGGCCGTCGGTGGTCGGCTCACCAGGGCGGGTGTCGGCAAGGCGGGCGGGCGCCAGTGCCACGGGTGTGCCCCCGGTCGGGACGAACCCGTTGACGTCGACCACCAGGTCGGCCTCGGCGAGGCTGAAGATGCACACCGCCCCGCCGTTACCGATCTTGGCGAGCACGGCGTTCGGCGAGGTCTGCCCGGCGAGATAGTTGACGTTCGAGGTGGTCGGGCGCTCGGTACCGCACGGGAACACGGTCAGATAGCCCGGCCCAGAGGGCGTCACCGCAGTGACGTTGAGCATGACCGCGTCGGCCGCCGTGGGCACGCCGCCGCGGCCGAGCACCGGCAGCGTGTACACGCCCCGCGCGGCAACCCGCCCGGTACCGCGATGAAGGCCGTCGGCGGTGGTCTCGCCGGCTCGGGTGTCGAGCAGGCGGGCCGGGTTGACGGCTTGCACCGCAGGAGCCGGGGCCGCAGCAGCCGGCGCAGCGGGTGCCGCCCACACCGCGACGACAGAGGTCGCGACGGCGGCGAACGCCGCTCCCACCCGCATCGAACGACGGGCCGGGGCACTGGGGGCGCGCCGAACTGACAACCACTGAAATTGCTCACCCACCCCGACGACCGTAGCCAAGTTGGCGGCGGGGTAGGGAAACCCCCAGGTCAGCGCGGGCGAAGGAGCAGGGTTTGCAGGGCGCGGCCGACAGCGCCGTGCTGGTCGAACAGGAGCGCGTCGCTCATGCCGACGCCGGTCGGTTCCCAGCGGCCGGCCACGTCCATGCCAAACCACTCACCCTGTGGAGCGCGGTGGAGCAGCACGGTGAGGTCGGTGTTCATGTAGGCGTAGTCGAACGAGTCGGTGTTGCGGCCGAACGCGTTCCCGCAGTCGGCGAGCGGGCAGATCCGCTGGAACGGCGACGGCTCCTCGTCGGGCAGCAGCGGCAGCGTCTTCATCCACGCCCGCTTCGGCCCCGCTGTGGTCGGCTCGCCGGGGTTGTAGCGCACCTGCACTGAGTCGCGGAAGAACGGCAGGTCATGGGCCGGCTTACCGAACGGGAACGGGCCGTCGACCGCTTCACCGAACGGTGGCGGTTGGTACGGGGTCGTGGGCAGGTCGTCAAGTTCGCCTTCGGCGACAGCTGCCTGGTGCAAGCCGCGGGCGGTGACGACCTCCTTGCCGTCGCCGTCGATCACGCGCATCAGCGTGGTCGAGACCGTGCGCCCCGAGCGCGTGACCTCGGCGGCGACCGCGAACCCGGCGTGGGGGATCGGCCTGATCAGGTCGACGGTGATTCGCGCCAGACGCTGGTGCGGCACCGCCAGCTCGCTGGCCCGGGCAAGCAGCCCGGTCGGCGGCCCGGCGTGGCAGGCGTCGGGGCTCCACGGGCCTCGGCAGAAGTCGGTTGGCTGGAACCGATCGCCGTCAGCGGTGGTGAAGTAGCTGTCGCCCACCGGCGGCACCGTATCCCAGAGTGCGGGTCGGTGTGGCAGCCGTCACGGGGATCGCGCGGGCGCCCGATCGGGGGCGTTCTCCAACGCGACCGTCAACAAGCCCACCGCGAGTGCGTACACGAGGAGGAACGACGGGTTGGCGAGTACCGTGTCAGTGATGCCAGCTATGGCGCAGACGGCGACCAGCGCGATTCCGGCGTCGCCGATCTGGTCGAGCCCACCGGAGCCACGGCGGGCGCCGCTGAACCAGGCGGCCGGTACGGCCAACAACAAGACCATCGAGATCGCGCCGACGATGCCACCGCTGCCCAATGCGGTCAGGAACTGTTGATGCCCGTGATCGAACCCGGCGATCCGCGGATGACGCCGTCCGGCGGCCACGTCGTCGCGGAACGCATTTGGCAAGTTGCCCCAGCCGACTCCTGTCAGCGGGTCGGTGATGAACGTGGCGAAGGAGGTTCGCCACGCTTCGAAGCGGGCGCCGATCGAGGTGCCCGACGCTGGTGAGCGCGAGCCCTCGCCGACGTAGGCGAGAACTTCGGCCAGGGCCGCGCGAACCCGGCGGGCCAGCGTCGGGCCGGCGATCACCACGCTGCCGAGCACCGCGACCACCACCGCCGCGGCGACTGCCTTGGGCGATCGGTCCGGCTGTTGACGGCGGCTCCTTGTTGCCGACACGGCGGCAACCGCCGGCACCGCCAACCACACCCCTCGCGAACCTGAGAGCGCGACCGCCAACAACCCGAGGGTGGCCGACGTCCACGTAGCCCGACGATGCGCGACGGACGAGTTTGTTCGGCGACCGTCGTGCGGGGTGTCGGCCAACAGCACGGTCAACGCCACCATCACGAGCGCGAGATTGCCGAACGCAATCGAGTTGACGCTCCAGCCAGCTGCTCGGGGGGCATCAGCCAGGCCGGTCTGGACAATGGCGGCCAGTCCCGATACGGCCGACGCCAATGCTGCTGATCGCCACAGGACCAAACGGGTGATCAAGGCGCCAGCCCCGCGCACGACCCAACAGGCGAGTGGCAGCAGCGACAGTTGGGCGACGGTCACGACCCCTGCCCAATCGGGTGGAGACATGAGATAGGCCACACAGCCGCTGCCCACGAACAGCGCACCAGCGAGCATGAGCTGGCGAGTCGGTGGCGACAGATGCGGCGCCGGAACGGGCCGGAGGCGAGCGAACAGCACCGCCAACGCGGCGAACACTGCCAGCGTGACGGCGGGAGGGCCGACCAGCGCAGTCACGAAGAACGCGGCGAGGCCGACATCTATACGCCGATCGGTTGTGTCCGCCCAGGGGGTCGCATCAGGCCGATGCGTGAGCGCAGCAGTATTCAGGACAGCCTCCTGCTCCGGTGTGCTATGGCTCGCCGGAGCAGTTGTTCACGCTGCCGAGGCGATCAACTCAACCTACGCGGCCGCGATCACAGGGCCAGGTCGGCCTCTGTCACGAGTTCGCGAAATGGTCGTTTGCGGTTTGGTTACGAGCGCTGGTAGTTGGGGGCTTCCTTGGTGATCGTGACGTCGTGCGGGTGGCTCTCCTCGCGTCCAGCGGTGGTGACCCGCATGAAGCGCGAGCCGGTGCGCAAGCCTTCGAGGTCGGCGGCGCCGGCGTAGCCCATGCCCGAGCGGAGGCCCCCGACGAGCTGGTACAGCGTCTCGCCGAGCGGACCGGCGTAGGGTACGCGGCCCTCGATGCCCTCGGGCACGAGCTTGTTGGTGGTCTTGGCGAGGTTCGACTGGCTGGTGGCGTAGCGGTCGGCCCCCAGGCCCTGCATGGCGCCCATCGACCCCATCCCGCGGTAGCTCTTGAACCGCCGGCCCTCGAACAGCTCGGTCTCGCCGGGGCTCTCCTCGGTACCCGCCAGCAGCGAGCCGAGCATCACGGTGGTGGCCCCGGCGGCGATCGCCTTGACGATGTCGCCCGAGTACGTGATGCCGCCGTCGCCGATCACCGGCACGCCGAGTTGGCGGGCCCGCTGGGCCGCCCCGTAGATCGCCGACAGTTGCGGCATGCCCGCACCCGACACGATCCGGGTGGTGCAGATCGAACCTGCACCGACGCCGATCTTGACCGCGTCGGCGCCGGCGCCGGCGAGCGCCTCGACGCCCTCGGGGGTGACGACGTTGCCGGCTGTCACCGGAAGGCCGGGCCACGCGCCCTTGATGCGCTCGATCGCCTTGACGACTCCGGCCGAGTGGCCGTGGGCCGTGTCGATCGACACCGCGTCGACCCCCATCGCGACGAGCGCTTCGACGCGGGCCTCGAGGTCGTCACCCACGCCGACCGCCGCGGCACACACCAGCCGGCCCCGGTCGTCGCGGGCCGAGTTGGGGTAGTCGAGCCGCTTCTGGATGTCTTTGACCGTGATCAGCCCGGCCAGCTTGCCGTCGTCGTCGACCAGTGGCAGCTTCTCGATCCGGTACTTCTGGAGGATCGCCTTGGCCTGGTCGAGTGACGTGCCCACGGCCGCTGTGTGCAGCGGCGCCGAGGTCATGAACTCGCTGATCGGGCGCTCGTAGTCGGACGGCTCGCAGAAGCGGATGTCGCGGTTGGTGAGGATGCCGACGAGGTGGCCCTCGGCGTCGGTGATCGGCACGCCCGAGAACTTGAACCGGTTCATCAGTTCCTCGGCGTCGGCCAAGAGCGCATGGGCGGGCAGGGTGACCGGTTCGGAGATCATGCCCGACTGGCTGCGCTTGACCTTTTGCACCTCGGCCGCCTGCTGCTCGATCGACATGTTGCGGTGGATCACGCCGATGCCCCCGTTGCGGGCCATACCGATCGCCATCCGGGCCTCGGTGACCTTGTCCATCGCCGCCGACACGAGCGGGATCGACAGCTCGATGCCGGCCGCGAACGTGGTCGCGGTGTCGACCGAGTCGGGCAGCGTCTCGGAGTAGCCGGGCACGATCACGACGTCGTCGAACGTCAGGCCCTCGTAGCGGGTGAACAGGTCGTCGTTGGGGTGGCTCATGTGGGGGCTCCTTGAGCAGCGGTGGCGAGTTCACCGACGACGCCGACCAGCAGCCGGCGCTCGGTGTGGTGGATGCGTTGGGCGAACGTGTCGAACGTGTCGTCGAGGCGGATGGCCACCGCCTCGCTGGCGAGTACGGGCCCGTCGTCGACGCCCGCGTCGACCACCCGGTGCACCATCACGCCCGAGCCGAAGCGCTGCCCGGCGAGGGCTTCCTGCCAGGCCCGTTCGATGGCGTGCGTGCCGGGCAGCTCGCCGGGCAGCGCGGGGTGCAGGTTGATCACGTCGAACGTCCCGACGAACACCGGGGTGAGGATGCGCATCCAGCCGGCGAGCACCACCAGGTCGGGTGAGAACGGGGCCACGGCCTGGACAAGCCGGGCGTCGTAGGCGGCGCGGTCTTCGCCGGGCAGCCGCTCGACGACCACGGTGGGCACGTCGGCCGCGACAGCCCGTTCGATCGCGTACGCGTCGGGAAGGTTCGACACGACCACGGCGACCTCGGCCGCCAGTTCATCGGCGGCGCACGCATCGAGAATCGCCTGGAGGTTGCTGCCGTTCCCGGAGACGAGCACAGCCAGGCGATACATGCTTCGACGCTAGACGTACGCGCGGCCTTCGGCGAGCCACCTGAACGAAAAATCCGTCACAGCCGGCTTGGTTTCGACAGGCTCAACCGCCTTGGTCCCGTCCTACAGGGTGGTGAGCCGGTCGCTACCACAGGTCACGTGGAGAGCAGCCTGATGCGAGCCAGCATCACGCGGCGCAGTTTGTGGATGCGTGCGTCGTCGAAGGGCAGCTCGTCGAGTCGTTCGGTCCAGGGTGTGGTTCGTTCGAGCAGCCGGTCGAGGGCCAGTCGGGCGGCCCCAGTCGGCAGGCCGATGTCGTCGGCGAACGTGAGGGCGCGTCGCCGCGACACCTGGGGGTCGCGGGTGCCACCGAGGTTGATGGCGAGGCTCGAGTCGCCGTACGGCTGCGACGACGGGATGTCGTAGGCGGGGGCCAGGCGCCACTCAGATCCTGTGTGCATCATCGAGAAGTTCTTCGCGTGCTGGTCGCCGTTGCCGGTGATGACGGCGAAGAGCACCTGCTCGAAGCCTTGCAGGAGCGCTGCCGCGCGAGCGCGACAGTGCTCGGCGAGGTTGGTGAGGACGGTTTCGGCCGACATCGAATACTTGTCGCTCGGGTAGCGATTGGACACCTGACAACCGTCCTCGACCGCCAACGCCGTGGGGGCATGCCGGTCGCCGATACGGTCGAATCGGGTGACCAGCAGCCCGGGGCGACCGTGCCGGTCGATGATGACGCGGGCGTCGACGGTGGCGAGCCCGCAGGCGCGTGCCATCGTCAGGAAGAACGCCTCGTTACGCACCAGGTGGGGGAACTCGGGCGGGTCGAGCTTGAGCAGGTGATCGGTTCCTGCCACCGACAGCGGCACCGTGATCATCGCCCCCGACACCTTGTCCTGCACGCCTGCCAGCGCGACCCGGTCGAGCCCGTCGGCTCCGAGGGAACGTTCGAGTACGTCGGCAAAGTCGAGCTGTTCGAGCGAGCCGACCTGTGGTGGTGGAGGGGAGACGGGGGGCAGCCCGGTGCCTGCCGCGGCGACCCGGACACGACCGACGGGAGCGTCGCCGGCCGCCACGAGCAGCGAGAGGTCGTCGTCGGCGCTGGTCTTGATCGCCGTGCGGAGGGCGCTCAGCCGGCGGCCCTCAGGGAGCAGGCCGGCGAAGTACGGGGGGACGGCGCGACCCGGAGTGGTGACCGGCTGCTCGTTCCCGACGGGCAGGGTCGTCGCCACGGCGAGCGAGTCCGGTGTCTCGGGCAGGTACCGGAACCGTGTGAAGGTTCCGTCCGTGGTGAGTTGTGCGACGCGCGTCGCCCCGATGAACACATCGGCGGCGTCGAGCGACGGAAGTTCGTCGAGCTTCATCGAGGAGGCACCGGCGGAATCCGCGCCCCGTCGGCTGGCCCGGCGGACACCGTGACATCGACACCGAGCGCGCCGGCGACCGCGGTGAGGACGTCGAGGCGAACGGTGGCCTTCCCCGCCTCGAGTGCGTGAACCGACCGCGTCGAGACGTCGGCGAGCGCGGCCACTTCGTCCTGTCGCAGGCCGAGGGTACGGCGACGCGCACGGAGCCAATCTCCCCAATCTGAACGATTGTGCATATGTTCCGAGCGTACTGACGAAACAACGCAAACTCAAGCATTGATACGCATGATCTTGCAGAATCCAGAACAATCCCGGCCAGTGCGCCGGTCACCCTCACGAATCTGAGTGATCGTGCATCTCGACTACACGAGGTGGACGGTGCGGCTGCCGTGCTCGCCGCGGACCAGGCGGCCGATCAGCCACGTGTCTTCCGGGATCGCCGCCCGGACCTCGGCGACGTGGGCTTCGGCGACGACCGCGACCATGCCGATGCCCATGTTGAGCATGCGGTGCAACTCGTACGGGTCGACCCCGGTGGCGAGCTCGGCGATCAGATCGAACAGCGGGCCGCGCGGCCACGAGCCGAGGGCGATCTCGGCGTCGATACCGTCGGGCAGCGCGCGGGGCAGGTTCTCGGGCAGCCCACCGCCGGTGATGTGAGCGAGCGCCTTGACGTGCCCGGTCGCCAGCGCACCGGCGAGCACGTGCAGGTACGAGCGGTGCGGTTCCAGGAGCGCCTCGCCGATCGTGCGATCGAACCCCGGTGGGGTCGCGTCCATCGGCATCCAGTCGAACAGCCGGCGCAGGAACGAGTAGCCGTTCGTGTGTGGCCCCGACGACGCCAGGCCGATCAGCGCATCGCCGGCCTCGACGTCGCCGCGGGGAAGTAGCGCGCCGCGCTCGGCGACGCCGATCAGCGTGCCGGCGATGTCGAACGCTCCGGGGAGGTAGACGCCGGGCATCTCGGCGGTCTCGCCGCCCAAGAGGGCGCAACCCGCCGCCTCGCAGGCCTCGGCCATACCGCTCACCACGTCGGCGACGAGGTCGGCGTCGAGTTCGCCGGCGGCGATGTAGTCGAGGAAGAACAGCGGTTGAGCCGACTGCACCAGCACGTCGTCGATGCAGTGGTTGACGATGTCGAGGCCCACGCCGCGCACCTTGCCCAGCCGGGCTGCCAGCTCGACCTTGGTACCGACGCCGTCGGTCGACGCGACGAGCACCGGGTCGTCGAGCTCGAGCAGTCGCCGGGCCGAGAACACGCCGCCGAAGCTGCCGACACCGCGCAACACGTCGGGGCCGAGCGTGCGCTCGATCGCTCCGGTCATCTGGGCGACCGCCCGGCTGCCTTCGTCGATGTCGACACCGGTCTCGGCGTACGACGTCAGTAACGCGCCGGGGGCCCGCCAGCCGATGTCGCGGCGCACCTGCATGTTCGTGAACTTGACGCCGTCCATGCCGCGGTAGGCGGCGGCTCGGGCGGCCGCCAGGTCGTCGCCCAACCCGGTGACGGCGAGCACCCGCCCGCCGGTGACCTTGCCGTCCCGGACGCCCGCGGGGAAGAGGATCGCCTCGGGCACCGCAGTGGAGGCGTTGGCCCAGTCGGTCGTGGAGAACCCGTCGAGCTTGACCGGCGCGCCGAGGTGGGGCTCGTCGGGGTAGCCCGGAGCGGCGGCCACGACGGTGCACGCCGACCCCGGCTTGACGGCCACCGTCCGCCCGGCGAGGCCGCCGGTGGCCGCGGCCAAGGCCAACTCGGCCAGGTCGGACTCGAGCAGCGGCAGCACGGCCTGGGTTTCGGGGTCGCCGAAGCGGCAGTTGTACTCGATCAGCTGCGGGCCGTCGGCGGTGAGCATCAGCCCGGCGTAGATGACGCCGACGTACGGAGTGTCGGCGGTGGCGAAGTAGTCGAGCAACGGCTGGACGAACGTGGCGAGCAACTCGTCGGCGTCGAACGGGATCGGCGCCGGTGCGTAGGCCCCCATGCCGCCGGTGTTCGGCCCGGTGTCGCCCTCGCCGATCCGCTTGTGGTCCTGTGCCACCGGCAACGCCACCGCCCGCGTCCCGTCGCACAGCGCGAGCAGCGAGCACTCGGGCCCGTTGATCTTCTCTTCCAGCACGAACGGCCCCAGCGGGGCGAACTGACGGACCGCGGCCTCGGTCTCGGCGGCGTCGGCGGGCACGATCACGCCCTTGCCGGCCGCCAACCCGTCGCGCTTGACGACCACCGGCTTGCCGAGCGCCTGCGCCCACTCCAGCGCGCTCGCGGCGTCGTCCTGCTCGAACCGGGCGAAGGCTGGCCCGGGCACACCGAGGCTGTGGGCGAGATCGCGAGCGAAACCCTTCGACGACTCGATCCGCGCCAGCTTGGCCTTGGGCCCGAAGCACGGGATCTTGCGGAACGCGCACTCGTCGGCCGCCCCACCGACCAGCGCAGCCTCGGGCCCGGGAATGACGAGGTCGACGTCGTCGGCGGTGACCTCGCCCAGCTCGGGAGCGATCGTGACGGTGTGGCCGTGCTGCTCGCACGCCCACGCGATCGCGTGCTCGCGCCCGCCCGAACCGAGGACCAGTACCCGCATCAGGCAATCGCGCCTTCGAACGCGAGCTTGGCCTGGGCGTGCTCGACGGGCATCGGGTAGTTGCCCGTGAAGCAGGCGCTGCAGCAGCCGTCGTCGGCGCCGATTGCCCGCAACATGCCCTCGAGCGACAAGAACGCGAGGCTGTCGGCACCGATGTGTTCGCGCATCTCGGGCACCGTGAGGCGGGCTGCCATCAGGTCGCCGTCGTGACCCATGTCGACACCGAAGTGGCAGGCGTGGGTGATCGGCGGGCACGTGATGCGCAGGTGCACCTCGGTGGCGCCGGCGTCACGCACCAGCTTCACGAGCGGCCCGGCCGTGGTGCCGCGCACCAGTGAGTCGTCGATCATCACCACCCGCTTGCCGGCCAGATTCTCGGCGAGCGCGTTGAACTTGAGCGCCACACCGCGGTCGCGGATGTCTTGAGTGGGCTCGATGAACGTGCGGCCGATGTAGCGGTTCTTGATCAGCCCGTCGTTGAACGGCAGGCCCGACTCGCGTGAGTAGCCGATCGCGGCCGGGATGCTGCTGTCGGGCACCGGGATGACCACGTCGGCGTCGACGCCCGACTCGCGGACCAACTCGACGCCGAGCCGCTGGCGAACGTGGTGCACGTTGGCGCCGCCCCAGTTCGAGTCGGGCCGCGAGAAGTACACGTACTCGAACGCGCAGCGCGCGCTGGGCGCCGGGGCGAGCGCCTGGTAGCGCCGCATCTCGGCGCCCTGCAACGTGACGATCTCACCGGGGCGCACCTCGTCGATCTCGACGCAGCCGAGCGTGGTGAGTGCGCACGTCTCGCTGGCCACCGCGTAGCCGCCGTGGGGGAGACGACCGAGCGACATCGGCCGGAAACCCCACGGGTCGCGGGCGGCGATGACCTGCTTGCCGGTGAGGATCGCCACCGAGAAGGCGCCCTTCCAGGCCGGCAGCGTGCGTTCGAGACGCTCCTCCCAGCTCTGCCCCCCGGCGGCTGCGAGCATGAGGGCCATCACCTCGGTGTCGCTGGTGGCGGTGAGGCCGAAGCCCCGTGACAGGAGTTCGTCGCGCAGCGCCGGGGCGTTGACGATGTTGCCGTTGTGGGCCACCGCCATGGGGCCGTGCATCGTCTCGACGAGGAACGGCTGGATGTTGCGGAGGGCGTTGGCGCCGGTGGTGGAGTACCGGGTGTGGCCGATCGAGTGGTAGCCGGACAGTTGCGCCATCGTCTGCTGGTTGAAGACGTTGCTGACCAGCCCCTCGTCCTTGTGGAGGCGCACCCGGTTGCCGTCGCTGACGGCGATGCCGGCGGCCTCCTGGCCGCGGTGCTGGAGCGCGAACAACCCGAAGAACGTCAGTTCGGCGACTCCGTCGCCGTGAGGGGTCGAGATGCCGATCACGCCGCACTCTTCGCGCGGGCTGTCGCTGTCGATCGGGCGTCGTGACGGCGGAGCCACGGCGGTGGGCTTGGGTCCGGCCGGTGAACTGTTCACAGGAGCCCTGCTTTCGAGAGGTGTTCGATGAGCCGCGCCTGGACAGGATAGGCCCCCGGCCGGAATGCTTGCGCGGTGATGGTTTCGTACGCGAGGACGTAGCGGCCGGCGGTGGCCGACCACACGTCGTCGGGAAGGCGCGGCGGGTCGCCGTCACCCTTGTAACCGAGGTCGGCGAAGGCCCGCCGCACGAACTCTTTGTCGAGGCTCTCGGGCTCGTCGCCGGACGCCAGCCGGGCCTCGTACGAGTCGGCCATCCAGAACCGCGACGAGTCGGGGGTGTGCACCTCGTCGATCAGCAGTAGGTCGCCGCTGCCGTCGACAGCAAGTCCGAACTCGTACTTGGTGTCGGCGAGGATCAACCCGGCCCGCTCGGCCACCTCCACACCGCGGGCGAACAGCGCCAGCGCGGCAGTCTGCACGCGCTCCCACAGGCCGGCGTCGAGCAGCCCGCGGTTGACCACCTCGGCGCACGTCAGGGGCTCGTCGTGGCCGCCGTCGGCTGCCTTCGTGGTGGGGGTGACGATGTGGCGCGGCAGGGGAGTGTTCTTGCGCAGCCCGTCGGGGAAGTCGTAGCCGTACATGTGCCGCGCACCGGCCGCGTAGCCGCCCCACAGCGAGGTGTCGGTGACGCCGGTGATGTGGCCGCGCACGACCACCTCGACCGGCAGCGGCTGGGCTGCCCGGGCGACGAGTGCGTTCGGGTCGGGCACGTCGAGCGCGTGGTTGGGCACGATGTCGGCGGTGCGCTCGAACCACCACGCGGCGAGTTGGTTGAGCACCTGGCCCTTGTACGGCACCCCCGCCAGTACGCGGTCGAACGCCGACAGCCGATCGGTGGTGACGATCAGCCGGCGGTGATCGGGCAGCGCCCACGAACTGCGGACCTTGCCGTCGCGGCGGTCGGGCAACGTCACGTCGACCTCGACGAACGGCTCGAACAAACTCACCCTCATCGCTCAGATCTCCTGGCCCCGGGCGTCGAGTGATCTTGCCGGTGGTCGAGTGCCGGGCTCTGCCCGGTGTATCGAGACCTTGGTGCGCGCACCAGCGTCTCGATACACCGGAGTGGCGGCTGCACCGCGAGTGCGGCACTCGACGACCGATCGCTGGTGTGACGCATCAGAAGTCCTTGGCGGCGGTGACGCCGTTGCGGAAGAGGTGCAGGCCGAGGTGCTCGGTGAGGTCGGTGCCGGGGGAGTGCCGAGGGTGCTGGCGGGCGACGACGAAGTTCTCGGGGTGCGGCATCAAACCGAGCACGTTGCCGGCCGCGTTGCAGACGCCGGCGATGTCGGCGGCCGACCCGTTCGGGTTGGTGCTGCGGTACCGCAACGCGACCTGGCCGGCCTCGGCCAGCGCAGCCGGGTCGGGGTGCACGTAGCGCCCCTCGCCGTGGGCGATCGGGCAGTGGATCGGCTGGTGCAGGCCGCGCGTCCACACGCACGCGGAGGTGGGCTCGGGTTCGATCTGCACCCACCGGCACTCGAACCGGCCGTGCGCGTTGTGGCCGAGTGCGCCAGGGAGCAGGCCGGCGCGGGTGAGCGTCTGGAAGCCGTTGCAGATACCGATCACCGGCTTGCCGGCGGCTGCGAACGCCTGCACGTCGGCGGTGAGGTCGAGTGCCATCATCCGCCCGGCGCCGAGCGCGTCGCCGTACGAGAACCCACCGGCGACGGCCAGCAGCTGGGCGCGGTCGAGCAGTTCGGGTCGCCGTTCGAGTTCGCTGGTGAGCGCGATCGTGGCATCGGCGCCGGCCAACTCGAGCGCCAGCACCAGGTCGCGGTCGCGGTTGGTGCCAGGCCCCGCGAGCACCAGCGCAGTCGGCCGCGTGCTCACGCTTCCCCCTGGGTGAAAACGTCGGCGAGGGTTTCGACGGCGAGCGCGGTAACGCCCGGCAGGGTGAGCGCGCCGTCGTCGGTGACCGTGCCGAGCACCGTCACCGGGCCGGTGCCGTCGAACAGGCCGGTGAACCTGGCGAGGTCGGCGGCGGCGACCTCGCACACCAGGCGTCCGGTCGACTCGGCGAACAGGGCGCTCGCCGGGTCGGGGTGGGGGAGCGTGGTGACGGTTGCCCCCAGACGACCGCCGACGCACATCTCGGCAAGTGCGACGGCGAGCCCGCCTTCGCTGACGTCGTGGCACGCCTGTACCAGCCCGGCGAGGATCGCCTGGTGCAGCGCGCGGTAGCGGGCCGGGGCGTCGGGGTCGGGCGCCGGCACCGCCCCCACCGCGTCGGCGCGTTCGCCGAGCACGAGGTCGAGGTGGCTGCCGGCGAACTCTGGGTGGGTGGCGCCGAGCAGCACGAGTTGGTTGCCCGGCGTGGTCAGCGCCGAGGTGACGCACCGGTCGGCGTCGGGCACCGCCGCGAGCGCGGTGATGACGAGGGTGGGGGGCACGCTGTGGCGCTGGCCGTCGGCGCCGGTGTACTCGTTGTTCAGCGAGTCCTTGCCCGACACGTACGGCGCCCCGAAGGCGAGCGCCGCGGCGCAACAACCCTCGACCGCGGCGACCAACTCGCCGAGCGTGGTGGGCCGCTGCGGGTCGCCCCACGAGAAGTTGTCGAGTAGCGCCACCCGATCGGGGTCGGCGCCGACCGCGACGACGTTGCGGATCGCTTCGTCGACCACCGCGTGGGCCATCCGTTCCGGGTCGTGGAGGCCGAACCAGGGGTTGACGCCGATGCCGATCGCGTAGCCCGACGTGGCGGTGGGGTGAGCCATCACGACGCCGTCGCCGGGGCCGTCCGACAGCCGCCCGACCACCGGGCGAACCACGGTCGAACCGCCGATCTCGTGGTCGTAGCGGTGGATCACGCCCGCCTTCGAGGCGATGTTGCGGTGGCCGAGCAGGGCGAGCAGGGTGGCGGCCGGGTCGTCGACGTGGCGCACACCCGGTTGGTCGCGCACCGGCTGCGGCATCGTCGCCGTGAGCTCGCGTCGGGGGCGGCCGTCGTGGAGGAACTTGGTGGCCAGTTCGAGTACCGGAGTTCCGGCGCTGCGCACGGTGAGGATGCCATCGCCGGTGAACCGGCCTAGGTCGGCGAGTTCGACGCCGTAGTACGCACACCGGTCGGCGAGGCCCGGCAGGTGTTCGGGCGGCACCGCTACGACCATCCGCTCCTGGGCCTCCGACAGCCAGACCTCCCACGGTTCCAAGCCGGCGTACTTGAGGGGCACGAGGTCGAGTTCGACGTCGGCGCCGACGTGCTCGGCCATCTCGCCGATCGCCGAGGACAACCCGCCTGCGCCGCAGTCGGTGATCGCGGTGTAGAGGTGTTCGGCACCCACCAGCACGTCGATCAGCAGTTTCTCGACGACCGGCTCGCCGATCTGCACGCTGGCCCCGGCAACCTCGCCGGTGGTGGCGTCCATCGTCAGCGACGAGAACGTCGCCCCGCGAATGCCGTCGCGCCCGGTGCGCCCGCCGAGCACGACGACCCGGTCGCCGGGGTGCGGACCCCGGTCGGGCTGCCAGCCGGTGGCCTCGCCGACGCACCCGGCGAACACGAGCGGGTTGGTGGTGTAGCCGGGGTCGTACAGAATCGCCCCGGCCACGGTGGGCAGCCCGATCTTGTTGCCGTAGTCGGCAATGCCGGCCACCACCCCGTCGCGGATGCGGGCCGGGTGCAGCGCCCCGGCGGGCAGTTCGTCGAGCGGGGTGTCGGGTGGCCCGAAGCACAAGATGTCGGTGACCGACACGGGCCGGTGGCCGATGCCGAGCACGTCGCGGATCACCCCACCCACCCCGGTGTTGGCCCCACCGAACGGCTCCACCGCCGACGGGTGGTTGTGCGTCTCGGCCTTGACTGCCAAGGTGAGTTCGCCGCGGCTCGGGTCGGCCGCCGGCTCGAAGGCGACGATGCCGGCGTTGCCCACGAACGCCGAGCGCACGAACGGGGCGTCGATCGCCCGGGTGCACTCGCGCAACATGTCGATCAACGAGGGCCGCTCGACGCCGTCCTCGTTCGTGACGGTGATCGCGGCCCGGAACGTCTTGTGGGCGCAGTGCTCGCTCCACGTCTGGGCAAGCGTTTCCAGTTCGACGTCGGTGGGTTCGCGGCCGACGTCGGCGAAGTGCCGCTGGATCGCGACCAGCTCGGCGGGGTCGAGCGCCAAGGCCCGCGCGGCACCGAGCGCGACCAGTTCGTCGACCGTCAGCCCGGCGAGGGGAATCACGTCGGCCACTCCCGACCCGTGGCCGGCAGTCGTGCTGCCGGTTTGGAAGGCGGGCTCGATCGTGCCGAACGCCCAGCGTTCGATCACGGGGTTGGCGACCAGCCGCTCGGCCAGCACCAGTGCCTGCTCCGGCGAGACGGAAGGGCCGAACTCGATCCGCCTCCCGGTGGCCGCGGCCGAGACCGGCGCCCCCAACCGATCCGCCGCACGCAAGACCGCTGGGGCAGCACTGTCGGTGACGCCGGCGAGCAGCGCGATCTCGACGCCGTCTGTGGTCGGCACGTCCCACGCCCCGTGTTGCAGCAGGGGGTCGACCAGGAAGTCGTGCAGGCGGTCGAGGTGCTGCCGACCGAGATCGCCCTCGACGAACACGATGTCGGCGACGGTGACCGAACCGGGGTCGGCGAGCGCCAGGCCGAGTTGGGCGGCGCCACCGGCGATGTGTGCGGCTCGGGGGTCCGGGTCGATCGAGCGGATCGTCAGACGATGCCGGGGGGCCACACACCGAACCTAGGCGGCGCGCGCCCGGGTGCCTGCGCCGCTGAACAAAATGTTTCGCGAAGTACCCTGGGTGCGCATGGTGGAGCGGCTTGCGGGAACCCGGGTCGTGCTGGTGAGGCACGGTGAGTCACAGGTGACGGTGAATCGCGTGGTGGGTGGCCTGGCCACGTGCAGCGGCCTGTCCGATCTCGGCCGGCAGCAGGCGGCACGGCTGCACGACCGGCTGGCCCGGTCGGGCGAACTGGCCGATCTTGCCGCCGGCGACTCCGGGTTGACGCTGTACGCCAGCAGCTACCCGCGGGCGATCGAAACCGCCGAGATCATCGCCCCTGCGCTTGGGCTCGGCGACGTGAAGATCGAACCCGGCTTCGGCGAGCAGGACCCGGGCCCCGATTGCGACGGCATGTCGTTCGCCGACTTCGTCGAGCGGTTCGGGCGGCCCGACTGGGAGACCAACCCGTACGGCGTCAGCTATCCCGGTGGTGAAACCGTCGCCGCCTTCGACCTGCGGGTGGGCACCGCCCTGTCCGACGTGCTCGACCGGCACTCGGGCGGCACGGTGGTGGTGGCCTGCCACGCCGGCGTGATCGACCGTGTGCTGCGCCAGTTGCTGCGCGGCCCGTCGAGCGGGGTCTTCGAGCTGTACACCCGCAACACGTCGCTCACCGAGTTCGTGCTCGCGTCATCGGCGAAGTGGCGGATGATGCGCTACAACGACGCCGCCCACCTCGCCGGCCTGCCACCGTTCACGCCGCGGCCCGACGACACACCGTGACACGGGCCGGCCGATGACCCGCTGGGTGGTGGCGGGCGGGGGAACGGCCGGGTGCGTGGTCGCCGCCAACCTCGCTGCGGGGCTGCCCGACGACGAGGTCGTGCTGCTCGAAGCGAGCGCCCAGCTCGGTGGAGCGTCGCTCGTCAACGCCGGGGTGGTGGTGGGCGGTGCGGCCGGCTACCGGCACCGGCTCCCGCTCGAACCCCCAGGCTCGATCGGCGCGCTCGGCCGGGCGGTGCTCGCCGCCGACCCACGTGCCGCGCCGGCGTTGCTGGCCCGGCGGGCGGGGCGGCGTGTCTCGGTGGCCGAGGCGTACCTTGCATCGCCGCCGGCGAACCTCACGGTGCGCACCGGCACACCGGTCGACCGGGTGGTGTTCGACGGGTCGCGTGCGGTCGGGGTGTTGACCGCGGCCGGCGACCAGGTCGCGGCCGACCGGGTGGTGCTCAGCGCAGGGGCGGTCACGACGCCGGCGCTGCTGCTCCGCAGCGGTGTGACGGAGCTGCCGGGGCTGGGCGAGCACCTCCAGGACCACGTTGGGGTCAGCCTGGCCGTGCAGTTGAAGGCCGGGTTGGGTAACCCGGCCGGACCGGACGTGGCCGTCACCGTCGAACACGGCGAGCATCAGGTGGTGGTGCTCGATCACATCGCCGACCATCCCGGCCTGGCGGGCCTGCTGGCCGGGTTCATGGCACCGCTCACCGAGGGCGCGGTCACGCTGCCCGACCCCGACGGCCCACCCCACGTCGCGCTCGACCGTGCAGCCTCGGCCAGCGACACCGCCGGATTGCGAGCGGCGTTCGACCTGGCGGTCGCGCTGAGCCACAGCGCCGAGGTGCAGGCCATCGCCGAGGCGGTCTACGTCGACGCCCACGGCACCACGCTCGAGCGGCTCCTGGCGGGTGGAGACTCGGCCGTCGCGTTGTGGATGGCCGGTGCGCCGAACGCATACCACCACGTTGCCGGTTCGTGCCGGATCGGCGTGGTCACCGACGACCTCGGCCGGGTGTGGATGCGTTCACGGCTGGCGGTGTGCGACGCGTCGCTGCTGCCCGGCGTGCCGCGCCGCAACCCGTACCTGACCGTGATCGACCTGGCCGAGCGGCTCAGTTCGGCATGGGTGCAGGGCTTGCGTCGCGAGTTGCGCGGCTCGGTGCCCGGCGGGCGCTGACCGAATGTCGCACGGCGAGCACCCAGCCGACCGCCACGGCCGAGGAGAACACGAACCACTGCACCGCGTACGACAGGTGCGAGCCCTCCGACAGGTCGGGCTGTTGCACCTGCTCGGGAAACGGACCGGCTTCGGGCGGTACCGACTCGATCAAGTCGATGTACATCGGTACGAGCGGCGCGTCGAACTGGGCCGCGAGCCGGTCGATGTCGACCCGCTGGGCGAGCTCGAGCGCGCCAACGGCTGGGTCGCTGAGCTGGCCGGTCCGGCGGCGCTCGGTGGTGTGCAGGCGCCCGGTGACGGTGACGCTGCCACGCGGCGCCTCGGGAACGTCGCCGGTGAGCGGCACGAACCCGCGGTTGACGAGCAGGATCCGGCCGTCGGGCAGGGACAGCGGCGTGACCACGTTCTCGCCGGCCCGGCCGCCCTGGCTGCGGTTGACGATCAGGATCGACGCGTCGTCGAGGTACGTGCCGTGGGCGTCGACCGGCCGCCACTCGACGGCGTCGAACGTACGGTGCTGCGGGTCGGTGAGGCGCGGGTCGACGAGTGCGTCGAGGGCGAGCGGCGGAGCGTCGTACCGGGCCTCGATGGTGGCGTTGGAGTCGCGCCGCTGGTCGAGCCGGCGCAGCTGCCAGAACCCGAGGTTCACCATCGTCACGATTCCGACGACGACGAGCAGGTGGAACCCGATCCACTTCGGCCGGAGCAGAAACCGATACATCCGCAACGGACGGTATCGGGACTGCGCCGTCCTGCTACCCTCATCAGCGCATCAAGAGCGGCCCGGCGACGGGCCCGGCAACCTGGACGACGCCTCCAAGGTGCCTCCCTCACCGGCAACGGTGGGGAATGCGGCCGGCCCAGCCGGCAACCCGGCGTTCGTGCCGCTGGCGATGCAACGATGTACACCCGCGCACACAGAGAGGCACCCGACATGGCGAACCACGCACTGCCCGTGACGGGCGCCTGGCTGCCCGGACAGCCGGCCGGCCGACGGCAGTTCTTCACGTTCGCTACCGATCGCCCGTTCGCGCTCGAGAGCGGGGTCACCCTCACCGACGTCACGCTCGCCTACGAGACGTGGGGCACGCTCGACGAGCACGCCGCCAACGGCGTGCTGATCTGCCACGCGTGGACCGGCGACTCGCACGCCGCCGGGCGGGCCGGCCCCGGGCACCCCGCCCCGGGCTGGTGGGACGACATCGTCGGCCCCGGCCGCTACATCGACACCGACCGCTGGTTCGTCGTCTGCGTCAACGTGCTCGGCGGCTGCCAGGGCTCGACCGGGCCGGCGTCGCCGCACCCGCTCGACGGGCGGCCCTACGGGTCGCGGTTCCCGGTCGTCACCATCCGCGACATGGTGCGTGCCCAGTCCCGGTTGACCGACCATCTCGGGGTACGCCGGTGGGCGGCCGTCACCGGCGGTTCGATGGGGGGCATGCAGGCGCTCGAGTGGGCGATCACCTACCCCGACCGGGTCGGGGCGCTGGTGCCGATCGCCACGTGCGCCCAGTCGACCGCCCAACAGATCGCGTGGGGCACGATCGGCCGTCGGGCGATCCGCCTCGACCCGCGCTGGCGCGGGGGCGACTACTACGACGCCGAGCCCGGCGACGGGCCCACCGCGGGGTTGGCCGTGGCCCGCCAGATCGCCCAGGTCACGTTCCGCAGCGACAACGTGTTCACCGAGCGGTTCGGACGTCAGCTGTCCGGCAGCGAGTTCGAGGTCGAGAACTACCTGCGCTACCACGGCGGCAAGCTCGCCGACCGGTTCGACACGAACAGTTACCTCGCGATCAGCAAGGCGATGGACCTGCACGATGTGGGCAAGGGTCGCGGCAACCTGGCCGCGGCGCTGGCCCGGGCGTCGATGCCGAGCCTCACGATCGGCATCACCAGCGACATGTTGTACCCGATCTACCAGCAGCGCCAGATCGCCGAGATCCTCGCCTCGGAGGGACATCAGGCGGCCTTCGTCGAGGTCGACTCGCCGCACGGTCACGACGCGTTCCTGATCGAAACCGAGCAGGTCGGCGCCCCGGTCGCCCGCTTCCTCGACAAGCTCGACCCGTGAGCCTGGATCCACCGACCTGGCGACTCGTCCCTCGCCGCCATCACGGTGAATCCAGGCTCGTCAACGCTTTGCGTTCAAGCGCCACGCAGGCTGGGTTCCACGAACGGTGCACCGAAGCCAACGTCGACGCGGCCGCCGTGGGCTGGGGCAGCGCCGACGGACGATCGCCGCGATCGGTGGATCCAGGGTGGGTTGATCGCCGTGAGGGGCGGCAACCCTGGTGCGCACAACGATCTGCGTGGAATTGGTAACGTTCGTGGACCCGAAGCGCCGAGGCAACCCCGCCTCGCCGAACAAGGGGGAGGACAACCTATGCAGAAGACACGAGTGCGCCGCGCGGGCGCTCTGCTCGTGGGTCTGTCGCTCGTCGCAGTCGCCTGTGGTGGCGACGACGACGATACGACAGCCACCCAACCGCCGGTCGCGACCGACGCTCCCGGTACGGATGCGCCGAGCACCGACGCCCCCACCACCGACGCGCCGAGCACCGACGCTCCCAGCACGGATGCGCCGAGCACCGATGCGCCCAGCACCGACGCCCCCACCACCGACCCGCCCACCAGCAGCGGTGGCGAACTGGCCGGCATGCGCGGCACCACGCCCAAGGGTGCCGATGTGGCGGCCTGGATCCCGGCGGTCAACGACTTCTGGGTGGCGAAGGGCAACGACCCGCTGTCCGACTTCAACTATGCCGCCGAGAGCTACGACGCAGCGATCGTGATCGCGCTCGCCGTACACGCGGCGAACGACGACGGCTCTGAACACGCCAACCACATCGTCGACGTCACCCGTGAGGGCACCAAGTGCACGAGCTTCGCGGAGTGCCGCGACCTGCTCGACGCAGGTGAAGACATCGACTACGACGGCGTGTCGGGCCCGCTCGACTTCAACGGCAACGGCGAGCCGCTCATGGGTTCGTACGCCGTGCTCCAGTTCGGTGACAACAACCGGATCATCGAGGGTGACGAAGACTTGCGGGTGGCCCAGCTGCCCGACTCGGCCGTCGTCGACCTCGTTGAAGTCGGTGTCGAGCGCGCCGGTGACGGCGTGCTCAAGATCGGCACGCTGCTGCCGGAGACTGGCAACCTGGCGTTCCTCGGCCCACCGGAGTTCGCCGGCGTCGAGTTCGCGATCGAAGAGATCAACGCCGCCGGTGGCGTGCTCGGCAATCCCGTCGAGTACACCCAGGGCGACTCGGGCGACACCACCACCGACACGGCCACGGTCACGGCGACCCGCCTGCTCGGCGAGGGCGTCGACGCGATCATCGGTGCCGCCTCGTCGGGCGTGACGTTCACGGTCATCGACCAGATCACGTCGGCCGGTGTCACGATGTTCAGCCCGGCCAACACGGCCGCTGCGCTGTCGGACTACGACGACAACGGGTTGTTCTTCCGTGACGCTCCGTCCGACGCGATGCAGGGTGCGATCGTGGCCGACCTGGTCGCCGAGGACGGCAACGCTTCGGTGTACGTGCTCAACCTCGACGACGCCTATGGCAACGGCATCGCCGCAATCGCCGCCGAGCTGCTCGCAGCCAGCGGTATCGAGGTGCTCGGCGTCAAGGCATACGACCCGGCCGCCCCGAGCTTCGACGCCGAAGTGAGCGACATCGTCGCCACCGACCCCGATGCGGTCGTGCTGATCTCGTTCGACGAGGGCAGCAAGATCCTCCGCACCGCGGTCGAGCAGGGCGTCGGCCCGTCGGTCAAGAACTACTACGGCACCGACGGCAACATGGGTAACGCACTCGGCGAGAACTTCGACGCCGGTTCGTGACCTGAACTGAACACGTAGTACGTATGTGAGACGGGCCCCGGGGAAACCCGGGGCCCGTTCGCGTGCCTGGTGCCGGCGGTTCCGTTCACCAGGTGGTTGAGCCGGTCGAAACCGTCGAGACCTCAGCCGCCGGTTGCCCGGGCGAGCGTGCCGAGGTAGAGCTCGATCACGTTCGGGTCGGCGAGCAGCTCGCGGCCGGTGCCGCTGTAGGCGTTCGTGCCCTGGTCGAGCACGTACGCGCGGTGCACCACCTGGAGGCAGCGCCGGGCGTTCTGCTCGACCATCAGGATTGCCACGCCCTCCTGGTTGATCGTGCGGCAGCGGACGAACACCTCGTCCTGGAGCGCGGGCGACAGGCCGGCCGACGGCTCGTCGAGCAGGAGCACGCTCGGCTTCATCATCAGCGCCCGGCCCATCGCCACCATCTGACGCTCGCCGCCCGACAGCGCGCCCGCCCGCTGGGTCGCCCGCTCGGCCAAGCGTGGGAACAGGCTGGTGACGTAGTCGAACCGCGAGTTGAACTGCTTCTTGGCGAGGTAGCAGCCCATTTCGAGGTTCTCGCGCACGGTGAGCGTGGGGAACACGTTGTTGATCTGGGGTACGTAGCCGACACCCAAGGCGACCAACTGGTGAGCCTTGAAACCGGTGATTTCGGACTGATCGAGGTAGACGTGCCCCGACCGCACGCTGCACTGCCCGAGGATCGCCTTGAGCAGTGTCGACTTGCCGGCCCCGTTGGGCCCGATGATGCCGACGAACTCGCCCGCGTTCACCGTGAGGTTGCAGCCGTTGAGGATATTGACCTCGGGGATGTAACCGGCGACGAGTTCCTCGGCCGACAGCACCGGCTGAGCGGTCGCCTCGGGAACGAGCGAAATCGCAGTCTCGGTCACGCGTTGTCCTCCAACTCCAACAGCGACTGGCCTTGGTGGATGCCGAGGTAGGCGTCGATTACCGCCGGGTTGCTCGAAATCTGGTCGGGTGTGCCCTCGGCGATCACCCGCCCCTCGGCCATCACGATCACCCAGTCGGAGATGTCGTGCACCATGTCCATGTCGTGCTCGACGAACAACACGGTCATGCCCTCGTCGCGCAGCGCCCTGACGTGGCTGTTGAGGCTCTGCTTGAGCGCCGGGTTGACGCCGGCCATCGGCTCGTCGAGCATCACCAGCTTGGGATTGGTCATCAGCGCCCGGGCCATTTCGAGCAGTTTGCGCTGGCCGCCCGACAGCGAACCCGCGTACTCGTCGCGCATGTGGTCGAGCTTGAACCGCTGGAGCAGTTCATCGGCTCGAGCCTCGATCTCGGCCTCCTGACCTCGCCACAACGCGGGGATCAGGGCGTTCCAGATCTTCTCGCCACGCTGACCGGTGGCGCCGAGCTTCATGTTCTCGATCACGGGCAGTTTGGTGAGGCTCTTGGTGAGCTGGAACGTACGCACCATCCCGAGCTTGGCCATCTGGTGGGGGCCGACACCTTGGCCGATCAGGTTCCGGAGGACTGGAATCGACAGCAGCCCGGCCGTGGTGGTCGGCCCTGGGTCGCGTGGGTACGCGCCTTTGATCGTCCGGCCGTCGAAGCTCCAGGTGCCCTCGTCGGCTTTGTCGAAGCCGGTCAACAGGTTGAAGAACGTGGTCTTGCCGGCGCCGTTCGGCCCGATCAGTGCGGTGATCGACCCGCGTTCGATCTCGACCCGGTCGACGTCGACGGCGACGATGCCACCGAAGTGGCGGCGTACGTTCGCGGCGCGCAGGATCGGGTCGGGTTTGGGGACACCCGGCTCGGGGGTGACGGTGGCCAGTGCCGCCTTGGCGCGGGCGGCGTAGTCGGCCGGGACGGTGTCAGCGGCCATCGAACGCCATCTCCTTGCGATTGCCGAACAGGCCTTGCGGTCGGTACACCATCAATGTCACCAACAGCGCGCCCATCAGCATGAAGACGACCGGCCCGACCTGCACCGTCGAGATGATCGTGGTGTTGCCGATGCGTACCGGCTTGTTGCCGATCAGCTGGCGCAGGAAGCTGTCGAGGAACGCGTACAGGGCCCAGAACAGCATCGGCCCGACGATCGACCCGGTGACCTTGGCGATGCCGCCGAGCACCAACCCGGTGAGGACGTAGAACGTGAGGTCGCGACTGAAGTTGTCGGGTTGCACGCTGTCGGCGCCGATGGCGATGATCATGCCGCCGAACGTGCCGATCACACCACCGAGCACCAGCGCCTGCATCTTGTAGCTGTAGACGTTCTTGCCGAGGCTGCGCACCGCGTCCTCGTCCTCGCGGATCGCCTTGAGGATGCGCCCCCAGGGGCTGCGCATCAACAACCACACGAGCACGCCGAAGATGACCACCAGCGACCAGCCGACGATGAGCACCCACAGGTCGCGGCCCGAGAACCTGAACGCCCAGAACCCGTAGGTCTTGCCGGGAGCGATGCCGAGGTCGATGCCGAGCTGGCGGAACTGGCGCGAGAACGTCTGCAGGCCGTTGCTCCCACCGAACACGCGTGTCGCGCTCTGCGAGCGAACGACCAGGCGCACGATCTCGGCGACCGCGATCGTGACGATCGCCAGGTAGTCGGCGCGCAGGCGCAACGTGGGAAGGCCCATCAGCACACCGAGCACGATCGAGTACCCGACACCGAGCGCGATGCCCCACCACAGCGAGATGCCCAGCACCGGCAACGTCTGGGCGAGGCCGTACGCGCCGGCGGCCATGAACGCGGCCTGCCCGAAGTTGAGCAGGCCGGCATAGCCGAATTGCACGTTGAGCCCGATTGCGGCGATCGCGTAGTAGCACGCGTTGCGCCCGACGAGCTGGGCGAGCGTGCTCTCGATCACGGACATGAAGTTCATGGTCAGCCTCCTAACCCACCCGCTGGGCGCGGCCGAGAATGCCCTGCGGGCGTACGAGCAGGATCAGCACGAGCACGGCCAGTGCGGGCACCGTTTTGAGTTCGCTGGGCACACCGAACAGGGTCGACATCTCGACCATCAAACCGACCACGAAGCCGCCCAGCAAGGCGCCGTAGGCACTGCCCAGCCCGCCCAGCGTGATCGCCGCGAACATGAGGAACAACAGGCCGGTGCCCATGTCCCAGGCGACCTGCTCGTCGAGGCCGCGGAACACGCCGCCGAGCGCGGCGAGCACGCCCGCGGCAACCCAGATCAGGCGGATCACCTTGGTGGTGTCGATGCCGGTGGCCGAGGCGAGTTCGACGTTGTCGCTGACTGCCCGGGTGGCCTTGCCGAGACGGGTGAACTGGAGCGTCATCGCGACCGCGACGAGCACGATCAACGACAGGATCATCACGATCAGGTCGCGCGGGGTGATGACCACCGGCCCGTACTTGCGCCCGACCTGGTTGGTGTAGTCGAAGTAGGGCTGGTCGCGACCACCGAAGCGGAACAGGAAGAAGTTCTTGGCCATGATCGACAGGCCGATCGTGATCACCATCTGGGTGATCAGGCCCACACCACGGGCGCGCAGGCGCGCGAAGCCGAACCGGTCCATGCTGTAGCCGAGCGCGCCGCCGGCGATGAGCGCGAGCAGGGCCGCGAAGGTGATGTGTAACCCGTTTTTGTTGAGGACCCACGCGACCAGCGCCCCGAACGTGACCATCTCGCCGTGGGCGAAGTTGGTGAGCCCGGTCGTGCCGAAGATCAGCGACAGACCCACCGAGCACATGGCGATGACCAGCCCGAGCCGGACACCGTCGGCGATGCGCTGCGACCAGCGGTCGAACGTCGACTGGGCCACGCGTTGGCTCTCGCCGGTGAAGTAGTTGACGATTCGCCGGGCGGTGACGAAGCTCTCGCCGTTGACGGCCTGCTCGGCCGGTGTCTGGGCGGCGAGCACCGAATCGTCCGGGAGTGTGTCTTCGTCGAGCACGACCGTGTAGTCGGCCCGGGCGGGAACGGGGATGGCGACGATGCCCTTCTCGTCGGTGACCCCGGTGCCGATCTCGTTGCCGTCGGCGTCGAACACCGTCACCGACACGTCGGGTACCGGTTCGTTCACCTGGCGCCCGCCCTCGCGGCGCTGTTCTTTGACCTGAACCTGGATCACCGAGTCGGTGCCCTGGGCCCCGGCGGGTTCGCTGACGAGCAGCGATGCGAACGTCGCCGCGAGCATCGCCAGCAGCAAGGTGACGAGGCACCGATGGGCGATCCTCGGCGGGTGAACTGGCCGGGGGGCTGTCGGCATCTCGGTCGGCGGATTCATGCTGGCGGGCAGACTAGTAGGCCTGCCGACCGGCGTTTTACGTTGTGCTGACACAACCGCATGGCAGACTCACCGCCGGCGTGAACACCTCGACACCGATCACTGTGGCCGCTCTGGTCGGCGCTGCATCCGACGATGCGCGCGAGTTGTGGTCGATCGTCGCGCTCTTGGCGGTGGTCGGGGTGGCGATGGCGATGGCGACGGTCGCGGTGGTGAAGGCCACCCGGCCCGACCGTGAACTACTTGCCCCGCTCGAGGTGATGGGGCGGCGCAAGTGGCGCCGATCCGACCCGGTCTGGCAGCGCCGCCAACTCGACGAGGTGCGCCCGCCGGGGGCCCAGCCGCTGACGCTTGCTCCGGCCGCTCCGGTCCCGCTCGAAGGGTTCGACGAGGGCCCGGCCGCGGACGGGTTCGACGACCTTGCCGACCTGGGCAGCGGCGTCGACCACGACCTCACCGAACTGCCCGATGGCATGGTGTTCGACGCCGATCCCACCCCGCTGTCGGGCGAGGTGCCGGCGATCGTCGTCGGCGAGCCGGCACCCGAGGTGCCGCTGGCCGACCTGGGTGTCGACTGGAGCAGCCCCGACGCCACCGACCTGGTCGCTGCCGACGAACTCGTCCCCGAGCCGGTGTACAAACCCGACCGCACCGTGTCCGAGACGGGCGATGACGAGACCGACGCACTCGAAACCGCAGACGGGGCCACGGTTGGGCCGTTCGATGAGGCTGCTCCGGGAGATGAAGCAGCGGTCATCGATACCGTTGCCGACCAAGCGGCTGCCGTAGGTGACGACCGCACGGACGGCCTCGAACAACCCGTTGGCGACGCGGCCGACGTGCACGACGAGGTCGCCAAGGGCGGCGCCGCCGGCGTCCACAACCTCGCCGAGGACTCGCCTGGCGAGGTCTCGGGGTAGCCTCGGCGACGTGGCCACACTCGACACCGAGGCGATGCTCGAGCGCTTCCGCCAGCGAGCACACGCCGTCAAGCAACGCCCCCTGCCTCCGGTCGCCGGCGAGGAGCGCCAGGCGTTCATCGCCCAGGCCAAGCTCGACTTCCAGGACTTCGCCATCATCGGCGACGCCAAGGCCAACCTGGCCGACGGCGTGCTGACCCTCACGATCGACCTGCGCCCACCCGAGCAGCGATAGCAGGTTGTCGCCTCCCTGGCGCCTGGCTAGATTGAGCCACCGCCCGAAAGGGCACACGCGGACGTGGCTCAGTTGGTAGAGCATCACCTTGCCAAGGTGAGGGTCGCGGGTTCGAATCCCGTCGTCCGCTCCAAGAAAACCCCCTGCTCGGCAGGGGGTTTTTGTATTTCTACCAGGGGTTTCGCGATGGAGCTGCCTATCAGGGCTTGCCCATCACGTACCAACCCGTACCTGTGGATAACCCCCCATACCACCCAACTTTGTGCGAGAGATTGTGCGAGCCAACGTCAGTGTCTCGTCGGGGGCCGGCTCGGGCGGGGCGGCCGACACTCACCCGGCGCGTGAAGCGTTCGCGCCGCCGTGCTGGTGGCGGAGTTCGTTGAGGGTGGCGACGAGTTGGGGGTGTTCCGGGTGCAGGATCATCACCTCGTCGTCGAAGGGCTCGAACCCGAGTCGTTCCCACAGCGCGCGGAGTTCGGCCTGGCGTTGCCGGTAGCCGGCGGGGTCGGCGCGGCGGTCGAGTTCGAAGGGTGCCGGAAGGCACGCCGTGAGGGTGGTCGGCCCTCCGAGCGCGTAGATCGCCTCCGCGGTCAGCCAGGGACCGAACCGGAGCCCTCGGAAGGCGGGGAAGACCGTGGTTCTGTTGACGATCACGAGCTGATCGCAGAAGACATCCTCGACGACGATCTCGTTGCCGCCGACGAGGGCGGCGTAGGCGTCGATGTCGGGGTCCAGCCCGCCGATCGTCTCGTCTGGCCCCCACAGCGTGTCGTTGAGATTCAGCCGCAATAGCTCGCATGTGGCGAGGCGTACGGCTTCGAGCTCGTGTCCGTCCTCGTCGAACGGCGTGGTGGCGAGTATCGCCGTCCACGTTTGGAGATCAGCGGACGGGTCGTCGTCGAACGGGCGGCGACGGTGAGCGATGTCGATCACGAAGTCGAACGCGTCGAACGGTGGGTCCGCGGTCATGGCGCGAGTCTGTCGGGTCATCGTCGGTCGGTCGACCAACCGGGCGCGTAGAGCGGCGCGGGTGCCAGCGGCCTAGTGAGGGTGTTGGAAGGCACGAGGAGGTATGTGGTGAGCGCCGAGCGGCAGACGATGACGGTGGACGAGGCGGCGGGAGTGTTGGGCATCTCGCGCAATCTGGCGTATGAACTTGTGGGTCGGGGAGAGCTGCCGAGCCTGCGGTTGGGCCGTCGCGTCTTGGTACCGCGGGCGTCGTTGGAGCGCCTATTGGACGTGACGACGGCCGGCGATGCGAGTCAGTAGGCGCGAACGCCGATGGTCCGCGCCACGGCGGCCGTCGCGTGGTAGAACATGATTCGTCGTCGGCCTCTTGCCACCCGAGAACCGGCGAACCTTGCTCGCAGGGTTGACGCGGTGGCCTCTCCATCTCCGATTCCGTCGTGGATCGTTTCGTGTTGAGAGGTCACCATCATGGCCAAGCGTTACCGCAAGAAGCCGCTCGCCTCGTTCGAGCATGGCACCCGCATCTACGCCCCGAGCGCCTCGGAGCACTACTACCGCATCATTGCCACCGACCCGCTGACCGGCAAGCGGGTCTACCTGACGGCAACCACTGAAGCGGGGGCGCGGGACAGGGCACGCGAGTTGGAAGATCGGGTGGCCCACGCTGCCGAGCTGCGCCAGCCCGACGACGGCGACCGCACGGTCGGGCGACTGGCCGACCTGTATCTGGAGAAGCACATCGCCCACCGGTCGACGCGGTATCGGGAGCGCCAGGAGTACCTGTTGCGGCGGTGGGTGCGCCCGCTGCTCGCCGAGCGACCGGTGAAGGAGTGGACGCCGGCTGATAGCGAGGACGTGTTGAACAAGGTGCGCTCGGCGACCGATGCGGCGTCGACGGTGCAGAGCGTCGGGGCGACGATGCGCGGCATGGTTACCTACGCCCGCAAGCTGCGTTGGCTGACCGCCCGCGACGACGACCCGATGTGGATGGTCAGCTACTCGGCCAAGGCCAAGGTGCAAGGCGAGAGCGTGGTGTTCATCCCCCGCGAGAGCCTGCCGACCGACGCCGACTGCGAGAAGTTGTTCGCGGCGATGGCCGAGCAGGGCGACGAGCGGTGGGCGACGGCGATGCGCCTGACCCACCGCTCCGGTCTGCGGTGGGGTGAGCTGACCGCCTTGCGGGCGGGCGACATCCAATTCGAGCCGACCCGGATCGTGCGGGTGTCCAAGGCCGTCGAGCGGCCGAGCAAGGGAGCGGCCAAGGTGAAGGCCCCGAAGAACTTGCAGGCCCGCACGACGATCTTCCCGCGCAGCCTCACCGACGAACTGCGTGCCCTGGTGGATCAGGTCATGGAAGCGGAGGGTCCGGCCGGGTTGCTGTTCCCCGGTGCCCGCGGTGGTTTGGCGCGGCGCTCGTCGTTCCAGCAGGTGTGGATCAAGGCAGCCGCGGCGGCCGGGTGGCCGATGGTGCGGCCGCTCGCGCGGACGAAGGGGTACGGCCCGAAGGGCAAGAAGGGCTGGCGCTATGTCGGTTCGGCGAGATGGACCGTTCACGACCTGCGTCACGTCGCGGCGTGCTGGATGCTGTTCGACCTCAAGCTCGACGCGGCGATCGTCGCCGACAAGCTGGGCCACGCGGACGCCTCGTTCACGATCAAGCGGTACGTCGGCGTGCGCGGCGATGCTGACGAACAGGCCACCGAGGCAACCGACGAATGGTGAGCGCGTACCCGTAGCGCCGACGCCCACAGCGGGCGGCGTCGGCGCTACGGGACCGCGACGACGCGGTAGCCGATTGCCAGCTCAACGCAACCGGCCCGTAGGAGCGGGGCGTCAGTGGTGACGGCGACCTCGGCGTCGAGCAGTAGTGCGGCGCCGAGTGCTTCGGCGGTGAGGAAGTTCGTCGGGCGTGTCAATTGGAATGCTTGCATGACGGGAACGACCACCCGGAGGCTGAGCAGTCCGATCTCGTCGGGGAGTTCCTCGAGCGACGCCTGGACGCGGCTTCGCACTGGTTCGGCGAGTGCTTGGAACCGGCCCGACAGCGAGCCACTGCCCGAGCCGGCGGTGACGGCGCGGCCGAGCCGGTAGTACCACGACCCGGTGGTGAACACTTCGCCACGCGTGGCGCCTGCGGTGACCTCGCCCGGCGCGATGCCACTCAGGACGGCTAGCAGGAGTTGGTCATCGACGACGAGCAACAGAGCGCGCTACTGGACCGCGAGTTCGGGGTCGGCCTCGCCGATCTCGTGCAACGCCCGCTCGTAGCCGCCGTCGCGAATCCACTCCGTGACGATCTCGCGGGCCTCGTCGGTGAAGGCCGACTCGATCGGCCCGACCCGCCGTGGTCTCAGCTCGCCGAGCGTCGACGCACGGGCACGGCCGCGCGCGATCGCGGCGGCCAGCCGTGCGTCGACCTGGCGTGTCGTCATACCGGTGATCGTATCTGTGTGCGGGCGAGCCGTCATGCCGGTGGCGGTGCGGTGTATCGATCGTGGGCCGCTCGGGCGGTGTCGGGAAGGCGGTCGAGGTCGCGCTGGTCGAGGGCGGGGACGGGTTGGTAGACGCCGATGTGGTGTTGCCCCATCCGCGTGGTGAGGCGTTGCCGGTTGAGGCGCACGAGGGTTCTCATGAGCGGTGATCGTTCCCCGATCGGGTCGGTGCGGCTGGAACGGAGGCCGAGGTCGCGGGCGAGCGCGGCGGCGTCGATCTCAACACTGGTGGTGCTGTCGGTGAGGGCGCAGCAGACCCGCCGTAGGAGCGCGACGGCGCCGGGACCGATCAGGGGCATGTAGACGAGATCGAGGTACGGGTGGTCGAACGCGAACGTGAGGCGGGTCCGCGGCGGGGCGAGCGGGGTGAAGCGCAGCAGTGATCCGCGATCGTCGGACGGTTCGTGTTCGGGTGTCATCAGTTGGTTCCCCGGTGGGTGGAGTCGGGCAGGTTGTTGGCGCGGCCGGCGGTACGTGGCTGCCATTCGGATGGGCGTGTTGTGCCCATCGACCGCTTTGTGATCGAACCTCGCTTCCGCCGGCGATGAGGTTCTCTTGCTAGTCGCTCAGTCTAGATTGAGCGTTCGGGAGGTTGGCGGTTGGCCGACACGGCATCAAGTCGCTCACGGACTCGGCTGACTTCGTTGGTCACGGCGGCGAGAGATGCCGGTTCTGCGTGCTGGGCGGGGTCGTTCTCGTCGGCTGTTTGGAACAGTTCGGCGTCGAGTTCGGCTTGGCGGCGGCGGAGGCGGGCGAGTTCGTCGGCGTGTTCGAAGGGGAGGCCGAGTCGGGTGCTGGCCCGGTCGGCCTCGGCGGTGGCGGCCGCGGCGTCGTGACGGGCGTCGGTGATGGTGTCGGGGATGCGTTGAATCTGGCGTTCGAGGCGTTGCACGATTTGGGCCGGCTCGGTGGTCTGCCAGTCCTCGTGGTTGTAGGTGATCTCGATGTCGGTGGCTGGGATGACGAGCCGCACTTCGTCAGTGATGATCGTGGTGATCTGTCCGGCGATGTCGAGGCTGGCGAGGCGGCCAATGGGCTGTAGTTCGCCTCGGGTGTCGGGTGGAGTCGCCGCGAGCTGCTCGCTCAGAAGGTTCTTGAGGTGTGTGCCGGCGTCGGTGCGTTTGGTGTGGTGGGTGTTGTCGACGGTCATCTCGAAGCGGTCGCCGCGGGTGTCGGTGATGCGCGGGATGAGTGCTTCGAGCTGGGTGGCGCGGTGGGTGTGCTTGTCGGCGATGTGACGGTTGGCGTCGTGGCTGCGGCGTAGGCGTCGTTGGTCGTCGTCGTGGGAGCGTTCGAGCCGGCCGAGACGGGCGACGTCGGCGTCGATGCCGGCCTTCTCCATGATCCGTGGGTCGCCGGATGAGAGGGCTTTGATCTCGGCGTAGGAGAGCGCCTGGTCGCCGATGTCGTCAACGTCGCGGTCGGGCAGGTCGCCGCGAGTGACCTGGGCGATGAATGCGGCCTTGCGTTCGAGGGTTTGCCACATATAGGTGTCGAACGAGCCGATGGTGACGTAGCGGCGCATGTGAACTTCGGGGTTCTGGTTGCCCTGTCGACGGACGCGACCCGCGCGTTGCACGATGTCGGCGGGTCGCCAGGGCGCGTCAAGGTCGTGCTCGGCGACGGCGCGGGTCTGCACGTTGGTGCCGACGCCCATCGTCTCGGTCGAGCCGACCAATACAGCGACGGTGCCGTCGCGGCAGGCCGCGAATAGGCGGGCTTTGGCCTCGTCGGTCTTGGCGTCTTGCATGTAGCGGACCGCCTGGTCGGGAACGCCGCGGCGCACGAGTTGGGTGCGAAGTTCGTCGTAAGCGTTGAAGCCTTCGGAGGCGGGCGTGGACACGTCGCAGAACACGAGTTGCAGGGCACCGGGTCGTTGAGCGGGGCGGCCGGTGGGGTCGAGGTAGGTGCGTCCGGAGGTGGCGTGATGGAGTGCCGCGACGTCGCGGGCGGTGGCGGTGATCTTGCCGCCTTCGGGGTCTGCGGGGAGGCCGACGAGGCGCGGGTCGAGCGCGGCGCGGCGCCCGTCGCCGGTGATCTTGAGCATGTTGTCTTCCTCGGGCGGCACGCGTCCTTGGCGGACGTCCTCGGCGCGTCGGGCGAGGTCGGCGACGAACGCCTGAAGCTGCGGTGAAGCGGGAACTGCGACGGTTTCGGGCTTGCCGCCGACGATCGCAGGGACCGGCAGGTCGAGGTCTTCGGCTGTGCGGACGTCGGCGACCTCGCGCCAGAGCCGGAGGAGTTCGGGGACGTTCTGGAACCGGGCGAACCTCGTCTTCATGCGGTACGAGGCGCCGTCGGGGGCGAGCTCGAGCGCGGTTGTGGTCTTCCCGAAGTTGGCGGCCCAGCCGTCGAACACGTCGAGCGAGAGTTGTTCGAGCACGTCGGGTTGCAGGTAGGACTGCATGACCCACAGCTCGGCGATGCTGTTGGCGACCGGGGTCGCGGTGGCGAACACGCGGGTGCGTTCGCCGTGGCTGCGGCGCAGCACCCACAGTTTGGCGTCGAGGTCTTGGGCGCGTTGGCTGCCTTCGTTGGCGGCGCCGTCGATCGAGGTGACGACGCGCTTGTTCTTGTAGGCGTGGGCTTCGTCGACGAACACGAAGTCGACGCCGCATTCCTCGAACCGCACGCCGTCGTCCTTGGTGGTTTCGCTGAGCAGCCGCTTGAAGGTCTCCTCCAGTTGGGCGATCCGGGCTTCGAGCCGTTTGACCGACAGACCCTTGCCGTCCTTGGAGGCGGCGAGCGCGGCGCGCATCGAGGCGAGTTGCTCGCCGAGGTAGTCGCCGAGCAGGTCCGAGCCGACTGGGAGGCGAGCGAACCCGGACTGGGTGAACACGATCCCGTCCCAGTCGCCGGTGGCGCAGCGGGCGACGAACTCTTTGCGGCGTTCCTTGGAGAGTCGGTCCTTGTCGGCGACGAGAAGTCGGGCGGTCGGGTAGAGCTGCAACCACTCGCGGGAGAACTGGTCGAGCATGTGGTTGGGCACGACCACGGCGGGCTTGTTGACCGAGCCGAGGCGGCGCAGCTCCATCGCCGCTATCACCATCGTGGCGGTCTTGCCGGCCCCGACTTCGTGAGCCAGCATCGCTCGGCCGTCCTGCAAGATGCGGGCGACCGCGTCACGTTGGTGCTGGCGCGGCGTGAAGGTGTCGGCCAGGCCGGGCAGGGTGAGGTACGACCCGTCGTAGGTTGGTAGCCGCACCGAGCAGAACAGCTCGTTGTAGCGATCGGCGAGCCGCTCGGCCCGACGCGGGCGCTCCCACACCCAGGCCGAGAACCGATCCGACAGGGCTTCCTGCTTGGCTCGGGCGGCCAGTGTCTCGGGGTCGTTGCGGACCCGGCCGCCGCCTTCGGTGGTGTCCCACACGGTGTGCAGCCGCTGGTTGAGTGCGCTGTTGAGGAGCGCCACGGCGTCGGCGCGTTCGGTGCCCCATTCCGACGACAGCGCCACGGACCGGCGTGACCCGTCGACCAGCTTGGCGGTCCACTGGCCGATCTCGGGGAGGTGTTCGACGTCGACGCCCGCGGCGAGTACGTCGCCGCAGAACCGTTCGATGTCGCTGGCCGGTATCCAGGGAGCGCCGAGCCGTGCTCTGATCTCGCCCGGTTCGAGCTGGGGTGGCATCACCGCGGCGAGCGCGTCGACGTTGCCTTGCCACTTCGCTGGGTCGGCGGCAGCGGCGCGCTCGGCTGCGGTGAGTTTGTCGCGGATGTTGCCCGACAGGTACTGGGCCGCCGGTAGCAGTGCGCCGGTCGTGGGGTCGTCGTAGACGAGCGTGCCGAGCTGGGTGCGGGCGTCGGTGGGGTTGACACCGAGCAGTTCGCCGACGCGCTCGATCGTCACGTTGCCGGTTTCGTCGAGGCATACCGCGACTGCCTCGGCGGGGGTGTCGACGCCGAGGCGGGGCGGGGTTGGCGAGATCACGCGCTCGGTGAAGATCGCCGCTTTGTCGGCTGTTTGAGTCTCGTCGTCGAAGTCCTCCAGCGCGGTCAGCAGCGGCCAGTCCGGGTCGTCGCGGAACCCGCCGACGCGTGCCCGGACCCGGCGCAGCACCTCGGCGCCGGTTTCGGGATCGAATCGCCCGGTGCGTGCCGTCAAGAACCTGTTGAGTGGCCCGTACAGTCGCTTGTAGCGGTCGTACCGTTCGCCGAGCGTGCGTTGCGCGTCGGCCAGCTCGCTGTCGCTGCCACCGCCGACCTGCACCGCCAACACGGCGCGGGCGGCGTCGCGCAGCTCGACCAGCCGGGCCAACTCGCCGGCGTCCTTGCGAAAGCGCGGTGTGTACGCCTCGACCTCCCCCGAGCGGAAGCGGCCGATTCGCCCACCCGGCGCCACGACGAAGCTGCCCTCCTGCGCCCACGCCAACTCGAACCCGGTGGCCGGCACCACACGCACCGGCTCCCTCGTCGCGGTCACCGCTGGGGCATCGGAGAAGACCGCGCCGCGGGCACGCGCGTCGGGGACGATCGCCCCCGACGCGGCGGCGAGCTGCATGTCGAGGTTGCCGGTCGGACGGACCATCAGTTCGCCGTCGCGGTACACGCCGCGCCCGGCGTAGGGCTCGCCGAGGATCATGTCGGGGTAGGCCGCGAAGAACTCGTTGATCGGCACCGGCTCGCCGTCGCCCGCTTCGACCCCGAGCACCGACGCGTCGACCGTGGTCGCCCACGCCGGCCCGGCCAGCTCCGCGTCGGGCTCGCGGCGGCGCAGCACCAGCAGATCCATCACGACCTCGGTGCCCGCCGCCGCGGCGAACGCCCCGGCCGGAAACCGCACCGCCGCAACGAGGTCGGCCAGGCCGGCCATCTCGCGCCGCGCGGCCGGGTTGCGCGCGTCGAGCGTGAACCGTGAGGTCAGCGCGGCGACCATCCCGCCGGGCCGGACGAGGTGCAGGCTCTTGATGAGGAAGTGGTTGTGCAGCGAGTGCTTGCCACGGTTGTGGACCGGATCGTGCAGCCTGACTTTGGCGAACGGCACGTTCCCGATCGCCGCATCGAACGACCCATCGGCGGCGCGGTAGTCCTCGAACCCGCCCGCGTGCACGGTCGCGCGTGCTTGGTAGAGCTGCGCCGCGATCGCCGCGGTGGTCGGGTCCAACTCAACGCCGACCATGCGGGCGCCTTCGGGGGCGAACCCGATGAAGCTCCCGGCACCACAGCCCGGCTCCAACACGCGGCCGGCGGTGAAACCGAGTTCGCCGACCAGGCCCCACATCGCGGTGACGACCGAGGCGTCGGTGTAGTGAGCGTTGAGCACCGTGCGCCGCGCGGCGGCCCACGCACGTTCGTCGACGAGCAGCTCGCGCAGGGTCTCGCGCTCGGTGGCGTGGCGCCCATCGTCGTCGTCGAAGATGTGCGGGATCGCGCCCCACCCGGCCCACCGGGCCAGCACCGCCTGTTCCTCGGGGGTCGCCCACCGCTGCTCGGCCCGGCACGCCGCGAGCACTTCGAGTGCGGCCAGGTTCGCGGTGAGTTTGGCCGATGCCCCCGCCGGGGCCAGGTCGTCCTGGCCGGTGGGCCGGAACGCCACCGCCGGGGCGACCGGCGTTCCTGCCGGTACCGGCGCCGTCGCGGCGCCGGTACCGGACAGGTCAAGGTCTAGGAGGCTTGGCTGCTCGTGTCGGCCAGTGCCTGGTCGATCATCGCCAGCCGTAGGTAGTACGACGCCACGGCCGGGTCGTCGTCCATCGTCAAGTCCTCGTCCTCGTCCGGTGTCGTCAGGTGCTGGTCGGCCAGCACGATCTCGGTCGCCGCCGACAACGCTTGGTAGCTGCGGCGCCGGTAGCCCTCCAGGGTCTCGTCCGGCCGCTGGCTGCCGAGCATCCGGTCGCGCAGTTCGGTGATCTCGCTCTGCACCTGTTCGCCGATCTCCGTGAAGAACGTCTCCGGGTCGGCGATCATCGCGTGCTCGCTCGGCCGGGCGATCCGGTGCTGGCTCTGGAGCAGTTGCCCGTAGTGGTTCATGAGGGGCCTCCTCACGTCTGTGCGCCGTGGCGCTGCCTGGAGGGAGCACCTGGTCGAACAACGAGAGCTGTTCGCTCTCGACGCTCAGGCGGGCGCTCCGATCGCCACCCACAAGCTACCTCGACACGCCGACGCGATCGCGACATGCCCGCCGGCTCACAGGCCGAGGCCCACCGGTTCGATCGCCCGAGAGGCGCGCTCCAACAACCGGCGAGTCGCCACCAGTCGATCGCGGGTCCAGAGCTGGCCGTCGGGGTTGATCGCCAGTACCGACCAGCCGTCGCTACGCCATTGCTTGATAATGGACGGACTCGGCTGACCGAGGAAGTAGGTGAGCTGGTGACGGCCGGGGTCGTACATCACCGTGCCCGCGCCGTGGGGCAGGTGTTCGGAGGTCCACCCCTTCGGGATCATCTCTTGACGCGCTACGCCGTGCGAAACGACGAACGGAGCAGGTGACTGGTCGGCGGTCATTGCTCACCTCCTGGGGAGCCGGTTGGCTGGGACACCGGGCTCGCCGCGCGCTCGCGCAGGCGCCGGTCACGGAAGAACGGACGGGTGCGGATGTGCGCCGGTGGCAACGTGGCGTGCAACAGCAGCGCGTCACCGGGGCGCATCTGGCGCAGCGCGTGCGCGGGAGCCAACGCCACCCGAGTACCTGAGAGCTGCACCGACCCGGCACCGACGCCGTGCGATGCGGAGGTGGAACGGCTCTCGACCTCGGTGTCGCCGAGCACCTGGCCGACGTACTTGAGCGATGCCGGGTCCGAGAGTCCGGCGTAGAACACCTTGCTCAAGTGGTTCGTCAGGATCGTGTCGGCTTGGCGGCCGTAGGCGCTTTCGATCTGAGCGAGCGACTGCCACACCGTCACGAGCTGCACGCCGAGTCCCGCCAACGTGGAGACGTACTCGGGCAGCGCCCGCAGCGGCGTGTTGCCGGCCTCATCGACCACGATCAGCAGCGGCGGCTCCAGCGGCCGGCCGGTCACCGCCACGTGCCGGTAGACCTGCGCGATCAAGTCGTTGAGCAACCCGCCGAAGGCCGGCGACAGTCGCTTCTGATCCTCGATCGGGGCCGACAGATACACCGTGTTGGGACCGTCGAGCAGCCACGCCAGATCGACGCTGCGACCCCGCGACGACGCCGCCACCGAGGGGTCCGACCACGGCCACACCAACGTCTGCGCGGTCGCGTACACCGACGAGCGGGTGCGTTCCTCCAGCTCCCAGATCGCCAGCAGCCCCCGCGACGCGTCGATCGTCCCGGCGATCACGGCGGGGTCGTCGGACTCCAACAACACGTCCAGCCCGGTACGGACCTCGCCCGGACCCAACTCTCCCGGCCGGTCCTGCGACAACACCCACTCGCACACCGCGCCCATGTCGCGGCGCGTGTGATGCGCCACGAACAACAGCCCCGATAGCAGAATCTCGGCCTGTGCCAACCAGAAGTCCAGGCCGCCCTCGACACCCCCACGGGGCGCGGCATCGCACAGCGCCCGGGCCGCCCGCTGGGCGCCGAGCACGCTGCCGGCCTGATGGAGCGGAGACCACGCCGCCGATCCCACACCGGTCGCCCCGGTCGGGTCATACACAGCGACCTGCCCCACGTTCGCTCGCCAGCCGCGGGTCGTACCCAACAGATCGGCCTTGACGCTCGACAGGACCGCCGGGCCGGTCCACTCCAGAATCCCGCCGATCGCCGCAGTCGTCTTGCCCGACCGCGACGGGCCGACCAACGCGATCGCCCCACGATCGCCCCGACGCACATCCGACCGGCGGCGCCGCCGGCCACCGGGCGCCGGCGGCGCCTCGCTCGCCACCAGCCGACGCCCGAACCGGCCCAACACGAACCGCCCCGGCACCGGTCCCCGAACGATCAGCGGCGTCAGATCACGTCGCGATGCGAACACCGCCCGCCCGTCGACCCCCAACGGCCGACGCTTGACGGTCCCCACCCTCGACCGGGTGACCAGCCGCCACACGCACCCCGCCACCACCGCCACCGCGACCGCTGCCACCACCGTGCAGAGCCAGTACGCCACCGGGCCGGGGAGGGCCGAGCGCACCGGGTCGGGCCACGCCGACGCCGGATCGCGCCAAACGCCCGGCAAGCGCCCCAGTGCTCGCAGCGCGTCGCCGAGCCGGGGAGCGACGACGGAACCGAGCGTCAGGGCGGCCAGCGCCGCGCCCGCCCACGCCACGACCGCCAGACCGACCGCGACACCGCCGACCGCGAGCACCAACCACTCGAAACCCCCGATCCCATCGCGCTGCACACCCCACTAGGCCGCGCAGCCGCCGCCGGGATCGCGCGACCTCCTTCAGAGATCGCCAGCTCCGATCATCAAGCGGCGCGAGCGCCGTCCGATACGTCCTGCCTACGATCAGCCGCACGAGCAACGACCAGAGACCCCTGAACGTTGGACTGGCGCCGTGTGGTCGTCGCGTCGTTCGCGCGACCCGATCCGCGTGGGTCGCCGTGGGTCGATGACCGAGCGGCCTGACCCTGACGCGGCCCCGTTGCTGGAGTTGGACCGTGAGCTGGCGCGGCTCGTCAAGCGGTACGGGATGGCCAGTCACGTCGTCGGCGAGCAGGGTGGGCGACCGAACGGGATCGACGACGACACGCTGGCGTGGTGGGTTGCCGCGCACCGGGCGGCGTGGCGGCGGCGCTTCGAGATCGACACCTCATCGCCCAAGCGGCAACCGGGCGTCGACCCGGCCGCGCCGTTGCGTCGGGAGCGGCGCCGTGATCCGTACCGCTGACGGCGTCGGTCAGAGTCCCACGGCCGCGGCGGATAAGTCCGCGGTTCGATCCGGCGAGGGTGCGGCGGCGTGTTGAACGCGGTTGGCGAGGTCGGTGGGCCAGTCGAGGCCGGCGAGGCGGTGGTGGTCGTTGAGGTCGCCGGCCTCGAGCGGGAGGAGACGGGCTGGCCGGTGGTGGGCGGCGAGCAGGGCGGGCAGGCGTTGGCTGGCGAGGTTGCCGGCGTGGTCGGGGTCGAACGCCAGGATCAGGCGTGCCGGGATGCGTGACAGGATCGCCGCGGTGAGCGGGTTGTGGACGTAGGCAGCGCCGAGCACGGCGGCTGCGCTGTATCCGGCCGCGGCGGCCGAGAGCGCGTCGATCGGGCCTTCGGTCACGATCACTTCGGGTCGCGTGCGCCGTACGGGGTGGATCAGCCCGACCCGCGGGTTGCGGGCAAGCCCTCCGGTGGGGTTGAGGAATCGGTCGCGGCCTTCGGGCGGGTGCAACAGCCGGAGCTGGACGTAGACCAGGCCGGCGCTGCCGAGGTGGACCGGGACCACCGCCGCGCCTCCCTCGGCGACAGCGAGGCCCCACGGTCGGCCTTGCCGCGGGCCGATGTCCGCGCCGATCCCGTTGTGGCGCAGCACGTCGGCCGGTAGTCCGCGGGTGACGGTGAGCCATTCGCGTACTTCGGTGCCGGCGGGTTCCCAGAGGCGGCGCGCGCACTCGTCGGCGTAGCGGGCGAGGCCCGCCACCACCGGCTGAGGGTCGACTACCTCGACAGGCTCGGGGCGGGGCCGGGCAGGACGAGGACGTTGGGATCGTGTCGCGTCATCTGGCAGGTGGCTTTGGCCGACTCTGGAGGCGAGGTGGTCGAAAGCGCCGCGGATGTCGGTGTGGTGGGTGCGGGCGATCAGGTCGAGGGCGCTGCCGCCGTCGCCGCAGCCGTGGCAGTGCCAGAGCTGCTCACCGTGGTGGTTGGTGGTGATCGTGACGGGTGGGGTGCGGCCGGTTTGCGGGTGGTCGGGGTTGGGGCAGCCCCATCTCGCGGCGCGGCCGGTGCCCCGTGACCCGCCGAGCAGTTCGTCGGCGAGCGCGGCGAGGTCGACGGCGGCGAGCAGGGCGTGGCGGTCGTACATCGCTCATGCCGCCCGGCCGTCCACCGCCGCCCCGGCGACGGGTAGCCGGGACACGTTGCCGTGCCCCGCGGCGGCGGCGTCATCGCCAGCAGTCCCGACCATGCGTGCGTCCGTGTCGACGATCGGTATCTCGGAGCGGGCGAGGCGATGGGCCACCACGGCGGTGCGGGCACCTATCTTCCAGACCGCCCGGCCGCGTACGAGCTGGCCGACGATCTGGGTCTCGGGTTCGGTCAGCCCGAAGTGGGCAGCGACCGCGGCGAGCTGATCGGGGGCTTGGCGCAGGATGATCTTGGTGGCCGAGTCGGCGAGCAGCCCGGCGGCGATCTTGGCGGTGGCGGTGCCGTCGTCGGCTTGGGCGGCAAGGTCGGAGGGGCGGTGGGCGATGCAGATGTTGGCGACGCCGTAGGTGCGGCCGAGCTTGTGACAGGACTGGAGGTAGCTGGCGGTGTGCCGATTGGCGAGCAGCGCCCAGGCCTCGTCGAGGACTTGCACGCGTTGGGGGCCGGGGCAGGCCATGAGCTGTTGGAGCCAGCCGGCGGTGGCGACCATCACGAGTGGGAGTGCGTCGGAGTCGAGCGGGATCGCCGAGAGGTCGATCACCAGGCCCGGCCCGTTCCAGTCGAGCGGCACGGTAGAGGGGCCGTCGAAGATGCCGCGCAGTGACCGCGACAGGAGCTTGTCGAGCGCGTACGAGAGGGCGGCCAGGTCCACGGCGAGGTCGGGGCCGGTGCGGTGCAGCCGTTCCAGCATCCCAGCCGGCGGGTCGAGCAGCAGTCGGGCGAGGTCGACCAACGTCGGCTCCCCGCGTGTCGCGGTGACGGTGTGCTCGACGGCTGCGAACACGGCGGCGTCCTCGAGTTGGGTTAGTGAGCGTTCGAGGACGGTGGCGAGCAGCGCGCCGACCATCTCGGCTTGTCGGAGCACCTGCCGTTCCGGCGGTTCGTGGCGCGCGGCGGGGCCGACGGCGAGCGGGTTGACGCGCACGCTGCCACCAGGAGCCAGGCGGATCACGGTCAGGCCGAGGTGTTCGGCGAGCAGGCGGTATTCGCCTTTGGGGTCGGCGATCGCGAACGTGCGCCCACCGTTGCCGAGTCCGTACAACGCGGCCATCCGCCACAGCCAGGTCTTGACGAGCGCCGACTTCCCGTTCCCCGGTTCACCCAACACCCAGCAGTTGGGGTTGGTGACCAGCCCGGAGCCGTATGCCTCGAACGGGTCGAAGCAGAACTCGCTGCCCCCGGCGAGCAGGTCGGCCCCGATGTAGGGGCCGCGGTACCCGAAACCGGCCTGCACCGAGCACGGATACACCGAGGCGACATGGGCGGTCGTGCCGCGGTGGTAGGCGAGGCGCAGCGACGGTCTCATGACGCCAGCAGGGTCTTGGGGGCCAGGCCGAGCGGGAGCGCGGCGGCCCAGGCGATGTCTTGGCGGCCGTCGAGCAGGCGCAGATCGAGGCCGGACTCGCGGGCGAGCTGCTCAACGATCTCGGAGTGCTCGTCGAGCTGTTCCTCGGTGGTGGCGGTAACGGTGACCAGTCCGGCGTAGGCGACCTCGCTAAACCCGGCGACCAGCTCCTCCTCCCGGTCGAGCAGGGCCTGGGTGGCACGCCGGTGGCGGGCGTCGACGCGGCGGCCCTTGTCCTCCTTCGTGGCGGCGTCGGATTCGAGCTTCACCAGGTCGCGTTCGATCCGGCGCCGCGACTGGTGCGAGGGCACCGGAACCAGCACGACAGTGACGGCGCGGGTCACCCCGCCGCCGGACAGGAACGGTTCCATCCACGACGGTGGCACCGCCAGCCGCGGCCAGCCGGCTACCCAGAACGTGCGATGCCACGCGCCGTCGACGCGGGCGTGACGCCATGCCGTGTCGACGGTCAGCGGCCCGGCCGCGGTGGGGGCGAGACCGAGCCGCTGGGCGAGCCGTCCCCGACGCTGCCCGACGCCGGGCGCGTGTGGGTCGATCCGGGTCCGCAACAGGTGGCGTACGTCGTTGGCGGACAGCGGGTCGCTGGGCGCCAGCCCGGCCGAACGCAAGCCGCGCATGAGCGCGTCGAGGGACGAGGCGAGCGCTCGGCTGAGCGCCTCGGCATCACCGCCGGGGAGCTTGGTTCGGCGGGTGAGTCGATCGCGGGACACGGTGATCGACAGCGCGACCTCGTGGTTGCTGGCGGTTCCCGCGGCGTCGGCCAGCAGTTCGCCGTACGACTCGGCGGCGACCGGGTGCCGGCCGGCCACCTCGCGGTTGGCGAGCCAGGCGACGTGTTCGCCGAGGCCGGACGGGCGGGCCAGGTCGCTCCAGGCGATGTGCGTGACCGGGCCGCGCTCGACCGCGAATTGCGACAGCACGTCGCCCCATCCGGCGATCAGGCGTTCCTGCTCGGCGCGTGGTTCGACCACGAACTGCGGGCCGGTCACGGTCACCATCCCAGTGACCGCGTGGCGTTCCCGGTCGTGGACCGCGCCGATCCGGCCGGTGCGCCACGGCACCTCGACGATCTCCAGCCCGGCCAGACACGGCGGCAACGGCGCCTTCGCCCCGTCGCCCGTGGGCCACAGCGGCAGCCGGGCAGTCCACCGCCGCCCGCGCCCCAACACGGTAAACAGCCATCCGGCGCCGAGCGGCAGCCACTCCCACAACGGATGTCCGCCCACCCGAGCGAAGCACATCGCGGCCGCCAACGCGACCGGCGCCACGACAAACGGGAGTGCCAGCCCCGCGGTGACAGCGAGCACAGCCGTGACGAGGCCGCTACCGAGCACCACGCACTGGATCACGCCCAGGCCGAGGAACACCCCGGAGCCGTCCAACGGCTCCAACCGGTAGGTCCGCTCCACGCTCACGGCGCCGAGTCCTCGGCGCTACCGGGCGGAGCGGTGGGCGGTTGGGCCTGCGCCGAACTGGGCGGCCGGGCCGGTGGACGGGCGGGCGGCCGGTTCGGCGGCGTCGGGCGCGGCCCGGCACGGTCGGCGGGATGCGGTGGCGGGTCGGGCGCCATGTGGCCGGTGGCGACCTCGCCCGGGTCGGTCACGAGCGGTGGCAGCTCGAAGTAGTTCCCACGTCGACCCGACGCGTTCGGGTCGCGCTCCTGTGCTGGGCCTTCAATTTTTGGGACGCCGTTGGTCGTCGCCGGGCGCCGCGGCGGGGATGCCGGGCGGTCGCTACCGGCGGGGTGCGGTGGTGGGTCGGGCTCGTCGTGGACGCGGCGCCACGAGGGGTCCGGGCCGCGCTGGGGTGCCGAGTCGGAGGGGTCGCCGGCCGGAGGTACGGCTGCGTCGGTCATCGTCCGGGCACCGGTGCGGGCCGCGCGCGTAGCGGTACCGGCCGCCGCGGTGACGCCACTGGCGGCGAGGCCGGCGCCAGCACCGGCTCCACCGGTGGGCCGTCCGGCGGCGAGTTGGTGGGTGCGGTGCCCACCGAGCATCCGCGCCGAGTAGGCCATCGAGGTTGCCTGCTGGCTGGCGCGCGTCGGACCTGAGCGCACGCCCTGCGCGATCAGTGCGGCCTCGGTGAGAGGGAGCAGCTTGGCGATCAGCAGCGGTGAGAACGCGCTGACGCCGAACGCGGCGGTGGCGGCGAGCAGGATGCCGACCGCCTGGGTGACCGACCCGCCGGGGTCTTCGGCTGCCACCTCGGGCTCCGGTAGCGAGGTGACCTCGCCGCCCGACCCGGCCCCGACCGCCGCGGCTGCGGCGACCGACAGCGCGATCGCGATCACCAGCTTGGACAGGATCAGCGCGCACAGCAGCTCGAGCAGCTTGCGGGAGACACCGCGCAGCGCCGGCCAGAGCTGAGCGGCGAACGCCAATGGGGCGAGCGCGACGACGATGTAGATCAACGCCGCGCGGATCGACAGCTCGGCGACGAGGATGATCCCGGCGATCACGGTCACGAGGCCGAGCAGGAACACCACAAACGCGCTGGCCGAGCCGCCGCCGAGACGCGACAGCGACAGGATCACCGCCGTGAAGTCGGACACGTCGTCTTGGAAGTTCGCCAGCACGGCCCGCGACAGCGCGTCGGTGAGCGCGATCAATGCTTGGGTGACGGACACGAGGCCGACCATGCCGAGCACCGCCAGGGGGAGGTCGAGCGCGATCCGGCGCAGCATCCCGCCCACGTCGCCAGCCAGCACCCCTTGGGTGATTCCGGCAAGCACGAACCCGACGAGCAGCGTGGCGCCGATCACCGCCGTGGTCGCGTACGGGCCGGTGCCAGTGATGAACCAGTCGGCCTGCACGTTCGGGTCGGCCGCGTCGAGAAAGAAGTTGAACACGCCGCCGACCACCCACATGACCGCGTCGACCACCCAGGCGACCAGCCCGCCGACGATCAGCTCGAACCCGGCGGTTGCCACGTCGCCGACGAAGCCGGTCACCTTGTCGATCGCCCAACCGACCGGGTTGGGAAACCCGAACGCCACCAGGCTGCTCACGACGTGGCTCCGTCGATGCGGGCGAACCCGTCGAGGCCGGTGTCGAACCGCTCGGACGGCCACGGCTCGTCCTTCGGGGACAGGATCGGAGTCGGGCCGAGCGCGCTCCGCACGTCGTCGATCCGCCAGTCGCCGTCGTCCCAGGCCAGGTCGATCGTCACGATCATCCACTCCGACTGCGGGAGCGCCACGCCGCTGGCGGCGAGCACCGTGACGGTCCACACCGACACCCGCGCCGCGTCGCCGGTGAAGAACTCGACGCGGGTCGCCAGCGGATGAACCAGCCACCACACCCGTCCCGACGACTGCCCCAGCGCGTCGCGGGCCAGCCCGACCTCGCTCACCACCTCGGCCGTCAGCCGGCCGGCCGCGGCCGAGGTGGCAAGCACGCCGACCGCCGCGGCGATCTCGTCGTCGTCGAAGTAGAGCCACCGTTGTGACGCCCCCGCGTAGGCGACCGCCGCGGCCACCGCCCCGTCGCGTGTGCCGGAGAACCCGACCGGCATCCCCGCCGCCTCACCCGCCGGCCCGGCCCCGCCGACCGCGACGGGCGCCGCGTCCACGACGGTCGTGGCCGGTGCCGGGTCGGGGGCCGAGGACGGGCCGGTGACCGAGCAGCGCACCAACGTCGCCCCCGCGGCGAGCACGACCGCGGCGAGCGCCGCGGCGGTCTTCGCGCGCCGGTTCATGACGACGCCGCATCGAACAGCATGTTCACCGCGGTCGGCGCCAGCCCGGCCAGGATCGCGCCGATCACGCCGCCCATCGCCAGCGACTTGCCCCGACTGGCTCCCCCGTAGCTTCCGCCCTCGCGTGCCAGGCCGTACATCGCCGCGCCGACCAGCAACGCCCCCAGCGACCCCCACAAGGCGATCATCTGCGCCCACCCGAGCATCTTCTGGATCAGCTCCGCCCCCGGCATCCCCACCGACGTGGGCTGTACCGATACCCGCGACGGCGGGCCGTCCGGCGTGCTCGCGAGTAGTCCCATCAGCACCGTCATTGGCAGACCTCCTTGGAAGGGCGGGTGTTCATGCCGCCTCTAGGCCCGCCAGCGAGGCCGCGCGTCTCACCCGACCCGCGCGCAGATCAGCCGGGCCGTTACGCGGCCTAGATCGACATGCGCCGCAAACCCCGCCTCGCGATGACCGCTGCTGCTGGAGCGACAGCCGTGCTGTCGGCAACCCTCGCGATCCCGTTCCTGGCAGTCACCGCCGGCAGCGGCGGGATGCCCGACTGTCCGCTCTTACCCACCCCGCCCGGCGCGGTCGTGGCGGACGGCACCCCGAGCATCCTGGGACCGTCCACGCTCACCGTTGCCCAGCTCGTTCACTGGTGGGACGCCAAGCGCGGCGCCCAACCCGCTCGCCTGTCGGTGCCGATTCACGACGCGATCGCCCTCTACATCGCCGAGGCAACGGCCGAGGGCGTGCGCGGTGACTTGACGTTCGCGCAGTCGATTGTCGAGACCGGCTGGTTCACGAACACCGATACCGCCATCAACAACTTCGCCGGGATCGGCCACTACGACGGCCGGGCGACCGGCTACGCCTACGCCGATGCCCGAACCGGCATCCGCGCCCAAGTCCAGCTCCTCAAGAAGTTCGCCGCCGGCAACGACGTCGAACTGGTGAACCCCTCGGTCGGTGTCAAGGCTGGCCGCCACGCCACCACCTGGGGTGGGCTCGCCGGCACCTGGGCGTCGGCGACGAACTACTACGACGTGATCGCCGACGTGTACCGGGGAATGCTCGCTCACGCCGGTCTCGACGCCACCGCGATCGCCCCAGCACCGGCCGCCTGCGCGGACGCTGCGGGTGAGGTCGTGTTCGCCGGGCAGTACGCGCTACCGCTCGCCCGCGAGTGGTACGACACCTACCCGCATTGGTTCACCAACCCCCACCACACCTACCCGGCGATCGACCTGATGGTCCCCGAAGGCACCCCGATCTTCTCCGTGTCGAGCGGCACCGTGTTCAACGCCCCGATCGGCACCGACACCTGTGGCCCTGGCGTGTCGATCCAGGGCGACGACGGCGTGCGCTACATCTACTGCCACGGCCTCGACGGCGGCCCGCTCGTCCGCAGGGGCGATCGCGTCACGGCCGGCCAGCACATCATGAACTCCGGCAACACCGGCCGCTCCAGCGCGCCGCATCTGCACTTCGAGATCCGCGTCGCGGGAGAACAGCGATGTCCGCAACAGTTCCTTGTCGGCATCGCCGCCGGTACGCCGGTAAGCCCACAGACGCTGCCCGCGGCAGATTGCTTCTTCTGATTCGTCGCGGGCGACCAGCCTGCTGTTCCCGTCGCGCGGTTTAGCGATTGTGCGCCGCTGCACCTGAGACGCAGCCCTCATCGTTTCCAATGGGAGGCGTTACGACCCGATGCCTTGCTACGGCACGGGTCTGTGCCGGGTCCACTCGTGGGCGGCGGTCTGGAGTGGGTCCCACGGGCTCGATAGGGGCGGGGTGTAGCTGAGGTCGAGGTCGGCGAGTGCGTCGACGGTGCTGGCGGCGTGGATCGCAGCGGCGGCGATGTCGACTCGTTTGGAGACTTCTGCGCCGTAGGCGCCGATCAGTTGGACGCCGAGGAGTCGTCCGGTGTGCCGGTCGCCGGTGAGGCGCACGTGGATGGTCGTGGCGCCGGGGTAGTACGCCTTGTGGTCGTCAACGGCGATGGTGATGCTGAGCGGGTCGTAGCCGGCGGCGGTTGCTTCGGTGTCGCGCAGGCCGGTACGGGCGGCGACGAGGTCGAGGATCTTGACGGCTTGGGTGCCGAGCGAGCCGGTGTAGCGCGCGTGGCCGCCGGCTGCGTTGATGCCGGCGACGCGGCCTTGCTTGTGGGCAGTGGTGCCGAGGGGTAGATAGACGGGGTGGTCGTACAGGACGTGGTGGGTGTGGACGCAGTCGCCTGCGGCCCACACGTCGGGCAGGTTGGTAGCCATCATGTTGTTGACGACGAGGGCGCCTCGATCGTCGGTCGCCGCTCCAGCGGCGTGCGCGAGTAGCGCGTCGGCCCGGACGCCGACGGCGATCAGTACGGCGTCGGCGAGTACGTCGAGGCCGTTGGTGCCGATCACCCGGAGGCCGGGGCCGTCGGCGTGCTCGATACGTTCCACAGTGGTGCCGGTGGCGACGGTGATGCCGTGGCGGGTGAGCTGATCGCCGATGATCTGGCCGAGGTCGGGGTCGAAGGTGGTGAGGACGGCGGGGGCCATCTCGATGATGGTGACGGCGAGGCCGCGGTGGGCGAGGGCGTCGGCCATCTCGGTGCCGATGTACCCGGCGCCGATGATCACGACTTGGCGGGCGTCGGCGTCGATCATGGATCGCAGTGTGCGGGCCTCGTCGATTGTGTGCAGCAGGTGGACTCCGGGGAGGTCTGAGCCGGGCAGGCGCGGGCGGATCGGTGCAGCACCGGTGCCGATCACCAGAGCGTCGTAGGGAATGTCGGTGGTGGTGCCGTCCGGGGTGCGGACGGCGACCCGGTGCGCGGCCGGGTCGATTGCGGTGGCGTCGTGTTGGAGGAGGAGCTGGAGGCCGGCTGCTTCGAGGTCGGCGGTGGTGCGGTGGGCGAGCATCTGCCAGTCCGGGGTTTCGCCGCTGATGTAGAACGGGATGCCGCAGATGCTGTAGTTCGGGTATCGGTCACGGACGATCAGGGTGACCGGTAGGTCGGGGTTGATCTGGCGTGCCCACAGGCCGGCCATGATGCCGGCGTCGCTGCCTCCGATGATGACCAAGCCGGGTTCGTTCACGGCCACGTCTGTACTCGCCGGTCGTCGGGTTGCCAAGGGAACAGTGGGTGAACTGCGTGGCCGTCAGGTGCCATGTGGCGTCAGGCGGCGACCGGGTGCAGGCTGGTCAGGAGTTGCTCGACGCGGTGGCGGATCTCGTCGCGGATCGGGCGGACTTGCTCGACGGTGAGGCTGCCGGGGTCGCCGAGTTCCCAGTCTTCGTAGCGTTTGCCGGGGTACAGCGGGCAGGCGTCGCCGCAGCCCATCGTGACCACGACGTCGGCGGCGCGGACGACTTCCTCGGTCCACGGCTTGGGGAACTCGTCGGTGATGTCGATGCCTTCTTCGGCCATCGCGAGCACGGCCGCCGGGTTGATCTGGGAGGCGGGTTCGGAACCGCCGGAGAACACGAGCACCCGGTCGCCGGCGAGGTGCCGCAACCAGCCGGCGGCCATCTGCGACCGGCCGGCGTTGTGGACGCACAGGAACAGCACGGCGGGCACGGCGGAGGAGTCCGGGTGCTCGACGCGGGCGACAGCGCGCAACCGTTCGCGGGCGAAGCGTTCGGTGAGCAGCGGCAGGAACGGGGTGACGGTCGCGGTGGGGAGGAGTTGGTCGAGCGAGTCGAGGATGAAGCGTTCGACGGTCTCGGTGCCGAACGTGCCGGCGAACTCGTTGGTGAGGCGGTCGGTGACGGTGCGGATCAGGAGTTGTTCGTCGAGCGGGAGGTCGCCGAGGGCGGTCATGGGGCTCTCCTTGGGTGTTGGCCCGACGTCGTGCCGGACACCATCACCATACCCCTCCATTTAGATTGACTCAATGTCGTTTGAGTGAATATCAGTCGGGGCGGCGGTGTTCGAGGAGCAGGCTGTCGCGCCAGACACCGTCGATCTGGCCGATCCGTTCCCGGCGGCCGACGATGCGGAACCCGCAACGCTGGTGCAGGGTGACGCTGGCCGTGTTCTCGGGGAAGATCCCGGTCTGGATCGTCCAGAACCCGGCCGCCTCCGCAGACTCGATCAGCGCCAGCAGCAGGACCGTGCCGATCCCGTGGCCTCGGTGGTCGGCGTCGACGTAGACGCTGTGCTCGGCGACGCCGGCGTACACGCAGCGGTCCGACACCGGCGACAGGGCGACCCAGCCGACCACGGCGCCGTCGAGCTCGGCGACGAGGCGGTGCTCGGGCAGGTGGCTGTCGTCCCACGCCGCCCAGTCGGGGGCGGTGGTCTCGAAGGTGGCGTGGCCGGTGGCGATCCCGGCTTGGTAGATCGCCCGCACGGCCGGCCAGTCGTCGGCGGTCATCGCCCGCACGACCGGCCGGCTCGGCTCGGTGCTCAACAGCAGGAGGAGTCGGCGGGCTTGGCGCCGACCGCGACGGGCTCGGGTGCGCAGCCGCCGTCGGGGCTGACCGAGCAGGCCATCTCGTCGGCATCGTCGAGCACGGTATAGAACTCCCAGGCGTTGTCGGGGCCTTGCACCCAGGTCTTGTCCTGCACGGCGAAGCAGCACGACACGTTCTCCTGAATCTCCTGGTCGAACCCGTCAGCGGTGGCCCGCTGGATCGCCGCGGTCACCTCGGCGGGCGAGTCGACCTCGACGCCGATGTGGTTGAGCGAGCCGGGCTGGCCTTCGCCGGCGAACAGGATCAGCTTGAGGGGCGGGTTGGCGATCGCGAAGTTGGCGTAGCCGTCGCGGATCTTGGCCGGTTCGGTCTGGAACAGCTTGGTGTAGAACGCGATCGACTCGTCGAGGTCGGCCACGTTCAAGGCGATCTGGACTCGGGACATGGAGGGCTCCTTGGGATCTAACATCGACGGCTGTCGATGCAGTCAGGATGCCAGAAGAATCGAAGATCGTCAATGGACTACATCGAGATTTCTCGATACAGTAGCCGCATGGCATCCAAGGCGGCCACCGCGACCCCCACGCTCGACCCGATCGCGTGCTGCGCCCCGGTGCGCGCCGACGTGCTCGACGAAGCCCAGGCCGCCGCGCTGGCGACCGCGTTCGCGGCGCTGTCCGACCCGGTGCGGCTGCGGCTGCTCTCCCACGTGGCGTCGGCCGGCGGTGACGAGGTGTGCGCCTGCGACCTGGTCGACGTGTCCGGCCGTTCGCAGCCGACGGTGAGTCACCACATGAAGATTCTGTTCGAGGCCGGGCTGGTGTCGCGTGAGAAGCGTGGCCTGTGGGTCTGGTACCGGGTCGTGCCCGAGCGGCTCGACGCCCTCCGCGCCGTGCTCGCCTGAACCCCCACCCGCCGTCGCCGACCCCCTCGCTCCGTATGGCCGATGTCGCCGTGTCCGTGCCGGTGCGGCACGCCCAGCGCCCGCTGGTGTGGGGTCTCGCGGCGACGCAGACCGTCGGCTACGGCGTGCTGTTCTACGCCTTGCCGGTCGTGCTCGTGCCGATGCGCGACGACCTCGGCTGGTCGCGCACGACGATCGTCGGGGCGTACTCGCTGGCGATCCTGATCTCGGGCCTGCTCGCCCCGGTCGTCGGACGCCACGTCGATCGGGACCGGCCGCGGCGAATGATGGTCGCCGGCTCGGCCGTGGCAACGTTGCTGGTCGTCGCCTGGTCGCAGGTCGGCCATCCCGCCGTGTTCTACGCGATCTGGATCGCGCTCGGCGTCGCCAAGTCCGGTGTGCTGTACGAGGCCGCCCTGCCGATCGTGATCAAACGCTCGACACCGGACCACACCCGTGCGCTGCTCACGGTCACCCTCACGGCCGGGCTGGCGAGTCTGATCTTCCAACCGCTGACCAGCCGGCTCACCGAGGCGTTCGGCTGGCGCCAGGCGGTGCTGATCCTCGCGGTGATCCACGGGGCTGTCACCGTGCCGGTGCACTGGGCCGTGCTCACACCCGGCCTACCGCGGGCGCGAACGTCGTCGCGGCAGCCGACGCCGGAGCTGCGCGAGCGGCGCTTCTGGGTGCTCACCGCCGCGTTCGCCGCGGTCACGATCACCGGCTACGCCGCGCTCGTGCTGCTCGTGTCGTACCTCCACGACCAGGGCTGGTCGCTGGGGCGGGCGGCGCTCGCCGGTGGGACCGTCGGCCTGATGCAGCTCCCCGGCCGGTTCCTGTTCAGCCGGGTCGTCGGCACGGTCCCCAACGTGATCCTCGCCCCGGCGATGTTCGTCGTGCCCGCGGTCGCCGTGCTCGCCCTGGTCGCCGCCGGCGGCAGTGTGTTCGTGTGGCCGGCCGTGGTGCTGCTCGGGATCGGCCAGGGCGCGATGACGCTGTTGCGGGCGACCGTGTACGTCGACCTGTTCGGCACCGAGCGGATCGGCGCGGTCAGCGGCGCCAGCGCGGTGCCGTTGACCGTGGCGGCCGCGGTGGCACCGCTTGGCGCCAGCGCGCTCGTGGCGAGCGGTGCCGGCTACGCGGTGACGTTCGCGGTGCTCGCCGCGATCAGCATGGCCGGCGCCGCGACCGCCCGAACGGCGCTGCGCTAGCGGGCTCGGCGCCCAGGTGGCCCTGCAAGACTGCTGTCGTGGCCAGTTCACCGAGAGTGTTCCAGGTGACGGTCGGGCGGGCGGGGAAGCGGGTGATGGTGCCGGTTCCCTTCGACCCCGATGGGGTGTGGGGGCCGAAGCCGCGCCACCACGTCGCCGGGACCGTGAACGACATGCCGGTGCGGGCGGTGATCGAGCCGTTCGACGGTGGCTTCGGCATCGTGCTCGGTGCTGCCTGGCGCCGTGACTGCGGGATCGAACCGGGCGACGCGGTGTCGGTCGTGCTGTCACCGGAGGGAGTGCAGCGCGACGAACTCGCTCCCGACTTTGCGGCGGCGTTGGCGGATGAGCCGGCGGCGGGTGAGTTCTTCGACTCGCTCGCCCAGTTCTATCGGACCGCCTACGTCCGGTGGATCGACGCCACCAAGCGCCGTCCCGACGAGCGTGCACGCCGGATCACCCAGACCGTCACGTACCTCACGGCGGGCCTCAAGCAGCGCCCCTCCGAATGATCGCGTAGACCAGCGGCGTCGCTCTGGCGGGCTGCTGGGCGTTCAGCCGAGGGGGCTGGCGCTGTGCAAGATGGCGGCTGTCGCGCGGCGCGTTGCTCCACGGCTGGAAGGCGTTTGGGTCGGTGCGACGGTTGCGTGCCGATGTCATCATGCGATCCTGATAACATCACTAGATATGGATTCCGATGTGCGGAGTGCGGTTGACGTGAGTGTCGCGGCGCGGTTGTTCCACGGGTTGAGTGACCCGACGAGGCTGTCGATCCTGTTGGCGTTGCTGGACGGTGAGCGACGGGTGTCCGACCTGGTGGCTGCGGTCGGGTCGTCGCAGCCGAACGTGTCGAACCATCTCGCCTGCTTGCGCGAGTGCGGCCTCGTCGTCGACCGGCCCGCCGACCGGCGGCAGGTGTTCTACTCGATCGCCCACGAGCAGTTGCGCGACGTGCTGACGGCGTCGGAGCGGCTGCTGGCCCTCAACGGGCACCGGATCGACCTGTGCACGAACCCGTACATGGACGCCCCAGCGGCCGGACGCAACGATGGCTGATTCCTGCTGCGCCCCCGGCGCCGACCGCGAAGACGAGGGGAGCGAAGGTTGGGGTGAGCGGTGGCGTACGCCTACCGCTGTCGTCGCGGCGGTGGCGTGGGCGGTCGGCATGGTCGGCGAGTGGACCGATGCGGCGACGCTGCCAGAGGTTGCCTTCGGGGTGGCGATCGTGGCGGGTGGGGCGACGTTCGTTCCCGAGGCGCTCGAACGGCTCAGGAGACGCCGGGTCGGGATCGGGCTGTTGATGACGATCGCGTTGATCGGCGCGGTGGCGCTCGGTCAACTCGGCGAGGCTGCGGCGCTGGCGTTCCTGTTCTCGATCTCCGAAGCGTTGGAGGAGTGGGCGATCACGAAGTCGCGGCGCGGGTTGCGCTCCGTGTTGAGCCTGGTCCCCGATACGACCCGTGTTCGCCGTGCCGGTGACACGATCGAGATTCCGACCGACGGCGTGGTGGTCGGTGACCGGCTCGTGGTGCGCACCGGTGAGCGGGTTCCGACCGACGGGATCGTGCGCGAGGGCCGGTCCAGTGTGGACGTGTCTGCGGTGACCGGCGAGTCGATCCCGGTCGACGTGACCACCGGCGACGCCGTGCTCGCTGGGAGCATCAACGGCGGTGGACTGCTGGTGATCGAGGCGACCGCGCTCGCCGGCGACAGCACCCTGGCGCGGATCGTGCGCGCGGTCGAGGACGCCCAGGAGCGCAAGGGAAACGCTCAGCGGATCGCCGACCGGATCGCCCGGCCGCTGGTCCCGTGCGTCATGGTCGTCGCTGTCCTGGTCGCTGTGGGTGGGGCGTTGTTCGGTGATGCCGGCTTGTGGTTCGAGCGCTCGTTGGTCGTGCTGGTAGCGGCGTCGCCGTGTGCGTTCGCGATCGCGGTGCCGGTGACGGTGTTCGCGGCGATCGGGGCGGCGACGCAGGCCGGGCTCGTCGTCAAGGGCGGGGCGGCACTCGAAGCGCTCGCCACCGTGCGAACGGTGGCGCTCGACAAGACCGGCACCCTCACCCGCAACCGACCGGCCGTCGTCGACGTTGCCGCGGCCGCCGGCTCCACCGGCGACGACGTGCTCCGTCTGGCTGCCGCCGTCGAGGCGCACAGCGACCATCCGCTCGCGGCCGCGATCGTCGCCGCCGCGGGTGCCTCGGTCACAGCGGCCGATGACGTTCAGACGCACGCCGGCTTCGGGCTGACGGGCACCGTCGAGGGCAGTGCGGTGAAGGTCGGCAAGCCGGGGTTCGTCGACCCTGCTGGGCTTGCTGCCACCGTCGAGCGCCTCCAGCGCGACGGGGCGACCGTCGTGCTGGTCGAAGCGGACGGCGTGACCGTCGGGTCGATCGCGATCCGTGACGAGCTTCGCCCGGAAGCACCCGGCATGGTCACCGCGCTCGGCCGGCTCGGGCTCGGTGTGGCGATGTTGACCGGCGACAACTCGGCCACCGCGGCCGCGGTCGGTCGGGCAGCCGGGATCGACGACGTGCGCGCCGAGCTGCTCCCCGCCGACAAGACGGCCGCGATCGAACAGCTCGCGGCACGAGGCCCGGTAGCGATGGTCGGCGACGGGATCAACGACGCGCCCGCGCTGGCGACCGCCACGGTCGGCATCGCGATGGGCGCGGCCGGCACCGACGTCGCCCTCGAAGCCGCCGACGTGGCGATCATGGGCGACCACCTCGACCACCTCCCCGAACTGGTCGCCCATGCCCGGCGGACCCGACGCATCATGGTCCAGAACCTCGCCCTGTCCGGCGCGATCATCGCCTCGATGATCCCGGTCGCCACGTTCGGCTGGCTCGGTCTCGGTGCGGTCGTCGCTGTCCACGAGGGCGCCGAGATCGTCGTGATCGTCAACGGCCTCCGGGCACGCCGACGCCTGAGCAGCGACCGGTCACACACCCATGCCGCGCTCGACGCCGACGTTCGCCATGCCGCCCACGCCTGAACGTTCCCGCTGGCGCACCCCGCCGGCAGTGAGCGCGCTGATCGCGGCCGAGCTCGCCACGGCGCGGACGGCAACCGATCCGTGGCCGTCACTCGGACGTGCCCACATCGCCTCACAACCCTGGGCGTGGCCGCACACCCGCGTCCACGCCGCCATGCTGCGGGCCGCATGGCGTCACCGCGACCGGCACGAGATCGCCGGCCAAGCCATACGGCTCGCCGTCGCCGGACCAGGGTCGTTGACGGGGCGCTACCCACCGGGGAACACCGGCCGGGCCACGATGCGGCTCACCGAGACCGGCCCGGTCCCCAACGACCTCGCCGAACTCCTCCGACGACACTGACCGCCCGCGTGGTGGGCGACGCCATGCGAACGGCGCCGACCGTTCCGGTCGTCGACCCGAACAGGGTTGCGAAGACTGCGGCGGCGGGCTCCGAGTGCATGTCTAGGAGCGTGGGTCAGAATCCGCTCGTAGCCAGGTGGGGCGTGGAAAACTTGGTGGATGACCGATGAGGTTGGGGATGGCCGGTTGTTCGTGGTTGGTGGGCCGGACGGGGCGCCGGTGGTGAGGGGGTCGGCGGGGGCG
>DATMEY010000015.1:0-152579 GCA_035556435.1 Ilumatobacter sp. | reverse complement strand
CCCGTGTTGTCCACGCTCGTCGGCGCGGTCGTCCAAGCCGGCCTCGTCGACACCCTCAACAGCGACGGCCCGTTCACCATCTTCGCCCCCACCAACGACGCCTTCGCCGCGATCCCCGCCGACGACCTCGACGCCGTCCTCGCCGACAACGACCTGCTCACCAGCATCCTCACCTACCACGTCGTCGCCGGCGAACAACTCAGCTCGGCCGACCTCGTAGCAGCCGGCACCATCGACACCGTCAACGGAGACTCACTGACGATCGAAGCATCCGGCGACACGTTCACCGTCAACGGCACCGAAGCGATCTGCATCGACGTCCCCACCGCCAACGCCACCGTCCACATCATCAGCGGCGTCCTCATGCCGCAGAGCTGACCTCCCCAACATGCACCGGAGCCCGCGGGAGACCGCGGGCTCCGCCGCGTCCAGGCTCAGTCGACGAAACGACGACGCAACGCAGCGAGCGCCGAGCCCAGATCCCGGTCGCGGTGATGACCCCGAGCCTCGATCAGCGCCACCGCCTCCGCGGCAACGGCCCAGTCGTCGTCCTACGCGGGGTTCATCGGCGGACGACACCACCGCTGACGTCACCGTGCGGGGCGCCCGCGCGGTGGCTGAATTCTACCTGGGTGGGGGAAGGCAGACTGGGGGGATGGAGGTTGAGGGCGACTACCAGCGGGACGGGGCGGTGTGCGTGCGTGGGGCGTTCACGGCCGACCAGGTCGAACTGGCTCGGGCCGCGATCGAGGCCAACCTGGCCGACCTGTCGCCGCTTGCCAAGCGGGCCAGCGCCGGCGACGACGGGGCGTTCGTCGAAGACTTCTGCTCGTGGCAACGGATCCCCGAGATCGAGCGCTTCGCCCGCGAATCCGGCGCCGCCGAGTTGGCCGCGCAGCTCACCAGCAGCGCCACCATCCGGCTGTACCACGACCACGTGCTGGTGAAGGAGCCGGGCACGTTCCAGCGCACGCCGTGGCACCAGGACCTGCCGTACTACAACGTCGACGGATACCAGAACGTCAGCATGTGGATCCCGGTCGACCCGGTGCCGCGCGAGTCCACCCTGGAGTGCTTCGCCGGTTCGCATCTCGGGCCATGGTTCATGCCGCGCACATTCCTCGACGGGCAGGCCAAGTGGTTCCCCGACGGCTCGCTGGCCGAGCTGCCGGTGATCGCCGACGACGATCCGCGGATCCTCGCCTGGGAGCTCGAACCGGGCGACGCGGTGTGCTTCAACATGCTCACGCTGCACGGCGCCGGCCCGGTCACCGGACGCCACCGCCGGCGCGTGCTGTCGTTGCGGTTCCTCGGCGACGACATGGTGCACGCTCCACGCACGTGGGCGACGAGCCCGCCGTTCCCCGGCCTCGACGCCGAGCTCGTCGCCGGGGCACCGATGGAGCACCCGCTGTTCCCCACCCTCTGGCCGCGCTGAAGGGCGCCACGAGCGCGCACCGGGTCGGCCCTCCAGCGCTGCTGTCACCACCGGTGATCTCGACAGGCTCAACCACCTCGGGCGTGGGGGTGTGCGATGGCCTGGCGGGCGGCTTCGATTGCTGCGCGGGCGGCGTCGGCGTCGGCACCGTCGACCGGGGGCACGTCGGCTGCAGCCCGGGCGACGGCGATCGCCTCGTCGTAGCGGTGGTGGCTGAACAGCGTTTCGGCGTGCCCGACGAGCCGTTCCGGTAGTGATGTCGACACGACCGGGTCGAGCACCGTCAAGCCGTAGTGGCGCCGCAGTTGGATCAGCGCGTTGAGCGTGAGGAACGCCGCCAGGCCCACCATGCCGACCCACGTCGCCACCCGCGACGCCACCGCCAGGCACGCCCCGAGTACCCACGCCAGTTCGAACCGGGTCTCCAACCAGGCGTAGACGCTGCCCCCGCGGGCGTGCGGGGCCTGGCGCTGCACGATCGCGTCGAGCGCCCGCCGGGTGACGCTGCCGGCCGTACCGAGCACGAGCATCGCCGCGACCAGCGTGACCAGGTCGAGCGCGACGCCGGCGATGACCGCGGTGACCGCCGCGGCGGCCAGCGCCAGCGACACCATCGTCCGTTCCGGATAGCGCCGCCGCAGCGGCGGCGCGAGGACCGACCCGACGAAGGCACCGAGCCCGTTGGCACCGATGACAGCACCGAGCATCCACGCCGGCTCGGCGTCGGCCCGCAGCGAGAAGCCGACATGGAACAGGGCGAACCCGATCGCCGCCCGCAGCGCGGTCATCGCCCAGCGGGCGTCGGACACGTCGGGCCGGATCAGTTCGCCGACCGCCTCGGCGCGGGCCGGGCGGACCGCGCCGGCCGCCCGCCGCAACCACCACGCGACGCACGCCGCCACCACGTACAACACGGCCGCCGCGCGCAACACCCAGGCAGCCGACGTGAGCTGGTACAGCACACCCGCCCCACCGGCGGCGATGCTGCTGACGATCGTGGCGCTGCGCGACAAGCGCGCGTTCACCGACACCAGGTCGTCGTCGGCCCCTACCAACTCGGGCACGAGCGCGTTGCGCGACACGGTGTACGTCTTGGCCACGACCATGATCGCGAACGCCAGCGGGAACAGCAGCAGGTTGCGTAAGTTGCCGGCCAGCATCAGCGCCAGCGCCGCGCGCAGGGCGAACGTAGCCACGATCGTGGTACCGAGGCCGCCGCGCACCCGGTCGACGAACGGGCCGAACAGCGGCGCCATCACGAGGAACGGCGTGAGGGTGAGCATCAGGAACAGCAACACCCGGGGACGCGCTGCGTCGGGCGACACGCTGAAGAAGATCGACCCGGCCATCGACACCGTGAAGAACGCTTCGGCCGCGCCGTGCACACAGTGCGTCGCCGTCAGCCGGCTCACCGGGCGGGGGCCGAGGAACCAGCGCGCGAATCGGTGCGGCGCGAGGGACGCGGGTGGAGGCGGTGAGTGGGGTGCTTGCGGCGGCGGTTCAGCCGTCACCGACGAGCACCTCGGGGTCGACGCCGTCGATGCCGGTCACCGTCCACGCGCCGGCACGCTCGACGAGCGTCACCAGGTGGGCTGCGGTGTGCCCGGCGTCGAGGTACTCCTCGACGCGCACCGTGTGCGGCGGGTCGGCGAGAATGGTGCCGATCGCCAGCAAGATGCCCTTGTCGCGGGGCGGGGCACCGTCAGTGTCGTCGTCGATCGCCGCCCCGGGCGAGTCGACGAAGCGCAGGTCGCACCGGTCGGCGAGGCCGTCGATCACGGCGACCTGGGCATCGAGCGCGAGCGGTGACTCGCCGAGCGAGGCGACGTAGGCAACCGGGAGGTCGCCGTCGTCATCGCCGTCGTGAGGGGGCTCGGGCAGGAACGCGGCGAGTGCCGCCACGTACGCGTCGGGCGACACCCCGCCGGCGGCCCCGGTAGCGGAACATGCCCCGGCACCGACCGCGACGGCCAGCGCGGCCAGCGCCACCTGCAACCGTCGATACCACACCGCGACGACCCTACTGCCGGTGCACCCGACGGTGGTTTCGACAGGCTCAACCACCTGTTCGACAGGCTCGACCACCTGTTCGACAGGCTCAACCACCTTGGGGGTCGTCGGCGTTGCCGAGTTCGTCGACGGTGTCGAGCCGGGCGGCGAAGTTCTGGCTGCGGTACACGGCCCGCCCGATCAGGTGACCCGACACCGGCGTCACCAGCAGCTGCAACACGGCAGTCAGGGCCAAGGCTGCGGCGTCGCGGGTGTCGTCAACTCGGAACGCGGCCCCCGCGAGTACCAACACGATGCCAAACACACTCGCCTTCGTCAACGCGTGCGTACGCGCCAGCGTGTCATTGAAGCGGACGACCCCGATGCTGGCGAGCAGGATCAAGACCGCGCCAATCAGCACGATCGACGAGGCGATCACCGGTGCTCCTCCCGACCCGCATGTCGAGGTCCGGGTGGCCCGCCGTCGGCCGGCTCGCCGCCGCGACCCTCGACGTAGCGGGCAACCACCGACGTGCTCACGAAACCCACGAGCGACGTGACCACTGCGACCGGCACGAACGAACCATCACCGGTTCTCATCGTGTTGACGACGAGTGCGGCAACACCGACGACGAGTAAGCCATCGACGGCAATCACCCGATCGATGACGGAGGGACCACGCCACAGGCGATATCCGAAGCAGAGCCCGGCAGCGACCAACACGACGAACGTGGCAGCGTTCATCCGCCTGTCTCCGCGGTCGCTGCACGTACTCTTGCCACAGCATCAACCGGCCCGAACGCCTCGATCACCCGTCGTTCCAGGAGGGCGATCTCGGCGCGCGCGGCGTCGATGTCGTCGAGTTGGAGGATGTGAACGAAGATCCGCGCGGGGTTCCGCTCGACCTCGATTACGGTGGTGCCGGGCGTGAGCGCGATCAGGTGGTGCAGCACGGTAACGAGTCCGTCAGAATCACAGACCAACGGCACCGCGATCACGCCGGTACGCAGCCGGTCGCTACGGCTCACGACCGAGCGGGTGAGTGCCAGGTTCGACCCCACCATCTGGCGTGCGAAGTACCAGACGAGGCGCAGCGTCGCGACCGGGCGGATGAACAGACCGCGCCGCCGCTCCCCGTGTGTCGGGAACACGCCCAGCAGCAGGACCGCGAGCGCCGTGCCACTGGCCACATTGGCGATGCTCAGATCGCCCCACAGGGCGACCCACACGACCACCAGCCAGAGGGCCAGGGCGATCCGGTTCATCGCCCGAGCACCTGTTCGATGTAGGCCGCGGGATGCAACAGGTCGGCCGCAGCCCGCTCACTGAACTCCCACAAGGGGGCCGCGAACAGCCCGAGTGCAACCGCCGCGGCCGCCAACACGGCGGTCGGCACGATCATCAGCAGCGGGCCGCCGATCCGCCCGACCACGTGCGGAACCCCCTCGGGCGGCTCTTCTGCGGGGCTCCAGAAGACACCGTTCCAGATCTTCATCATCGAGTACAGCGTCAACACACTGACCGCTGCCGAGACGCCGACGATCCAGTAGGCGTCTGCGGCCGCTCCGGCTCGAACCAGACTGAGCTTGCTGACGAAACCCGACAGGGGGGGCACGCCGGCCAGGCTCAGGGCCGGAACGAGGTACAGCAGCGCGACGGCTGGAGCGCTGCGCACGAGGCCGCCAACCCGGCTCAGGCGACCCGAACCGGCGATGTGCTCGATCAGGCCGCCGACGAGGAACATGGCGGTCTTCACGACGATGTGGTGCACGATGTAGAACACCGCGCCGGCCAGCCCGGCAACAGTGAACAACCCAAGGCCCATCATCATGTAGCCGATCTGACTGATGATGTGAAATGACAGGATCCGCTTGACGTCGTTCTGCGCGATCGCGCCGAGCACACCCACCGTCATCGTCAGCGCGGCGACGATCAGGATCAGCGTGCCGGCCTGCGACTCGGGCGGGAACAGCAGCGTCTGGGTGCGGATGATGGCGTACACGCCGACCTTGGTCAGCAGCCCGGCGAACACCGCGGTCACCGGCCCCGGCGCGGTCGGGTACGCGTCGGGCAACCAGAAGAACAGCGGAAACAGGGCCGCTTTGATGCCGAACACCACCAGCAAGAGCACCGAGAAGGCGGTCCGGACGCCTTCGGGTAGATCGGCCATCTTGCCCGACAGGTCGGCGAGGTTGACGGTGCCGGTCGCCGCGTAGACGAGCGCCAGCGCGGTGACGAACAGCGCTGAAGCGATCAGGCTGATGACCACGTAGGTCATCCCCGACCGCACCTGAGCCGGGGTACCGCCAAGCGTCATGAGCACGTAGCTGGCGGTCAGCATCATCTCGAAGGCGACGAACAGGTTGAACAGGTCACCGGTGAGGAACGACGCCGAGACCCCGGCGGCGAGCACGAGGTACACCGACTGAAACCCGACGTGGTGCCGTTCGGCTCCGGGTTGGCCGATCGCGTAGATCAACACCGCCAGCAGCATCACGGTCGCCACGAAGAGCATCAACGCGGAGAAGCGGTCGGCGACCAGCGTGATCCCCATCGGTGCCGCCCAGCCGCCAGCCTGCACCGAGGCCACGCCGACGTCGTCGACGCGCACGAGCAGCAACCCGGCCAACACCACGTTGACGCTCAGCACGGTGATGCTGATCGCCCGCTGGGCGTACTTGACGCGCCCGGCCAGGATCGACCCCGCTGCGCCCAGAATCGGCAGCACGATCGGCAACGACAGCAGCGCCGTCACGACTGCTCCAACTCTTCCTCGGCGATCGCCGCCTGCTCGTCGGCGATGTCTTTGTCGACCCACGCACCGCGCCCGATCAGGCGATCTTCGAGGTCGTCTTGGACCTCGTCGTCGTGGGTCAACACCCAACTCCGGTACGCCAGCGCCAGCAGGAACGCGGTGACACCGAACGAGATCACGATCGCGGTCAGTGCGAACGCCTGCGGAAGCGGGTCGCTGAAGTTGCCGGGGTCGTCGTTACCGTGGATCGGCGGCGTGCCCCGACGATGGCTGCTCATCATCAAGATGTTCGCCCCGTGGCTGAGCAGCCCGATACCGATCACCACACGGGTCAGCGCACGTTGGAGGATCAGCCATGTACCGATCGCGAACAGCAGTGCCGCGGCCAACGCCAACAAGGTGCTCACGCGACACCTCCCGCCCGTTCGGTGCGGTCGACGGCCGATGCCGTCGGGGGCTCACCGCCGAACGCCTCGAAGACCATGAACACGAGACCAACGACAAGCAGGTACACCCCGCTGTCGAAGAACAGCGCGCTGGTCGTCTTCACTGTTCCGAGCAGCGGTACGTCCGCCTCCCACAACGCGCTCGACAACACCGGATCCCCGAGCACCACCGGCACCACCGCGGTCACCGCTGCCAGCAGCAGCCCGGTGCCGAGAATGGTCCACGGACGGAAGCGGGTCAACCCACGGACTTCGTCGATGCCGCCCGCGATAAACCGCAGCGCGATCGCCGAGCCGGCAACGAGGCCGCCGACGAACCCGCCGCCCGGTCGGTTGTGCCCGACGAACAAGAGGTACAACGAGCCGATCAGGACGGTGTGGAACATCACCCGTACCGACACGTCGACGACCAGCAAGCGCTTCACCGGTCACCGTCCTGGTGAGCACCAACGGTTGCCGCACGGGCTCGCCGCCGCGAGCCGACGGGGGCACGCGCGAGCGCGACCGCGCCGACCGCGGCCACCCCGAGGACCATGATCTCGCCGAGCGTGTCGATGCCTCGGAAGTCGACGAGGATCACATTGACGATGTTCTTGCCGTGCCCATCGGGGTACGCCCGACCGATCATCTCGTCGGACACCGGCGGTGCCGTTCTGCTGTCGGCGGCTACCAGCGCGAACGCGAACACGGCCGCACCGACCGCGGCCGACACGAACAGACGCGGAATCCGGCCAGCCGCGGTAGGTCGACTGAAGCGCCGTGGCAACCGGCGCAGGACAAGCACGAACAACACGGTGCCGAGGGTCTCCACGGTGACCTGGGTGAGCGCCAAGTCGGGCGCGCCCTCGACCACGAACAACGCGGCCATGCCATACCCGACGACGCTCAGGAACAGTGCCGCCGCCAACCGGCGTGGCACCAGTGCGGCGCCAAGCGCCCCACCGACCAGTGCCAGGACCACGGGTATATGTGCAGGACTGTCGAGAAAGTCGGGCCACGCGAGCGTGTCGGTGCCGATCAGCAACGCCAAGCCGGGGGCAACCGCGGCCGTGAGCAGGATCACCCCGGCGTAGAACGGCAACGAACCGCTCTGCGTGACCCGTGTGACCAAGTCGGCAACGCGGTTGAGCGCACGCAGCACGGCGAGGTACGCGTCGGAACCGTTGGGCACGGTGTGGCCGCGCGCGAGCACCGATGAGATCGGTCGGCGGGCCACGAACATCGCCGCTCCGACCCCGTACACAACGAGCGACAGCGCCAACGCCAGCGTCGGGCCGTGCCACAGCGCGAGGTGCACGTGATGCGCCCCGGCGACCAGTGAACTCAGCGCCACATCGGCGAAACCGTCGGCGAGCATCGGGGCGACGCCGAGCGCAAGCGTGGCCGTGGCCAGCACAGCCGGCGGTGCCCAGAACCCCCGCCGCGGCGGGCGATCGACCGGGGCGGCAGGCGGAGCCGGGTGCCAGTCGGTGCCCCCGGCAGTAAACGCACCCCACGCCCAGCGGGCGCTGTAAGCAGCCGTGAGACACGAACCGCCAACGAGCACGGCGAGTACCGGCGCCGACCAGCTGTACCCGGTCCCGTCGAAACCGGCAAACGCTTGCTCCTTGGCGATGAACCCGAACAGCAGCGGCACACCCGCCATCGACGCCGCGGCAACCAGGCCGATGGCGACGACCGGTAGCCATGGCCTGCCGAAGCCGGGCAGGGCGCGCAGGTCTCGAGTGCCGGTCTGGTGGTCAATGATGCCGACCACCATGAACAAGGTGGCCTTGAACAACGCGTGGCCGAACAGCATCAGCACACCGGCGAGCGTGGCCGCCTCGAGACCGGCGCCAAACAGCACGAACAGCATGCCGAGTTGACTGACCGTGCCGAACGCGAGCAGCAGCTTGAGGTCGTGCTGGCGCAACGCCCGCAGCCCGCCAGCCACCATCGTCACCAGCCCGACGGTGAGCACGATTGGGCGCCACACCGCGTGCCCGGCGAAGGCTGGAGCGAAGCGGGCGACCAGGTATACGCCAGCTTTCACCATCGTCGCCGAGTGCAGATAGGCGCTGATCGGCGTCGGCGCAACCATCGCGCCGGGCAGCCACGAATGGAAGGGGTACTGGGCCGACTTGCTGGCGGCGCCGACGATCACGAGCACGAGACCGGCCGTGACCGGGCCGCCGCTCGGCGGGTCGGCAAGGATCTCGCTGAGGCGGAACGTGCCGGCCGCCTGGCCAATCAGCATGAAGCCGACGAACATCACGAGGCCGCCCAGGCCCGTCACCAGCAGCGCGTGCAGGGCCGACGCGCGTGCCCGTGCGTTCTCGTGCGAGTTACCGATCAGGAGGTACGACGTGATCGACGTCAGTTCCCAGAACATGTAGAGCACGAACAGGTTGTCGGCGAGCACCAGCCCGACCATCGCCCCGCTGAACCACGTGAGCAGGCCGAACAGGCGCCCGAGATCACGGGTGTGATCCGAGAAATACCCAGCCGAGTACCAGAACACCAGCACGCCGATTCCCGACACCAGCAGGACCATCAGCGCGGCGAACCCGTCGAGGCGCAGGTCGACGGTGAGCGCCAGTCCGTCGACCCAACTGGTGCGCTCGTCGATGACGTCGCCGTCGAGCACGCCGGGCAGCTGGGTGAGCAGCCAGATCAGCGTGACCAGCGGGGCAAGCGCGCCGAGCGCGGCGCCCCACCGGCGCCCCAATCGCGGGCCGGACGCGACAAGCACCGTGCCGGTCAGCGCGTGGAGGAGCGGGAGTAGTAGCAAGGAGACCTTTGCGGGAACTGGCTGCGGGGCCGCGGTCGGGTTCTGGCGGATGGTCGGGTGCGAACCTAGCGGATCAGCGGGTCAGGCTCCGCATCTCCCACTGCCGTCAAATCCGGATCGGAGTGGTTGCGGCGTGGTTAGCGCGGTGGCGTCACGCTGGACGGATGGCATCCATCATCGATCAGGCCACCGACGCGCTGGCTGGCCACCTCCAACCGGGCGAACAGGTCGTCGCCGCCACCAGAGCCCAACTCGACGGCAACACGGTGCGTTTCGCCTCCGCCCAGGCAATCGGCGGGATCGCCGGCGCGGTCGCCGCCGGCTGGCGGTTCGGCGACGACGTCACCGACCGGCTCCGCCGCGGGGCAGCCGTTGCTGTAACCGACCGCCGCGTGGTCGTGTTCGACGTCACGGCGATGGGCGCCAACCCAAAGAACCCGGTACTGATCGTCGACCGGGCCGAGGTGAGCGACGTGGTCGCCGGATCGAAGCGGATCATGCTGGTCAAGGCCCCCACGTTCGGGTTCACGGTCGTCGATGCCGGGGGGGAACGCCTCGATCTGCGGTTCGAAGTAGCCAAAGTACAGGCCAAGACCGCCACCGCGGTCGTCGCCGAACTGCAGCGATGAAGCGCCGGGCCGGCGATGGGGCCGGCCTCGCGATCGTGGGCCTTGACCTACGCGATGTCGGGCGGCACCGGACCGGGTGGGGGTGGGTTCTCGTCGAGGAGCGATGCGAGGTCGTCGGGGCCGTCGAGGTGAATCTCGATGCCTTCGGCGCGGTAGGCGGCGCGGCCGATGAAGTGGGCCCCGGCTGGGGCGGTGACGACGATGAAGGCGACGGCGAGCAGCAGCTTGTCGCGTCCGTCGCCAAGCGCGATCGCGGCGGCGACGGCGATCAACGCGATGCCGAGCGTCGTTGCCTTGGTGGTGGCGTGCATGCGCGAGTAGAGGTCGGGGAAGCGGAGCACACCGACCCCGGCGAGCACGACCAGGAGCGCTCCGGCGATCGCCAGCACACCGATGATCAGGTCGGCCATGCCGGTCAGCCCCCGCGCCGTTCGATGAACCGGGCTGCCGCGGTGGTGCCGACGAAACCGATCACGGCGACGACGACAGCCAAGTCGACGATCCGGGGCGAGTCGTCGTGCACGGCGTACAGGATCGTGGCGGCGACGAGGGTGATGACGAGCCCGTCCAGGGCGATGACCCGGTCGGCAAGGCTCGGCCCCGCAACGACACGGGCGAGGAAGCACACCCCACCGACGACGAGCAAGATGAGGGCGATGACGATCACTTGGTCCTCCAGGATGTGGTGTCGTCGCTGGCGAGCCCGGCCAGCGCATGGGCGTCACCGAACGCGCGCACCGCGAGGATCTCCAGGGTTCGGATGTCGCGCTGGACCTGTTCGACGTCGCGTGTGTCGAGGACGTGGACGTACAGGGTCAGCGGATCGCGACGGACCTCGAGGGTGAGCGTGCCAGGCGTGAGGCTGATCGCGTCGGCGACGAGCGTGGCGACGGCGTCGGAGCAGCCGCGCAGCGGTACCGCGATGATTCCCGTGCTGATGCGGTCGCGTGGGGCGATCGCGGTGCGCGCCACGACGACACTGGACTCGACGAGCTTGTAGAGGAAGAACAGGCCGAACCGGGTAGCCCGAAGCGGCCGGAGGGCAAGCGTGCCGGCGCGCCAGGTGTCGAAGGTGACCACGATGAGGCCGGCAACGAGCAGCCCGCTGGCGACGTTGGCTACCGACAGGTCTGACCAGAGGGCCAGCCAGACGACGGTGAGGACGGTGATGCGAATGACCGAAGTCGCGGAGGGCCTCATGGTCCGAGCACCGCTTCGACGTAGGCCGTGGGGTCGATCAGGTCGCCGGCGGCCCGCTCGGACAAGCCGTACAGCGGGCCGGCCCACAATGCGATCGCGACGCTGAATGCGGCGAGCGCAGCGGTGGACCCGACCATCAACCGGCGGCCACCCGCATGGATGTCGGTCGATCGATCGCCGTGGTCGGCTGGGGCACCCCAGAAGGCGTTCGACCAGATCTTGGTCATCGAGAACAAGGTCAGCAGGCCCACCGCCAGGCTGACGGCGACGATCGCGTACGAGCGCGCGTCGAGTCCGGCGTCGACCAGGGCGAGCTTGCCGACGAACCCCGACAGCGGCGGGATGCCGGCCAGGCTCAGCGCCGCCACCAGGAACAGGACCGCCAGGAACGGTTCGGTCCGGGCGAGGCCGGAGAGCTGGCCGAGCTGGCCGGTGCCGGTGCGTCGTTCGATCAGGCCGGCGATCAGGAACAAAGTGGTCTTGACGACGATCTGGTGGACGATGAAGACCGTGGCCGCGGCGAGCCCGGCGACGGTGAACAAGGCGAGTCCCATCACCATGTAGCCGATCTGGCTGACGATGTGGAACGACAACAGCCGGCGGATGTCGTTCTGGGCGACTGCGCCGAGCACGCCGATCACCATCGTCAACCCGGCGACGACCAGCAGCAGGTCGCCTGGCCAGGTATCGGGCGGGAACAGCAGGGTTTGGGTCCGAATCATCGCGTACACGCCGATCTTGGTGAGCAGCCCGGCGAAGACTGCAGTGACCGGTGCGGCGGCGGTGGGGTAGCTGTCGGGGAGCCAGAAGAACAGGGGGAACACGGCCGACTTGATGCCGAACACCACCAGCAGCAACACCGCCAGGGCGCTGCGCACCCCCGGTGGCAGGTCGGCGAGCTTGCCGTGCAGGTCGGCGAAGTTGACCGTGCCGGTGGCCGCGTAGACGAACGCCAAGGCGAGCAGGAACAGGGTGGACGCGATCAGGCTGATCGCCACGTAGGTCATGCCCGAACGGACCTGGGCGGGGCGTCCACCGAGCGTGATCAGCGCGTAGCTCGCCATCAGCATCACCTCGAAGGCGACGAACAGGTTGAACAGGTCGCCGGTCAAGAACGAGGCGCTGACCCCGGCGGCGAGGATCAGGTAGAGCGGATGGAAGCCGACGTGGGCCTGTTCGGCGCCGGGCTCGCCGATCGCATAGACGAGCACCGCGAGCATCGTCAACACCGACACCAGCAGCAGCAGAACGGCGAACCGGTCGGCCACCAGGGTGATCCCCACCGGGGCATCCCAGCCGCCGACCTGGACCACGGCAACCCCCGCGTCGTCGACCCGGGCCAACAGCACGGCGGTGAGCACGGCGACCGCACCGAGGACGGAGAGCCCGACGAGTCGCTGCAGGTTGCGCCAACGACCGACCCCGACCGACACGGCCGCGCCGAACAGGGGCAGCAGGATCGGTAGGGCAACGAGCGCGGTCACTGATCGCCCCCCGAGCCGGCCGAGCGGGCGATCCGGCGATCCTCGAGGTCGTCCTCGACGGCGTCGTCGGCGGTCAGCCGCCAGCTGCGGTAGGCCAGGCTGAGCAGGAACGCGACGACCCCGAACGTGATCACGATCGCGGTGAGCACGAACGCCTGCGGGAGCGGGTCGGCGAACCCGTCCAGCTCGTCCGGGCTCGCGTCGCCACCGAAGGCAGGCCGGCCGCCGTCGCCACCCGACAGCACCAGCAACAGGTTGACGCCGTGGCCGAGCAGGCCGATGCCGATGATCACCCGGCTGAGCTGGCGACCGAGCATCAGGTAGGCGCCGCACGCGCACAGCACGCCGGCGGCGAACACGAGCAGAGTGGTCATGCGCGTCCCTCCTCGCCCCCGAGGCCCTCGAAGATCATGAGCACGAGCCCGACCACGATCAGGTAAACGCCGGTATCGAAGACCGTGGCCGTGGTGAACTTCACCTCGCCGAGCAACGGGGCGCTCCACTCAGCGGCGCGTTGGTCGAGCGGCGGGCCTCCGGCGGCGAGCGGCCACAACGCCGACCCCGCCGCGAGAGCGAGGCCGGCCGAGAGGAACGTCCAGGGCCGGACGCGCCCGACGACGAGGATGTCGTCGAGACCGCCGGCGATGTACCGCAACGAGATCGCGGCCGCTGCGACGAGCCCGCCGACGAAGCCGCCACCCGGCTGGTTGTGCCCGGCGAACAGCAGGTACACGGACAACACCAGGGCGACATCGAACACGAGATGGACCGTGGTATCGAGGATCAACGAACGCAGCCTCACCGGCCAGCCCTCTCGTCGGCGACGGTCTCCGAGCCGCGATCGGGCCGCCGCCGCGGCGACATACCGGCGCGAGCGAGGGCGACGATGCCGAGCGCGGCGGCGACCAGCACGGTGATCTCGCCGAGCGTGTCGAGCCCGCGGATATCGACCAGGATCACGTTGACCACGTTGCGCCCGTGGCCCTGCGGGTACGCCAGCTCCGACATCTGCCGCGAGACCGGCTCGGCCGTACGCGACCCCGACGTGGCCAACGCCATCGTCACCGCGAACGCTCCGACCAGGGCGGCGACCCCGAGCCGTAGCGCCTGACCTGGACGCGTGTCGCTCCGATCGAAGCGATCGGGAAGCTTGCGCAGCACCAGCAAGAACACCACCACGAACAGCGTCTCGACCCCGAACTGGGTGAGCGCCAGGTCCGGGGCGCCCTGGACCACGAACAAGACGGACATCGCGTAGCCGACGACGCCGAGCAGGACGACCGCGACGAAGCGGCGGCGGGCGAGCGTGGTTGCCACCGCGCCGACGACCAGCAAGATCGCGATCGGCACGTGGGCCGCCCGCCCCGGCGAACCCGGCCAACCCGACCACCAGTCGCCCGCCAGCAGGGCCACGGTCGGGGCGGCTGCGGCCGTCACGAGGATCACCCCGACGTAGACCGGCAGCGAGCCGGGCTGCACGACACCGGTCAGCCGCGCCGCCCCGCGCAGCAGGCCGCGCACGGCCGCGTCGTAGACCTGGAGCCCCGACAGCGGTGGCGCGAGCCGCGCCTGCACTGCGGCGACCGGCCGTCGAGCCGCGAACAACGCCAGCCCGGCTGCCAGCGTCGCCAGCGAGAGCAACAGTGGGCGCGACACTCCGTGCCACAGCTCGAGGTGGGCGTGGGCGCGCGGGTCGAGCGCTTGGGCGGCGTGATCGATCAGCCCAGACCACAGCATCGGGGCGACCCCGAGCAGCAGGGAGGCGCCGGCGAGCACGACGGCGGGGGCGACGAACCCGCGAGTCGGCCAGTCGTGCGCCTGGGGCCGGTCGACGACGACATCGCTGACAAGGTTCGGTCGCACCAGAGCGCATGCGAAGCGGGCGCTGTAGGTCACGGTCAATACCGAGCCGGCAACGAGCCCGGCGAGCACGACACGATCACTGGCCGAACCGTCGACGAGCGCACCGTACGCCTGCTCCTTGGCGACGAAACCGGCCAGCGGCGGGATCGCGGCCATCGACGCGGCGCTGATCAGACCGGCCAGCCTGGTCGGCCCCCAGCCGGGCCCGAGCGTCGGCAAGAGACGGATGTGGCGCGTGTGGGTCTCGTGGTCGATGATCCCGACGACCATGAACAACGCGGCCTTGAATATCCCGTGGGCGAGTATCACGGCACACCCGGCCGCCGTGGCCGCCGGCCGACCGATCCCGAACAGCACCACCAAGAACCCGAGCTGGCTGATCGTGCCGAACGCCAGCAACTGCTTCAAGTCGAACGGGCGCAGCGCCCGCAGCCCGCCCGCCAGCATCGTGACCAGCCCGACGGTGACCACCAGCGGGCGCCACACTCCCGCATCGGCGAACGCCGGGGCGAGCCGGGCGATCAGGTAGACGCCGGCCTTCACCATCGCTGCGGAGTGCAGGTAGGCGCTGATCGGTGTGGGCGCGACCATCGCCCCCGGTAGCCACGAGTGGAACGGATACTGCGCTGACTTCGTGAACGCTCCGACGAGCACCAGCACCAGCGCGACCGACGTCAACATTCCCGATGGCGGACCGGCGACCAGCTCGCTGATCCGGTAGGTGCCCGCCTGCTGCCCGAGCAGGACCAGCCCGGCGAGCATCACCAGCCCGCCCAGACCCGTGACCAGCAAGGCGTGCTGGGCAGCCGAGCGCGACTCGGCCTCGGCGTCGTCGAGGCCGATCAGCAGGTACGACGTGACCGACGTCAGTTCCCAGAACAGGTACAGGGCGAGCAAATTGTCGGCGACGACGACGCCGAGCATCGCCCCGGCGAACAAGGTCAGCAGCCCGGCTGCCCGGGCGGCCTTCGGAGATGTGCCGAAGTAGTGCCAGGCGTACGCGTAGACGAGCACGCCGATGCCCGACACGAGCACGATCATCAGCGCCGCGAACGCATCGACGCGGAGGTCGACGGCGAGGCCGAGCGCGGCCACCCACTCGACCCGCGCCGTGATCGCCTGGCCGTCGGCGATGCGCCCGGCGTTGGCGACCAACCACACGACGACCGTCAGCGGCGCCACAGCGCCCACCAGCCACACCCCGCGCCGGAGGTGGCGGGCCGCGCCGAACACGCCTACCGCACCAGCGGCGTGCCCGAGTACGAGTGCGAACAGCATGCTGACGATTCAGCGCGCGGCGCCGCCGACTAGCCTTGGCCGGTTCTGTTGGTGTAGCGCGGCAAGCCGAGCGTCGGCCATCGGACTCCTGTCGAGGTCGCGTTGAAAGGATCGCCGACCAGACTTCCCGGCACGCCAGTCGCCCACTCTACCGATCTCGTAGGCTCACACCCAGACCGCTTGGGACCGATCGTCTAGCGCAGACGGGCGAAGGCTTCGGCGGCTTCGGTCTCGCCCGCAACCACGAGTAGGTCGCCCTCGCCGAGCAGGGTGTCAACGGTCGCGTAGGCGAACGTGCCACCTGCGGGCTTGACGCACACGATCGTGACGTCGTAGCGCTCGCGGACACCCGCCTCGGCGAGCGTGTGCCCGACGAGCTCGCTCGGGACGACGGTCTCGACGAGCGCGAACCGCTCGTCGAGTTGGAACCAGTCGACGATCCGGCCGCCAATCATGTGGGCAACCTGGTGGCCCATGTCGTGCTCGGGGTACACGACGTGGTGCGCGCCGACCCGTTGGAGGATGCGGCCGTGGTGGCGGCTGACCGCCTTGGCCCAGATCGAGGCGAGCCCGAACTCGTCGAGCGCGGCCGTAGCCAGGATGCTGGCTTCGATGTCGGAGCCGACCGCGACCACGGCGTGGGTGACTTCGTCGACGCCGAGTTGCTGGAGCGCCTTGACGCTGGTGATATCGGCCTGCACGACGTGGGTGAGGGCTGGCACGTAGTACTGCACGAGCGCGTCCGCCTGGTCGATGCCGAGTACGTCGTAGCCGAGCCGAACCAGTTCCGATGCCACCGCCCCACCGAACCGGCCAAGGCCGAGCACGGCGGCGGACTCTCCAGGGCGCGCCGGCCGCACGAACTCGCGATGCCCGAACGACGTGCGCCGGGCCGGACGGTGTGGCGATGCCTCAGCCAATGATGATCCTCTCCTCCGGATAGCGGTACAGGCGTTCACGGTCGCGCAGCACGAGCGCCGCGAACAACGTCGGCGGGCCGACGCGCCCGACGAACATCAGCACCGTCACGACCAGCCGAGCCGGTGTCGAAAGCCCTGGCGTGATGCCCGTCGACAGGCCCACCGTACCGAGCGCCGACACCGACTCGAACATCACGTCGGGAAGGGCGAAGTCGGTCAGGGCGAGCAGCAGCATTGTGGCCGCGACCACCCCGCCGACCGCCATCAAGGCGACCGTGACCGCCTGACGCTGGACATCGCCCGGCACGCGGCGACCAAACATGTTGACCTCGCGCTCGCCGCGCACCTCGGCCCACATCACCCAGCCGAGCAAGGCGAACGTGGTGACCTTGATGCCGCCCGCGGTCGAGCCACTGCCACCACCGATGAACATCAGGATCATCGTCAGCAGGTGCGAGGTGTCGTCGAGCGCGGCGGTGTCGACGGCGTTGAACCCGGCGGTCCGGTTGGTGATGCTCTGGAACAGCCCGTTGACGGCCGAGTCCCCAGCCGACAGCGGGCCGAGCGTGGCCGGGTTGGTCCACTCGAACCAGGTGAACAACACCCATCCGATCGCGATCAGGCCCGCCGTGGCGAGCACGGCGACCTTGGCGTGCAGATCCCACCGGCCTGGGCCGCGCGGGTTGGCGAGGATCTGGCGCCACACCGGGAACCCGAGTCCGCCCACCACGATCGCGGCCGCGACGACCAGCAGCACGACGGCATCGGTGCGGTAGCCGACGAGACTGTCCGAGAACAGCGCGAATCCGGCATTGTTGAACGCCGACACGGCGTGGAACACTGCCAACCACACGGCCCGGCGGAACGGTTCGTCGTAGGCGAGCCAGAAGCGCGCCAGCAACACCAGCGCCACGGCGGCCTCGACGGCGAAGGTCAGTTTCACCACCGACACCAGCAGCGAGCGCACGTCGCCGAGCCGGAGCGTGCCCGTCTGGGCCGCTGCGATCATCCGCTGGCGAATGCCGAGCCGGCGGCTGAGCACGATCACGAGCAGCGACGACAGGGTCATGATCCCGAGTCCACCGACCTGGATCAAGGCCAGGATCACCGCCTGCCCGAACCCGCTCCAGTAGCCGGGCGTGTCGACCACTGCCAGCCCGGTCACGCACGTCGCCGACACCGACGTGAACAACGCGGTCGTGAACGGAGCACCCGCGCGGGCGCGGCTGGCGAACGGGAGCATCAACAGCACGGTCCCGATCACACTCGCCGCGAAGAACGTCACGACGATGTACTGCGCCGGGTGGCGGAGCGCCACCCCGCGCCCTCCGAAGCGCCGAGGGTTCACCGGTTCGCCGAAACACCGTCGCTGAATCCGTCGCAGGACTGTACTCATCATCTATTCCGAATGTTTCCAAACCGTAAACAACGAACACCCAATACGGACGAACCAATCAAAGATTCTCAGGTGCCATATTGGTCCAGTATTTGCAGTGTTTCCAATAGGTAAAGCGAGCCGCCTTGAAGAGCTATTTACATTCATGAAATACCACGGCAATACTCCACGCGAGGAAGTCCTTTAGGTTGCGCGCAGCCCGGTCCCGGCAACGAGGCCCTCCCGGGTGCTGTCCCAACAACCACACCAATAGGAGGATCTGTGCGCAAAAGTCGTGCGCTACGAGTTGTCTCTGGTCTGGGCGGGGTGTTGGCGGTCCTCGCCCTCACCCCGGCCGGCGTTTACGCCCAAGAATATGAGGCTACGGCCCAAGACTGGCTCAACAACATCTGGGTGCTCACCGCCGGCATCCTGGTGTTCTTCATGCAGGCTGGCTTCGCCCTACTCGAGGCCGGCCTGACTCGGGCCAAGAACGTCGTCAACATCCTGGCCAAGAACGTCGCAGACGCGGTCGTCGGCATCACCGCATGGTTCGCCGTCGGATGGGCCTTCGCCTACGGCCCAGGCGGCAATGACGTGATCGGCGGTAAGGAGTTCTTCCTGTGGGGCAAAGACCTCGCCAACGTCGCTGAGGAGGGCGCACTGACGGGGTCTACCGACTTCTTCTTTCAGGCGGTCTTCGCGGCAACGGCCGTCACCATCACATCTGGCGCGGTTGCCGAGCGGATGAAGTTCAAGGCGTACCTGATTTTCGCGTTCATCATGTGCGCGATCATCTACCCAGTCGTGGTCCATTGGACCTGGGGTGGTGGACTGATCGCTCAGATCGAGATCGGTGACGCCGTGTTCTCCGACTTCGCCGGCTCGGGCATCGTCCACCTGACGGGCGGCCTCGCCGGCCTGATGGGAGCGTTGATCCTTGGGCCGCGCCTCGGTAAGTACGACGATCAGGGCCGGCCGAGGGCGATCCCTGGCCACAACATCCCGTTCGCCGTGCTCGGAGTGTTCATCCTGTGGCTCGGATGGTTCGGGTTCAACCCCGGCTCGGAGTTGGCCGCTGACGGCTGGGTCGGCGTCGTCGCCGTCAATACGCTTCTGGCGGCGATCGGCGGTGGGCTCACGAGCACCGCCGCGATCTGGCTCAAGGCCGGCAAGCCCGACGTGGCGATGACCGGCAACGGGATCCTCGCCGGCCTCGTGTCGATCACCGCCGGGTGCGGCACGGTCGGTCCGATCCCGGCGTTCCTGATCGGCGGCATCGGCGGCGTCATCGTCGTGTTCTCGGTGCTGTTCCTCGACCGTGTCAAGGTCGACGACCCAGTCGGAGCCGTCTCCGTGCACGGCACTTGCGGCATCTGGGGCGTGCTCGCGATCGGCCTGTGGGCCAAGTACGACGACGCGTTTCTCGGGCGCGACGACGCAGGCCTGTTCTACGGCGGCGGCGTCAGCCAGCTCGTCATGCAAGCGGTGATGCTGTTGATCATCATCGCCTGGGTGGTACCGACGAGCGCGATCGTGTTCTTCGCTTTGAAGAAGACGATCGGCGTGCGGGTCTCCGCCGACGAGGAGATCTCCGGCCTCGACATCGGCGAGCACGGCTTGGAGGGATACGCGGGAGACTCCGCCTACATCTAGCGCAATTTCGTCCCACGCCGAGCGGCGAGCGTCCAGCGGGGAGAGTCGCCCATCCGAATGGAGCGGGCGGCTCTCCCCGCAGCGCGTCTGCGCTCAATCGTGTGCCGATCGTCGTTCCGGCATCTCGCACGCTTCGGGCGGCCTATCAGCGTGCAACGGGAAGCGTAAACGTCACCGCCGCGCCGCCTGTGGGCGACGCTCCGAGCCGGAGCGTGCCACCGTGCGCCTCCACGATGCCGCGACACACGATCAGCCCGAGCCCGGCACCCGATGACCTGGCACCGGATCGGAACGGAACCGGACCGTCCAGCTCGTGGGCAGCGAAACCGCATCCATCGTCGGTGACGATGATTTCGACCAGCTCCCGTCGTCGTCGAGCGGTGATGCCGATCGCGCCGTCCGGCGGCGCGTAGCGGGCAGCGTTCTCCAGCAGGTTCGTCAGCACCTGGTCGAACTGCACCGCGTCGACCGCGACGTCCGGTACGCCCGGAGCGATGTCGACCACGAGCCGGGCGGTGACTCCTGGCCGCACCCGCTCCACCGTCGTGCTGACCAACGTCGGCAGATACTCCGGTGCCACCGCCGGCACGAGCGCACCCGCGTCGAGCCGGCTCGCGCTGAGCAGGTTGGAGACGATCCGGGTCAATCGGGCACTCTCGTTGACCACCGTCTCGAGCGAGGACCGCGCCTGAGCATCCACCGTTGGCAGGACACGCGCCGTAATCGCTTGGATCGTGTGCAGCGGATTGCGCAGGTCGTGGCCAACGCTGCTGAGCAACTGTACCTGCGGTGATCCGAGCGGCTCCCGCCTGCTCGGAGACGTCGCCCGCTTGGCCCGTGCCCACTGAACGAGCAGGCCACACCCGACCGCCACGCCCGTGAACGTCAGCGACGTATAGGCGTCTCTGAGCACCCGAGGACGAACATCGCCCACGGGAGGCACGAACGCGAACGCATACCCGACCGCGGCCACGACCGCCACCACCGCTCCGGCCCGCCACCCCGCAACTGCACTCGTCCCCAAGATCGGCAACAGCAGCAACAGCGCCGGCACCGACAAGTCGACGTGACCCGACACCGACGACATCACCGCCACAACCAGCACCACGCCAACGACGCCCGCGCCAGCCGGCCGCACCAGCTCCAGCCGAGATGTCACGCTCCGCCACCGGGGCCGACGAGCCGGTACCCGATGCGCGGCTCGGTGACCAACCGGGGGCGCTGCGGGCCTTCACCCAGGGTCTTACGAAGCCGACTGATCACGATCCGCACCGCTTGCGCTTCGGCTCCGCTGACCGGGTCACTACGGTGCTTCCCGGACAGGATCGAGTACGGTAGCAACACCCCCTCATGGCGCATGAGGTGCTTGAGCACCGTAAACGGACGCGCTGGCAGAGCGACGCGCTCGCCGCCAATCGACAGCTCATAAGTACCCGTGTCCAAACTGACATCACCGACACGCAGCACTTCCCCATGCGGCATGTGCCGAGTCGGATCACTGTCACGGATCGCCGCCCGCAGACGGGCAGCGAGAACCGGTTCACTGAACGGCTTGGTGACGTAGTCGCAGGCTCCCGCGTCGAGCGCCGCAACGATCCGCTCCTCGAGGAAATCGGCGGTCACCACGACAATCGGGGCAGCTGGCCAGAATGTGAGCCGACGACACAGCTCGACACCATCGATGTCGGGAAGCCCAAGATCGAGCAAGACCGCATCGGGCCGAACGTCGGCGACCGCCGCGCGGGCCTTCGCGCCGCTCACAGCCCTGAGCACGGCATACCCCAAGTCCTGAAGCAGCTCGGCAAGGTACTCCTGTTGAGCCAGGTCGTCCTCGATGCACAGGACCAGGTGCCCCTCCGCATTGCCAGGTCGAGCGTCGGTCCACGGGCGGAGTTGGACCTGGCCGTCGCCGCTCATGGCGGCAGTTTACCGCGCCGCGTTTGACCGAGCCCTGGAACCTGGGTGAGGCTCAAGCGACCGACGAGAAGCCCGCGGACGAAGCCGACCTGCCGGTCACCGACACCGTCGCAGTCAGGCGAGCTGGGTGGGGGTGAGTTCGTAGAGGATGTCGGCGTTGGCGGTGATGGCGGGGACGAGACCCTGCACGGTGGGCAGGATCTGCTCGCCGAAGAAGCGCGCTGTGACGACCTTGTCGGCGAGGCCGAGCGCGGTGGCCGCCAGCGCCTGCTTGGCCAGCAAGCCGGCACACACGGTGGTACCGAGCAGGCGCAGGTAGGGCGTCGACCCCGCCAGCAGCGACCGCGGGTCGGCGGCGGCAACCGTGGCCAGGTGCAACGACGCCTCCTTCGCCCAACCGGTGGCCGCGGCCAGCTGCTCGCCGAAGCGTTCCAGGCCCGCGACCGCCGACAGTTCCTTGGCGCGGGCCTCGAACTCGGCGAGCAGGTCGAGCACCACCCCACCGCCGCGCATGCCCAGCTTGCGGCCGACCAGGTCGGCGGCCTGGATGCCGTTGGTGCCCTCGTAGATCGCGGTGATGCGGGCGTCGCGGTAGTGCTGGGCAACGCCGGTCTCCTCGACGTACCCCATCCCGCCGTGCACCTGCACGGCCAGCGACGTCAGCTCGTTACACACGTCGGTGCCGAGCCCCTTCGACAGCGGGATCAGCAGGTCGGCCAGCTCTTGCCAGCGCCGCGCCTCGTCGGCTTCCCCGGCATCGGCTGCCGCGTCGGCCCGGTCGAGCGCGGCCGCGTTGGTGTACACCAGAGCCCGCAGGCCGTCGATCCACGCCCGCTGGGTGAGCAGCATGCGGCGCACGTCGGGGTGCTCGACGATCGGTGACGGGTTGGCCGACTGGGTACCCGCCGGCGCGCCGATCGCCCGGCCCTGCAATCGCTCCTGGCTGTAGGCGAGCGCCTGCTGGTAGGCACGCACGCTGATGGCCAGTCCCTCGAGGCCCACCGACAGGCGGGCGTTGTTCATCATCGTGAACATGTTGCGCATGCCCTCGTGCTCGCCGCCGACGAGCCACCCGACCGCCCCCTCGTACGACATCACGCAGGTGGGCGAGCCGTGGATGCCGAGCTTGTGCTCGATCGACACGCAGTAGGCCGCGTTGCGTTCGCTCGGCGCACCGGACGAGTCGAGCAGGAACTTGGGCACGAGGAACATCGAGATGCCCTTCGTGCCGGGGGGCGACCCGGGCGTGCGGGCCAGCACGAGGTGGACGATGTTGTCGGTGAAGTCCTGCTCGCCCCAGGTGATGAAGATCTTCTGCCCGGTGATGCGGTAGGCGTCGGCGCCCCACCGCGCCGAAGCGTCAGCGTCGGGCTCGGCCTTGGTGGTGACCGCGCCGACGTCGGAACCGGCCTGCGGCTCGGTGAGGTTCATCGTGCCGGTCCACTCGCCGGTCAGCATCTTCGGCAGATACGTCGCCTTCTGCTCGGCCGAGCCGTGGGCGTGGATCGCATCGATCGCCCCCTGCGTCAACAGCGGGCACAACGACAGGGCCATGTTCGCCGACGTCAGCAGCTCTTGCACGGCGACGCCCGACACCCACGGGAACCCGGCCCCGCCGTAATCGGGGTCGAACGGCATCGCCCCGTAACCCGCCTCGACCCACTTCGCGTAGGCCCGCTTGAAGCTGTCGGGCGTAACCACCCGATCGGGTGCCTGCCACTGCGACCCGATCGTGTCGCCGTCGCGGTTGGTGGGCGCGACTACCTCGGCCATCAACCGGCCGACCTCGGCCAGCACCTCGTGCACCGTGTCGGCGTCGACGTGCCCGAACCGCTCGGTAGCGACCACATCACCCAACCCGGCGACATGATCGAGAACGAACCGCAGATCGTCCAACGGCGGCGTATACGGCGAACTACTCACCTGGCCAGGCTACGCAATCGATCCGCCGAGCACTTCGTGAACGTGAGCACGACGAGAAGAACGTCGTGATACGTGTGGTACGGTGCCCCACCGAAGTCGGGTGTCGCGGGGGCGCCGCCTGGCTTCGGGGGAACTGCACACGACGCCGGCCCGGCGAGGGGCGGTGAGGGGGAACTGATGACGTTGACCGAGTCGCCAACGCCTGCGCCGTCAGCCGGCGGCGCTGCGCCCGCGATCACCGTTGCCTCGCTCGCGCGCGACTGGGCCACCCGGGCGCCGCACCAGGTGGCGATGCGCGAGAAGGACTTCGGCATCTGGCACGAGTACGACTGGGCCACCACCTGGGACCTCGTCGACACTGCCGCCCACGCCCTGATCGCGCTCGGTGTGCAGCCCGGCGACCGGGTGTCGATCCACTCCGAGGACCGGCCCGAGTGGGTCATCCTCGATCTCGCCACGGTGGCCGTGCGTGGCATCACGGTCGGCTTCTACCCCACCAACCCGGCCGCCGAGGTGGAGTACCTCCTCACCGACTCGGGCGCCGTCGTGCACTTCGCCGAAGACCAGGAGCAGTACGACAAGGTCGTCGAGATCGGCCACGCGCGACTCGCCCACGTCCGCAAGGTGGTGTTTGCCGAGCCACGCGGCATGGTCGGTATCGACGACGACCGCCTGCTGTTCTGGGACAACCTGCTCGAGTTCGGTCGCCAGCACCGCGCCGAGCACCCCGGCGCGGTCGCCGAGCGGATGGCCGCCGCCCAGCCCGACGACGTGATGACGCTGGTGTACACGTCGGGCACCACCGGGCCACCCAAGGGGGCGATGCTCACCAACCGCAACGCCGACTTCTGCATCAACACGATCGTCAAGTCGCCCGACCGGCTGCCGGGCGGGCCGCCCGGCCCCGCCGACCAGATCGTCACCTACCTGCCGCTGTGCCATGTGGCCGAGCGGATCTTTTCGACTTGGGCGCTGGTGGGCAGCGGCCCGGTGCTCAACTTCGCCGAGTCGATCGAGACGGTCAACGAGAACCTCCGCGAAGTCCAGCCGACGCTGTTCTTCGCAGTCCCGCGGATCTGGGAGAAGCTCCACGCGGTGGCGATGATCAAGGGCAGCGACGCCTCGTGGTTCAAGCGGCGGATCTTGCGGTTCGGGTTGGCGCTGGCCCGCCGGATCGGCCGCTCCAAGGTGGCCAACGGTGGTGTCCACACCGTCCAGACCCGCGTACTCAGCGCGATCGGGTGGCTGCTCGTGTTCCGCCCGATGCGCGAGCGGCTGGGCTTGCGCCGCGTGCGCTGGGCCGGCACCGGGGCGGCACCGATCGCGCCCGAGGTGATCGAGTTCTTCATCGGGCTCGGCGTGCCGCTCTACGAGCTGTACGGCATGACCGAGAACTCGGCCGTGTGCACGTCGAACTTCGTCGGGCGGATGAAGCTCGGCACGGTCGGCGAGCCCTACCCCGAGACCGAGGTGCGGCTCGACCCCGAGACCGGCGAGATCCAGTCGCGCCACGCGGGCGTGTTCAAGGGCTACTGGAACAAACCCGACAAGACCGCCGAGACGTTCACTCCCGACGGCTGGCTGATGACCGGCGACGTTGGCGAGTGGGTCGACGGCACGCACCTGCGCATCGTCGATCGCATCAAGAGCATCATCATCACGTCGGGCGGCAAGAACATCTCGCCGTCGGAAATCGAGAACAGCCTGAAGACCTCGCCGTACGTGAAAGAGGCGATGGTGATCGGCGAAGGCGAGAAGTTCCTCACCGCGCTGATCGGCATCGAACTCGACACGGTCGGTGACTGGGCGCAACGCCGCGGCCTCACCTACACGACGTACCGCGACCTCACCGACAAGCCCGAGGTGATCGAACTGATCCAGGGCGTCGTCGACGAGACCAACACGAAGTTCGCCCGCGTCGAGAACGTGCGCAAGTTCGCCTTGATCCCCAAAGAGCTCGACCACGAGGACGGCGAGCTCACGGCCACCCAGAAGATCAAGCGTGGGGCAATGATGGATCTGTTCGGCGACCTGGTCGCGTCGATGTACCGATGACCGGCATCGTTCCCGTTCTCGCGATCTCGTTCGGCGAGAAGTTCCTCCAGACCTCGGCCAAGGCGCTCGCGCTCGGGTCGATCTACGCGCTGGTCGCGCTCGGATTCGTGCTCGTGTTCAAGTCGACCCAAACCGTCAACTTCGCCCAGGGCGCGATCGGGGTGGCCGGGGCCTGGTTCACGTCGATGCTGCTGATCGACTGGCAGATCCCGGGGCGCTGGTTCGGTGGCGTGTGGCTGACCTGGATCATCGGCATCGCCCTCGGGGCGGCGATGGCGGCGGTGCTCGGGCTGGTCATCGAACGCACCATCATCCGGCGAATGATCGGCGAGCCGCTGTTCTCGGTGGCGGTCATCACACTCGGGCTCGAGGTGATCATCCGCACCGTCGCCACCGACGCGGTCACCATCAACTCGCGCGGCCTGAAGTTCCCGTGGGGGCTCAGCGAGGGGTGGCGGATCGGCGACGCGTTCATTCCCCGCGGCTACGTCATCGCGATCGTCACCGCGGCGCTCGGGTTCGTCGCGATCTTGCTGTTCTTCCGCACCCGGCTGGGCCTCGCCATGCGGGCGGTCGCCTACGACCAGGAAGCGGCGATGGCCCAGGGCATCTCGGTCGGCAAGGTGTTCGCCGTCGCCTGGGCTACGTCGGCCGCGCTGGCCTCGATCGCCGGGGTGATGTGGTCGGCCGCCCCGCTCGGGCCCGGCGCAGTGAGCATCGGTATCACCGGGCTGGCGTTCCGGGCCCTGCCGGCGGTGATCCTGGGCGGCCTCGACTCGGTCAACGGGGCGCTCGTCGGCGGGCTGGTGATCGGCGGTGCCGAGGTGTACTCGGGCGAATACCTGTCGGCGTACACGTCCACCCTCGGCGTCGGGTTCCAGCTCGTCGTGCCGTACATCGTGATGTTGATCGTGCTCCTCGTCAGGCCGTACGGCCTGTGGGGTACCCCGGAGATCAGGCGGGTCTGAGATGCGCGGACGTCCCAACCTCTACGTCTCGTACGAGACCGAATCGTCGATTCTGCCGACGTGGACGCAACGCGTCTCGATCGTCGTCCTGCTGACCGTCGCGGCCCTGCTGCCGTTCTCGCTGCCGGTGATCGATCACTTGCCGATCATCCGCTTTCTCGGTGACCCCGACTGGATTCGCGTGCTCACCAACGCGGTGATCTTCGCGATCGCCGCGCTCGGCATCAACCTGTTGTCGGGCGTCGCCGGACAGGTGTCGCTGGGCCACGCGTTCTTCATGGGCGTCGGCGCCTACGCGGCGGTGCTGCTCGGTGGCGCCAGCTCGACCAACCTGTGGGGCTTCGGCCTGCCGATGTGGATCTGGCTGCCCGGGGCCGGCGTCACCGCCGCTCTGGTGGGGGTGCTGATCTCACCCACTGCCGTGAAGGTCCGCGGGCTGTACCTCGGCATCGTCACCGTCGGCCTGGTGTACATCGGCGTACACCTGTCGCGCGTGCTGCCCGAAATCTCGGGCGGTGCCGAGGTGGGGCGCCAGTTCCCGTCGCTCGAGTGGCGCTGGTGGAAGGAAGACCAGCCGTTCATCGACTTCGACACCGACGGCCACTGGCTGTGGTTCGACATCAGCAAGAACGCCAAGACGTACCTGTTCTGCCTGGCGATTCTGGTCGTGATGACCATCGTCGCCAAGAACATCGTCCGCACCCGCACCGGCCGGGCGTTCCAGTCGATCCGCGACCGCGACGTGGCAGCCGAGGTGATGGGCGTGCCCGAGGCGCGCTACAAGATGATCGCGTTCGCCACCAGCGGCTTCTACGCCGGCATTGCCGGGGCCTTGTTCGCCTGCTTCGTCGGCCGGCTGCCCCCCGAGACGTGGGACCTGATCCTGTCGGTCGAGTTCATCGCGATCATCCTGATCGGTGGTGCCGGTACCACCTCGGGCGCACTGCTCGGGGCGTTCTTCGTCGTCCTGTTGCCGAAGTTCGTCGAGAACGCGGCGCACTGGATGGGTGGCCAAGCCAAGGGCGACGGGCCCACCAGCGGCCTGTGGGACATCGTCATCAGCACGGCCCCCGGCGACGGCGGCATCATCTCCAGCCAGCAGCTGGCGCCCGGCTACCCACTGCCGATCAGCGCGATCCCGCCGATCCTGTACGGCGTGCTGATCGTCGGCTTCCTCTTGTTCGAGCCACTCGGCCTGTTCGGCGTGTGGGTCAAGATCCGCAACTACTGGAAACGGTGGCCGTTCAGCTACTGAGCCACCACCACCACAAAGTCACGACACGGTCACCACAACCACAACCACATGGGGGAAACATGAGACAACTGCGCAAGTTCGCCGCTCCGATGGTGGCACTGGCCCTGGTGGCCGCCGCCTGTGGCGGTGACGACGACGACGGTGGCGGCACCGACCCGACGTCGCCACCGGCCACCGACGCCCCGGCGCCGACCGACGCCCCCGACGAACCGGACGACACCGACGGCCCGGACGATACGGAGGCACCCGAGCCCGAGACCCCCGACGAGACCCCGCCGCCGGCCGACAGCATCGCCGGCATCGAGCCCGGAGAAGCGATCGAGGTCAGCATGATCGCCGACCTCACCGGAGCGTTCGCCGGCCTCGTCACCGAGATCGCGGCGGCCCACGAGGTGTTCTGGGACGACGTGAACGCCCAGGGTGGCATCGCCGGGCACCCGGTCAACCTCACGGTCGTCGACGCCGGCTACGACGTCGCCAAGACGATCGAGCTGTACGAGGGCCTCCGCCAGACCACCGACATCATCACCATGTCGACCGGTTCGCCGCACACCGCGGCGATCGCATCCATGCTGGTCGAGGACAACCTCGTGACGACACCGCTGTCGTGGTATTCGGGCTGGGCGTTCGGCGAGACCGGGCAGAACGTGTTCGAGACCTACACGAACTACTGCTTCGAGTCGATGAACGCGGTCGAGTATCTCGCCGACGCCAACGACTTCACCAAGGTGGCCGTGCTCTCGTTCCCCGGCGAGTACGGCCAGGACGGGGCCGCCGGCGCCAAGATTGCGATCGACGCGCTCGGTCTCGAACTGGTGTACGACGGCGAAGGCCTCGTCACACCGCCCTCTGGCGATAACCCCAACCCCGACCAGTCAGCGGTGATCGCGGGCCTCGTGTCGTCGGGCGCCGAGATGGTGTGGTTCACCGGCAACCCGGCCACACTCGGGGCGATCATGGGCGGTGCGGTCGCCCAGGGCTTCACGGGTGTGTGGAGCGGCAACTCGCCCAGCTACAGCTACAAGATGCTCGCCGTCGAGCAGCTCGCTCCGCTCCTCGGCGAGTTCTACTACCCATCGTCCTACATCGTGCCGTGGGGCGCTGACGTGCCCGGCATGGCCGAAGTAGTCGAGAAGATGTCGGCCGCCCGGCCCGACCTGCCGGTGTCCGACGTGTACATCCTCGCGTGGACCGAGGGCGGCTGGACCAAGGCGGTGCTCGAAGCCGCAGCAGCTGCCGGCGACCTGTCGCGTGAAGGGATCCTCGCTGCGGCCCAGACCGTCGAGGTCAACTTCAACGGGCTCGCCCCCGACCAGAACTGGGTGGGGGACCCGAACGACTTCGCCGTGCGCGAGTCGTACATCTACGACATCGACCTCGACGTGTACGACCCGGTGCTGCTGGGGGCCGGGGGCGGTGCCACCGGCAACGTGATCCTCGCCGGCCCGTACGTCGGCACGGTGGCCGCCGAGTTCGACTTCACCGAGCCGTGCTTCGTGTCCGGCTGACGCACTGACCTAGCCAGGTTTCGACAGGCCCGACCACCGGTGGTCGGGCCTGTCGAAGCCACTCCACTCCTGGGAACTGCATGCTCCAAGTCTCCAATCTCGAAGTCGTCTACAACGACGTGATCCTCGTGTTGCGTGGGTTGTCGATCGAGGTACCCGACGGCCAGATCGTGGCCCTGCTGGGTGCCAACGGTGCCGGCAAGACCACCACGCTGCGAGCTGTGTCGGGCCTGCTCGACGTCCACGACGGCAAGGTCACCAAGGGCCAGGTGACGTTCAACGGGGTACGGATCGACGACAAGGAGCCCTCCGAGGTCGTCCGCACCGGCATCACCCAGGTGCTCGAAGGGCGCCGTGTGTTCGCCGACATGACCGTCGACGAGAACCTCACGTGCGGCGCCTACACGAACCGTGACAAGGCCTCGGTGAAGACCAACTACGAGCGCGTGATGGACCTGTTCCCGCGCCTGGCCGAGCGCCGCAAACAGGTCGCCGGGTACATGTCGGGCGGCGAGCAGCAGATGCTGGCGATCGGGCGAGCACTGATGGCCGGGCCCAAGCTGCTCGTGCTCGACGAGCCGTCGCTCGGCCTGGCACCCAAGCTGATCGAGCAGATCCGCGACATCGTCGTCGACATCAACGCCCAGGGCACCAGCGTGCTCTTGATCGAACAGAACGCGATGATGGCGCTGTCGATCGCCAACTACGGCTACATCATGGAGACCGGCAAGATCGTGATGGACGGCGACGCCCGCAAGCTGCTCGCCGACGACGACGTCAAGGAGTTCTACCTCGGCCTGCACAGCGCCGAGGGCGGCGAATCCGCACGCAAGAGCTTCCGCGACGTCAAGCACTACAAACGCAGAAAGCGGTGGGCATCATGAGCCTGGCTCCACCGATCTGGCGGCTCGTACCTCGCCGCCATCACGGTGAATCCCGGCTCCGTAACACTTTGCGTTCAAGCGCCACGCAGGCTGGGCTTCACGGACGGTGCGCCAGGGCCAACCCTGACGCAACTGACAAGGGCGGGCACAACACTGGCGAACGGCCACAACGAACGGTGGATACGGGATGAACGACACGACGCCCCTGCTCGATGTGAACGGGATCACGTTGCGATTTGGCGGGGTGACGGCGATCAACGACGTCAGCTTCGACGTGCACTCGGGCGAACTGTTCGCGATCATCGGCCCGAACGGCGCCGGCAAGACCTCGATCTTCAACACGATCAGCCAGGTGTACCGGCCCCAGGAGGGCGACATCTTGTTCGAGGGCGAGTCGCTGATGGGCATGCGGCCCGATCGGGTCGCCCAACGCGGCATCGCCCGCACGTTCCAGAACATCGAGCTGTTCCCGCAGATGAACGTGGTCGACAACCTGCTCACCGGCCGCCACATCCGTATGAAGGGCAACGTCCTCGACGGCGCCCTGTGGTGGGGCCGGGCCAAGCGCGAAGAACTCGCTGCCCGCCGCCACGTCGAAGACATCATCGACTTCCTCGAGATCGAGCGCTGGCGCAAGCACCCGGTGGCGCTGTTGCCGTACGGCTTCCAGAAGCGCGTCGAGTTAGGCCGGGCGCTGGCGATGGAACCCAAGCTGCTGCTGCTCGACGAACCGGTGGCCGGCATGAACCTCGAAGAAACCGAGGACATGGCCCGGTTCATCCTCGACATCCGCTCCGAACTCGACATCCCGATGGTGATGGTCGAGCACGACATGGGTCTGGTGATGGACATCGCCGACCGGGTGATGGTGCTCGACTTCGGTCAGCAGATCGCGCTCGGCACCCCCGACGAGGTACAGAACAACCCCGATGTAATCGCCGCCTACCTCGGCTCCGAGTTCGCCTGAGGCCAGAGGCGGGTCGGTTCCGGTGGTTGAGCCAGTCGACACCACGCGTGACGGTCGGGTCGACCCGGAAGCCGCGGCGATGTACGCGCTCGACGCGACCGCTCCGGCGTTCGGGATCGAGTTGTTGGCGGCGTCGGCCGACGGCGCCACCGTGCGGATGACGGTGCGGGCCGACATGTGCAACGGGTTGGGCATTGCGCACGGGGGCATGGTGTTCCTCCTGTGCGACTCGGCGATGGCGTTCGCGTCCAACGCCGAGCTGCCCGACGGCACCGACGCGCTGGCGGTCACCGCCGAGATCGACTGGCTGGCCCCCGTCCGCGACGGCGACACGCTGACCGCGGTCGCCACGTTCACCGCCGGCGTGAGCCGCACCCGCATCTGGGACGTACGCGTCACCGATCAGAACGAGCGCCTGGTGGCCGTGTTCCGCGGCCGCACCCGCACCGTCACGCGGTAGCGGGCTGCCGACGCAGGTAGGCGACGGCTTGGGGGATGATCGGGCGGATCGACTTGTAGTCGAGCACGTCGTCGGGCATCGCCTCGATCGCGGTCGCCAGCTGCGCGCCGTCGTCGGTGCCTGCCAGGTCGGACAGGCGGGTAAGGTAGCTGTGGATCGTGAACAGGATGCAGCGCGTCGCGGGGAACCGCCGCAGCGTCTCGCGCTCGACTCGCAACCACCAGTGCTCGGGCGGCACGTCGCTGCGTTCGGGGGCGGCCGTACCGTCGGTGGCCTGGTACAGCTCGTCGGTCTCGATCAGGCTGTAGCCGAGGCGCCAGAACGACCTGTCGGGTTCGAGCCGGTCCATGAACTTGTCGATCGGTGATTCGAGTTGCTCGTTCAGTTGGGCGACCGGGGCGTGTACCTCGGCCATCGTCTGGCCGACCTTCGAGTTGAGGTCCCAACGGTTGGGGAAGCACACGCTGCCCCCGCCGCACACCAGCCCGTCGTCGCGCTCTACCAGCAGCACGAGATCTTCCTGCACCAGCCGCCCGGCGGCGTCGAGCGGGTGCCGCCCGCCGGGGTCGTCGGTGAGGTGGCCGAAGCGCTCGGGGTCGTGGGCACGTAGCCGGTCGACGATCGCGTCGAGCACCTCCTGGGCTTCGGCCTCGACACCGTCGAGGAAGCGCAGGGTGGTGTCCGGGAACTCGTCGGAGTAGCGGTGTTTGAGGGCAACCTCGTGGTCGTAGTGCTCGGTGACCTGAAGCCAGTCGGCCAGGTCGAGTGGGCGCAGCCCGAGCCGCCAACGGAACGGCGCCGGCTTGCCGTCGAGGTACGGCTGGTACGCCGGACGATCGCTGGTCATCCCCCACGACACTACGCGAATCAAACTGACTCATCAGTCAGTCTGTGTCCGATGGCCGACGCGGGCCACTGGATGACACCCCCTCGGTACCCTGCATCGGATGGGTCGCGATCGGGCTCCCTACGTGGCGCAGGGCACGTGGCGTGCCGGGTCGCTGCACGTGTGGGGATGGAACGGCGACGGCCCGGCCAGCGCGGCGTGGCTGTACGCCGGGTTCGGGCACAGCCGGTGGGACGCGTCAGCTGGAGGCTCGACGAGCTGGCACGACTCGCCGGTGTCGTACGGCGAGCTGGCGCGGTTCATGATCGAGCTGCCCGACGGTGGGCAGCGCCCGGTGCCGTCGGTACGGCTCGACCCGTACGGGGCCGCGGTGTGGCTGTCCGACACGCCCACCGGCGACGAGCTGTCGCCGTCGCTGGCGTGGTTCGCCGCGCTCACCCGGTTCGCGGTCGACCTCGTGCGCGCCGGCCAGGTCACCCCGATCGTGGCCGACGAGGGGCCGTTCACCGCCGCCCGGTGGCGCCCGGTGCTGAGCACCGAACAGGTCGAAGCGTTGCGCCACGCCGCGGCCACCGCCCCAGCCGTGTGCCGCAACGGGTCGGAGGCGAGCACCGAGTCGATCACCGCCGCGCTGGTCGACGGGTTCGCCCGGGCGGTGCTGCACGGGCACGGGTGGAAGCCCGAGCTGGGGCGCCAGCGGGCGGCCGACGTGCAGGCCGTGCGGGCCGTGTTCGCGGCGCTGGCCAAACCCGACCCGGTCGTGCGCACCGGCACCGACGACTTCCACGCTGCGGTGGCCGAGTTGCAGGCCACGCTCGACCGCCACGAGCGGCGGCTGGCCGGCGAGCCGGTGGTGCGCGGCCGCGTGCGGCTCACGCTGCCCGACGACCCGCTCGACCCGTGGCTGGTCGAGCTGGAGTTGGTCGACGACGCCGACGCCGGGCGCTGGTGCCGCGCCGACGACGTGTGGGCGGCCAGCGCCCGCGCCCGCGACCTGGCCGGTGGCGGCACCGCTCACCAATCGGCCCATCTGGCGCTGCTCGAGCAGCACGTGCTCGCGCTCGCCGAGGCGGTCGCCCCCACGGTGCCGTGCCTGGCCGAGCTGGGTGACAGCCCCGAGCCGGCCGGCGTCGAACTGGACCTCGACGAAGCCGGCGAGTTCATCGACATCGCCCCGGCCGAGCTGGCCAAGCTGGGCATCGAGCTGATCGGCCCCGAACACCTCGTGCGCGCCAACGTGCGCGTCCGCGGCACCGCCCGTGAAGCTCCCGCCGACGACCGCCGCCAACGGTTCGGCAAGGAAGCCCTCGTCGAGTGGACGGCGATCGTCGACGACACGCCGATCTCGGAGGCCGACTTGGCCCGCGCCGAAGCCGCCGGTACGTCGCTGATGCGGGCGGGCCACCGGTGGGTGCGAATCGACCCGGCCGGGCTGCGCCGAGCCCGCAAGCTGCTCGACGAGCACATCGCCCAGCGCAGCCGGCTCGGCGCGGTCGACGTGCTCAAGCTGTCGGCCGGTACCGGCGACGCCGAACTCGTCCTCCGCGGCGACGCGTCCGGTGACGACTTCGACGACCCACTCGTGCCGCCCGCCTACGATGCCCCGCTCGGGCGGCGCATTGCCGCCGGGGCGGCCGGCTGGTTGCGGGCACTGCTCGCCGGGCTGCCCGACGAGCGGCTCGACGAGGCCAAGGAGGGTCCCGACTTCCGTGGCGAGTTGCGCCACTACCAGCGGCGCGGCCTGGCGTGGATGCAGTTCCTCGCCGAGGCCGGCCTGGGCGGGTGCCTCGCCGACGACATGGGCCTCGGCAAGACCGCCACCACGCTCGCCCACCTGCTCGAACGGCCCGGCCCGCACCTGGTGGTGTGCCCGCTCAGCGTCGTGCACAACTGGGAGGCCGAGGCCCACCGGTTCACACCCAGCTTGCAGGTGCTGGTTCACCACGGCGCCGAGCGAGGTCAGACCCCGGGGGGTCTGACCCCAACCCTCGATGGCCTGGCACCCGACCTGGTCGTCACCACCTACGGGTTGCTGCCGCGCGACATCGACGCGCTCGCCACGGTCGAGTGGACCACGGTCGTGCTCGACGAGGCGCAGATGGTGAAGAACGCCTCCACCAAGGCCGCCAAGGCGGTGCGGCGCCTGCCGGCCGCGCAGAAGCTGGCGCTTACTGGCACACCGGTCGAGAACCGGCTCAGCGAGCTGTGGGCCATTCTCGACGCGGTCAACCCCGGGCTGCTCGGCAGCGCCACCAACTTCCGCGAGGAGTACGCGAGCGCGATCGAACGCCACCAGGACACCGACGCGGCGGCGCGCCTGCGCACGCTCACCGCGCCGTTCGTGCTGCGCCGCACGAAAGCCGACCGGCGCCTGCTGCCCGACCTGCCCGACAAGATCGAACAGGTCGCCTACGCCCAGCTCACCCGCGAGCAGGCCACCCTCTACCAGCAGGTGGTCGACCAGCTGCTGCACGACGCCGACCAACTCGAGGGCATGGCCCGCCGCGGCCGCGTGCTCGCCGCGCTGACGCGCCTCAAGCAGATCTGCAACCACCCGGCCCATGCGCTCAAGGACGGCTCGCGGTTGGCGGGACGCTCGGGCAAGCTGAACCGGTTCGACGAGCTGATCACCGACCTGCTCGACACCGGGCTCGACGGTGGGGGCGAGCAGGCGCTGGTGTTCACGCAGTTCCGCGAGATGGGCGACCTGCTCCAGGTGCACCTCAAGGCGCGCTTCGAGCTCGACGCGCCGTTCCTGCATGGTGGCACCAGCCGCACCACCCGCGACCGGATGGTCGCCGAGTTCCAAGCCGGCGCCGGTGCGCCGATCCTGTTGGTATCGCTCAAGGCCGGGGGCACGGGCCTCAACCTCACCGCCGCCAGTCAGGTCATCCACTACGACCGCTGGTGGAACCCTGCCGTCGAAGACCAGGCCACCGACCGCGCATGGCGGCTCGGCCAGCAGCGCACCGTCAACGTCCACAAGCTCGTGTGCCAGGGCACCGTCGAGGAACGGATCGGCCAGGTGATCGACGAGAAGCGGGCGCTCGCCGACGCGGTGATCGGCACCGGCGAGGCGTGGCTGTCGGAACTGGCCACCGACGAACTGGCCCAGCTGGTGCAGCTCGACACCGCCAGCGGGCCAGCGTGAGGGAGCTCAGGTGAGCCGGCCACGCAAGCCCTACGGCAACCCACCCGGTCGCCTCGCGGCCACGATGCTCAAGGTGCTCGCCGCCGAGCTCAGCGATGGTGGGCGGCTCACCCGCGGCAAGCAGCTGTGGGCGTCGGACGCGGTCGTCGACATCGTCGTGGGTCACGGGGCGGTGACGGCCGAGGTACAGGGCAGCCGCAGCCAGCCGTACGTGGTGACGGTCGAGGCCGAGCCCGGCGAAGGCACCCCGCGCAAAGCCGACCTGTGGGTGCAGTGCACCTGCCCCGACGACGCCGGCACCGGCGCGCAGGCGTGCAAGCACGCCGTGGCCACACTGTTCGCGCTGTCCGACGAGATTGCCGTCGAACCCACCCTGCTCGACCGGTGGCGGGCCGGGCGGCGCCGCGACGGTGCCCGGCACGTTCCCGAGCGCGACCCCGAGCCGCCCCCCGACAACGTCCGCCCGCTGCGCCTGGTGCGTGATACCGACGCCGTGTCGCGGCCGGTATCGCCGCCCGAGCCGCCCCCACCCGACCCGAGCATCGGCCTGATCGCAGCGATGCTGCGCGGCCCAGCTGGGCCGCCCACGTTCCCCCCGCCGCCCGACCGCGACCACCCGCTGCCCCCCGGCCAAACCTGGGCCGCCGCGCTCGGGTCGGCCCTGGCCGAGCTGAAGCGCCTGCGCTGGGACTGACAACTAGACTTGCGGGGTGCGCGGTGACGTCACCTCCGTGGTCCAGTCGCTGGTCAACAACATCGACACGGTCGTGCGCGGCAAGCACGACCAGATCCGCCAGGCGGTGTGTTGCCTACTGATCGAAGGGCACCTGCTGCTCGATGACGTACCCGGTACCGGCAAGACCACACTGGCCAAGGCGATCGCCGAGTCGATCGACGGCACCTGGAAACGCGTGCAGTTCACCCCCGACCTGTTGCCCAGCGACATCACCGGGGTGATGGTCTTCGACCAGCCCACCGGGGCGTTCCGTTTCCGCCAAGGCCCCGTGTTCACCAACGTGCTCGTGGGCGACGAGATCAACCGCGGCAGCCCGAAGACACAATCGGCGTTACTCGAAGTGATGGAGGAACGCCAGGTCACCGCCGACGGTGTCAGCCGGCCCGTACCCCGGCCGTTCTTCGTGATCGCCACCCAGAACCCACGCGACTTCCAGGGCACGTTCCCGCTGCCTGACGTGCAACTCGACCGGTTCGCGATGCGAATCGCCCTCGGCTATACCGACCACAACACGGAAGTGCGCCTGCTCAACGAGCACACCCGCCGGCGCGACGACCTGAACGTGTCGCCCGTGGTCGACGCAGTCACACTCGAAAAGCTGATCGACGCGGTCGACGAGGTCGAGGCCAGCCCCGGTGTCACCGACTACATCGTGCGCCTCGCCGAAGCCACACGGAACCACCCCGACCTACGGCTCGGGGTGTCGACGCGCGGCTCGATCACACTCCTGCGCGCGGCCAAGGCGTGGGCGGCCACCGCCGAACGCGACTTCGTGTCGCCCGACGACGTACAAGACGTCGCCCCCGCCGTGTGCGCCCACCGCATCGCGCTCACCCCCGAAGCCTCACTGCGCGGCGAGCGCACCGAGCGGGTGATCGAGTCGGTGCTCGACTCGGTGCCCGTCCCGCGCACTCGCGAGGGCTGACCGGGGGCCCGATGCTCACCCGGTCGGGGGTTGCCGCGGCCGTCACCGCGCTGGTGCTCGCGGCGGCCGGTTGGTGGTGGCGCTACGAGGAACTCGTCGTGCTCGCCGTCGGCACCGCCGTGGCCGTGGCCGTGTCGGTATGGGCCGCACGGACGCCCACGCAACTCGACATCACCCGGTTCGTGCCCGACCCGCGGGTGGCCCGCGGCGACCCGATCAAGGTCGAGTACCGGATCGCCAACCGCCGGCGGCGACGCTCGGCCCCGGTCACGATCGTCGACCGGGCCTCGTCCGACGCCGACCCGGCGGCGGCCCCCGAGGTGGTCCGGGTGGCGGTGCCCGCGGTCGAACGCTTCCAGCGGATCGACGTCGCCGGGCGCATCCCCACCAGCAAGCGAGGGCTGTTCACGGTCGGGCCGTGGGCGATCGAACGGCTCGACCCGCTCGGCCTGGCGATCGGCCGGGTGGCGTCGACGGTCACCAGCACGATCATCGTGCATCCTCGGGTCCACTCGCTCGGGGGGCCGTACGGCGACATGCACAGTGTGCAGGACGAAGCGCTGGTACGACGCTCGAAGTCCGATCCGTTGAGCGGGTTCGTGTCGCTGCGCGAGTACGTCGACGGCGACGACCCGCGGCTGATCCACTGGCCCACGTCGGCGCGCACCGGGACGCTGATGCTGCGCGAGCACGTCGAACTGCGGCGCCCCGAGTTCACGGTGGTGCTCGATACGTCCGATGCCACGGGCGACGGCGAGCAGTTCGCCGCCGACTTCGAGGAGATGGTCGACGTCACCGCCTCGATCGCCGTGCACGCCATCCGGTCCGGTGTCGAAGTCCGCCTGCGAACTACCAGCCGCGACCTGCCCGGCGCGCACCTCGCGCTCGAACACGAGACGCAGGTACTCGACCTGCTGACACCCGTCGCGGCGACCGACAACGCGGCCACGGTACCGCTCGCCACCACCTTGTACGGCCAGGCGACCACCCAGCGTCACGGGTCGATGGTGGTGGTGGTCACCGGGCCGCGCGGCCCCTCGCAGGCACTCGGTTCAGTCGTCACCGCCCGGCTGATCCGCGTCGGCGTCGACGCCGTCACCGCGCCCGGGGTGGAGTTGGCGGTGACCGACGCAGCCGAGTTCGCCCGCCGCTGGGTGCCGTGGGATTGACGATGGGCACGAGCCGATGGCAGTGATTCGACGACCCTCGCTGCGAGCCGCCCGCGGGGGGCTGTCGCCGTTCCAGCCGCGCCGGCGGGCCGGCGATACCGAGGTACCGCCGACACCCACGCCGCGTCGCAACCGTCTCTCGCGCTTGCCGGTTGCCGTCGTGCGCGTCGCCGCGACGGCGTTGCTCACGGTCGGCGTGGCGATCGTGGCGGGCAACGTGTTCGACGGGTTCCAGGCGACCCTGCTGGTGCCGGTGGTGGCGGCGGCTGCGGTGACCCTCGCCGTGCCGTGGCTCCCCGCCCAGGTACCTCCCAGTGCCCGGGTCGCGCTGGTGGTTGCCGGTGTGGTCGCGGCGGCCACCGCGGTCGCCGTGCTCGGCGGCGGCACCATCGGCGACGCCGTACCCGGCATGCTCGACGGGCCGCGCCGGTTGCTGTCCACCGAGTGGCCGAGCCCCCCCGACCCCACCGTGCTCGCCACCGTCGCGCTGCTACTCGGCGCGGCCACGGCGGCCGCGGTCGACCTCGCCCGGCGGCCGCGGCTGCATCTCGCCCCGCTGGCACCGGTCGTCGTCGCGCTGGTCGTCGTCGTCGGGTTGAGCGCACCGCGTCGGCCGGCATGGTGGATGCTCGCCGGGCTGGCACTGCTGGCGCTGGTGATGGTTCTGGCCCGCCACGGCGGGCGCGCCGGGGCGCGGCTGGCGACGCTGCGCGGCGAGCGGGCGGTGCTGGTGTCGCTGGCGGTGGTGGGCGCAGCCGCGGTCGGCACCGCGGCCGTCGTCGCCTGGCCCGGGCGCGCCGACCCACGCGACGTGGCCGACGCCAACCGATCGGCCGTGCTGATGCGTTCGTTGGAGGCCACCGTGGCGCTGCGTGCCGCCCAGCCGCCACTCGAACAGTTCGTCGTCACCGACGAGTCGGCGTTGATCGGCCAACGGATGCCGACCCGCTGGCGGGTTGGTGCGTTGGCCGAGTACGACGGGCAGCGGTGGATGCCCGAGATCGAGGTCCGTCCGATCGGCAACCGGTTGGCGCCCGACCCGCCACCCGGTCCCGACGCTCCGCCCACCGGCCGTTACCGGATCGTGCTGCGCACCGCGCACACCGAGCTGGTGCCGCTGCCCGGGCCGCCGATCGAGTTGACCGGAGACCCCACACCGCGCATCGAGACCGACATCGACCGGGTAGTCGTCAAGCTGAGCACGTCCGCGCCGGCAGGGACCCTGCTGACCTTGACGGCCGAGCTGGCGCCGACGATCGGTGAGGTCGCGCCTGCGGCAATCGTGGAACGCCCGATCAGCGACTTCGAGGCCGAGTTCACCGACGCGGCCAACGACATCGTCGGCGAAGGTGAGACGTTGACCCGCTTGCAACGCCTCGAACAGGAGCTGCGCAGCTGGCAGCTCGACCCGGCCGCCCCCGGCGCCGGTCAGCAGCAGTTGCTGCTGAAGCGGTTCGTGTTCGACACTCAGCGCGGCACCGCCGAACAGTTCGTCAGCGCGTTCGTACTGCTGGCGCGCTCGCTCGGGTTCGATGCGCGGGTGGCGACCGGGTTCGTCGTCGGGCCCGACGAGGCCGCGAGCCCGCTGACGGTGACATCGAAGCACGCCGCGGCGTGGCCCGAAGTGCACGTCGCAGACGCCGGCTGGTTGGCGTTCGACCCGGTCCCCGAACGCCAAACCGGCGACGAGCAGCCCCCTGACCCGCAGCCCGAGGCACAGACCCCGGCAGCCGCTCAGCCGCCGATCGACCCGCCCGCACGGCCCGGCGACCCCGACGCGGCCGCCGACGAGGAGACCGACACCGCCGACGCCGGCTGGGGGTCGTTCGCCACGTGGGCCGGCCGGGCGGTGGTGCTGATCGCGTTGGTCACGCTGCCCGCCGCGCTCGCGCTCGCAGCGATCCTTGCCGTCAAGGTCGTCCGGCGGCGCCGCCGGAACACGGCCGCCGACCCCGCCGAGCGGGTACGCGGGGCGTGGGCCAACGCCACCGACGCGCTGGTCGACGCCGGGTTGGCGATCGAGCCGAGCTGGACCGACGACCGCATCGCGGCGATGGGCGCTCCTCTGGCGGGCTCTGCCCCGCACGAACTCCGGCGACTGGCAACGATGTCGACGGCGGCCACGTTCGGCCCCGCCGCGGCGCCCACCGTTGACGCGGTCGCCACCGAGCGTCTTGTGCGCGAGGCGATGGCGGCCCGGCTCACCCCAACGCAACGTCTCCGTTGGCGGCTCAGCCTGCGCTCGCTACGCCGGGCCACCCGCTCCCCCGTCACCGTCTGAAGCCCCCAAGGTGGTTGAGCCTGTCGAAACCACCGTCGAGGTTCGACCAGCTCAGCCGTCGCCGTCGAGTAGTTCGGCCTTGAGTTCGCGCTTCAGGAACTTGCCGTTGGCGTTCTGCGGCAGCGGGTCGCTGCGGAACCACACCGTGCTGGGCACCTTGTAGGCGGCGATCCGCTCGCCGAGGAACGTACTCAGATCGGCCTGGCTCAGCGACGTGCCGGGGCGCAGCACGATCGCCGCCGCGACCGACTCGCCGAGCCGGTCGTCAGGAACACCGAACACGGCCGCCTCGGCAATCGCCGGGTGCTCGTAGATCGCCGCCTCGACCTCGGAGCAGTACACGTTCTCGCCACCGCGCAGCACCATGTCCTTGGCGCGGTCGACGAGGAACACGAACCCGTCCTCGTCGATCCGGGCGATGTCGCCCGTGCGGAACCAGCCCTCGCGGATCGCCTCGGCGGTGGCCTCGGGCCGGTTGAGGTAGCCCTTGATGACGACCGGCCCGCGCACACACAGCTCGCCGAGCACCTCGGGTCCGGGGGCCAGGTCGTCGCCGGCCTCGTCGACCAACTTGGCGTCGAGCACGGGAACCACGCGACCGCACGACGCCGGCTTGGTGGTGTAGGCGTAGGCCGAGTTGGCGGTGATGATGCCGTGCGTCTCGGTGAGCCCGTAGCCGGTGGCCGGCGCCCCGTGCTTGAGCGCCTTGTCGATCTTGTCGACCAGGTCGGGCTGGATCGCCGCGCCACCGCCACCGAGGCCCTTCAACGACGACGTGTCGCGGCTGGCCCAGTCGGGGTGTTGCAGCATCTCGCGGCTCATCGTCGGCACGCCCGAGAAGTTCGTGACCCGCTCGCGTTCGATCAACTCGATCGCTCGCGCCGCGTCCCACTTGTACATCAGCACGACCGTGCCGCCCACGAGAGTGGCCGGGTGCAGGATGCAGTTGCAGGCGGTGACGTGGAACAGCGGGGTGGGCGCCATGAACACCGACGGGAGCGCCTCGCCGGCTTCCTTGGGGGTGATCGCCCCGGCCGCCGCGGCCTTGGCGTCGGCCGTCGCCGCGGCGAGCGACATGAACACGATGTCGTACAGGTTGTGGGTCGACCCGCGGTGGGTGAGCTGGGCACCCTTCGGGAACCCGGTGGTGCCCGACGTGTAGAAGATCGTGACGTCGTCGTCGGGGTCGACGTCGGCCGGGGGCAGGCCGGCGGGGCCGGCCGACGGGTCGTCGACCACGGGGGCCACGATCGCATCCCAGCGGGTACTGCCGACGGGCAGCTCGCGGTCGGTGCGCACCGACACCAGGTGCAGGCCGGGGTTGCCGGCACGCGCCTCGTCGAGCACTTGCAGCGCACGCTCGACGCGTTCGTCGTCGGCGATCAGCACCAACGGCCGCGAGTCGCCCAGGCCGAAGGCCATCTCCTTGGGCGTCCACCAGGCATTCATGCCGACCAGCGCGGCGCCGAGCGAGGCGACGGCCCAGTAGCTGATGACCCACTCGGGGTAGTTGCGCATCGCCACGGCCACCCGGTCACCACTGCCGACGCCGTGTTCGTCGCGCAGCCAGTGGGCGAGGCAGCGCACACGGGCCGCGATCTCGGTGTAGGTGTAGCGCTCGTCCTCGTAGACGAGGTAGGTCTTGTCGCCGTGGAGTTGCGCCAGCTCCCACACCGCGCGCATCGTGGCGGGGGCGGCCGGGAACACCCGCATCGGCACCCCGCGGACCTCGATCGTCTCCATGGCGAACCCCGAACCAGGGGCAACCAGCTCGTTCCAGGCGGCGTCGAAATGCTCCAGCACAGGCGACATCTTGCCCGATCGGCCAGGTGCCCGGTCGAATCAGCCCGTTCGAATCACCGGCCCGTCCGGTTGACTAGGAACGATGTTTCTCGGCGACGACCTGTTGCAGTACCTGCTGCTGGCGTTGGGTGGCGCGCTGTTCGTCGGCAACGTGGCCGCCCTGGTGCGACCGCCCGAGCGGCGCCCCGACGCCCCCGACGGCGAGGCGCAACTGCAACGCGCGCCGGTGTTGCGCAGTGTCGTGTACGCCGGCCTCGGCCTGGTCGCCGCGGCCTGGGCGCTCGCCACCCTGATCGCCGGCTGACCCGGGCGACGTCAGCCCTGAGGGGTGATCATGTAGGCGACGGTGATGCGGCCGCTGGCCGGGTCGGGTGCGGTGGTCAGCGCGACCACCTGGCCGTTGCCCTCGTACATGTACCAGTTGCCGTCGGCAGTCTCGGTCTTCATCGTCTCCGTGTAACCAGCAGCGGCCACGCCCTCGGTCGCGCTGGCGCTCACCCCGGCGAGGTCACCCGGTGCGGTCAGCGTCAGCGCGACCGACGTGCCGCCGGTATCGGGAATCACGCTCGACGCCGTCACGGCCGCACCAGCGGGCAAGTCGATGCCCGACGGGAACTCGGCGGGCACACCCGACCCGGTCGTGAACGTGGCCGAGCCGTCGGGACCCGAGATCGTCATCGTGTCGCCGTCCTGGTCGACGACCGTCGCACCGTCACCATCGGTGACGGTCAGGTTGCCGTCGCCACGGTTGTCGATATTCACGACCTGGCCGTCGGCGCCGACCATCACCACGTTGCCGTCCTCGTCGACGGTCATCGAGCCTTCGGCTGTGTCGATTCTCATCGCGCCGCTGTCGATGTCGACGTCGCACGACTGGCCCTGGTCTCGGCAGGCCTTCTCGATCGCGTTCTCGGCGAGCGACTGGCCGATCTTCTCGGGGCTGCAGGCGCCGGTCGCCAGCGCGAGGGCCACAACGGCCACAGCGACTCGGGCTCGGTTGGTTGGCTGCATCGTCACGTCGTCATCTCCGCTCGAGTGATAGCTCCGGGGGTTCCGGACCGGGAAGCATCGCGTAGACCTCCTACCCGTCGCCGCCGAATATCGACCGACAGGCGGCTCGTACACTGACCCGATGCCCGGCCCACTCGCCTTGACGTTCCGGGTCTCGGCCACCCAACTCGGCCAGCTTCCCGACTCGCCAGCCGAGATCGCGTTCGTCGGCCGGTCGAACGTCGGCAAGTCGTCGTTGATCAACGCGCTCGCCAACCGCCGCCAACTGGCCCGCGTGTCGAACACACCCGGGCGGACGCAGCTGATCAACCTGTTCACGCTGCCCAGCGGGGCCACCGTGGTCGACCTACCCGGCTACGGCTACGCCAAGGCGCCCGGCAACGTACGCGCCTCGTGGCGGGCGATGATCGAGGGCTACCTGCTCGACCGCGAACCGCTGGCGATGGTGTACGTGCTGGTCGACGGCGAGATCGGCCCCACCCCGCTCGACGTGCAGATGCTCGACTGGATGCGCGCCAACGAACTGCCCCACACGGTGGTGGCGACGAAGTGGGACAAGGTCAAGTCGTCGCGCCGCGACACCCGCCGGCGCGAACTGGCCGCCAAGTGCCAGTTGGAACCCGGCGACATCGTCTACGTGTCGGCCGCCAAGAACACCAACCTCGACCAACTCCGCGGCCTGATCGACCTCCACCTCACCGTCTGAGCCATCTACCAGAGCCGTCCACGGCCAGGCCGTGCCGGCTACGGGTGGACGAGTTCGACATGGCGGCCGGCAGCCAGGGCGAGTTGCCGGAGGTCGTCGTGATCGGAGGTGACGATGTCGTCGCCGTCGACCGTCAGGGCGATCACCGCCGCGTCGACCACGTCGCTCAGGCCGGTCTGGCCGAGCAGACGTCCGGCCGCTCGTCCGAGCAGATCGTCGAGCGGCCGTACGTCGATCCCGCGCACCGCCTGCGCCAGCCGGGCCTGCCGCGGCCCGCCGCGCCACACCTGCCCCAGCACGCCCGCGTGGGTGATGGGCACGACTCCGGCGAGTTGGGCAGCCTTGAGACGTGTCCACATCGGCCGCTCGTTGCGTTCGAGCGCCACCAACGCGGCGCTGTCGAGCACCAGTGTCACTACGACACCCTGGCGGGTCGTGGTCCGCGCACGATCACCGCCCTCTCCCGGTCGGCCCGCTGCTGGGCGACAATCTCGTCGGCCGTGATCTCGCCGAACTCACGCTCGTAGTCGCTGACCGCCGCAGCCAGCAACGCGAGCTGCGCATCGCGGCGCGCCTGGTCGGCGAGGGCGATGTTCACCCACTCACTCACCGAGCCGACCCGGCCTGCCGCGACAGCTGCCTCGCCCGCCTCGGCCAGATCGGGGTCGACCGTAACCGTCAATCGTCGCTTCTTCCTGGTCATACGATGATCTTACTTGTGTACGAGCTTGCTCGTATTCCATTAGACCCGGGCGGCGTTGTCGAACCTCGTGTACTGGCCGAGGAACACGAGCCGCTTCGTACCGATCGGGCCGGCACGGTGCTTGGCGACGATCACCTCCGCCGAGCCCTTGTCGGGCGAGTCGGAGTGGTACACCTCGTCGCGGTACAGGAACATCACCACGTCCGCATCCTGCTCGAGGCTGTTGTGGGCAACGATGCCGTTGGCGACGAAGTTGTGGGTGGTGTCGATCGTCGCATCGAACACTGGCTGCGGCCCGAGCGGCTCGATCGCCACCACCGTGTCCCACAGCACGTCGGAGGTCGCGAGATCACTCAGCCATGGATCGTCCGTAGCGGCCGCGACACGGGCCATCCGATCGCGCGACACGCCGTGCTTGTACAAGGTAGAACCGCAGTACTGCATCTCGAGTGCCTGGGCAAGCTGCCGGGTGGTCAACCCGGCGGCTGGAAGAGCCTTGTGTCGAACGTGATTCCAGACGTCAGCGGGAATCGTGTCGACGTTCGTATTCGACGTCTTGCCCTCGATCGCAGCCACGAGGTCGGCAAGCCGCTCTGATCGAACGCCGTGCACACCGACGACATCGCCGAATCGAAGCTGTTCGTCACGGCCCGTGACATCGACGTGGTACGAGGTGCGGTGGACGGCGTGAGGAACCGTTCGAACGCGGGCGCGGATGTCGAGCCGCAGGAGGAGTGCTGCCACGTCGTCGGCGAGCTGGCGGCTCGTGGTGGCGTAGTAGATCCGACCAGCTCGTCCACCGACGGGAGCGCTGACGCTGCCATCGGTCGACCACAGGTGGCGGAGGAAGTGAGCAATCTTCTCTGCCGGCTGAACGAAGACTGCCGCGGGAACCGCCTTCTCCCATGCTCGTCGGTTCCAGACACCAAGCTCGCGCAGCCACGTCGAGATCGGATGATGGACTCCGTGGGTAAGTCGTTTGGGGGAAGGCAGGAAGACCTGCGTCCACGTACGCTCGGGTACGACGCGAGCGGTCACACCAAACGATCGGGCTGCATCAACGACCGCGGCGACGTTCTCAGGGTCGGTCGTCGTGTACTGCACCGCGTGACGGTCCAGCGTGCATCCGTCACCGATTAGGTGACCGAGCAGTGTGAGTTCGGCATCGGACATCGTGGCCGCCGACTGGCCGGTTTCGGGCACCCGTCGCGCCACCGCGATCCGCGAGCCGGGGGTGAGGGCGTCGACGCGTTGCCAGCCATCGAGGGTGAGGAACGGGTGGTTGGCACTGGCATCGACCCAGCGACCCGAAGCGAGCCGCAGGCGGAACGTTTCCTTCACACCACTCGGGAATGCCGCCGTGAGCGTGCCGGGCACAAGGCGGTAGTGCTCGTCGAGCGACCAGACGGGGAACCCGGTCTCGCCGGACTCGACCAGTTCACCCAACGTCACCTCTGCGTTCGTGTCGGCCCGAACCAGGCGAGTGTCGGCCGTGAGGCAACCCGACTCGCGGAGGTCGCTGAGCATGGGGCGTTTGTCGGCTCGTGCTTCGAGGTTTCGGCTGAGCTGGCTGAGGGCGATGATCGGCACCTCGAGTTCGCGGGCGAGAATCTTCAGGTTTCGGCTGATCTCGGACACCTCGAGTTGACGGTTCTCGGCCGCGCCGTTGCCGCCCATCAGCTGGATGTAGTCGATGACGACCGCGGCCAACCCGCCGTACTGGGCCTTGAGGCGGCGAGCCTTGGCGCGAATCTCCATCACCGACACGCGCGGGTTGTCGTCGAGGAACAGCGGCACCTCGAGCCGACCGATCGCAGTGCCGATCTTGCGCCACTCGGCCTCGCTGAGATCGCCGGTGCGGATCTTCGTCGAGTCGACCCGCGCCTCGCTGGCCAGGATGCGCTGGGTGAGCTCTTGGTGCGCCATCTCCAGCGAGAACACGAGCGTCGGCTTCCCCGACTGCTGCGCCGCATGCACCGCCAGCCCCAACCCGAAGGCAGTGTTGTGCAGGTACATGTCGGCGGCGACGAAGTTGTGCAGCTTGGGAACGGTGAAGTCGATCACCTGTGTCCAGCCGGCTTCCTCGATCGACACGATGTCGTCCCACAGCACGTCGGGCGAGGCCCACCAGCGCAACACGTCGCTGTCGAGCGCCTCGGCGAGCTTGGCGATCGTCTCGCGGCGCACCCGGCCGCGGTATGGGTGCCAGTTGTGGCCGGCCGACTTGCCGACCCGGCGATTGATCTCGGCCCACGACAGCTCGCCCTTGGCCTTGACGATGTCATCCCACACCTCGACCGGTACCAGCGGACTCGTCGCGTCGCACTCGACGAGGATGTCCGACCCACAAGGTCGCAGCACGCTCGTCTGGCCGAGTCGGAGCAGCAAATGGCTGACCTGTGCAGCGAAATGACGCGCCTTGGCGCGGTATGTGCGGTTGCAGACCAGACCGGCGACAAAGCGACGGACCTGGGCCTCGGGAAGCCGGAACACTTCTGGCGGGACAGGAACATCGCCACGGCGGCACTGCTCGACGAGCAGGTCGATCTCGGCGTTGGGGAGTGGGTCGTGGCCGAATACGGGGAGCCGGGAGGGGACGGCGATCGGTTGACCGACCTCGACCTGTTCGAGGGGTTGCCAACCGCGGGCGGTGAGCAGGGGGTGGGTGGCGGTGATCGTCACCTCACGGCCCGAACGAGTGCGCACACGGAACACCGGCTTGATGCCATCGGCCAGGACGTGCGACATGTCGACGGTGGCCTGACGGCCGTCCGACCCGAGCGCGATCGCCTGCATGGCACCTGCCGCCTCGGCGCGTTCCATCAGTTCCAATGCGGTCAGTACTTCCCCGGTTGAGGGGTCGACGATCGGTGTCTCGAAGTGCACGCACTTGCCCATTGCGGGCCTGGCGCCGACGATGTAGAGGGCGTTGGGTTGGAGGCCGCTGAGGAGCTCGTCGAGGTCGGCGTAGCCGGTGGGGGTGCCGGTGATCTTAGACTTCTTGTCGTAGATCGACTGGAGGCTGTCAAGCACCTCGGGGAGCAGTTGGTCGAGCATGCGGATGGTGTCGGCCGAGCGTTGGTCGCCCACCCGGAATACCTTCGACTCGGCCTCGTCGAGCGCCTTGGCGACGTCGTCGGGCTCGCTGTAGGCCAGCTCGGCGATGTCGCCGGCGGCGAAAATCAGCTGACGCAGGATCGCCGTGTCCTGGACGATCTTGGCGTAGTGCCCGGCTGACGAGATCGCCGGTGTGGCGTTTTGAAGGTCGTGCAGGGCGGCCGCCCCGCCGATCTGATCGAGCAGGCCGTGGCGGCGCAGCTCGTCGGCCACGGTGACGACATCGACCGGGTTGCCGGCGCCGTACAACGAGCGGATCGCGTCGAAGATGTGCTGGTGCGACGGGCGATAGAAGTCGCCTGGGGCAAGACTCAGCTCGCCGACCGCGTTGATCGCGTCGCGCGACAGCAGCAGCGCGCCGAGCACCGACTCCTCGGCCTCGATGTTGTGCGGGGGCACCCGGCCACGACCGCCACCACCTCCTCCGCCTGTAGCTCGCCGCGGCCGCTCGGCGGGCGCGCCAGTATCGATCGGGAAAAACTCGTCGCCGGGCATGGGGAACCCACCTTGCACGAAGATGCCTGTGGGTGGCTAGAGGGGTAACGGTGTGAATTGGGCGGGGACAGCCTGTGGATGCATGTGGACATGATGACGAGGGGCTGTCACAGAGTTGCCGGGTGACGCACGCGCGCGACCGGCCCCGACACCGGCCCATGCGTTCGATAGGCCCGACCAGCGGGTGGTCAAAGGCTGTCGAAACCACTCGCTCTGACTACGGTCGGTGGTCGATGGGTCACGAATCGGATCGGGGTGGGAACGGCCGCGCCGCGCCTGCGCTGCGCCCGGTTGCCGACCGGCCACCCGGCCCGTTCCCGGCCACGCTCCCCGACCGGATCGCGCTGGCCGGGCGAGCCGGCGATGTGGAGCGAGTGCTCGCGGCCGTCGACGCCGGACGACGGTTGGTCACGATCACGGGGCCGGGCGGCGTCGGCAAGACCCGTCTGGCCACCGAGGTCGGCCATCAACTGTCGGCGGGCGCTCCGGGGACGGTGCTGTTCGTACCGTTGACGTTCGTCACCGAAGCCAACGGCGTCGCCGATGCGATCGCGACAGCGGCCGGCTGGGAGCTCGCCGACCAGCCGTCCCCGGTTGTTCAACTCGCCGACCGATTGGGTGAGCAACCGACCGTGGTCGTGCTCGACAACTGCGAGCAGATCGACGCGCTCGGCAGCATCGCTGCCGAACTGCTCGCGGCATGGCCGGCGGCCACCCTGCTCGCCACGTCGCGCCGGCCGCTCGGCCTGGCCATCGAGCAGATCATCGACGTCGAACCACTCCCGCTGCCGCGGCCCGCCGACCCGTGGCGCGAGATCGCCGCCAACCCGGCGGTCACCGCGCTCGTCACCACGGTCGCGCGGCGCGTTCCGGGCTATGCCGTCACGCGCTCCAACGCCGGCGCGCTCGCCGAACTGTGCGTCCGTCTCGATGGCCTGCCCCTGGCGCTCGAACTGGCCGCCACCCGTCTGCACCTGGTCAGCCCCGCCGAGCTGCTGGAACTGCTCGGCCGGCGCTTCGCCGTCCTGCACGCCGGTTCCGCCTCCACCACAACCGACGGCAACCCGCACCACCGGCGGCTGTGGGCCACAATCGACTGGTCGTACCAGCTACTCGACCCGGACGTCCGCCGCCAGTTCCGACACCTCGCCACGTTCGCCGACGGCTTCACCCTCGACGCTGCCGCACAAGTGCTCGCGATCGACACGATCACCGCGCTCGACACGATCACCGTGCTCACCGACCACCACCTCGTCCGGCCGATCGGTGAGCGAGCCGGCACGAGCCGATTCGACATGCTCGAATCGATCCGCGAGTTCGCCCAGGCCGAACTGGAGACGCTCGGCGAACTCGACCGCGCCCACGCCGCCCACGCCGGTTGGGCGACCGAGACCGCCCAACGGCTGCATGCAGAGATCAACACCGCCGAGCAGGAACGCGTGGTAGCTACGTTCGACGCCGAGCGGGCCAACCTGCGCGCGGCCCTGCGGTGGCAGCTCGATCGTGGCGATCGCGAAGCGCTCCGCCTGGCGCACGGCCAGTGGATGTACTGGCTCATCCGTGGCGCGGCACGCGAAGGGCTGGCCTGGCTGCACGCCGCGCTCGAGATGGCCGGGCCCGACACCGACCAGGCGGTCGCCACCGCGCTGATGGCGGCCGGCAACCTGCACGACTCACGCGGCGAGTTGCGCCACGCTGCCGAGTTGCACGAGCGGGCGGTCGCGGCGTTCGCCGAACTGGGTGACCGCTACCGAATGGCGGCGTCGTGGCACACGTTGGCGGCGATCGCCCGAGAGCTCGGCGACCTCGACCGGGCCGCCGAGTTGCAGCACGACGCGCTGGTCGTGCAACACGAGCTCGGCAACCAGCGCGAGCAGGCTGTGGCGCTCAACGGCCTCGGTGTGATCGCCTACCGCCGCGGCGATCCGCAGCACGCGTTGGCCTACTTCCTGCGGGCGGTCGACCTGTTCGAGTCGGTGGGTGACCAGCTTGGGTTGGCCCACGCCCTCGACCGGGTCGGGTTGGCCCACTACGCGTCGGGCGATGCCGCCACGGCGGTGACGTGGCACCGCCGCGCGCAAGCCATCGCCCAAGAGCTCGACGACGTGCCGAACGCAGCCAACGCGATGGTGAACGTCGGTGAGGCGTTGCTCGCGGCCGGCGATGTCGACGCCGCTGCCGACACGCACGACGAGGTGGCTCGCGTGACCGCGCAGATTGGCGATACCAGGCTGGGCATCTACGCCATCCGGCTGGGGGCCCGTATCGCCGACCATCGTGGCCAGATCGGCGTCGCTGTCGGCGAGCACGTCCGCACCCTCAAGCGCTTCCTCGAGCACGGCTACGCCCTCGAATCGACCGAGTCGATCGAGCAGGTCGCCGTGCTCGCCCACGAACTCGGAGCCACGGACCTGGCGGCCGCGTGCCTCACCGCGGCCGCGATCGGACGCGCCGCCACCGGCACCGCAGCACACGAGAACATCACCTCCCTAGCCGATGAACTCGGTGCGATGCCGGCTCCCGATGGCGCGGAGCGGCCCGAGGTGTCCGAGTTCACCACCGCAGCCCACGCGTTGCTGGGCGACCTGACAGCGTGTGCCACCGAACACGCGGCAGTCGCGCGCGGACGCCCGCCGCCGATGTCCTGCGCGACGCCGGCCTCACACCACGCGAGGTCGAAGTGGCCCGGTTGCTCGTGGCTCGGCGGACCGACCAGGAGATCGCCGCGGAGCTGTTCGTCGCCCTGCGAACCGCCAGTACGCACGTGTCGGCGGTGTTGCGCAAGCTCGGTGTCAGCTCCCGTCGCGACGTCGCCGACCGGGTCGCCGAACTGACGTCCACCCCGGACGGTTGAGCCAGCCGACGGTAGGTGCTACGTAGCGCCTACGTAGTGCCGGGGGCGCAGAAACCGTAGTTCCTCCCGACGACGTCGGGGGCCGGGTGCTTCATCGTGGGTGGCGACACGAAACGACTCGAGGAGCCAGTCATGATTCCCACCATCAGCGTCGGCAACGTCCGGCGTGCCCTGGCGATCGCTGCGATCGCCATCCCCATCGGCACCGCGAGCGCCCTCGGTGGCGCCGCCGCCCCCGCTCACGCCGCCGCTCCAGGCGGCACGATCGTCACGATCGAGGGCGACCACGTCGTCGCCAACCGGCCCGACGGGAAGGCCAGCCACGTCGTTGCCGAGGGCAGCCCGCTCAGTTCGGTCAGCATGGCCAACGACGGCACGATCTACATCGCCAGCGACGAGAACTACGTCTCGACCGACGACACGATGTGGGCGTTCACGCAGGACGGCAACTTCGTCGAGTCGTGGAAGGCGCCGAACCCCGGGCTCGGCGAACTCTACGGGGGCATCTCCGACAGCGAGGTCCGTCGCGATGGCGCGCGGATCATCACCCAGTCGATCTGGTCGAACTGCACCGGCGGTGGCATCGGTGACATCTGCAACGTGCGCTACGTGACCGAGCCGGGCAGCGACACCAGCCTGGGCACGTTGACGAACGAGGGCCAGGCCAGCTGGCTCGGCAACTCGAACACGGTGATCGTGAACGGTGGCATGGAGTACTGGAACGTCGGCGCCGCCAACCCGGCCGACTGGTTCGAGGAGCCGGACCTGTACTCGCAGTGGGACGCTGCGGCGACCACCACCGCCGACGGCAAGGTGATGGCCCTCGGTGGTGTCCGCGTCGAGTACGACCCCACCGACGATTGGCTGCTCAGCCGAGCGATCGCGTTCTATCGGGTCACCGCCGCTCCGCCAGCCGTACCAACGCGGACCTGCATCCTCACCACGTACGAGATGATCGGTGAGGACTTCGACAACGGCGGCTACCTGTCGGAGGTGTCATTCAGCCCCGACGGCACCGCGCTCGCGTTCGCCGCCGGCGAGGATTTCGACGACCTGTCGGTGTACGTGATCAGCGGCTTGAACACGTCGACGTGCGCCTACTCGGCCGTCACCCAGATCGTCGACGGTGGCGTGAAGGACATGTACTGGGGTCATGCGGCGTACCAGCCGGGCATCAACAACCCCGACCCGGTGCCCGAGGACGCGGTGATCGTGCCCGTCAGCCCCGCCCGCTACTGGGACACCCGCCCCGAGTCGACGTTCGACAACCTGGCCGTCGACACCGGTCGGCTGGCCGCCGACTCGGCCGTGGCGATCGACATCGCCGGTCGCGGCAAGGTTCCGACGGGCGCGACCGGCGTCGTCGCCAACCTGACCGTCGTCGGGCCCGACGCCGATGGCTACGCCACGTTGTACCCGTGCACCGCCACCCCGCCCACGGCATCGCACGTCAACTACACACCTGGCGCGGTCGTCGCCAACAACGCCGTCGTCCCCCTCGACGCACAGGGTCGTGTGTGCGTGTACACCAAGGCCGGCGCCGACTTCGTGCTCGACGTCAACGGGTTCGTGCCTGCCAGCTCCGACCTGGTCGGCGTCACCCCGGCCCGCTACCTCGACACCCGCCCCGGCGCAGCCACCTTCGACGGCGCCGCCGCTGGGCGCGGCGCGGTCGCCGGCGGCAGCCACATCGAGGTCCAGATTACCGGCCGCGGCAAGGTGCCCGCCGGCGCGGTGGCGGCACTCGTCAACGTCACCGCCGTCGGCCCCGACGCAGCCGGCTACGTCACCCTCTATCCCTGCGGCACGCGCCCCGGCACGAGCACCCTGAACTATGCCGCCGGTGACGTCGTGCCCAACGGGGCGCTCGTCAACCTCAGCGCCAACGGCACGCTGTGCGCCTTCACCAAGGCGACCAGCCACGTGCTGATCGACGTCGCCGGCTACGTCCCTGCCGGTGCGGCCAAGCTCGCCCCGGTGGTTCCGGCCCGCCTGGCCGACACCCGCAGCGGGCAGGCCACCGTCGACGGCAAGCACGCCGGCACCGGCCGCCTCGACACCGACGGCGTGATCGAGGTACAGATCGCCGGTCGCGGCAACGTCCCCACCGGCGCCAGCGCGGCGTTCTTCAACGTCACCGTCGTCAGCCCGAGCGCCGCCGGCTACGTCACCTTGTACCCGTGCGGCACCCGACCCACCACCAGCAATGTCAACTACAGCTCGGCGGGCGTCGTACGGGCCAACAACGCGATGACGCAACTGTCGGCGAACGGCACCGTGTGCCTCTACACGAAGGCCGCCACCGACATCGTCGTCGACGTCACCGGCTGGGTCGGCTGAACCTCCGTGGTGTCGACAGGCTCAGCCGCAACGCTTTGCGTTCAAGCGTCACGCAGGCTGGGCCTCACTGGCGGTGCACCAGAGCCACATGGGACGCAACCGTCGTGGGCTGAGGCACCATCGGCAAGCGACCGTGGTGTCGACAGGCTCAGCCATCGGTTGGTTGAGCCTGTCGACGCCGCAACCTCTAGCGTGGCGAGGTCGTGGGACGTCGCTGGATCTCTCGCAGGCGGCTCGGACGATGACGGTCGAGCCGGTGCCCGCGCTTCGGTCGATACCCGGGGGGCGCCAACCCGGGTTCCCGGCTGGCCTACCCAATGGGCCGACCGAACTCGTCGGGCGGCGAAGCGAGCTCGACCGGATCGGCGCCCTGGTCGCCGCACCGGCGACCCGCCTGGTGACGCTGACCGGCCCGGGCGGGGTCGGTAAGACCACGCTCGCCGTCACCGCCGCCCGCCAACTGTGGGCTCGCTACGAGGGCGCCGTGCTGTTCGTCTCGATCGCTCCGGCGACCGAAACCGGCGCGGTGTACCAGGCGATCGCCGAGCACGCCGGCTGGGACACCGACAACCCCGACGCCACCCGCGCGCTCGTCGAACGCGGGTTGGCCGACGCCCCCACGCTGCTCGTGCTCGACAACTGCGAGCAGGTCGACGGGCTGGGCGCCGCCTTGGCCGACCTGCTCGCCGCCGCACCGGACCTGGTCGTGCTCGCCACCTCTCGGCATCCGCTCGGATTGAGCAGCGAGCAGCTGGTGTCGGTCGACCCGTTCGCGGTGCCACCCGATCAGGCGGGTGTCCGCGACCTCGCCGGCAACGATGCCGCATCGGTGCTCGTCAACGCGGCCCGGCGACGCAACGCAGCGTTCGCCGTGAACCGCGACAACGCACCCGCCATCGCCGCCCTGTGCCGTCGACTCGACGGTTTGCCGCTGGCGCTCGAACTGGCGGGTGCCCGGCTGCACCTGCTGCCGCCGCAACAACTGCTCGAACTGCTCGACCACCGGTTCGACGTGCTCAAGGTCGACACCACCGACACGGCCGACCGTCACCGCCGTTTGTGGGCCACGATCGACTGGTCGTACCAGCTGCTCGACAGCGACGACCAGGGTCGGTTCCGATGGCTCGGTGTGTTCGCCGACGGGTTCACGCTCGACGCCGCCGCAGCGGTCGTCGGCTGCACGCAGATCGAGATGCTCGACACCATCGACCGGCTGGTCGCCGAGCACATGGTCCGTCCGATGACGGGCCGGGCCGGTTCGGCGCGGTTCGACATGCTCGAATCGATCCGCGAGTTCGCGCTGGCCGAACTCGAACGCGGCGACGAACTCGGGGCGGCCGTCGACGCACACAGCGAGTGGGTCGCCGAACTCGCCCAGCGCTGGGGGCCCGCCCTGACCGACGGCGATGCGCAGGACCAGGCATTCGCCGTGCTCGATGCCGAGCGCGCCAACGTCGCGCTCGCGCTCCAGCGGGCACTCGACGGACACCGGCCCGAGCGGGTGCTGGAGACGGCGACCCCACTCTGGCGGTATTGGTGGTACCGGGGAATGTCGCGCCCCGGCCGGGCGTGGTTGGAAGCCGCGCTCGCCCAGCAACCCGAGCCGACGCTGGCGACCGCCGCCGCCTACGCCGCGGCCGGTGACCTGGCCGAGATCTCCGGTGACCTCACCCGTGCCCGCGAGCTGATCGAACCGGCGCTGGCGATCTTCGAGCAGCACGGCCACGACGAACAACTCGCCCGGGCACGCAACGCGCTCGGCTTCGTCGAACGCGAACTCGGCAACCTCGAGTACTCGCGCGAACTCCACGAGCAGGCCCTGACGGCAGGCGCGCAGCTGGGATCGGTTCGCATCCAAGCGTCGGCGCTGAACGGGCTGGGCGCCACCGCCAACCGGACCGGCGATCAAACGGTGGCGGCGCGCCACTACCGCGAGGCACTCGAGTTCGCTCGCCAGACCGGCGATCCGCACGCCGCACCCGTGATCGCCCAGAACCTGGCAGCCGCGCTGACCGCAACCGGTGACCTGGTCGCGGCCCGGGCGATCTTGCAGAACGTCGTCGACGAATCGCACCAGATCGGCGACGTCCAGAACCGTCAGGTCGCCCTGCTCAACCTGGCTGAGTGCGACATCGCGACCGGACAGTTCGAAGCGGCCGCGAGCCACCTCGACGAGGCCGAGCAGATCGCGCTCGACACCGGCACCGACCACTTCCGCGTCGTGGTCACCTACCACCGTGGCGTGTTGGCCGATGCCCGCGGCGACATCGGCGGCGCGCTCGACCTGTTCACATCCGGGCTGGCCGCCGCGCTGCGCGTCATCCGCCCGATCGAGACGACCGACCTGCTGGAACGGATCGGCGCGCTGGCAGTCGAGCTGGGCGACGACGCGGTGGCACGCACCGCACTGTCAACCGCGCGCTCGGGGCGGGCGGCGACCAGCACCAGCCCGCTCGCGACGGTCGCCGAATGGGAGCGCGTGCTGGCCGAGCGCGGCACCCCGGTCGACGCCAGCAAGACGGTGCACGACGACTGGCCGGCACCAGCCCGAGCGATCGTCGACGAACTCGCCGTGTTCGCCGCCACCCATCGTCACGCCCGACGCGACGCCTCGTCGGGGGGTGCCGACGAGAGCTTCCCGGGGCTCACCCCACGCGAATCGCAAGTGGCACGGTTGTTGGCGGCCCGGCGGACCGACCAGGAGATCGCCGACGAGCTACTCGTCGCCCTGCGCACCGCCACCACCCACGTGTCGGCCGTGTTGCGCAAGCTCGGCGTCACCTCACGCCGCGACGTCGCCACCCGCCTCGCCGAACTCGTCGCCACCCAAGGCGGTTGACCGAAAACACGAACGGCCGGTGGTTCCGACGGGTACGTCGAAACCACCGGCCGTTCGGTGGCAGGTCGTCAGACGGCGCTGACTTCGACCCGCAGCGGGAACGACACGCTGGCGTGCAGCGACACGGTGGCCGTGTGCTCGCCGGTGGTCTTGATCGCCTCATCGAGGTGGATCGACTTGCGATCGAGCTCGATCCGGGTCTGCTCCTTGACGGCTTCGGCGATGTCGGCCGTGGTGACCGAGCCGAACAGCTTGCCCTCGGCGCCCGCCTTGGCGGTGATCGCGATGATCTTCGGCACGAGCGTGGAGGCGATCGTGGTCGCCGCCTCGCGGTCGCTGGCGTCGCGCAGGTCGCGCGACCGGCGCATGCGGGCCGCCTGCTCGACTGCGCCTGCGGTGGCCTTGAACGCCTTGCCCTTGGGCAAGAGGAAGTTGCGGGCGTGCCCGTCGGCAACCTCGACGATGTCGCCGCGCTTGCCCAGGCCCTCGAGGTCGGTGCGGAGAATCACCTTCATGTCAGGCCTCCTCACCGTCGGTCGCGACCTCGACGCCCTGCTCCTCGGTGCGCTCGGCGTCGGCACCTTCGGCCTGGCTGTCGGCATCGCGCGGGCGACGATCGCGGTCGCCGTCGCGCGGCGGGCGGGTACGACCGGCCGAGGCAACCCGGCGGGCATACGGCAGCAACGCCATCTCGCGGGCGATCTTGATCGCCTTGGCGACCTCGAGCTGCTGCTGGCGGTCGTTGCCGCTGACCCGCATGTTGCGGATCTTGGCGCGGTCGCTCATGAAGCGGCTCAGCAGGTCGACGTCCTTGTAGTCGACGTACTCGACCTTGTCGATCACCAGCGGGCTGGTCTTCTTCTTGTACTTGCGCGGGTTCTCTGGCTTCCCGCGGCCCTTCGAGGGGCTGGATTTGGCCTTCGCCATCAGTGCATTCCTTCTTGTGTCAGATCGTCGAAATCAACAACGGCGGTCAGAACGGCTCTTCGTCGCCGTAGACCGGGTCGGGCTGGCGTGCGCCACCGCCCTGGCTGGAGCCACCGCCACCGCCCTGGTTGGAGCCACCACCGCTGGGACCGCCGCTGCGCGACGTGCGTTCGATCTGGGCCTGGGCCCAGCGCAGGCTGGGGGCGCAATCGTCGACGTCGATCTCGATCGACGTGCGCTTGTTGCCGTCACGGTCTTCCCAGTCGCGTGCGCGCACCGAACCGGTGACGACAACGCGGTTGCCCTTGGTGATCGAGGCGGCGATGTTCTCGCCGAGGTCGCGCCATGCCGAGCAGTTGAAGAACGACGTCTCGCCGTCTTCCCAGTCGCCGTTGGCGTTGCGCCGGCGCGGCGTGTAGGCGATGCCGAACGAGCAGACGGCGGCGCCGCCGGTCGTGTAGCGCAGTTCGGGATCGCGAGTGACGTTCCCGATGATCTGGACAAAGTTGTCAGTGGCCATGGGTGGCTCCCTTCGTGACGCCGCGTCAGGCGGCGGCGACCGCGATACCGCGGCGAGCCGCCTCGGCATCAGGCAGTCGGATCAGCTTGTGGCGGACGATCGCGTCCGCGAGGCGGAGCTGACGCTCGAGTTCGTCGAGCGCACCGCCGGGGGCGACGCACTGAACGACGAGGTAGTAGCCGGCTTCCTTCTTGTTGATCGGGTAAGCGAACGGGCGCTTGCCCCACCAATCAGGCTTGCCGTGCACCGAACCACCGGCGGCGGTGATCGCCTCGGTGACGGTCTTGACCCAGGCCTGGGCCTTCGGATCGTCGACGTCGCCGTCGACGATCACCATGAGTTCGTACGCACGCTGCATGCGTGTGTGCTCCCTTCGGACTGAACGGCCCCCGGGTGTGGGGGCAGGGTGATATGACCGCACGAGCCTACCGGCGGGGTACTGCGCATGCTCACGAGCATGCCAGGGGGCTGTCACAGAGTTTCCCGTCACGACCCGTGCCGGGCACGGTCCGTTACTGTGGCCGGTGGAGCTGGAATGACTACTGCGCGCCGCCGGACCACCACGTCGAACTTCGGGGCGAGCACCCGTGAGAGTCACGACGCGGCCCCGTTCTACGCCCGCTTCCGCCCGCCCGAGCTGTCGGCCGACGACACCGTGGTCGCACCGGCCCCCGTCGCCGAGCCGTTCGTCCACGGTGACGCCCGCAACATGGACACGATCGCCGACGGCTCAGTCGCGCTGGTGGTCACCTCGCCCCCGTACTTCGCCGGTAAGCAGTACGAGGAAGAACTCGAGCGCGAGGGCATCCCATCGTCGTACCTGGAGTACCTCGACATGTTGCGCGACGTGTTCACCGAATGCGTGCGCGTGCTCGAACCCGGCGGGCGGATCGCGGTCAACGTCGCCAACCTCGGGCGCAAGCCGTACCGCAGCCTGTCGGCCGACGTGATCCGCATCCTCCAGGACGACCTCGGCCTGCTGCTGCGCGGCGAGGTGGTGTGGCAGAAGGGCGAGGGCGCCAACGGCTCGTGCGCGTGGGGGTCGTTCCGCAGCGCCGCCAACCCGGTACTGCGCGACATCACCGAACGGGTCGTCATCGCCAGCAAGGGCCGCTTCGACCGCGCCCGCACGGCCGCCCAGCGGGCCGCGGCGGGCCTGCCCCACGAGAACACGCTCGGCGCCGACGACTTCATGGCGCTGACGCTCGACGTGTGGTCGATCCCCCCCGAGAGCGCCCGCCGCGTGGGCCACCCCGCTCCGTTCCCGGTCGAGCTGCCCGAGCAGTTGATCCGCCTCTACACGTACGCCGGCGACCTCGTCGTCGACCCGTTCATGGGCAGTGGCTCCACGCTCGTGGCCGCGGCCGGGCTGGGGCGCCGCTACGTCGGCTACGACCTCGACCCTGACTACGTCGAGATCGCCCGCCGCCGTGTCGCCGAAGCGCTGGTCGCCGCGAGCGAGGTGGCCCCCGACCCGGCCGGTACCGGCATCGCCGCCACCAAGCTCGCCGAGCAGGCCCTGGCCGACGCCGGGTTCACCGTCACCGGACGCGACCAGCGTGTGCGTGGCACCGGCGTCAAAGTCGCGCTCGTCGCCACCGATACCACCGGCGCCGAGTGGTGGTTCGACGTCGCCGGGCCGAACAGCACCCACCGCGGCGGCATGGCCCGTACCGAGGTGGTGTGGCGCACGCTCGGCCGGGCCGCCGCGCTGCGCCACGCCCGCGGCGACGCCCCACTCGTGGTGCTCACCACCTACGTACCGCGCCGTTCCAGCGAGGGCGACACCGCCGTACGAGCCGCCGGCAGCGAAGTGGTCACCGACGTGATCGGCCTGTTCGACGAAGCCGACATGGCTCGCCTGACCGCCTACGCCCAGGGCGCGACCGCACCGCTGCCCGGGTTCTGGAAGCCCTAAGGGTGCACGCGCTCACGCTCACGTCCGACGTAGTGGAGGTGGTGGTGTTGCCGGAGGCCGGAGCGCGCGTGCACTCGATCCGAGCGTTCGGGCAGCTGCTCACGCACACCCCCGCCGACCCCACCACGCACCAGCTCAACCCGATCTTCTGGGGCGGCTACCACATGCTGCCGTGGTGCAACCGGGTGGAGCCCGGCCCGTACCCGCTGCTGGGCCAACGCTTCGCCGTGCCCGCCAACTCCATCGACGGCACCGCTCTCCACGGCTTGCACTACGTGTCGCCGTGGGACGTCGACGCGACGGCTGAGGCGGTGGACAAGACGACGACGACCCTGCGTTGCGGCGGGGGCGGTGACGGCGAAGCGTGGCCGTGGACGTACACCGCCTCGGTGCGCTATGCGGTCGACGGCCCGACGCTCACCGTCGCCTACGAACTGACGAACACGTCCGCCCGCACGATGCCGGGCGGTGTCGGGTTCCACCCGTGGTTCCGCGAGCCGACCACGTTGCACGTTCCCGCCGCGCACGTGTTCCCCGACAACACCGACACCGCAGTACGCCCCCATCCCGCGCGGGGGCCGCTCGACCTGCGCACCCCGGCCGCGCTCGCCGTGGGCACCGACGCCTGCTGGGTCGGCCTGGACGCCCCCGTCGTGACGCTCGCCTGGCACGAGCTGGGCATCGCCCTGACGATGGCCGCCGACGACCCCGGCATCGTCGCCGTCGCCGCCAACCCACCCGACCGCGACGGGGTCGCGGTCGAACTGCAAACCCATGCCCCGGCCGGCATCCGCCGGCTACTCAACGCCGAACCGTACGCCCTCCACGCGCTCGGCGCCGGCGAGACCCTGTCACTGACGTTGACCCTCGCCCACTCGCGACTCCCGTAGCTACCGGTCCGGTACGCGCACCGGGTCTCGATACACCGGGCAGAGCCCGGCACTCGACCACCGTCGTCACAGACGGTCGTCGAGTGGCGCACCCGCGGCGCAGCCGCCACTCGGTTGTATCGAGACGTGGTGCGCGTACTCGACCGTTCAGTGGGTGGCGGCGGCGTAGCGGGCGCGGGTCGCGGCGCCGTCGGTGCGGGGACTCACGGTGGTGCCGGTGCCGAGGTTCCAGGCGGAGGTCGGTTCGCCGAGCACCATCGCCGCTTGCACGGCGGCGCCGGTGGCCACTGCCTCGTCGGTGTCGGCGACGACGACCGGCACGGCGGCGAGGTCGGCGAGGCGTTGGCGATAGGCGGCCGAGCGGGCGCCCCCACCGACGAGGAACATCCGCCCACCGACGGTCGCCCCACACGTACGGAGATGGTCGAGGCCGTCGAGCAAGCCGCACAACACACCGTCGTGGGCGGCCAGGGCAAGCTGCTCACGCGTCGTCGAGTTGGTCAGCCCGAACCACGTCCCGGTCGCGTCAGGCAGGTTCGGCGTGCGCTCGCCGTCGAAGTACGGCACCAGCACCGGGCCGTCGGTGCCGCTCGCCACCCCGGCGAGCGCCAGGTCGGCCAGCCCGGCCGCGTCCACGCCGAGCCAGCGCGCCACGGTGTCGGTGACCTTGGTGGCGTTGAGCGTGCACACCAGCGGCAGGTAGTCGCCCGACGCGCTGGCGAACCCGGCGACGAACCCGGCCGGGTCGCGGGTGGGCGTGGGCGACACGGCCAACACCACACCGGACGTGCCGAGCGATACGGCCACGTCACCCGGCAGCAGCCCGAGGCCGAGCGCGGCGGCGGCGTTGTCGCCGGTGCCCGGCCCGACGGCGATGCCGGCCGGCAAGCCAAGTTCGGCGGCGGCTGCGTCGGTGAGCGTGCCGGCCGGGTCGGTGGGCCCGAGCACTGTGGGGAGCGCCCCGTCCCACCCAGGTGCTGCCAGCTCGACCAGCTCAGGCAGGTAGCGGTTGCCGACCGCGTCGAACCAGCCGGTGCCCGATGCGTCGCCGCGGTCGGTGACGTGGTTCCCGGTGAGGCGCCAGGTGAGGTAGTCGTGCGGCAGCATCACGCGCGTCGCCCGGCCGAGCAGTTCGGGTTCGTGCTCGGCGACCCACGCCAGCTTGGTGATGGTCAACGACGGCACCGGCACGCTGCCGGTCAGCTCGGCCCACCGTTCGGCACCCAGCGCGGCCACCAGACGATCGGTCTGCAGTGACGACGTGGTGTCGTTCCACAGCTTGGCCGGGCGCACCGGCGTGCCCGTCACATCGAGCAGTACCAGCCCGTGCTGTTGTCCGGCGACCGAGACACCCACAACGTCGGCGCGCGCATCACCGAGCTGAGCGACAGCCGCCACGAGGGCAACCCACCAGACGCGCGGGTCCTGCTCGGACACCGGCGGCGTGGTGGGCCGATGTTGGGCCCACCCTCGGCCGAGTACCTCACCGGTCGCCAGGTCACGCGCTTCGACCTTGGTCGACTGCGTCGACGAATCGACCCCCAGCACCACTCGCCGCGTCATCGGTAACTCACCCGAACCCCCGGCAACCCGCCGCGACCCCCTGCGGTGTGATGGGCGGACGAGGCGCCGCGCCACGACCGGCCATCTCACCGGTCGCAAGGTCGCGCGTCGCCGAGCCAGGTACGAAATGTTGCCTCAGAGGCAACGCTGCGTACCTGGCTCCCGACACCGGCGGCAACGACCCGCTCAACCAGCTGAGCCAACGAGCGTCTCGATACAACGGGGTGGCGGCTGCGCCGCGAGTGCGCCACTCGACGACCGCCACCACCAACAGACGCATCAGCGGATACGTTCGATTGCGCGGGCGACGAGGGCTTCGAGGAGTTCTTGGCGGCCGCTGGTGCCGACTGGCTCGAAGTCTTTGGTGATGACCTCGTCGTGGAGTTGTTGCAGGGTGACCGTGCCGTCGAGGATGTCGTGGGCGTCGTTCCACCCGGCGTAGCGGTCGTCGCGGAATCGGTCGAGTTCGCCACTGTCGAGCAGGGCTGCGGCCGCCAGCAGCGAGCGGGCGAGTGTGTCCATCGCCGCGATGTGGCCGATGAACAGATCGTCACGTGCGATCGACTGGCGGCGCAGCTTCGTGTCGAACAGCATCCCGCCGGTGGTGAACCCGCCACCACGCAAGATCTCCAACATGCCGAGCGTCATCGTCTCGACCGAGCCGGGGAACCGGTCGAGGTCCCATCCGAGCCGGTCGTCGCCGGCGTTGGCATCGATCGAGCCGAAGATCCCGCAGTTGATCGCGGTGGCGACCTCGTGCTGGAAGTCGTGGCCCGACAGGGTCGCGTGGTTGACCTCGATGTTGACCTTGATCTCGTGCTCGAGGCCGTACTTCTGGAGGAAGCCGAACACGGTCGCCACGTCATAGTCGTACTGGTGCTTGGTGGGCTCCATCGGCTTGGGCTCGATCAACAGGGCACCCTCGAACCCGATCGCGTACTTGTGCTCGACGACCATGTTGAGGAACCGCCCGAGCTGGTCGAGTTCGCGCTTCATGTCGGTGTGGAGCAGCGTGTCGTAGCCCTCGCGGCCACCCCACAGCACGTAGTTGGCGCCGTTCAGCCGGTGTGTGGCCGACAGGCAGTGGGCCACCTGGGCCGCCGCGTACTTGAACACCTCCGGGTCGGGGTTGGTGGCCGCGCCGGCCATGAACCGCGGGTGCGAGAACGCGTTGGTGGTGCCCCACAGCAGCTGCGTGCCGGTGCGTTCCATGTGCCCGGCAGCCAGCTCGACCATCTCGTCGAGGTTGCGGGCCGTGTCGGCGAACGTGTCGCCGGCGGGAGCGATATCGATGTCGTGGAACGAGAAGAACGGGGCACCGAGCTTCTCGAAGAACTCGAACGCGGCGTCCATCTTCTCGCGTGCCGCGTCCATCGGGTCGCGCGACGGGTTCTGGCTGGGGTGCCACGGGCGGTCGAGCGTGCCGGCGCCGAAGATGTCGTAGCCGTCCCACGTGAACGAGTGCCAGTAGCACACACCGAAGCGCAGATGATCACGCATCGTGCGCCCGGCCACCACCCGGTTGGCGTCGTACCAACGGAACGTGAACGGGTCGTCGGAGTCGGGTCCGGCGTACCGGATGGTGTCGACGCTCTCGAAGAACGACATGGCGAAACCCCCTCTTGATCAGATGTGTGGTCAGACCGCTCGGGCGGTCGCGCTGAAGGCCGTGGTGCGCACGGCGGGAACGAACGTGTCGCCGGTGAGCCGCACCGACCCGACCGGCGTGGTGTCGGTGGCCGACGTGCCGAGGTGGAACTCGACGTCGCCGGGTTCGACACCGTAGTGCAGCTCACGACCGGTGAAGCCGAGCGCCCGCACCGACACCGCCAGCGTCACCTGCGCCGAGGCCCCCGGGTCGAGTGTGACCCGCAGGAACGCCTGCAGCTCGCGCACCGATCGGGTGACCGAGGCGACCGGGTCGGACGCGTACAGCTGCACCACCTCGTCGGCGCGGACTGCGCCGGTGTTCGTGAGTGTGGCCGTCACGACGACCTCGGCGTCGAGCCCGTCGGCCGTATCGACCGGCAACTGCGCCGGTTCCACCGACAGGTCCGACAGGGCGAACGACGAGTAGCTCAGGCCGTGGCCGAACGGGTACAGCGGGTGGTTCGACTCGTCGACGTAGGGGCCCTTCCAGTGCGAGCGCCCGCCCGACACCTTGTGGGCGTAGAACACGGGGATCTGACCCGAGCTGCGCGGCCACGTGACCGGCAGCTTGCCGCCCGGGCTGACGGTACCCAGCACCACGTCGGCGATCGCCGCCGCGCCCTGCTCACCGGGCAGCCATGCCATCAGCACCGCCGCGCACGCGTCGTGCACTGCCGGTGACCCCATCGGCCGCCCGCCCACGATCACGAGCACCACCGGTGTGCCGGTCGCGGCGACGTCGAGGACGAGTTGCTCCTGCACGCCGGGCAGCGTGAGGTAGGCGGCGTCGCGGCTCTCGCCCGACGTGGCGTCGACGGTCAGCCCCGACTTGTCGCCCACCACGACGACCGCCACATCGGCCGCGGCCGCGGCGGCAACGGCCGCAGCGAAACCCGAGCGGTTGGTGCTGTTGACGTCGCACCCCGGCGCGTAGGTGACGTCGGCACCGGCCAACCGCTCGGTGAGCTGGTCGAGCACGGTGCCGACATGGGCCAGGTCGAGCTGCTCGTCGACGTCGGCACCGTGTTCGAGCGGCATCGCGAACACGTTGTTGCCGCTCTTCAACAGGTCGAGCAGCGACTCGACGTGGGCGAGGTAGCTGTAGTCGCCGAGCAGGTTGCGGGCGCTCGCCGCGCTCGGCCCCACCACCGCCACCCGCGCCGGCCCGGCGTCGCCCGAGCCGAGCGGCAGCACACCGTCGTTCTTCACCAGCACGAGGCTGTCGGCGGCGACCTGCCGAGCGAGCGCGAGCTGGTCGGCCGTCCGCGTGTGCACGTGCAGCGCGCCGGTGTCGACGAACGGCTGCTCGAACAGGCCGAGCGCGAACTTCTGCCGGAGTGCCCGCGCCACCGCGGTGTCGAGCTCGGCCAGCGACACCAGCCCGCGGTCAAGCGCCCGGCGGAGCGGCTCGGCGTAGCAGTCGGTACCGGGCAGTTCGATGTCGAGCCCGGCCCGCAGCGCGGCCGCGGCGGCCTCGTCGGGCGAGCCGACCACGTGGTGGTACACGTCGAGCTGTTTGACCGCGAAGTAGTCGGCGACGACGCAACCGACGAAGCCCCACTCGGTACGCAACACGTCGGTGAGCAGCCAGCGGTTGGCGCCGCACGGCACGCCGTCGAGTTCGTGGTAGCCGTTCATCACCGACGCCGCCCCGGCCTCGCGCACGGCCGCCTCGAACGGGCGCAGGTACACGTCGCGCAGCTCGCGCTCGGGCAGGTGGGCCGGCGCCCAGTTGAGCCCGCCCTCCGACGCGCCATAGCCCACGAAGTGCTTGAGCGTGGCGATTACACCGGTGGCGAGCGACGGCCCTTGCAGACCGAGCACGAACTCGACACCCATCCGGCTCACCAGCAGCGGGTCTTCACCGTAGGTCTCTTCGAGCCGCCCCCAGCGCGGGTCGCGGCAGATGTCGAGCACCGGCGACAGGCCCTGATGAGCGCCGATCGAACGCATCTGGAGACGGATCGAATCGGCGATCGCCCGGTTGTACTCGGGCCGGAACGTCGCCGCCACGCCGAGCGCCTGGGCGAACACGGTGGCCTCGCGGGCCATCAGTCCCGAGCAGATCTCCTCGTGCACCAGCGCGGGAATGCCCAACCGGGTGTGCTCGCGCAGGTGCTGCTGGATCGCGTTCGCCAGTTCGGCGGCGGCACTCACACCGAGCGAGCTGGCGCCGCTGATGCGCGTCACCTGGCCGATGCCGTGCGCCAGCAACGGGGTGGCGCGGGCCGCATCGAACCCGTCGGCACCCGCTAGCTGGAACACCCACGCGCTCCCGAGCTGTCCGAGCTTGTCGTCGAGCGTCATCCGCCCGAGCAGGTCGGCGACGCGGTCGTCGATGCCCGCGGTGGGGTCGCGGTAGGGGGCGGTGTCGTCGGGGGCGCTGGGGGTGGAGGGGAGGGTCATCGGGCCTTCCTGGTGGGCGGTTCCATGTCGCGGGTCACTGTGCCTCGTCCTTGGCGCCTATTCCTTGACCGCGCCGGCCGTCAAGCCGCCGATGATCTGGCGTTCGGCGAGCGCGTAGAAGAGCAGCGCCGGCACCATCGACAGGGTCGTGTAGGCGAGCACCACCGAATAGTCGGTGACGAACTGCGACGAGATGTTGTTGACCCCGATCGGCAAGGTGTGCTGGTCGGGGTTGATGAGCACGAGCAGCGGCAGCAGGAACGCGTTCCAGCTGCCGACGATGGTGATCACGGCGATCGTGCTCAGCACCGGTCGCGACAGGGGCAGCATCACGCTCCAGTAGAAGCGGAACGGGCCGCACCCGTCGATGCGCGCGGCGTCTTGTAACGACCGCGGGATCGATCGGAAGAACGGGCGCATGATGACGATCGAGATCGGCAAGCCGAAGGCGGCCTGGGGCAGCGCCACCCCGAGCGGGTTCGACAGCAGCCCGACCTGGCGGAGCACGATGAACAGCGGCAGGATCGCCACCGCCACCGGGAACAGCAGCCCGATCGTGAACAGGGTGTAGACGAACTCGCGGCCGCGGAACTCGTATCGCGAGAGCACGAACGCAGCCAGCGAGGCGGCCGGAAGCACGACCACCGTGGTAATCGCGGCGATCAGCGTGCTGTTGCCCACCTGGCGCCAGAAGCTGCCCGACCGCAACAGCATCGAGTAGTTCTCCCACACCCACGGGTCGGGCAGGCCGACCGGGTTGGCGGAGAGTTGCCGGCTGGTGCGGAACCCGCCGAGCACCGAGAACGTCAGCGGCAGCACCACCACCGCCATCGCCACGTACGCGAAGAGGTAGATGCCGACGCGAGTCAGACGGCGCCGCAGCCGGTAGGCGCGCAGCCCGGCGTCGTGTTCGGCGTGGTCGGCAGCAGGGCGCACGGTCGCGTCAGACACCGGGGCCCGCCCCCTCGAGGTCGCGACGCAACGCGAACCGCTGGTAGAAGACGGCGACCACCATGCACAGCGCGAAGATCACCAGCGAGGCCGCGCTGGCGATCCCGAACCGGCTGTCGCGGAAGCGGTCGTACAGGTAGGTCGACATCGTCGACGACGAGCCGATCGGGCCGCCCTTGGTGGTGACCCACACCATGTCGAAGATCTGGAGCCCGCCGATCACCGACAAGAACACCGACACCCGCACGGTGGGCATCAGCAGCGGCAGCGTGACGTATCGGAACGTGTTCCATGCCGACGCCCCGTCGATCGCTGCGGCCTCCTTGAGTTCGCCGGGGATCTGTTGGAGCCCGGCCAGCATCAAGATCATGTGGAACCCGAAGTACTTCCACGAGATCACGAAGAACAACGCGTAGAGCACGACCTCGGGGTCGGACAGCCACCCTTGCGTCAGGCCGCCCAGGCCGACGCCTTCGAGGCTCTGGTCGAGCAGGCCGTTGGGGCGCAGGATCTGGCGCCACACCACGCCGGTGACCACCTCCGACAGCACGTACGGCGCGAAGTACACGGTGCGCATGACCGCCCGGCCCTTGATGCGGGCGTTGAGCAGGAGCGCCAGCGCGAGCGCGGCCGGAAGCTGCACCACCAGCGACAGCACGACCAGGATCGCGTTGTGGCTGAGCGCCGTGCGGAACCGGTGGTCGGCGAACACGCTGCGGAAGTTGTCGAGCCCGACGAACTCCTGGAGCGGGCCGAAGCCGTTCCAGTTGTACATGCTGAAGCGCACGCTCTGGATGATCGGGTACACCAGGAACACGGCGTACAGGGCGATCGCCGGCAGCAGGAACACGATGATCGTGCCTGCCGGGATACGGCCGAGGCGGCCCGCGCCGCCGGCGCGGGAAGGAGAGTTGAGTGCCATCTTCGAAGCGGAGGTGGGAGAGACCGTGGGAAGTACGGGTGGGTGGGGCAGGGGACCCCACCCACCCGGGAACATACGTCGGTCAGCCGCCGGCGGTCGCCGTGATCGCGGCCGCCGCGCTCTGCGGCGAGGTTGCGTCGCCGAACAACATCGCGGTCTGCTCGTTGATCATGCCACCCACTTCCGGGGTGAAGAACTGGTCGAGGTACTGCTGGAGGAACGTCAGTTCCGAGAGCCCGTCGAACACGGCGAGCTGGTTCGGATCGTCGACGATGTCGGCCGCCGCGCGGTTGGCGGGCAGCGGCTGGTTGACGCCGATCTGGCGCTGCACGTCCGCGCTCACCAGGTACTTCAGAAAGTCGACCGTCTCCGGCGGGGCGTCCTTGCCGACGACGAACCCGTCGACGCCGCCGAACCCTTCGCTGGCGACACCGGCACCGCCGGCGACGGCCGGGAACGGCGCCCAGCCGAGGGTCCACGGAATCTCGGTCGCATCGTCGAGGTCGAGCTGAGCCGCGAACGCGCCGGGCGCCCACTGGCCCATCAGGTCCATCGCCGCCTGCTCGGTGGCCATCGTGCCCGACTCGCCGTCGGGGGCATCCCACCCGGCGCCGAGGTAGCCGGGCTGGAACGGGTCGAGGGCGACCAGGTCGAGGATCTTCTGGCCGGCTTCGACGACGCAGTCACGCTCGAAGTTGTTGTCGATCGCGATCTCGACCATGCCGGCACTGCCGCACAGGCGCACCATCAGGTACGAGTACCAGAAGTGCGCCGGCCACTGGTCACCGGCGCCGACCGCGATCGGCGTGATGCCCGCGTCCCTCAGCGTCTGGATCTGTTCGAGCAGGCCGTCCCACGTGTCGGCGGGCCCGTCGAGGCCGGCTTGGGCGAACAGGTCGGCGTTGTACCAGAACCCGACCATGCCCACCTTCCACGGCAAGCCGTACAGCGCACCGTCGAACTCGAACGAACCCGTGCCGGTGAGGTCGCCGGCCACGTCGGCGACCGAGCCGCTGATGTCTTGGACGAGCCCCGCGTCGACCTGCTGGAGCAGGCCGCCACCACCCCACGACTGGAACAGGTCGGGGACGTCGCCGGCTTGCATGTTGGTTTGGATCGCGGCCTTGAAGGCCTCGTTCTCCATGACCGTGATGTTGATCCGGACGTTCGGGTGATCGGCCGTGTACTGGTCGGCGACGGCCTGCCAGTTGCTCTGGCTCGGCTCGGTGTTCTGGATGTGCCACCAGTCGATCGTGACCTGCTCGCCCGACGAGGGCGGGTCGGTCGGCGCCGGGTCGGCGGTGCCCGGGTCGTCGGTGCCGGGCGCTGGTGCATCGGTGCCGGGCGCTGGTGCGTCGGTGTCGGGCGCCGGGGCATCGGTGCCGGGTGCGGGTGCGGCGGGCGAGTCGTCGTCGTCGCCGCCGCAGGCTGCTGCGACGAGCCCGAGTGCGGCCAACACGGCGGCGCCACGGCGCCACCGTGCGCGCCGGCCGACCGTCTGGCCGACCGACTGGATGGTGGGTGTTGGGTTGGTCATCACTGTCCCCCTTGTGAGTGGATGAGTAACCGGGTGGTTGAGTTGAACGGAGCTGGTGTCCGCTGTGGTTGTGTGAAGAGTGGTGTTGTAAACGTTTCCGAAGTCGGGCAGTCGAGAGGGCATGCGTCGCTCCATTCAGGTGGCCGGGGCGGCAGTGCTGCGACGCACCACCAACTCGGTCGGCAAGGTGACGTGGATCGGGTTGTGCTCGCCGTGCTGGTCGGGATGCTCGATCAACCGCACCAACACACGCACGGCCTCGCGCCCGAGCGCCTGGATGTGCTGGTCGACGGTGGTCAGCGGCGGGTTGGCCATCGCCGCTTCGGGGATCGCGTCGAAGCCCACGATCGACAGGTCGCCGGGTACCCCCAGGCCGAGTTCGTCGGCCTCGCGCAGTACCTGGAGGGCCATCAGGTCGTTGGCCGCGAACACGGCGGTGGGCCGGTCGGCGAGCGTCAGTAGGTAGTGGGCCGGGGCGACGGCCGACACCTCGGTGAAGCTGCCCTCGGTGACGAGCGCCTCGTCGACGGGCACGCCGGCCTCGGCGTGGGCGCTGCGGTAGCCGGCCTCGCGGCGGCGCGCCGATTCGAGATCGGAACGGCCGCCGAGGAACGCGATCCGGCGATGCCCCAGTTCGAGCAGGTGCCGGGTGGCCGCCAGCGCGCCCTCGTAGTTCTGCGACTCGACCACCGGCTGGGTGGAGCCACCGACGTGCGGGTCGACCGCCACGATCGGATACGCCGAGCGGCCCACCAGCACGGTGGGCGCGACCAGGATCGTGCCGTCGGCGAGCGTGCCCGACAGGCGCGCCAGGTGACGCCGCTCCCACCCCGGCTGGCCCATGATGCCGCCCGAGTAGACGATCAGTTCGAAGCCGGTGTCCTCCACCGCCTGGGCGGCGCCCTTGAGCAGTTCGGCGCTGAACGGTTCGATGCCCGACACGAGGATCGCGATCACGTTCGTGCGCTGGCTGCGCAGGCTGCGGGCGACCAGGCTCGACTCGTAGCCGAGTTCCGAGATGACCTCACGCACCCGCGACACGGTCGCCTCGGCGACCCCGTAGCGCCCGTTGACCACCCGCGACACGGTGGCGATCGACACCCCGGCACGGGCGGCGACATCGCCAATCGTGACTCGCGCGTCGAACGTCATCCCTGGTGCGCTCCCCTCAGATCGCTGCAGATGCTGAATCCCCATGCCTCGACCTCGGTTGCTATCGCAATCGTTGTCGAGAACGTTTACAACGTTGCCACACGCGGATTGCACACCGCAAGGGGTTTGTCGAAGATTTCTACAAACCAGGCTGGACGAGGTCGACGCGATCCGCCATCACGCCGGCCACACCGGGTTCACACACGTACACGTCGCCGGCGCCGACCGGGGCCCACCCCGCCGGATACGCCTCGGTGGCCGAGGTCACGACCATCCGGTCGAGCGCGGGCCCGACGAACACCGGGCAGGTCGGATAGTCGACGGGCGTCGGCACCACCGCCGTGAGGGCGCCGTCGGCACCGTAACGGTGCAGCTTGGCGCCGCCCCACAGGGCGACCCACACGCCGCCTTCGGCGTCGATCGTGATGCCGTCGGGTTCGCCGTCGGCACGGTCGACCTCGGCGAACACCCGCCCGTCGCCGAGCCCGCCGGTGGCCACGTCGTAGGCGAACGCGCGCACCTGCTGGGTGGGCGTGTCGACGTAGTACATCGTCGCCCCGTCGGCCGACCAGGCCAGGCCGTTCGAAATCGTCACCCCGCGCAGCAACGGGCGCACCTCACCGGCGTCGAACGACCACAGCGTGCCGGCACCCGGTACCGGCCGAGGGAAGCCCATCGTGCCGCCCACGAACCGGCCGGCCGGGTCGGGCTTGCCGTCGTTGGCACGCAGGCCGGGTTCGGCTTCGGGGTTGACGACGAGCAGTGCGGGCTGGCCGTCGAGCCGCCACAGGCCAGTCGGCGTGAACCCCAGTAGCTCGCCGGTGGCCGCCAGCGCGATTGCCCCGATCGACTCGTGATGTTCGGCGACCACCCGCGGTTCACCGTCGAGCGCGCACTCCCACACCTGCCCGGCGTAGATGTCGGTCCACAGCACCACAGCCCGATCGGCATCCCAGATCGGCCCCTCGGCCAGCACACACCCCACCCGCGCGAGCACGTCAACCGGGACGCCGGCGCTCACCCTGGATCCACCGATCCTTGCAGCCGAGCGTCGACGGTATCCCAGCCCACGGCAGTTGCAGCGACGTCGGCCCCGGCACACCGTTCGTGAAGCCCAGCCTGCGTGGCGCCTGAACGCACAGCGTTACGGAGCCGGGAACCGCCGTGATGGCGGCGAGGAGCGAGTCGCCAGATCGGCGGGTCCAGGCTCACTGCCGCGGCCCGACTGACGCACCCCGACGAGGTGTGACGAGCTCGAGGCGGGCATCCACGGGCGGCGACGATACGTGGCGCGATGGCTGTTGTAAACGTTCTCAATTGCGTGCGATGCTGGCACCGAGGGGGTCGACGTGCGTGTGATCGCGACGGAACACGGTCTGCTGGGGGAGGTCGACGGGCGCCATCGCGCCCTGCCGGCCGAAGCGACGGTCGACACCCTCCTGGGTTCACCAGGCGCCGCCGAGCGGGCGGCCGCATGGTTCGCGGCCGGCGCCGATACCCGCCCACCCGACCCCGCCGACGTGCTCGCCCCGATCGGCGCACAGGAGGTGTGGGCGGCGGGCGTCACCTACCTGCGTAGCCGCGACGCCCGGGCCACCGAGTCGGCCGACAGCGGCGGCGACGTGTTCTACGACCGCGTCTACGACGCCGATCGGCCCGAACTGTTCTTCAAGGCCACGGCCCACCGCGTCGTCGGGCCCGGTGGCGTGGTGCGCATCCGCGCCGACTCCACCTGGAACGTGCCCGAACCCGAACTGGGGCTGGTGCTCGACACCACCGGCCAGGTGGTCGGATACACGATCGGCAACGACATGTCGAGCCGGTCGATCGAGGGCGAGAACCCGCTGTACCTCCCACAGGCCAAGGTGTACGACGGGTGCTGCGCGCTCGGCCCGGCGATCGTGCTCGGCCCGCCACCGGGCGCCGACGCCGCGATCGCGATGACGATCAGCCGAGACGGCAGCGTCGCGTTCACCGGGCACACCACCGTCGCCCAGATCAAGCGTGGCTTCGACGAGCTGGCGGGGTGGTTGTTCCGTGCGAACTCGTTCCCGCACGGGGCGGTCCTGCTCACCGGTACCGGCATCGTGCCACCCGACGAGTTCACGCTGCTGCCCGGCGACGAGGTGGCGATCTCGGTCGACGGCGCGGGCACGCTGCGCAACCCCGTCGATGTCGTCTGAACCCGGCCACCCGGCGCCACCGGGCGTGCTCGACACAGGCGACCCGTCGCTGTACACGCCGGCCACCCTCGGCCGCCCGGCCCGGGTCGAAGAGGGCGACGCGCTGCCGCTCGACGCCGAGCGCCTGGCGGCGATGCCCAGCGGCGAACTGTTCGGGTGGACCCAGAACGTGGCGATGGGCCTCGACCCGCGGCGGCTGGCAGGGCGCGACGTCCTGATCGTCTCGACGCTCGGGGGCATGCGCGCCCCCGACGGCACCCCGATCGCGCTCGGCTACCACACCGGGCACTGGGAGCTCGGCCTGCTCGTCGAAGCCGCCGCCACCGAACTCACCGGGCTGGGTGTGAACCCGTTCGCGGCCCACGTCAGCGACCCGTGTGACGGGCGCAGCAACGGCACCGCGGCGATGCTCGACTCGCTCCCCTACCGCAACGACGCGGCCGTCGTGATGCGCCGGCTGGTGCGGTCGCTGCCCACCGCGGTGGGCGTGCTCGGCATCGGCACCTGCGACAAGGGCCTCCCGGCGGTGCTGATGGCGCTCGCCGGTGTGCCCGGCCTGCCGGCGGTGGCCGTGCCCGGCGGGGTGATGCTGCGTACCACGGGGCCCGAGGACACGGCCAGCGCCCAGTCGTTGGCCACCCGGTTCGCCCGCGGCGAGGTGACGCTCGACTACGCCGGTGTCGCCGCCTGCCAGGCGTGCGGCTCGGCCGGGGGCGGCTGCCAGTTCATGGGCACCGCCGCCACCAGCCAGGTGATCGCCGAGGCGCTCGGGCTGGCCCTGCCGCACAGCGCCCTGCACCCCTCGGGCACACCGTTGTGGCTCGACATGGCGCGGCGTTCGGCGCGGGCACTGGCAGCCCTCGCTCGCGCCGGGCACACCACCGGTGGGCTGCTGTCGGATGCCGCGGTGCGCAACGCGATGGCGGTGCACGCGGCGGTGGGCGGGTCGACGAACCTGTACCTGCACCTGCCGGCGATCGCCCACGCGGCCGGGCTCGCGCGACCCACGGCGTCCGACTGGGTGGCCGTCAACCGCGCCGTACCGCGGCTGGTCGACGCGTTGCCGAACGGTCCGCGCAACCACGCCACCGTGCACGTGTTCCTGGCCGGCGGTGTACCCGAGGTGATGCTCCATCTGGCGCGGCGCGGCGTGCTCGACACCGACGTACCGACCGTGGCGGGCGGCACGCTGGCCGACGACCTGGCCTGGTGGGAAGCCAGCGCCCGCCGTGCGGCGCTGCGCAACCGCCTGTTCGACGTCGACGGCGTCGACCCCGACGACGTCATCCGCCCACCCGGGCGCGAGCTGCCGGGAACCGTGACGATCCTCGACGGCAACCTGGCCCCGCAGGGTGCGCTGGTGAAATCGACCGCGATCGCCGCGCACCTGCTCGATTCCGACGGGATGTATCGCTGTCGCGGCACCGCCCGTGTGTTCACCAGCGAGGACGCCGCGATCGCGGCGATCAAGGCCCGCGCGATCGGGCCGGGCGAGGTGATGGTGCTGATCGGGGTGGGCCCGTCGTTCGGGATGCCCGAGACGTACCAGGTCACCGCCGCGCTCAAGTACGTCGACGACGGCGGGCTGATCCCGCTCGTCACCGACGGTCGCTTCTCGGGTGTGTCGACCGGGCCGTGCGTCGGTCACGTCAGCCCCGAGGCGGCGGCCGGTGGGCCGCTCGGACGCGTCCGCGACGGCGACCCGATCGACATCGAGATCGACCCTGCCGGCCTGACCGGGCGGGTCGACTGCCGGGCCGACCTCACCGGCCGCGACGTGCACCCCGACCTGGCCGCCCGGACGGCGACGCTGCCGGCGGACACCCGCCTGTGGGCAGCGCTGAGCGCGGTCGGCGGCGGGAGTTGGGGTGGCTGCGTCTACGACGCGGACGCGATCGTCGCCCGGCTGCGGTAGAAACGACCGGTGACCTCGGCCACCGTCGACCCCGTCGATCTCGGCGACATCCCGCCCCGCGGGCTGGCCCGGGCGCGCCGGTACGCGGCCTTCATCCGGGCCATCGTGGGGCTCCACCGCGCCACGTTCATCACCGCCGTCAGCGGCGCGTTCGTCTATGCGCTGTGCACCGTCGCCTCGTCGTTCGCGGTGCGGTGGGTGATCGACGAGGTGATCGTGCCGCGCTTCGACACCGGCGGGGTTCCCACCTCGAAGGTGGTCGCCGGCTGCGCGATGGTCGTCGGCATCGGCGTGCTGCGAGCCGCGGCGGTGGTCACCCGGCGCACGTTCGCCACGATGACCCAGTGGCGCATCGCCGAGACGCTCGCCAGCCGGGTGGCCGACCGGCTGGTCACCCAGCCGGTGCCATGGCACCAACGCTTTCCCGACGGTCAACTGATCGCGCGCGGTGGCGTCGACACCGACACCACCATCCGCGTGATGGCGCCGATCCCGTTCGCCACGTCCACCGTGCTGCTGCTGATCGTGGCCGGCGTCTACCTGATCCTCACCGACACCGTGATGGGGCTGGTGGCGGTCGCCGTGTTCCCCATCTTGATGCTCACCAACATCGTCTACGAGAAGCGCGTCAGCGGCCACTTCGACAACGCCCAGGAGGCACTGGGCATCTTCACCGGCGACGTCCACGAGAGCTTCGAAGCCGTACAACTCGTCAAGGTCTACGGGGCCGAGCAGCGCGAGACCGAGCGACTCGGCACGCTGGCCGGCAGCATCCGCGACTCGCGCATCAAGGCGGTACGGGTGCGGTCGGTGTTCGAGGCCGCGCTGGAACTGATCCCGGCACTCACGAACATCGGGCTGGTGGTGCTCGGCGCGGCCCGGGTGCGCGACGGCCAGCTCACGATCGGCGAACTGAGCGGGTTCGTCTACATGTTCACGCTGCTGGTGTTCCCGCTGCGGCTGATCGCCTACGCGCTCGGTGAACTGCCCCAGTCGTACGCCGGGTACCGGCGCGTCGTGGCGACGCTCGACGACCCGATCGAAGCCGACCCGGTCGAGTCGGTCGGGGTGGCCGAGGCGCACGCGGCAGTGACGCTCGACGACGTCACGTTCACGTACCCCACCGACCGCGCACCCACGATCGAGCACGCCAGCGCGACCATCCGGGCCGGCGCGGTCACGGCCGTGGTCGGCCCCACCGGGGCTGGCAAGTCCACCCTGGTCGAGCTGATCGGCGGGCTGGTACCGGCGACGTCGGGCAGGGTCGCGGTCACGCCCGGCGAGCGGGCGATCGTGTTCCAGCAGGCGTTCCTGTTCGGCGGTACCGTCCGCGACAACATCCTGCTCGGCCTCGAACTCGACGACCACGCCGTGTGGGAGGCGCTCCGGCTGGCGCGCGGCGACGAGTTCGTACGGCACCTGCCCGACGGGCTCGACACCGTCGTCGGCGAGCGTGGCGTCACGCTGTCGGGCGGGCAGCGCCAGCGCGTCGCCCTCGCCCGGGCGCTCGTGCGCCGCCCGAGCCTGCTGCTGCTCGACGACACCACCTCGGCACTCGACCCCGCCACCGAGCTGGCGGTGCTCGACAACCTCCGCGACGGCCTCGCCGGGGCGGCCGTGTTGATCGTCGCCTCGCGGCCGTCCACCGTGGCGCTGGCCGACGACGTGCTGTACGTCGCCGACGGCCGCATCGTCGATCACGGCACGCACGACGAGCTGATGGAACGTGTGCCCGACTACCGCACGCTGGTCGAGGCGTTCGAAACCGACCGCGGCGCCGAGGCCGGGGGGCAGCCGTGACCGACACCGAGCGAGCGCCTGGGCAGGCGACCCGGCGCGGGATCGGCGACGCGCCGGCACGATCGGCAGCCAGCGCCTCGCGCCCCGTCGGCGCCTCGGGCGGGCTGGTCGACGAGGTCACCGGGCGGGCCACCACCACGGCGACGGGCACGATCACGCGCGGCTTGTCCGAGGTGCCCACGTTGCGGCGCGGGCTCGGGTTGACGTGGCTGCTCGGCGCGCTCGGCGTGAGCGGCCGGGCGGTGGTACCGATCGTGGTGCAGCAGGCGATCGACCGCGGGATCACCGGCGAGCAGGGCGTCCGCATGGACTTCGTGGTGACGTGCGCGATCATCGGCGTCGTCGCCCAGCTGATCTCGGCGGGCGCGATCGGCCTCACCATCCGCCGGCTCGGCACCCGCAGCGAGGCCGCCCTGGCCGACCTGCGGGCGCGCCTGGTCGGGCACATCCACCGCATCAGCATCGCCGACCACAACGAGGAACGCCGGGGGGCGCTGGTGGCCCGCGTCACCAGCGACATCGAGACGCTCGCCGAGTTCTTCCGGTGGGGCGGGCTGGCGTGGCTGCTGTTCCCGACGACGATGCTGATCATCGCCGCCGTGATGCTCGCCTACAACTGGCTGCTGGCGGTGATCGCGTTCGCGATCGCGCTCCCGCTCGGCTTCATCCTGCGGATGATGCAACGCCACCTGGTGGCCGCCTACGAGAAGGCCCGCGAGCAGAACGGCAACATGTTCGCCTCGTTCAGCGAGTTGGTCGGCGGGGCCGCGACCATCCGGGCCTACGGTGCCGGGCCGCTGCTGGCGAGGCGCACGAAGCGGGCGATCAACCAGCGCGCCAACGCCAACGTGCGGGCCGGCACGCTCGGGGCGTTCCTGTTTCCGATCGGTGAGCTGTTCTCGGTGGTCACCGTGGCGACCGTCATCTCCGTCGGCATCGCGATCGGGCCCGGCGGTGGGCTCACCGCCGGGGCGCTGGTGGGGTTCGTGTTCCTCACGTACCGGTTCCTCGAACCGATCGCCGAGTTCACCGAGGTACTCGACCAGACCCAGTCGGCCGTCGCCGGCCTGCGCCGCGTGCTTGGCGTGCTCGACATCCCGGCCGGCCCACCGCAGCCCGAGCATCCCCAACCGCTGCCCGCCGGGCCGCTGACGATCGACGTCGACGACGTCACGTTCGCCTACCGCAGCCGCGGCGAGTCGGCGCTGGCGAGCACGATGCTCACCGACGACGTCGTCTTGGCAAACGTCACCGTCCGCATCCCCGCCGGCCAGCAGGTTGCGGTGGTCGGCGAGACCGGTTCGGGAAAGACCACGCTTGGGCGTCTGATCGCCCGCCTGGCCGACCCGGTCGCCGGGCAGATCCGGCTGGGCGGGGTGCCGCTGACGGCGGTCGACAACACCGACCTGCGGCGCCGGCTGGTGGTGGTGTCGCAGGAGCCGTTCTTGTTCGACGACACGCTGGCGGCCAACGTCGCCTGGTCGCGCCCCGACGCCACGGCCGAGCAGGTGGCCGAGATCATCGACCAGCTCGACATCGGCGACTGGGTCGAGTCGCTGCCCGACGGGCTCGACACGCGGGTGGGTGAGCGCGGCGAGGGCCTGTCGGCCGGCGAACGCCAGCTGGTCGCCCTGCTGCGGGCGGGCCTGGCCGACCCCGACGTGCTGCTGCTCGACGAGGCGACCTCGTCGGTCGACGCGCTGACCGAGGTGCGCATCAGCCGGGCGCTGGTGAAGCTCGCCGAGGGCCGTACCACGATCGCGATCGCGCACCGCCTGTCGACCGCCGCCCGCGCCGACCGTGTGCTCGTGCTGGCCGACGGGCGCCTGATGGAAGACGGCCCCCACGCCACCCTGGTCGCCGCCGGCGGCACCTACGCCCGCCTCTACGAAGCCTGGATCGCCGCCACCACCTCGTAACGCCGCACCGGTCGTCGAGTGGCGCTCTCGCGGCGCAGCCGCCCCCTCCGTTGTATCGAGACGTGGTCCGCGAACTGCCGCACCGTCCCGGCAATACGCGGACCACTTGCCACCAGCTTTCCGAAACCTCGTACTCGGTGCCCACACACAGGTATGGACCTCTGGTTCGCCGCGACGCACATCGCCGGGCCGCAACAGGGCTTGCTGAGCGCTGTCGACCTCGAACGGGTCGGAGCCACGCGGCACGTGCTCGCTCGCTGGGTCGCCGACGGCCGGCTCGAACGCGTGGCACCGCGGGTCTGGCGCATCGGAGGGTCACCCGACACCTGGGAACAGCGGCTGCGCGCCGGGTTGCTGTCGCTCGGCCCCGCCGCCGCGGTCAGCCATGGCGCCGCTGCCGGCTGGCACGGTCTCGAGCGGGCGCCAACAGCAGCGGTCGCGTTCCTCGTGCCCCGCGAGCACAAGGGCGCCCGTCTCGACGCTCCGGTGCACCACTCGCGTTCGATCGGACGCCTCGACATCGTGAGCGTGCGCGGGTTTCGGGTCACGTCGGCCACGCGGACGATCATCGACCTCGCCAACAGTGGTTTGGACACCGACTCGTTGCGGGCCGCGATCGACTCTGCGGTTCACCTGCAGCTCAGTGCCCCAACCGCGATCGCCCGCCGCTTGCGAGCCCTCGGACGGCGCGGGCGGGCCGGTGTTCGTCTGCTCGACGAGCTCCTCCTCGACTCGGGTGGGCACACGATGCTCGAGCGCGAGTTCCTGCGTCTTACCCGCACCGCTGGCCTGCCGCGACCACATCCGCAAGTGGTCATGCGCGACGGTACCCGGACGCTCGCCCGGGTCGACTTCCTGTACGCCGACTACGGCATCGTCATTGAGGTCTCGGGCCGCGTGGGACACTCGACACCGGCGGAACGGGCTCGCGACGCCCAGCGCCGCAACGAACTCCAGGACCTCGGTCTGAAGGTCTACGAGTTCACCTGGGAACAGGTCACCCGCATGGGCAACCGTGTCGTCGCCCAGGTCCGCGCCGGCCTGATCGCCGCTGGCTGGGCTGCGTGATCGCCGAACTGGTCCGCGGATTGCCGCATCGTCCCGGCAACTCGCGGACCACTACTCGCAGGGGAGGTCGAGGAGGTGGAGGGTGCTGCCCTCCACCAGCAGGAAGTCGGGGAGGGTGCTTTGGGGGACTTCGACGGCGACGGTGAAGCCGGTGGCCGTGGGATAGCTCGGGCACGTCGGCGTGGTGCACGGTTCCATGTCGAAGCTGTCGAGGAACACACCGTCGGCGTCGAAGAACGCGATCGACAGCGCCAGCACGGTGTGCTTCATCCAGAACGATGACGTGGTCGGGCCCGGGTAGACGAACGCCATCGCCTCGGCGGGCCCCATGCTGGTGACCTCCATCAGTCCGCGCGACCGCAGGTCGGGCGTATCGGCCAGCCACACGCACAGCTCGCACACCTCCCCGTCGGCCGCCGTGACGCGTGCCGCCACCCGCTCGAACCCCTGCGGAGAGGTGGCGGTGGACGGTGTGCCGGTGGTGGTCGCCGGGCTCGCCGAGCCGGCGCAAGCAGCCAGCAGCCCGATCCCCGCGAGCGCGACCAGCCACCGTCCCATCCCGGCGAACAGTAGGCCAGCAGGTCCGTGGTTTCGACAGGCTCAACCCACCAGGGGGCCAAGGTGGTTGAGCCTGGCGAAACCACCGGTGGCTCCACACGGCCGTCAGCCTGGGGCGCGGGCGAGGACTTCGACGTGGACCAGTACGAACACACCGGATGGATCGGCCGCCCAGGCCCGGAAGCCGTCGGCGATGTCGGCCAGCTCGGCGGGGGTGGCGTAGCCGTAGTCGACCGCCTGGTGCGCGAACGACGAGCCGGTGGCCCGGTCGGCCCACAGCCCGCCCCACCAGCGCCGATCGTCGGCGGACGCGAACGTCCAGGTCGAGCTCGACACGCGTGCGTCGACGAACCCCGCCGCGGCGACCCAGGCCGGCAACGAGCGCCCGGCGTCGGCGTCGGCCCGGTTGTGGCGGGCCACCTGGTGGTACACGTGCATCCAGCGGTCGAGCCGCGGATCGCGCGGAGCCCAGGCGAACGCGGCGTAGTCGCTGTCGCGAACGGCCAGCAGCCCGCCCGGGCGGAGTACCCGCCGGGCTTCGGTCAGCGCCGCGACCGGGTCGCTCAGGTGTTGCAGCACCTGGTGGGCGTGCACCACGTCGAAGCTCGCGTCGGGCAGGCCGAGTGCATACGCATCGCCGACCTCGATCGTGACGTTCGGTGCCGAGGCGGCGGCAACTGTGGCCCGGGCGGTGGCGACGATCGCGTCGTCGACCTCGATGCCGAGCACGCGCCCCGGAGCGACCCGCGCGGCGAGGTCGACGGTGATGGTGGCCGGCCCGCACCCGAGGTCGAGCACGTCGAGGCCCGGCCGCAACTCGCCGAGCAGATAGGCGGCAGAGTTCTCGGCCGTCCGCCAGCGGTGCGACCGCAACACCGATTCCTGGTGGCCGTGGGTGTAGGTGTCGGGCACGAAGCAAGCTTCGCGCGCTTGGGTTCGTCTCGCAATATGGGTTTGGCATCTCATTATTCGAGATATGAACCGAAAGGGCGCATTTCCCGGGCTTGCTGTGCGGCACGGCTAGACTCCTGGCGACCTCCCTTGCGGTCACGGTTTGCCATGCCCGGACGCCACCCCGATACCCCACATCTCGACCCCGGACTGCGCACTGCGCGCGCCGGGCAGCGCACCCACACGCCCCGCCCCGCCCCGCGCCCGGTGAACCGCCGGCCGTTGTTCCTGCTCGGCGGTGTCGTGGTGCTGGTCGCCCTGATCGCGGTGTTCGTCGGTGGGGGCGCGAGCGACGACGGGCAGTTCAGTGTGGTCGCCGCCGAGCCCACCCAAGCACCGGCCGCGGCCGACGTGCCCGAGGGTGTCGACGACGCGACCCCGGACGCCAACCCGGCCGACCCGGCGGCGGCCGACTCGACGTTGGCGGCCGTGTCGCCAGGCGTCGTCGAAGCGGTGGCCGTGCGGCCCAGCGTCGACCTCGAGGGCTGCACCCTGGCGGTGATCGAGATCAAGCTCGGCACCGAGGGCGACTCGGTCGTGTGCACGCAGAAGGCGTTGTACGCCAACGGGTTCTACGACGGCGAGTTCACCGGCATGTTCGACGATGCCACCGACGTCGCCGTCCGGCAGGCCCAGGCCGACCGCGGGCTGTACGTCGACGGCATCGTCGGCGCGCGCACGGCCACCGAGCTCGGTATCTGGCCGGGCGACGACTCCTTCATCGTACGCACCCCCAGGCCGCCGGCAGGCGCCAAGGACCTGTGGGGCATGGCCCTGTCGCCGGTCGCCTCGGCCGGCAGCGACGCCCCCGAGATGCCCGCCGACACCGGCCAGGGCACCGGCTACCGCATCGTGTACTCGCGGGCGATGCAGCGGGTGTGGGCCGTCAACGACGCCGAACAGGTCGTGCGCTCGTACCTCGTCACCGGCAGCCAGTATCGCAACGAGGTCCCTGGGCTGCACAAGGTCTACAGCCGCTCCGAAACCACCACCGCATGGAACGGCGAAGCCACGCTGCCGTTGATGGTGCGCTGGCTCGACACCGAGCGCGGGGCGATCGGGTTCCACGGAATCCCGAACCATCGCGACACTGGCGAGCCCTACCAGACCACCGAACAGCTCGGCGAGAAGCTGTCCGGGGGCTGCCAGCGCCAGCACATGCTCGACGCCCAGTTCATGTGGGCGTTCGGCAAGGTCGGCACCCCGGTTCACGTCGTCTAGCCCCGGCTGCCTACCGTGGCGGGCATGAAGTGGGGAGCGTTCTTTCTGACTGCCGCGCTGGCGACGGCGTCGGTGGCCTGTTCCGGTGACGACGACTCGGTGGCGGAGACGACACCGCCCGCCACCGCGGCCGTGACCCAGCCGGCTACACCGCCTCCGACCACCACCCCGCCGGCAGCGACGACCCAGCCGGTCACGCAACCGTCCACCACCCTGCCGGAGACCACCTTGCCGGCCACGACCCAACCGCCGACCATCGCCCCGCCCGATACCGGTATCAATCCCGACGGGGTCGACGCGTTGCCACCGCTCGACGATGCCGTTGCCCTGCCGATCGTGTTCGTCCACGGGTTCGCCGGCTCGGCCCAGCAGATCGAGTCGAACGCGATGCGGTTCGAGATGAACGGGTATCCGGTCGACCGCATCGTCGCCTACGAGCAAGATGGCGCCGGCCTCGACCCGCTGGTGTTCGTGCCAGGGTTGGCCGACACGGTCGACGCCACGCTCGCCGAGTACGGCGTCGACCAGGTGTACCTGATCGGGCACTCGCGGGGAACCTCCGTGTCGAACGCCTACCTCGACGACGCCGACCACGCGGCCAAGGTCGCCAAGTATGTGGCGATCGACGGGCGGCCATGCCCCGAGCTGGCACACACTCCACCGTGCTACGCGCCGACACAAGCGGTGTTTGCCGGCCAGGCCCATGTCGAGGTCGCCTCGTCCCCCGAGGCGTTCGCGGCCCAGTTCGAGTTCCTGTTCGATGTACCACCGGCGGTGGTCGACGTCGTCGCCCAGCGCGAGCCGGTGGTGATCGAAGGCCGCGCCGTCGACTTCCCGGCCAACACCGGCCGCGCGGGAACCACGCTCGACATCTGGCAGATCGACCCGGCGACCGGGCAGCGCCTCGCCGATACGCCGCACGCCACGTTCGCGCTCGCCGACGACGGAGCCTTCGGGCCGGTCGAGCTGGCACACGGTGCGCACTACGAGTACGCCCTCACGTCGCCCGAGTCGGCCACCGTGCACCACATCTACGTGCAGCCGTACCTGCGCAGCAGCCGATTCGTGCGGCTGCTGTCGGGTGGCCCCGAGTCGGTAACCCGGGTGAACACGAACGCCTCCGACGACCACGTGTCGTTGATCGCGATGCGGATGCGCGAGTGGTACGCCGAAGACCGCGCCGACGTCGACGGCGACCAGCGCGACGTGCTCGAACTCAGCAGCGTCGATGGCACGGTGGACGCCCTCGCCAAGTTCGTCGGCAACGGCACGATCGGCGTGCACCTCCACGACGATGCGGCCACGCCCGGCGAGTCGACGCTGACGCCATTGCCGTTCTTCTCCGAGCAGCCGTTCCAGAGCGGCGTCGACGTGTTGCTACCGGCGTCGCCCGACGCGAGCGGCACGATCACGGTCACGAACTACCCGCGTGGCGACCGATCGGCGCCGCAGACGTTCAACGTCCCCGACTGGCCGAGCAGCGGTCACGCCGTCAGCCTGCTGTTCACCGACTTCCCGCTCTGAGGGCTAGCTACACGAGCAGCTGTTCGCGCAGGGTGGTGAGTACCCGGTCGTCGAGTTGGGCGCGGGTGAGCAGGAACGCCTCGATGCCGCCGAAGTCGGCGTCGAGTTCGGCGAGCGTCTCGTCCATCGCCCACCGCGGCGCCGACAGCAGCCCGGCCGCCGACTCGGGGGGCACACCTTCCGACACCAGCCGCTCGAACGTGTCGCGCTCGGCCGCCTCGTGGCGATACTCGTTGGTGCGTTCGTAGTCGTCGAGCACCAGTTCGCGGGGAACACCGAGCCACTCCAGGAGGAGCGCGGCGATCATGCCGGTGCGATCCTTGCCGGCCGTGCAGTGGAACAGCACCGGCGACACGGCGGGGTCGACGATGCCGCGGAAGATCCGCCCGATGTCGGCACCGGCGTGGTCGAGCATGCCGCGGTACAGCAGCCGGAGTAGGTCGGCGCCCTCGGTCTGGGGCGGTTCCTGGCCAAGCTTGGGGTGCCCGTGGGCTTCCAGCGCCGAGATGATGCAGACGTGCTCGTTCGGGAACGGGTCGGGGGCGAGCGAGCGCTCTTCGGCCCGGCGCAGGTCGTAGATCGTGCGGATACCCAGCTCCCAGTAGCGGTCGTGGTCGGCCGACGTCATCCGGTCGAGCCGGTCCGATCGGTACACCCGGCCGAAGCGCACCTCCCCGCCCAGATCCGACGGGTACCCGCCGAGATCGCGGAAGTTGACGACGCCTTCGAACGGGAGCCGCTGACCGGCCGTGAGTTCCATCCCGCCAGTGTGCCCCTCCCCCGCCCGGCCCGGCACCCGATTATCCACCGACGTCGGTCACACGGGAGGTGGCGCTTGAACGCCAATCGTCGCGGGTCATACCGGGGCGAGAACGTCGAGGCGCGGGTGACGGGTGGGGGGTTGATGGTCCCACAGGTCGGCGACCAGGTCGGCACGCACGGCCGCGTGAGCCGGGTCGTTCCACAGGTTGCGGCGTAGCAGCGGGTCGTCGACCAGGTCGTACAGCTCACCCTCGCTGCCGTCGTGTACGTAGCCAGGGCGGTAGGCGGTGACGACCCACCGGTCGCGGGTGAGCGTGCGCAGGTGCACGTCGACGCCGAACAGCTCGCTGTCCCACTCTGTGAGCACGCGCTGTTCGCCGCGGCGGGCATCGGCATCGGTGTCGGACACGGGCAGCGCCGCGCCCTGCATGTAGGCGGGGGCGGGCAGCCCGGCCGCGGCACAGAACGTGGGGGCCAGGTCGACCAGGCCGACCGGGCGCGACACCACCGCCGGAGCGACACCGGCCGAGCGAGCCGGACGCCAGATCAGCGGCAGGCGCATCAGCGCGTCGACGTGGTACGGGCCCTTGAACAGCAGCCCGAAGTCGCCCTGGAACTCGCCGTGGTCGGTGGTGAACACCACGTCGACGTCGTCGCCCCATCCGCGTGCGTCGATCGTCGCCAGCACCCGGCCGAGGGCCTCGTCGATCAGTTCGCATTCGATCGCGTTGAGGGCGTTGACCTCGCGCACCTGGTCGGCGGTGAGCGTGGCCGGCACCCAGTGCTTGGGCGCCTCGTAGTTCGACACGAGCGTGCCGTCGTACCACATCCTCCAGTGCCGCGGTTTGGCGTCGAGGATCGCCTCGCGTTCGCTGGCCGACTCCGGGTACCCGTCCGGCAGCGGCACGTCGCGCCAGTCGACGCGACCGAGTTCGGACTTGGGCGGATCCCACGGGTGGTGTGGGTCGGGGAAGCTCATCCAGCAGAACCAGTCGTCGTCGGCACCGAGCGAGTCGAGCCAGGCGATCGTGCGGTCGGCCACCCAGTCGGTATGGTACCACTCGCGCGGAATCTCGTTGTGACGGGCCTGCGGGGCGCCGGTGTCGCCGCCGCCCATCGCGTTGACCTCCAGCGTCGGGTCGAGCACCGGGTAGAACATGCCGATCGCCTCGGGGTGCTCGGCGGCGATCCAGGCCGCGTAGTGCAGCAGGCCCTGGGCGCCGTGGGTGGCGAACTCGAGATGCTCGAACCCACGATGCGTGCCCGTGAGCCCTTCGCGGGCCACGCGGTTCTCGCGGAACTTGCCGAACGGGTCGAGGAACGGCTCGAAGTGCGGCTTGCCCACCAGCGCGGTGCGGTAGCCGGCATCGTGCAGTTCGGCCGCGACCGACGGGGCGTCGACCGGCAGGGGCACGCCGTTCATCCACACGCCGTGGGTGCTCGGGTGCTGGCCGGTGAGCATCGTCGAGCGCGACGGCATGCACACCACCGACTGCGGCACGGCCCGCTCGTAGCGAATGCCCTCGGCCGCGAGCGCGTCGACGACGGGCGTGCGGGCGACCGTGCCGCCGTTGCACCCGAGCGTGTCGAAGCGCTGCTGGTCGGTGGTGACGAACAGGATCTTCCTACCCATGTGCCGCTGCCTCCTGAACGGCTTGCGCCGCATCGAGTGCCGGCCCCGAGCCGGCGGTGAACTGACGCTGCAACTCGCGCAGCGCGCCGAGCGTGCCGCCGCCGATCACCAGCGCCATCACGGCCGGCTCGGCGTCGGTTGAGTACACGACGACGCTCGTGTCGGCCTGCTCGTCGTCGCCGGTGATGTCGAGCACGTCGATCGTGGCCAGGTGGTTGCGGAACAGCGGGGCGGTGATGCGGTACTGGAAGCGCCGCAGCAGGGCGTCGTTGGTGACGATCTGCTCCGGCATCGCCACGCCGTTGCCGGTGACGATCGTGCGCGTCAGCGCTCCATCCTGCTCGGCGACGGTGCAACTGGTGATGCCGGGAAACCACAGGTGCAGCAGTTCGGGCCGCCCGACCACTCGCCACACGTCGGCCGCGGGGGCCGCGATCTGCACGTGGTGGCGCACGCTGGCCACTAGCTCGCGTTCCTTAGTTGACAGCTCTGTAAACAACCCACGTCGCACATCCCAGCACACGCGGGGGCACGCGCGGCGAACCGGCGCCCGCCTCAACCGCCGCGCAGGGCGACGACGCTGCGGCCGGTGGCGCCACCAGCGAGGATCTCGGTGAGCGTCGCGTCGAGTTGGTCGAGGCCGATCGCGTGACCGATCGCGCCCAGCCCGGCTGGCTTGAGATCGGTGGCCATGCGCGCCCACACCTGGCGGCGGCGGTCGAGCGGCGTCATCACCGAGTCGATGCCGAGCAGGTTGACGCCGCGCAGGATGAACGGCATCACGGTGGTGGGCAGGCCGGCTCCACCGGTGAGCCCGCTGGCGGCGACCGAGCCGCCGTAGTGGATCTTCTTGAGCACGTTCGCCAGCGTCACCCCGCCGACGCAGTCGACCGCACCGGCCCACACGGTCGATTCGAGCGGGCGTTTGCCCTCCTCACCCAGCTCGGCCCGGTCGAGCACTTCTGCCGCGCCCAGGTCGCGCAGCCAGCCGGCCTCGTTGGGCTTGCCGGTCGAGGCGACCACCTCGTAGCCCAACCCGGCCAGCATGCTGACCGCGGTGGAGCCGACGCCGCCGGTGGCCCCGGTGACGAGCACCTGGCCACGGTCGGGGGTGACGGCGTGCTCCTGGAGGGCGATCACCGACAGTGCCGCGGTGAAGCCGGCGGTGCCGAACGTCATCGCCTCGCGCATCGTCAGCCCGGCGGGCAGCGGCACCACCCAGTCGGCCGGCACCCGGGCGTACTCGGCGAACCCGCCGTGCTGCGCCACGCCGAGGTCGTACCCGTGCACGATCACCTCGGTACCCGCAGGCACGACCGTGCCACCTTTTTGGGGGGCATCCTCGAGCAGCACGCCGGCCAGGTCGACACCCGGCACGATCGGGCTGATCCGGGCGACCCGCCCGGTGGGCGTGGATGCCAGCCCGTCCTTGTAGTTCACCGACGACCAGTGCACCTCGACGGCGACACGATCTGGTTGTTCGGCAGGTAGGTCGGCAGCCGCCATCGTGACCACCCCACGCTCGACCGCCTCACCGTCGGTAACCGCCTGAAACGCCCGGAACTCAGAGGGAATCGTCATGCCGACGAGGGTAGATCGACGGGAAGTGCCCGGCACCTACCGTCGATCAGCCGGCGGGTGGGGAGAAGTTGTCGGGGATCACCAGGTCGGTGGGTGACAGGTCGGCGATGCCGGCCTTGCCCAGGCCGAGCAAGGTCGAGTCGAGGCCCGCCCGCAACACGTCGAGCACGTTCTCCACGCCAGCCTGACCGTTGGCCGCGAGCCCCCACAGGTAGGCCCGCCCGATCATCACGGCCCGCGCTCCGAGCGCGAGCGCCTTGGCGACGTCGGAACCGCGGCGGATGCCGCCGTCCATCACCACCTCGACCTGCGTACCGACTGCGGCGACCACCTCGGGCAGCACGCGGATGGGGGCAGGGACCCCGTCGAGGTTGTTGCCACCGTGGTTCGACACACTGATCGCGGTCGCCCCGGCGTCGACGGCGCGGCGGGCCTCGTCGGCGCGGCCGATGCCCTTCACCATCACCGGGCCGTCCCACTCGGCGATCAGCCAGGCGATGTCGTCCCAGGTGGGTGGCGGCGTGCCCATCCAGGTGCCGTAGGCCTCGAAGAAGCCGGGCGCCGCACGCGTGCCATCAGGTTGGACAAGCCCGAAGTTCGGCACCGTCAGGTCGGGCAGCGTGCCGGCCTTGGCCCACTCGAGCAGCCAGCGCGGCTTCAGGGCCACCTCGGGGGCGTGGGCGAGCATGGTGGCAAGGTCGATGCCGGCTGGGATCTTCGGGCTGCCCCAGTCGCGCGAGTGCACGAACGACCAGTCGAGCGTGAGGATCAGGCCGACCGCGCCGGCCGCCCGGGCGCGCTCGGCGCGGGCGAGGATCGAGTCGCGGTCGCCCGCCCAGTAGAGCTGGAAGAATGTCTGCGGGTTGGCCGCGACGACTTGCTCGATCGGCTTGCTGGCGAACGACGACAGGCCCATCGCCACCCCGCGGGCGGCGGCCGCTCGGGCGACGGCGACCTCACCGTCGGGGTGCACCGCCTGCACGCCGGTCGGCGAGATCATCACGGGGAAACTCAGCGGCTGACCCATCACGCTGGTGGTGAGGTCGCGCCCGGCCGGCTGCCCGGCGGTGACCGGCCGCAACTGCAACTCGTCGAAGGCGGCCAGGTTGTCGTCGAGCGTGAGCCCCTTGTCGGTGCCGGCGATCAACGCCCCGTACACCGACTTCGGCAGCCGTCGCTTGGCCCGCCGCTGAGCGACCGCGACCGACTCAAACCAAGGATTCTGCCCCCACGGATTCTTCGGCAACTTCACGACGAGCAGGGTAAGCCAACGCGGCGCTCCGCGTTTCATGGTGGGGTGATGGTCGGGAGTAGGTCCCAGTTCGGGCGGCCGGCGTAGAGCAGAGCGCGGAGGCGGTAGTGCTCGAAGTTACGGATCCCGAAGGCGACTCGCTTGACGCGCTTGACCAGGTTGTTGACCGCCTCGGTCGGCCCGTTCGAGACGTGGGATCGATGCCAGGCGACGATCTGGTCGCGCCACTTGGCGATGGTGCGGCCGAGGCGGCGGACTTCGGACGGCATCTCGCGGTCGGCGAAGTCCCGGCCGATCGCGTCGACCCACTCGCCGGCGAGCACAGGGTTGGTGTGGTCGTATGTCTGGGCGGACGACCTCCTTGGCGTTCCACGCGAACCACACCTCGCGGTGCGGGTCCCCGGCACGCAGCAGACCCATCAGCCGTTCGTGCTGGTCATCGGTGAGCTTCTCGGCGGCCATCACGAGGCGCCGCCTGGCACGGAACAACGGGTCGTGCTTGCGGCCGCGATGGCCGAGCGTCTCGTTCTGCACGCGGCGCCGGCACTCGTCGAGCGCGGCGTTGGCGAGCTTGACGACATGGAACGGGTCGGCGACCTGGACGGCGTGTGGGAGCATCGTGTCGAACACGGCCCGATAGGTGGACGACAGGTCGAGCGTCGCCCACTCGATCCCCGCACGCCACGCTTCGGGCCGCCCGGCGAGCCAGCGGCACGGCTCAGCGCTGTCGCGGCCCTCAACGACGTCGAGCAACTGTCCGGCGCGGACGTCGACGATCTGGGTCGACCAGCGCTGCGTGCGGAACTTCCCGACCCGGCAGAACAAGGTCTCGTCCAGCCCGAGCGCGGTCACTGCCCCGAACCGGCAGGGTCGTCGATCAACTCGGTCCCGAAGAGCTCGACGGCGTCCATCACCGCGTGCCACCCGCACCCGAGATCGGCGGCCACCTCCGACACGGCGCGGCCGTGACATCCGACCTGAAGCGTGGCCCATCGCGCCGCCCGCGTCGTCAACGCGCACCGCGCCGAATGGATCTCGCGCTGTTGCTCGGTCCACGTCCGACCACACCGCGTGCAGCGCCAACGCTGCTTGGCCCACCGCAGCCGCACCGGGCGGCCGAACACGGGAAGATCGACCAGATCGACGTCGCGGACCCCGTGCCCGTGTGGCGTGCCCCCGCACTCGCACACCGGCCGCCCGGCGAGCGTGGCGATCACCACCAGCAGCCAGCTGGGCCACTCGCCCACGCCGCGCACGATCACGGCGGGCAGCCCGACCAACAGCGCGCACATGCGCGTAGCATCCGTTTCCAAGCAGGGGCTCCTCGAGACTCAACGACTTCGAACATCGCTGAGAATCGCAGAGCCCCTGCACCGCGCCGCGGACCCCTTCCCGAACCTCATCCCACCCTCAGACGCGAAGCGCCGCCAACGCAGCACTCGCGCGAGCAACGCGCTGGCGACCACTTCGTTCCAAATCTTGTCACGGCCTGCCGTGTGTCAGAAGGTGCGGATGGTTAGGTCCGTTGGTTGGGGGGCTGGGTGTAGTGGACTGTGGGCGTGCCGAAGCGTCGTCGTGTCTCGAACTCCCGGTTTGCTCGAACGACGGTGCTGACACCGTCGCGTGATCTGTGCGGCACCACGCCGGATCAGTTCGCTGATCTGCTCGCCCGGTTGGCCCCGCTGGTCGATGCCGAGTATCGGGCTCGTGGTGAACGTCGCGGGCGGCGCCGGGCGCTCGGTGGTGGGGACAAACCGAACCCGTTCTGGTTCCGGCTGCTGGTCGCGTTGACCCATCTGCGTCAAGGCATCAGCCTGCGGGCGACCGGGGCGATCTTCGGGATCGACGAGAAGTCGGTGCGGAACTATCGCGACGAGATCGTCCGGTTGCTCGCCACCCACGGCTGCCAGCCACCCGGCGCGAAGCGACCGATCCGCACGTTGGAGGACCTACGTGAGCACCTCGACAAGCTGGCAGCGCAGTGCTGCATGGTCGACGGCACGCATGTGCCGCGCTCGATGCCGGTCGATTTCGATGAGCAACGCAAGGCGTGGTCGGGCAAGTCCCGCGATCACGTGATGGCCGGCACCGTCGTCGCCACCAGTGGCCGTCGGCCGGTGTGGTTCGAGGCCAACCCCAACGGTGAGGGCCGTACGCATGACATCACCATGCTGCGTTCCCAGACCGGCCTGCTCGACGTGCTCGCCAAAACGACCGCGCACGTGCTGGGCGACAAGGCCTACGGCGGACTCCGCCACGACATCGACCCCGACCGGGTCGTGACCCCAATCATGAAACCTCGCGGCGGTGTGCTCGATGACAGCGACCGGCTCGTCAACCGTGACCTGTCATCGATTCGAATGCCCGTCGAGCACGCCATCGGACGCATGAAATGGTGGCGAGCGATGAACTACTGGCGAGCCGATCCCACCCGCTTCGGACCCACCGGCAAAGCCATCGCCACCCTCGCCTCAATCACCTAACACGCCCACAGCAAGCCCCCAACCAGGAGAAACCCGGCCAGCCACTATCAAACCGCGCCTCTTCAGAGAACCACGCCCGGGTCTTGGACGAGTGCGACAACGACCCGACCAGCACATACGCCTTGTCGCCCCACGCGGTGTCTTCCAACTCGAGCCAATCCCACTGCACCTCGGCGCCGGGCGGATGCTCGATATCGACATGCGCCCGCCCGTTCGACGACGAACACGGCTCACAGTGCGGGCGCAGCTGCCGATCGCGGACCTGACGAGTGAACGTCGGATACGCCCGCTCATAGCCGAGCTGGCGGACCTCGTCGAACAACACCGTCGCCCACACATGCGGATCATCCGCCAGGCGCTGGCGCACGTACGGCTCGAACCGGTCGAACGGATCGCCCTCACCGTCGGGCCGCCGGCGGACGCCCGCTTCACGTTCGCCGTTCAGATGGGCTCGGACGGTCTTGCGGTCCCGGCCGGTGTGACGGGCGATCGCCGAGATCGACCACCCCCGCTTCTTCAACGCTTCTATCTCCATGTCTTCCTCTGGTGTCAACATCGAGACGGGGCTCCTCTCGCTCGCTGGCTGGTCTCACAACCGTCAGCTTCGAGAGGAGCCCCACCCCATTGGTGGATGGGACCAGAGGGTGGGGAATTTCAGTGAGCAGGTCTGGGGAGATTCACGTGAGCGTGGTCACTATCGGACGGGCCGGAACCTATCGGCGTCGTAGATATGCGCTCTGATCCGGCGGTCGGGGGCAGGTCCGACGACGGGCGCCGCCGAACAATAGGTGACAGCGGCAGACGCTGTGAGCGGACATCGCTGCGCTGTGCATGTGTCGAGTGATCGGCCAGGGACGCCGCATCGGCATCGACGCGCAGTGCCGGTTCCGGTTCCGAACGGAGTTCTATTACACCGGCTACGCGCGTGGCGCTGGGCTCACGATCGGCGTCGTTGTCTGCGCAGGAGGGAGCGGAGTGTCTCGGCGTTTGCGTAGCCGACCCGCATGGCGATCTCGGCGGAGTTGAGGTCGGTGGTTGCCGAGAGATGCCGAGCCCGTTCGATGCGAAGACGTTGGACGAAGCCGAGCGGAGTGAGGTTGAGTGCCGAGCGGACTCGTCGTTCGAGGGTGCGCCGGCTGGTGCCGAGCGACTGCGCGACGGACGCGATGTCGAGCGGTTCGTCGAGGCGGGCGCGCACGAGACGTTCGAACTCGACGACGATCGGGTCATCGTGGCGGAGGTGTTCGTAGGCGACGAAGGCCGCCTGCGACGGGCGCTCGTCGATGACGAGCAGTTTGGCGACGTGCTGGGCCAGGTCGGGGCTGATCGATCGCACGAGTGAGAGTGCGAGGTCGATGTGGGCGAAGGCGGCGCCGGCGGTGATGAGGTTTCCGTCGACCACGACCATGGTGTCGAGATCGAGGTCGACGGTCGGATAGCGCGTTCGGAACTCCGGCCCCAGGAACCAGCTGGTCGTCGCCCGCCGGTGGTGCATCCGTCCGGTCTCGGCGACGGTGAACACGCCGGTACACGCCGCGGCGATCTGGGTGGTCGCGTCGTCGAGCCGCCTGAGTGACTCGATGACCGAACGAGCATCTCGGCTCTGCAGCGCGTCGTTGGTGGCGGCGGCGGTGAGGGTTCCGAGCGCGGGGACGACGACGACGTCGAAGTCGCCGCACTCGGACAGCGGGTGCTCCACCGACAGGGTCATCGATGTCGTCGTGGTCACCCGTCGCTTCGGTCCGACGATGGCGAGTTCGATCGGGTCGATGTGTGGGTCGACATCGCCGCGGACTCCGTCGGCCACCCGCACGATGTCGATCACCGACGCGACCGCCGAGCCGAAGCAGCCATCGAGCGCGATCAGTCCGAAACGCATGGCGTGAACGGTAGCAATACTGCCGTATGCGCCACTTCCCCATCGCCCCTGGCTCGTCGTACGTTGGACTCCTCATACGAAGCAACCCCCGTAAGCGAGGAGACCACCGTGTCCACACCCACATCACTCCCGTACGCCTTCGTCGCCAAGATCGTTGCGGCCGACGGACAGCACGACGCGCTCGGCGATCTGCTCGCCAGTGCTGTCGAACTCGCCAACGATGAAGAAGGAACGATCGTCTGGTTCGCGGTCCGAACCCACCCCGACACCTTCTGGATCTTCGACGCATTTCCCGACGAGTCCGCTCGCGGCGCCCATGCCAACGGCGCCATCGTCGAAGCCCTGATGGCCAACCAGCAGCTCCTCGGCGCAGCGCCCGAGATCCTGCCGGCCGACGTCCTCGCGTCCAAGCTCCCGTAGTCCGCCACCGCACGAGACGATCGCGCCCCGTGGAGCGGTCGGGCCCAGTTGCCTCGACCCCCGCACCACGTTGACGATCCCCGACGGGCCGATTCGAGGAGGCGAGGCGCCACCTATCGCACGCCCATATCTGCGTGGGGCGCCGTCTCCAAGGTGCCGGTAGGTGACGCTCATTTCGACCACGATGTCAGCACCGCTCGAGCGTCCGAGATCGGCACTTCCGATCGGGTCGGTTGCGGCCCTCGTGATTATGGGTGGCCCACCGTCGGGCAACGCGGGCGCGCCCGCGAGGTTCGCTGGGTTGACCGTCAGATGACCTTGGGGTTCTCGCCCCCACGTGAGTCGTCGACCTTGCCTCGCCGATCGGTCTACCAGGTGCGATGGCGCGGCGCTTGGGCGTACGAAGGCGGAATGTTGACAAGCCCCGCCGAACGGTGATGACAAGTGATGACATCCGCAACGTCAGAGGCCCTTCCCGATTTCCCGGAAAGGGCCTCTGAGCTGGTTCTTTACTTGGTGGCGGGGGCAGGATTTGAACCTGCGACCTTCGGGTTATGAGACCATTTCCGGCCATCACGCCGCTCCTCGTAGACCCGCATCACGCCAGGTCAACGACCATTTCAAGGTGGCCGCGAGTGACCGCTGGTGACCGTGGTTTGCCGTGATGCTGGTACATATTTGGTACATGGAGCCTCCTCTGGCGACCGCCACGCAGAGCGTTCGCCAGGGTCGAGATCCGCCGGAGCAGCTGCGCCGCTCAATCGCAACATGGTACCGAGCGCCCCGCGGGCCGAACGAGCGCGCCGCCGAGCCGCGCCTGGGTGGCCGTCGGCGAGTCGGTAGACTGATCTCATGGCACGGGACCTGCATCCGACGACACGATCGGCGGTCGGTTCGGTGCGCCTTGAGGGTCTCACACCGAGCCGCGCCGCCGTCGAACTTGCCGACCAAGTTGCCCGCGGCGAGTTGACCGGCGACGAAGCCGTCGCCAAGGTGCTTGAGCATCACGGGCTCGTCGTGCCCGCTCAGTGAGCACCGACCCCTACACGTACGACAACGGCACCCTCCGCAACCGACTCGGCATCACCGACGCCGAGGACCTCGTCACCGTCGAAGCGGACCTGTCGACTCAACGCATCACCGAGATCAAAACCGCTGGCCTGCCCGGAGTGTTCGACCTCGCCCACCTCCAGCTCGTGCACCACCGGATCTTCGGTGACGTCTACGACTGGGCAGGCGAACTCCGCACCGTCGACATCAGCAAGGGCAGTTCGCTGTTCTGCCTCGCCCGTTTCCTCCCCGCCGCGGCCGCCCAGGTCTTCGACGATCTACACCTGCTCCGCGACACGCTCGGCAGTGACGCCGAGCTGCCGGTCGGGCTCGCCTCCTGGTACGCCGATCTCAACGCACTCCACCCATTCCGCGAGGGAAACGGGCGAACCCAACGCACGTTCTTGTGGCTGCTCTGTGAGAGCGTCGGGGTCGGCTTGGACATGTCGGTCCTGTCGCCTGACGGCAACCTCGCCGCGTCGGTCGCGGCGATGAACGGCGACAGCTCCGGCTTCCACGCCACGCTACGAATCGCGGCCGGCCAACCCGTTGCCTCAGGTGACGAGCACTGGGTCGAGATACTGACGCGCTGAACGCGGCTCTCGAAGACCGCATAGCCTTGCTGGGTGTAGACCCCGGAACCGTCCCTGCTCTGGCACACGGCCGGGGTTTCGCCGTTCTCGCCCGCCCGCGGAGGTAGATCGACACGTTGACACGATTTGCCACCGGCACGTCGTTGTGGTCGGGGGCGGCGAGCACGTCAACTACGTCGTCGATGAAGGCTGCTCGACCGTGGCTTGTGCCGCGCGAATACTGTTCAGTACGCAACCGTTCGCACTCGTCGGGCTCGCGGCGAAGGTCACGGGCCTGGGACGCGCACGGCATCCAGCTCCAGCAGGGCGACCTTGTACGGCTTGCCCGGCCCCGTCCGAGTTCGTCCGGCCACCTACCTATCGTCGCGGCCACTCCTTACGAGCGTTGGGCACCAGCGTCGATGAAGCATGATGTTGGGGTGGCTCTCCTGGAGGTGACGATCGAGGGACGGATGGGCGAGATGTCGTTCCACGCACTCGCCGACGTCTACAGGAACATTGAGCGGATGTTCGCTTCCGCCGACCGTGCGGTTCACAACGGAAAGCAGACGATGACCGCTGTCGTACAGGAGATCCGGCAAGGGTCGATGTTCAGCGCGGTCGAATACGTTCCAGTCCAGGCCGCTGAGAACGCCGACCCGACTGGGGTGACCCTGACAGTCATCAACGGCCTTGAAGTGCTCGACAACGAAGACGAACCGCGCATCCCACCGGGGTTCGATCTGATCACAGCGCGCTTCGCCGGTGCTGCCGCGAAGGGACTGAACGGTGGCGTGAAGTCCGCGCACCTGCGACTCGTCGAATCCGACTTCACGGTCGACCCCGAGTACACGATCTTTCCGCACCTTCACCGGCGGGTCGAGGTAGCGCTCAAGCCTCGCGACACTGTGTGGGGGAGCATCGAAGGTGTCGTCGACCAGATTTCTATCCGTGGCAAGAGTCCGAGCATCGGGGTCCAGGAGAGGCTCGAACAGCGGCCACTGCGGTGTGTGATTGACAAGGCATCCGTTGATCAAGCGCGGGATGCGCTCGGCCATCGTGTCGTCGTTACCGGGGCGATGTCGATGAACGCTTCGTCACAGGTCGTCAAGATGATGGCGGAGAAGATCGACCTCGTCCCCGACGACAGCGACTTGCCCACGATCGGTTCGATCGCCGGCAAGTATCCCGGCTTCATCGAGGGTGCTGATCCGATCGAGTATGTGCGTGCGCTCCGCGGAGGGGAGTGAGGTGGCCAAGGCGCGAAGCAGCCCCGTACCCGTGACGTACCTCGACGCGTGTGTGTACCTCGAAGCGATCACGATGCAGATGCCAAAGCGCGGAGAGATCGCCAAGTCGCTTCTGACGGGGGTCGAGCACGGCGATATCAAGGTAGTTGTGTCGGAGATCATTCGGGTTGAGGTGCGTGGCAAGGACACCGAGGCGAACCGGCTCACGACTGACATGCTCAAGCGAACCGGCTACGAGTGGGTGCCAGTGTCCCGACCGGTCGCCGAACTCGCTCGGGAGCTCGGCATTCAGTTCAGTGGCCTTCAAGCAGCAGATGCTGTGCACATCGCAACAGCCCGACTCCGCGGCGCTGAGCAGGTCATGACCTGGGACCAAGAACTGCTCAAGCTTGACAAACGCGCCGGGATCCAGATTATCGAGCCGACCCAGATCGGACAGGGTCGTCTCGATGTCACGACGTAGAAGACGGCTGCCCGAGCAGCCCACTCGCGAAGCGGGTCGGCCTCGTCGCGCTGATTGAGCGGCGGCGTGTGCAGTCGCGTTCGTTACGTGGCCGCGACGTGAGGGATCTGAACGCGGTCCGTGAAGCGATCTGCTGTTACCGGCAACACCCTGAGTACCGTCCTGGCGCGGGTGAGACCGACATACACGCTGCGGTGCTGTTCGACGCTCCGGCTGAGCTTGTTGTGCACACCAGGAGCCGTGGTGAGCTCGCCGTTGAGTAGCAGAACCCGGTCCCACTCCAGGCCCTTCGACTGGTGAATCGTGAGCCCCATGACGGGTGCCTCCGCCGACAGGCAGAGATCGCGAAGCCGTTGCATGTACGCGCTTGCGCGTTTGCCCTGCTTCTTCCAGTTGGAGCCGTTGGCGTTGAGCCCTGCATCCAGCGCAGCCCACACGTCGTCGATGTGCGCCGACTGGTCCCGGAGGGCGGCCAGGGCGGGTTCGATCATGCCTTCGCAGTTCTCGATTCCGAGTTTGCGGCGTGCTTCGACCACGCCGGCGGCGTCTTGCCCGAAGTAGCTGCGGGTGATCTCGTTGAGGAGCAGAACGAAGCAGTTCGCGAGTTCGCTGCTGTCGAGTCCGCTGGGTCGCCCAATGGGCAGGACGTTGATTCGGTCTTCGTTCCAGAGCGTGTTCCAGTCGTGAGCCAGAACGATGTCGAACTCATCCCCGTCGCTGGCCGCGGTGACCGGGAAGGGCCGCTCATCGAAGAGTCGACGCGCAAGACCCTTCATCTCAGTGGTTTGGTAGCGACGGTCGCCTGGCATGTCGATCTGGTGGAACTGATGTCCGTTCAGCAGGTCGTGGACGCGGTCCGGTGACGCCCCTCGGAACTCGTAGAGGCTCTGCCAGGGGTCGCCCACGAGAGTGATCGAGATGCCAGCGGCGATCGCTGTCTCGATCACCGCGGCGTCAAGCACGTTCATGTCGAACGACTCATCGACGATGATGTGGCAGTAGCTCTCGGCCAGGCACTGAGTCGCCGCCGCAACGAATGCCGGATGGGCGCCCGGGGTGAGTGCCGCTCCGAGGACGTTGCGGACCTCGGCGTGTGTGCAGTAGCCGTCGCGCACGGCGCCCCACAGCTTTGTGGGGCCGGTGAAGCACGGTTTGGGGGCGACGCGATCGACGGTCGTTCGCGCCTCCGCGATCGTTCCCTCCTGATCGAGGGTGAGGAAGTAGCGGGGCTTCCTCCCTGGACTTCGTGTTGCCCCTGGGTGGTCTTGCCAGGTGTCGTCGACCTTCGTGGGGAAGGTCCCCGATGGCCAGGCGATGTGTCCCTGGGAGACGAGGCAGCGGAGGATCTGGCGATGGAGTTCGTCGAATGTCGACACCGAGTTTGGCCAAGCGACCGCACGTGAGCCCCACCGCCGCGCTACTCGGCCCTCGAGTTCCGCGCGGGCAGAGCGGGCAAAGGTAACGCCGAGGATTCCTCGCCGGTCGTCTCGGTAGCGGTCGTATCGGAGAAATCCGAACGCTTCAGTGGCGAGGTAGGTCTTCCCCGATCCGGGTCCGGCCTTCACGTAGCACATTGGCTCACGAGTCGTCGCCGCCCGAAGTTGCTCCCCCGTCATGGGATGGACGATCACGGGCCCTCGGCAACCTCGTTGGGCGTGGCGTCGTCATCGACGGTCGGCGGTGTCGGAAGAAAGCCATCCCACACGAACTCGAGGAGGTTGCTGATGTGGTCCGGGATGGATACCTCGTTGGGGTGGCGAGCGAGGTAGTCGGCTACGTCGTCGGCGAACGTGGCCTTTCGTGTACGACCGCCTTGTCGAAAGAACTCGCGGACGTTCTCTGGAGTTGGCTCGCCGCCGGCAGGCCAGGGACGACCGGTGTTGGACTTGTGATCGAACAGATCGTGGAACATCGGCGTGTTGCCGAGGACCAATGACGGCTCCAGGGTCGGCTCACTGAAGAACACTCTGAGCCTGCCGTTGGCTTTCGCCTCCGCTGGTGAAATCCACTTCGGTGCGGGTTTCCCGTCGCTGTCGCTGAGCACGGCGAGACGGGTACTGATCGGATGCTCGGGGTCTACGAGCAGTCGGTAGAGCCATGGCCCGACGCGGCTGCCGACGACAGTGACGGTGAGCGAGTCGACGAACCGCTGCTTGATACGGTCGGTCCCAGCCCAGATCTTGGCGAATGCCCGCAGGACGACTGCGTCAGTGACACCTTCGACGAGCACTGATCGCTCAGCGAAGATCGACGCCGAACGGCTCGCGTCAAGATGGCGACGCGCCATCGCTCGATTGCGTGGGCTGAGCCCGAATCGGCTCACCGACCGTGCTGCGGGGCCGTCGGGAGTTCGCACACACACGATGAGATCGTCGAGATCGCACGCCGAGACGATCTGGTCGGAATGCGTCGTGATCAACACCTGCACCTCGGGGCGGTTGCGGACTACCTCCTTCAGATATGTGACGACACCATGCTGCAACTGGGGATGCAGGTGCGCCTCGGGCTCCTCCAATACGACCAGCGCGTGGAAGTTGCCGGCGAAGAAGGTTTCGCCCTCCAGTGCTGCGGTGTCCTCAGCAGCCCGGATCTGGCCCTGAAGGTCAGCATCGGTTGGCTCAGCTACGGGGTCGGGGGCTGCTTGCGCGTCGGTTGGATCGGGGGCACCGGGAAGCGCCAGGTGAGTCAGGTCAGGGATCGCCGCCAGGATGACCGCCAGCTCCAAGAGGTTCGAGTAGCCGAGCCCGTCCGTCTCAAGTCGCCGGGAGTCCGCGCGAGCTGCCCCTGCTGTCGCGATCAGGAACTCGAAGACGCGAGCCAAGAACGTGTCGTCGATCCGCGTCGTCCCAAGATAGGGGACTCGGCCCGACACGCCGTCCGTCAGCTGAGCGAGCTCGGCACCGACGCGCGCTTCGGCCGCGTCGACTGGCCAGGCGCTGACAACGGAGCCGATGAGCCCGCCCAGGAGCCCGCGCAACTGGTTGAGCGATTTGTCGCGACGGTCCCGCAGCCCCTGCGACTTGAGTAGCTCGACAATCAGGTGTGCCTCTCGCCCAGCGAGATCAAGTGCCGGGTTACGGGTCGGCGATAAGTACAGCACGGGCAACTGGCCGTCCCGCAGAGCCTGGCTACTTGAGACCGAGACGCGGCCCATTGACGAAGTGAGGCTCGCCGTCCATGACGGTGTCGTGCCGTGTGCCGCCAACATGTCGCCCAGCGGAGACGGGTCCTCAGCCGGCAGCGCGTAGCTGATGTCGATCGTCCGCGTGGCGACGGCCGTCGACAGGACGGCCGACGACGGGCGTGGAGTGAACGGAAAGACGTCATGATGAGCCAGAACGATCGCGTCGACCAACGTTGACTTCCCGCCAGCGTTGGCGCCGGCCAGAACCGCGAAGCGACCCGGAATCTCAACCGTGTAGGGGTTCTCTGATGCCGCGCGCAGCCCGTGAACAACCACTTGTTTCAGATGCACATTCCGCTCCGCTCGTTCTCGGTGCTCGTTGTCGACTCGCCGGGCATCGGCAAATCGCGTCCACTACTCGTCGCTGCTGCCTGGTGCCTCTGCACTCGCAACCTTCGAGCGGAGGATCTCAGCCGCGGGCCAGATCGTGAGCGTCTCTTGCGTCAGGGCGAGGCTGCGCTGAACGATCGCTGACTCATCCCAGCTGCCGCCCCCATCACCGAGCGAGCTGTTGAGCTGCAACTTGGAGTGCGCCGATATTTCTCGCTCCTTCTGGCTCCACGCACCATTCGACAGCGCAGGGTTCAAGGTGGACGTCAGCAAGGTGAGGTTGCCGATCGTTTGAATCAACCGTTCACGCGTCGCCACCGATTCGGGCAACGCCGCGGCCTCCGGATCGAGCGGCCAGTGGGCCTGCCAGGCCTGGGGCATCAAGTGCTCGATCTGAAGCTTGTCGTACTCAATCCTGTAGTGCTCCGACTTGGGACGGCTTGATACCAGGAGCCGATCGATCGCGGCGAGTACCATCCGAATGCGTTCCTTGGAGTGGTAGTCGTAGAACCGCTCCTGGGTCAGCGTCTCGAGCACGAGGTCGTCGGACGGCCACTCGAGCGTGTCGTCGTCGAGCGAGTCGATGATCCCGAGCACGACGTGGTTCGGTGCGCCAGTCTGTGCTGCCGATCGCTTCGCTGAGTTGAGTGCCCCGATCAGCACGCGCCCGTATCCGCGGGTGTTGCGCTTCGCGAGCAAACGGCGAACGATCCACGACTCCACAGCGGTCACGGCGATCTCTCGCTCAGCCTCGGTCAGGACCTCGGGCGGTCTGGTCTCGATCCACAGCAGAAGCGGTTGCGCCAACGTCACGCCGAGAAGGTTGATTCGCCGGTATGCATCGGCGGCGCGTTCACCAACCTTCTCGGGATCGGCGCTCGCAATGCGCCCATAGGCAGTCGCGAACTGCGAGATCTCGACAAGCAAGTCGGCGATCGAACGATCGCTTTCCACGATGTACTGACGGATCCCGCCGTAGAGATGACCGACCGACGCCTCCGTCCCCGTCTGCACCGTCAGCCAGGCAGCCAGAAGAAGTTCACGGCGTTGCCGTGCCGCATGACCGCGACCGACCGATGCCTTCCACCATGCCGACTCCAGAGGCGCCCAGTAGCGGTCGTGGAGCTGTTCGAGTTCGTGCTCGTTCGCTACCTCGGCGCGGAGGAAGAGAAGGTTCTTCACCAGGTCCGCAGCTGACAGCGGCGTCTGGCGGCCGTTGAGCACCTCGAAGATCACCTGGGCATCGTCATTGTCGTCCAGGTCGATCGAGACCACCTTGAACAACGATGTGGTGGCATCCAGGAGAGTGTCGAGTTCAAGCGTGTCGACCGAGGTCGCGTCAACCTGGACAGTGGAGTCCACAGGGATGGTCGCGTCCGCTGGTTCCGAGTTGGCTGGTGGTGCGGTCGCTTCGCGAGCTCGCTGGGCGAAGTACGCGCGCGCTTGCCCGTAGAGGTGATCAAGGGGTGCACCCGCGGGGTCCGATCCCATCGCCGCACGCCACTTGTCGCGGTCGTGCCGCCGCGGCCACAGCTTGTACTCAGAGTCGGGCTCCGCACCAGGATCGTCGACTGGATTGAAGACCAGTCGCTCAAGTGCCCTGACTCGGCTGGACCCTGCCTCCGCGGCAACATCAGCCAACGCACGGATCAGCAGCTGGATCGTGGTGAGCCGCTGCTGTCCGTCGATCACCGCACGACGGTCCAACTGGCCGGCGTTGGATGGAAGCTGATCGAGCACAACGGCGCCGAGGAAGTGAGGAGCTACCCGCTTCTCCGCCTTCGAAGCGGACTCACCTGTGATCTGCGCAAGCGAGCGCGCAGCAGCGAGCCGTCCGGCAGTCGCGACGAGGTCATCGAACAGCAGCTGCCATTGGCCGGTCTTGGTCCACTCGTAGTCCCGTTGGAACGTCGGAATCAGGAATCGACGCTCGTTACCGAGGATCGACCTCAGTTCGTGCGTTGTGGCGTCCATGCGTATCGGTACTCCGGTCCTTCCCTGCTGCCTGTCGCCGCCGTCACCTACTCGAACTCGCTGCTCTTCGCACCCAGCTGGGTGGCGTTTTCGTTGACTACTCGTCTGGTGCGGTCGTCGAAGCCGGCGGCGGTGGCGTTGATCTCGAACGAGAGGGTGAGGTCGGCGCCGTCGGCCTTCTGGAGGTGTTCAATCACGTTGCGGAGGATCTCGTCGAGTTGGCGGACGGCCCGTACGGGGTCGAGGTTGAACTGGGCGTAGTAGCGCGTCGGTAGCGTCACCGACGGCGCGTCGGCGGGCGTCATGCGAACAGCGCCAGCGGCGGTCGGCTCTCCGGTCGCCACGTCAGCGTCACTGCCGGCGGATGACTCGGCTGCGGTTGCTTCGGCCTCGGCGTTGATCTGGACGAGCGCGGTGTCGGGCCGGATGACGATCCCGCTCGGACGGGCATTGACTTGTTGGGCTGGCAGAAGGCCGACGTACCGGGTGCCGTCGTGGCCTTCGGCGTAGGTGAATGTTTCGGTCTGCCACACCATCTTCGACGTACCGTCGCTGATCGCGCCGGCGAGCACGTTGAATGACGCCAACCTCGGCAGGTACGGGAACTGGCAGTACGCCTTCCAGAGCGCTTCGACGGTGATGTCGCCCTGCTCGCTCCACAGCGGGACACGGTCGAGGTCCATCCGCACGCGGGTGCCGCCGTAGCTGGTGATCAGCCGCTCCTCGCCTTCGAGCTTGCGGGCAACGCGTTCGGGGAGGCTGCCAGTGCCGGTGGGCTTGGTCTGGTGCCAGCGGATCTCTCGGGTGCCGGCGGTCTGCTCGGGCACGAGCACATGCACGTAGGTCTCACCGATCCGTTGCGTGACGGTGTCGTCGGTCTCGCGCAGTTTCGAGTTCGCCTGCGCGAGGTCGCCCTTCGTGAGTTCCAGCCGTTCGTGCTGGTGATCCTCGAGCACTGACTTCCATGCCAGATGCTGACGAGCGGCTGTGCGCAGCTCAGCGAGGCGCGCCTCGGACGCGGCGCAGAACACGAGCAGGTTCCGGTTCAACCGTGGGCCGGCGTTGCGTTGGGCGAGGATCTGCTCGGCCGACGTGATCGCCGGTGACTGCTCGGCGTTGGGCACGTGCTGCGCGGTGGTCGGCAGCACTACCAGGTGGACGCCGTCGTCGTCATCGGTGACGTCACCAGGGCCGTCAGGGAACGCGTGCACAGCGGCGAACGGGCCGGGCGCGCCGGCGCGCTGCAGACGGCGCCTGATCTCGTCGTCGGCGTGGTCGTCGGTGACGTTCGAGTTCGCTCGGTCAGCGGCGAGGCGGGTGATGTTCGCCCGCAACGAGTACCAGTACTGGTTCCCGTCCACATACAGATACGTCGCGTCACCCGACAGGCGCCGCAACGCGTCGGCGAACGTGCCGGGCGCTTCGCCGGGCTGAGCTACCCCGAGGGTGATCGTCTTGATGTCGATCCCGCGGCGGGCCTCCTCCCGCGGCGCTGAGGCGAGGTAGACGGCGCGGGCGACGCGGCGGGTGGCGGAGTACCGGCCGAGGTTGCGGTTGTCCTGATCGAGCCGCAACGGCAACGCGTTCGAGCCGTCGACATCGGCGCGGATCACCGGATCCCAACCGTCCTCCAGATACTTGGTCAGCTCGGAGTTCACCCGCGAGTCATCCATCGGGATCGTGCCCGGCATGATCAACAGGTTCTGATCGCCGCGCTGCCACAGCACCGAGATCACCGTCGCCATCAATCGCAACACGCCACGCGTGCGCTGGAAGCGGTCGAGCGTCGACCAGTCCTTGTACAACCGGTCGAACAACTCGGGGTGAATCGGATACGACAACTCCATCCGCCGCCGGTACTCGTGCTCGGTGACCTCGCTCGGGAACTCCTTGGGCTTGTCGCGATAGAAGTCGCAGAACGCCCGGATCACCCCATCACGCACCCGCGCCTTGTCAGGACTCATCGGTTCGAACAAGCGACGACGCACGATCTCGAAGCTCTCGTCGTCCTCGGCCGGCTTCCACTGCGCAGACTTGCGGCGCACCACGTTGCGCAAACGGGCCAACGCGTCCTGACCCTTGTCGCCACCGACTTCGATGTCGCTCGCCGGGATCGACACCAACACCACCGCATCCGGCACCGCCGCCGCGGCCTCGGTCAGCGCCTGCGCGAACGTGAACTGCGTATCGAAGTGCCCACCGACCAACGCCGGCTCGTTCTCCCGCGACGGCAACTGACGGGCGTACGCCACCCACTCGTCGATCAACACGATCGACGGGCCCGCCATCCGGAACAACTCGATCAGCTTGCTGCCCGGGTTCGCCCCCGAACGATCCTCGGCCTCGACCAGCCTGTAACCGTCGACGCCGGCCAACTGGTAGGCGATCTCACCCCACAGGGTGTGGACCTCGACGCCCTCAGGTTTCAGTGATGGCGACGCCGGCGACACCCACTGACCGACCACCACTGCGCGGGCGATCGACGACGGCAACGACACGCCCTCCTCGGCGAGCAACTCACCAATTCCCGGCAACTCCGCCGGAGCCACACCCGAGGCCAGATGGAACAAGGCGATCATCGAGTGCGTCTTGCCGCCACCGAAGTTGGTCTGCAAGTCGATCACCGGATCGCCACCTGCACCCGACAGGCGCCGCGCCGCACCCACCAGCAACTCACGCAACCCGTTCGTCAGATACGTGCGACGGAAGAACGCGACCGGATCCTGGTACTCATCATCCGCATTACCGGTCGCGACCTGATACAGATCGGCCGCGAACTCAGCCTGCTCGAACCGACCCGACGCCACATCCTGATGCGGCGTCATGATCTCGCGCCACGGCGTCAACCCCGCCAACGGCTCACCATCAGTCGGCTTCGCCGCCGTCTTGCGCCGCTCCGCCCTCGCCTGCTCATCAAAAGTCTGACGCTGCAGATCCCGCTTGAGGCCCTGCACGACCTTCACGTACTCGGCCGCGCTGAATGACTGCAACAATCGCTCCGCCGTGTCCAACATCCGGTACGTGTCATCAGCGGTGAACTGCCCCTGATGCGCCCACCGGTTGCGAAACTCGCGCAACTCCGACGTGTACGCCCGCTCACCCTGACCCAGCCGTTGACGCCACACCTCCTGCCAGGTGTTCTGCATCCCCTTCAACAAGAAGATCAGATCGTTCGGGTCCGGCATCCCCACCGCACCCTTGTCGCGACCGTGGACCGCCTGCACCCAGCCGTCGCCGTAGGCGGCCTTCCACGCCGCCGCGCACACCGGGCCAATCCCGTCGCGCACCGCGTCCAACGCACGACCCACCCGCTCGTTGTGAGGCATCACCACGACGCCGCTCCCCTCATCAGCACCCAGTCACTATCGGCACGAACCCCCATCAGAACAACCGCGAATCCTCACCCGACTCGACCGGCCCAGCCGCCGCCAGCCGGCTGATCTCCGGCCAAGCCGTCACCAGCATGTTGTAAGCGCCCGCTTCCTCAGCCCACTTCTTGCGATCGCACAACCCATACAGCAAGTACGCGAGCTGGCGAGCACGCTCACCATCGCCGACCGACACACGGTTGACACGCTCCAACAACGTCGCCGCCTCGGTCTCGGATGAGTCGAGCGCCCGAATCAGATGCTGTGTCACCTCCCACACCGTCCGATGCTCATCGCGTGCTGGGTCCCAGTCCTCCGGCAGCTCGCTACGTTCGACCAGACGAACCTTGCCGTCACGGCTGGCGACCACCCCCGCCTGCACGACCCTGGACACGGCCGTGTCCTTCGCACGAGCCAGGAGATCCGCGTCACCGAACGGGCCTGGATTGTGTCCGTACTGCTCGAACCACGTCAACGCGAACCGGGTGTCGGCATCAAACTCCGACTCCTCGCCGCTCAACACCTCTGCCAATGCCTCGTTGATCAACGCCAACGCTGTGCGCACCCGCATCGGCGAACCGTCCGCCTCGACCACTTTCGCATACCGAGAGAAGATCGCGATCCCGGGCCCCATCGCCGACTGCGCCAAGTCAACTGGCGCGATGTTCTCCAGCTGCAACACCCGCACAGCCGGTCCCAGCTCCCGGCGCAACGCTGCCACGAACTCCCCACGAGTCGCCATCGGAGCGGAGATCTCGCGAGGACGACACGCCAACACAACAGACGAGGCGAGAGAGTTCCGCCCCACGTTCCGTACCCCACCCGCGCGTTCGGTTCGGATCGGCCACGTTGCCGTTACAGCAAAGCCGGAGTCGAGGAGCCCAGCAAGAAACGTCTCCCATCCCGTTGAGGTCTGATTGCCGCGCGTTTCTTCGATTGACTTGAAGGCGTAGAAGACGGTAGCCGGGAACCGGCGATCGACATGATCGGCCGCACCGGCGAAAACCGCCCTCATCCCCGACTCAAAATGGGTCTTCGCGGCAGCAGCGCTACCGTAGCGCTGCGAGTCGGCGACGAGCTCCTCTGCCTTTGGGGTAAGGATCGTTGAGAACTCATCTGGCCAAATATCGCCAATTGTTCTGCGCATCCAGACGTAGTAGAAGTCAGCGATGTCCGAATACGGAACATTGTCGTAATAGGGTGGATCCGTCGACAGCACATATCCGTCATACTCCGCAACTCGTGCGACGGCTGCGCGTTGCTCGATCGAATGGCAGCCTGCCGCGGCAGAGTCAGAAGTGCCTTCGACACCCATTCGATCTGCCCACTCCAACCTCCTGTCGAGGACGAGAACGGGTTGGCCTCGACAAAGGCCCATGTCATCTGGATGTTGTGAAGCCGGAAGACGTGCTCAATCTTCTCGCCCACAGAGTTCCATATCGAAACAGTATTCCATCGAGCGATTGCCCGGTCCAGTACGAATGATAGGTAGGTCGAGACGGCTTCGGCGTAGGCGAGAGCGCCCGAGCCGCCGTTCCGAAGTGGCTCCCCGACCGGCATTCCGGCACTCTGAGCGTGGCGCTGGACCTCTGAACGCACGTGCTCGATGCTGGAGCAGAACGCGTCGATCGTTGCGCGCTGTCGCGGGCTGAACAGTTTCCACCACTCATCCAGACCATAGCGAGGTGTGCCCATGTATTGGGGGTGGGTCGACATTGATCCGGAGGGGCGCCAGCAAGCTGAATCGTCTACCAATGCTGCCGCCTCATCTGCATCGGTGGGCGACAAATACACCCGTTTCCGATTGCCGTTGACCACGACGGCTATGAGATGAGATGAGAGGCGTCCAGCTGAGGCTTCCTGCCTGATATATTCATTGGAGATCGCTGCTCCGGTCGCGAAGCAAACCCCTTTGCCTCGCTGAACGGTCCCGGGCAGTGGAGTCCCACCCGTCTGTATTCTGTATCTAACTCGGCCGCCATCTATGTAGGGTTCGACCCAAACCGTCGGCTTCCCTGGCTTGTTAACAATTGTCCAGGAGCCAACGAGCGGCACTTCGCCAGCGAATGAAGGGTCAGGTGAACGAATGGCTCTTGCCCAAATCCAGCCGATAGGTTCGGCGGTCTCTTTTGGCGGCGGAGGATAGTGCTGACCTACAAGTTTCTGAACCTCCTGCTCGATTTCGTGTCCGTACGTTTCGACATCTGCTGCCAATCCGTGCAGGCCTTCCCAAAGCGTCTGCCCTGCACGCGGTCGCGGGTGAACCGGCTTCCGATTCAAGAAGCGCTGGGGTACCTCAAGCATGGCCTTTTGGAGGGCCACGGCCACAGGGTTGAGATCGCCGGAGTAGGTCGGCAGGCCGAGTCGGAGTGCCTCGAGTGGGATCGTTCCGCCGCCGCCGAACGGGTCGAGCACCTTGGGCAGGTCGCCGTCGCACGACTTGAGGATCTCGGCGCGGGCCTCTTCCAGGATGCGCTCGTCGTTGGATGCTTCCCACGGGACGAGTCGTTCGAGGATGTCAAACAGCCGCTCGCGTTCGCGCTGCTGATCCCCCTCGGTGGGGAACTTGTCCGGGTGAGCGGAGGGGTCGTCGACGAGCGACGCCCACAGCACCGCGCGGGCCGCGGCGAGCGGTCGACGGGCCCACCACAGGTGCAGCGTGGAGGGATGGCCGTGGCGGATCGACTTTTCACGGGCCGATTCGGCGTTGATGGTCGCCAACGGCAGCGCAACCTCGATCAGCTTCTTCTTGTAGGTCATGGGTGCTCCGTTGGCTGATTGTCAGCCGTCATTGATGGTGAGGTCGCGTACGCTTCGGATGCGGCTGCTCGCGGCTTTGGGTCACCGAGGCCCGTCAGTCGCATCTCGCAGATGGTGAGCGTCAGCATGGGTCAACCCCGTGCGGGGCGATGGCGGCGACGTCGAGGGGCACGTAGGTCTGACCGAAGAGCAGTTCGTAGCTGTCGAACGGGCGGACGAAGTAGCGGACCGTCGGGGCGGCGTCGGGTTCGTTGGGGACGCGGACGACAGCGAGGCGGAACCGTTCGGGGTTCTGCTTCGCCTGGCGTACTTGGGGGCCGCGGACCTTGATTTCGCGGGTGTCGGGCCGGTGGCCTTTCACCTCGACCTGGTAGACGACGCCGGTGACGGGGTCGGTCGACAATATGTCGAAGCCGGGATTGTTGTGGGCCTGCTCGACGGGTACGCGGCCGAGGGAACGTTCGGCGGCGATCACGGCAGCTACGGCTCGCCGGTCGGTCTCCGCCACAACTTCCTGGTCGATCACCGGACTGGTAGGGGTGCCGGCGAGTTGGTCGACGAGTCCTTGGGGGATGATGAGCGCAGCGGCGATCACCGTGGGGGCGTGATTGACGAGGTCGGCTTCGATGTCGAGCTCGCGCAGCCGGCGCGCTTTGCGGGCTTCGAGGTCGTCGGCGCGTTGGCGGGCGCGTCCGGAGTTGAGGCGGGGCTTTTTGCCGTGGAGTTCTTGTTCTTTGAGTTCGTGGGCGCGGAGGTCCCAGTAGCGGATCTCGCTGTTGAGGCGTTCCTCGACGGCTCGGCGGGTGCGGCCGAGGCGTGCCTTGGTGAGGTCGGCAACCTCGTCGAAGTGGGGGGTGGCGAGGTTGGCGGTCGCCCAACTGCGGGCCGTGTCGTCGACTCCGCCGTCGGCCCAGGTGCTGTCAACACCCGCCAGCAAGGCACGGGTCGTGTCGTCGACGGGTTCGTAGGCGAGGTAGGGCTCGGCACCGGGGTCGCGGATGTCGCCGTCGGCCGTGACTTCGACGTAGTGGAAGCGGCGTGACACCACCCGGCGGGCACCGTGTTCGACGCGGCCGTCGGTGATCGTGTGCTCCAGGTAGATCAAGATGCGCGGCGTGTCGCCTGGGTCGGTCGGGTCGACGAAGGTAGCGCCTGAGGCGAGTGCGGCGCCGTGGCGTTCGAGAATGGTCGCGATCAACGCCTTCAATAGCGGATGGCCGGGAGTGACGAGTTCGGCGCGGATGACACTGGTGTCGATGTTGACGCGGTCCTTGTCGAACGTGACCCGTTCGTACGCGGAGTGCAGCGGCCCGCCTGCTGCGACCTCGCGGTCGCGCGAGCGCACGGTCGCCGGCACGCGGGTAATCTCGAACCGGCCTGCCTCCCGGGGTGCGGCTCGGCCGCCGACGTCGTCGAGCGCGGCGTTGAAGAACGCTTCGATGAATCCAGGCTGGAGCTTGCGGGCGAGCGCTTCTTCCATGCGGTGGCGGATCTCGCCGATCCCGGCGGGGTCCATCACGTTCGACGCCAACGCCCGCTCGTCGAGCACCGCCTTGAACCGGTCACCGATCTGGGAATCGATCACCTCGTCGACCTTGGCGAGCACGGCCGGGTCCTTACCGTAGCGGATCGCTTCGATCAACAGGTCCTGCAGGGAGCGGTTGATCTCCGAGTCGCCCAGCACGTCGTAGATCTGGTCGCCGTACACGGCGCGTTGCTGCTCGATCTTGGCGAACAGCCGTTGGAACACCATGCCCTCACGGGTGCCATGCGCGACCAGGTTCCACAGGTGACACACCTGCTGCTGGCCGATGCGGTGAATGCGGCCGAAGCGCTGCTCGATCCGGTTCGGGTTCCACGGCAGGTCGTAGTTGACCATCAGGTTCGCCCGCTGCAAGTTCACACCCTCACCCGCGGCATCGGTTGCGACCAGCACCTGGACGGCGGGGTCGTTGCGGAACGCGTCCTGCACTCGGCGGCGGTCCTCGCGGCGCATCCCACCATGGATCGTGACGACTGCTTCGGGTCGGCCGAGCAGGGTGCGGATCTTGCCCTCCAGGTAGTGGAGGGTGTCGCGGTGCTCGCTGAACACGATCAGCTTGCGCGGTTCGCCCGGCTCGGCGAACTCCTCGGCCTGCAGGATGTTCGACAGCTCAACCCATTTGCGGTCCTGCCCCGACGCCCGGACGTCAGCGGCGAGCATTTCCAACACCCGCAGCTCGGTGATCTCGCGTTCCAGCTCGACCAGCGACTCGGCACTCCACGCGTTCTCAATCGCATCGTCCTCGAGTTGCTCGAACTCGTCGGCGTCGAAATCGTCGGCGTCGAAGTCGTCGCCGCCGAACCCCGCGGGAGCTGCCAACTTGCCGTCGAGCCGGCGGGCCTCGGCCAGCTTGCCGAGCCGTTCGGCCTCCAGGAGCTGCGCCGACAGCTTCTCCTTGCGGCGACGCAACGACTGGAAGATCGCCTCCGGTGACGACGCCAGCCGGCGCTGCAACGCTGCCAACGCGAACCCGATCGCCAGCCCGCGGCGGCGGTCGCCGCCCTGCTCCATCGCCTGCGCCCGGCCCATCCCGTCCTGCACGTACGAGCTGACCGCCTCGTAGAGGCGCTGTTCCTCGAAACTCAGGTCGTAGTTGACCGTCGTCGCCCGACGCTCCCTGAACAAACGCTTGCCGTCGAAGGTGAGGAGGTTCTCTTTCACCAGACGGCGCATCACATCGGTCACGTCTGGCGGTTCGCTGCCCTTGCGCAGCCGACCAGCGAACCGGTCGGGGTCAAGCAACGACAAGAACAACAAGAAGTCGTCGTTGCTGCCGTTGTGCGGCGTCGCGGTCAGCAACAGAAAGTTGCGGGCACGGTCGCGCAACAGCTCGCCGAGCTGGAACCGCAACGTGCGGTTCACCTCGTCGCCCCACAAGCGGGCCGACATCTTGTGCGCCTCGTCGACGATCACAAGATCCCAGTCCGAGACGCCGAGCTTGGCCTGTAGGTCGTCGCTGCGCGACAACTGATCGAGGCGGGCGATCAACAGGTTGCGTTCCTGGAACGGGTTGCCGGTGCGGGCCGCCTCGACCATGTCGCGGCTCAAGATGTCGAACCGCAGATCGAACTTGTCGGCCAGCTCCTCCTGCCACTGCTCCACCAAGCTGCCCGGCGCAACGATCAGACAGCGATCGAGATCGCCGCGCAGCATCAACTCACGGATATAGAGGCCCGACATGATCGTCTTGCCCGCGCCCGGGTCGTCGGCCAGCAAGAACTTCAACGGCTGCACCGGCAACAGCCGGCCGTAGACCGCCTCGATCTGATGCGGCAACGGCTGGATCGTCGACGACCCCAACGCCGCGAACGGATCGAACAAGTGCGCCAACTGAATCCGCCGCGCCTCCGACGCCAACTTGAATCCGAACCCGTCGGCGTCGAAGGACCAGCGCCTCTCCGATGCCACCGACACGTCGGCCGCGTGTTCGGCCGTCAGCAACCGGTCGCCAACGTTGCCGCCGGCGTCACGGAACACCACGTTCACGATCGCATCGCCATGCGGCTCGACCGCCACGATCGTCACATCACCCGCAGCCACCAGACCGCGAACACGTAGACCAGATTTCAGTTCGTGTAGTTCCATCGTCAGCTTTCGCTGCCCAGCCGCCGCCCCAACTCGGTCCTTCGACGCTCGACAGTCCACCCATCGTAGATGGCCGGTGTCACACAGTTCCCGGGACCAGGCCGAGCTCCGCTGCCCCGGACGCCGATAACGGCGACCTCGGACGCCACCGGGCGCTTGAGGCCCACGTCGACTGCGCCGATGACATCCGACGTGGGAAAAGATCAGGCGGGCGCGCAGTACCCGGTTGCGATGAACGGCGACGCGCTCGTGTGGGCCACTGACCTCGCCGAAGCCGGCGAGCGGCCCGGTGGCCTGCTTTGCGTGGGATGCCTGAATCCAGTGGTGCTTCGGGCCGGGGCTCGCAACCGGCCGCACTTCGCGCACCTCGCCGGAGGGGACTGCGCCGGCGGTGAGACCGTACTGCACCGCGTCGCCATCCGCGTCCTCGACCAGGCGATTCACGACGCGTCCCACGACGGTGGTCGTTACGAGGTGCACTGCGGGTGCGGGCGCTGCCTGGCGAGTCGAACGGCGAACCTCGCCCGCCGCTCGATCGCCACGAGGCTCGACCAGGTGATCGCCGATCGGGTGAGACCAGACATCGCCGTGCACGTGCACGACCGGCCGTTCGCAGTGATCGAGGTAATCGTTACGCACGCGCCTGAACTCGACGCCCTCAACGTCTACGAGCAGATCGAAGTCCCGGTCATACGGGTGTGGCCAACGTGGCAGACCCTCCACATGCTCCGCTCGGGCCTCCCGGAAGCCCACGCCCGAAGCCGGACACAACCCGACGGGTTGTTCGACGTCGTCGGAACGTGCCGGTTTCCCCGACACCGCCAGGGCCTGCAACCGTGCGAAACCTGTGGCCGACCGGCTCGCCGGCTTTCGATCGAGACGTCGGTGAGTCCGTGCTACCGCTGCCAGCGACCCTTCAACGTCCTTGACGTCATCGACTGCACCGACGACGAACTCGTACTGATCGCAGCCAGTTGTTCGGAACTCCCCGATCTGACCGAGTTCGCGCGCGAACGCGACGTGCGACTGAAGGACGCCGAGCCCCGCGCAGCCGGTAGCAGGTACCTCATGCATCACTGCCGACACTGCGGCCGGAGCCAAGGCGACAACTTCATCTACGCCCAACGCGGGGCAGCAACGGACGTGACCAAGCCCGCCACGTCGATCCTGGTCTGCGATCAGGGACACATGACGCACTCGGCCGACATCGACTGGCCGCCCGGGTCCAACGCATCACGCCCTCGACGAGCGATCGGCCTCGTGGGCGAACCGGCCGGCCTGTTCAGGCCGAAGCGACGCGCCGACACCAGCGCCACATACGTCGCCTCCACCGACATCGGTCAAATCACCCGGCGGATGCTCGGCCTCGATCACTGACGTTGACCGACTCCGGCGCGGCGCGACGTTGCCGCCCTGCGGGCGGGTGCGGTGGTGCGTCGCCGCTCGCTGGCCGGTCAAGCCCCTCGTTCCTCGGGGCCGAGCCCTTCGGGTTGACCGGCGCTCGTCGGCGACGCCGCCCGTGCGGGCAAAGCCCGACCGCAGGAGGCGTCGTGATGAAGGCACAGGAGTTGTTCGAGCAGGTGACCGCCGATCTGGTGGCAGCGATCGAAGCAGGGGCAGGTGATTGGCGGATGCCGTGGCGGCGCCTCGGCGCCGGCCTCCCGCGCAGCGTCGACGGCCGGCCCTACCGCGGGTGGAACGCGTTGGTGTTGGCGATGGTCGCCGGCGACCACGGCTGGACGTCGGCGAGGTGGGCGACCTACAAGGCGTGGCAGCGTCACGGCTGTCAGGTCCGTAAGGGTGAACGGGGCACGCACGTCGTGTTGTGGAAACCGACCGAACGCCACGAACACACCGACGACGGAGACGACCTCGTGCACCGCTCGTTGTCCGCCCGCACGTTCACCGTGTTCGCCGCCGAGCAAGTCGACGGCGCCGACCGCTGGCTCACCGTCGAGCAGATACCGGAGGGTGAGCGGATCGAACGGGCCGACGCCTACTTCGCCGCCGTGGGCGCCGACGTCGTGACGGGTGGGGACCGGGCCTGTTACGTCCCGGTGTTGGACCAGATCCATCTGCCATTGCTCGCCCAGTTCGACAGCCCCGCGGCGTTCTACACGACCTCGGCCCACGAGCACACCCACTGGACCGGCCACGCCACCCGGCTCGCGCGTGACTTGTCGGGACGGTTCGGGTCCGACGCCTACGGGGCCGAAGAACTCGTTGCCGAACTCGGCGCGGCGTTCTGGTCGGCACAGTTCGGGCTCGAGCAGGCCACCCGCCGTGACCATGCCGCCTACCTCGGCGGCTGGCTCCGCATCCTCAGAGCCGACCCCCGGGCCCTCGTTGCCGCCTGCGGCCACGCCCAACGCGCCGTCGATCGCCTCAACCAACTCGCCGGCTGGACGGGCAGAAACGATGTCGATGAACCCGACGACATCGACGAACCGATCAGCACCTGAACCAAACACCACCACCACCACCACCACCACCACCGTCGGCGAGCGCAGCCGCCAGCGCGACGGGTGAGCGTGGTGGACGTTGCCGCCCTACGGGCGGGTGCAGTGATGCGTCGCTGGTCCGCCACCTGTCAAGCCCCTCGTTCCTCGGGGCCAAGCCCTGCGGGTTGACAGGCGCTCCCCAGCGACGCGGCCCGTGCGGGCAAGCCGCCCCCAAATCGGCGGCCCGCACCGAAGCCGGGTGACCGACCCTCATCGGGGAAGTCGGCAACAACCCAGGATCGGCCACCCGGCCCGGTGCCCATCGACCGAGAGGCACCCCGCAATGACCGACACCATCCACCCCACAGTTCCCATCGACGACACCCCGGCAACGCGATGGCCCGACCTGTTGCACGTCTGCCGCGACACCACACCCGGCGCGCACGAGACCGGCAGCGACGAGATCTTCTGGTGGCTCCCGGTCCTCGGGCCGACCGCCAGCGTGCTCGCCCACACTCTCGGCCGCACCACCAGCCTGGCCGGAAGCACTTGGGACACCGGCGACCTGGCGCTCCGGATCGGCCTCGCCGGCAACCGGCCGAAGCTGTGGCAGAGCCTGAACCGTCTCGACCGATTCGGGGTCGCCCGATTCCACGCCACCGACGTGCTCACGGTCCGGCTGTGGCTCCCCGCCCTCACCGACGGACAACTCGAACGACTCCCCGCCGACATGGCAGCGACCTACCGCAACACCCGACGCCACGCCAGCTGACCCCGACCCCGCCCCGTCCCCGGCGAACCGCCCAGCACCCTGACCAGGCGCGGGGAGTCCTTCCACGCACCAGCAGGGAGTGCTCCAGGGAGTCCTCTCCGGCGTGCTGGACGTTGCCGCCCTGCGGGCGGGTGCGGTGCTGCGCCGGCGGTCCGCCGCCTGTCAAGCCCCTCGTTCCTCGGGGCCAAGCCCTTCGGGTTGACAGGTGCTCCCCGCCGGCGCGGCCCGTGCAAGCAAACCCGCCCACATCCGACCCGAAAGGCCCGAATCTGATGATCACCGTCTTGTCCTCACCCAAGCCCGGCACCGGCGTCAGCACCACCGCAGCGCTGCTCGCGCTCGCCGTCCGCCACGGCGCCCACACCCACGTCGTCGATCTCGCCGGCGACCAACGCACCCTGCTCGGCGCCACTCACACCGCCGACGTCGTGACGCCGGTCACCGAGCGGCTCACCGTGCACGACCTCACCGACGCCGACCTCGGCGCCCAACTCGACGTGCTCCACCGGCTCGCCCGGCTCGGCGAGCACGTCATCGTCGACGCCGGGCCCGCAACCCACCCGATCCATGACCGGCTCCCCGCCGGCACCGTCCGACGCTGGGTGCTGCGCCCCTGCTACCTCACCCTGCGCCGCGCCACCGCCACCGACGCGCGACCCGACGAAGTGATCCTGCTCGAAGAACTCGGCCGAGCCCTCACCGCCCGCGACGTCGAAGCCGTCACCGCCGCACCGGTCACCGCCACCATCGAAGTCCACCCCCAGATCGCCCGGATCGTCGACGCCGGCCTACTCACCGCCCGCCCACCCGCCGGCGCGCTCGCCACGCTCGAAACCCTCACCCGCTCCGACCAGGCGGCGACACGATGAACACGACAGCCATCACCGGCACCGTCACCACCATCCCCCGGTATCGGATCCGGGCGTTCAAGCCGACCACCAACTTCGACGTTCGAGTCGACTTCGCCCGCAGCGCCTACACGTTCCGTATCCGCGCACTCAACGACCTCGCCCGCACCGCCCAGACCATCCAGGTCGGCGACCACGTCGCGATCACCGGATACCTGCACCTCGAACCCGCCAGCACCGACCCCACCGCCTTGCACTTCGAGATCGTCGCCTACGAAATCGACCACCAGCCCGGCCACCCCACAGAGGACGACCAGTCACAGACAAGCGAGAACCAGCCGTGATCGCCGACCCCGCCACCGTCGTGCTCACCGCCCACGTCGCCCACTGGGCCGACCAACACCCCACCCGCACCGCCTGGATCATCGACTGCCTCCACCGCCACAACAACGGCGACTGGGGCGAACTCGACCCCGACGACCGCGCCACGAACAACTACGCCATCCGTCACGGCGACGGCCGGATCCTGTCCCGCTACCCGATCCCTACCGAACTCGCCGACCCCACCATCGACGACGACGCAATCTGGATCGTCACCGACGACCTCGCCGACCCCGACACCCTCACCACCATCCTCTGGCCCAGCGACTACTGAGGCAGCCGAAACCGCCCCGGTCCGTCTCCGCCGCCGGCGGTACGGTGGCGTCAGTGTTCACGGTGTTCCTGCACGACTGAGCCCCCAGCCCAGTCCGCCGCCGCGCAGTGCGCTCTCGACGCGCGCGGCCGGCACCACTCGCAGGAGAACCCGACATCATGACCGACCCCGTCCCCACGGACGCCGTCGCGCCGGCGGCGCTCGCCGAGCGATTCGCTGCCGACGGTTACGTCCGCCTCGACCGCGCCGTCTCCCGCCCGATCATCGACGAATGCCGCGCGATCCTGTGGCACGCCACCGGATGCACACCCGACGGCCCCACCACCTGGACCCGCCCCGTGATCCGGCTCGGCGGCCACAGCGAACCTCCGTTCCGGTCCGCCGCCGCAGCACCCCCACTCGGCGCTGCCTACGACGTGCTGGTCGGGCCCGGGGCGTGGCAGCCGATGCTCGGGCTCGGCACGTTCCCGATCCGCTTCCCATCCCCCGACGACCCCGGCGACACCGGCTGGCACATCGACGCCGCGTTCGGCTGGGAGACCGGACCCGACATCCTCCAGTGGCGGACCAACGCCGCATCGCGTGGCCGGGCACTGCTTGTGCTGTTCTTGCTGTCCGATGTCGGCGAGCACGACGCCCCGACACGGATCAGGGTCGGCTCGCACCGCACGATCGCCCGCATCCTCGACACCTACGGCGAGGAGGGCGCGACGCTCGGCGAGCTCGCCGCCACCGGCTTCGACGAAACCGCCCACCACCCCGAGACACTCGCCGCCGGCGAGGCCGGAACCGTGTACGTGTGCCACCCGGCGGTGCCCGTCGACGCCGACCGGGTGGCACCACTCCTGCCAGGTCACCCGACTGATCGGCGACCGCGCCCGCGCGATCGGCGCGAGCGCAGCACCCCACGCGGCGACGATGCCGTCCTGCTCGGCCGGCGACGCCACCGGAAACCCGCCACCCGACACCGGCAACACCATCGACAACGTCCCCGCCGCTCGATCGCGCACCACCCCGACCGCCCCGCTCGCCGCGTTCCAGCCGACCTCGGCGTCGACGATCTCGATGCCTCGCAACGCGTCGGGCACGTCCCCGTCGACGAGGCGCCGCGAGGGCAGCGCCGGGCGCCGCCACACCGCCCGCCCCGACAACCGTGCCACGGCCAGCCGGGCGCCAGGTCCGGCGACCTCGAACAACGGGGCGCGCTTCCACCGGCCGAACGACACCAAGCACCCCGCGAGTGGGCCGACCGCACCGACGAGCGGCATTCCCGCGACCATCCACAACGTCAGCCACAACACCCCGGCGACGATCGGCACGGTCTGACGCAACGACATGCCCAGCACCACCCCGACACGCCCCGGATCACCGAACCGGTACCGAGCAGCCGCGGTCATCGCACACCCGCCTTGACCGGCTCAGGCTCGACCCGATCGGTCTCACGCCGGGACGAACCCGACGGCGGCAACGGGACCGACGGACGTCGATTCGCCGCGTTGACTGCACCCGGCGACGACGACCCGCCACCTCCCGGGCTGCCGGGAGCGCCACCGCTCGCACCGCCCGACGGGTTCCCACCGCCGCTGCCGGAGGCCGAGTGCGCCCCGGCGGCCGGCACCGCCCGGGTCGCGGCCGACGCCGCCCCCGTCGCTCCCAACGACTTCACCATCATCCCGGCCTGCGCCGCGGTCATCGCCGCCCGACCCCAACCACCCACGACCCCGGTACCGACCGTGGCCTGCTCGACCGACGGCAACAACCGATACACGACCCACGGCGACAAGCCCGCCAACCCGAAACACGCAAAGCCGGTCACCAACGTGCCCAACGCCGCCGCCCCATCCGCCGCCTGCCCATCCGGGCCTGCCGCGCCGGCGTTGGCGAGCAGCTTCGAGCCGACCACCAACGTCACCGTGATCGCCGGCTTCGCCAACACCAACGCCACCGTCACGTGCACCAACCGCCGGCCGGCACCACGCATCACCGGCGACACCGACGACGCCCACACAATCGGAGCGAACGCCGCTACCAGATACAGCAACGCCGACCGCATGAACAGCACCACCGCCGTCATCAGCAGACCGATCATCCCGAACAGCAACGCCAACGGCCCGAGGAACGACGTCGCCAACACACCCGCCCCCGACGTGACCCGGGCGATCGAGTCCAGCACCTGCTGCGTGTCATCGCGCCCGGTCTGCCACGTCGCCTCGGCCAGCACGTCCGCACCCCGGATCAACACATCCATCACCACGACCGTCAACGCCGACGCGACGATCGCCTTCGGGCCCTCCTTCAACGCGTCTACGACCAACTCAGGGCGGCCACCGAAGCCGGCCTGCACCGCCGAGGCCAACATCAACGCGACCGTGATCGACAGCGAGATCGCCGCCAGCGGCTGGACCAGCCCGCTCGCGAACCAGTCCTCCGTCAACCGTGGTGTGGTCGACGTGTCGAGCACGCCCCACACCCACTCCATCAACATCAGGACCCCGGACGCGAACCACGTGTAGATCCCCTGGATCACCTTGTCCCACGCCCACCCGGCGACACCGCTGACCGCGTCGCCGAACAGATCCAACGGATTCGGGAACGGCCACATCAGCCCGCCACCTCCTCCCACCCCAACACCGACACCACGTCCGCGCCCGACGCCACCGCACCATGCGGCGTCCCCGCCGGCGCCGGACCCTCGGCCGATTCCCAGCCGTCGACCAGCCAACGCCCGTCGACCGGAACCATCTCGAGCGTGACCGTCCGCCACGCCTGACGGCCGACCGGCTCGTCAGGCGACGACACCACCAGCACCGACCACACCTGCACCGTCACCGCATCGGCGGTCTTGTCGACCACACGGGCCCGCAACGGGAACTCGCCCACCGACAAGGCGGCCCCGTCACGGCCGGACTCGGCCATCGCCAGCCCCATCGCCGTCACCTGCTCCGACGTCAGGTCCGCCAGCTTGCCCCCAAACCCCGGGGTCGTAAACGACTCGATCAGCTCACGGCGCGAGATCAAACCCGCCGACACCACCTCGCCCGTCAACGCCACCGCCGCCACCGCTGCCTCCACCGCGCCCGGACCGACCCGCTCGCCGCCAAACGCCGCGGACGGGATCGGAGCGCCGACCGCGGCCGAGCCGACCGGCGACGCGGCCGTGCTGCCACCGTCCGAACGAGCGAGCACCACCCCGACCAACACCATCGCTGCGAGTACCGCCACCGACACCACGACGCGTCGCACGACTCACCCGCCCGTCGCCGTGTAGAGCGTCGTCGCGATCGTCCACGACAACCCCGACAAGATCGCCGCGCCCATCCCGCCCAACAGCCACTTCCGGCCCGCCGACGACGCCGAATAGTTCGACCCGAAGTGACCCACCCCGGTCGCGATCGTACCGATCAGCAGACCCGCCAGCGACGCCGCCAGGCCCGCCCACTTCAACCAGCCCAACACGGTCGACACCAACTCGGCCCCCGGCGCGGAGCCGTCCGCCGGAGGATTCGGCACCACCGCCCACGCCGCGGACACCGGCCACACCACACTCGCCACAGCCGTGACGATCGGGACAGCCCACCAGCGACGCCCCCGACGACGAACGGTTCCACGCGACATGACTTCCTCCTCTCAGGCACCCGCGACACGGGCGACACCCCAAGACGGGAACCCACCCGCCCAACCGTGGAAATCAGCCGCCCAGTTCCACCCGCACCACCCCTCGGTTCCCGTACGGGAAGATGACAGCCGCGCTCAGTGCCACCCTCGCCGTCCTCGTCGGCGTCACCATGCTCCCCGCGCTCCTCACCAACGGCGACCCGCCCGCGCTCGCAGTGTGCGGCATCGACGCCGGCCCCACCAGCGTCGTGCTCGCCACCATCCGCACCCTCGAATCCGGCGGCGACTACACCGCCCAGGCCGCCGGCTCGACCGCGTCAGGCGCCTACCAGTTCCTGAACTCCACCTGGAACCAGTACGGCGGCTACACCCGCGCCGCCGACGCACCCCCCGACGTCCAAGACGCCAAAGCCGCCGAACTCGTCGCCAGCATCCTCGAACAGCACCACGGCGACGTCGCCGCCGTCCCCGTCGTCTGGTACATCGGGCACGTCCCCGCCATCGACTCCGCCGAGTGGGACACCGTCCCGCACCCGAACGCCGGCAACACCCTCACCCCACGCCAGTACCAGACACGCTGGCTCACCAAGCACGACGAACTCCTCACCGCAGCACCCACCGACACCGCCGACGATCAGGCCGCGGCGCCGGCGCCGGGCAGCTGCTTCGGCAGATCGATCACAGCGCTCGACGGCGAATGGGCACTACCCGGCCCACGCGAACTCATCGACGCCAACCCCAACGCACTCACCGCACCCCACCACGACTACCCCGCCTGGGACTGGATCATCCCCACCAACACACCCATCTACGCCGTCCGTGGCGGCACCGTCATCTCCGTCAAGCAATGGGCCCACAACTGGTGGGCCCACGGCTGCGGCCGTGACTCGACCGGCTGCCAAACCTGCGGCGTCGGCATCACCATCACCGACCCCGACGGCAACCGCTGGACCTACTGCCACGGCACCGACCTCACCACCACCCTCGGCACCAACATCACCGCGGGCCAACAAATCATGTGGTCCGGCAACACCGGCAGGTCCGGCACCCCCCACCTCCACCTCGAACTCCGCACCCCTGACAACCAACGCCACTGCCCCCAACCCATCCTCGACGCCATCGCCGGAGGCTCTGCTCCCGTTGCCCTGCCGAGCACGTACACCTGCTGGTTCTGACGAACGGGGTGGGGGCGCCAACGTCAGGGATCGTGTGCAACGCACCGAGGCGGCGTTCGACCCGATCCCGGTCGACGGTGCAGCAGCGCGCGTGCGGACGAATTCATGCATCCGCCCTACTTCGTGTCGCCGCCGAGTGCGCGCCCTACGCCGAGCACCGGTGTACGTCGGGGACTGTCCGAGTAACGGTGGGTGAGGTCGGCGGTTGTTGATCTAGTGGGCTGCTTCCAGCCGGCCTTCGAAGGTGATCGCGAACGCGTTCAGCGCGGGCTTCCACCGCATCATCCATCGTGCCCGACCACGCCCGGTCGGGTCCAGTGATCGGGTCACAAGGTAGAGACATTTCATCGCCGCGGCCTCGTTGGGGAAGTGCCCGCGAGCCTTGACCGCTCGCCGGTAGCGGGCGTTGATCGACTCGATGCTGTTGGTCGTGCAGATCACTCGGCGGACCTCGACGTCGTACTCGAGGAACGGCACGAACTCGGCCCAGGAACGTTCCCACAGCTGCACGATTGCGGGGTAGCGCTGCCCCCACGTCTCGGCGAACTCGACGAAGCGGTCCATCGCGGCGGCCTCCGACGGCGCCGTGTAGACCGGCTTGAGCGCCTTGGCGATCTGGTCGCGGTGCTGGCGGCCCGCGTAGCTGAAGCTGTTGCGCAGCAGGTGCACGATGCACGTTTGAACGATCGCGCGCGACCAGGTGGTGGTGATCGCGTCAGGCAAGCCTTTCAAGCCGTCGCACACCGCGATCAGCACGTCGTTGACACCGCGGTTCTTCAACTCGGTGAACACGGTCAGCCAGAACCGGGCGCCTTCGCCGCCGTCACCGGCCCAGATCCCCAAGATGTCGCGCTCGCCGTTCACGGTCACGCCCATCACCACGTAGAACGGGGTGTTGCGAACCTGCCCGTCGCGGACCTTGACGACGATCGCGTCGACGAAGATCACCGGATAGATCGGATCCAACGGGCGGCTGGCCCATTCGGCCATCTCACCGACCACTTTGTCGGTGATCCGGCTGATCGTGTCTTTGGAGACCTTGGCGCCATACACGTCATCGAAGTGCGCGGCGACCTCACCGGTCGTCAGCCCGCGGGCAGTGAGCGAGAGCACGATCTCGCTCGATCCCGTCCAAGCGGCGTTGGCGTTTGCGCACGATCTGCGGCTCGAAGCTGCTGTCGCGATCGCGTGGGACCTCGATCTCGACCGGGCCGATCTCGGTCAGCACCGTCTTGGTCCGGGTCCCGCTACGCACGTTCGAGCCCCGCGGCGTGGTCCCGTGCTCGTGGCCGAGGTGCTCGTCCAGCTCGGCGTTCAACGCGGTCTCCAACACCTTCTTGGTGAGGCTGGAGAGCAGGCCGCCAGGGCCGACCAGGCTCACGCCATCGGCTTTGGCCTTGGCCAGCAGCTGCTCAGCAAATTCGGTCTCATCGAACTCGTTGGTCACGGGATCGAGCATCACCGCCCCAGCATCGTCGGGCGCGGCAATCAGCACTGGCTCCAGGGCACTCATCACATCGGTCATCATCGACCTGTCCTTTCAGTCAGGCCGATCCCACCCACCGTTCTCCGGACAGTCCCGTACGTCGACGTGACGGCCGCTGAGCAACGGGACTGGGCGGGTCAGTGCGTTCCTTGCGGAATCCCGAGCTCTGACATTCGCTGCGCGTAGCGGTCGCGCGCGGCACTGGCCTGGCCGTGAGCGCCGAGCTTGTGCAGGACGTCGATGAAGCCCACGTTGGCCTGCTCGTCGTATGGGTCCTGTTCGAGGAGGAGGCGGAGCGCGTCTGACGCCAACAGGTGATCGCCGGTATCGCTGGCGCGTGTGGACAGGGCCCGCAACAACGCGTTGCGGGTGCTCGATGTCTCGGACCGCAGCGACTCTGCCCACGACTCGTACGGCTCGTCGGGCAGCGCCTCGCCTCCGTAGATGGCGAGCGCGCCCTGCAGAAGCGTCAACGCGTCTGGGGCGTCGGCGCGGTGCGCATCGAGGGCGGCCTTGGCGGCACGGAGGAACGTCTCGGCATCGACGTCGATGTGGGTGGCCAGGAGTTGCAGGCTGCCCCCCTCGGCACGGAGGACCTCGTCGGCTGGCAGTGACCGGCTGGGGTCGAGGGCGCGGCGCACTGTCGATACCGCCACGGCGAGCCGGTTGGCCAGCTCGTCGGGGTGATCGTCCGGCCACAGGAGGCCCATCATCTCCTCGCGGGCGATCGGGGCGCCACGGCGGGCGACGAGGATCTTGAGCAGCTCCCGGGCCTTGCGTGACGTCCAGCGGGCGATCTCGCCGTCGACGGACCGCACTTCGAACGTACCGAGCACCGCGACGGTGGCGCGCGGTGCACGGGCCGGTGCCGTGTGGTGGGTGGCGGGCGTTGCGGTTGCGGCAGTTGCCGAATCGCCGGCGGTCAGGTGGGCGAGGCGTTCTTCGAACACCGTCAGCTCGAGTTGGTCGGTGGCGTGCGCGGCCTCGCCCACCAGCGTGTTGATCCGGGGATCGTCGCCGCGCCCGTGTTCGATGAGTACTTCGGCCAGTGTGATCTGGGCGTCGACGAGCCAGGGGCGGGCGCCCATGCGGGCGGTCAGTCTGATCGCCCGCTCGAGGTGGGCGACGGCCTCGTCGACGCGGCCCATGCGGGCCGCGAGACGTCCCAGTGGGCGGGCGATCACACCGAAGCACGCGGCACCCATCGCGATCGGGACCACGCGGTCGGCGTACGGCAGCAGGGTGTCGCGCATCTCCCGGACGAAGTCGTCCTCTCCGACGGCGGCGGCAAGGTCGGCCATCGTGAACCAGGTGAGCAGGGTGTGCATCCCGTGCGGTACCTCGGTGGGGGGCGCCAGCCGGTCGAGCAGGCCACGAGCGGTGTCGATCCTGCCGTCGTGAAGCGCGATCCAGCCGACGACCGCGGGCCAGAGCGGCTCGCTGGGTTCTTCCCGCATCAGATCGATGTACACGGGTTCGAGCTCGGAAAGGCGGCCCTGGAGCCACAACGCGACCCCGTACTGTCCCGTATAGACGCCGAATCCGTCGGGGTCGTGGAGCGTCTGGGCAATCGTCAAGCACTCGGTGGCGAGCATCTCGGCATCGGCGGCGCGACCGTCGAGCGTCGCCCGCATGCAGCGGAACCACAACGAGTGGCGCGAGAAGCGCTGTTCGGCGATCTCGGTGATGCTGCGGTCCTGGGCGATCAGTTCGGCGTCGAGCTCGCGTGTGTCGCCGGCTTCGAGAAGCGCGTTCTTGAGCAGGAACCGGCCGCGGACCGCGAGGTCGCCCTCGCCGCATGCCCGGGCGACGGAGATGATCTCGCGGCTGGTGCGCAGCCGACGGGCCAACGTGGTGGGGCCGAGGTCGGCAACTTGCTGGGCGACGAGCGCGATGCCCAGTGTCTCGGGGTCGCCGAGGCGGCGGGCGATCGAGACGGCTTCGTCGGCGGTGGCGACGCGATCGAGGGCGGTGGGGTCGGCGGCGGCGAGGTTGGCGAGCAGACGCGCCCGCAGCAGGGCGTCGTCGGCGCCTTCGGCGGTGGCGAGTTCGGACAGCGCCGCCCGACAGTGGGCGGCGCGTGCCAGCTGGGCGCGTTCATCCGCGTAGAAGGCGATGCCGTGGCGCGCGGCGGCGCGGGCGACGAGTGCGGGCGAGTCGGTGGCGCACGCGAGGTCGTGCGCCCGCCGGTACGCGCCCTCGGCGGCGACCGATCCGCCGCTGCGCTCGATGGCTCTGGCGAGAGCGAACGCGACCTCGAACCTGACCACGGCGGCATCGGGTCGGTCGTGCAGGAGGTCGAGCGCGCGATGAAGGTGGGCGACGGCGTCGTCGTGGGCCGAGGTGGCGGTGGCGGCGTCCGCTGCCTCCCGGCAGGCGACGACCGCGGCGGCCCAGTGGGCGTCGCCGGCGCGGCACAAGTGGTAGGCGCGTTCGGCGGCAGGCATGCCACCAGCGTCGCGTCGTGCGGCGGCGAGATGCAGTGCCGCGAGTCGCTCAGGCACGAGGGTCTCGCCCAACGCGTCGGCGACGAGCGGGTGCGCGAGCGCCAGTCGGGTGTCGTCGATCAGGCCGGCAGCGCGCAGCGAGCAGGCGAGTGGATCGAGGTCCACCCCCGGTCCCAACAGGGCCGCCGCGGCAGTGGGCTCGGCGTTGGGGCCGAGCACGGCGAGCGCGCCGAGCAGATCCAACGCGACGTCATCGAGCCCGACGAGCCGGGCGCGCAAGACGGCTGCGAGGGCGCTTCGTTCGGAGTGCTGCCCGTCGGAGGCACCGGCGGAGGTCGAGGTGCCGATCAGGTGGCGGATGAACAGCGGGTTGCCGCCGGTCACGGCGCGGATGCCCTCGGCCCGGGAGGTCCGCTCGGTGTCGGTGGGATCGTCGTCCATCATCGCCGCGACGGCTTCGACCGGGAGGCCGTCGAGCTCGATCGTGTGGGCGATCGAGCGGAGAGTGGCGAGCGGCGCTGCGAGTTCGTCGCGGGTGGCTGCATCGTCGGGTCGGTACGTCGCGACCACCAACACAGGCACGTCCTGGAGGTGGGCGACGAGGAAGCGGGTCAGGTGCAGCGTGGCGGGATCGGCGCGGTGCAGGTCGTCGATCACGATCAGCAGCGGCGTGGCGGCGGCGATCCGGCGCAACGAGGCGGCGGTGGCGTCGAAGAGTGCGAACACGTCGTCGTCCACGGCGTCGATGCGATCGAGGACGAGCGCTGCGAGGTCGGTCCCCCTCGGGATGTCGAGGAGTCGGCGCACCACCTGCGTCCACGGCCACAGAGGGGGTGTGCTCGACTCCTCCCAGCACTGTCCCCAAGCAACCGTGAGCCCGGCGCTCGCCGCGGTGTCGGCCAGCTCACGGACCAGGCGCGTCTTGCCGATGCCGGCCGCTCCCTCCACGAGTCGGAGGGAGACCGCGCCTACACCAGCCGCGGGGAGCGACTCGACGAGGGCGGTGAGCTCGCGGTTCCTGCCGACGAAGGGAGGGGTGACAGACATGGCTCAGCGGCGTGATCGGGGTTCGCGTCGGTTGGCTTGCGGTGTCCGAGGCACCATAGCGGGGACTCACAACAGAGTTTCACCTCTGTGGGCGATCATCGGCCGATGTCGACCTCACGCGCCCGCGCCACCATCTCCGTGCTCGTCCTGTGCGTCGCGCCGGTCGCTGCGTGCGGTGGCGGTGACGACGAGAGTGGTGGTCTGCCGACCGCGCCGGAGCTCGACGTCGGGCTACCCGGTTCTGATGTGGCGACGCCCGATGCAACCGCACCGGTCGGCAACACGTCCGGCGAGATCCGTCCTCCCGAGTTCGTGCTGACCGGCACGCTCGACCCGCCCGCAGGTACCGTGCTCGACCCGGCCAACTGTGGTCGCGCCGACGATTCTGGGTCTCCGTACTTCGACTACCACATCCCGAGCGATTGGGTCGTGCGGGGCGGCGGGTCCGGCGGGTCCGGCGGCGTCACCGGACGCGGGTACCACACCTACGAGCTGCCCGACGGCACGATGCTGGAGGTCGAGGTCGACACGGAGATGTACCTCCGCGACGAGCCGGTCGACGCCGACGGCGTGGCGTGGACCACGTGGGACTACGACATCACCAGCTACGACGACGGCGGCGAGGAGACGGAGCGGATCGTCTACGACCCGCTCGGCCCGGTCGACATCGACGGCGAGTCGTTCGACCTGTGGTTCCTCGATCAGGCCCAGAGCGACGTGGTGTCGCGCAGCGAGTACAAGCTGCGCATCGTGTTCGCCGAGGTACCCACGGGCATGCCGGCCGACGACGACCGGCGGCCGGAGTCGGCCGAGGTGACCTTCTCGTGGAACGCCACCGACGGCGAGGTCACCGAGGAGACAGTGCGCGACGTGCTGTCGACCTTCCGTGTCGCCCAGTGCGCGCAAGACGGCCTGACCGAGCTGTACGGAATGCTCACGGGTGCTCAATTCCCGAACGTACAAACCCCCGACGTAGGAAACTGACGTGTCCCGTACCACCCCCTCGTTGTTCATCGCCGCGGCCGTGCTCGCGCTCACCGCAGGCTGTGGCGGCAGCGACGGCACCGCCGACGAGCCTGCCGGCGACACACCTGCGGCGAGCAGCACGCCGGCGGAGGATCTGGGTCCGGCGCCGACCGAGGCGACCGATGACGTCGACGCGGGTGAAGGTGTATCCGATCCCCCGGCGGCACCGTCGGGTGGCGGCACCGGGACGGTGGTGCTCGACGGCGAGGTGATCGAGCTGACCGAGATCCGCTGCCATCTGGAGACGCAACCTGCCGCCGCAGGTGGCGGCAACATCGAGTTCGTGGTGCAGGGCAGCGGCACGAATGCCGCGGGTGAACCGGTCATGATCGACATCTCGCGCTACGACGAAGACAGCAGCTTCGCGGGCGACGACGTACAGATCTACGTGGGCGACATCATGACGGACGAAGCACGCGAACTCCACTCGAAGACGCCCGTCGGCACGGTCACCCTCGCAGGCTCCACCGCCACCGTCGACGACCTCGCCGTGCAGGACCTCGGCGCATTCACCGAGCACGCCGTGTCGATCGACATCACCTGTCGATGAGCTCTCGGGCCGACCGCACGCCGGCGAGAGCTCATCGCGCTGTGGGCCTGCGACTGCTGGCGCTGACGCTCCTCGCATGTACGGCGGTGGCCTGCTCGGCCACGGTGACCGACGACGCCTCACCGGGGCCGAGCGTCACCGGAGCGATCGGCCCCGCGTCCACCGAAGCCGATCTGGGCGCCATCGGGCTCTCCGATGAGCTGGTTGACGCACTCGACCGGGTGGAGCTGACGAACGTCACCGTCGACGATGCGGTCGGTCTGCGCATGTGGCTACAGACCGAGCTCGACGAGGTGCCGGTTCCTCTCTTCGCCGACTCAGAACGGGTGTACTTCGTGGCGCCGTTCGCGTCGCAGGACCCCCTCGCGGGTGGGGTGCTCGACCTGCGGCTGGACCGTGATGGTGTGGCCACGAAGGACCTGCGGCTCGGGGTCGAGCGGTTGCCCGAAGCGCCCGGGGCGTGGCAGGCGTTCCTCGACCGCTTCACCGACGCGATCGACGAGGCCGCCGCCGTGCGCCAGTCGAGCTTCGACGAGCTGCGTGAGACCGGCTTCGACGACGTCGATCCGGCGTTGGTCGGGCTCAAGCTGGCGCAGAGCTACGCCGACGACGGCTCCGGGAGCGACCTGGCGAGCATCTGGGACGCGGCTCCGGACGACGACGATCGCGTCATGCTCGATGCGCTGGTGGGCGCGATGGACCTCGAGTCGCTGTTCGAGGCGGCCGAGCCCCAGGGTCTGCGCCGGTCGACGGCACCGACGGGGATGGTTGCCGGCGAGCGCGCCGTGACCGGCCCTCACATCGCCCCGCAGGCGATGCCGCGGATCGCCCCACGATCGGTGCCTGCGGGTGGGGAGTGCATCGACCCCGGTGTCGAGGTGCTCGATGCCGCCGACCTGTCGTCGCTGTACGAGGTGGCGGTGTCCAACGCGCTGGTCCCCGGTGGCCCACGTCAGGACGTCTTGCAGAAGATGGGAACGGTCACCACGGCCGGCGGGTTCATCCCGGTCGTCGGCTGGGCGAGCGCCGCGACGGGCGCGGCGCTGATCGCCTACGAGACCTATCTCAACGGCACCGCCGGGTTGTACCCGAGCGCTCTGGCGGACCTACGCGCCGAGATCAGCCCACAGGTGTTCCCGGAGGACTTCACCGTCGACGGGTCGTGGACCACCGTCACCGTCACGGCGACATCGACCGGATGGAGCGCGGATGCCGACGTCGCCCGGGGCCTGCTGGCTGCGCTTTCGGCGACGACGTCCGGGCTCAGCGGTCTCGACCCGGCCGATGGGCTCGTGCTCGACGTGGGACTGTTCGTGCGCGACAACACGGCGAACGCGTACGTCGAGCATCGAGCGACGTCCGGAGGGCTGCTGACGTTCTGCCCGCAGCGTTGGGACGTCGACGTGTCCGGCGAGCCCTGGACGCAGGGCGAGGCGGTGCTCGACCGGTTCGAGGTCGACTCGACGGGTCGCTACTACCGGCCGACCGAGACGGGCCTCAACCTGCCGGTCGACGACACGCTGCGGATCGCGCTCGATCCGACGCGATTCGCCCGGACCCGGCTGTGGCAGGACCATCCGATCTCGGTCCTGCCGATCGTGCTGTCGGGCGAGTCGGTCGTCGAGGTGACCCGTCCCGGTGAGGAGTTCGACCTGTCAGTGGCGGTCACCAACGCGACCAACCCCGAACTGGCGTGGAACACGGATCAAGGAGGGTGGCGCGGCGATGCGCGGCTCGTCGAGGCGGGTGAGATCATCGGGGCTCCGGCCGTCTGGGAACGCACCCACGTGACCCCGAGTGCCGCCGGCGACTTCCCGTACCTGATCATGGTCGAGCCGGTGTCGTCCACCGGCTTGCGTGCCGACGGCGACCCTCCCCGGCGACACATCGTCGAGGTCCGGCTCAAGGAGCTGGTGATCGAACCCGATCCCGGGACCGTCGTGGTCAACGGGTCGCTCCAGTTCGTCGCCCGCGGCGCCGACGGCAACATCGCCGAGGTCACCTGGACCAGCACAGGCGGCACGATCGACGCCGATGGCGTGTTCACCGCAGGTACCCGGCCCGGCACCTACACCGTCAACGCCGTCTCCGTGGACGATCCCGCCATCACGGCGAACGCCACCGTCGTCGTGGTGGAGGCCGACTGCATCGTGGGTACGTGGCGCTTGCGCAGCCAAGAGTTCCTCGACCAGATCGTTCAGGCGTACGGGGAAGGAAGCCGCATCCAGCACCGGAGCGGTGAGTACGTCACGACGTTCGGTGACGCTGGCGAGTTCCGCGGCGAGCGACGCGCGTGGCAGTTCGGCATCGAGACCGAAGGACAACTCTTCGGGGTCACGATCGACAGCGTCGAGACGGGCACGTGGTCGCTCGACCCCACCGGCACGCTGCTGTTGATCGACGAGACGTCCTCGGATGCGACGGTCTCGATGACGTTGAACGGTGACCCGATGCCGATCGGACCGCAATCGATCTCCAGCCCCTCGCTGGGTGGTTCTGCGACCTTCGAGTGCGTCGGCGACGTGTTGACGATGACGATCGCCGACGGTAGCGGCGCCGTGACGGCGACGCTCGACCGCGGTGTCTGAATGCGCTGAATACATGGCGCAGCGACGGATGGACGCCATCGCTAGCTGGCATGACTGCGCACGCCTACCTGACCCATAACGCTCCAGATCTGTCCCGACCGCGGCCGAAGTGCCGGAGATAGCGATACCCGATGCGATTCCCTCCCCGCCTGGAGCCCGCCGCCGTTCAGGCAGGGTCGAGGTCGAGGATGGCTTTGCGGCCGTTGTCGATGAGGTCGGCGACAACCGCGGTGCGGGTGGGGACGTCGTCGCCGATGATTCGGACTCGTTCGCCGATCTCGATGTTGCGTTCGCGTTGGAACAGGGGGACGGTGATCCGGGTGGATCGCCCGTACCGGCTGTAGTCGATCTCGATGGTGGTCATCGTCTTGGGCATAGCGAACTGGTCGTGATTCTACTTCGGCTGGCGGGGGCTGAACAGGGCGAGGAGTCGGTGGGCATGGGGTTTCGAGGTGGGCTCTGGCGGCGTGTTCGAGGTCCTCGTCATCGGGCGGGTCGACGGCCACGAGGCGGGCGTCGTCGAGGGTTGGGAGGGCGATGTCGTAGTGGACGGATTGGATCGCGGCGATGGCCGGGTCGAGTCCGGGGTCGAGGATCGACGTCGCCAGCAGTTCGAAGCCGGCGTCGGTGACGGCAGCGACGGTGGTGCGGGCGAAGCTGCGTTGTGGGAGGGCGTGGAGGATCTGGGCTTCGGTGACGATGCCTTCGACGGCGAACACCGACACGGCAAAGACGCCGAGCCCGTCGCGGGTGGTCGACCGGTATTCGCCGTAGTTCCGGAGGGCGGCGTTGACGACGGAGTCGGCCGCTCCGGCGCCCATGTGGATGAGCAGCGTGGCTGACGGTGGCGGCGGGTCGGCGCGCAGGACGAGGGTCATGGCAGTGGGGGCGGCTCGCCGATCGGGCTCGCGGTGGCTACGAGGCCTTGGTGAGTTCGTGGGCGAGGCGGAGGGTTTCGGGCTCGGGCGTGAGGTCGCCGTCGCCGTCGAGGGCGATGTCGAGGGCGGTGGTGAGTTCGCCGAGGGCTTGGCGTACGCCGTCGGGGTTGCCGCCGGCCGACTCGATGCGCATACGGGCCCGGTAGAGGGGTTCGTTCATGGGAAGCGCTCGGAGGCCTTGGGTCACGGCGTGGCGGGCGGCAACGAGGTCACCGAGGTTCATGGCGATCTCGACGCAGCGAAGCGTGGCAACTTGGACGGCTTCGCAAGCGGCAGCGTGGTCTTGGGTCTCGTGCGCCCAGTCGTACTCGGCGGAGTCGAACGGGACGCCGTCGATCAGGTCGAGGCCGCGGAGCAGTAGTTCGACGGCTTCGGATTCGGAGACGTGACCGGCGCGCTCGTGCAGCGCGGTGAGGACGGCGAGGTCGGTAGTGACCCGCTCGGAGAGCACGACGTTGGGTGAGTTGGGCATGCGCTGCGGGACGAGGTCTTGGCCGAGGCGAGAGCGGATCTTGCTGATCTTGTTCCAGAGGGTCTTGTGTTCAAGGGCGCGGCCGTTCCACACGGCGTTGATGACTTGTTCGTCGCGGCGTGTGCCGCCGTGGCAGGCGAGGTAGGTGATGATGCTGGTCTCGATCGGGCCGAGGCCGTCGACGTCGAGCACCTCTGGGGCGCCGAGCACGCGCACGAGGATCTCGGGGTCGGGGTGGTGCCAGTCGTCGTCCTCGTCACCGCCGAGATCGGCTGTCGCCGTGTCGGGCTCGACGACCGTGTCGAGGTCGGGCGCCGGTTCGTCGGTGCCGGTCGTGGTGTCGGGTTCGGTGGGGTTGTCGAGCAGTGCGGCGACGGTGTGGACGGTCGGGAGTGGGAGCGAGGCGGGTTGGAACTCGATGCCGTACGGTTCGAGGACGGCGTGGCCGTCGGCGGCGATTCGGATGCGGGGGCCGCTGGTTGGTGCGCCGGTGTAGAGGTGGGCGGCGGCGAGGCCGGCAGCGATGCCGGGGGTGAGTGGTTCGGCGTATTCGTCGTCGACGGCGACGATGGTGGTTTCGCGGCCGGTGGCGTCGCCGCCGAGGCGGGTGGCGAACGCGGTCGCCAGGTCGTGGTCGGCCAGATAGGTGCGTGATGCGTCGGCGGCTGCGGCGAGGTGGGCGCGGGCGTCGTCGCGGGGGTAGGTCTGGATGCGGTCGAGGTGGTCGAGGCCAGCGAGGTCGAGGCCGGAGGTGACGAGGTAGGCGTCGCTGACGATGCCGCCGACGGCGAGTTCGGCGACGATCGAGCGGAGTAGACCGGCGGCGGGTTCGTCGTCGGCGTCGATGGCGAGGGTGCCTACGGCTTCGAGGTTGAGGAGCAGTTGGTTGCTGTCGCGGGTGCCGATGGTGACGAGCGCGGGGATTGCGGTGGGGTGGTCGGTGTTGTCGACGGGGGCGTCGGGGTCGTAGGGCAGCGCCCATGCCCAGCCGTCGTCGGTGGCCTGCCACGGCGCGGGTGCTGCGGGGTTGGGGGCGGTCCACAGCAGTTCGATGCCGTAGGTGTCGGAGAGTTCGATGGCGAGGGGTTGGCCGTCGACGCCGGTGGGGTCGAGTTGGCGGGTGAGTCGGTCGAGTTCGCTGGCGGCCCATCGCAGCAGCGAGACGTCGGCTGCCCGGGTGATCGCGGTGAGTGCGGTCGGGTTGCTCGGCGCGCAGCGGTAGGCGGTGGCGTCGCGGGTGGCGCGTGCGGCCACGCGTCGCCGGTAGAGCAGCAACACGCCGGACGCCAGCACGGTCGCGCCGGTGATCCCGGGGAGCCACGGCACGGTCGTCGAGTCGGCGGCGGGACGGTTTGTGGTGGCAGGTTCGATCGTCGGTGCGGCCGAAGTTGGTGGTGGTGATGGGTTGGAGTTGGTGGCCGTGGCCGGCGGGCGCGACGCCGCAGGGATGGCCGGTGCCGAGCTGGTGTCGACCGCCGGTTCGGGCACCGGGTCGGCCGGAGGTGGCGTTGTGTCGACGCGGGATTCGGGCGGCGTTGCTATCTCGTCGACGTCGGGCGTCGCCGGGTCGGTGTCGGCTGTCGGTGTCGGGTCTGCTTCGGGTGGGGGTGGTGTGCCGACGGCGGGGAAGGCGAACACCTCACCGGGATAGATCAGGTTGGGGTCCTCGACGACGTCAGGGTTGGCGGCGATCACCTCGTGAACGTGGGTGAGGGTCTCGGCCTCGGTGACGTCGTCGTCGACGAGGGCGAGACGTTCCTCGGCGAGGTCCCAGAGGGTGTCGCCAGCTTCGATCACGATGTGGGTCGCCTCCGCATAGCCGTCGGGCTCCGACTCGGCCGAGGCCGTGTCGGGGGGTGCGGGTTGGCGGTCGACGGGGACGGTGGCGTCGGCGGGCAAGGTACGCACGTGGCCGGGTTGGAGGTGGCGGGCGGCGCCGAGCCACGGGTTGTGCTCAAGGATCTCGACCGACCGTTCGCCGTCGCCGAGTGTAGTTTCGGCGATCTTCCACAGCGAATCGCCTCGGGCGGCCTCCCACCGCGGCGCACCGGCTGGTGCGACGACGTGCGTCGCGAGCCCGGTCGAAGCGTGGATGACGGCCGCCGGTGGTGTCGTGATCGGAATGCGACCCCCACGACCACGGCCGGGACGGGTGACGAACGCCACCATCGATCATCACGCAGGGTGACCAAATCGAGAGCCGGTGCCGCCGTCCGAGAGACCGGTTCTCGGCGTCGTGGTACATATTTGGTACATACGAGCCCGAATCCGGGCCTCGCTGTCGCCCGCCAGCGTGATGGGACCACGTGAGCGCCAGTGTGATGGGACCGGGTCCGGGGTGTCAGCGTCGGCGTGGTGATGATCGCGGCGATGTCGCCGCTTGGTCAAGCGCGTCGGCGACGCGGGGTCGTTGGCGTTGACGGTAGGAGTCGCCGTCGAGGACGAGTTCGTGGGCGGCGGACTGGAGCCGGTCGATCGCTGATTGGGCCAAGAGCGGGTCGGCCATCAGGCCGAGCCACTCGATCGGGGTCCGGTTCGATGTGACGACGGTGGCCGCGGCCCGGTGGCGTTCGACGATCAGTTCGTAGACGTCGGCGGTGTCGAGCGTGTCCAGGGCGGTGAGCGCGAAGTCATCGATCACGAGCAGGTCGACTCGCAAGAGCTTGCGGATCTCGGCGTCGTGGCTGTTGTCGAGTCGGCTCGCGCGGAGTCGTTTGAGGAGCCGGTCGCAGCGTTCGAAGTGGACGCTGAAGCGGCGGCGGACGGCGGCGTGCCCGAGCGCGGTCGCGAGGAACGTCTTGCCGACCCCGACCGGTCCCAGGATGAGCGCGTTGTGGCCGGCCTCGACGAACCGCAGCGAGCACAGTTCGTTCCAGATGTTGCGGTCGTAGGTGACCTGGGCGGTGTCGTCCCAGCGGTCCAGCGTCATGGCCGGGTCGAGGCCGGCGTTGCGGGCGCGCAGCGACGCGGACGAGGTCTCGCGACGCGAGACCTCGTCGGCCAGGACGAGTTCGAGGAACTCGGCATGGCCCATCTGGCCGGTGGTGGCGAGGGCGAGCCGCTCGGGCAGCGTGTCGAGGCAGCGGCCGAGCTTGACCTGGCGCAGCAGCGCTCGAAGTTCAGGGGTGACAACTGGGGTCGTGTTCACCGGGCACCTCCCGCGGCGCGCACGGCGAAGTGTTCGGGGTCGCGAGCGAACCGGGCCGACACGACCGTGCCCGGCAGAGCCGCCTGGACGGGCGTGTTCTCGGTGCCGCGTTCGAGCATCCGCCCGATCAGGCCGACGTTGATCGCCTCGGCCTCCAAGGCCCGGGCGCAGGCTGCGTTGACGCGTTCGGAGCCCCACTTGTTGGCCAGCCCGAGCAGGGCGTAGACCTGGCGCATCTTGGTCCACGGCAGCGGCACGTCCAACAGTGCGGTGGCGTAGTCGCCGACCGCGGGTCCGTGCTCGGCGGCCATCCGGCGAAGCTTGTCCAGGTCGCGCAGCGCGTAGACCGCGGTGCCGTCGGGTAGGTCGGCCGGGTCGGTGACGCGGCGGCCAGGCTGCTGACGCGGGTGGGTCTTGACCGGCTGACCACGATGGGAGATGCGCACCAAATGGCGGTCGGCGCGCACGTCAACGCGTTCGCCGATCAGGTTCCCCGGGACCGAGTAGAGCGCCTTGGCGACCTCGATGTGATGGTCCCGATGGACCTTGGCGGTCGTGTAGACCGGCACGTCGTAACGACCCGTCGGCGCCGGCAACAGCAGCGGCGCCTCCTCCAGCGCGAACAGCTCGGCCGGCGGGCACTGGGTCGTGCCGTGGATCCGCTGCCCGGCGCGGACCCGGCACCACGCCTCGGCGTGGCGCTGCGCGTCGGCCAGGCTCGTGAAGGTCTCGCCGGCCCACATCGAGCCGCGCACGAACTGCACCGTTCGCTCCACCCGCGGCTTGTCCTGCGGGGACCGCACCCGGGCCGGGTCGACGTGGAACCCGCGGGCTTGGGCGTACTCGACGAACGCCTCGTTCAACCGCGGCTCCAACGGGTTCGAGGTCGTGACGATCGCCTTCAAGTTGTCCGGGATCACCGTCGCGAACACGCCACCGAAGAACTCCCAGGCAGCCTCGAACCCGCCGATCACATCGTCGATCGTCTGACGCAACGAGAGCCACACGAACGTGTGCCGCGAGTAGCAGGCCGTGAAGATCAACGCCCACACCACCCGCCGCCGGCCATCCACGTCGAGCTGACCCATCCGACCGAAGTCGACCTGCAACTCGTCACCCGGCTCACCGTCCGCGACCCGCACCGTCGCACCCTGACCACGCCGCCGGCCACACACCTCGGCCACGTAACGCTGCACCGTGCGCAACGGCACCCGCGTCCCCCCGGCGGGCCAACAGCTCATGGATCTTGACCGCCGTCAGGCCATCGTCGACCCAACCGGCCACCCGCTCGTGGTCGGCTTCAAGCAGCCGCCACGCCTCACCGTGACCGTCACTTCGGCGCGGCCTCACCGCCTCCACCACCGAGCCGACGAACTCGTCGCTCAACTGATCGGCACCGCCGCCGCAGCGCAGGCCGAGCTCCTCGGCGGCGGTCACGTAGCGGCGGACCGTCTTGCGATCCACCGCCGACAGCCGCACCACCGACCGCAGACTCTCGCCGTCCAGCCACAACCGGAGCACTTCTCTGACTTCGTACACGCGAACCTCCCGGAACGCCATTGGGCCGTCCTTCCTGAACCCGCTTGTCGGGAACGACGACCAGTGCACCCTCAGCGGCACCGGCGCTGGTGGACCCCGGGAAATGGTCCCATCACTGGCGCTCAGGGTGGTCCCATCCCACTGGCGCTCAGAAGCTCAAAGTGGTCCCATGCCACTGGCGGGCGACATCGCCGAAGAACGCAAAAGCCCTGGCCACCTGCGGTGACCAGGGCTTTCAGTTGGTGGCGGGGGCAGGATTTGAACCTGCGACCTTCGGGTTATGAGCCGGATTCCATTCATCGCGGCGCCCCTGGTGAAACGACGTCGCACCTGGTCGCGGCCCGATTCGCGGTGACCGTGGTTGACCGCTTGTGACCGTTGTTTGCCGTGGCGCTGGTACATGGTTGGTACATGCGGGACTCCTCGCCGGCGGCGACCGAGCGTGGCCGTCCGTGGGGCGAATGGAACGAGATGGATCTCGTTCGTTGTGCTGAGCGTAGCCACGAGGTGCCGCGGGCCATGTAGAGAGTCCATGTATCGGGTGCCCGTGTCAGGGCCTCGTCTGCAGAACGGCGTCAATGCGAGAGGCGGTGTCCGCCCACGTTGCACAGTCGTTGTCGATCCAGCCGACGAGCTCGGCCATACCGGTTCGGTCACGGAGGAGATCGCGGTTGTGGATCGGCTCGTGGTGGGCGACTCGGTTGCGGAGGAAGTGCACGCGTTGCATGCGATCGTCCACGTCGCTTCGCACGCAACGGGGGTCACCTGCGGCCGGGTGGTTTGGGAATGCGGCGGTCAGGGTGGGGACCCACAGCGATGTGAGGTACGGGGCGGTGCAGAGGTATCGCCAGAAGCCGAACGTGAGTTCGGCGATCACCTTGCCGTGTACCTCAGCGGTCCGCCCGCGGCGGGTGGCTCGATCCCGTGCTGTGGCGATGTCCTTGAGTGCTTGCTGCCCGTGCCGGCCGGCGAATAATGCCTGCCGCTGGTACCAGGGGGTCGGCCACGCTTGTCGCTGCCCGTAGTCGGTGAGCGCATGATCGAGTGCGTTGCGGGTGATGATCTCGACGCGTCCGATGTCTTCGTGCAACGCGCCCGCGATCGAAGTGTTCCAGTCGTACAACGCAAGTGCGTCCGCGATGTCTCCGCTGGTTGCGGCGAGGTACGAGCGGAGCCGTTCGCGTGTGAGCCGGTCGGCGATGACTTCAGGATCAGGCGTTGACATCTGCAGGTGAATGGGTACTCTGTTGGTCGAAGACCCCGGAACCGTCCCTGCTTCGGCACACGGCCGGGGTTACGCCGTTTTCAGCTCCGGGTGAACATTACAAGCCATGGACCGCTCGCCGCCTGTGACGGGCGGTGCGGTTGATCCCGGCAGCGCGCTTGACCGCGAGCGACGATGTCGAGGTGGCTGACGAGCAGGGTCATTGAGGCGATGACGTGTTGGGTGAGCTTGAGGCTGCGGGTCGAGAATGCGCGGTTGCGGGGTCTGCTCGGGCTGGACGATCGCGTCGCCGACGGGCACGAGGTGGCGTTCGTCCGAGTGCGTCCAGCCGCCGCCGAGAGCCGATGGACGACGCCGTGAGCGGCTGCATCCCGCCGTCGACCTTCGGAGGCGCCGTCGGCTCGGAGGCTACGTTGCTGGTCGCTATGACCTCGTTGGGCGACGCTGTACTTCCGTTGATTCGGACTCGGGCGGATCTCAGCCGTTGGGCTGCGGCGAACGCGCACGGCAGCGACATGCACCAGGCGATCGATGTGCTCGAGGCGGCGCGGCCGAGCACCGATGCGGCCGAGTTCTACGCGGTGGTCCACGCGACGCTGGCGAGCGCGGTCAAGGTGATCGCTCGTGCTGACGACTCGAGCGGGATCATCGGCGACGCCTGCCGCCGGCTGCTCGAACTGCACCCGCATGCCGCCACCGATGCCAGGGTCACTCCAAGCAAGTTGGTGGACTGGATGATCAAGTTCCAGTTCGACGGTGAGGTCGACTACTTCGAGCTCGATCCGGTCGCGTACGCCCCAGCTCTCGGCGACGCCGGTATGACGGCGTACCGGGCCCGCCTCGACGCCATCCGCGCCACGTTGACGCCGCAGCCGGCAGAGCCGGATCGCTGGTCGGTGCCCGATCGACACGAGCGCTGGGTGCTCGAGTGGAACGAGCGACGTCTCGCTGTCCTCGACCGCGACGTCGAGGCGATCATTCGAACCCATGCCCGCGACCACAAGGTGGCAGCGTGGCTGCAGGACACCGCCAAGGCGTTCGAGGAGATCGCCGAGATCGACCTGGCGATCGACTGGGCCCGACAGGCAGCCGACCATCAACCCGACCATCAAGCGCTCCAGGCCGCCGACTACTGGTGCGAACTCCTCGCACGCCACCGCCCGGCCGAACTCGTCACCACACGCCAGCTCGTGTTCAGCCGGTGGCCATCCGCGACCACCGCAGCACGCCTGCACCGCGACGCCGGCAGCTCATGGCCCGACTACCGCGACGAGGTCCTCACCGTCTTGGCCGCGAGACCGGATCAGGCCGTGCTGTTCGCACTCCACACGCTGAAGGATCCCCGCCTCGCCTGGGAACAGGCTGCGGCGCTCCGTGAGGACGACGACCGCACATGGGCCGAGGTCGCCAAAGCGTACGAACCGATCGACCCGCTCGCCGTGCTCCCGGTCCATCGACGACTCGTTGAACACGAACTCGTCGACGCCGGCGCCCAGCACTACCAGCGTGCAGCCCGACGCCTCGCCAGGATGCGCAAGCTCGCCGCCGGCACCGACCAGGCCGATGTCGTCGACACGTTCATCGCCGAGCTGCGCGACATGCACCGGCGACGCCCCCGGCTGCAACAGGAGTTCGACCGGGCACGGCTGCCCTGAACTCTCGCGCCGAGCACCCGCACGCGGGGCTCGGGTACGAAGGCGACGTGGCCAAGACCGCCGACGATCTGCGCACCGAGGTGCTCGCACTCCCCGCCCAGGAACGTGCACGCATCGCCTCCGAAATGCTCGCGAGTCTGGACAGCGAAACCGTCGACGGCAACGAGATCGACGAGCTGTGGACGGTCGAGACCCAGCGACGCGCCGCGATGCTCGACACCGGCGCGGCGGGCACGCTCTCCTGGGGTGCGGTCGAGCAACGGTTCGCCGAACGCCGCGCCCAGCGCGACGCGTGAGCCTTCGCATCGGGTACCACGAACTGGTCGACACCGACCTTGAGCACGCCTGAACCTGCTATGAGGACCACGCGTGCGGTCTCGGCGACCGCTTCCTCGACGCGATCCACGCGACCGTGGTCCGGGCGTCGCGCTGGCCGAACGCCGGAACGGGTCCGAACGGGAACGTCCCGGCGGCGACGGCCCGGGGACGGGCCGCTGTGGCCGGACGGAGCCCGAACACCGGGTGGGCCGAAAGCACGCTCGTCGGCCACGCGCCTGCACTGGCAGGCCTGCTTCAGAGGTTCGAGCGCTTCGCCCTCTGCTTGTCGCGTTTGGCTTCCCGTTTCTCCTTGAGTGACTTGCCGGCCTTCGTGCCGGCGGGCCGCTGCGGTGATTTCTCCGGCATGGCTGCCTCCTTGCGTTGCGAGCGATGGGCGAGGACGTTCCGCGTCACACATACGCGTAGAACGCGTCGCGTTGTGTGTGAGCCGTCACCTGTTGGTGGACGAAGGCGAGCTTGTCGACCACAACACCGGTCGGGTCGAACGGATAGAGCGGCGCCGCACCGAGCGCCTCGGCGATCGCATTGACGCCGGCGTTGATCGGGCGCCAGGCGTCGAGCAACCGCTCGAAGGTCGCTCCGGTGGCGTGGCGGCCGTTCCTGGCGGGCGCGGTCCCCGAGGCGACGAGGTCGTAGGCGATCGCGGTGTCCGTGGCGTCGACGATGTGGAGGTAATGGGCGAACGTCTCGGCCCAGTCCTCCAACGGATGTGCGGCCGCGTACGGGCTGACGAAGCGGGTGCTGTCCCAGCTGCCGTCAGCGGTGGCGTAGTACAGGTCGATCGCCGCTCGGTAGTCGGCTGATTCGTCGCCGAACAGGCGACGGAAGTGACCCCAACGTGTTGGCGTCGATGAAGTCGTGGACGTGGATCCAGCTGATCCACTGGTGTCCGTTCGCGATGCGGCCTCCGAGCCCGAGTTTCGTGACGCGGGCGAGCCGGTCGAACGCGGGGGTGCCTCGGTCGAGGACGATCCCTGTGCGCATGATGACCAGCCGGTCGGTCGCGGCGTGCTCGGCTGCTTGTTCCCAGGGACGGGCGATGCCGACCATCTGCGGGGGTCCCTCCGCGGCCGGGTGTCGTTCATCGACGATCCCCTGTCCGGCGTCGCCGTAGATCGCGAGCGTGCTCATCTGCAGCCAGAGCCGCGGGCGAGTCGCGGCCAGAGATGCGGCCTCGACCAGCCTCGATGAGAGCCCCCAGCGGACCCTACTTTTGAGGCAATTGGTGGCATCTGCGAAGGTGTTCTGTCGGGCGTGCCTGAGTCGGCCTGGCGGGCGATTGGGTAAGGGAGACGCGATGACACTGATGGCATTGGAGACGCGGACGGGTCGCGCTGGCACGAGTCCCCGGGGTCGAGCGCTGCCTCGCCGGCGCGTGCTCGTCGCCGTTGTCGCCGTGGCACTCGTCGCGACCGCATGCGGCAGCGACTCGGGAGGTGGCGCGGGCACGACCGAGCTGTCGGCCGAGACATCGACGTCCGGGCCGGCCTCCACCACGTCGAGTTCCGCCCCCACGACGACCGTGGTGTCGGGGCCCGTCGTCGTCGAGACCGCGGCTCCGACCCTCCCGCCGACCACCTCGGCTCCGGAACCGGAACCGATCGATTGGGGCAACCAGGTCTACGCCGCGGCGTGCGGGTCGGCGGAACCGATCGATCTGGTCGACGGGATCTATGAGCCGCTGGAGTACAACCGCGACGGGGGCCATCTGCGCGTGTCGCTCGTCGGGGCCGAGCCGATCCCGACCCGCCCTGATGCCACGCTCGTCCACTTGACGTGCCTGGCCGGAGGACCGGGCGCCTCGTTGTCGGGCGAGCTGTACGTCATGTTCAGGGTCGCCGGCGACGGCGCGACCGAACAGCAACTGGTCGTCGTCGGCGAGCCCGGTGCACAGCACGTGGTCAACGACGACGGGGTGGTCGTGATCGACGACACCACCTACGGGGCGAACGATCCGAACTGCTGCCCGTCGGTGTTCCGGAGCCGGCAGATCGTGTGGGGCGACGACGGTCTCCCGGTCGCCGTCGAAGGCTCGCGTCCCGACACCCCCGCGACGCCGCTGCCCACTGGGCAGGCCTGCGTCGCCACAGAACTCGACGCAGCATCTGCCGACCCCTCGCAGGCGTTGCTCCTCGAACAGGCGCTCGCCGTTGCCGGGTTCGATCCGGGACCGGTCGACGGTGTGCTCGACGCCTCCGCAATGAACGCAGTGGTCCGGCTCATCGAGTTCAACGCCGACAACCCCGAACTGCACTCGGGCCCGAATGCCCCCTACACCAACCTGCACGCCGAAGCTCGAGACCACGGCGTCGTGCGCACACCGGTGCTCAACGTGCTCGGCATCGGCTGCCCCGACGTCGCCGAGCTTCCGGCACGCTGACGACCTCGAACAAGGAGACCACATGACCACAGCAGCGAGTCGTCGACGCCGCCAGCTGACACGAGTCTGTGTCGCCGGCCTCATGATGCTCGCCGCGGCGTGCGGCGGCTCGGGCGACGACGAGGCCGACAGTGACGACGGCGTCTCCGACCAGGCCGCATCAGAGGATGCGTCGCAGCCGGTCGGCGGCGAGGGGCCTGGCACCACTCTGCAGGTCGAGAGCGGCATGTCCGCGACCTATCGGGGTGCTGTGTTGCAGCGGTCCGACAGCGAGGATCCTGCCAACCCGGTCTTGACGAGGGTGTACGCGGCATTCGACGTGTCGGTGCCCAGCGGCGAGTCGGAGTTCCTCTCGTCGGACGGGTTCGTCAACTCGCTGCGAGGTGCCCCGTTGCTGGATCTCGCCATCTCGCGCCTCGGGGAGTGCGGGAATCCAGCGCTCGTGCCTGCCTATTTCGCGGGACAGGGCCATCGGAGCAACGAGGCGTTGGTCGACGGTCCTGTGACCCTGACGTTCATCCGCTGCTTCAGCCTGTTGGGGTCCGCGATCCCCGATGAGGAGTTGACCATCTCGGCGTCGCTGTACTCGAGCGACGGTTCCGCGCGCGAGCAGCTCGCCGTCGTCGGCGCACCGCTCGACGGGGATGCACTCGATGACGTGGCCTCGTCGATCGGCTGGCTGCACGAGCACCTTGACCCGACCGATCGGTACACCGACGGCCGCGCCGAGTGGGAGCCCAACGTGTTCGGGCAGACGACGTTCGACCGGTACTACGGAGACGGCAGCCTGCAACCCTTCGACACCGTCGGGCAGCGCTCGGGCGGTGGGGAACCGTCCGTCGATGATTCGTTCGACGACGCCGGCGCCCCGGACGTCGGCGCGACGATCCCACCGCCTCCCCCGCCCGTCGACATGGGGGAGGTCGAAGAACTACGAGCGGCAGGCTTCGACGACGGTTACACCGACGGGTATGCGTCCGCATCGGGGAACGAGGACCACTACCTGGAGTCCTACGATGAACCCGCCCCGGACATCGGCGAGTACGACGCCGCCTATGACGAGGGCTTCGATACGGGCTACGCCGACGGGGAGGCGGCCGCCGCCACAGCGACCGCACCGGACACCACCGAGGTGGTCGCGGACGATGCCAGCGACAGTGGCGCTTCCACCGACACCGGCGACACCTCAGGCACCGCCGTCGACTACCCGACAGCGTTCGGGCCGGCAGACGACGATTTCGCTGAGTTCGAACTCGTCCGCTCGATCGTTGAAGGCATGCAGAGCGACGCCCACGAGTTCCAGGACTGCGCGGTGACCCCCGCGGGCTACCCGTGCATCGACGTGCGAGCCCACATGCACGCCGACGGACTCGACCACCGGTTGATCGTGTCGGTCCGGCTCGAAGCAGCGACGGAGAGCTACCAGCGCGACGTGTGGCTGTTGATCGAGAATCCCGACCCGTCCACCGAGTCTTGGACCGTGACCAGCGACTGGTGGGTGGAAGGCGACGACCGGCCCGACTGGGCGATGTGACCGGAGGATCCCTGCCAATTCATCGGCACCCGCGAGTCAGACTCCCGCACCTGGGCGTTCGTTGGTCACTGGGCTAGCCATGGGGACAGGCGGGTCGCGTCGGCGACACGGCGGAGATACTTGTCGCGATCCACCGCAGCGATCGTGACCGTGAGGTGGTCGACACGGCCCGCGAGGCGCGACCACTCGGCTACGTCGCAGATCCCCGTCACCTCGGCATAGAACTCGTTGAGAGCTTCCGCCTCGGCAAGGTCGGTGGGTTCGCCGTGGATGGATGGTCAAGGTGGCGGCGGCCGAGGGCGCACTCCTCTGCCTCGGCGATGAGCAGCTCATCGAGGAGCTCGGTGCGGCGGGCGGGATTGAGCTCGGGATCGGTCAGCTCCTGTAGTTGCCAGCCGAAGGGGTCGTAGGTGCTGCGGGTTCGCATCGCCGTCGTCCTTGCGTTGTGCCCGTGCCCCATCCTGGAGCTCTGCGAAGTCGTCGGCCGCGCCGTCCGCTCGACCCGGTCGGATCAGCCAAGCTCGGTGAGATCGATGACAAAGGCCGTCGATCCCTGCGCCGCGGTCGAGCCGTGGGCTGCCAGTAGCACCTTGCCGTCGGCCGAGGCACCGTCGGCCACGGTGCCTCGGATGTCGGCATCGACGGCGATCTCGGTCATCGACCCGTCGCCGCCCAAGGTGACATAGTTGGTGGTTGAGACTTGCCCGAGCACCTGGTCGTCGTGTCGGATGTCGGAGCCGAAGAACGCCCAGTACGTCGGCAGTTCGGTGTCTTCCCACCGTTGCTCTCCGCTGCTGAGATCGAAGGCGATCGTCGAGTTCGGTCGCTGGACGATAACCACGTCACCCACGATCGCTGGGGCGCCTGCGACGGGTGAGCGGTCCCATGCCTCGTCGGTCACGGACCACAGTTCGCTTCCGGTGGCGAGGTCCCATGCCGTCACCGTGGCGCCGGTCGCGTCGACGACCACGGTGCCGTCGCTGCTCGAGTTGGTTCCCACATCGGGGTGCGACCACTGCACCGTCGGCGATGTTCCGGTCACGTCGAGCAGCGCGAGGTGACGCAGGCTCGGTATGCCACCAGCGACGAGGACGCCATGGTCGGTGACCTCGATCAGGTCGGCGCCGCCGCTGAATCCGATCGGGTCGGCGGCGAGCGCCTCATCAGCAGCGAGGTGCCAACGCTGGTCGCCACTGTCCACGTCGATGGCTGCTGCCGCGGCTGGCGCGTCGCCGCCCACGAAGGCGACATCGCCGTCGATGTCGACCTGCTTGATCGAGCCGGCCGGCACGCCCTCGGTTCGACGCAGCGGCACCGTCTCCCACCGGGTGTTGCCCTCGGCGTCAAATGCCACCAATAGGTTGCCCGATGCTGCCAGCAGCCCGCCCTCGCCGTCAGGGACCAGGAGCTCGAAGCGCACATCGGACTCGATCTCCCAGATCAGGTCGCCGGTGGCAAGGTCGACGGCGAAAATCGCGCCGCTGCCTTGCAGATTGGATGCCATGAAACCGACCGAGCCATCCGCTGCCACGTTGCGAATCGACCCGTTGATCCCGGCGACCGACCAGAGCGGCTCGACGCTGACCGCGCCCCGATCGCCGTCGGGCGCGGCCGCCTCGCGCTCGTCGATCGCCGCCACATCGACGTCGTCGACGGCGACCCGTTCGGCGCCGACGATGCGACAGCTTGACGGCGATCCCCGCGACGGGTCCGGCCCGACCGAGAACTCGAACTCCTCCCCGTCGGCCAGCGCCGGAGTGATCTCCCGCTGCAACAGGGGCAGGTCCTCGCCGGTGTACTCGTAGGCGACGGTCACTTGGAAAGCAGCGGGTTCACCGGCGCGGTTGACCAACGTGCCGTCTCCGCGAATCGGGTCACAACCCGACGCCTGGATCTCGTAGAGGCGCTCGTTGCCGCCCTCCGAGTTCTCCCCCGCGTCGCCGCCGCACGCCGCGATCAGCCCAGCAAAGGTGAGCAGCGCGACCGATCGACGCCAAGGCAAGCCTCTACTCCGCATATCAGATCCTCCCTCTCTGACCGTCGCCCGATCCGTTCGCGGGACGCCACATCTGACGCCCAATGATCCGCCAGTCCGCCCGTCGCTCACGATTCTTGACCGCAGTACCCGCCGAGACCAAACGCGTCCGCTTCAGGTGCAAGCCGCACGCGAGGCCGCGCAGGAGCCGGCACTCGGGCGCGACTCGCTCCCGCCAGCACCGGGACTGTCGAACCGCACGAGCCTCGTGTCAACGCGGCGGGCCGGTCGTGGTTCGTGGGTCGCCGTCGACCGCGGCGGCGAGCCGAGGAACGATGTGCTCGACCGCCCACGGCAGGCTCAGGACAGAGCTGAAGCCCAGCGCCGCGGCTTCCTCCTCGCCGATGAACACGAGCCGGTCCTCGCCCTGATACAGCCCCAGGGACTCCACGAGCGCACGATCGACGTCAGATTCGGGCGCCCAGACGACGACATCGAGGGCCTCGCCGATCAGATCGATGCGTTCGAATCTGATCGGCGCAACGAACTCGCCGGGGGGCACGAGGGCCGCGATCTCATCGGGGATCTGGATCCCGACAGCAGCGAGGAACCGCCCACGTGCATCCATTGGGCCGCGTACGCCGTAGGTGCCATCGTCGCGGGTGTTCACCGCGACACCCCTGGTGCCCACGAGCTCGGGATAGCGGTTCTGGACGTCGGCGACGGCCATCTCGGCGTCGGCGATCAGCCCAGCGATCTCGGCTTCCTTGCCGACTGCTTCTCCGATCGTCGTCGCCTGCCACGGGGCCAGGTAGTTGTCGTGGTCGGCCGACTGCGCGACCGTGGGTGCGATCTCCGAGAGGATCGAGTATTCCTCCTCCGTCAGCCCGGCGTAGGCGGCGACGATGATGTCGGGCTCCACAGCGGCGATCTGCTCGTAGTTGATCTCACCCTGCATCACGACAGGAGCGCCGTCGACAAGGTCCTCGGCCCACGGCCACGCTGCGGCTGGACGCTCACCGAACCACTCACGGACGAGGACGGGAGTGATGCCCAACGCGAGCAGCGTGTCGTGGTCCGTGAAGCCGATGCTGGCGACGCGCGTCGGCGGTTCGGGAATCGTGGTGCGGCCGAACGCATGGCGAACATCGCGCGGAAAGGCGGCGATCTGCGGCTCGCTCGCCGCGGTGGGTCGCGGGCGCTCAGTCGTCGACGGCACCGTGACCGAATCAGAACTGTCGTTGCCCGCGCTCGCGCATCCGGCGGTGAGCAGGAGACCAACGGCGAGCAGGAGCGGTCGAGTGCGAGCGAGACCCATGCGATCCGAGGGTATTGAGAAGCCTCCTATCTCTGTGATGATAAGCCGCCATAACATGTGCCGAATCGGTCACGCGGACGAGAGGGAGGCACGTGATCTACTTCGCTCAGCGCGTGATCGAGCAGGCGCACACCTTCCCGCTGCATCGTCACGTCGATCACGAGCTGCTCTGGTTGCGTCACGGGTCGCTCGTGGTTCGCCGCGGCACACAGATCTGGCGCGCGACGCCTCGGTTCGCCGTCGTCGTCCCGGCCGGCCTCGACCACGACGCCGTGGTCTCCGGCTCCACGGTCTTCCGTGAGATCTACATCGAGCCGGTCGATGAGGACCCCTTATCGGTCGGCACCCCATTCCTGGTCGCCATGTCCCCCGCCGTCCGGCGCGTGCTCGACGACCTCGAGGGAGGTCTGACGGACGGCGGCGCGCGGGCACACCTCGAGCGTGCGCTCGTGCACCTCCTGCGCGCCGCCGAGCACATGCCGCAGCTCGCGGCACCCGCGATGCCGGTCGACGAGCGGGCTCGTCACGCCGCGCAGCTCGTCCTCGACGATCCGCGAACGCGGCTGCGGTTGGCCGAGATCGCCGCGCCGGTGGGTGCGAGCTCGCGGACACTCACGCGCTTGTTCGTCGCGGAAACCGGGATGTCCTTCGCCGCTTGGCGCACTGCAGCATTGTCGAGCGAGGCCACCCGCCTGCTGGGCGATGGCCACAGCAGCGGCTCGGTTGCCACCAAGGTCGGGTACCGCGACGCCTCGGCCTTCAGCCGGGCGTTCCGTGTCGCCACCGGTCACCGCCCATCCGATGTGCGCGTCGGTCAGACCGACCGGCGTCAGCGTCCACCGCGAAGCCGGCACGTCCTCGACGCATCAGGGTGGCGTCGCACCGAACTCTGAACGGCATGACACGTGCACGTCGAGGTTGCACCGCGCGTCGCCAAATCGGCGGTCGGGTCGCCAGGTCGTCCCGAACAGCACCATCACCCAGCCGGCCCGAGCGGGCCGCGTGTTCTCGAACGTCGGCTCGGTTCACGGTGCGGACGTCGCAAGCGTCGTTTGGCGCCGCCGGGGAGACGATGGCGCGACTGTGCTGCCGCTTCGACGACCGTAGACGCCGGTCCTCGTGAGGTCTCAGATGCGCTCGGGCGCGCTCGTCCTGGTCAGCGTCCGTGTAGGCATGCGACCGGTTGCTCTCGTAGGTGTTTGTGAGTGCCTGCAGGTCAGCGTCGCATTGACAGATCGATGACAAGCATGGGCGGATCGCCCCGATGGTCAGGCGACTTGGACGGCGTCCTTGAGTTTCGCCGGGAGCTTCTCCGGGAACGACACCACGAGATGCCGATCGAGCGCCGTCGCGACCCGGGCGAGGGTGTCGATCCGGTTCCTGGCGCCGCCACCTTCCTCGAGTCGCGAGATCACGGACTGGGTCGTGCCCATCCGGGCGGCGAGTTCGCGCTGGCTGAGTCCGGCGTCAGTGCGCAGGTCGTAGATCAACTGTCCGAGCGCGAGATCCTGCTCGACCGCGGCACGCGTCTCGTCCGTCGGCGGCCGGCGCTTGTTCTTGGTGTTGTCCCAGCGGGAGTAGTTCGCCATCTTGTTCTCCTTCACGGATTCCGAGTAGCACAATCGGCAGCTGTGCGACGGGCCCGCTCGATCTCGTTGTGTTCGTTGTTGCGTTGCTTCCGGAACGTGGTCAACAGGACGATCCGTCCGTCCTTGGTGAACCGATAGGTGATCCGCCGTGCCGTCGGCCCGAGCATGAACCGCAGCTCGAACAAGCCGTCACCGAGCGCACGCGACAACGACATCCGAGCCAGCGGCCCGACCGCCGCGAGCCGGTCGACCGCGACCACTGTTCGATCCCACTCCTCGTCACTCAATCCGTCCATCCATTCGTCGACCTCGTCGGGTAGTTCGACATCGGCCGTACGTGGAGTATCGCAAGTATGCGATCATCGCGCAACTGCGATCATCGTCGAACACGTCGTACGGTCCAACGAGGAGAGGTCGCGAGTGTTGGTCTACCTGGCGATTCGGCGGCGCTCCTTCGACGGTACCCGAGGCAGGCCCCCGCGAAGCAGCGACTCACAATCTTGTTTGCGCTCGCTCGATTGATCGGAACGCACCGTCCGCTTGGTTCACCCCGGACTATGAACAATCGTGGCTGATCCGGCGTTATGGGACAGCCCGATCCGTCGGACTGCTCGGAGGCGACACTCGGACCTGGGGTGCCCGCGAATCGTGGCCGACACCACGTTCATAGGGAACAAGCGCCTGGGCGCACCCCTTCGCGTCGAGCCCGGCACCATTCGGGAACGTCCTGGGAGCCGCTCGCGTCACGTGGGATACTGTGCGCTCCAGAAGGGGGACAGCGGCGGATGAGCACGTACACAGATCGGATGACCCGGCTCCTGCGAGACCTGGAGCTCGCGTTCGGTGACGCAGCGAAGTTCGACACCAAGACGTCGTTCGTGGCCGAACAAGCCACCTACGGCGAGGCGTACCTTCAAGTTGGCCATCAGCTCGGGACGGCACTCCTCGCAAGTAAAGAAGTACTGCTCGTGGTCGCTGACTTCCCGAAGGTGCAGGTTCGGAACGTCGCCATTCTCCGAGAGCGCCTTCGCCGCGGCGCTCACCGCCTTCAACCAGGCATCGGAATTCTTGCACATCGCGACCCGACCGGAAATGCGAAGCTTCGCCAATGGGGTAGGGAAGCCGGACTCACGGTGCTTCCACTCGACCTTTCAACGGGAACACCGCGACACAAGAGTCTCCTATCGGCACTGCTTGAAGATCTGTACACCTACGACCGGTTTGACTTGACCGGCCCGGTCCGGTCTGACTTCCAGTTCTTCGGGCGACCCTTCGTGCCCGATATGGCTCGACGGCTTGCGGAGGGAACGGTCACCTCACTTTTCGGGATCCGCAAGATCGGTAAGACATCGCTGCTGAACCGGTTGGCGCGGGAACTCACAGATGGTTTCGGTGCTCGAGTTGTATTCCTCGATGCCTCTCATGACGCGATTGCAGCGCTGCAACCGGCAGAGTTGTTGAATGTTCTGGCGAACGCGGCTGCTGAGGTTGATACAGGCAAGTACGTGAGCGTGTCACCCGCAGTTTCCGATGGAGTGGTCGACACGAGCACTGAGGCTGATCTTCTGCTGGAAGCGATCACTACTGTTACCTCGCCGCTAGTACTCATCATTGATGAGGTTGACTACCTTACGCCGTCGAGTCCAACAGAGGAACATTGGCGCACGGACTTCAACGTGACACTCCGCGCACTTAGACGCGTGTACCAGGAAGCTACCCGGCGGTCGACCCCGTTCTCGCTCCTCGTTTCCGGCGTCTCGAGTCGTTGGTTCACGGAAGAAAGCGTCGACGGGATCGAGAACGCCGCCCTCGCTCTCGTGCCAGAGACATATCTGGCTCCCCTTTCGCGTTCGGAATCAGTCGAAATGATCGAAAAACTGGGCCTTGCATGCGGTCTTATTTTTGAAAGAGGTGCCGCCGACAACGTTGCCACAACGGCCTCCGATAACCCGTTTTGGATCCGGAAAGCAGGATCCTACATCAACTCGTGCGTTCCTCAAGATGGTCGACCTGCGCGACTAGACGCCGGTATCGTGGCAGCACTCTGTGAAGAGTTCGTGCTGATCGAAGGCGCGCAGCTTGCCTACTCGTCTCTCCGGCATCTCTTTCGAATCTACCCCGAGCTTGGTCTTGGAGCAGTCGATGTCGTGTTTGGGAACAGCGACCGTACGCCGCAGGAGGTACTGTCAACGCTTGGTCGATACGGAATCCTGGGTGAAGGGTTCTGTGCTTCTGGACCGATGGTCGCAGCTGGACTCGATCGATGGAAGCGTGCCGATTCTGCTAGTGCCACGACGCCACGGCTGTTCGCTAGTCCAGAGGCTTCATCGGTAAGCGCGGGTAGCGCCTCGTCGGTAGGTGAGGAACTGTGGGCAGAAATGCTTGGCGAGGTGTCCACCGTCCGGAACGCCGTGGAGCGAAGGCTGCGCGATCTGATTCTTGTAGTTGTCAGGTCCGAACTCGCGTCGGACAAAGCTCGACATCCCAAGGATGCGCTGGTCGCCGCCGTGCCGTCAGAGCGGCGTGAAGCACTGAGAGGAGGGGCCACCAATATTCTCAAAGCTATGTACTGGCTAGAGCTCTTAGCCGTCATCCGCAAGAACTGGAAGTGGTTCGAGAAGTACTTTGCCGACCGTGCGAAGTTCGATCTGTATGGGGAGATCGTGAACGACCGCCCGGACGCGCATGCCAAAGACATCGACGGGGCTGATCTAGCGCTTCAGAAGCGGGCACTCGAGTGGTTTGACAAGGCGATCGATCGCAGCGCCTTGCTCTGACCGGGCGAGCCAGGAGTGGTCTTCGGTGAAGCCGATGTCCCGACGAGCCGCCTGCGTGTGGTGGGCGGTATGTCCCATGTGCCGGTAGGTGACGCTCATTTCGACCACGATGTCAGCACCGCTCGAGCGTCCGAGATCGGCACTTCCGATCGGGTCGGT
>DATMEY010000014.1:0-203528 GCA_035556435.1 Ilumatobacter sp. | reverse complement strand
CCGGTTGCTCACCCGGATCGCCTACGGGTTCAAGTCGACCGACAACCTGATCGCCCTCTGCCTCCTCGACCGAGGCGGCTACTGCCCACCCCTACCCGGCCGGAAGGCCGCCGCATGACCCACGGAAACAGCAGGAGAGCCAACAAATTCTTGAGGTCGGTTGGCCCGCCGTGCTCCCACCAGTCGATGTGGTGGATGTGGCAGCGGTCGAACGGGGTGTCGCAGCCCTTGGCGGCGCAGGTGCGGTACATCGCCCGCAACGCCCGGCGTTGTTGCCGGTTGGCGGTGCGCTGGGTGCGGCCGATGTCGAGCACGGTGCCGTCGCTGTCGATGTAGACGGGCGTGATCTGCCCGTTGCACAGCAGGGCGCGTACGGATTCGAACGGGAGTGGGGCGCCGTGCTGGGTTTCGCAGACCGAGTGATCGTGCAGTTGGCCAGTGGCAGCCGTGTGGGCGTCGATGATCAGGCTGATGTCGGCAACGGTGGGCCGGACCTCCCCGTGGCCGGCGGCGATCAGGTTGCCGAGTGCTTCGGCCATCAGCCGGTTGCGGTTCACGGTGCGGTTGACGAACTCGGGATCGCCGGCAGCCTCGCCGCGCGCCACCGCCGCTTTGGTTTCGTGTTCGAGGGCGTTGACGATGCGCTCGCCGAGTTCGGGGTGGAGCCGAGCGTGGAGGTCGTACATGCCGTCGGCGGCAAGCTTCCACGACAGCCACGTGTTGGCACGCTGCTGGCGGTCGCGCTCGACGCCGGCGTCGTGTTCGAGTTGGCGAGCGAGGTCGCGCACGTGGCGCCCGAACCGGCCCGGGTCGTGGCCCTGAGCGTGTTCCAACAGGTCGTGCGATCGTTCGAACAACGATGACCGCACCTCGTCGTTGAGCGAGTTGGCCACGCCGGCCAACTTGTCGACGTGCTCGGCGGTGACCGAGCCGGTGGCGAGTGCCTCGGCGAAGCCGTCGGCCTGATCGAGAGCGCTCGCGCGTTCTTTCTGCTTGCCGGCCTCGCGCCCCGACATGCCCGAGCAGCGGGAGTGGGAGTCTTCGGAACCAAACGATTCGCCGGTGGCGGCGAGCGCGTCGAGTCGGCTGGTGACCTTGGCGCGCATGGCGTCGACCCACCCCTGGACTCGCTTGAGGTCGCCGAGCCAGCGGTTGCAGGCGAGCGCGTCGGCGGTGTTGACGTCGGCGCTACCAAGCGCCGCCAGCACGTCGACCGGTGCCTGAACCATATGCGAACGGTACCACGAGAGGAAAGGTAAATCAACTGGATATAGAATAGAAATACAAACTGACGTTCGATATCTCGACGAGCTTGGTTTCTTAACCGGAGGTTGACGTCGAACCACGGACGGCGCGTGGTGGTGGGCGAGCGCCGCCCAGGGAGTCGGCCTGACCCTGTCCCGTGCTCGGCTTCGGCAACGTTCAGTTCCGTTACGTGATCACTCCGGGCGCCCAACCCGTCGACCCGCCACCCGGCCCGCCCTCAAACCAGGAGACCAGGACTCAGAGCAAGCAGGTGTAGAAATGCTTTGCTACGCTTGCTCCATGGAGTCGACGACGTTCATCGAACACCTGGCGGATCTCGGCGCATGGGACCGTTTGAGTGGGCTGAGCGGCTTGGAAGCTCGGCAGGCTGCTGAACTCGTTGTCGCCATGATCCCGGAGTCGACCAGTTCGCCGTGGTCCGAGTTGCTCGGCCCGGTGTACCGCTGGCAGTCGATCGCCAAGGTGCTCGGCGTCGGCAATCGCCAATCCGTCGACCACGCTCGCAAGACACACCGCGTTCTGGGTATCAAGACCGATGACGGCCATTGGGCGTATCCGGCATTCCAGGTCGGGCGTTGCCCCGGTGGCGTCAGAATCGTCGCTGGACTGGCCGAGGTGCTCGAACTGCTTGTTCCGGAGACCGATGGCTTGTCAGCGGCCTGGTGGCTCGCCACCCCCAACCGCAAGTTCGACGGTCGTCGCCCGATCGACGAACTCGCGTCCGCTCGGCACTCGGTGATCTCGGCCGCCCGCGAGCAGGCCGACATCTGGGCCGGCAGGGCGAGGGCGTGACGCACCCGTTCCGGGATCTCGCCGCGTTCCCGACGGTTGCCAAGTCCGGCACGCAGTACCGGTGCGTCCAGGTCGCCTACCAGGACACACCGCTGTTCTACGGGGCAAGCGGGTCGAACCGGTTCGACCTGAACCCGCACAGTGCGCACGGCACCTGCTACGCCGCCGACACGGAGCACGGCGCACTGCTCGAAACCGTGTTCCGCGACGTCGAGCCCACCGGCCAACTCGGTGTGGCCCCAGTCCTCCCCCCAGCCGTCGCCGACAAGTACCGCATGTTCACGTTCGATGCCGACTGGGACGAGATGGCTGATCTGACCGGCAACCCGGCGGCCGACACCCACACCGCGTTCGGGGTCACCGACGCGATCGGCGCCGACACGAACTATGAGTCGCCTCAGCAATGGGCGCAGGCGTTCCACGCGAATGCGCTGTCAGGCATCCGGTACCGACTCCGGCACAGCAACGGACTCTTGGGGTCTGCGAGATTTCACGCAGCGGGCGGTTACCCGGCTGAAGGTGAGTTCGACGAACTCACGGCGGCGAACATCGAAGCCTGGTACGGCGGGATCGTCGGAGCACCAGCACTGAACGAACTGGCAGTCGAAGAACTCTGACGCGTCGTACCGCGACGGGCCTGACGCTAGCGGGCATCACACGGCTTGGTTCGGTCATTCGACTTGCTCATTCTGGCCTTCGCCTGTGTTTCACCGCTCCGATGTCGCCGTACGCCGGTAGGCCATCGCGGGCTACGTCGGCCAGCACGCGTTCATGCTTGCCGCGACGGCAGCCGAAATTCGCCGGAACGTTGGCGCTGTGGCTGGCCCACCTCGACCAGTTCGACGCCGATCGGCAGACTGAGTCAGGTCGGGTTGAGCTTCCAGCCGTCGAACGCTGCACGCCAGACCTGATCGTTCGTCTGCCGGAGAAAGCCGGGGTGCGCCAGGGGGAGCACCTCGAACCGGTAGCCATCCATGGCGACGCTCCCACGCCGGCCGTAGGCCTCTGGTGCGAGCCTGCGAGGCAGCCCAGTCGAGTCGTCGGCGACAGCACCGAGGGCATCGACGGCCTCCTGTCCGAGCGTGATGATCAGCGGAGCGCCGGCTTCGAGCAGCTCGGCCCGGAACGTGTCACGTCGTCGGTCGCCGCCTGCGATCTTCGGGAGTTCGCTCGTTCTCGGCCGCGTAGGCAGCGAGCCAGGATGCACGCCGAGCTGCTCGGCGAGTGGAGCGAACCGCTCGGCGATTGCAGCGCCCTGGCTGCCCTTGCCGTACTTCACGAAGAACCAGGGGACCGCATCCGAGAACGCCACTTGGGCAGCGTCGAGGCCGAGCGGCGTCAGGATCTCGCTGACCAGCCCGGTGCCCGACGGGCCGTTGTGTCCTGGCCGTGTCCTGCCGTGGCGCTCCGGGTCGAAGCCGACGTCCCGCACCCAGCGCTCGAACTCGTCGGCGGGTGTCGGGTCGTCGCCGGCCCAGAACACGACCGGCTCGACGTCAACCGCCAGCGAACCGATGAGCGGGCGGCCGTTGTGACCTGGCGGCGTCCAGGCGACGTGGAACGCGGACGGGTAGACGCCGACCACCAGTGCCTCGGGTTCGCCGCTTGACGGGAGCCGCATCGGGCGCCGGGAGTTTGGTTGGCCGAACGGAAACTGCCCCCAGACCTCGTCATCGCCCACGACTGAACGGTACTGCGGGGTCGACTGCTCCTAGGACCTGCCCTACGCTCCGGCGATGGCACGGAGCGGACCCCAGGCACTAGCCGACGTATCAATCCACGACGCGTACCGGTTCGAGTCGCGTTCAGGCGAGAGGATCGAGGGCTTCGTGTTCAAGCAGCTCCCGCGTCGCCAGACGTGGGAGGCGCGGATCGACAGCACCGACATCGTGGCGACCGGCGAGACGCGCCGCGAAGCCATTGAGGCTGCGCTCGCCGAGTATCGCAAGATCTGATCGGATGCCCAGCATGGACTCCGACCCGACCGTCTGCCCGTTCAACCCCGACGGGAAGCATCGCCGCATCACTCACCACTGGAGTAACGACTCCGACCCGAACTGGGTGCTTGTCCGCCTGTGACTCCTGCTTTCGCGTAACTGGGTACGCGATGGAGAACTTCGCCGAGCAGCTCGACTGAACCTGACCACGCCGAGGCGGTCGAGCGACCTATTCGCGCTCAGTTGCCGCCGGCAGCGGGTTCCCACGTGACGGTCGTGCCACATCTCTGCACCGAGCGGCTCAGCGCTGCTCGGGCGTCTGCGATGACCGCCTGTTCGACCGAGTCGAGCTGCGTCGACCAGGTCGCCATGTCGGATTCCACGTTGGCGATCGTGTTGTTGGCTGAGTTCACGGCGGCCTCGGAGTCGGGCGTCGAGCTGTAGCCGTCGAGCGCGGCAATCGAGTCTCGCAACGTGTCGATCGACAATCCGAGGCTCTCGATCGTGTACCTCTGCTCGCCGATCGCCCACAGCAGGTCGTCGGCGGCGAGGGTCAGATCGCTGGCGGCGAACTCGGCGTCGAAGCAGTCGACGTCGTCGAGCGTGGCGATCGCAGCGGTCAGCCCTGATCGTGCTGTCTCGGCCGATCCGACTGGATCGGCGAGATCGTGTTGATCGGCGAGTCGAGCAGTATTCGATACGACGGTCTGGGTCCGAGCGGCGAACGCTGCGAGTGTCTCCTGCGCCGCCTTCTCGGCGGCGAGACGGGCCCGGTCATCGGCTGCTGCCTGTTGGCCGGCGGCGGCGAGTTCGTTCAGTGAACGCACCGCCGCGTTGTATGCGGCGGCGTCGCCAGGGAAGAACGTGGCGTCGACCAGTTCGCCGTTCGGGCGAGTGACGGTCAGCAGAAGCCGGTCCCCCTCGAGTCGTCCGTTCCAAGTCTGCCTGTAGACGGTGACGAGGATCTGGTTGCCGTCGCGCGTGCCACTGATTGGTTCGTCGAGGCGCTCGATGGTGAGGCCGTCATCGGAGAGCCTGGTGAGGTTCGAGGTGCCAGCGAGCGTAGAGTCGCCGAGGAGCGTCAGGAACCAGACGGCCGTCGGTTCGACACGCAGCCAGCCAGTTGCCTCACTCGTCGAGGCGGGGAACGTCGGCGCCGCCGACGCCGACGGGATGTTCTGGGTGGTCGACGGCGTCCCGGCGGACACTGCGGTGCTCGTCGACGAGCTGGCGTCGTCATCGTCGCCGCTGCACGCAGCGGGCAGTGTGATCAGCCCCATCAGGACCGCTGTCCACATCGCCCGCTTCATCGGCGCCGAGCGTAATGGGGTGCCGGCTGGCGCTCGGCAACGGTCGAAGAGGCAACAGCTGGCGTCGCGATGAACCGGGACTCAGGCATCACGACGAGAGTGCGTACGTGCCTTAGACCCACCAGGGGCTGGCCGGTGGGGCCGCCGAGCAGGCCGACCGAAGCCGACCGTGCCGCGTAAGCCCAGCTAGGCGAGTTTTTTGTACTTCAACCGGTGGGGTTGGTCGGGGGTTTCGCCCAAGACCTTGCGTTTGTAGTCCTCGTATTCGCTGAAGTTGCCTTCGAACCAGCGGACCTGGCTGTCGCCCTCGAAGGCGAGTACGTGGGTGGCGATGCGGTCGAGGAACCAGCGGTCGTGGCTGATCACCACCGCGCAGCCGGGGAACGATTCCAGTCCGGCCTCCAACGCCTGGAGCGTGTTCACGTCGAGGTCGTTGGTGGGCTCGTCGAGTAGCAGCACGTTGCCGGCCGACTTGATCAGCTTGGCCAGGTGCACGCGGTTGCGCTCGCCACCCGACAGCTTGCCGACCGGCTTCTGCTGGTCGGTGCCCTTGAACATGAAACTCGACACGTACGCCCGGCCGTGGATCTCGCGCTTGGTGGCCCCCTGGCCGACGATCAGGTGCTCGACGCCGCCGGTGATCTCGTCGTACACCGTGGCGTCGTCGTCGAGGGAGTCGCGCGACTGGTCGACGTAGCTCAGCGACACGGTCTCGCCGACGGTGATCGTGCCGGAGTTGGGCGTCTCCTCGCCGGTGATCAGGCGGAACAAGGTGGTCTTGCCGGCGCCGTTGGCGCCGATCACGCCGACGATGCCGGCGGGCGGCAGGTCGAACGACAGGTTCTCGAACAGCACCTTGTCGCCGAACGACTTGGTGAGCCCGTCGACCTTGATCACGGTGTTGCCCAGCCGCGGGCCCGGCGGGATCGCGATCTCGAGCCGCTGATCCTGGGGGGACGCGGCCTCGGCCTCGGCCTGCAACTTCTCGTAGGCCGCGAGGCGTGCCTTGCCCTTCGACTGGCGCGCTTTAGGCGCCATCCGCACCCATTCGAGCTCGCGCTGGAGCGACCGCAGACGGTTGTTGTCGGCCTTCTGCTCCTGTGCCAGGCGGGCCTCCTTCTGCTCGAGCCACGACGAGTAGTTACCCTCGAACGGGAAGCCGCGGCCGCGGTCGAGTTCGAGGATCCACTGGGCGACGTTGTCGAGGAAGTAGCGGTCGTGGGTGATCGCCACGACCGTGCCCGGGTAGTCCTGGAGGAACCGCTCGAGCCAGAACACCGACTCGGCGTCGAGGTGGTTGGTGGGCTCGTCGAGCAGCAGCAGGTCGGGGCGGCTGAGCAGCAACCGGGCCAGCGCCACGCGGCGCCGCTCGCCACCCGACAACTTGGTGACGTCGGCGTCGTCGGGCGGGCACCGCAAGGCGTCCATTGCGATCTCGACGTTGCGCTCCAGTGACCACGCGTCGGTGGCCGCGATCCTGTCCTCCAACTCGGCCTGGCGCTTGCCGATCTTGTCGTAGTCGGCGTCGGGGTCGGCCCACTGGGCCATCAGCGCGTTGTACTCGTCGATGATCGACTGCACCTGGGCGACGCCGTCCATCACGTTGCCCCTGACGTCCTTGGTGGGGTCGAGTTGCGGCTCCTGGGCCAGGTAGCCGACCGTGAACCCGGGCGTGAGCCGGGCCTCGCCGGTGTAGCCGTCGTCGAGCCCGGCCATGATCTTGAGCAGCGACGACTTGCCCGACCCGTTCGAGCCGATCACGCCGATCTTGGCACCCGGGTAGAAGCTCAGCGAGATGTTCTCCAGCACCGTGCGGTCGGGTGGGTAGAACCGCGCCAGCTTGTGGCAGGTGTAGATGTACTCGTGCGCCATTCGTACCAGGCTACGGGCCGCGGTTTCGGACCCGCCCGACCATGGGGTTGGGCGTCGCGAGATGATCGGCCGTGGGATGATCAACGAGTGAGCCCCCACAGCTTCCCGAACCTGTCGCACGGCCCGCGGACGGTCGCGATTCCCGGGCCGTCGATCATGCCGCCCGAGGTGCTCGCGGCGATGGCCCGGCCGCTGCCCGACATCTACGAGGGCGAGCTGATCGACGTCAGCCTCGACGTGTTGGCCACGCTGCCCGGCCTGGTCGGTACGGCCGGCGAGGCGTACATTGCGATCAGCAACGGTCACGGCGGTTGGGAGATGGCGTTGACGAACACGCTCTCGCGGGGCGACCGGGTGCTCGTCGCCGACTGCGGGCTGTTCGCCGCGGTGTGGGCCGACATGGCCCGCGGGCTCGGGCTCGACGTCGAACTGATCCACGCCGCCGACCGCCGCGCGGTCGACCCGGCTGCGATCGCCGAACTGCTGGCGGCCGACACGGCCCACACGATCAAGGCGGTCATGCTCGTCCATGTCGACACGGCCAGCTCGATCCGCAACGACATCCCGGCCGTGCGGGCGGCGATCGACGCGGCCGGCCACCCGGCGTTGCTGATGATCGACGCGATCGCGTCGATCGGGTGCGAGCCGTTCCACATGGACGCGTGGGGCGCCGACGTCACCATCAGCGCCAGCCAGAAGGGCCTGATGACACCGCCCGGGCTGGCGTTCGTGTGGGTCGGCGAGCGGGCGTGGGCGGCTCACCAATCCGCCGACCTGCGCACCCCCTACTGGGACTGGTCGCCGCGGCACCGGCCCGACGCCCACTACCTGCGCTACTGCGGCACACCCCCGGTCAGCCACCTGTTCGCGATCCACACCGCGCTCGATTTGATCGCGGCCGAAGGTATCGACAACGTGTGGGCGCGCCACGCCGCGCTGGGCGCGGCCGTGCGGGCCGCGGTCGAAGCGTGGGCCACGCCGGGCGGCGTGACCTTGTGGGCCAGCGAACCGTCCGAGCGGGCCAACTCGGTCACCACCATCAGCACCGGCTCGATCGACGCCGAGTTGTTGCGCGCCACCGCGCGCGCCGAGTTCGGGGTCACGCTCGGTATCGGCCTGCGTCCGTTCGCGGCGACGTCGTTCCGCATCGGCCATATGGGCTACGTCAGCGCGCCGTCGGTGCTCGGTGTGCTCGGCGTGGTCGAGTCGGTGCTCGCCCGCATCGGCGCGCCGGTCGGTGGCTCGGGCGTCGCCGCCGCAGCGGCCGCGCTCGCCGCGCCCACCGCCGTGTGACGGGAGTCACAACCACTCGCTTGTTCGTGGCAATCCGCCGCTTGGGTACCGTTTGGCCATCAACGGGGAAGCCTTTACGGTCACGTTCTTCGGCGTGCGCGGCTCGACGCCCTGCCAGGGCGACGACGTGGTTCGCTATGGAGGGAACACCTCCTGCGTCTCCGTCGGTGTCCCCGGACACGACCCGATCCTGCTCGACCTCGGCACGGGTGCCCGCTACTTCGGCCTGTCGTGCGGCGCCGAGCGCCCGTTCCGCGGCACGTGCCTGTTGAGCCACGCCCACTGGGACCACATCCAGGGTCTGCCGTTCTTCCCACCGATCCTGCGTGAGGGTGCGCACCTCGACGTGTACGCACCCGAACCCGACGCCGACCACACCCACCCGTCGGTCGGTGACGGTTCGATCGGCGAGGTGCTGTCGGCCATCCTGCGGCCGCCGCTGTTCCCCGTGGGCCTCGACGCGTTCCCCGGCGAGGTCGCCTTCCACTCGATCGGCGAGTCGACGTTCACGCTCGGCGACGGGCCCGACCCGGTGCAGGTCACCGCCCGGCTGATCCCGCACATCGGCCCCACGCTCGGCTACCGCCTCGACTGGGGTGGACGCAGCGTCGCCTATCTCAGCGACCACCAGCAGCCCGGTGTCGACGTGTACGAAACCACCGACGCGGTGCGCGAACTGTGCGACGGGGTCGACCTGCTGATCCACGACGCGCAGTACACGCGCCCCGAGTTCGAGCAGCGCTCCACGTGGGGCCACTCCACGGTGGAGTACGCGCTGTGGGTCGCCGGCGAGTGTGGTGTGCGGACGCTGGCGCTGTTCCACCACGACCCCACCCACACCGACGACCAGATCGACCGGCTGGTCGCCGCGGCCGGGATGTGCGCCCCCGAGATCGAAGTGATCGGCGCCCGCGAGGGCCTCACCGTCGACCTCACCGCAGCCCACACGTGAGCCTGTTGGCGGCGGTCGCCGGGGTTGTCGTCGGCGTGGCGTTCGTCGTGGCCGGTGCGTCGAAGCTGGCTGCCGGCAAGGCGTGGCCGGCTCAGGCCGCCGGGCTGCGCGTGCCCGCGGCGGTGGCCCGGGTGGTGCCGTTCGGCGAACTTGTCGTCGGTGCGTTGCTCGCCGTACAGGTGTGGCGGCCGTGGCCGGCGGTCGCCGCGCTGGTGTTGCTGGGCGCGTTCACGGTGCTGATCGTCGCTCACCTGCGCGCCGGCAGCCACCCGCCGTGCGCGTGCTTCGGGGCGTGGAGCGCGAGGCCGATCGGTTGGGGCCACGTCACCCGCAACGCAGCCCTGCTCGCGCTCGCCGTCGTCGCACTCCTCTAGCTCGCGCGGCGTGGCGTGCGATGATCGGGCGTATCGACCTCCTCGTTGCCGCCGTCGCCGGGTATCTCATCGGCTCGATCCCCACCGCCTACCTCGTCGGGCGGCTGGCGGCCGGCATCGACGTGCGCGTCGAGGGCGAGGGCAACGTCGGCGCCCGCAACACGTTCCATGTAGTCGGCAAGCGGTGGGGCATCGCCGTGTTCGCCGCCGACTTCCTGAAGGGTCTCGTCGTCGCCGCCCTGTTCCTCGGGCAGTCCGACGCCGTCCTGGCAGCGGGCACCACGGCAGCCCTGGTCGGTCACTGCTTCCCCGTGTGGTTGCGCTTCGTCGGCGGCAAAGGTCTGTCGACGGTGGGTGGTTCGACGGTCGCGATCATGCCGGCCGCGGCGCTGGCCGGCACCGCCGCGGCGGGTGTCGTCTGGCTCGTCAGCAAGCGCTTCCTGCCGACCACGGTGGCCGCGATCGTCGTGACGATCGTCGCCGCGCCGCTGCTCGGCGCCTCGCTGTTCGAGGTCGGCCTCGTCGTGTGGCTGTTCGCCCTCACCGGCGTCAAACGGGCGATCGACGAACCGCGCATGCGGGCGATCGAGGCCCGCACCGGCTGGGACCGGCTCGACGGGCTCGGGTCGTGAACCGTAACGTTGTGCGTTCAAGCGCCACGCAGGCTGGGCGTCACGCACGGCGCACCAACGCCAACGTCGTCGCAACCCGCCGCGACCTGGGCAGCGCTCGCGGTCGGCCGACGTGATCGACGGATGCAGGGTGATCCCGTGAGCTGGCAGTTCCTCTTCGGGCCGGTCGTCACCGCGCTGAGCGTCGCCGTGCTCGTGATGCTCGTCGCCAACCTGATGTCGATCCCGCGGTTACGCAGCGACCGCCGGCGCACCTCGGCGACGATCGTCAGCGTGCTCGTACCGGCGCGCGACGAGGCGGCCACGATCGCCACCTGTCTCGCCGGGCTCACCCGTCAGGACCACACGTCGATCGAGGTGATCGTGCTCGACGATGGCTCGGTCGACGACACGGCGGCGATCGTGAAGAGCTTCGCCGACCGCGGCGTACGGCTCGTGCGCGGGGAACCGGTGCCCGACGGGTGGACCGGCAAGAACTGGGCCTGCGATCAGCTCGCCCGCCAGGCGACCGGCGACGTGCTCTGCTTCGTCGACGCCGACACCGAGCTGGAACCGGCCGCGGTCGGCGCCGCGCTGGCCGAACTCGAATCGCAGAGCGCCGGCTTGGTGACGCTGCTGCTGGCGGCCGAGCGGCGCACGTTCGCGCAGGCGGTGTTCCTGCCGATCGTCAACCACGCGCTGATGGCCCTGTTCCCCGTGTGGCTGATGCACCGCCCGGCCGCCAAGCGGGTCGCGCTCGGGCTCGGCCCGTTCATGATGGTGACCCGCGAGGCCTACGACGCGGTCGGTGGGCACGCCGCGGCACCCGACAACATCGTCGACGACGTGGCGCTGAGCCGGGCCATCAAGGGCGCCGGCTACCCGGTGCGGCTCGCCAACGGCACCGAGCTGGCGCGCACCAGGTGGTACTCCACCGTGGGCGACATCTGTCGTGGGTTCTCGAAGAACGCGTTCGGGGCCCTCGACTACAACCTGCTGCTCGCGCTGGCGACCGTGTTCGTGATGGTGCCCCTGCTGTGCGCCCCGTTCCTGCGGGTGCTCGTCGGGGTGTGGTCGGGGTCGCTGCCCGGCGAGGCGCTCGTACAGGTACTGCTGATTCTCGGCGCCCGCGTGATCACGTCGCTGCACGGCAACGACCCGCTGGCAGGCGTGCTGCTGCACCCGCTCGCACTCGCCGTGTGGGGGACCACGCTGGCGTGGTCGGTGGTGTTGGCCACCACCGACCGCACCGTCGTGTGGCGCGGCCGCGACGTGCCGGTGCGCACGCGCGGCGGCTGACCCGACCTTGGCCGATCAGACGTTGTCGATGAGGAACGCCAGCACGCGGGCCTCGTCGCGCCACGCGTCGTAGCGGCCGCTCGGGCCGGCGTGCCCCGCGCCCATCTCGGTGCGCAGCAACAGTGGCCGGTCGTTCGTGCGCAGGGCGCGCAGCTTGGCGGTCCACTTGGCCGGCTCGTGGTAGCTCACCCGCGGGTCGTTGAGGCCGGCCGTGACGAACAGGGCCGGGTAGTCGGTGGCGACCGTGTTGTCGTAGGGCGAGTAGCCGAGCATGTACGACGCGAACGGCTCGGTGCGCGGGTCGCCCCACTCGTCCCACTCGGTCGCCGTGAGCGGCAGCGTCGGGTCGCCCATGGTGGTGACCACGTCGACGAACGGCACCTCGGCGACGGCGGCGGCGAACCGCTCGGGCTCGATCGTGACGCAGGCCCCCACCAGCAGGCCGCCGGCCGAGCCGCCGCGCAGGGCCACCCGGCTGCGATCACCGATGCCACTGGCGACGAGGTGCTCGCAGCTGGCCAGGGTGTCGGTGAACGTGTTGCGCTTGTTCAGCAGCTTGCCGTCGAGGTACCAGCGCCGGCCCAGCTCGCCGCCCCCACGGGGGTGCACCAGCGCCCACACGAAGCCGCGGTCGAGCAGCGACAGGCGGGCGATCGAGAACCACGGGGGCATCGACGCCTCGTACGAGCCGTACCCGTAGACCGCGATCGGCGCGGTGCCGTCGAGCGGTGTGTCGCGGTGGTGCACGATGTCGACCGGTACCTGGGTGCCGTCGTCGGCGGTAGCCCACAGGCGGGCGGCGGTGTAGTCGGCGAGGTCGACGTTGGGCGTGGGCGTCTGCTTGACCAGTTCGGTGGCGCCCGTGTCGATGGTGACGTCGATCACGCGGGCCGGCACCGTCAGCGACACGTGGGTGAGGCGGATAACCGACGTGTCCCACACCTCGTTCGGCCCGAAGCCGACGTCGTGCGGTTCGGTGTCGACGGCCAACACGTGCGAGCCCCCGTCGCGGGTGACGATGCGCACCTGCGGTTGCGCGGCCTCCCACTCGAGCAGGGCGAGGTGCCCGGCGAACGCCTCGATCGCGGCCACCCGCCGGCCCGGCACATGGGCGACCAGCTCGGTCCACTCAGTGGGAGCGTCGAGGGGTGCGGTCATCACCCGGAAGTCCTCTGCATCCTGGTTCGTCAGGATCAGTAGCCGGTCGCCCCAGTGGTCGACGTGGTACTCCAGGTCGGGCTGGCGGGCCTGCACGAGCACGGGCGCCTCGGTGGGACGGGTGGTATCGATCAGCCACGCCTCCGACGAGAGCTTGCTGCTCGACTCGATCACGATCGCCGCGTCGTTACGGGTCGCGCCGATGCCGACGTAGAACCGCTCGTCGGGGTCGACGAACACCTCGACGTCGTCGTGCTGCGGCGTGCCGACATGGTGGCGCATCACCCGGAACGGACGTTCCTGCTCGTCGGCGACGACATAGAACAGGTAGTGGCCGTCGGCCGACCAGGCGGTGCCTGCCCACGTGGTGTCGTGCAGCTCGTCGGCCAGGTCGGTGCCGGCGTCGATGTCGCGGATGCGCAGCGTGTAGTGCTCGTGCCCGTCGATGTCGGCCGACCAGGCGACGAACCGGTGATCGGGGCTGATCTCGAACGTGCCGAGGTCGAAGAAGTCGTGGCCCGCGGCCTCGGCGTTCTGGTCGAGCACGAGTTGCTCGGTAGCGTTCGCCGCGCTCGGGCCGCGCTGGTGCAGCGGGTACGACTGGCCTTCGACCATGCTCGTGACGTACCACCGGTCGACGCCGTGCTTGCGAACGCACACGGGCGCCGCCGTGTCGGTCTCTTGCGTGCGCCGCTTGATTTCCTGGAACAGCGTCTCGACCAGGTCGGCACGGGCCGCGAACCAGGCGTCGCTGTAGGCGTTCTCGGCGTCGAGGTAGGCGATCGTGTCGGGGTCGTCGCGATCGCGCAGCCAGGCGAACGGGTCGTCGGCGGGGCCGGTGGGCCGCGCCCACGTGTGGGGGACTTGCTTGGCCGCTGGTTCGGTCGGGGACTCCGGCACACTCATGGCGCCGGAGGTTACGCCGCTAGCTTGCACAACGAATGCGCGTCTGGATCGATCAGGACCTGTGCACCGGCGACGGTCTCTGCGTCGACCATTGCCACGACGTGTTCACCCTGCTCGAGGACGGCATCGCCTATGTGGTCGAGGCCGGCCAGGTGCTCAACGACCCGGGCAGTTCGGGCAGCCTGGCGGAGGTGCCGGTGCGCCACGTGGGGGCCGTGATCAAGGCCGCCGAGGTGTGCCCCGGCGAGTGCATCTTCATCGAGCTCGACGCCCCGGTCGACGGCCACCTCGACGTCAAGGTCGACGCCCGCATGGCCGCCCGCATCGACGTCCGCGAGTGAGCCAAGACCGCTCATGCGGTGGTTTCGACAAGCTCAACCACCGGGTGCTGGCGTTGAGCAGGAACAGATGGTTGAGCCTGTCGAAACCATCGGGAGTGTCAGCCGACGTTGATGCCGGGGGCGTCGGTGGGGTCGCTGGCCGGGCGTGGGCATGCGGCGCGGTCCTGCCATGCCTGGCGCCACTCGAAGTGCCACCACTCCCAATCGAGCGTCTGGCAGATCCCGAACCGGGCGCCGTGCTGCTGGAGCCAGTCGGCGGCCGGCCCGCTGCCGATGTCGACCGCCAAGCCCTGCACGTGCATCGACCGTTCCGGCTCGAACACCCAACGTGTCGCCTCTTCGCGCGAGCCGTACTCGACGATCGCCTCGTCGAGCAGCCGGAGTTGGTGCTCGACGGTGCGGTACCCGGAGTTGACGATCAACTCGATTCCGTCGTTCGCCAACGCGACGCCAGCCGCCTCGAACGCCGCCTGCAAGCCGGGCTGGGTGCCCTCCAGCGACGGCGCTTCGTCGTCGGGCGCCGCCGGTGCAGGTGCCGTGGTCGGCGTGGTCGTTGCCGGCTGGGTGGTCGCCGGTTCGGGCTCCGAGTCGCGGGGCGGGGGCTCGGTGGCCGCCAGCTCGGGTGCCGAGACGCTGAGGGCCGGTTCGGGCTCCGGGTCGCGGGCCACCGGCACGGCCGTCACGACCGGTGGGGCCGCCGAGACGGTCGGAGCGGGCGCATCGCTGGTCGCCGCGCCTCCTGAGCGCCCGGTCGCGGCGGCTATGGCGATCACCACGATCGCGACCGCGGTAAGGCCGCCGAGGACGATCGCGCGCGGCAACTGCCCAGCGCGCCCGGTCGGGTGGGGGGACCCCGCTCGGTCATGCACCTGCACGAGTATGCACGCCCACCGTCGCCACCGCCTCGCGCCCGATGCGCGAACATCGGGGGATGGGGGAAGAACTTGCGATCGACGCCGGTGCCACCGACGTACCGCTGCTCGACGACACGATCGGGGCCAACCTGGCCCGCACGATCGCAGCCCACGGCGGCAACGACGCGCTGGTCTCGCGGCATCAGGGAATCCGCTGGACGTACGCCGAGTTCGGTGAGCGCGTCGAACGCCTGGCGCGCGGACTGATCGGCCTCGGCCTCGAATCGGGCGACCGGGTGGGGTTGTGGAGTCCGAACTATGCCGAGTGGACGTTGGTGCAGTACGCCACCGCCGAGATCGGTGTGATCCTCGTCAACCTCAACCCGGCCTACCGCACGCACGAACTGGCGTATGCGCTCAACCAGTCGGGGTGCCGGATGGTGTTCGCCGCGCCGGCGTTCAAGACGTCCGACTACCGGGCGATGATCGACGCCGTGCGCCCCGAAACGCCGGCGCTCGAACGGGCGATGTTCTTCTGGGACGCCGATTGGGAGGCCCTGGCGGCGGGGGAGGGTGGTGCCGACGCGGCCGCGCTGGCCGCCCGCCGGGCCGGGCTCGGCCCGGACGACCCGATCAACATCCAGTACACGTCGGGCACCACGGGGTTCCCCAAGGGCGCCACGCTGACCCACCGCAACATCTTGAACAACGGCTACTTCACGGCCCGCCGCCAGGGCCTCACCGCGGCCGACCGGCTGTGCATTCCCGTGCCGTTCTACCACTGCTTCGGCATGGTGATGGGCAACCTCGGCTGCACCACGCACGGGGCGACGATGGTCATCCCCGCCGACGCGTTCGACCCGGCCGCCACGCTGGCGGCGGTACAGGAAGAGCGCTGCACGTCGCTGTACGGCGTGCCCACGATGTTCATCGCCGAACTCGGCCTACCCCACTTCGACTCGTACGACCTGGCGTCGCTGCGCACCGGTGTGATGGCCGGCTCGCCGTGCCCGGTCGAGGTGATGAAAGCGTGCGTCGACCGCATGCACATGACCGAGGTGACGATCTGTTACGGCATGACCGAGACGTCGCCGGTGTCGACCCAGACACTGGCCGACGACTCGCTGCACCACCGCACGGCCACCGTGGGGCGGGCCCACCCGCACGTCGAGATCCGCGTCGCCGACCCCGATGGTGGGGCGACGTTGGAGCGCGGCGCGACCGGCGAGTTCTGCACCCGCGGGTACTCGGTGATGCAGGGCTACTGGAACGACCCGGCCCGCACCGCCGAGGCGATCGACGCCGACGGTTGGATGCACACCGGCGACCTGGCGGTGATGGACACCGACGGGTACGTGAACATCGTCGGGCGGATCAAGGACATGGTGATCCGCGGCGGCGAGAACATCTACCCCCGCGAGGTCGAGGAGTTCCTCTACACGCACCCCGACATCGCCGACGTGCAGGTCATCGGGGTACCCGACGCCAAGTACGGCGAGGAGCTGATGGCATGGGTGAAGCTGCGCGAGGGCGCCACGCTCACCGACGCCGACGTGCGCGGGTTCTGCGAGGGCCGGATCGCCCGCTACAAGGTGCCGCGCTACGTGCGCTTCGTCGACGAGTTCCCGATGACCGTCACCGGCAAGGTGCAGAAGTACCTGATGCGCGAGCAGTCGATCGCCGACCTCGGCCTGGCCCCTCCGGCCGACACCGCGTAGCGGTCAGCTCCACGTCCAGGTCGGCTGGCGGCGTTCCAGGAACGCGGCCATCGCCTCGGCCGAGTCGTTGAAGCCGCGCAGGCGGTTCGTGTAGTCCTGCTCGGTGCGGTAGCGGTCTTCCATCTCGCGGCCCTCGATGCGCAACACCGACTCCTTGGCCAGACGGAGCGCGAGCGGGCTCTTGCTCGTCAGCTTGCGCGCCAGCTCGACCGCCCGCTGCTCGGCCTCGCCGGGCGGCACGACCGCCTCGATCCCTCCGAACCGGTACAACTCGGCGGCCGAATGCAGCTCACCGAAGAACAGCATCCGGCGAGCCATGAACGGGCCGACCATCCGCAGCATCTTGCTGGCACCGCCGAGCAGGCCGACGTTGATCTCGGTGAGGCCGAACGTGGCCCGTTCGGACGCAACGATCAGGTCGCACACGCCAACCAAACCGATCCCGGCGCCGATCGCCGGGCCGTCGACGGCGGCGATCACCGGCACCGCGCAGTAGCGGATCGCTTCCTGCGTGGTGCGCCACTCCCAGCCGGGGTCGAGCGTGGCCTGGGTCGGCAGGGTCGTGTCGTCGGCGAGGCCGGCGGCGGTCTCTTTGAGGTCGATGCCGCCACAGAACGCCCGCTCGCCGGTCGCCGCCAGCACCACTGCGGCCACCGTGCGATCGACCGACAGGGCCCGGAATTGTTCGGTCAGCTCCAGCTGCATCTGCCGGTTGACGGCGTTGACCGGGGGCCGGTTGAGGCGGACGACGGCGACCCCACCGTCGATCGAGGTGTCGATCGTGTCCATCACGAACCCGCTGCCGCGTCGGCCGCCTCGGTGCCGGCGTTGCGCTGGTTGCTCCAGTGCACCGGGTCGAACAACTCGAGCATGTAGTACATCCGGTCTTCGCGCCACTGTTGCCAGACCAGGTAGACGTTCTCGTACGGGTTGCCGTTCGGGAAGAACCCGCCCATCACCACCCGGGCGGCGGTCGTGTCGCCCTCGGCGATGATGTCGAGCGGCTCGCAACGGAACGTCCCCGGTTGGTAGTAGCGACCGCTGGTGAAGATCCGTTCCAGCCGGCCGAGCACCTCGGCGTGCCCGCGTCGCGGCGTGGCGCGCACCGACGGGCACGTGTTGAGCTCGACGTCGGGCGCCATCAACTCGCCGAGCTTGGCGATGTCGGTTGACCCCATCGCCGCGAACCACTGGCGGGCCAGTTCGCGGTTGCGTTCGAGCGGGTCGGCGGGGAGTAGGTCGTCGGTCACCCGGCCGAACCTAACGGTGCCCTGCTCAGCCGGTCGGTGGAGCCGCCGCGCTGTGCCGCTGAACGAAATCGGGGTCGTCGAGGAGCGGCTTGACCCGGGTGCACACGAGTTCCACGTTGCGGCGCACCATGTCCTCGCTCATCCCCGACACCGACGCCCAGAACAGCAACGTCGTCACCGGCGCGTCGCCGAGCCGGGCGGCGATCCGTGCGGCGACGTCGTCGGGTGTGCCGTAGGTGAACGAGCCGAGCGCGTCGTTGCGCGCACTGTCGATCAACTTGGCCGGGTCGACCGGGCGGGGGACCGGCCGGTCGGTGCCCTCGACGCCGTAGCGGCGGTAGGTGTCGAACTGGTGGGCGAGGTGGCGCGAGAACGTCGGCCAGTCGCGCTCGGGGTCGTCGGTCACCCATGCCGCGGCGTTGCCGCCCATCCGGGCCGCCGCCGGGTCGTGCCCACCTTCGGCAAGCCCCTCCAGATACGGCGCCAGGAGTTCGGGGCGGCTCGACAGCAATCCTTCACCCAAGCGGCCGGCGCGCCGGGCTCCCTGCGGGCCGGTGTAGCCGAGCCAGATCGGGACGCGCGGCTGGACGGGCGCGGGGGTGACGCGGCCTTCGTCCCACAACGCACGGATGTCGCGGACGCGCGCGTCGGTCGCCGAGTAGCGCCGCGACAGGTCGGCCGCGAACAGGTCGAACTCGGGCTTGCGATACCCCGCACCGAGGCCGAGCTCGAGCCGCCCGGCGCTGATCAGGTCGACGACCGCGGCCTCCTCGGCGATCTGCACGGCGGGCCGGAGCGGGGCGACGACGACGGCGGTGCCGATGCGTACCCGGCGCGTGCGCGCGGCCGCCGCGGCAGCCAGCGTGAGCGGTTGCGGCAGGTACCCGTCGGCGAACATGTGGTGCTCGCTGAACCAGACGGAGTCGGCACCGAGCCGCTCGGCTTCCTCGCACATCTCCAGCGTGAACGCGTAGAGGCGCGCCGGGTCCTGCTGCCACTCCGGTGGGTTGCGAACATCGAAGTAGATGCCGATCTGCACCGAGCCGAACCTACGCCGTGACGCGCCCGGGCATCACGGGGGAGCAGCGGCTGTGCTACCCAACGGCACACCACCGCGTCCGCCCGGCGAGGCGGGCGTGTCAGCCGCTAGATCACGCTGCGGAACTCGAACGAGAAGGACTCGAACATGCACGATGCGCCGTCAGCGAGGCGACCGGTGGTCGCCGTACTCACCGGAGCCGGGGCCGGGATCGGACGGGCCGCGGCGCTGCGGCTGGCGGCCGACGGGATGACCGTCGTGGTCACCGATCGCCACGCGGGCCGCATGTCGGCGGTGGTCGACGAGATCGTGCAGGCCGGAGGCGTCGCCCGCGGATACGTCCTCGACATCGAGCGCCGCGAGCACTTCACCGACGTGTTCGCCGCGGTCGAGCGCGAGCTCGGGCCGATCGGCGTGTACGTCTGGAACGCGGCGCTCAACGTGCAACAACCGCTGCTGTCGTACGACCCCGAGCTGTTCGACCGGCTGGTGTACGCCAACCTCAACAACTGCTGGTTCTCGTCCACGCTCGCGGCGCGCCAGATGGAGCGCGCCGGTGGCGGGTCGATCGTGATGGTCGGTTCGGTCGCTCCCGACACCGGGGCGACCGCGGTCGAGGCGCCGTACGGCATGTCGAAGGCCGGGGTGCGGGCGCTCGTGCTGGCGTTGGCCAAGGTGGGCGCGCCGCTCGGCATCCGCTGCAACGAGGTGATCATGGGCCTCGTCACCGGCACCCGGTTCGTCGACACGCAACCCGAGAAGGCCGCTGCGTTCCTGCCCCAGGTACCGCGCGGCGTGCACACCGATACCGCCGAGATCGCCGAGGTGATCGCGTTCCTCGCCGGCGACCGCGCGTCGGCCGTGACCGGCGAGGTGCTCAACGCCAGCGCCGGGATGCTGCTGCGTCTGTAGGCGGCGGCCGGAGCGTGGAGTTTGCGGACTCCACCCCCCGTTCCTAGAATGCCAACAATCTTATCCATGATTGTGGGTATTGCCGGTTGTCGGGGGTGACATGCAGAACACGCTCACCAGTGAGTTCGGAGCCGTGCGGGCCGAGCCGAGCCGCACCGTGCTGTCGCGGGTTGCCAGCCTGCTCGACGTGTTCGAGGGCGCCGACGGGGGCCTGTCGGTCACCGAGCTGGGCCGCTTGACCCAGCTGCCCAAGTCGACCGCGTTCCGGCTGGCCGAACAGATGGTCGACCTCGGCTGGCTCGAGCGCGACCCGGCCGGCTACCGGGTGGGCGTACGAATGCTCGAACTCGGTGGGCTCGCGCGCCGGCGCACGCGCCTGCGCAACCGGGCGATGCCGTACCTGAGCGAGCTCGCCGCAGCCACCGGGCTGGCCGTCAACTTCGCCGTGCTCGACGGCGACGAGGTGGTCATCGTCGAGCAGATCCCGATGCGCGGGTGCGATCTGCCGCTCACCGGCCGGTGCCGGTTCCCGGCGGCGACGACCTCGTTGGGCAAGGTGCTACTGGCGTTCGGCGGCAACGACCAGCTCGACGGCGTCCAGCGCGCGCCCGAGTTGGCCGCAGTCCGGCGTCGCCAGATCGCGTTCGATGCCGACGGCACGTACGCCGGCATCTCGTGCATCGGCGCCCCGGTGCGCAACAGTGGGCGGGCGATCGCGGCGGTGTCAGTATCGGCTCCCAGCGCCGCGCTGCGTCCGAACTCGGTCGCTCCGGTGCTCGCCAACACGGTCGACTCGATCTGGTCGGCACTGTTCGACCGCAACCGGCTGACGGTCAGCGCGTGAGCCTGGGTCCACCGATCTGGCGGCTCGTTCCTCGCCGTCATCCCGGTGAATCCAGGCGGCTCTGTAACACGTTTGCGTTCAGGCGCCACGCAGGCTGGGCTTCACTGGCCGTGCACCAGGGCCAACGGGGCCACAACCGCCGGGGGCTGGGGCAACGCCGTAGAGCGGCCGCGGCGATCGGTGGATCCAGCGTGACCCGGTTCCCCGGGCAGCCCGCCGGGGCTGGGTACACTCGGCGCCCGATGAACGTCGGTGGGTGCGGGCAGGGGCCATCGCGATGGAACGCGTGATCCGCCGCCCGCGGTTGGCCGACACGGTCGCCGGCGAGCTCCGCAACGAGATCCTCAACGGCACGCTGCAACTCGGCGATCGGCTGGCACCCCAAGACGTGCTGATCAAGCGCTTCGACGTCGGCCTGCCGACGATTCGCGAGGCGCTCGGCATCCTCGAGAACGAGGGCCTGCTGGTGGTGCGCCGCGGCAGCGTCGGGGGCGCCATCGTGCAACCCCCCGAGGCCGACCGAGTCGCCTACATGACCGGCCTGGTGCTCCAGGCCAACCGTGCCAAGCTCAACGAGGTCACCGACGCCCTGGCGTCGTTCGAGCCGGTGTGCGCAGGCCTCTGCGCCGGTCGGTCCGACCGCCGCGACGAGCTGGTGCCGAACCTTGCGGCAGTCGTCGCCGAGCAGCGCGAGTACATCGGCTCGAACGAGTCGGGGATGACCGAGACCAGCCTGAGGTTCCACGAGTTGATCATCGACGGCTGTGGCAACGCGGCGGTGGCGTTGACGGTCCGCAGCTTGTTCGCACTGTGGCGCGCCCACATGCGGGCGTGGGCCACCACTGCCGAGCCGGCCGGCGAGTACCCCGACGCCGGTCTCCAGCGCGACATCGTGCGCGCCCACGAACGCATGTGTACGGCGATCGACGCCGGCGACGTCGCCGAGGCGACCCGGCTGGCGACCAAGCATGCGGCGCGGTCGCACGCACACCACCTCGGCGAGCCGTCGGTGGGTGCCAACGCGATGGTCGTCTGCGACGTCTTGCGCTGAGTTCGCGCCCGTCCCCTTCGGACCACACAGCGCGTCCACTCTCCGGGAACCGGATCGACACTCGCTGCGCCAACGCCTATAGAGATTGCTCGACGGTGAGTATTCACGCGTATGCGTGGCGCTGAGAACGGAGACGGGGATGCCCCACCAACTCGACTATCTGGTCGTCGACGGCGACAACCACTACTACGAGCGTCCCGACTGCTTCTCGCGGCACATCGAGTCGCGCTACGCCGACCTGGCGGTGCGTGCCGAGGCACGACCCGACGGCACGTGGGCGGTGCGCGTCGGCGACCGGCCGTACTCGTTCATGGAGCCGAAGTTCGACAAGACCAACCCGCCCGGGTCGCTGGTCGAGCTGTTGCGGGCCAAGAAGGCCGACTCCACCTTGGTGTGGGGCGACTCGTACTCGGCCGAGAACATGCTGCCCGCGTTCCAGCAGCGCGACCCGCGCCTGGAGTTGATGGATGCGCAGGGGGTCGAACGGGCGCTGTTGCTGCCCACGTTCGGGGTCACGCTCGAGAACTACATGACCGGCAACGTCGAGCAGACGTACGCCAACCTGCGCGCGTTCAACCGCTGGCTGGAGGACGACTGGGGCTACAGCTACCACGACCGCATCTTCGCTGTGCCACTCCTGTCGCTGCTCGACGTCGACCAGGCGGTGGCCGAACTCGACCGGGTGCTCGCCGAGGGCGCCCGAATGGTGCACCTGCGTCCCGGGCCCACCGGCACCCGGCGCTCGCCGGCCGACCCCCACTACGACCCGTTCTGGGCGCGTATCAACGAGGCCCGCATCCCGGTCGCGTTCCACACCGCCGACTACCGGTACCCGTCCGTCGCCGCCGAGTGGGGCGACGACCCCGACGCCGACGTGCGCAAGATGTCGGCATTTCAGTGGGCGTTCCTGCACGGCGAGCGCCCGGTGATGGAGATGCTCGGGGCGCTGATCTACGGCAACCTGTTCGGGCGCTTCCCCGACGTCACCGTGGTCAGCATCGAGAACGGCTCCGACTGGGTCGCCTACCTGATGAGCCTGCTCGACAAGAAGAAGGGCCTCGCGACGTACGGGCCGTGGGTGGGCGGCCGCCCGGTCGGCCGGCCCAGCGACACGTTCCGCCAGCACGTGTACGTCGCCCCGTTCCCCGAGGACGACGTCGCTGCGCTGGTCGGCCTGCTCGGTGCCGAGCGGGTCGTGTTCGGCTCCGACTACCCGCACCCCGAGGGCCTGGCCGAACCGGCCGCGTTCGCCGAGTTGCTCAACGGGCGCAGTGCCGCCGAGGTGCGCCAGGTGATGCGCACGAACATGAACTCGCTGCTCGGCTTCACGGACGCCCCGGCGTGAAGCTCGGGCTGTACAGCATCAACGGCAACGTCTGCGCGCTCGACCCGGCGGGCGCGATCGAGATCGCCCGGCAGGCCGAACGCACCGGCTGGGAAAGCGTGTGGACGGCCGAGCACTACCTGCTGCCCGACCCGCCGATCGCGGCCTCTCCGGTGCCGCCGCACGTGCCGATGCTCGACCCGTTCGTCGCCCTCGCCCACATCGCCGGCCACACGACCACGCTGCGGCTGGCCACCGGCGTGACGGTGCTGCCGGTGCACGAGCCGGTCACGCTCGCCAAGCGCGTGATGTCGCTCGACCGCGTCAGCGGTGGCCGGTTCCTGTTCGGCGTCGGTGTCGGGTACCTCGCGCCGGAGTTCGCCGCGATCGGGGCCAGCCTCGCCGCGCGCGGGCGCCGGTCCGACGAGTACCTCGACGCGATGTACGCGATCTGGTCCGAGCAGACGCCCGAGGTGGCGGGCGAGTTCGTCCGGTTCTCGGGCCTGCGATCCGAGCCGCGCCCGGTCCAGCACCCCGGCCCGCCGCTCCACGTCGGCGGAATGTCCGACGCGGCGTTGCAGCGCGCGGTACAGCGGGGGCACGGCTGGTACGGCTACAACCTCACGGTCGACCAAGCCGCGGCGGCGATCGAACGGATCCGCGCGGCCCACGCGACCACCGAGCGGCCCCGGCGGCTCGGTCCGCTCGAGATCACCGTGTCGCCACCCGGCCGGCAGCCGATCGACGCGGCCACCGCCGGCGCCTACGCCGAACTGGGGGTGGATCGGCTCGTGCTCGTGCCGCCGCGCGACGCGCTGCGCACGCTGCCCGCGCTGAGCCAGTTCGTCGCCGAGACGCCCGTCGCCCTCGCTGGTCTGCCGACAGGCGTGGCGGTCGGTGCGCCGTGAGCACGACCGGCGCTGGCCTCGACGAACTGCGGGCACGGCTGCGGAGCTGGCTCGACGAGCACACGCCGCTCGGCTGGCGGGTGCGTGCCGCCGAGAGCGACGCCGCGTTCGTGCAGGTGCAGCGCGAGTGGATGGCCACCCTCGACACGGGCGGGTGGGCGGTGCCGAAGTGGCCGGTCGAACACGGAGGGCTCGGGGCCACCGTCGCCGAGCAGGTCGTCATCGCCGAGGAACTCCAGCGCGCCGACGCGCCGCCCCTGAAGGTGTTCGACATCTCGCTGAACCACACCGGGGCGACGCTGATCCACCACGGCACCGAAGCCCAGCTGGCGCATCTCCCGCGGATCCGCAGCGGTAAGGCGATCTGGTGCCAGGGCTTCTCCGAGCCCGATGCCGGCAGCGACCTGGCCTCGCTGGCCACCCGCGCCGTCCGCGACGGCGACCACTACATCGTGTCGGGCCAGAAGGTGTGGTCGAGCTGGGGCCACCACGCCGACTGGTGCCTGCTGCTCGTACGCACGAACCCGGAAGCGCCCAAACATCAGGGCATCTCGTACCTCCTCGTCGACCTCACGTCGCCGGGTGTCGAGGTTCGCCCGCTGGTGCAGATGACCGGCAACGCCGAGTTCAGCGAGATCTTCCTCGACGAGGTGTCGGTGCCGGTCGAGAACCTGATCGGTCGCGAGGGCGACGGCTGGGCGATTTCGCAAACGACGCTGAAGACCGAGCGGGGCGCGTTCCTGTTGCGCCGCAGCCGGGCGCTGGACGACCGGTTCGCCGAGATCGTCCACGCGGTTCGTGGGCAGGGCCTGCTCGAACGGCCCGACAGCGCGGTCGCCCACGAACTCGCCGGCGACTACGGCCAGATCAAGATCCTCGTCGAGCTGTGCCGCCGCATCGTCGGCCAGGAGGCGTCGTTCGGATCGGCCGGCTGGAACCCGTCGATCGCCAAGCTGTTCGAGGCCGAACTGGCCCAGCGGGTCGGCCGTCACGCACTGTCGGCACTCGGGCTCGGTGCTCAACGCGACGTCGGCGTACCCGGCGCACTTCTCACCGAGCAGCCCCCGTGGGTGCTTGACCACCTCGAGACGTTCGGCTTGAAGATCGCCGGAGGCACCGCCGAGATCCAGCGCAACATCTTGGGTGAGAAGGTGCTCGGCCTGCCGCGCGAGCCCGCTGCGCCGGAAGCGAGACGGCCATGACCATCGCCCCGATCACCGATGACCTGAGCGACGTGCGCGCCGAGTTGCGCGACGTCGCCCGGCAACTGGTCGCCCGGCACGCCGGCGACGACGCCGCGCTGTGGCGGGCTGCCGCCGGCGCCGGCTGGTTCGGGCTGGAGGTCGCCGCCGCCGACGGTGGCGCGGGGGTGACGTCGCGCGAGTCGTGCGTCGTGCTCGAAGAGCTCGGCCGCGCGCTCGCGCCGGGCGCCGTGACGACCGCGATCGCGGTCGGGGTACCAGCGCTGGCCGTGCTCAGCGCACCAGCCCAGCGGGCCGAGGTGTTGCCGCCGGTGCTCGCCGGCAGCCTGCGGCCGGCGGTGGCCCTGTGCGACCGCAACGGCGGCTTCGATGCCAGGCTGCTCGGTGTGGTCGCGGTGGCCGTGGGCGACCGCGTCGAGTTGACCGGTGCCGTGCCGTTCGTGCCCGACGTGACGTCGGCCGACGTCGTCGTGGTGCCCGCCACCGACGCGGGTGCGCTCGGTTGGTACCGGGTCGCTGCCGACGCGAGCGGCGTCACGGTCACCGCGACCGATACCGTCGACCGGTCGCGGGCGGTCGGTGAACTACGGCTCGACGGCACGGTCGCCGAGCGGCTCAGCGGCGTCACCGACGCTGCCGCGGCCTACCGGTGGCTGCTGCAACGCGGAGCACTGGCCGCCGCCGCCGACTCGCTCGGGGTGGCACGGGTGGCCGCGTCGATCGCCGTCGAATACGCGCAGCAGCGTCGCCAGTTCGGCCGCGCGATCGGCTCGTTCCAGGCGATCAAGCACCGCTGCGTCGACATGTTCGTGGGCATCGAGGCCGCCGCGGTCGCCCTCGACGTGGCCGCCGAGCAGCTGCCCAGCGTGGATAACGGCTGGTCGGAGTGGACGTCGATCGCCAAGATCCAGTGCGGCGACACGGCGTCGAGCGTGACGACCGAGGCGGTGCAGGTGCTCGGCGGGGTCGGCTTCACGTGGGACCACGTCATGCACCGCTACGTGAAGCGAGCGCTGATGAACGACGCCATGTACGGCACCGCGGCGTCGCACCGGACGCGCCTTGCGGCCTCGCTCGCCGGCTGACCGCACCCCGTCCTGCGTGGCCCCGGTGCGCGCGGGGAAGGGGATTGTTACTATGGCCGTAGTGCAAATCCCCCGGATGAGCTGGAGCCCTCAATGACGTCGTTCGATCTCGACCTGACCAAGTACGACCTCGGATGGTCCGACGAGGTCGAGTATGCCTTCACGCCCGAAAAGGGCCTCAACGCGGGCGTCGTCGACCAGATCTCGTGGTGGAAGGGCGAGCCGCGGTGGATGACCGACAAGCGCCTACGGGCCTACAAGCTGTTCGAGCGCAAGCCGATGGCCGAGTGGTTCGCCGTCAACATGCCCGACATCGACTTCCAGGACATCTACTACTACCTGCGCCCCAAGGGCGAGCAGGTCGACGAGTGGGACGAGCTCCCCGAAGAGATGATGCGCACGTACGAGAAGCTCGGCATCCCCGAAGCCGAGCGCAAGTACCTCGCCGGCGTCACCGCCCAGTACGAGTCGGAAGTCGTCTATCACAAGAACCGGGAAGACCTCGCCGCCCAGGGGATTCTGTTCTGCGACATGGACACGGCCCTGCGCGAGTACCCCGAGCTGGTCAAGGAGTACTTCGGCACGGTCATCCCGGCCGGCGACAACAAGCTCGCCGCGCTGAACACGGCCGTGTGGTCGGGCGGCTCGTTCATCTACATCCCGCCGGGCGTGAACTGTGAGATGCCGCTCCAGGCGTACTTCCGGATCAACTCCGAGAACGCCGGCCAGTTCGAGCGCACGCTGATCATCGCCGACGAAGGCAGCCAGGTGCACTACATCGAGGGCTGCTCGGCCCCCGTGTACAGCAGCGACTCGCTGCACTCGGCAGTCGTCGAGATCGTCGTCAAGCCGCACGCCCGGGTCACGTACACCACCATCCAGAACTGGTCGCCCAACGTCTACAACCTCGTCACCAAGCGCGCCCGCGTCGAGCACCACGGCCACATGGAGTGGATCGACGGGAACATCGGGTCGAAGCTGACGATGAAGTATCCGTCGGTGTATCTCGTGGGCGAGTACGCCACGGGTGAGGTGTTGTCGGTTGCCTACGCGGGGGCAGGGCAGCATCAAGACGCCGGGGCGAAGATGATCCACGCGGCCCCGAACACATCGTCGAAGATCGTGTCGAAGTCGATCAGCAAGGACGGCGGCATCACCACCTACCGCGGCCTGGTGCGGGTCGACGAGGGCGCCCACGGCTGCAAGAGCCACGTGCAGTGCGATGCCCTGATCCTCGACGAAGACTCGGTGTCGAAGACGCTGCCGTACATGGAGGTCGGCGAGCGCGACGCCCAGATCGGCCACGAGGCCACCGTGTCGAAGATCGCCGACGAGCAGCTCTTCTACCTGCGCAGCCGCGGCCTGTCCGAGGAACAGGCGATGGGCATGGTCGTCAACGGTTTCATCGAGCCGATTACGCGTACTCTTCCCATGGAATATGCAGTGGAGTGGAGCCGCCTGATCGAACTGCAGATGGAAGGTTCGGTGGGCTGACCCCACGGAACTTCGCCTCGGCACGGTTCATCCGGGCGCTCAGCGGGAAAGGATGACCATGGTTCTCAGCGCACGCCGCCGACGGCAGCCACTCCTCGTAGTCGCTGCGCTACTCGCAGTGGAAGCTCTGGCAGTGGCGCTTCCGGCTCCCGCCGGCGCCGCCGAACCTCCGCCGCCAGATGCCACGGTCGACGGCACGCGGTTCGTTCCGGTGCGCCCGTGCCGCCTGCTCGACACCCGCGGCGCCGACCCGACCCAGCCCGTCGACGCCCCCGACGCGCGGGCAGAGCTGACCGTCGACGTCGCCGGGCGCTGCGGGGTCCCCACCCGCGCGGTCGCTGCCGCGTTCACCGTCACCGCCGTTCACCCCGACGCCCCGGGCTACATCACGTTGTATCCGGGCGGTGCCGAGCGCCCCACCGCCTCGACGGTCAACTACCGCGCCGACCAGGTCGTCGCCAACCTCCAGCTCACGCGCCTCGGCGACGGCCAGGTCACCGCGTTCACGCTGGCATCGGCCCACGTGGTGATCGACATCACCGGCTACTTCGAGACGCCGCCCGGGGCGACGACCCGCCGTGGGCGCTTCGTGCCGCTTGCCGGCGGACGCCTGGTCGACACGCGCACGACCGCCCGACCCGACGCCGGTGACGTGGTCACGGTCGACACCGGCGCGGCCGGTGTGCCCGCCGACGCTGGCGCGGTGGTCGTCAACCTCACCACCGACCAGACCAACGGGCCCGACGTGTTCACGGCCTACCCGGCCAGGTCGACCCGGCCGACCGCCTCGGTACTCAACGTCGACCGCATCAATCAAGCGCGTGCGGCAGCGGTGATCGTGCCCGTCGACCAGGGGCGGTTCAACGTGTTCACGCGCAACGGCAACCACGTGATCGTCGACCTGCTCGGCTACGTCACCGGCCCGTCGGCCGAGTCGTCTGTCGACGGGTTGTTCGTGCCGCTCGACCCGTTCCGGATGGTCGACTCGCGCCAGGCGGCCCGGCCCAGCGGTGGGCCCCGACTGTGGGACAACGGTGGGCGCGAGTTCCCCATCGACGCGGAGACGCTGGGCGCTCCCGATGGCGCGGTCGCCGCGCTCGCCGTGAACGTCACCGTCACGTCCACCGAGGACGCCGGCTGGTTGGCAGTGGCCGCGGCCGGTGTACCGGTGCCGGGTACCTCCACCGTCAACTACCCGTCGGCGCAGCAGACCGTGGCCAACGCGGCGATCGTCGGGGTGTCCGAGCGCGGTATCCAGGCCCACGCGCTGGCGTCCACCCACGTCGTCATCGACGTCACCGGCTGGTTCACCGGCAGCCCGGTCGAGCCGGTCGAGTCGCCACCCACCAACCCGCTCCCGCCGCCCCGCAAGGTCACCGTGATCGGCGACTCGGTACTCGCCGGCATCCGCTGGAACGGCACCACCGAGGCCTGGCAGGGGTTCCAGGTGGTCGACGAGACGCACTCGTGCCGGCGCCTCGTGCAACGTTCGTGCCGTGGCCGTGAGGGCTACACGCCCGTCAGCGCACTGCCGTACCTCCTCAGCCTGCCTACCGCCGGCCCCGAGGAACTGCTCGTGATCGGCCTCGGCTACGACGACTGGCACACCGGTTTCGCCGACGAGTTCGACCAGGTGATCGCGGCCGCCCGCCAGCGCGGGTTCCGCCACATCGCCTGGATGACGCTGCTCATCGACGTGCCATATCACTTCTCGGGGTTCCCCGCGGCGACGAACTACGCCTTCATGAACGACACGTTGCGGGCCAAGCTGGCCACCGGCGACTACCCCGAGGTGCGCCTGTGGGACTTCGACCACTACACCGCCACGGCCACCGGCTGGTTCTACGCCGACGGCGTGCACCTGCGGCCGCTCGGCTCGTTGGGCGCCGCCGACTGGATCTCGCGCCACGTCGCGGCCTACGACGACCGCCCGTGCCCGCAGCCGTGGGTGCCCGCCGTGCCGATCGAGAACCCGTGCCCCAACCCCGACACCGTCGTCGCCGCCCGCGGCCTGCCCGACATCGCCGCGCTCTACCCATGACGAATCGAATGACGAATTGTGTCTGACATAGTTCGTCATTTGGACGGTCGGTATCGTGAGCGGGATGCCGATGCGGACGGAGTGCAAGCACTTCGAGAGCCGTACGTATCCGAGTGGCGACACGGTGCGCAAGTGCAACCTCGACCTCGCCCCCGAAGCTCCGTGGCGGTGCCCCGACGGGTGCGCCCGCTACGAGCGCCGGCTCGCCGATGCGGCCTGGACCCATGGGTCGCTGGTCACCCCGGTGACCCCACCCGAACCACCCGGGCTCGACGACGGCAGCGCGGCCGCGCTGCTCGACGCGGCTGAAGAGATCGTCAACGCGGCCGGTGCGCGCGTGCAGGCCGAGGTCGCCGCCGAGCGAGGGCGCAGCGGTCGGCCGAGCCGCTTCCGGCGACTGTTCCGGCGCGAATAGAGCGACAGCCGGGTCCGGGTCAAGTCGCTTCGTCGGTCAGTCTCGGCGGCCCCGCCGAATTACCACTACCGCGGTAGTAGAATTGGGTCCTGATGTCCGTCTCTGCGACCGAGGCCGCGCCCGCCGGCGTGACGCTTCCCACCACCGACGAGGAGATCTGGCGCTACAGCCGGATCGGCGAACTCGACCTCGCCAGCTACCGTCCCGTCGGCTACGCCCCCGAGGTGGCCGGCGACACGGGGGCCGCGCTCGTCACCGTCAACGCCGACCCGGGCAAGGTTCCGGAGTTGTTCCCCGACGAGCCGTCCCCCGACGTGTTCGCCGACCTCAACCGCGAGGGAGCCACCACCGTGCGTGTGTCGGTGCCCGCCGGTGCGGTGGTGGGCGACCCGATCGTCATCACCCATCGCATTCCCGCCGACGGTGCGCTCGTGCGCCCGCGGCTGGTCATCGAGGCCGGCAGCGACGCTCAGGTCACTGTGATCGAGCGGTTCGAGTCGGCTGCGGCCGGGCCTGCGCTCGTGTTGCCGGTCGTGCAGATCCGCGCGGCCGACGCGGCCCGTGTCACGTATCTCGCGGTCAACGACCTCAGCGAGCAGGCGTGGTCGATCGGGCACCAGCAGGCCCGCGGCGAACGCGACTCCACCGTGCTGCTGGCCACCGTTGCACTCGGCGGCGACTATGCCCGCGTGCGCACCGACGCTCGCGTCACCGGCCCCGGGGCCAGCACCCGCCAGGTCGCGCTGTACTTCGCCGGTGCCGAGCAGATGCACGACTTCCGCACCATCCAAGACCACGCCGCTCCGCACACCAGCAGCGATCTGCTGTTCAAGGGTGCCGTGCAGGGCCGTGCCCGCAGCGTGTACACCGGCCTGATCCGCATCCGCGAGAACGCCAAGGGCACGGTGGCCTACCAGACCAACCGCAACCTGACGCTCAGCGAGGGCGCCTGGGCCGAGAGCGTGCCCAACCTCGACATCGAGACCAACGACGTCAAGTGCAGCCACGCCTCCACGGTCGGCCCGATCGACGAAGACCAGCGGTTCTACCTCGAAAGCCGTGGCATCCGGCCCGAGGTCGCCGAGCGACTCGTGGTGCTCGGCTTCTTCGACGAGGTGCTCGAGCAGCTTCCGTCGTCGTCGGCCATCACCGACCTGCGCGACCGCGTCGCCGCCAAGCTCGACCTGGGCGGTGCCGCATGACCGCCGTGACCGAGGACGTCCTCGCGTTCGCCGACCTGGCCCCGGGCACCGCCCAGCGTGTCGACGTGGCCGGCGTCGCGGTCGCCGTCATCCGTATCGACGACGACGTCTACGCGATCGGCGACACGTGCAGCCACGCCAACGTCTCGTTGTCGGGCGGCGAGGTGTGGTGCGACGAGCGCGAGATCGAATGCCCGCGCCACGGCAGCACGTTCGACCTGCACACCGGCGCTGCGCTCACGTTGCCCGCCACCCAGCCCGTGCCCGTGTTCACGGCCACGGTCGTCGACGGCCGCATCCTCGTCACGATCGGTCAGGAGGACCACGCGTGAGCACGCTCGAAATCCGCGGCTTGCGAGCCGCTGTCAACGGCACCGAAATCCTCCGCGGCATCGACCTCACCGTGTCGTCGGGCGAGGTGCACGCGGTGATGGGTCCGAACGGCGCCGGCAAATCCACCCTGTCGGCGGTGGTGATGGGCAAGCCGGGGTACGAAGTGCTCGACGGCTCGGTCACGCTCGACGGGGCCGACGTGCTGGCCTTGCCGGCGTGGCAGCGCGCGGTGGCCGGCCTGCATCTGGTGATGCAGTACCCCACCGAGGTGCCTGGAGTGCTGCTCGACGACGTGCTCACCGAAGCGCTCGTGTCGCGGGGCCGCCCCACCGACGGCCTCGAGGCGTTGCTCGGCGAGGAAGCCGACCGGATCAACTTCGAGCGCCGGTTCCTGCACCGTCCGCTCAACGTCGACCTGTCGGGCGGCGAGAAGAAGCGCAACGAGACGCTGCAACTGGCCGTGTTGGCTCCTAAGATCGCAATCCTCGACGAACTCGACTCGGGCCTCGACATCGACGCCCTGCGCGACTGCTCACGGCGCGTCGAAGATCTCACCAACGACGGGTTGGGTGTACTCGCGATCACGCACTACAGCCGTCTCCTGACAGAGTTGCGGCCCGACGTGGTGCACGTACTGGTGAAGGGGCGCATCGTCAACACCGGCGGCCCCGAGCTCGTCGACGTGCTCGAACGCGACGGCTACGCGGCGTTCGTGCCCGCCGAAGAGCTCGTCGCCGAGGCCCCCGCCAAGTCGGCCCTCGACGACCTGTTCGCGCTGTGAGCGTGCATCCCAACGTGCAGCGGGTGGTCGACGCCGGGTCGCGGCTGGGCCTCGACATCACGCCGGTCTCGTTCCCCGAGGGCACGAAGACCGCGGCCGATGCGGCCGCGGCGATCGGCGTCGAGGTCGGGCAGATCGTGAAGAGCCTGATCTTCGGCGTCGACGATTCGATCGTGCTCGCCTACGTGAGCGGCAAGAACCAGCTCGATGAACGCAAGCTCGCTGCGGCTGCGGGCGGCACCAAGTGCCACCGGGTCGACGCCGATGCCGTCCGCGTCGCCACCGGCTTCCCGATCGGCGGGGTGCCGCCGTTCGGGCACGCCACCGAGCTGCGCGTGTTCATCGACCCCGACCTGCTCGACTACGACGAGGTGTGGGCCGCCGCCGGCACCTGGACCGACGTCTTCGCGATCGCCCCCACCGCACTGGTACAAGCGAGCAACGGGGCCATCACCGACCTCAAGCGTGACTGAAGCCGGTCAGCGGCGGTTGCGGCGGTGGAGGATGGCCGCGATGCGTGCCCGGTTGTAGCGCAGCACGGCGATGAACGGGGCGTTGATCGTGGCTGCCGTTGAACTCAGGGCCAGGCCGGTGCGATCCTGGTGAACGATCACGAACACGGGCGAGACCGCCACGAACATCCAGTGCGTTCGTTCACCTCGGCGGCACTCGGCGATGAACAACATCAAGCCGCCGTCAGACGCCGTCGGGAGCGAACGTTTCGAGACGCCACCGAAGCGCCCGCCGGTCTCGGGCAGACGATCCTTCCAGGCCTTGATGCGCAGCCGCTCCTCGTACCAGGTGCCGTCGCGTTCGAACGTGCGTAGGGCGAGCAGCCAGCCGTCGTCCTCGAGACGTTGCGGGGGAAGTCGCCGGAACCATTGACCGATCGCGAACGCCAACGCGGAACCTGCAACCAGATTGGGCACCAGCATCGCGGAGACGGCTGGAATGTCCATGGGCCCGATCGTATTCGGCCCGTGCCGCAACCGGTCCGCACCGTGTGCTGCGTCAGCGACGGGTGACGAGGCTGGTCTGGTCGGGGTAGGGCAGCGTGGGGGTGAGGCCGCGGTAGCGGGCTTCGGCGACGGGCAAGGCGGCGATCGCGGCGCGGTAGCGGCGGCGCATCGTGTTGTCGAACACGACGAGCCCGCCCGGGGAGAGATGCGGCAGCGCCGCGGCGAGGCACGCCTCGCGGGCGCGTCCGTCGACCACGACCAGGTCGAACGGGCCGTACTCGGCGGCGACCCCGTCGATATGGCCTACGTAGGTGGTGAAGTCGAGCCCGCGATGGCCCTCCTTGGCCGAGCCGATCACCGGGCTCGCCGAGGTGACCGGCTCGACGATCTGGAGGTGGGCGTTGGGGAACTCGTCGGCGAGCCGGGCCTGGATCATCTCGCCGAACCCGCGGTGGTGCTCGACCGAGTCGACCCGGCTGACCCTCCGGGCGAGCCAGATCGTGCTCGCCCCCGACCCCCACTCGAACACGTTCACATCGCCGTCGTGGCGACGCTCGGTGATGAACTCCTCGACCGCGTCGATCGCCCCGTACGTCCACCACGGCACGTCGAGTTCGGAGATGCCGAGCGAGTCGTGTGCCCGGGTGAGACTGTACGCCCAGTGCTTGAGACGCCGCGAGCGCGCTGGTGGCTCTTCAGGAAGCACTCCGACCCGGGTCAAGCCCCGGCCTGCCGCGCGAGCGCCCGCGGCATAGGTCGACTTCGCGGTCGCGACGAGGTTCGGCACGAGGAAAGTATGGCGGCCGATCGGCCGCTGATGTCAGCCGGCAACGATGGCGGCCGCGTACGGCGCGGTCATCTCGGCCACGGGGCCCGCTGGGCCGGCGACGACGACGTACTCCAGGTTGCGGGTGCGCCCGACCTCGCCGACGCGCTCGCCGGCCGGGTTGTAGATGCCGATCTGGGCGCCTACGTAGCGCTTCGAGTCGAACGCCAGGGCGACCACCTGCTCGGCGCTCGGGTGAGTGGCGCACATGGCCAGCAGGTCGGTCAGCGATACCCACGACTCGTCGTTGTACGACACGACCAGCACGTCCGCGTCGACGGCCGCGATCGTGGCCGCCAACGCCGCGGGCATCTCGCGCTTGCGGTTAAACACGCTCTTCGTGTCGGGCTCGCGGGCATCGACGCGCTTGCACGCCACGCCGTAGTGCTCGGGCCGGTCCCACGCCACCAGCGTCTCCCACACGTGATAGTTCGTGAAGTAGCGATGCTGGTTGTACGGCGGGTCGAGGTAGGCGAGGTCGACGCGGCCAAGCGCGCCCGCCAGCGCGACGGCATCGCCGCGCACGGCGCGCCCCCCGCCGCCGAGCAGTTCCGGGCGGCGCAGCGCGAGCGGGCGGTGGGCGCGCGGTGCCCACTCCTTCACGTACGCCATCTGCACACCGGTGGTGGAGTCGACCCGGTCGGCGGCCAGCAACAGGGCGGTCAGCAGCACGGGCTCGCGCCACGTGCCGGCGTGGTCGCTGGCGATCGCCTCGCGGATCGCGTCGATGCGTTCGCCGTTGTGCGGCTGGAAGAACCGCGACCGCACGCAGAACGTGTCGGTGACGTACCCCGCCACTCCGGGAAGCGCATCGAGTTCGGCGAGCGCCTCGTCGAGTTCGCCACGCTGGGCCGGGGTGATCGCGTTGGCATCGAGCTCGATCCACGTGCGGGCGAACACCTCCGAGTACCGCGCGCTGTCGACGGCCGTGACGTGACCACCGGCGTGCTTGAACGCCTGGGCAACGCGGGTGGTTCCGGTGAACAGGTCGAGCGCGGTGGTGGCACCCGCCCGCGCGAACAGGTCGCTGAGTACCGGCACGAGCCGCCGCTTCGACCCGATGTACTTGATCACCGTCGACGACGGTAGTGGGTGTGGTCTCGATACACCGCCTGGCGGCGGCACTCGACCACCTGTGGCGAGGTCGCCGTCACCGCGTTCGCCTGAATCCACCGATCGCCGCGGCCGCTCGGCGGCGTCGCCCCAGCCCACGGCGGTTGCGTCCACGTTGGCCCTGGTGCACGGCCAGTGAAGCCCAGCCTGCGTGGCGCTTGAACGCAAAGCGTTGACGAGCCTGGATTCACCGTGATGACGGCGAGGAACGAGCCGCCAGATCGGTGGATCCAGGTTACTCGGCGGGTGGGGCGGGGCGTTCGGCGGTGGGGGTCACGAAGTGGTCGGCGCTGACGGCGATGAACAGGGCATGGCAGCGGGCCACTTCCTGCTCGGTCTCGACATCGACCAGTTCGCCCTCGACGAACAGTTTGCGGCCGTCGCGACGGACCAGCCGGGCGCGGCACACGAGCGGTCGGTGCAGCGGGGTGGGGGCGAGGTAGCGCACGGTGAGCTCGCCGGTGAATGCCGGCTGGCGGAGCACGCCGAGCACGAACCCGAACACGTCGTCGAACAAGGCGGCGACGATGCCGCCGTGCGACCGGCCCGGGGCACCCTCGTGGGCAGCTCGCAGCGTGACGAACGCCTCGATTCCGTCGCCGCGGCGATGCACGTCGAGGTCAAGGCCCCACGGCGACGCGGCACCCGACACCGGCCGGTCGCTGAACCCCTGGTCGATGCGCCCCTCGGCGAAGTCGTCGTCGCCTGGCGACCGGATGCCGCGCCGGCGCGGCACGCCCGGCCACAGCTCGGCGCTGATGCCCTCGAGCACATCGCTGAGCCGGTCGATCTGCTCGGCCGACATGTGCCGACCGACGAACGCGTGCCCGAGGTCGCGGATTGCCGCCCCGGCGCGCTCGCGGGCCGTCTCGATCGCGCCGGTGTCGACCGGCTCGGGAACGGCGACCGGTTCGCTCATCGAGTTGCCGTCAGACGGCCGAGTGGAGCGCCTGGTCGAGCGTGTTCCAGGCGAGTGTCGCGCACTTGATGCGAACCGGGAACTTGACGACCCCCTGGAGCGCGGCAAGGTCGCCGAGCGCCCGCACGTCGTCTTCGGCCAACTCGACGTCGCCCCGCCCGTCGCCTGCTCCGTCGGCACCCTCCACGCCCATCAGCGTCTTGAACCGGTGGAACAAGGCCTCGGTGTCGGCGACCGGCTTGCCCTTCACGGCCTGCGACATCATCGACGCCGACGATTGGCTGATCGAGCACCCCTGGCCGGTGACCTTGACGTCGGTGACCGTAGGTACTCCGTCGACATCGTCGACCGTGAGGAACACGGTGACCTCGTCGCCACACAGCGGGTTGTGGCCCTCGGCGTGGCGGGCCGGTGGCACCGGCAGCTCGCCGCGGTTGCGCGGTGAGCGGTAATGGTCGAGGATGATCTCGCGGTAGAGGTCGTCGAGGCCGGGCATCAGTACCCGAAGATATCTGTGGCGCCGTCGAGCGCGTCGACCAAGGCGTCGACATCGGACCGGTCGTTGTACAGGTACAGGCTGGCGCGGGTGGTGGCCGGCACGCCGAGCACCCGCATCAGTGGCTTGGCGCAGTGATGGCCGGCCCGCACACACACGTTGCGTGAGTCGAGCACCTGGCTGACGTCGTGGGGGTGCACGTCGCCGAACGTGAAGCTGATGACGCCGCCGCGGACCTCGACGTTGTCGGGGCCGTGCAGCGTGATGCGCTCGCCGTGGCGCTCGCGCAAGGCGTCGAGCGCGTAACGGGTGAGGTCCATCTCGTGGCGGCGCACGTTGGCCATGCCGATGCCTTCGAGGTACTCGACCGCCGCGCCGAACCCGACCGCCTCGGTGATCGGTGGGGTGCCGGCCTCGAACTTGGCTGGCACCGGGGCGGACGTGAACCCGTCGAGGCGCACGTCGGCGATCATGTTGCCGCCGCCGAGGAACGGGGGTGTGGCGTCGAGCAGCTCGGCTCGGCCCCACAGCGCACCGATGCCGGACGGGCCGCACATCTTGTGGCTGCTGAAGGCGGCGAAGTCGGCGTCCCACGCTTGCACGTCGGTGACGTTGTGCGGCACGTACTGGCAGGCGTCGACGACGGCCAGCGCGCCGTGGCGGTGGGCTGCGGCGACCAGCTCGGCGACCGGCGTGATCGTGCCGAGCACGTTACTCATCGCCGAGAACGCGAACACCTTGGCGCCGTCGAGCAGCGTGTCGAGCGCGCTCAGGTCGAGTTGCCCGTCGGCCGTGAGTGGTACCCAGCGCAGCTCGATGCCGTTGCGCTCGCGCAGCATCTGCCAGGGGACGATGTTGGCGTGGTGCTCGAGGTGGGTCAGCACCACCACATCGCCGTGGCCCAGGTGCTTGGCGCCCCACGACTGGGCGACCAGGTTGAGCGCCTCGGTGGCGTTCTTGGTGAACACGACCTCGTCGGCGTGGCGGGCGTTGACCAGACGGGCGACCGCGGCCCGGGCGCCCTCGTAGCGCTCGGTGGCCTCGCCCGCCAGCCGGTACGCGCTGCGGTTGATCGGCGCGTACTCGTTGCGCAGGAACTCGTCCATCGCCTCGATCACCTGGCGCGGCTTCTGTGATGTGTTGCCCGAGTCGAGGTACACGAGCGAGCGCCCGTCGAGCTCGCGCTGGAGGACGGGAAAGTCGGCGCGCACGGCCGCCCAGTCGACGGCCAAGGTGGTTGAGCCGGTCGTTGCCACGTCGGCGCTCATTCGGGCGTCCCCATGGTGGTTTCGACAGGCTCAACCACCTTGGGCCGGAACGCCTCGTAGCCGTCGCGCTCGAGTTGTTCGGCCAGCTCCATGCCGCCCGAGGCGACGATCCGGCCGTCGACCAGGATGTGGATGTGATCGGGGCGGATCTCGTCGAGCAGGCGCTGGTAGTGGGTGATCAGCACGACGCCCATGCCGGGCCGGGCCTCGCGCACCTGACGGATGCCCTCGGCGACGACCCGCAGGGCGTCGATGTCGAGGCCCGAGTCGGTTTCGTCGAGGATCGCCAGGTCGGGTTCGAGCAGCGCCATCTGGAGGATTTCGTTGCGCTTCTTCTCGCCGCCCGAGAAGCCCTCGTTGAGGTAGCGGTCGACGAACGCGCCGTCCATACCGAGCCGCTTCATCCACTCCATCGAGGCCAGCCGCAGTTCGAGTACCGACAAGTCGGTGGCCTTGCGGGCCGACACGGCCTGGCGCAGGAACTGGATCACCGACACGCCGGCGACCTCCTGCGGGTACTGGAAGGCCAGGAACATGCCGGCCTTGGCGCGCTCGTCGACGGGCCAGTCGGTGACGTCGTCGCCCTGGAACGTGATCGAGCCGGCCGTGACCTCGTATTCGGGCGAGCCCAGCAGGGTGGTGCCGAGCGTGCTCTTGCCCGACCCGTTCGGGCCCATGATCGCGTGCACCTCGCCGGCGCCGACGACCAGGTCGACGCCGCGGAGAATGTCGTCTTCGGGGACCGCCCCGGGTTCGGCCACCGGGCGGGCCCGCAGGTTGTCGACCTTGAACAGCACGCTCATCGCCGCAAATCCTACGCGTCGGGTCAGGTATTTGCACTACCGCCATAGGTGAAATGCCCCGCGGCCCGATGACGAGTTGTGTCTGACACAACTCGTCATCGGTGGGTGCCGGGCGGAGGGGCGGTCGACGCCGTAGCGTGACGGGCCGTCATGAGCGACTACCACGACCACGACGCGACCCGCGCGCTCGACCGCCTGGCCGCGTTCGAACAGAACGTTGCCCGCCACCAACTTCCGGTGGGGTCGCCCGGGCTGCAACTCGCCGGGTCGATCGTGGTACCCGGGTTGCCGACGCTGCGGCGACGCCCGCTGCTCGGCATCGTTCTCGCCGTGTTCGGCGTGTTCCTCCCGTTCGTGCTCGCCGCGTGGGCGTTCAAGAACCGCGCCGACATGGTCGGGTTCGCGCTCAACCCGCGGTTTCTCACCGCGCTGATCGCGGTGTGCCTCACGCTGGTGGTGGTGCGCTACCTCGCGGTCGCCGAGGTGGCCCACTACTTCCGGCGGTCGCCGATGATCGGCGTGAAGGCCGTGATCGCCGCGCTCGTGGTCACCTTGTTCGCCGTGCCGGTCGTGATCGCCGCCTACTGGGCCAACGATGCCCGGGCGATGGTCGCCGACGTGTTCGCCGGGGGCTCGGGCGAGTCGCTGTACATCCCCGACTCGGCCACCGACCCGAACGCGATCACCAACGTGCTGCTGATCGGGGGCGACGCCGGGCCGGGCCGCTGGGGCATGCGCACCGACACGATGATCGTCGTGTCGGTCCACGAGGCCAGCGGCCGCACCGCGCTCGTGTCGGTGCCGCGCAACCTCGTCCGCCTCCAGTTCCCACCGGGCACACCGCTGGCGGCCGAGTTCCCGAACGGGTTCACCGCCCACCAGGCGCTGGCGAACGCGATCTTCACGTTCGTCGACGGCCGCCAGGATCTCCTCGCCCACTACGGCGCCGGCGGGTTGCAGCCGCAGGCGGTGGCGCTGTCGGAGGGCATCGGCTATTCGCTCGGCATCGAGATCGACGACTACGCACTCGTCAACATGCAGGGCTTCGCCGATGTCGTCGACGCGGTGGGTGGGGTGACGCTCGACGTCGCCCAGCGCGTACCGCTGCCGCCCCAGTCGGGCTGCCAGGTGCCGGCCACGATCGGGCCCGGGCCGGTCGACATGGACGGGTGCCTGGCGATCGCCTACGTGCGGTCGCGTCAGGCCGACTCCGACTATCAGCGGATGCAGCGCCAGCGCCAGCTGCTGGCCGCGCTCGGGTCGCAGGTGTCGACCACCGAAGCACTGTCGGCGTTCGGGTCGGTCACCGGTGTGCTCGGCGACTCGATGCGCACGTCGCTCACGTCGGGCGAGTTCTCACGCCTGCTCGACCGGCTCGGTGACAACAGCGCGATCGGCGAGTCGGTCGGCCTGGCGCCGCCGCTGGTCACACCCGGCGACCCCGACTACGACCACATCAAGCAGATCCTCGCCGCCGTCGAGAACTACGTCCTCACCGGCACCCCGTCGGGCTACGCCTCCTGACGAGGTGGTTTCGACAAGCTCAACCACCATTCGTTCCGGTGGTTGAGCTTGTCGAAACCATTCCCGGCAACCAACCTGCGCGTGGGCCTCACGTCTAGCCTGCGGCGGGTGCCGGTCAAGCTCGTCATTCAGATTCCTTGCTTCAACGAGGAGGAGACGTTGCCGGCCACCGTCGCCGACCTGCCGCGGGAGGTGGACGGGGTCGACGTGGTCGAGTGGCTGGTGATCGACGACGGCTCGACCGACCGCACCGTCGAGGTGGCCCGCGAGTTGGGGGTCGACCACATCGTCAGCCACCGCGGCAACCGTGGGTTGGCGGCCGCGTTCCTCACCGGGCTCGACGCCGCGCTCGCGGCGGGGGCCGACATCGTCGTCAACACCGATGCCGACAACCAGTACGTGGGAGCGTGCATCCCCGACCTGGTCCGGCCGGTGCTCGACGAGGGTGCCGACCTGGTGGTGGGCGAGCGGCCGATCGAAAGCGTGGCCGAGTTCTCGGCGTTGAAGAAGCGCCTCCAACGGTTCGGGTCGTGGGTGGTGCGGCGGTTCTCGGGCACCGACGTGAAAGACGCCGCCTCGGGCTTCCGGGCGATCAGTCGGGCGGCCGCGCTGCGCCTCCAGGTGTTCGGCAAGTACAGCTACACGATGGAGACGCTGGTGCAGGCCAACGCCGAGGGGCTGCGCGTCACGTCGGTGCCGATTCGAGTCAACCCGCAGACCCGCCCGTCGCGGCTGGCCCGCTCGATGGGCCAGTTCGTGGGCCGCCAGGCCACGACGATCGTGCGCAGCTTCGCCCTGTACTACCCGTTCCGGTTCTTCTTCTGGATCGGGCTGGTGCCGTTCCTGGCCGGGCTCGCGCTGCTGGTGCGGTGGGGCGTCTTGTGGGCGATCGAGGACGAATACCACAGCCGCGTGCCGAGCCTGATCATGGGCAGCGTGTTGATCATCGTGGCGGTGCAGATCTGGGTGGTGGCGTTCCTCGCCGACCTCCAAGCTGCCGCCCGCCGCCTCCTCGCCGAAGCCAGAGCGAGAGACCGCGACCGCCACTACCCCCGCTAGGAGCGTGGTCTCGATACACCGCCTGGCGGCGGCACTCGACCACCTTGAGTCCAGGTCGTCGAGTGGCGCACCCGCGGCGCAGCCGCCACTCCGTTGTATCGAGACGACGGCCGGAGTTACCAGCCGCGGGTGATCCACTCGTCGAGGTGGGGGCGTTCGGTGCCGATCGTGGTGTCGTCGCCGTGGCCGGGGAGCACGATCGTGTCGTCGGGGAACGTGAACAGGCGCTGCTCGATCGACTCGATGATGGTGGCGAAGTCGCCGCCCGGGAACTTGGTGGCGCCCGGCCCGCCGGGGAACAACGTGTCGCCGGTGAACAGCAGCGGAGTGCCGGCGACGTGGAAGCTGATCGAACCCGGCGTGTGGCCGGGGTTGTGGATCGCATGCAGCCGCAGGCGGCCGATCTCGATCACCTCGGCGTCGTCGAGCAGCACGTCGTAGCCGACCTCGCTGAGCATCGGCGCATCGGCGGCCGTGACCCCCACCTCGTAGCCGGCGTTGCGGATCTCGGTGACCGCGCCGATGTGGTCCCAGTGCCCGTGCGTTTCCAGCACGCGCCGTACGCCTAGCGTGCGGCACAGTTCGAGCAGCTTGTCGTGCTCGTTGGCGGCGTCGATCAGCACCGAGTCGCCGGTGGCCCGGCATTGCACCACGAACACGTTGTTGGCCACCGGCCCGACCACCAACTTGTGGACCTCGACGTCGCCGTTCTGGAAGTGGAGCGTGCTCATGGTACGGGGCCTCCTCGGGGCGTGTCCTGGCTGAACGTGTTGACCCACCGCCCGTCGCGGCGGCACCACAACGACGATACGTACATCGTCTCGAGTTCGGCGTCGAGCGTGCGCCGGAAGCGGGCCTCGTAGGCGAGCAGTGCGGCGTCGTCGCTGATGGTGATCAGCACCGGACGGTTGATCGAGTAGGCGGCGACCGTGGGCCCATCGGCCAGTTGGCCGACGTGCTCGGCGCGCCCGGCGAAGCCGGTGGGGTAGACACCGACGAAGTCGTCGTCGAGCAGCGCTGTGTCGGCGGCTGCATCCCCGGCGACCAACGCTTCCCACACCTGGCGTTCGAGGTGGATGAAGTACTCGAACCGCGGCAGCGTCATGCCGACACGACCTCGAAGCCGAGTGCGTCGACGACGCCGAAGTGGGCAGGGTCGAACGTGACGAAGCGCACCGGGCCGGGCAGGCGTTCGGCCGCGGCCAGATGGATCGCGTCGGTGAGCCGCACGGGCTGCTGGCGCGACAGCGCGGCGGCCCGGTCGAGACAGCGTTGGTCGAGTGGCACCACGTGGAGATGGTCCCACACCAGCCGCACGGCGTCTTCCAGGTCGGCGCGCAGCACGTCCTCGTCGGTGAGCCGGTCGATCGCCGGGAGTGCCTCGGTGAGGGCCAGCGCCGACGCGCACCACACCGGGTCGCCCGCGAGCGCGGCCAGCACGACCGCCCGCTGCGACCCGTCGACCACCAGCGCCAAGAGCGCCGACGTGTCGAGCACGACGGTCACGCGCCGCTCCCTAGGGTGGTTTCGACAAGCTCAACCACCCAGGCCGACCCGGTGGTTGAGCTTGTCGAAACCACCACCACCACCACTGTCAGCCACGGAGTTCCTTCAGGGCGCGGTCGATTCTGACGCCGCTCCAGACGGGGACGGGGACGGGGGCGCGCCAGGTGGTGACGCGGCGAGGGGGGATCAGCGCGCCGGCGGCGACGAGGTGTTCGATGCCGGGGGCGGCTTCGTCGAGCGGGGCCAGCTGGGCGACCGGGCGGCCGTGCTGGGTGACGATCGTGCGTTGCCCGGCGGCAGCGCGTCGGACAGCGCCGGCGAGATCGGAGCGAAGTTCACGCACCCCTGATGTGTCCACAGGTGTACACAAGCAGATTTGAGTGGATACGCGCAAGCCCGCCACACTCGCCCGCATGAACTTCGCCTTTACCGAAGAGCAAGAAGAGCTGCGCAACATGGTCCGGTCGTTCCTCGAGGCGAAGAGCCCCGAGTCGGCGGTCCGCGAGCAGATGGAGACCGACGACGGCTACGACACCGCGGTGTGGCAGCAGATGGCCGAGCAGATGGGCCTCCAGGCGCTGCACATCCCCGAGGAGTACGGCGGCCAGGGCTTCGGCTACGTCGAGTTGGGCATCGTGCTCGAGGAGATGGGCCGGGCGCTGCTGTGCGCGCCGTACTTCGCCTCGGTGGTGCTCGCCGCCAACACGCTGCTCCAGTCGGGCGACGAGGCCGCCAAGGCCGCCCACCTGCCGGGCATCGCCAGCGGCGAGACCATCGCCACGCTGGCGTTCACCGAGCCGTCGGGCAAGTGGGACGAGGCCGGCATCACGCTTGAAGCCACCGTGACGTCGGATGGGGCCGGCGACGGGTACACGCTGACCGGCACGAAGAGCTTCGTGATCGACGGGGCGACCGCCGCCCTCATCATCGTCGCCGCCCGCACGGCCAACGGGGTCAGCCTGTTCACGGTCGACGGCGGTGCCGACGGCATCACCAAGACCCGCCTGAACACGATGGACCAGACCCGCAAGCAGGCCAAGCTCGAGTTCGCCGGCACCCCGGCCACGCTGCTCGGCACCGAGGGTCAGGGGTGGGCGGTACTCGAAACCGTGCTCGACCTGGCTGCCGTCGGGCTCGCCGCCGAGCAGGTCGGTGGTGCCCAGTTCGTGCTCGACATGGCCGTGCAGTACGCCAAGGACCGCGTCCAGTTCGGCCGCCCGATCGGCTCGTTCCAGGCCATCAAGCACAAGTGCGCCGACATGCTGCTCGAGGTCGAGTCGGCCAAGTCGGCCGCCTACTACGGCCTGTGGTGCGCCTCGGAGATGAACGACGAGCTGCCGTCGACGGCGTCGCTCGCCAAGGCCTACGTGTCGGAGGCGTACTTCCACGCGGCCGCCGAGAACATCCAGATCCACGGTGGCATCGGCTTCACCTGGGAGCACCCGGCCCACCTGTACTTCAAGCGCGCCAAGTCGAGCGAGCTGCTGTTCGGCGACCCGACCTACCACCGCGAACTGCTCGCCCAGCGAATCGGCATCTGAGCAGCGGAAACCTGTGATCTGCCTCCCATCTTCGGTGCGCTACGGTTCGTGCCACCAGAGAAGGGAGGTGGTCCACACACATGATTGGTAGTTGTTCCGGGACCCTGGAGGTGGTTGGCCGCTAGGCCAGCAGGCTGGACAGCCTGGCGAATCCTCGCCAACCCCTGCCGCATCGCTCCGCCGGATCTCGTCCCTCCGGTGGGTGCCCGCACCAGCGGGCGCTCAGTGTGCCGAGCGGTTTCTTCAGTCAACTCAAGCCAACGAGGGAGTGCCCAGCACTCCCTCGTTGCGCGTAACGTGCCCGGTGTGCGCGAACGGATGGCCTACCTGCACTTCCCGAAGGCGGCGGGCACGTCGGTGCGGGCTGCCTTCGCCGCCTACTACACCACCGAGCAGACGGTGCCGTGGTCGTTCGACCGGATGCTGTTCGGCGCCTTCGAGCGGCTCGACGAGGTGCGCGAACCGGTGTTCCTCGGCACCGCCGAGCAACTCCAGGGCTACGACTACATGGAGGGCCACTGGTCGCTGCCGACCATCCTCGACGCCTTCGTGCCCGCCGACGTGGTGTGTGTCGTCCGCGAGCCGCGGGCGCGGCTGTTGTCGCACTACACGTTCTGGAGGTCGTGGCCGCAGTGGATGCACGACCTGTGGGAGCCGTACCCGGCGGCCAAGCACGCCCAGCGCCCGCTGTCGGAGTTCCTGTCCGACCCGGCCGCCGCACACCAGGCCGACAACCTCACCACCCGGTTGCTGCTCGGTCGCCACCCACTGGCGCCGCTCGACGGGTTCATCGCCGACCCGGCCGCGGCCGCAGCCGTTGCGTGCGCCCGCGTCGACTCGCTCGGCTACGCCGACGTGCTCGAACGGGGCGACCAGATGTACGCCGGGTTGGAGGCGTGGTTCGGGTCGCCGCTGTCGCGCGAGCGCTTGAACGAGACCGACTTGAGTGACGGCGAGCCGGTCGACGTCGCCGACTTCACCAACCGGGCAACGATGGAACTGGTGCACGCGCGCACCGCTGCCGACCGTGTGGTGTGGGCCCATGTGGCCGGGTTGCGCGGCCTCGACGCAGGCGCTGCCGCCGATCTGGCCGACTCGGTGTTCGCCGCCTCGGTCGGCCGGATCACCGCCGAACACGCCGTCGCTGCGGTGGTAACGACCGGCTCAACCACCGATGAGGCGGCCAAGGTGGTTGAGCCTGTCGAAACCACCGGAACCACCGGAACCACCAGAGGGTTCGCCACGCGGCTCGTGGGGTTCGTGCGGCGGGGGCCGCGGGCGTGGATCGCCCGGGCCCGTAGGCTGCTTGCGTGATCTGGGTGTTCGCCGCCGTGGCTGCGGTGCTGGTGTTCGCGATCGCGGCGGGCACGATCGGGCGTGAGGCCCACCGGCTCGACGCGGTGGCCCCGCGAGCGGTGTACCTGATCGACGAGGCGGTCGACTTCGTCGCCGACCGGCTGCCGCCCGCCAGCCAGGCCCGGCTCACCCCGGCCGAGGTCGAGCAGTTGTTGCTCGCCCACCTGCACTGGCTGCACGAGCAGGGGCTGCAACCCGACCGCCCCACCGACGAACGCCAGACGATCGAGCGCGACGTGCTGATCACCGAGGATGCGCTGGTGGCCTACCTGCTCGGCCAAGCCGCCGAACGCGGTGTCGACCTGCTCGACGACGTCGACGCGGTCAACGTGGTCGAGGCCCACCTCGCCTACTTCGAAGCGATCGGCGCAGTCGGCCCCCAAGCCCCGCTAGACGACATCCTGTAGGTCACAGGCCCGGTGCTTGGGGCCGTCCTGTGCCTACGTCAGGCGGTGGGCGGCGTCGGTGGCGTGGGTGGTGACGGCGTCGGTCATGCGGTCGACGAAGGCCGGGTTGATCGCCAGGACGTGAGACTGAGCGGCGGTCTGGATCGCGTCGCCGATCCGGGCGGCGTACTCGGTGGTGGTGTCGCGGACGAGGTCGAACGGCACGCCCAGTCGCCGGGCCATGCGCTCCCAGTCGCCGCGGGTGATGTACTTGAACTTGCCCTTCTTGTCGACCCGCATGGCGAGCTCCCACTGGTGTGGGTTCCACTCGGGCAGCACGGTGGCGGTGGCCAGGTCGTACAGCGGGGCGAGCCGGGCCTGGCGGCCGCGTAGGAGCATCCCGTAGTTCTTGGCGTGGGCGTCGGTTCCACCGATCACCCAGTTGAACACGAGCGCCCGGGCGAACCGTTCGACGTCGGCCTCGGGCGAGCTGCTGTGCTCGCGGAGCAGGTCGGCGATCGCAGCTGGCCCGGGGCCGCCGTCGCGTTGGTACTTCATCATCGGCGGCACGCCGAGCGCCTGACACATGTCCTCCTGGTGGATGCGGACCACCTCGCCGTCAGGAGTTCGCGTGCGGTCGAAGCGCTCGACGACGATCGCCCGCTCGTCGCCGAACTCGACGATCTCGCTCGCCGCCGCGGGAAGGCCGAGCAAGCTGGCGACCTGAAGGCACAGGTGCTCGTTGAGGTCGTGGTCGCTGATGCCGGTGATCGGGGGCTTGACGATGTGCGTGGTGGGGATGCGCCCGTAGGGCCGGGCCCAGCCGTCGGGGGAGTGGTGGAGGGCGAATTTCACCTGTGCGCCGGCCAGCGAGAAGTGCCCTGCGCGGTCGCCGGCCTGCTGCTGCCACGTGTAGGGGTCGCTGCGCAGCTCGGCGAGCATCTGTGCGATGTCGGTGGTCGACAGGGGATCGAGGCCACCCGTGGCGAGCTCGTCGAGGCGATCCTCGGGCACGAATTGGACCGCACCGGCCACGTCGGCACCGACATGAGCGAGCAGTGCGAACGGGTTGCCCGAGCGGACACCGAATAGCCGGGCCCATCGCTCGACGACGTCTTCGTTGTCTGGGAGCAGTCCAGTGACAACTGGCGTGATCTCGGTGCGAGAGAAGGTTCGTTGGTCGATACGGAGCGATAACGACAGGAGGGTCGTCGACCGGTCGGCGAGATAGTCGCCGTGGTAGTCGAACGCCATCCGACCGTGCGCGTCCTGCGAGAGCAGCCCGGCGCGCCGGCCGTCGATCAGCGTGACGAGCTGCTTAGGGCTCACGGGTGGTGAGTCTGTCGAGGATGTCGTCGATCACCGTGCGTCCGATCGGCGGGACCTCGACGAGGTCGACCGCCAGCTCGAGCGCCCGCAGTACCCGGAACGCCGCGAGGAGTTCGGTGCGGATGTTGCCGGCTTCGATCCGGATGATGGTCTGGCGGGCGAGACCGGACCGCTGAGCAAGCTCAGCCTGCGTCCACCCGCGCGTCTTGCGGGCGCAGCGGATGGCCCCCCCGAGTTCGGTCGGCGTGCTGATCATGAAGTTAGCGTACCTTGACATTGCGCAAAGTCAAGGTACGCTTACATTGCGCAATGTCCGCGTACGCGGACTACACGTAGACGCCGAGGGCGAAACACACCAGCCACAGCAGCCCGAGGGCTTGGAGTACCCGGTCGGCGAGGAACACCTCTTCGGGGGCGCCTCCTCCACCGCGTTCGAGCACCAGGCTGTAGCGCAGCAGGGCGGTCAGCATCGGCCCGATCGACAGTTCGTAGAACGGCCAGTCGCTGCTCGCCCGCTCGCGCACCTCGAACGCCCACGAGCAGTAGGTGACGATGGTGGCGCCGATGCTGACGGCCAACACGGTGCGCAGGTAGCCAAGCGTGTACTGGTCGAGGATCTGGCGGGTGGCCCCGGCGCCGTCGCCGAGTTCTTGCATCTCGGCGAAGCGTTTGCCGGCCACGATGAACAGCGACCCGAACGTGGTGACGAGCAAGAACCACCGGCTGAGGGCGATGTCGCCGGCGGTACCACCGGCGATCGCCCGCAGCACGAACCCGAGCGCGACCGCGGCCAGGTCGAGCACGGCGACGTGCTTCCACACCGTGCTGTACGTGCTCGTCAGCGCCACGTAGCCGGTCACCACCAGGCCGGTCTGCCAGTTGAGCACCCAGGCGAGCGCGATGCCGCCGGCCAACAGGGCGATGCCGATCGCCTGGGCGACGCCGATCGGCAGCGCCCCGCTGGCGATCGGCCGGTTGCGTTTGGTGGGATGCAACCGGTCTTTGTCGACGTCGAGGATGTCGTTCCAGTAGTACGTGCCGCTGGCCACCAGGCACAGACAGGCGAACGCAACGGCCGACCGCCAGATGTAGTGCGGGTCGTCGAGCAGGCCCGCCGCGCCGGGCGCGGCGAACACGAGCACGTTCTTGATCCACTGCTTGGGACGCGCCTCGCGGATGATCGGGCCGAGCACCGGGTGATTCTGCCCGACCGGGCAGAGCGCCACACGGATGGCGCGAACGCCGCGCCGGTAGGCTCGCCGACCATGCCGCCCGCGAGCCGTGCCTTGGCTGCCCTCACGGCACGGCGCAGCCCGGTGATCCGGAGGGTGGCCGGCGTCGCCGCTCGCCGGTGGGCCGGGCCGGCGACCGACATCGATGCCGTGCTCGGGTTCGTCGAACGCCAGCACCGGCAGATGAACGAGGTGCTCGCGCTGGGCACGAACGCTCTGTCGGTGCTGTTTCAGGCCGAGGTGATCGCTCGCTCGCGGGGCTCGTTCGCGGCGGCCGACGAGGCCACCGTGGAACACGTGCTGGCTCGGTGGGGCACGAGCCGCATCGGCCGCTTGCGCGACTTCGTGCGGTTCGTCGACTCGCTCGTGTCGTATGCCGCGCTGGCGCTCGACGCGGGCGAGCGGCCCGACGATCGCGAGGCGGCCGCGTGAGCGCCGTGTTCGACGTGGCGGTGGTGGGTTCGGGGCCGGGCGGCGCGGTCACCGCGTGGCGGCTCGCCGAGGCCGGGCGCTCGGTGGTGGTGCTGGAGGAGGGCCCCGACACACGCACCGAGGGGCGCCCGCAGTTCACGATGAGCCAGCTCGAGCACTGGTACCGGTCGGGCGGATTGCAGGCTGCGATCGGTACGCCCGCGGTCGCGTTCGCCGAGGGGCGCTGCGTAGGGGGCGGCAGCGAGGTCAACTCCGGTCTGTACCACCGGCTGCCCGGCGAGGTGGCCGAGCGCTGGCGGGCCGAGTTCCGGGTCGACGGCTTCCACCCGGACGCGCTCGATCACCACGCCGAGGCAGTCGAGGCGGCCGTCACGATCGGCACGGCCGGTGAGGTGTCGCCTGCGTCGCAGCGGCTGGCCGACGGCGCGGGGGCGCAGGGGTGGGCGGCTCCGGCGACACCGCGGTTCATGGCCGCGTCCGATGCCGGGGTCGAGCGTCAGACGATGAGCCGCACGCTGCTCCCGCGGGCGGCCGCCGCAGGCGCCGAGGTGCGGGCCGGCCAGCGCGTCGCCCGGCTGCGGCGCCGCGGCGGCGTGTGGGAACTGGTGGTCGACGGGGCTGCGCCGGTGCGTGCCCACCGGGTGGTGGTTGCCGCCGGGGCGATCCAGACGCCGGCCCTGCTTCAGCGCAGCGGCATCCGCCGCCACGTGGGCGGGTCGCTGGCGATGCACCCGATGGCCAAGATCACGGCGATCTTCCCCGACGCCGTCAACCATGCAGGGATGGGCGTCGGGGTGCACCAGATGAAGGAGTTCGGGCCGAGCGTGCAGCTCGGGTGTTCGATCTCGAGCCCCGGCTACCTGGCGATGTCGCTGGCCGAGCTGCCCGCCGCCCGCGAGATGATCGACAGCGGCTGGCAGAACATGGCCACGTACTACACGTCGAACGCGTCAGGTCGCGGCCGCGTGCTGGCCGTGCCCGGGGTGCGCGACCCGCTGGTGATCTTCAAAGTCGGCCGCGCGGGCGTCGGCGAGCTGCTCGACGGGCTGCGCGTGCTCGGGCGGTGTCTGCTCGACGCTGGTGCGACCGGGCTGGTGGTGAGTGCCCGGGGGGCGGGCGTGCTGCACAGCTACGACGAGCTCGACGGCTTCCTCGCCACGCGCACCGGCGGCGACCTGGCGCTGATGACCGTGCACCTGGCGGGCACGACGCCGATGGGTGAGGTGGCGCACGCCCCGGTCGATTCGTGGGGCCGGGTGAAGGGGGCCGACGGCTTGTACGTGAACGATGCCAGCGTGTTGTGCGGGGCGCCGACCGTGAACCCGCAAGGGGCGATCATGGCCGTCGCCCACCGCAACGCCGAACACCTCCTGGAGGAGCCCGACGATGGCTGACCCCGTCAAGGTGGTTGAGCCTGTCGAAACCACCGGAAACACGGAGAACCTGTGGCTGGTCACCGGTGGCGCCGGCTGGCTCGGCACGAACCTGCTCAACCAGCTCGTGGCCGACGGGCGTCAGGTGCGCGCGCTGGCACTGCCCAGCGAGGCGCTCGCCGTTCGGGCCCGCTACGGCTCGGCCGTCGAGGTGGTCGAGGGGGATGTGCGCGATCAGGCCGCGGTGGGGAAGTGGGCCGCGGGAGCGAGCGACGCCGTCGTCGTACACCTGGCGGGCGTGATCCATCCGCGCAAGATGGCCGACTTCCAGACCATCAACGTCGACGGCACCCGCAACGTGCTCGAAGCTGCGCTCGCTGCCCAGGCCGCCCGGGTGGTGGTGATGTCGTCGAACTCGCCGATCGGCACGAACCCCACCCGCGAGCACCGCTTCGACGAGTCGAGCCCGTACCAGCCGTACCTCGGCTACGGCCGCTCGAAGCAGGCGATGGAGGAGCTGGTCGGCGAGTTCCACGCCCGGTTCGGGTTGGCCACCACGCTGGTCCGGGCGCCGTGGTTCTACGGCCCGTTCCAGCCGCCGCGCCAGACGCTGTTCTTCGAGATGGTGCGCGACGGCAAGGCGCCGATCGTTGGCGACGGCGGCAACATGCGCTCGATGTCGTACGTCGACAACCTGGTCCAGGGCATCGAGTTGTGCGCGACGCACGCGGCCGCGCCGGGGCGCACGTTCTGGGTCGCCGATGCCCGCCCGTACTCGATGAACGAAATCGTCGACACGGTCGAGGCGATGCTGGAAGAGGCCGGTATCCCGTGTGCCCACCGGCGGATGCGGTTGCCGGCCGTAGCCGGCCCGTTCGCCTACACGGTCGACGCAGCGCTCCAGCGGGTCGGGCTGTACCAGCAGAAGATCCACGTGCTGGGTGAGATGGACAAGAACATCGCCTGCTCGGTCGAGCGTGCCCGCACCACGCTCGGTTACGACCCGCAGATCGACCTGGAAGAGGGCATGCGCCGCTCGATCCGCTGGTCGATCGACGTAGGCCACCTGAAGGTGCCGCGTTGACTACCGTGCTCGTCACCGGCGGTTCGGGCTACTTCGGGTCGCTGCTGGCCCGCCAGCTCGTCGCCCGCGGCGACACCGTGCGCGTGTTCGACCTCAACCCCACCGACGACCCAGAGGTCGAGTTGGTGCAGGGCGACATCCGCGACGTAGCCGCGGTCGAAGCGGCGTGCCGGGGCGTTGACGTCGTGTACCACAACGTGGCCCAGGTGCCGCTGGCTCGCGACCACGCGCTGTTCGACAGCGTCAACCGCACTGGCACGTTGACGATGCTCGAAGCGGCGCGTCGCCAGGGCGTCGGCAAGGTCGTCTCTACGTCGTCGAGCGCGATCTACGGCGTGCCGCGGGTGAACCCGGTGACCGAGCTGACGCCTCCGAGCCCCGGCGAGTCGTACGGGGCGGCCAAGCTGGCCGGCGAGCAGCTGTGCCGCGAGTACGCGGCGAACGGGCTCGACGTGTCGATCGTGCGGCCGCGCACGATCTTGGGGTTCGGCCGGCTGGGCATCTTCCAGATCCTGTTCGAGTGGATTCGCGAGGGCAGCAACGTGCCGGTGCTGGGCGCGGGCGACAACGTGTACCAGTTCGTCCACGCCGACGACCTGGCCGCGGCCTGCATCCTGGCCGGGAACCGGCCCGGCGTCCGCTCGGGCGTTGACGACTTCAACTGCGGGGCGGCCGAGTTCGGTTCGATGCGGTCGGTGCTGGAGCACCTGTGCGCCCACGCCGGTACCGGGTCGAAGGTGCGCTCGGTGCCGATGCGGGCGGCGGTGGCCGGTATGAACGCGACGAGCGCGATCGGTGTGTCGCCGCTGGGTGCCTACCACGCGCTGATGTACGGCCGCTCGATGTACTTCGACATCACCAAGGCGCAGACGCTGCTCGGCTGGCAGCCCGAGTACTCGAACGAGCAGATGTTCGTCGACAGCTACGAGTGGTACCTCGCCCACCGCGACCAGGTGCTCGCGGCCCGCGGCCAGAGCGCCCACCGCTCGGCCGTCAAGCAAGGCATCCTCAGCGCCGTCAAACGCCTCCTGTAGCCCGACATTCGTCCAGCTCAACCACCCGCGGCGTATCCTGACGGCACTATGGAACGGCCGATCCGCTTCGAGCACGCACGGTTCTTGGGTGACAAGCGCACCCAGCTCGTCTACGACCTCGACGCGTGGACCGATGTGGCGGTGATCGACGAGATCGTCGCCGCCGGTGTCGGTATTCAGTTCGGCCCCGACACGCTGGCCGAGGCCCGCAACCGGGGCTACTCGCCGGCCGGGCCGCGCTCGCGCCGCATCAAGCGCAAGCCGCGGGCATAGCCGGCTGGCGGCGGGCCACGGCATGGACGACTCGTTCCCCAGCGGCGGGTTCAAGCTGGCGTGTCACGTCCAGGTGCCGAGCACGCCGGTCGCCCACGACCAGCCGGCACTGATCCTGTGCCACGGCTTCCCGATCGGCCCACTCGACGCACGCCGTTCGGCAGGCACGTTCCCGGAGTTGGTCGACCGGATCGCGTTCGAGGTCGGTTACCCGGCGATGACGTTCAACTTCCGCGGTACCGGCACGAGCACCGGTGACTTCTCGTTGCAGGGGTGGGTGGAAGACCTGCGCGCGGCCATCGATCATCTACTCCGCCGTGCCGGTGTCGGCAGCGTGGTGCTGGTGGGAACGAACACGGGCGGCTCGCTGGCCGTGTGTGTCGCCGCCGACGACCCGCGGGTGGTGGCGGCGGCGCTGTTGTCGCCGCGCGCCGACTTCGACGACTGGGCCGAGCATCCGCGCCGGTTCCTCGAGCACGCCCGCGAGATCGGGGCGATCCGTACACCCGGTTACCCGCGCTCGCTCGACGAGTGGTCGCGGGCGTTCCGGCGGTTCCGCCCCGTCACCGCCGCGCAGCGCTTCGCCCCGCGGCCGATGCTGGTGATGCACGGTGAGGACGACGACAGCGTGCCCACGTCCGACGCCCGCCAGCTGGCCGGGGCCCACGGCTCGGCCGAGCTGTCGCTGCTGCCCGGGGCCGGCCACCGCCTGCGCCACGACCCCCGCGCGATCGCGATCCTGCTCGGCTGGCTCGACCGGGTTCGCCCCGGCGATTGAGCCCGAGAACCCCACCGCGGCTGGGTGCAGGCGGGGTGCGGCAGCCTCGGTAGGCTTCCGTGGCCCTTTCGCAAGAGGCCTTTTCGCAACAGGAGAGTTCATGCCCCGCGCCTTCATCACCGGAATCACTGGCCAAGACGGCCAGCACCTCGCCGAGTTCCTGCACAGCCAGGGCTACGACGTGTACGGGATGGTCAAAGGGCAGTCGAATCCGCGGATCAACACGGTGCTCGAAGAGATGCCGTTCATCGAGCCGGTGCCGGGCGACCTGGCCGACCTGCCGTCGATCGTCGCTGCGCTCGAGCAGGTACAGCCCGACGAGGTGTACAACCTGGGGGCGATCAGCTTCGTCGCCTTATCGTTCAACCAGGCCGAGTTGACGGCCAACATCACCGGGCTCGGCGTGCTGCGGATGCTCGAGGCGATCCGGATGGTGGGTGGGCACCAGAACAACCCGATCCGCTTCTACCAGGCGTCGTCGTCGGAGATGTTCGGCAAGGTGCGCGAAACCCCGCAAACCGAGGCCACCCCGTTCCACCCGCGCAGCCCGTACGGCTGCGCCAAGGTGTTCGGGCACGACATCGTCGTCAACTACCGCGAGAGCTACGACATGTTCGCCTGTTCGGGCATCTTGTTCAACCACGAGGGGCCGCGGCGCGGCTACGAGTTCGTCACCCGCAAGGTCACCAACGCGGTCGCCCGGATCAAGCTCGGCCTCCAGCACGAGTTGGTGCTCGGCAACCTCGACGCCAAGCGCGACTGGGGCTACGCCGGCGACTACGTGAAGGCGATGTGGATGATGCTCCAGCAGGACGAGCCCGACGACTTCGTGATCGCCACCGGCGAGACGCACACGATCGAGGAGCTCGTCGAGCGGGCGTTCGCCGAGGTGGGCATCGACGACTGGCGCCCGTACGTACGCCAGGACCCGAAGTTCTTCCGCCCGGCCGAGGTCGACCTGTTGATCGGCGACGCCACCAAGGCGCGCACGAAGCTCGGCTGGGAGCCCCAGGTGAGTTTCCCCGACCTGGTGGCGATGATGGTCAAGCACGACCTCGAGTTCGAATCCCAACGCATCAAGCCCTGAGCCGATCGCGCGGTGCCGGCGGGCGGTTCAACCCCGACCCGCCGGCACCACGATCGTGCAGCCGGCTATCCCGGCTGCGGTAGCAGGGTCAGTCGATCAGCCCCTGCTCGCGCAGGAACGTCTCGGCGACCTGACGGGCGCTGAGGCCATCCTCGGAGTGCTGACGGTTGAGTTCGGCCATCGTGTCGTCGTCGAGCGGACGCAAGATGGTGTCGGCAACGGCCTGCCAGGCTTCCGGAGCCTGCTGGTACAGGTCGTCACCGATCGTCAGCGAGACGTTGTAGATGATGTGCACGCCGGGGTCTTCGACGACATCGAGACCGAGCGACACGATGCGGCCGTCGGTGGTGAAGATCTCGCCGAACGTGCAGTTACCGCTGGCGGTCTCGTCGTAGATCACCCCCGAGTCGAGGATCTCGATCTGGCCGTCGGGGATCACGAAGCCGGTGTGCTCTTCGAACAGCACGAGGCCGTCGGACCGGTTCGGGTATTCCACTTCCATGCAGACGACAGCGTCGGGGTTGTCGGCGATGTAGTCGGCCATGCCCTGCAGGTCGACGCCGGCGGCAGGGCTATCCCCGGAGGTGGCGAACCCGTAGGTGTTGTTGAACGGCGACACCCCGAGCCAACGGATGCCGTTCTCGGCGAGGTCGGCCACGCAGGTGTCGTTGGTCAGCTCGGTGCTGTCGAAGCTGGGGTCGTCGTTGCCGAGGTGCACGGTCCAGCCGGTGCCGTTGTACTCGAAGTAGGCATCGATCTCGCCGTTCAGCAGCGCGTCCCGGTTGACGTTGGTGCCGCCCAGGTTGACGTTGTCGACGGTCGTCGCACCGCCCGCTTCGAGGGCGACGATCAGGAGTTGGCCGAGTACGAACTGCTCGACGAAGTCCTTCGAGCCGACGTTGACCGTCAGCCCCGAGAAGTCGAGGTCGGCCAGCGAACTCACCGAGGCGTCGGGGCCGAGCGCGGTGGTGCACTCGGCCGGGTCACCGCCCGGTTGCTCGCCGCCGGTGTCGGGGGCACCGTCGGGGACGGTGGTCTCGGCCGGCGGGGGTGGCGTATCGGCCGCTCCGTCATCGTCGTCGCCGCCGCACGCCGCCGCCACGAGGGCGAGCGTGGCGACACTGGCCGCCAGCATGCGATGTTCACGTAGGTTCTTCATTGCTTCTTCTCCCTTTGGGCTGATGCCCTCTGGTTGTGGATGGCGAGAGGCGCGCACCAGCAGACGCGGCCCGGTCGGGCCGCGTCGCGCTCACAGGCCACGTGGCCTGAGCGCCCTCTCAATGAGCGCTGCGATCCAGTCGACCGTCAGCGCGACGAGTGCGGTGAGGCCCGCACCCGTGAGCAGGACCAGGTCGCGGCGGAGGTTGATCCCCGCCCCGATGGTCCCGCCGAGCCCGCCGCCGCCGATCAGATAGGCGAGCGCGGTCATGCCGACCGTGATCACCAAGGCGGTACGGACCCCCGCGAGAATCACGGGGATCGCCAGCGGAAGCTCGATGTGGCGCAACACCTGGCCGCGTGTAAGGCCCATGCCGCGGCCGGCCTCGATCACCGAGCGGTTCACTTGGTCGAGGCCGACGATGGTGTTGCGAAGAACGGGGAGCAGTGTGAACAGCGTCAGTGCCCACACGGTCGTCCACGGCCCACGACCCAGCCAGGTGTAGGCGAGTACGAGCAGGCCGAACGCAGGGATCGCTTGCCCGGAGGTGGCGACGGCAAGGATCGGTGCGCTGAGGCGCCGGTAGCCGGGGCGCGTGAGGAGCACGCCGAGCGGGACCGCGATCGAGAGCGTGAACAAGGTCGCCCAGATCGTGATCGACACGTGCTGTTCGAGTTGGGGACGCAGGTTCCGGCTCCAATTGAGCGCGCGCTCATCGGAAAAGGTGCGATCGGCGTTCTGGTAGTTGACGTAGAGGGCGACCGCGCCGGCGATCACGATCAGCGGGGTGATCAACAGGCCGGCGTTCGACGCGAGCAGTCGTGTGCCGCGACGTCGCCCGTTCGTGTCGGCGTCGGTGTGCTCGACCGAGTCGGTCGCCGTGTCGGCCATCGTCGGGTCAGCCGCCCACATTGCTGGGTGTGTCGGGGCGGGTGGTGTCGGGCGCCGACTGCGCAGCTGCGAGCTGGTCGTAGTGTTTGCGCGCCTCGGCGCGCATGCGCTTGAGGACGTCGGCGAGTTGTTCCACGTCCAAGATGCCGAGGAAGTGGTCGCGTTCGTCGACGACGACGGCTTGGCCGGCGCTCGACCGCAAGAGCTCCTCGAGCGCATCGTGCAGCGTGGCGTTCGGCTGAACCTTGGCGACGACCGAGAGCCCGGTTCTGTCGAGTGGCACCGTCGCGTTGGCGAGGTGGCCGGCGTTGACCCAGCGCACCGGCCGCTGGGCGCGGTCGAGGATCAACATCCACTTCTCTTCGGACTGGTCGAGCAAGCGTTGTGCTTCCTCGCGTGGCATGTCGGCGTTGACGACCGGCACGTTGTTCGACAGCTGGATATCGCGTACCCGTTCGAAGTTGAGGCCCTTCAGGGTCGCCCCCGAGCCGATGAAATCGCTCACGAAGTCGTCGACCGGGTAGGCGAGGATCCGCTCGGGTGAGTCGAACTGGGCGATACGTGACTGCTCGCGCAAGATCGCGATCCGGTCACCCATCTTGATCGCCTCGTCGATGTCGTGGGTCACGAACACGATCGTCTTGCGCAGGTCGGACTGCAGCCGCAGGAACTCGTTCTGCAGCCGGTCGCGTGTGATCGGGTCGATCGCTCCGAACGGCTCGTCCATCAGCAGCACCTCGGGGTCGGCGCCGAGCGCCCGGGCCACCCCGACGCGCTGTGCTTGGCCACCGGACAGCTCCTTGGGGTACCGGTCGCGAAAGGCGGACGGCTCGAGCCCGGTCAACGCGAGCAGTTCATCGACGCGGGCATCGATCTTGTGCTTCGGCCAGCGCAAGAGCTTGGGGACCGTGGCGACGTTCTGGGCGATCGTCTGGTGGGGGAACAGGCCGATCTGCTGGATGACGTAGCCGATGCGCCGCCGGAGCAGATCGGGGTTGACGGTGGTGACGTCTTCGCCGTCGAAGATGATGCGGCCGGTCGTCGGCTCGATCATCCGGTTGATCAGTCGCAATGTGGTGCTCTTGCCGCACCCGGACGGCCCGACGAGTACGAGGATCTCGCCCTCGGGGATGTCGAGGTCGAGGTCGGCGACGGCGGGCACGGTGCTGCCTGGGTACGTCTTGCCGACCGCTTCCAGGCGGATCATGGTGCGTGGCGCGTCGGCGGGGGCGAGCCGCGGCGCGGCCGTTGGCGAAGCTGATGGTGCGGTGGTCATGAGCGCAGGCCCTTCGAGGTGGTCAGGCGTCGGAGCAGCGTGAACAGCAGGTCGGCGAGCAGTGCGAGCGCGATCGTGAAGATCACGCCGGTCCACATTCGTTCGACCGACGTGACGTCGGGGAACCGTTGCAGGCCGTCACGGACGTACCCACCGAGGCCGGTACCACCCACCAGGGGGGCGATCGCAGCAATGCCGATGTTGAGCAGCGTGGCGACGCGTATGCCGGTCAGCACGATCGGCCAGGCGAGCGGCAATTCGACGCGCAGCAGCCGCTGGGTCGGCCCGAGCCCCATGCCCTTGGCGGATTCGATCACGGCCCGGTCGACGTCTTCCAGCCCGATCACCGTGTTGCGCAGGATCGGCAGTACCGAGTAGAGGCAGAGCGCGATGATCGGTCCCCGGTCACCGATGCCGACGATGGGCATGAACAGGGCGAACAGCGCCAGTGACGGGATGGTGAGCAGGACCGACGCCGCACCGAGCAACGGGCCGCGCAGCCAGCGGACACGGTGGATCGCGACGCCGAGGGTGATCGAGACCACCGACGCGATCGCCATCGAGGCAGCAACGAGTTGGACGTGGTCGACCGTGTTGGCGAGCACGTTCGACCAGCCTTCAGCTTCGGTGACCCAGCGCCACCAGCTCACGTATCCGTCGGTGTCGGTGAGCAACGAGGGGAGGCCACGCACTCCGCGGCCGAGGGTTTGGAAGCCGTGTCCGACGTTGTTGTCGGCGGCGGTATCGAGGATGAACAGGAACCAGATGACGGCGAGTAGCAAGAACCCGCCCATGATGGGCCGGTACAGTTGCTTGGGCGTGCCCCCGAGGGCGCTTCGTCGTCTGATCGGTACCTCTCCCGCGCCACGGGCGCGTCCGCTCACCACACCATGGGTGGACTCGGGCGTCGAGGTTATCGGTTGTGCACCCCCAGCGACGGATTTCTGTGCCTTGAGCCGATCATCCGGGAGCCGAGGAGCCAGCCCGCCCTACGGGCCGAGTGCCGTCAGCGGGCACGTAATGGTGCCATCGTCAAGGGCGAAGGTCGGCCCGGTACCGGTGACGACCAGCCGAAATGCTGGGGGACTGGCTGCTGCGTCCACCTGAGCGACGGCGTTGGCGAGCGATACTGCGGCGGGCTGCACCTGGAGCCCGCCGAGCTTGATCTCGACTGCGCCCCATCGGCCGTCCGGCAGCGTGATCACCGCGTCGATCTCTCGGTCGCCCGAGTCGTGGTAGTGCCGGACCGAGCCACCGAGCGGTAGCACGAGTGCCGTGAGGTCGTGCGTGACGGCGCTCTCGAAGAGGTGCCCCAGGGTTGCCAGGTCGCGGCGGAGCCGGTTGGCATCGGCACCCAGCACGGCCGCACTGAAGGCGGCATCGACCAGGTGCAGCTTCGGTGACGTTCTCACCCGGGCTCGGGAGCGCAGCTTGGGCGTCCAGGCTGCCTGGGTTTCGACGACGAAGAGTCGCTCGAGCAGGGCGACGTAAGTGCTGATGGTGCTGGCGCGGATGTCGGGGGAGACCACTCGGACGTCGTCGGCCAACGTTGTATAGGCCGTCATCGTCGCCACGTTGCGGGCGATCGACTCCAGTAGGTGCGTGATGACGGTCGGGTCGTTGCGAACATCGGCAAGACGGCGAATGTCGGTGCGTGCGATCTCGTCTGCGTAGGCACGCAGCGCCGCGGCGGCGCGGGACGCGGACAGGTCGAGCATCGCCGGGAAACCGGGGAGAAGAAGTAGCGAGATGATCTCGTCGAGGTCGGAGCCGGCGTCGAGATCCGTCTCGGGGCGGTCCTCGTTGAACAAACCCGAGAGGCTCACCGGGCGCGGTCCGCGGCCGAGCTTCTCCCACCACGTCAGCGTTCGTTGGCGCAGGCGTAGGAACCGTGCTGCTCCGGTATGGCGGGTCACGTCGTCGGCGGGCACCGCTGAACCCGTGAGGATGAACTGGGCCTTGGCGGGCGCGGCGTCGACCTGGCGGCGTACGAGGTTCCACAACTCGGGAGCGACCTGCCACTCGTCGAGCAGCCGAGGCCGGGCGCCATCGAGCAGCGCCCGCGGAGCGATCGAGAGCATCAGCTGCGACTCGGGCTCGTCGACGAACACGTACGACTCGGCAGCATTCAGTGCCGTCATCGTCTTGCCCGTGCCGCGGGCACCTTCGAGCACGACACAACCAGCGGTGCCGAGAGCCTCCTGGAGTGCGGCATCGATCAGGCGGGGTTGGTAGGCCTGACCCACGACATCGACCGTGTCCACCCCACCATCCTACTCCTAGGCGATGATATACAGAGGTCCTAGGCGATGAAATGTTGATGTTCTGAGCGATGAAGTGCCGAAGGTAACTCGTCCCAATGCCGCGCGGTCGCGGAGATGTTTGGCAAGGTGCGCGAGCGCCGCAGAGCGAGGTCGCTCCGACGAAGCTCCTGACCGGCGTGAGCGCAGGCCGGAAGTTAGTGTGCATCCATGTCACCGGGAGCGCGGACGCTCGTGTGGGCCTTGTTCGCCGTCACGGTGTCGCTGCCCGTACCGACACGGGCGGCTGCGGCGGAACCCATCGACCTGCCGACACTGCACGCTGTGACGCCCGCCCGGATCGTCGACACGCGTGCTACCGGGACGACCGTCGACGGTCGATATCGCGGCATGGGTCCGGTCGGTGAGGAAGCGGTGTTCACGTTCCCGGTGGCTGGCCGGGGTGGGGTCCCGGAGACGGGGGTTGGCGCCGTCGTCCTGAACGTGACGGCGACGGAGCCGTCGGCAGCCACGTTCCTCACGGTGTATCGAGCGACCTCGCCGCGCAGCACCGCATCCAATCTCAATGCCGAGGCCGCCCAGACAGTCGCCAACACGGTCGTCGTCGAGGTGGGCTACGGCGGGCCGACCGGTCCCGGCCGGACGCCTGTCCATCCCAGCGACAATGGATTGGTCAACGTCTACAACCGGTTCGGCTCGGTGCACGTCGTCGTCGACGTCCTCGGTTGGTTTCCTGCCGACGGGTTCACCGGTGTCGGTCCGGCCAGGTTGGCCGACACGCGCACGGGCGCACCGACCGTCGACGGGGCACACAGCGGGGCCGGCGCCGTCGGGGCTGGTGAGGTGCGTCGCGTGCCGGTCGCCGGCCGGGCCGGGGTGCCTACCGGAGCGACCGCGGTCGCCGTGAACCTCACCGCAGTCGCTCCGGACGCCGCCACGTTCCTTACAGCGTTCCCCTCCGGGTCGTCACGACCCACGGCGTCGAACGTGAACGCTGTGGCCGGAACCGTCGTTCCCGGCTTGGTGATCGTTCCGCTCGCCGGCGGTGCGATCGATGTGTACAACGCACACGGCAACGCGCACGCCGTGGTCGACGTGCTCGGGTACTTCGCGCCGGGCACCCCGATGGCCGCGATCGCTCCTGCTCGTGTCGCCGATACGCGGATCGGCGGCCATACGGTCGACGGTCGCTTCTCGGGGTACCGCGCGATCAACGGTGGCCAGGTGCTCGACGTGGTCGTCGCCGGCCGCGCGGATGTTCCGGCCGACGCCGGAGCGGTCGCGTTGCGTGTCGCCGTGACCGAGCCGACGAACGCGACCTATGTCACTGTGTACCCGGCCGGGCAGGCCAAACCGGAGGCGTCGAACGTCAATGCCGTGCCAGGCCGGACACAGGCGAACACCGTGATCGTGCCCGTGGGGAACAGCGGCCAGGTCTCGATGTACCAGGCCTTCGGAAGCGCCCACATCGTGGTCGACGTGCTGGCTTGGTTCCCGAACCCCACCGACCCCTCGACGGTCTACGGTAACACGACCGTATTGCGCGGCGACGGTATTGGTACGGCCGGCTTCGGCAGCGAGGCTGGCACGGTGGTCGATGTGGTCCGCCAGACGCTCGGGCCACCCAGCAGCGACGAGACCTACGAGTTCCCGAACCGCGAGCCCGGCGACCCGTACTACTACGACGACATCGACTACGCCAGGTTCGAATACCCGTTCGAGCGCGTCGTGTGCTGGTACAACCGCTGGACCACGTTCTGTGCCGCATTTGGCGGCACGGATCCGGCGACGTTGAGGTTCAGCGGTTGGCGAACGTACGGTGGTGGCTCGCGCCTGTACACCGCTGAGGGCATTGGTATCGACAGCAGGCCCGCAGACTTCCCGGGCGTCATCGCGTACAGCGCTGGCGGGTGCCGGGACGAACTCGCCCTGCCTTCCCGGCAGGCCCTCGGCCGCGTCGGCGTCGACGGCATCGTCGCCGAGCTGCGCTCGGTGACCCCGTTCGGCGAGTACGAGGGTGGCCGATTCATCCCCCGCCGGCCCGCGGAGTCGGACGTGCGGGTCTGGGGCCTTCACGCCGGGACGTCGGTCGTCGTTCCGCGCTCGCTGCCCTACCCAGCAGACTGTTCGCTCTGACCGATTGCCTCGATCGGCCGCGTCAGCCGAGGCGGGTGTCGAGGACGCGTTGGGGTGCGGCGTTGGGGGTGGCGGGTTGGTAGGCGTCGGTGGGGATGGTGCCGAGGTGGTCGGCGACGAGGTGGACGCTGGTGAGGTTGGCGTTTTGGTAGCAGACGTGGCCGTCGGTGCCGATGGGGGCGATGGCGATGTTGGGGTCGATGGTGCCGGTGTCGTAGTTGACGTTGGAGGCGGTGGGGGTGTCGGTGACGTCGGAGGAGAGGAGTTGTCCGTGGCCGGGGTGTTGGGCGAGGACGGGGGTGAGGTTGATGATGGCGGCGTCGCCGGGGTTGCCGGTGACGGGGAAGCAGCGTCGCGCGCCGGGCGTGATGATTGCCTGTGGCGGGGGCGCTCCGAGGCGCATCGCGCCGTCGACACCGACGCCGATCGAGCGTGGGAGGTCGGTGGCGAGATCGATGATCCAACCGCCGTCGACCGGCCGTGCTGTGGCGGTGACCGGCTCGCCGACCGGTGTGGTCGTGATGACGGTGATCATCTTCAACGCGGTACCGGTGCGTGTCATCCGGACGACTGGTGCCGGCGTCCGATGGCCGTCGGCGTTCGAGAACCAGCCGAGGGGTGGGTTGGTCTGGCCTTCGACGACCGATGTCGAGCCAACGTCCTGGCCGGGTAGGGGGACCTGGAGGATGTGCACGTCGACGTTGCCCGAGGGGTGTCGGGCGACGACCGAACCGGGTTCGGAGCGCAGCACACGGGAGCCTGGCGGAAGATGCCACAGCTGGTCGAACGGCCCCGGTGTGGAACGGGTGGCGGCATCATGTACGACCATGACACCGTCGTCGGGCAACACGAGCACCCCACGGGTCCGGGGCGCGGCGTACGGCTGGTCGCGAACCTCGTCGAACCGCCACCCGTCGCCGGTGGCCGACCTGACCAACTGTGTCGGCTGGCGGAGGCGGAACGGCGTGTCGGGGAGGAGCAGGACGTTGTGTGCCTCCGCCGAACGGAGTGCTTCCCGGTAGCCGGCGTCGCGGTAGCCGGAGTGGCCGGAGTCGATGAGCACCTCATGTCCCTCGACCCAGAACGTCACCGAGGTGTGGTCTTCATGACCATGCAGGTCCCGGCCCGGGCCGAACCTCAGCGTCCAGTACGTGGAGTCGGCGAAGTTCTCCCAGCTATTGCGGCCGACGACGTAGCCGCCCCGGAACACCCGTTGGGTTCCCGTGGGCGGCTCCCCTGCCGTACCCCGCGATACGGTGTAGACGGTGGGAGAACCTTCGGGTGTCGGGGCCTCGGTCGTGGTGAAGCTGTCGCCGATCGGGGTGGTCGTCCCGTCGGGTGCGCTCATCCAGGCCAGCCATTCGAGCAGGGCGGCCCGGCGCGACGCGATCTCGGGAATCGGCGCCTGCCCGCACACCTCGAGCTGGCGTTCCACGTTCCCCCACTGCTCCCACACGAAGCGTCCGTAGCCGGGCGCCTGTTCGAGCAGCACCCCGTCGGCGTCGATCATGGTTGTGATCAGGCGGCTGAAGCCGTCGCGTGCCTGTGCCAGCCAGTCGGCGTTGTCGAGCTCGCAGCCTGCCATCAGCAGGCCGAGGTACGGTGGCAGGGCCTGATTCCAGTCGGCGATCGCTCCGGCCTGTCCCGCGAGCCACTGTGCATGCGACGCAAGGGCGCTGCGAACTTGGGTGTCCCCGCTGGCCGACGCGACACAGGCCAACGCGGTCGCCCGTTGGCCAGCGTACATGGGGTACCAGGCCTCGGCCGGACGGGGCCCGCTGGCGGGAGGGTTGTCGGCGGCGAAGTCCAACGAGATCTGCACCGCCCGTGCGAGGTAGCGCTGATCACCCGTGCGTCGGTACCCACGCACGAGTTCCTCGAGCCACTTCAGGCTGTAGAAGAGCAGCGCCGACTGCGTGTCGAGGGAGGGCTGGTTCCAGTCGACATCGCCGGTGCCGATCTGGACCGTGACCGACGACGGCAGACGTACCGTGCCGCGCAGCAAGCCGTCGGCGGTGTTGATCGTCATCAGTCCGTTTGCCGGGAGGCAGACCCCGTCGGCCGAAGCGCCGACTGCCGGCGGCCGAGTGACGATCGCCCCACTCAGCGCGATCAAGAAGGCGAGCAACACGCGGAATCGCATCGACATACTTGTCGGTGCGCGCCGGCTTGATCTCAAACGCAGAGGCACTCCATCGAGGCTACGGCCCGCTGGCCCTCACGTCGCCGGACGGATCGCTAGCCTTCCAGGCGTGCTTCAGGAACCGCCGGCCAGCGCTGACTCGTCAACGTTGGTAGCCGTCGGCTCACCGTTGCAGGAACTCCACGCGGTACCGGCCACCCCTGAGTATCTCCGACGTATGTGGGAAAAGCGCGACTTCATCGCCGCCCTTCCCATCGAGCAGTTGCGCACGTCGCATCAAGCGACCCTGCTTGGCAACGTCTGGCACCTGGGGAACCCGATGTTGTCGGTGGCGGTGTACTACGTCATCTTCGGCATCCTGCTGAACTCCAGCCGCGGGATCGACAACTACATCTTGTGGCTGGTCATCGGTGTGTTCGTCTATCGACTGACCAGTTCTGCGATGAGCGGTGGTGCGAGTGCGGTGTCGTCGAACACAGGACTGATGCGATCTGTGCGATTCCCTCGTGCGGTCCTGCCCCTCTCGTCGGTGTTCAGCCACTTGCTCACGTTTGGTTTCGAGCTCTCGATCATCGCTGCCGTGGCCATGCTGACCGGTGAGGGGATGCACCAGCGTTGGTTGTTGCTGCCGTTGGTGATCCTTCTCCAGACGACCCTGAACCTGGGACTGGCCTTCTTCACCGCCCGGCTGAACGACATGTTCCGCGATGTCCAACAGATCATTCCGTTCCTGATGCGGCTGTTGATGTACGCCTCCGGCGTCATGTTCGACGTGCGATCGCGTGCCGCTGACGGTCCGGGCTGGGTCCACACGATCATTGAATGGAACCCATTGCTGGCCTTGATCGATACATATCGCTGGGTCTTCCTGGGCACCCCCGTCAGCGGTGGGGAACTGCTTCGGCTCGTGATCGTGGCGCTCGCCACGTTGATTGTCGGTTTTCGCTTCTTCGTTGCCGCCGAGTCCAGCTACGGGCGCGGCTGATGACCAGCATGGCCGAGTTGGAGGAGCTGGCGCGGCAGGACCCGGCGTCCGAGTACGGGAAGGCGTATCGGCGCGCAAAGCGGGCCGAGGCGTTGGTGGCGCAGGAGCTAGCCGCGGCGCCGGCGATCGAGCGGGTACCCCGCGAGCTCGGAGGCGTAGCGATTCGGGTGGAGGACCTGCATCTGAACTACGAGGTGTTCGAGGACCGTCGTGCGGCGTTGCGCGAGCGGATTGTCAACCGCAAGGGCAGCGGGCGAAGTGTCGTCCGGGCGCTCCGCGGTGTCTCGTTCGAGATCCGCGAAGGTGAATCGGTCGGTGTCATGGGGGTGAACGGGTCGGGGAAGTCGACACTGCTGGCAGCCCTGGCCGGCTTGCTTCCCGCCACGTCGGGGCAGATCCTGGTATCGGACGAACCCAAGTTGCTCGGAGTGAACGCGGCTCTCTTGCCGGGTGCACCCGGTCGCCGGAACATCCGCCTCGGGCTGCTGGCTCTCGGTGTCCGACGGGACGACGTCGATGGAGTCGCTGAGCAGATCATTGAGTGGACCGAGCTCGGTGAGGCAATCGATCGACCGCTGAGGACGTACTCATCGGGTATGCGCGCCCGGCTGCACTTCGCGATCGCCACCGCCGTCAAACCGAGAATCCTTCTGATCGACGAGGCGCTGAGCGTCGGGGACAAGAACTTCCGGGCGAAGTCAATGGAGCGCATGCGCGAACTCCAGGCCTCGGCGGGTGTGCTGATGATGGTGAACCACTCCGCGGCAGAGTTGCGCCTGTCGTGCGATCGCGGGATCTGGATCGACGACGGAGTGGTGGCCGCCGACGGCCCGATCGACGACGTGCTCGCGGCCTACGAGGCGTCGTAGCTCAACGTCGAAGGGCGTCGACGACCGCTGACTCGGCCGTCGTGCCGATGCCGACGCGCTCGTTGACGACCGCCAGGACCGAATGCAGGCGCGGTGTCGCGGTCCCGGTGGTACCGACTACGAACACAGGCCGGATCCAAGCGAACGAGCGGTCGCCGAGGATCGGCGTCATCGGCCCGAAGAACACCTTCGAGCCGTTGCTGTTGAGCAACGTGAACAGCTGCGACACGTCGGAGTCGGACGCGATCAGGCTCTGCGCCACGCGTGGGCTCGTGAGCTGCTCTCCGTTGTCGAGCTGAAGTCGCACCAGATCGAGCTGACCGGTGTCGTTGTCACCCACGGCGATCGCGATCATCTCGTCTCGCCCCGAGGCGGGGTTCCCGGCGGCACCCGGGCTGTAGGTGCGATAACTCACCCAGTCCGCGCCGGCCTCCGATCCGGCGAGCATCGTGACGGCCGCGGCGGGACCCTTGCCCGGATCCTCTGCCGAGGTTCCTGCCGACGGCGACACGATCCACGAGTCGGTGCCCGAGAACAAGGCTTCGGCGTCGTCGACGTGGTACTGGGCGAGCATGTTGGTGGTGACAGTGAACAGGTCGTGCCCGAATCGACGGTGCGCTTCGACCTCCGCGGGAACCGTGCTGATGTCCTCGAACAGTCCGGGAAGGATGCGGTCCCAGAGTTGCAGCACCGGGTCGGTGGCGCCGGCTGCCGTGCGGTAGAAGTGCACGCTGCCGTCGTAGCCGTCGACGGTCACCAGAGCTGCCCGACGGAGGTAGTTGACTTCGCCGACCTCGGTCGCTCGGGGCAGACCGGACCGATCCGCGAACTGGGCGAAGGGGTAGTTCGTCGAGGTGGTGTAGGCGTCGATCAGCCAGACGATTCGGCCGTCGACCACCACCGGATACGGGTCGCCGTCGAGTGCGAGGAACGGTGCCAGGGCGTGCACCCGCTCGCGCAGGTCGCGGCGGTATAACAACTGCGTGTCGCTGGTGAACTCCGACGTCGCGGCGACGTTGTAGTCGCGCAGGGCAAGCGCGGCGACCAGCCGGCGCCACGTCGAACCGACCGGGACTCCGGTGGTCCCGTCGAAGACCGAGCCGTTAACCTCGGTTCGCTTGGTTCCGGTGAAGGCGTACCACCCGGGACTTCCCTCTCCGAAGTACACCGCGGGTTCTTCCAAACCGAGGTCGCTCGAGGGATCGAGGAACGTGAGGACGCCAGCCTCGCTGACGTCGTCGGCCGGCGCGATGATCGCACCTTCTCCGTGGGTGTAGACGAGATGCTCCTGTACCCAGCCGTGCTCGGGAAGTTCGGTGCGGGCGAGGCCGCGCACGGCAATCGCCACCGGTTGCGTGGTCCCGTCGAGGTCGTAGCGGTCGAGATCGACGTCACCGACCCGTGTGCCACGGCTCCCCTGGAGGATCTGGAAGGCGGCAGGGAGCTGATCCGTGTCGAACAACGGCAGTCGTTCCGTGTCGAGCGAGGCGGCGCCGTCCGTGGAGAGGACACGAGTGGACGTACCGACCTCCGCGAGCGCGTAAGCCTCCTTGGTCGCGGCGAGGTTGAGTGCGATGTAGGTGCTCTCACGTTCCGCTTCGGCCGGTGCGACGACGGTGCGTTGGAGCAGGGTCGGCAGTGCGACGACGACGACGAGGTGAGTGATCAGCACCGTGCCAAGCGTCGCTGCCGGCCATGCCGGACCGAGCCGCCGGTACGCGAACAGCAGCAGGGTGACGGCTCCGGCGATGGCGGCGATGGCCAGGGGCCGATAGGCGACACCTGCGCTGTGCAGCAGTGCCCAGCCGGCGCCGTGGAAGCGACCCTCCGGCTTCGAAGCTAACGAGGGGTACTTCACAAACCAGTAGTCGACGGCGCGCACGACGAGCCACGCGGCCCCGAGCGCCGACAAGTGGGCGACCGCTCGCGGCGACGACCGCCGCCCCCGGATGGGGAGCCGTACTGCCCCCCGGAAGAAGAAGATGGCCCAGGCCATGATCAACGTGACCATCAGCAGCGACATCAACCACGCGGTGACCGCCGACAGGAACGGCAGACGGAACAGGTGGAAGCTCAGGTCGTAGCCGACCACCGGCGTCGTGACGTCCAGATCCTCGGCCGAGGTGAACATCAGCCATTCCTGCCAGTATCCGCCCGCCGCTCGGGCGATGAGCGCGGTGAACCACAACGGCAGCAAGTAGGCCAGCCAGCTCAGCGACGGTCCGAGGCGAGCCGCCGCGAGCGCGATCGGGCGAAACGTCTTCTGCCCCTCGGGCGGATCGGTGGCCAGCGCCCGCCGATTCGACACGACCATTACCGCGAGCGAGACGACACCGGCGACGGCGATCAGCGTCAACCGTGCGCCGAAGCGTCTGCTCCACACCGGAGCGTCGGTGAGCTCGGCGTACCACCACCGGTCGAGCAGCGCCCCCGCCAAGAAGTGCAGCCCGCGATAGCCCAGGTAGACGAGTACCACAGCAAGGGCACATCGCCGCTGGAGCCGACTTCGCCGATCCAGCCACGCTACGAGCGGGAACGATCGAAGGTCCTCCGTTGGCACGATCGGTGAGGCTACCCGCGGCTCTGATGGCCGCCCTACGCTGTGGCTGCCGGTGTGCGTGGGTTGATCGGGATCTCCATGAGGTCGGGCCAGGCGATCGTGATCAGTTCGTGCAGAACTCGACCGGCAGCGCGATCCGGCTCGGGTGCAGCGAGCATCGCGTCCAGGATGCGGCGGCAGTTGAACAACGAGAAGGTCTCGAACGCCGGGTCCGACTCGATCGCCACCAGTGCGTGCCACGCGCCCATGCGGTGCTCCCAGTACTGGAGATCGAGGGCTGATCGGAGCTGCGACGCGCTGGAGAAGCTGGTTGCCTGACGGAAGTCGTCAAACGCCGCACTCATCTCGAGTTCCACTTCGACCGGGAGCGCTGCCCGCCTCGGCCGCAGGTACACGTCGGTCATCATCGCTCCACTGTTCGGCTCGTCGGTGACCTTGCGACTCGTCTTGTAGAAGCAGCGACCGATCTCGGGCAGATTCGATCGGATATGCGCGTCGGCGGCCGGGTCGGCGATCGTCTGGTAGGCGCTGACGGCGGCGGACTGGTGCCGGTGGTAGGTGTTGAGCTCCCACCGGTCGTGGCCAGGCCCGAGCTGGAGTACCTCGTGACGCAGTCCGAACCTTGCGGCCAGCGCGAGCGAGACGGACACGTCGACGGCGTCGGCTTTGATCCCGCTGGCGAGCGCCTTGCCCTGGAGCTCGTCGGAGAGCTCTGCTGACCAGTCGACGTCGTGGGATGCTTGACGGGCGTGTGTTGTCGGATGGCGGGTGTAGGTGAAGTACCTGGCGTGATCGGTAACGAGCCGCAACCCGGCCAACGTCGCCCGGCTGTCGACACCCGCGGTGACCGAGACGAGTGGCGAGGGGAACCGTGTCCGGATCGCATCGGCGACGCACTGGAGGTGCGCCAACAACTCGGCGGCGGCTTGCTCGGCCGTGAGCGGAGCGAGGTCATGGCGAGGCCAGATGCGGGTGAGCGCGCCGCTGCTCACCTCGAGTTCCTGGTTGGGAGGGAGCAGCACGATCTCCCCGTAGGGGGTCATGCGGCCTGGAAATCCGTACTTCGTGAAGCGCGCGAAACCGACGCTCGGTCCCTGTCTCCCCAGTACCAAGGCTGCCAGCGCGGCGTGCGAGGCAACGACGGGGCCGTCGATCTGATGGAACACGGCACGCATGCCGGTTGCGTCCGAGGTCACTCGCCAACCGCTCCGTTCGCTCCGTCGATAGATCAGCGTCCACCTTCCGTTGAGATTGTCGAGCGCCTCGTAGAACGCCCCGGGTGAGTGCGCCAGGTAGGTCGCCAACCGGTCGGCTACGGCAGCGTTGGTCGTCTGCGGCCGATCCCCGTCGAATGCATGACCGATGAGCACCAGTGAGGTCTCGCTGGCGGTCGCTCGGCAGGCGGCGGTGAACGGGTGGAGGTGCAGGGTCAACGTGTCGAGGTACTCGGTGCGCCATCCGGGCAACGGACAGGGGTACGCGTTCGGGGCCAGCAGAAAGCCCCTTGCGAACAGATCGTCGCCGAGTTCGTGCACTGCCCGGTCGACCTTGTCGCCCAGGTTGATCCCCCGATCGGGCTCACCCACCATCTTCAGTCACTCAGACTGCCGTCTACTGCGCGCGAGCTGGCGTCGCCACCGCCCGACCCGGTTGGCGAAGCGGATTGCCTTCCGGGACTCGAGTCGTCGCAGCTCTTGCCGGAGCCCCGCGACCTGTTGCTCGAGCTGCTCCGTGCGGAGCCGCAGACGGTCGACTTCCGACGTGCAGAAGCTCCGGATTGCACCGAGGTCTTCGATCGCCAGCAGCCACCGCGCGTCGGGCGACTCGAGCCAGGTGAGGGCGCCGAGCGGCGACAGGGCACGCATCCCGTCTTCGGTCCAGCCGTCGTGTGGAGCGGACGCGGCGATGATCAACCGTTGGCGGCAGTGCTGTCGAACCTCGGCAAGACGTGCGGTGAGGGAGATGCCTTCGCTGGCAGGTACTTCGAGAATCACCACGTCGAACTGCAGGCCCGGAAAGGGAGAAGCTCGGTGGAGTGTGACGTCTGGGGCGGAGACGGCAGCGTCAGCGAAGGGGGAAGCATCCCAGCCGTGGACCTCGTTGAATCGACCGACGGCGGACAGCAGGTTCAGCAGCTCTCCCGTGCCATGAGTGATGCCGAGCACCGTTCCGCCGGCACCAGCAGCGTCGAGCAGTGCCGACAGGTACTTCCAATGGTCTCGATGCTCGGCACCGGAGAGGGCGACATACTGCCCGATGACCTCGGCCGTGGTTGATGTGATCGGGCGGCGTCGAAGGGCGATCGACGCTGTCGCTGTGGCCATCACAAGCGTTCAACGTTGTCGGCCTCGGCGCGGCCGCGTGTGTCGAACACGAGTGAACTGAGCCGAGCGATCTCGGTGAGGTCATAGCCTTGGTGGTGCTGAAGCAGCACGGTCAGGTCGGCCCGGGTGAGGTCGGTGTCGAGATCGCTGCTCATCTCGACCGCAACGTCGTCGACCACGAATGCTGATAAGTGTGGATCGTGCCCGATCACGTTCGCGCCAAGCTTGCGCAACTCGGTGATTACGGCTCGGGCGGGCGTCTCGCGGTCGTCAGCGATATCAGGCTTGTAGGTCAACCCGAGCACCAGTACCGTCGACCCGTTGACCGCCTTGCGGTGGCGATTGAGTAGATCCTGCGAGCGCCGTACGACGTAGGCTGGCATTCGCTGGCTGATTTCCTGGGCTAGTTCGACAAACCGGAACTGATAGCCCAGGGTGCGTACCTGGTGCGACAGGTAGTTCGGATCGATCGGGATGCAGTGCCCACCGACTCCTGGCCCAGGGTAGAACGCGGCGAACCCGAACGGCTTCGACCTGGCGGCGTCGATCGCCGCCCACAGGTCGATGCCCAGTTCGTGGGAGAACACCGCCATCTCATTGACCAAGGCAATGTTGACGTGGCGGTAGGTGTTCTCGAGGAGCTTGGCGAGTTCGGCTTCGCGGGGTCCCTTGGTCGGCACCACTGTGTCGACCACGCGCTGGTAGAACTGGGCCGCCCGGGTCGTGCAGCCGGGGGTGAGACCACCGACGATCTTGGGCGTGTTCCGCAGCGTGTAGGTCGGGTTTCCTGGGTCAATCCGTTCAGGTGAGAACGCCAACGCGAAGTCGACGCCGGCAACGAGGCCGGACTCCTCCAGGATCATCTTCACCGGACCGTCGGTGGTGCCCGGATAGGTGGTGGACTCGAGGACCACGAGCATGCCGGTGTGCAGGTGGTCGCGGATCGCACGGGTGGCCCCTTCGACCGCCCGCAGATCGGGCGCCTGATGTTCGTCGAGCGGAGTCGGCACACAGATCACGGCGACCTCGGCCTCGGCGAGGCATGCCGCGTCGGTCGTCGCCGTGAACGAGCCAGCCGGCAACGCGGCGAGTTGTTCGTCGGAGATGTCGTCGACATGGGACCGGCCGGCGTTCAGCCCGTCGACGGTCTGCTGGTTGACGTCGAGCCCCACGCAGGACAGACCGGCGCGGGCTGCTTCGACTGCCAGAGGAAGGCCAACGTACCCAAGACCGATGACGACGACGCGGCGGTCAGGAGCGGTGGGAGCCGGAGCGTTGATCATCCTCGGCGAGTGTAGAGGCGTCCTACCTGACGGCCGCGTAGGACGATGTCGCCGCTGCAATCATCTCGAGATCCATGTCTCGACTGCTCCGGGGTTGCTCATCGGTGTGATGCCGAGCTTGCGCAGGCGGCGAAGGTACCGGCGCCGGAGCGGTTCCGGCACATAGCCGATCGCCGGTGGGTACCAGCCACCGGCCCAGGCCGCGTCCTTCTCGATGGCATCGAGGATCGGGTGGCTGAGCCCGTGGTGGTCGCGGGCCCACAGGAGCCCGGGCAGCATGGGAATCAGATCCTTCTCGAGGCGCGACTGCTGTTCGTCGTTGATCGGGATCGGACTGCCCCCGAGCGCGGACTTCCGGTAGCACTTGGCGCAGTTCCGGCACGGTTCCCCACCGACACCTCGCACGCATCCCATCGCATAGCGCGCTCCCCGCGCGATCTCGGTCGTGGACACCTCGGTCAGGCCGGCGCACGGCATCACGTACTCGAGCCCTGCCGACCGGAAGCGTTCCAGCAGCGCCGAATGGTCGTGAGGGTTGTACTTCGTCCCGTGGCCGGCTGCCGAGTGCAGGTAGACGGTCTCCAAGACGTCGCCATCGGCCACGTACCCGAGGTTCAGGTGGTCGGCGAGGAGAACGCTGGGAACGGTCCAGGCTCCCTTCCCGAAGAAGCCCCGCCGTCGATCGTGCAGCGTGGGAATCTCGTCCGAGTCGGTGACGATCGCGATCCCCCCGACCTCCTCGAGTGCGAGCAGGGCATTCTCGAGCTTGTGGGATCTCGACGGGTTCGCCACTTGTGTATGGATCGGTAGGGGGCGGTGCAGCAACCGGACGGCTGCCGTCGAGTCGACGCCACCGGAGTAGGCCACGGCGATCTTGCGTCCCTTCGCCGGGCGGGTCGTGGCCGGTGGCGCCAGGTCCTCACCGAGTTTGCGGAGCAGGAGGAACTCGGCGAGCTCGAGCAGTGCCGGGTGCGGCATGCGGTAGCCCGCGGGCATCCGCCAGAAGAAGGCGCGGCCGCGGTGCGTGAACGTCAGCACACCATCGCGCAGGGCCCACGCGCCCATCTCCTGTGCATCCGCCTGCAGACTCGGCATGGTCCGAGAGTACCCGGGGGCTAAGCTCGGCGCTCGTGCGCGGCGAATGGTCCGGTCGAGGATGCTCACGTGTGGTGGCCGCCGGCACCAGGCCACCCCGATCTGCATGAGGCTCCGGCATGTGGGCCAGACCACGCGGATGTTGTGGCTGGGGTTCGAGGAGCGGGCGCTGGCTCGCCTGACGGATGTCGCCAGTGGCTCGTACGGCCTCGACTTCCGCACCGCAGCTCTCGTCGAGCTCGCCCGATGGCATGCGACCTACGGGCGTGTGGAGGAGTCGCTCGCGACCATCGACGATGTGATCGCGTCGAGTGGGCAGGCAGAACTGAACGACGACGCCCGTGCCCTCGCGATCGACCTGCTCACCACTGCCGAGCGAGTGCCGGAGGCGGCTGCCCTGCTCGACGCCGCCCCGGCCCACTTCCGCGAGTCGTCCGACGGGATCCTGAGGCGAGCCAACATTGTCCGCCGGTCCGGCGCCGTCGACGTCGACGCGGAGGTGCTGCGCGTCGTGAACGAGATCTACGGCCGGCGAGGCGTCGCCGGAATCGAGCGGATCGACACCACGCGGCCGCTGAGCCTCGACAACGTGCGGGGCGCGGCCACGACGACTGCGGTCGAGGCGGCCGAGAAGGTGTCGGTCGTGATGCCTGCCTACAACGCCGAGTACCTGATCGGGTACGCGATCCGCGGGCTACTCGAACAGACCTGGGTGAACCTCGAGATCATCGTCGTCGATGACCACAGCGCTGACGGGACCGCCGATGTGGTGGCCAGCTTCGGTGATGAACGGATCCGGCTGGCGACCAACCCGGGCAAGGGCGCCTACGCAGCCCGCAACCACGGATTGTCGTTGGCCTCGGGACGGTTCGTCACCGTGCACGATGCCGACGACTGGTCGCACCCCGAGAAGCTCGAGCGGCAGGTGCAGGTCCTTCAGCGCCGCCACTCCGTCGTCGGTTCACACAGCGCGTGTGTGCGGGTGTCGGAAGCATTCGACTTCGTCGAACCGTCGCTTCGCCCTCGGCGCAACAAGGTGATCACCAACACGTCGTCGTTCCTGGCCCACCGGCGGATGTTCGACGTCATCGGTGGGTGGGACGAGCCCTCCACGTCCGCTGACAACGAGCTGATCGAACGCTGTCGTCAGTTCTATGGGCCTCGGTCCGTGGTCGACGTCCTCGACGACGTGCCGCTCAGCTTGTGCCTCCGTGCAGCGACTTCGTTGACGTCGTCCACTGCCGGCACCGGCATCTTGTCGTTACAGCACTGCATGGGCGCGCGGCGGGTCTACCGTGATGCCTACACGCGCTGGCACCGCGGCACCGGGTTCGTCCGGTCGTTGCCGCTCGACACCACCCAGGGCGCTGGGCAGATTGTGCGGCCCCTGCTGCTCGAGCCGCACAAGCCACTTGCCCCGGTACTCGACGCGATCGTCCTCGGCGACTTCACCCTCGCCGCCGACGCCACCGAGACCACGGTCGACGAGGTCCGGGCCTTGACCGCGGTCGGCTTGCGCGTCGGGCTCGTACACGTCCCGATCTACGAGAGCGAGTTCGATCGCTACCGTGAGAAGGACGAGTTGCCGCTCGGGCCGCTGCGTTCCGAGCTGGTCGATCTGGTCGACGGCGACTCGGTGCGCTTCGTGACGTCAGGCGAAACCGTCGCGGCAACAACACTCGTGATCCGGCCGGCTCGCGTGCTCGGGGACCATCTCGTCGGTCTTCCCGACATCGATGCAGAATCGGTTGCCGTCGTCGTCGACGAGCTCGATTCCGTCGAGCTGGTCGATGGGCCGACCGGTGGCGCTGCGTGGGCCGAGACCCTGGCGCTCATGGGGTTCGCCCATGCGTCGTGGCACCCGGCCGACCCGGTAGCGCGCGCTGCTGTGTCGGCAGCGGTGGCCTCTCCGGTCCTCGCAGCGGACGACTGGTGCGCGCTGTCCGGACGGGGTATGACGTTGGCCCACTCTCTACGAGGTGTTGCTGTCAGCGCCACCGAAGGAAGCACATGCTGAGCCAAGTACCTCGCCGCTACCTCGTCGCCGTCCTCGCGGTCACGGCGACATCGGTCTTGGCAATGATCACCGTTGCCTGCATCCTGCTCGCGGTCGACACCGACGGAGCTGCTCGGGCAGGGTTCGCGCTGCTGGCTGCCGCCGGCTCGATCGTCACGGCGGCGAGTGTGGCCGGCATCTTCTTGCTGCCGAGGCTTCGTCGGATCTGGATCCGGAATCGGCGTGCGCGGCGTCGGACCCTCGACGACCTCGCCCGGCTCCGTGGCGCCGACGGTGGCGTGGCGGGTGCCCGCGCGGTCCGCGGCGTGAACGACAAGGCGACCCAGGCCGTTGCCCTCGCCCGCGACTTGCAGGCGTCGGTCGCCCGCCTCGAGACGGCAATGAAGTCGGTGCCGGACGTGGCCCGGCTGCACCGGTTGCTCGATGTCACCTCGCAGCAGACCAGATCGCTCGTCCAGAGGGAAGCCGACGCGACGCGCAAGGAAGTGGGCACGAGCCGGACCGAGATCCTGCGGGTCCGCAAGGAGGGGGATGCGGCACAGCGTGAGTCGGCGCGGCGGTTCGACCGCGTCGAGCGCGTGACCGCCGAGCAGATGCGCCACCTGTACGGCCATGTCGACGGGCTTGCCGCGCTGTACACGATGCTCGGGCCGGCCCAGGCGCTGCCGCCGCTACTCGCCGACTGGGCGGTCGGGGCCGATCTCGGGGCGCATCTCGTGCGCCACGTGCTCCGGGAGCGGCCGGCCGCGATCGTCGAGCTCGGCAGCGGGGTGTCGACCGTGCTGCTGGCGATGGCCGCGCGCCAGGCCGGTCACGGCCACGTGACCTCGGTCGAGCACGACCAGCAGTACGCCCTGCGAACCGAGCAGATGCTGCGCGAATTCGGTGTCACCGAGTACGCCACCGTTCAGATCTCGCCCCTCGTACCGACCGTCGTCGGTGACGAGACCTACTCGTGGTACGACCTCGCGCAGATGACTCTTCCGGCGACGATCGACCTGTTGATCGTGGACGGCCCTCCCGGACGAACCGGCCCGATGGCCCGGTTCCCCGCTGTTCCCCAGTTGCGGGACCGCTTCGCCCGGGACTGCGTGGTCGTGCTCGACGACGCCCGACGCGACGACGAGGTCCGCACCATCGACCGGTGGCTGGCCGAGTACGACCTGAAGCTCACCGGCGGAGTCCGGTTCATGACCGGCACTGCCGAGCTGGTTCCGTCGGACGCGACGACCTCGGAGATCACTCACGACTGAAGCACCCCGTGCCGGGGTGCTGGCCACCGGTCAACTCAGCCGGAGTATCTCGGCGGCGAGGATGACCGCGTGCACGGGTTGAGCATCTGCCGGATGCGTGAACCGTCCGGTCTCGGCTGCCTGGCGCGCCACCGGTTCGGCACGCTCGACGATGTGCTCCGGAAATCCCGGGCGGGATCGGACCTCCCACGCAGCACGTTCGAACGCCTCGTACAAGACAGGCAGTGCTGCGGTGTCCGTGGTAGCCGGTGGGGAGGCCGGTGTGAGCGGCTGTCCAAAGACCTGGCCGGTGCAATCGCTCTGCCTGACTGCGAACCTGACATCGACGGCATCGTCGTGGTGACGCTGATCGAAGGACTTGGCTTCCGTCTCGTACGGCACCTCGGCGAGCTCGGGGGCGAGGTTCAGCATCAGGTCAGCGATGACTTGCGAGCGCTCGCGTAACTCGGCGCCGAGTGCAGTCGATGCCTTCCGCAGGACGTGGCTGGCGAGCGGCGCGATCGTGGTCCGTAGCTGCGACATCCTGCCGCCATGGAGCCGGTCCCGGAAGTATCGATAGTGCAGAATCCGCGGATCGAGGCCTGCTTCGAACCCTGTGTCGAGTTGGCGGAGTTCGACCTCGAGGTCCTTGCGTACTCGGTCGAGTGCTTCGGCCGAATAGAAGTGCCGGCCGCGGAACTTGAGCAAGCTGTCGATCGTCGGTTGCTTGTAGAAGAGCCGAGCGGCCTCGCCGCCTGCGCCACCCATTCCGATCTCGGGCGACGCGCGGTTCGGAAGGTAGATCGGCCCGTACACACCGAGACATTCGCGGCGCCACAGCCGGTAGTTGTCCACTGCCGATCGAGGCACCGTCGTCGGTCCGGACCTGCTGTTCACTCCGAGGTCGTACCTACCGCTTAGGTCTTGCGCCACGGGGAGATCAGTTGCCGGGCGGGGGGAGCACGTGAACCGTACGAGGTCGCCGAGTTTGCGCCCGGTGTGGTCGTGGGCACAGAGCAGCGCCGCCAGGATCACTCGAGAGTCTCGCCCGCCGGTGATGTCGCTGGAGATGGATACTCCCGATCGCAGGAGCGTGGACATTCGGCCGACGAGGAGTGAGATGCATTCAGCCAGCAAGGCTGGGTATGAGGTGGACCCGGGCCCTGTCGCGTCGGGATACGGATGATGTTCGAGCTTCGCTCGACGCCAACCTTTCGTGACCGCGAGATGGCGGTTCGCTGGCACCAGCGTGATCTGGTCGAAGACGGTGCGGTGGGTGACGAGTTGGTTGCCGAGCGAGCCCCTCATGAGGAACGTCTGGAAGTGGTCGGTATTCGGCGTCAAAGGCCACCGCCGCTTTGCGGCTTGTTCGACCACTTCGATGAGCGACGTCCCGAGGATCCAGTCGGAACCATGTCGGTACTCGAACAGGCGGCCGTAGCCGGCACGGTCGGTTCCGATCGCCACACCTCGTGGTGAGTTGGCGACCGCGACGTACGCCCCATCGCCCCCCGGTTCGACCTGCCGTCCTCGCGCCGTGGCGTACGCCGCTGCACCCTCCTGACCGATCGCCAGGTCCACACCTTGAAAGGCATGGCCGAAGACCGTCGCTTCGGGTAGAGGGTCGCGGCTGGACAAGAGAAAAGAAGGGGGGACTCCGTTCATCCTCGGGCGACCCTATCGAGTCGGCCGTCGGACCACGTGTAGCGACAGGATGCGGAGTTCGCGGGCCCTAACTGGTGGTGACGATGTCCGCGAACTGGAGATCGAGGCCGTCTCGGGTCAGGGTGCTCGTGCTCAGGAAGTGCTCGTCGTCAACGCTCCACGTGTGCGAGTGACCCGGGCGGCCATCACGTCGAAGGACGTACTGAAAGCCGTGGGTGCGGTAGGCCTGTCCCCCGGCGCGCTTCGTCGCGGCGAGTAGGCCCCGATCGACCCCACGGGGCAGCCGGGGCCAGCCACCGAGGCTGTCGAGCCAAGCTCGAGACGTCAAGATCGTCCCTCCGGCGATCGTCCACCGGAACGACTCGGCCCCGGTCGCGAAGCGTCGAACCGTGCGATCCGAGGCACCGAGATAGACGAACTCGGCCGCCTTGCCGACGAGTTCGGCACCCGAATACTCGTACGCCAGTGCTGAGTCGACCAGGTGCTCATCGCCATACCAGTCGTCGTCGTCCCACTTCGTCACCAGCTCACCGTCGCTACGCCTCGTCAATTCGTTGAGAACCTCGCCGAGGTTGTCTGTATCGGGTGCGCGCACGACGACGACGGGGCCTGCCCAGCGGTCCGCGATCGTTCCTTCCGCGCTGGACTCCCAATCGGGACCGTGCAGCCCGACGACGAGTTGGACATCAGTACCGCGTTGCGCCGCGACCTGCGTGATCGCGGCTGGGAGCGCTCTCGGTCGTCGTGATGCAAGCAGCACAGAGATCGGAGGCAGTCGGATTTCGGTGCCATCGAGGCTATGCCAATAGCGGGGGAGCGCGGCCCTTCGCAGCCGGATCGAGTGCAGTTCGCGACCCGTTTCGTCGGCAATCGGGTGCTGGACGAGGAGTTTGCTGAGCTGTGGACCCAGGTGGGCTTCCAGGTCGGGTGGCACGGTCGTCAGTTCGAGTGGCACACCTGCAGCTGCGAGCGCCACGATCGTCTCTGCGTCCAATTCTTGCGGGTCAAGGGCGACGACGCGCTGTCGCGCTCGTGCCCGTAGCGCGAGGTGGGGGAGGTCGCCCGCGGCATCGGCCTGCTTACGATCGAGCACGAGTGTGCCGTGGCCGTGCTGTGGGAAATGCACGGGCCGAATGGCCGCATGTCCTCCCTTGCGTGAGCGCCGCGGTGCGAGCCAGGAGGTCACTGGCCCGGATATGAGTGGAGCGAGGACTGCGTGACGGTAGACGCTCTGAGCGACCCGGCCCCCCCACATGCTGAGCGATGGGCGGACAGCGGCGATCACGTCGGGCGGCGGGTCGTGTGAAACGCAAAGTGGCCGCAGAACTGGAGCATACGATTGTTCACCAGTGCAGCGTTACGTTTGGTTTGCCGACCCCACTCGATGATCTCTGCATTGCGAGGAGATGTTTCTGAGAAGTACTTCGACATTTCCGGTGGTCGGTTGCGGATCTGGCGCTCGATCAATGTTGGTCCGTCGATACCCGGCCGGACTTCGACGACGTCGAGCCCGGCTTCGCGGGCAATCGTGACGAAGCCGTAGAGCGTGAAGTTCCACAGGCTGTACGAGTGGTAGGGCTCGAGGTTCGATGTCGTACCGATCATCGGTGCACCAGGCTTGAGCACCCGAGCAGCTTCGGCGAGCACCTGTTCGGGATGGCGGACGTGCTCGAGCACCTGCTGGCACGAGATGCAGTCGACCGAGGCAGTGGCGAACGGTAACCGTATGCCGTCGTAGGTCACCAAGGGGGCGTCGCTGACCGGCCGTAGCTCGACTTCAGGAGAGGAGGCGATGTCGACCCCGATCCAAGACACCTGAGGGGCGTATCGGCGCCACTTGCGTCGCCCGCGCCCGTCGCCACTACCGAGATCAACGACGACCGCTCCCGCCAGGAGTTGCTTGGAGACCACGTTGATGTGGAACGTCTCGTTGACCTGGATCGCTGCATCGGTGGGAATCACGTCGGCGATGAGGTCCCACTGTGAGGCCATAGCTCTCCTTCACCTCGGCGGATGCGACCCCGCGCACGCTATCCGCTCTCCGACCCTCGCCCGACCCAGCGGAGCGCACGCTGGTAGCATTGGGGTGATGCCTGCCGATCCCCCGGTTGGCCGGTCGCGGCATATCGCGCTGGCCATCGAGTCGATGCACAACACGTCGGGAGGGGCCGAGCGGGTGCTGGCAGACGTGGCCAACGGGCTGTTCCGCCGGGGTCACCGGGTGACGGTGCTGACGTACCAGGACCGCAACGGCCCTCCTTTCTATCCGCTCGACTTCGGCATTGAGCGCCTCGATGCCCGGGCTCGCCACGCCGCCCGCCGGACCGGCACTCCGCTCGGTTCCCTGAACCGGCCGGCGGCGCGCCGATGGCTGGTTGCCGTGCCGTTGTGGGGGCTCAAGTACCTGCCGAGGGTGCGTCGGGTCCGCAAGCTTCTCCGGGTTGCCAAGCCCGATGTTGTAATCGGATTTATGCCGTCGATGTTCCCCTACGTCACGCTGGCTGCTATGGGTACACGTACCAAGGCGGTCGCCTCGATGCACAACGTGCCGAATCGCGACCTCGGCGACGACCCGGAGAGGTGGGACCAAAACCTTCTCGACATCGAGGTCAGGCGCCGCAGTCTGAACTGGGTCGCGGCCACCACCGTGTTGCTGCCATCGTTCGTGGAACAGCTCCCACCGTCGGCGCGCGCGAGGGCCCGGGTGATCCCCAACATGATCCAGCCGTACCGAGGTGAGTTGGCCGACGTGGCGACTGCTGCGTCGGGCAATACGATCCTTGCCGTGGGGCGGTTGTCCGCCGCCAAGGATCACGCAACGCTCATCAGAGCGTGGAGCGAGATCGAATCGCGGTTTCCGGCGTGGGACGTCCGGATCATCGGCGGTGGTCCGCTGCACGACGAGCTCACCGCGCTCGTCGCCGAGCGCAGGCTCGCGCGGGTCACCATCGACCAGCCGACGACAGAGATCCATGACGCGTACGTGTCGGCCAAATTGCTGGCGATGCCCTCCGTGCACGAGGGGTTCGGGCTCGTGACGGCTGAGGCGATGGCGTGTGGGCTGCCCGTCGTCGGGTTTGCCGATTGCGAGGGCACCAACGAGATCGTCCGTCCCGGTGTGAACGGCGTGCTCGTCGAACCCGGCAGCGACCGTGCTGCGGCATACGCGAAGGCGCTTGCCGAACTGATCGAGAACGAGGAGGAACGGATCCGACTCGGTCGGCAGGCACCGAGCAGCGTCGAGACGTTCGCTCCCGACGAGACGCTCGACCTGTGGGAACGGCTGATCGTCGACGTGTTGGGGCCACGATGACGGATCTCGTCGAGTCGGCGCCCGCCGTCACCGTCTGCATCCCGGCGTTCGACGCCGAAGCCGTCATCGAGCGGGCGATCCGATCGGTCACCGGACAAGCAGTCGCAGGTTCGATCGAAATCCTCGTCTGCGACGACGGGTCGACGGACCGAACCGGCACCATCTTGAACGAGTTGCAGGCAGAGCTGCCCGGTCTGCGGCTTCTGACGAACGCTCGCAACATGGGGCGGCCATATACCCGCAACCGTCTGATGGCCGAAGCCCGCGGTCGGTTCCTCACGTGGCTCGACGCTGACGACGAGAAGTACCCGGGAATGCTGGCAGCGCAGGTCGACAAGCTCGAGGAGATCGAGCGGGAGCACGGAGCCGACGCGTTGGCTGGTCTGCTCGTCTTCACGAACTTTCACTGGTGGCGGCCCACGATGGGTAGGCCCCGCGTGGTCGAGCCCGCCGTCGGCGACGACCCGATGGAGCACCTGCTCAGCGCCCAGTTTGGCGGGTATCTGTGGTTGATGATGGGCACCACCGACAGTTGGCGCGCCGTCGGCTCGTTCGACGAGTCGCTGCCCCGTCTCCAGGACCTCGCGTTCTTCATCCGGTTCGCCGAGCTCGGCGGTCGTTTCGTTCGGGTCGACTCAGACGCGCCGCTGTGCGTGTACCACAAGGAAGATGCCGGGCGTGACGCGGCTGCGGTCTGGGCGTCGTGGAACCGGATCTGGCGGAAGTACCGTCATCACTTCGAGTCGTATGGCATGGCCAACGCCCGCGCCTGGCGACGCAACCATTACCGGGTCTCGCGTCGGTTTGCCCGTGCCAATGGCGATGACCTCACGTTCGCACGGGTCGCGTTGTGGGAGGTGCTGTTCGTCGTGCGTGGTCGCTTACGTCGTGTCCTGTTCGATGCATAGGAACTTGTGCGAAGGCGACCCACCAGAGGGGCGCGCACCGGGGGCGGCAGCCGCGCCGCCATATTGGTGTCCGGTCTGTCGCCGGGAGGTCGCTGCGTGGAACCCGGGGCCGGGTGGGCGGCTGAACGAGGAGTGTCCTCACTGCCGCTCGCTCAAGCGCAATCGGTTACTCGTTCTGACGTTCGAACGGTTGGCGCCGCTGTTCGAGTCGGCCGAGATCGTGCTCGATGTCGCTCCGACTCCAGGGGTCGAGGTGAGACTACGTGAGCTCGTGGATGATGACGCCTACGTGAGCTTCGACCTTGGTCTCGACAAGCGACCTGTCAAGGTCCGGGGCGACTTGACCAAGATTCCCTTGCGGGATGACTCCGTCGACGTACTCGTGTCGTTCCATGTACTCGAGCACATCCCTGATGACCGTGCCGCGATGCGGGAGATCGCCCGGGTGGTCGGCGCGCATGGAATCGCGGTACTCCAGGTTCCGTGGGTTCGCGACCGGCTGACGGACGAAGATCCATCGGCGGATCGCGAGGAGCGCATTCAGCGGTTCGGTCGCCACGACCACGTCCGACAGTACGGAACCGACTTCGAGGATCGGCTTCGCGAGGCGGGGTTGACGATCAGTCGCTTCACCGCCGGGGTGCAGTTTCCAGCCGACCTACGCGAGCGCGTCAACATCAACTCCCTGCTCTGGCTGGCCACGGGAGTGCCGGATGACCCTACCGATCCCAACGAAATGATTGCCGCGGTGCTCACCCGCCGAGCGAGTCGTTTGACGAGCGAGGCCACACTCGACTCACTTCGCCGCCAGCGCGAGATCTATCGCCGTCGGCTACGCGAGCGCGAGCGCGAGTTGCGCGTCCTGCGCCGTCAGCGCGACGCAAGCCGTCAGGCGATGGACCGGTTGACCGGACGCACCTGGTACCGCGCGCTTCGAGTACTGCGGAAGCCAGTGAGCAAAGTTCGACGCCTCGCCAACCGTGCCTGATGCTGCCAGAGCCCGTCTCAGCGCGGTAGTGCTGACACAAGGCACCCGCCCACATGAGTTCGCTGCAGCCTGCCGGAGTGTGCTTGCCGTGTACGGCGGCGAAAGCAATGAGCTCGAAATCATCGTGGTATGGAACACCGATGCGGCCCTGCCAGAGATGCTGCTGGACCTCGGTACAGCGGCCACGATCGTGCACCTCCGCCCGGGCTCGAATCTGGGCATTCCCGGTGGCCGAAACCTCGGTCTGCGACACGCATCGGCAGATGTGGTGCTCTTCCTCGACGACGATGCTGAGGTGCGAGACGACCTCAAGGACGTGCTCGAACAGTTTGACGAAGACCCGGTGCTTGGCATTGTGGCATTGCGGCTTGTCGACGAGCGCGGTGCGACTCAGGCTCGCCATGTACCTCGGCTCGGTGGGCGCTCGGCCGGCCGGGCGGGGCCTGTGGCGCTGTTCCTCGGCGGAGCGTCATTGCACCGCCGCGCCGCCTTCGAGCAGGTTGGCGGCTACGCCGACGCTTTCGTGTATGCGATGGAAGAGAGCGACCTGGCGCTGCGGCTCATCGATGGAGGCTGGTCGATCTCGTATGAACCTGGGGTACGGGTGTTCCACCCCCGTTCGACACCCGGGCGGCACACTGGAGCCGTCGAGCGGACCGCGCGCAATCGGGTTTGGCTTGCTCACCGGAACCTTCCGTTGCCACTTGCGGTCGCCTACGTGGCGAACTGGACCGTGGTCACGCTCGTCCGCAACGTTCGTCACTTGGAGACGGTTCGAGCCCACTGGCGTGGGACGATCGACGGGCTTCGTGCTCCGGTCGGGCCGCGCCGCCCGATCGGCTGGCGGACTGCGTGGCGGCTTGCCCGGCTTGGTCGCCCGCCGGTCATCTAGTGAACCAACGCCTCCGTCGGTTCACCGTCCATTCGTACGTCGGCGAGGCGTTGAACACACGACCGGTGCGAGAGTAGCCGAGTGGGTCGAGTACCTCTGACTGTGCCAACACCTCCTGGTCGGTGTGGGCCTCGACGTAGAGCATTGGCTTCGACGTCCGTAAGGTCTCGCGCATGCCCTCGAGCGCTGGAACCTCCATACCCTCGATGTCGATCTTCACCACTGCCACGTCGGTCAGGCCCAGGTCATCGAGCGCGACCACATCAAAGTGGTAGTCAGTGTCGAAGATCGTATGCAAGACATGTGCACGTTCTCGGCCGATTCCCAACTGATGTGTCTCGAACGACAGGTCGTTGAGGTCGCGGACCTGTTCGAGCACACGAAACGCGCTACTCAAGGGTTCGAATGCGATCACTTTGGTCGTCGGGCAGAACATCTCGAAGTACGTCGAGTGGTTACCGATATTGGCGCCGACGTCGACGTACACACCGACTCGGCCCAGGTCGGCGATCGCCTCCAGCATCCCAGCCTCATAGAAGGCTCCAGCCGTGTGATAGCGGGCTTGGTGGCCCTTGGTATCGGGAAATCGGACCTGTCGCCCTCGGTGCTCGATCGTCAGTGTGCCCATCGGCTCGACCGTACCGTTTCGCTGACGGCGCGCACCGTCGCCAGGGCGAAGCCGAGGCCCCAGGCGAGGTGCATGGTGGTGGTGGCGAGGACGACGCGGGGGTTGAGCTTCGACCCGATCGCGACCGCGGCCGCGTATCCGGCGGGAACCAGCCAGGCAGGTCGCCACCATCGCCCGGCGACGGCCGCCGCGGCGAGCACCGCCGGGAGCGCGGCGGGTGCGGCTTGGCGGGCCTTGAGGCTGCTCGGGTGCTGGCGGAGCACCTCGGCCTTCCACCAGCCGTACTCGTAGTACTGCTTGGCGAGTGCCCGCAGGGTGCTGCGGGGGCGGTAGGTCACCGACAACTCTGGGTCGAACCAGACGGTGCCACCCGCCTCGCGCAGGCGGATGTTGAGCTCGTAGTCCTGGTTGCGGATCAGGCGTTCGTCGAACCAGCCGACGGCATCGCCGGCGGCCCGGTCGAACACGCCGAGGTACACGGTGTCGACTGGGCCCGGCTGGCCCCCGACGTGAAACCGCGAGCCGCCGGTACCGAGCAACGACGTCATCGCCGTGGCGACGGCCTGCTCGAACGGCGTCTCGCCGACCGCGGCCTGCACGCCGCCGACGTTGACGGCCCCGGTGGCGCGCAGCGTCGTGACCGCCTGGCGGATGTAGCCGGGGGAGAGGCGCGCGTGCCCGTCGACCCGTACCACGACGTCGCCGGTGGTCGCCGCGATCGCGGCGTTCAACCCGGCCGGGGTGGCGCCGGCCGGGTTCGGCACCACCCGAACCCGTGCATCGGCAGCCGCGAGCTCGGCGGCGATCCGCTCGGTGCCGTCGTCGGAGGGGGCCACGGCCAGGCACACGTCGAACGCCAGTGGGTAGTCCTGGGTGAGCACCGCCGCGACCGCCGCGGCGAGCCCCTCGGCCTCGTTGCGCACCGGCATCACCACCGACACGGTCGGCCAACCCACAACGGCGGTGTGATGCACCGGAAAACCCTACAGATTCTGGAGTACTCGACACTCCGGAATCCGGAGGGTGGTTTCGACAGGCTCAACCACCGAACGGGCTCAACCACCGAACGGGCTCAACCACCGGACGGGCTCAACCACCGGACGGGCTCAACCACCGGGCGGGCCCACCACCGAGGTGGTGGCTACACGCGGCGGCTGAGGACGACCCAGACCGTGCGCAGCAGGATCTGCACGTCGAGCACGAGCGACCAGTTGACGACGTACTGGAGGTCGTAGCCCAGCTTGTGGTCGGCGCTCGTGTCGTAGCGTCCGTGGATCTGGGCGAAGCCGGTCAGGCCAGGGGGCAGTTCGTGGCGCCGGTCGTACCCGGGCACCTGACGCTCGATCTTGGCGATCAGCTCGGGGCGCTCGGGGCGCGGCCCCACCAGCGACATCTCGCCCTTGAGCACGTTCCACAGCTGGGGCAACTCGTCGGCGCGCGTCGACCGCATCCAGGCCAGTCGGGGTACCACGCGGGCGTCGCCGCGGCCCGACAGGCGTGGCCCGTTGCGCTCGGCATCGACGACCATCGTGCGGAACTTGACGACCGTGAAGTGCTGGCCCAGTAGGCCCACCCGGGTCTGCCGGTAGAACACCGGCCCGCCGGCCACCAGCTTTACGTACAGGGCCAGCAGGCCGATCGCGGCGACCCACAGCGGGGCGAGGGCGATCACGCACACCAGATCGAACAAGCGCTTGAGGCGCAGCTGGTGGCTCGCCATGACGTGCGTGCGCATACGCGTGAACGGCATGCCGGCGATCTCGCGCACCGATTGCAGCCCGAGCAGCGTCTCTTTCGCACTGACCCGCTGGTGCACGCCGACCCCCTCGCGGTCGAGCGCCGTCAGTGGCTCGGGGAACGCCGATTCGAACGCCGACAGGTCGAGCAGCAACACGTCGGTGGCCTGCGTGCGGTGCACCAGGTCGAACAGCTCGGTGGTGCGCGCCGACTTGCCGATCACCACCGCGTCGTGGGCGGTGGCGAAGTGCCGCTCGGCCACGTCGACCGCCTCGTCACGTCCCACCAACAGCACGCGCGACAGGCCACGGCGCCGGTTCGCCAAGCGCCGGCTGACATTGCGGTTGAACGTCAACCCCACGGTGGCCAGCACACCGAAGATCGCCAGGTTGAGGCGCGGCATCAGGTACCGGTCGGTCACCACGGCCACGAGCGCGTCGAACGCGATCGCGATCGCGGTGGCCAGCACGATGCGGGGGAGCCAGGGCCGGTAGCCCAGCCGCGGCTCGCGCTCGTACAGGCCGGCGAAGTAATAGACGGCGATGTGGATGACGGTCGCCGCGGCGAAGCCCACCCAGTAATGGCTGCGCGGATAGGTCGGCCAATCCCAGCCGAAGCGGGCCATGTTGATGGCGAGGATGGTGAGGAACAGGCCGACCGCGTCGAGCACGATCAGGAACCGGAACCCGTGGCTCCACAGCCAACCCAGCGGCCGGCCGACGCCCGTCACGACGCGTTCGACCGGGCTGGGGAACGGCCGGCTGTCGGCCACGCCTTCCTTGTCGTCGGCTGGGGTGTGGGTCATCTCGCGCATGACGTGACTTGAGCGTACTGGCCAGGCATCGTCGGGCCGGGCCACGCCCCGTCACGCCGGATCAGTTGAGGATCGACCGGAAGTAGGTGGCGGTGCGTTCCAGGCCTTCACGAAGCTGGATCTCGGGCTGCCAGCCGAGCAGGGTGCGGGCCTTGGTGAGGTCGGGCTTGCGTTGTGTCGGGTCGTCGGCGGGCAGTGGCAGGTACACCAACTCGGACGACGAGCCGGTGACGTCGAGTACCAGCTCGGCGAGTTGGCTGATCGTGAACTCGTTGTCGTTGCCGATATTGACCGGCGTCGTCACGTCGGAGTCGAGCAGGGCGAGGAACCCGCGGATCTCGTCGTCGACGTACGTGAACGAGCGGGTCTGGTTGCCCTCCCCGAAGATCGTGATCGGCTCGCCACGCAACGCCTGCACCAGAAAGTTCGACACCGCCCGCCCGTCATCGGGCCGCATCTGCGGTCCGTACGTGTTGAAGATGCGAACGATCCGGACGTCGACCTTGTGGTGGCGGTGGTAGGCCATCGTCATCGCCTCGGCGTAGCGCTTGGCTTCGTCGTACACGCCACGTGTGCCGATCGGGTTGACGTTGCCCCAGTAGCTCTCGGGTTGCGGGTGCACCAGCGGGTCGCCGTACACCTCGCTGGTCGAGGCCAGGAAGAACTTGGCGCCCTTCGTCAACGCCAGGCCGAGCGCGTTGTGAGTGCCCAGGCCGCCGACCTTGAGGATCTGGATCGGGATGCGCTCGAAGTCGGCCGGGCTGGCCGGGCTGGCCAGGTGCATCACCACGTCGACCGCGCCGGGCACCCAGATGTAGTTGCTGACGTCGTGCTCGACGAACGTGAACCCCGGTCGCCCGAACAGCTGCTCGATGTTCGTGACCGATCCGGTCACCAGGTTGTCGATCGCCACCACCTGGTCACCCCGGTCGAGCAACGCCCGACACAAGTGCGACCCCAGGAACCCTGCCCCGCCCGTGACGACGATCCGTGCCATGAGCGACGATCGTACGACCCCCACCGCTGCTTCAGGTGAGGTCGGCTGGGTTCAGCGAACGCAGCAGCCGAAGCCGCGGCCCGAACTCATCGTCGTTGAACGCGTTCGTCGACGTCAGATCGCCGAGAGCCGAGTCGAAGCTCGTCCAATCGATCTGGCTCGTGTAGTCGTGGAGGTAGCGCAGCGCCCGCACCAGCACGGTTGGGTCGTCGTCGCGCGTCAACCGGCGCAGAGCACCGAGGTACCCATCTCGGTACCCCGTCGGCACGATGATTTTCGATTGCCGACCGCGGACGAGTTCGGCGTTCATCATCACTCGGGCGATGCGTCCGTTCCCGTCATTGAACGGATGCACCTCGGCCACAAGGAACATGGTGTAGACGGCTCGTTCCCACGCTGTGTCGAGCGCGGCGAGACGCTCGAACCCGGCGCGCAGCGTGCCGTCGACCAGCGCGGGGGCGACGAACTGGGTGTTCCCTGCTCGATTGGCTACCCGCTTGAACGTGCCGGGCTCGAGCTCAGGGCGTCCCCCCAGAAGTGTGCGATGCCACGAACGCAGCACGTCGATGAACTCGTCAGCCGTGCCGATCGGTTCGGCAAGAGCAGGTGCGTCAGCGACGACAGCGAACGTTCCGGCAATGTCGTGGCTGTCCTGCGGGCGGGTCGCGATGGGTTGCCCATCGAAGACGATCTGGCGTGCCTCGTCGACTTCGAAGGTCGTCCCCTCGATGAAGTTCGAGAAGTACGCCTCGAAGAACGCCTGTACCTGGAACGCCTCCGGCCCGGCCTCGGCTGCCGGCCGGCTCTGCGGCGCCGCCGAGCGGAGCGCGGCCACGAGCAGGTCGAACAGATGCACCGCCGGAGTGTCGAACGGGCGGCCGTACTGGCGCGCGTTCAGTGCCGCGCTGGCAGTGTCCACGTGCTGCGAGCCGAGCGCGGCCCCGATCAGCTGTGACAGCCGAGCGACTGTCGCAGGTTTGGCGCCGAGCATGGCTGCGATTTCGTCGGCGCGTCGACGGTACTGGGTGAGCCTGGCCTCGCCGTCGGCGGCGCACAGGTGGTTCACCCAATCGGCGAGTTCGTCGTCATCGAGCGTCCGTGGCGGACGCCCCGAGCGGGCCCGCGCTTCGAACGTGTTCTCGACAAGCGCTCGGGCGCGTGACGCCATGTACAGCCCGCCGGGGAGGGCGATGTCGTCGTCGAGGGGCGGCGCTCCGTCGCGGGCGATGATCGTGAGGCCGGGCAACTCGAGCTCACGGCGACGTGACCCGACCAGGTAGAGCAACCCGTCGACCGGGCCACCACGCGGTGCTGAGCGATCCGAGATCACCGCGTCGGGGAACGCCCGGCCTGCCACTGACAACCACTCGCGCCGGATGAGCTCGCTAGCTGGCGTCGTCAGGTCCGGCGTGTACACCCCGCGAGTGAGTCGGCGCAGCTCCCCGCGCTGGACGCGGCTGTTGATCGTTTGCGCCGGGGCGTCACCGGCAAACACGAGCTTGTGCACGCGAACCTCCGATCTCATCGGAGTTTAAGCGAAATAGACACTGGATCGTCGGATAAATTCAGGAATACCATGTATCGGTAGGTGGCAGGGCACTCGGTGCACCTCGTTACGCTGACGGCCGTGCCCAACTCGGATCATCCACCGGCCGAACCGTCACCGTTGACGCCGAGTGTTGCCGCGGCGATTGAAGCCCGGCTCGACGAGATGCAGCGCGAGTCCGAGCAACGCCGGCGTGAGCTGCGCGACATCGCCGCCGCGCTGCCTCAGGCCACCTCGCGGCGGCTGCTCGTCAAGCAGATGACCCGCGACCTGCTGACGGCCCCCGACCGTGTGTCGGTGGCCAAGCGCGGCGTGCTCAAGGTGTTGCGCACCCCCACCGACGCCTTGCACCGGTTGCGCGCCCGCTGACCGTCATGCGCCCGCTCAACGTGTTCGTCGCCCCGCGCGGCAACGCCTTCATGACCGACATCGCCGGCTGGCTGGTCGAAGCCGGCGAGCTACTCGGGCGAACCGCCACGCTGCGCGCCGACGGCACGCTGCCCGACGACCCCGCCGCGCTCAACCTGGTCGTCGCCCCCCACGAGTTCTACCTGCTCGGCGACTACACGGACGCGGCGATCCACCGCGCCGCACAGATCAGTGCCCCGGTGTGCACCGAGCAGCCCGGCACGCCATGGTTCGACATCGGCACGATTCCCGCCCGCGTCGCCCCACTCGTGCTCGACATCAACACCCACGGTGTCGCCGCCCTGACCGAGCGCGGGCTGCCGGCGCGGCACCTCCGGCTGGGTGGGGTGCCGTCGATGAACGCCACCGGCGGGGGTGTGGGCGCGGCACGCGAAATCGACCTGGTGTACCTCGCCGGCGCCACCGACCGGCGCGGCGCACACCTGGCCACGCTCGCCCCGTTGCTGTGGGATCGCCACGCCGAACTGCGCCTGTTCACGTTCTCGCGGCCGGTCGACGGCGACGTGCCTGGCCTGGTGTTCGGGCGCGACAAGTACGAGTTGCTGGCTCGCAGCCGGATCCTGCTCAACATCCACCGCAGCGACGGGGCGGGGTACTTCGAGTGGGCGCGGTTCCTCGAAGCGATGGCCAACGGGTGCTGCATCGTCACCGAACCGGTCGACGGGTACGCCCCGTTCGTCGCCGGCGAGCACTTCGTCGTCGCCGACGACCTGCCCGCGACCGTGGCCCGGCTGCTCGCCGACCCCGGCGAATGTGCCCGCGTCGGCGCCGCGGCCCAGCGCGCCGCGCTCGACGAGTTCCCGCTCACCGCCAGCCTCGGCCCGATCCTCGACGAACTCGAGCATGGTCTCGACATAGGGCGCAGAGCGCCCCACTCGACCGCCGGAGGGCGGCGCGTCCCCAAGTACGGGCGGCACCTACGCGTCGCCCAACGGCTGCCGCTGCTGCCCCCGTTTCAGCCGAACGGCGACCTGCGCCTGCGGGCGTACCAGGCGATGGTCGCCGAGACCGCGCTCCAGCGCCGTATCGACCGCGCCCGCTGCCTGGTCCGTCACGGCCGCGACGACGTGGTGCAGCGAACCGAAACCCCTGCGTACGCGGGTGCCGCCCCGGCCGTCAGCGTGATCGTCACCTTGTTCGACTACGGCCACCTGGTCACCGAAACACTCGACTCGCTGGTGCGGTCGGAAGGCATCGACTACGAGATCGTCGTCGTCGACGACCACTCGCGCGACGACGGGCGAGCCGTCGTGCAGGCGTTCATGGACGCCCATCCCGACGTGCCGCTGCTGCTGCTCGGCAGCGAGATCAACCGCGGCCTGCCGGCCGCCCGCAACCTCGGCTTCAGCGCCGCCCGCGCCGCCAACGTGATGGTGATGGACGCCGACAACATGGTCTACCCGTCGTGCCTGCGCAAGCTCGCCGACACGCTCGCCGCCCACCCCGACGCAGCGTTCGCCTACGCCACGCTGGAATGCTTCGGTGAACGGCCCGGCGTGGCCAGTGCCAAGGCGTGGTACGTGCCGTGGCTGTGCGAGGCCAACTACATCGACGCCCAAGCGATGCTGCGCAAGTCGGCGTGGGAGCGTGCCGGTGGCTATCGCACCGACGACGCGCTCGTGTTCGGCTGGGAGGACTGGGAGCTGTGGCTGCGGTTGGCCGTGGCAGGCGAGCACGGCGTGCATGTGCCGCAGATGCTGGGCCGCTACCGCACCCAGGCCGAGTCGATGATCACGACCACCAACCTCGTCGCCGATCACATGATCGCCCACCTGAGGGAACTCCACCCCACCCTCCCCTGGCCCCCGTAGGCCCGCCGCGCACCCGGTCTCGATACACCGGGCAGAGCCCGGCACTCGACCACCGGTGGTGACGGTCGTCGAGTGGCGCACTAGCGGCGCAGCCGCCCCGCCGGTGTATCGAGACGCTGGTGCGCGCACCGGGCCTCGTGCCGACGGGCTGGATGAGCGGGGCCGTTACGCTGCGGGCGTGGCGAGTGACGACGAGCTGGTCCAGGCCCGTGAGGCGGCCCGCCATGCCGAGGCCGAAGCAGGGCAGTTGCGCGGCGAGATCGTCGAGCTGAAGACGCAGCTCGCGCGTGCCCGGCAGGACCAGGAGAGCTATCAGCGCCTGCTCGACGCCCGGCGTTCGGCCGGGGCCCGGTGGGCCCGGACGCGGCGGTGGCTCGGCACCCAACGCCGCCGGTTCCGATGACCACCCCTCGCTTCAGTGTGCTGACGGCGGTCTACGACCCGACCCCCGACCACCTCGCCGCGTGCCTTGCCTCGGTCGCCCGGCAGCACGGGCCGACGTTCGAACACGTACTCGTCGACGACGCCTCGACCGACCCGCGCATCGCCGAACTGCTCGGCCTGCGGGCGATCCGGCGCACGGTCAACGGTGGCATCGTCGCCGCCTCGAACGACGCGCTCGCCGCCGCGGCCGGCGAGTGGGTGGTGTTGCTCGACCACGACGACGTGCTCGCCGACGGTGCCCTGGCCCGGCTGGCGAAGGCGATCGATGCCGACCCGACAGCGACCGTCGTCTACTCCGACCACGACCAGATTCGCCCCGACGGGCGCCACGCCGACCCGGCGTACAAACCCGACTTCTCGCCCGAGCGGCTGCGCCAGCACAACTGGATCACGCACCTCGTCGCCGTCCGCCGGGCGGCCCTGGTGGACGCCGGCGGCTTCCGGCCGGGCACCGACGGCGCCCAGGACCACGACGCACTCCTGCGCTTGATGGAATCGGGCGCGACGTTCGTGCACGTTCCGGAAATCCTCGCCCACTGGCGCCAGTCTCCGGCCAGCGTCGCCACCGACACCGGTAACAAGCCGACCGCGTTCCTCAACGGGCTGGAAGTGGTGCGCGCCCACCTGGCGCGCAGCGGCATCGAGGCCCGCGTGTCGGCTGGCACCCACGCCGGCACCTACCGCATCCGCCGCCACGTCGCCCGCGACGAGCGGGTCAGCGTGGTGGTGCCGACGCGCGGATCGCAGGGTGTGGTGTGGGGGTGCCGGCGCACGTTCGTGGTCGACGCGGTGGCGTCGTTGACCCGATCGAGCCATGCCGCGCTCGAGTTCGTGGTCGTCGCCGACGCCGACACGCCGCCCGACGTGCTGGTCGATCTGGAACGCATCGCCGGCGACGCGGCGATGCCGATCGAACTGGTGCGCTACGACGAGCCGTTCCACTTCTCGCGCAAGGTCAACGCCGGTGTGGCCGCGGCCACCGCCGACACGCTGTTGATCCTCAACGACGACACCGAGCTGATCGACCGCGACAGCGTGACGGCGATGCTCGGGCTGCTGCACTCCGGATCGCGCGGTGCGCCGGGGTACGGCGATGTCGGCGCGGTGGGCGCCAAGTTGCTGTACGCCGACGGCACCCTTCAGCACGGCGGGCACGTGTACCACGGCGAGTTCATGCACGCCCTGCTCGGCTACCCGGGCGAGCACCCCGGGCCGGGCCGGATGTTGGCGGTCGAGCGCGAGGTGGCTGGGGTGACGGCTGCCGCGCTGATGACCACGCGGGCCGTGTTCGACGCTGCCGGCGGGTTCCCCGACGATCTGCCGCTGCACTTCAACGACGTCGACTTCTGCCTGGCCGTGCGGGCCCTCGGCCACCGCATCGTGTGGACGCCGCACGCGTCGTGGTACCACTTCGAGGGCAAGTCGCGCTCGCGCGGGGCGACGTTGGAGGAGTGGAACCGGGTCGCCGGCCGATGGTGGCCCGACAGCCAGCCACACGACCCGTACTCGAACCCGAACCTCACCCTGAAGCGCGACGACTGGCTTGAGCTGCCCGGCCGCAGCGGCGCCCCCCCGTACTACTACGACGCCTCCGGCACGAAGCGTTGGTCCTGAACAGGGTCAGCGCGTAGGCGGCCCGCCTCGGTGGTCGAGTGCCGGCGCAGCCGGTGTATGTCTCGATACGACCGCAGAGCGGTCACTCGACAACCGTCTCGACCATTGGCGCGCGCACCACGTCTCGATACAACGGAGTGGCGGCTGCGCCGCGGGTGCGCCACTCGACGACCGTTACCGCCAGCGGTGAGGAGCAACCAGGCGAGTCCGGCGCTGGCTGCGGCGTGGGCGGCGAGGATGGGGAGGGGGTGGACGGGCATCAGTTCGGCGCCCCACTTCCACGGGCGGTAGGTGCCGTCGATGCCGACGGCCCAGCGCCGCGTCGCCGACCACGCGGCCACGTTGAGCAACAGCAGCGCCCCCGCCCCCAAGACCGCCGCCCCCTCGAACTCAGCGGCAGGAATTGTGCCGGATTCCGTCACTCTTCCTGCCGCTGAGTTGGGATGGGGGTCGGGGCGGTGGGTGAGGGCGAGCGCGAGGGGGATGCCGACCAGTAGCGGCAGCGAGTAACGGCCCTGCCAGTACCGACCCGTTTCGTTGCCCTGCTGGAGCTCGAACATCCACGACGTCACGACCGCCAGCACGAGCGTGCCGCCGGCCAGGCCGAGCATCGGCCACACCCGGCGGTGCACGGCGAGCGCGACCAGCACACCGACCAGGGCGACCCAGGCGAGTACCGACCAGCGCGGCAGCGGGGCGTCGAGCCAGCCGAGCACCCCGATCGCCTCGGTGAGGTGCCGCCGCGTCTCGCCGACGACCTTCCCTGCCAGCTCGCCGTTCCACCCTCCCGGCCGAGCCACGAACGCGGCTGCCACGGCAACCCCCCCGGCCGCCGCGGCCGCGGCAACGAGCGCCGTGCGGGCACCCTGGCGGCCCTCCCAGCGGTCCCACAGCCAGCGCAGCACCCACGCCGCGGCCACCGCCAACGGTGCCAGTGCGCCAAGTTGGGCGACCCGGTTGGCGTTCGTGACGTCCCACACCAGCACGACCAGAGTGCTCGCACCGATCAACGCCAGGGGGCCGCGTCGCCGCCCCAGCACGGTCAGCACGTCGCGACCCGATACGACGACGACCGCGGCCAGGATCAGGCACGCCCAGATCAGCCCGTCACGCCGGGGGAGCGCGAGCGCCGCCCAGCCGGCAGCCAGCAACCACCCCGGCCGGCGGGCGAGCAGGCAGACCCACAGCGCGACCGCGCCGGCCGTGGCGAACGCCGACGGGTTCACGGTGCCGAAGATCGACCAGGCCATAGGTGTCAGCGCGACGAGTACCGCCGCGGGTCCCCACACCGACTCGCTCCGGGCGACCACCCACGCCGCGGTAACGAGCGCGACGGCGGCGGCCGCGCTGGCAAGGCGGGCTGCCCAGATCCCCCCGTCGCCAGGCAGCCAGGTGCCGAACGCAGGCAGCAGGTGCCCCCAGATCGGGTACTCGCCGGTCGTCATCGCCACGAGCACTCGACCGTCGTCACCGGGCACGGCCTCGGTGCCCACCGCGCAGTCGACCGGCACCGTCGGCTGCCAGGCGTAGCAGCCCGGTTCGGGCACGGCGTACTCGGCGGGCAACACGTGGGTGGTCAGCCGTGGCAGATCGACGGTAGCCAGCACGTCGATGTCACCGGTGGCGAGTACGCCGGCGCGGACGAAGTGGCTCGGCTCGTCGGCGCCGGCCCCTGGAGGGGTCAGGAAGATCCAGCAGGCGGCCAGCGCCCCCAGCAGCGCGGCGACGACCCACCGGTGGTCGAGCACCTCGTTGCCACCGCCACCCACAAACGGCGAGCGTACCGGTGACATGATGGTCGGTGATGGACGCGGTGGCCGACGACGTACGCACGCGCATGCTCGCGCACCTCGGTGACGATCCGGCCGCGATCGGCGTGGAGACGGTGACCGCCGCGGTCCACCCGCTGGTCGAGGTGCCACCGGCGCCCGAACCCGCGGTGTCGATCGTCACCGTCACCTACGGCACCGGGCCGATCGTGGTCGACGCGCTCGCCGCGCTGGCGGCCACGCTCGGCGACCTGGCGTACGAGGTGATCGTGGTCGACCAGCCACCACCACCCGGCGCCGACCCGGGCCTGCCGACCGCAACCCGCCTGCGCCTGCTCACCTCAGGTGTGCGCTTGATCGAGTGCGCCGCCAACCACGGCTTCGGGGGCGGCAACACGGTTGGTGTGGCCCACGCCCGGGCGCCGATCGTCGTCCTCCTCAACCCCGACGCGGTCGTGCGCCCCGGCTGGTTGGGCCCACTACTCGCCGCGCTCGACGACCCGACCATCGGCATCGCCGCCCCCGTGCTGGTCAACCCCGACGGCACCGTGCAGGAAGCGGGCCAGACGCTCGACGGCGAGGCTGGCGCGCACCCGATCACGCGTCGTCCGGTGGAGGCCTCGGTCGATGTCGTCCACACCTCGGCCGCGTGCTGGGCGATCCGCCGGGCCGACTACGAGCTGCTCGGCGGGTTCGACCCGCACTACCACCCGGCGTACTACGAGGACGCCGACCTGGTGCTACGTATGCGCCGGGCCGGCCTGCGCGCCGTCGTCGTGGGTGCCAGCGAGGTGGTCCACCACCTGGGTAGCTCGACGCGCCGGCGGACCACGAACGTGTTCACTCAGCGGGCGATCTTCCGCACCCGCTGGGCTACGGAACTGGCACACCTCGACGCTGAGCCTGGAACCACCGATCTGGCGACTCGTTCCTCGCCGCCATCACGGTGAATCCAGGCTCGGTAACACGTTGCGTTCAAGCGCCACGCAGGCTGGGCTTCACTGGCCGTGCACCAGGGCCAACGTGGACGCAACCGCCGTGGGCTGGGGCGACGCCGTCGAGCGGCCGCGGCGATCGGTGGATCCAGGCTGAGAGGCTGAGCGGGTAGGGGTCGCTTCGTCCGGTGGTAACGACCGGCTCAACCACCGTGAATCCACCTATCCGTCAGGTGCCGGGGGGAACATCGCGTTGACGATCCGCTCGGCCTCGGCGCGCATCGAATTCGTCGCTGCGAAACGTGCTGCGGCGGCTGACATCGCCGCCCGCCGGGCCGGGTCGGTGACGATCGACTCGATCGCGCCGGCCAGCTCTTCGGTCGACACGTTGGCAGCCACCTTGACCACCACGTCGTCGGGAAGTTCGCGGGTGGCGCCGAGGTCGGTTGCCACCAGTGGTACGGCGTTGCCGATCGCATCAGCAACGGCCGCCGACGACTCGCCGTTCGACTCGCCGCGGAGCTGGACGAGCACGGTGGCCCGGCGCACGAACTCGCCGTAGGTGCGGGCATCGACGCGGCCGGTGGCAAGCACCGGCGAACCGTCGTCGACGAAGCGTTCGCCCCCTAGGCCGACCAGTGCCGCGCTCCACTCCGGATGGCGGCTCAGCAAGAGTTCGGCCGCGGCGACGAAGCGGTGAGGCTGCTTCACCGTGGCGGCCACTCCAGCCGTAACGATCGACACCTGCTCGGCGTCGTCGGTGGGCGACACGGCCACTACGCCCGGGGGCACCGGCACGCGCATTGCCATCGGCCCCACATCGACGGCCGTGACCCCACAGTCGGCGGCGAGCAGGTCGGCCGCGTGCTGTGAGTGGACGAGGCACCCGCGGGCCGCGGTCGCGACCTCGGCTGCGTACAGCGGGAACGGGTGCGTATCAGCCGGGTAGAACCGTTCGGCCATCGCCTCGCGCTGCTCGGGCGGATAGCAGTCGGTGAGCCGGACGTCGTGAAACAGCACGTACCCGGGCACCCGCGCCAACACGTCGAGGAACGGCCGGTGGAGCTCGTTGTTGCCCATGCAGTACAAGACCGCATCGAACGCCCCGCCGCGCACCAGCGGTTCGAGCAGGCCGAGCCGGCGCACCGGGTACGCCACCTGGGCGGCAGTCAGCGGGGCTACATCGTCGTCGACGAAGCAGGTGACGTCGGTGCGCGCCGACAGTTCGTCGAGCAACGCCGCGCTGTGGTCGGCCACCCCGCTGGGGCTGGGTGGCAGCAGCGTGACGACGGCGATCCGCGGGCGCCGGGCGGCGGCGACCGCGAGCGCCTCGGCGCGGACGCGCGAATACACCGCGACGGTGCGGTCGGCCGCGAGTTCGTAGGTGAACCCGGGGTCGGGGGCGGCGGCCAGCACGGCTCGGAATGCATCGTCGGTCAGGGCCCGCTCGAGGAGCGTCGCCATGTCGTCGACGACGTACGGGTTGAAGCGCGCATCGGGGAGCGGCATCACCTCGGGCAGCGACGACACGTCGCTGCAGATCACCCGCGCGCCGCACCGGCGAGCCTCGAGGACGGGCAGCCCGAACCCCTCGTAGAACGACGGGAAGAACACGGTGTCGGCCGACTGGTACAGACGGACGAGGTCGTCGTCGCCGACGAAGCCGGTCACGATCACGTCCCCGGTACACCCGGCGTCGTGCGCCCACCCGGCGAGCACCCGCCGTTGATGATGCGTCACCTTGCACCCGATCACCAACTGGTGTGCCGCCTGGAGCCGGTCGGGCAGTGCGGCGTACGTGGCGATCGCACCCTCCACGTTCTTGCGCCAGTCCATGCCGGTCGGAGCGAACACGAAGCCCTCGCGCAGTTCGGGGAGCGACTCGCGGAGTGCCTCCATCCGTTCGGTGGGCGTGTCGGTAGGAAGACGGAAGCACTCGTTCGTGCCGCCGCCGATCACGGTGAGGCGATGCCGCGGCACACCGAGCAGTTCGGCGCAGTCGTCGGCCGCCGACTGCGAGTCGGTCACCACCGCCGCGCACGTGTTGAGCACGGTCAGTCGGGCGATGTACTGGGGGCGTTCGCGGTGGTCGAGGTAGCGCTGTTGGAAGCGATACGGGATCAGGTCGAAGCACGTCGCGACGAGTGCCCCGATCGGCGCCGCAGGAAGCAGGTGGTCGACGGGCACCGACTCGAACGGCGAGGTCATGTGGAACACGTCGATCGGAACACCCGCGAGGTCGCCGATCGGCACCAGCCGGTCCGGCGCGACGATGTCGAGCAGGCGCGGATCGGTGGGCAACGCTGGGTTGTAGGTGAACCGGTCGACCACGTCAGGATGGCGAGTGACGATCGCCCGCACCAGGTCGCGGGTGTACCGGCCGATGCCACGGTTACCGCTACCGAGGCTCTGTGCGGCTTGGAGGTCGACGACGATCATTCCGCGGCCCGGTCGACGGCCGCCGCGCCGATCAGGTCGGCGAGCCGTGCGACCGCGTCGGCGAGGGTGCGCACGTCGGCGCGCAGGTCGCTCAGTTCGCGGACCTGGTCGACGAGTTCGAGTGTCGTTCGCGTCTGATGGACGTGCATGTCGGCCACCGTGCCCGCCAGGCTCTCGACCATGCGGGTCAACTCGTCGAGGCCGGCCAGTTCGTCGCGCGTCGTCGCCTGGCTGCGGGCGAGCGCCCCGATCTGCTCGCGGAACTCGTGTTTGGTGGCTTCGAAGTGAGCGTTGAGGTAGCCGCGTGCCGGTGACGTGACGGCGCGGGCCGCGTGACGGACCGCGGTACCGGCGCGGCGACGGCCGCCGCCCACCGTGCCACGACGGTCGAGGCGGGCTTGGAGGGCAGCCCACATGTCGGCCCCGCGTGCGGCGGACGACGGCTGGGCAACGATCCGCGCGCGCGCGGCGGCTGCTAGGCGGAGACGAAGTTCGGCGTCGTCGGCAAGACGGCGGAGCGCGGCGATCGCCTCGAAGATGTCGGGCTCGGCCCACATCTCGCCCTCCGGGTACGCACCGTCGCCGCTCAAGATCGGCGTGAGGTTGTAGCCCACCATCTCGGCACACGTGTCGTCGATCAGGTCGACCGGGCCCCCGTAGGCGGTACTGACGACTGGTGTGGCGAGCTGCATCGCCTCGGCGATGTGCAGGCCGAGGCCCTCGCCGCGGTGCAGCGACACGAGCACGTCGGCGTGCGCGATCAGCGCGCTCTGATCGGCAGCCGGAAGGTGACGGTCGAGCAGCGCGATGCGCGGGTCGTCGCCGACGAAGTCACGGACCGTGCGCGCGGCCGCGGGTTTGCGGTTGCCGTTGATCGTCTTGATCATGAGGGCGATGTCGTCGCGGTCGGGGAAGGCCTCGCGGAAGGCCGTCACCACGCGCAAGGGAGCCTTGCGCTCGACACCGCTGAGATAGTCGAAGCTGGTCAGCAACACCAGCCCGTCGGGCATGCCCAGCTCGGCTCGGGTGGCGGACGACGGCACGGGCTCGGGCAGGTACGGCGGGTGCAGCTCGACCGGCGTGTCGCCGGCGGTGAGGTACGCGTCGCGGACGAACGTCGACGGCGCCCACACCACATCGACCAGCTCGAACGCCGGGGCCTGATCGGCGGGTACCACCTCGAGTTCCCAGAACCAGTAGCCGACCCGCAGCAGGTCGGGAGCGAACGGTTCGGGGTACAGCTCGGCCACCGCCGGCAACTGGAGTGCGGTCACCACCGCGACGGTGGTGGAGTACAACTCGCCCGATTGCGGCGGCTCACCGCGCACGGGGCTGTCGGTGGCGGTGACGGCGATGTCGTTGACCGCCACACCCGCATCACGAAACGACTGGCTCAGTGAGCGGGCGATCTCGCCCAGGCCGCTGTCGACGTGGTGATACCCGACCAGATTGACACCGGGAGCCCGAGGCTGCATCAGAGCGAGCGTAACGGACCGTGCCAGGCGCGGTCCGTTACGTCGGCGTCAGCGGGTGAGCTGGGCGAGGTGCCAGCGGTAGGCCGACTCGAGGATCGCCGGCAGACGATAGGTGGCCTTCCAGCCGAGCGTGGCGAGCGCGTACGCAGGGTCGGCGTACACCTCGACCGGGTCGCCCGCACGCCGGTCGACCACGTCGTGGGGGACCGGCCGCCCGGCGACCTGGGCGATGCCGTCGAGCACCTCGGTCACTGACGAACCGACCCCGGTGCCGAGGTTGACCGCCGTGCTGGCGCCACCGCCGGCGAGGTAGTCGACCGCGGCAACGTGCGCAGCGGCAAGGTCGTCGACGTGGATGTAGTCGCGGATGCACGTGCCGTCGGGCGTGGGGTAGTCGGCCCCGAACACCCGCAACGGCGGCGCCCCACCCGGCTGGTCGGCCGTGAGCAGCGCCCGGATCGCCACGGGAATCAGGTTCAGCGCATACGACCAGTCTTCGCCGATCGCCGCGTCGAAGCTGGCCCCGGCGGCGTTGAAGTAGCGCAAGCTCACGCTGCGCAGCCCGTGCACCTCGCCGTACCAGTGCAGCACGCGCTCGACGATCGCCTTCGTCTCGGCGTACACCGACTCGGGCGCGATCGGCTGGGTTTCGTCGACCGGCATGCTCGCCGGGGTGCCGTACACCGAACACGACGACGAGAACACGAACTGGTCGACCCCCGCGGCAAGCGCCGCGTCGAGCAGCCGCACGGTGCCGTCGACGTTGTTGCGAAAGTACTTCGACGGGTCGCGCATCGACTCGCCGACGTTCTTGTAGGCCGCGAAGTGGACGATCGCCGACACGTCGTGGCTTCGGCACGTGTCGACGACGAGTTGGTGGTCGCTGATGTCGCCGACCACCAACGGGGCATCGAGTACGGCGGCCCCGTCGGCCAACTCGAGCGAGTCGAGCACTACCACCCGGCGGCCGAGCGTGCGCAGCTCGCGGACGGTGTGCGAACCGATGTAGCCGGCGCCACCGGTGACGAGAATCGAACGATCGCCGGTGGCGCTATCTTCGCTGGCGCGATTTTCGGTGGAGGGAGTGTCCGACACGTGCCGGACACTACCGTTCCGCCCGTGCTGGTAGCCGTCGTGGTGACCTACTCCGCCGGGCCGCGCGAGCTCGGGCAGTGCGTCGCCGCGCTGCGCTCCGGCGGCGGTGTCGACCGGCTGATCGTCGTCGACACGGGGGGCGCGGCGATCGTCGACGATCTGCCCGGTAGCCCGCCGTGCGAGGTGATCCGCACGGCCAACCGGGGCTACGGGGCCGCGGCCAACGTCGGTTTCGCCCGTGCCGCGGCACTCGGCGCCGATCGGGTTGCGCTGCTGAACGACGACGTGGTCGTACGGGCCGGATGGACCGTGCCGCTGCTCGCTGCGATCGAGGCGGCGCCCGAGGTGGGCGCCGCCCAACCAAAACTGCTCGACGCCGGTACCGGGCTGGTCAACTCGCTCGGCGTGCGGGTCGGGCCCGATGGGGCGGGGGTCGATATCGGCGACGGCGAGGCCGACATCGCCGTCGCATCCGGAACACCGGCCACACCGATCGAACTGTTCACCGGAGGGGCGGTGATGTTCACCACCGGCTTCCTGGCCGACACGGGCGGGTTCGACGAGCGCTACTTCCTGTACTACGAAGACGTCGATCTGGCGCGGCGAGGTGCCGCGCGCGGGTGGCAGTACCGGCTGGCCGCCGACTCGGTTGTGGAACACGCCCGCGGCCTGTCCACGGGTGGCGATCCGGGTCGCACGCTGTGGCTTCAGGAACGCAATCGCCTGTGGGCCGCGTTCCGGTTTGCCGGCCCGGCCACGGTTGGCCGAGCGCTGTGGCTGTCGGTGCGTCGTCTCCGCCACGAACCCCGCAAGGTGCACGCCCGGGCCCTGCTCGCCGGCCTCCGCGGCGCCCCATCCCGCCTCCGCGAACGCGTCGCCAGGCGGTAAGGGTGGCCCCCGGTGGTCGAGTGGTCTCGATACACCGGAGGGGCGGCTCCGCCGCGGGTGCGCCACTCGACCACCGTGGCGGGCTCGCCTCCTGGTGGTTGAGCTTGTCGAAACCACCCTCGTGCGTGCGGTCGGTGGTCGACCGGATCAACCACCGTGGTTGGTCAGCGGAGGCGGCTCCGCAGTTTGCGGAGGGGGGCGGTGAGGCGCACGAGGCGCGACCGGCGCCAGGCGTCGACCTCGTTGCGCAATGCGTCACGTTCTTCGGTCAGGGCTGCGATCTGTTCGTCGAGCTGTGCTCGCTCGCCGTCCAAGTCGGGCCAGGCCGGGGTGGGCTCGGCCGGGAACGGCTGTTCACCGGGCTTGGCGCGGCGCGCTTCGAGTACGAACTGGTAGGTGGTCGCCTCCGGGTCGGCGAGCACGAACCGCAAGACCTCGGCGCCGTGGCGGCCAGGGGTGGCCGGGAGCCCGCTCTCGTAGGCCGCTCCGCGGACGCGTTCGATACGGGTGGCCGTCAGGTGCGCACCGGCCAGCAACTCGGCCAGGCCGGCCCGGGTGAACCACCGCAGGTGCGTCCGGTCGAGGAGGCCCTCGGGTTGATACTCCCAGCGTCCTTCCAGCAACATCAGGCGAACGTCGACGAACCCGACGTGCGGTACCGAGATGACCACCCGTCCGTCCGGCCCGAGCAGCGACACGGCGTCGGCGAGCGCACGTTCCGGTTCGCGGAGGTGCTCGAGCACGTCGCCGAACAGCACCACGTCGAAGCCTGGCTCGACGATGTCGGTGAGGCGCGTGCGATCGAGGTCGGCGACGTGTACCTGGGTGGCGAACCGGCGGGCCTGTTCGGCTGCCTCGGCGTCGACCTCGATTCCGATCACGACGTTGCCGGCGGCGACGAGATGCTCGGTGACATGACCGACCGAGCACCCCACTTCGAGCACCCGGCCCCCCGAGCCGACCATCGAGATCGCGTAGGCGTGCGGGTTGTTGATGGCGGTGGGGTCGACCGCGGTGCCGTACCGAGTGGACATGTGTGGGACTTTAGGGTTTCGACAGGCTCAGCCACCGGTAGACAGGCTCAACCACCGGTGGTAGCGGTCGGGTCTTGCTTGGTGCGGCCGGCGGCGCGCTGGGCGCGCTTCCACTCGCGGACCTGAGCGAGCGTGTCGGCCGAGTTGGCGTCGGCGACCGTGCGCGGCTGGTCGTCGGCGAACGGTCCGGCGGCGGCTTCCCACCCGGGCGGACGCACACCGAACCGTTTGGCGAGTACGGCCACCAGGATCATCGCCTTCTCGTTCCCGAACCCGGGCAGCGCCAGCAGCCGCCGCTTCAGGTCGGCACCGTCGTCCGCGTCCTCCCAGATGCATTCGGGGCGCCCGCCGTAGTCGGCGACGACGGCTTGGGCGACGGCGTGGATGCGGCGTGCCATCATCGCCGCCCAGCGGTGGATGGCCGGCTTCGTGCACGCGGCTGCGACCAGCTCGTCTTCGGGCATCGCCGCCAGGCGGACGACGTCGAGGTGACCGAGCCGCCGCCACAGGGTGGCCGGCCCGGCGAACGCCCACTCCAACGGCACCTGCTGGTCGAGCACCATGCCGACCAGCAGCGCGGTGGCGTCGGTGTTCAGCAGGGTGTCGGCGTCGGCGTCGCCCGTTACCCACAGGTCGCCACGCATCCCCGCAGCCTAGGACTCACCGCCGGTAGCGTGACGGGCCGTGTCGTCCGCCAGAGAACTCGTCGCGCGGCGCGAGCTGCTCTGGAACCTGACGTTGCGTGAGTTGCGCGGGCGCTACAAGCGCAGCCTGCTCGGGTGGGGCTGGTCGCTGCTCAACCCGATCGCGTTCATGCTGATCTACACGTTCGCGTTCTCGATCTTGCTCGAGGCCGACCCCGGCCCGGGCGACCCGAGCGGGCTGAAGTCGTACGCCCTGTTCCTGATGTGTGGCCTGTTGCCGTGGTCGTTCTTCAACATCTCGGTGTCGACGGCGATGGGCGGGATCGTGGCCAACGGGGCGCTGGTGCGCAAGGTGGCTTTCCCGCGCGAGCACCTGATCGTGTCGACCGTGCTGGCCGGGCTGTTCACGCTGGCGATCGAGCTGTCGGTGCTGTCGGTGGCCCTCGCTTTCGCCGGCAACGTCGTGCTCACGTGGATACCGGTGATCCTCGCCGTGATGGTGTTGCTGGCGGTGTTCTCGACCGGCCTGGCGCTGGCGCTGGCAGCCGGCAACGTGTACTTCCGCGACCTGTCGTACCTGTGGTCGATCGTCGTCCAGGGGTGGTTCTTCGCGACCCCGATCGTCTACCACCAGTCGCTCGCCACCGACCGTCTCGCCGACCACGCGGTGCTGCTGCGGGTCTACAACAACCTCCCGCTGACCGTGGTCGTGCGGATGTTCCGCAACCTGATGTACGACCTACGGATGCCGCGCCTGCTCGACTTCGCCGTACTCAGCGGGTACGCCCTGGTCGCCCTCATGATCGGCTGGTGGATCTTCCACCGGGTCGAAGGTCGCTTCGCGGAGGAACTGTGACGACGCAAGCGACCACGTCCGACCCGGCCGTGCGCGTCGACCACCTGTCGAAGCGCTTCCGACTGTTCCACGAGCGCAACCAGTCGCTCAAGCAGTCGCTGCTCAACTGGCGCCGCTCGTCACACGACGACTTCTGGGCGCTGCGCGACGTCACGTTCGACGTGCACCGCGGCGAGACGTTCGGGATCATCGGCCACAACGGCAGCGGCAAGTCGACGCTGCTGAAGTGCCTCACCAAGATCCTCGAACCCGACGAGGGCTCGGTGTCGGTCACCGGCTCGGTGTCGGCACTGCTCGAACTCGGCGCCGGGTTCCACCCCGAACTGTCGGGCCGCGAGAACGTGTTCCTCAACGCGGCCATCCTGGGGGTACCGCGCCGGCAGATCGTCGAGCGGTTCGACGACATCGTCGACTTCTCCGGCCTGGCCCAGTTCATCGACACGCCGGTGAAAAACTACTCATCGGGCATGTTCGTTCGGCTCGGGTTCGCGGTGGCGATCAACGTCGACCCCGACGTGCTGATCATCGACGAGGTGCTCGCCGTGGGCGACGCCGAGTTCCAGGCCAAGTGCGGCGACAAGATCGCCGAGTTCCGCGAGCGCGGCAAGACGATCGTGCTCGTGACCCACTCGATGGGCGACGTCGTGCGGATCTGCCAGCGTGCGGCGTGGCTCGACCACGGCTCGATCCGCGAGCTCGGGGCGCCCAACGACATCGCCGACGCCTACCTCGCGACCAGCCACGGCGGGCGCTCGGTGCACCTCCAGGACGGGCTGCGATGGGGCACTGGCGAGGTCCAGATCGACGACGTCGAGGTGCTCGGCGGCGACCTGGAACCGGTCGAGTTCGCGCGCACCGGCGACCCGCTTGCGTTCCGCGTGCACCTCAGCGCGCGCCAGGCGGTGGTCGGCCCCGAGCTGGTGCTGAGCCTCCACGACATCGACGGGCGGTTGCTCAGCGAGGTGTCGACGCGGGCCCGCGAGATGCACATCGACCAGGTGGCCGGCACGCGCACCGTGACACTCGAGGTCGACCAGTTCCCGCTCTCGGAGGGCACCTACGAGTTGAGCGCGGCCGTGCGCGACGAGAGCGGTCAGCGCGAACTCGACGTGCGCAGCCGGATGCTGCGGTTCGACGTACTCAAGGGCAAGCTCGCCGACGGCGGCATCGTCACCCTCCCCGCCCGCTGGACGCTGTAGCGGCGGGTCAGAACTCTTCGTCGAAGCTGACGTCGCCTTCGACGCCGGTCTGGTAGCTCGACACGGTGCGCTCGAAGAAGTTCGACAGGCCCTGCACGTCTTGCAGCTCCATGAAGCTGAACGGGTTCTTCGACCCGAACTGCTTCTGGTAGCCGAGTTGGTTGAAGCGCTGGTCGGCGACGTACTGGAGGTACTCGCGCATGTCGGGCAGGCTCATGCCGGGCACGCCGTGGCCGAGCACGTCGGTGGCGAACTGGTACTCGCACTCGACCGCTTCGGTGAGCATCTCGCGGACCTGCTCCTCGAGCCGGTCGTCGAACAGTTCGGGCTGCTCGGCGCGCACCGTGGCGACCACTTCGAGCGCGAACGCCATGTGGCAGCTCTCGTCGCGGAACACCCAGTTGGTGCCGTCGGCGAGGCCGTTGAGCAGGCCCTTCGAGCGCAGGAAGTACACGTAGGCGAACGCCCCGAAGAAGAACAGGCCCTCGATGCAGGTGGCGAAGCAGATCAGGTTGAGCAGGAACTGGCGGCGCTGCTCGTGCGTCTCGATGCGGGTGATCGACGAGATCGAGTCGATCCACTTGAAGCAGAACTCGGCCTTGGCGCGGATGGACGGGATGTTCTCGATCGCCGCGAACGCGGCCTCGCGCTCGCGCAGGTCGGGGATGTAGTTGTCGAGCAGCGTCAGGTAGAACTGGACGTGCAGCGCCTCTTCGTAGAGCTGCCGCGACAGGTACATGCGGGCTTCGGGGGCGTTGACGTGCTGGTACAGGTTGAGCACGAGGTTGTTCGACACGATCGAGTCGCCGGTGGCGAAGAACGCCACCAGGCGCGACACGAGGTGACGCTCGGCCGGCAGCAGCTTGCGCTGGAGGTCGACCAGGTCGTCGGAGAAGTCGATCTCGTCGACCGTCCACGTGTTCTTGATGGCGTCGCGGTACATGTCGTAGAACCGCGGGTAGCGCATCGGCCGCAGCGTGAGGTCGAACCCGGCGTCGAGAATGTTGGCCGGGCGGGTGGCCCGGGCCGGTGTGACGTTGGGGGGTTCGGTGGTAGGTGAATAATCCACGATGGGCTCGATCATCGCCATGCAACAGCCGCCTTCTCGCTCGGTTGGGGCCAGGTCGGATCGTTCGGGTCGCCCCCGCATGACCCGGTTGGGTGGCCCCGGTGCTGGGTTACATGACTGTAGTTACACGGCTGTCCGGAAGCAATGGGGCCGAGCGAAAAGTCGTGTCAATTCGCTCGGCCCGGGTTGTTTACCTGAATCTACCGATCGCTGCGTTCGCTCGTCGGCGTTGCCCCAGCCCACGACGGTTGCGACCACGTTGGCCGCGGTGCATCGTTTGTCGAGCCCAGCCTGCGTGGCGCTTGAACGCAAGGTGTTACGGAGCCTGGATTCGCCGGGATGGCGGCGAGGAACGAGTCGTCAGATCGGCGGAGTCAGGCTTACTGGCAGGCGTCGCAGTGCTCGGGGTTCTCCAGCGAGCAGGCCACGGCCTCGTCGTCGGTGAATTCCTTCTTGGGCGCCGGCGGGGTGGGCGTGGGCGTCGAGTCGCCGCTGACGGTGGCCTGGGCGATTCGTGTCGCCGGGCGGCTGCGCAGGTAGTACGTGGTCTTCAGGCCGCTCTTCCAGGCGTGGAGGTACATCGACGAGAGCTTGCCGATCGTGGGCGTCTCCATGAACAGGTTGAGCGACTGGCTCTGGTCGATGTAGGCACCGCGCGAGGCGCCCATGTCGATCAGGTTGCGCTGCGGGATCTCCCAGGCGGTGCGGTAGACGGCGCGCACCTGGGCGGGAATCCGGTCGATGTCCTGCACCGAGCCGTCGGCCCGCTTGATCGCCGCGATCATCTCGTCGTCCCACAGGCCACGGGCCTGGAGATCGGCGACGAGGTAGCGGTTGATCTGCATGAACTCGCCCGACAGCGTCTCGCGCTTGAACAGGTTCGACACCTGCGGCTCGATGCACTCGTAGCACCCGGCGATCGAGGCGATCGTGGCGGTGGGGGCGATCGCGATCAGCAAGCTGTTGCGCAGGCCGTGCTGGGCGATGCGGGCGCGCAGGCCATCCCAGTCCAAGCCGGCCGGAGGCGTGACGCCCCACAGGTCGAACTGGAGCTTGCCGTCGGCTGCCCGGGTGCCGGCGTAGGTGGCGTGCGGGCCGTGCTGGGCGGCCAGTTCGGTGGAGGCCCACAGGGCGTGGAAGTAGATGTGGGCCTGGACGAGTGTGGACATCTCCTGGGCCTCGGGCGAGTCGAACGCCACACCCATCTTGAAGAACACGTCCTGGAGGCCCATCACGCCGAGCCCGACCGGGCGCCACTGGTGGTTCGAGTGCTGCGCCTCGGGCGTGGGGTAGTAGTTGATGTCGATCACCCGGTCGAGGAACGGCACCACCTGGCGCACCACCTCGCCGAGCCGGGTGAAGTCGAACGCCGGCGGTTTGCCCGGCTCGGTGGGGTCGAGCATGTAGGCGCCGAGGTTGAGCGAGCCGAGGTTGCACACGGCCGTGTTGGCCTGATCGGTGACCTCGAGGATCTCGGTGCACAGGTTCGACAGGTGCACCACCCGCGGCGAGCCGTCGTCGTTGACGCCACCGGTCTGGTTGCACTTCTCGTTGGCCGGGTCCTTGAACGTCATCCAGCCGTTGCCGGTCTGGGCGAGCGTGCGCATCATCCGGCTGTACAACTGGCGGGCAGGGATCTGCTTCTCGTACAGCCCGGCCTCTTCGGCCGCCTGGTAGGCGGCGGCGAACTCGTCGCCGTACAGGTCGACCAGGTGAGGCACCTTCTTCGGGTCGAACAGCGACCACTGCCAGTCCTTCTCGACCCGCTCCATGAACAGGTCGGGAACCCAGTTGGCGAGGTTCAGGTGGTGCGTGCGGCGAGCGTGGTCGCCGGTGTTGTCGCGCAGTTCGAGGAAGTCCTCGATGTCGGCGTGCCACGTCTCGAGGTACACGCAGGCGGCACCCTTGCGACGGCCGCCCTGGTTGACCGCGGCGACCGACGAGTCGAGCGTGCGCAGCCACGGCACGATGCCGTTCGACAAGCCGTTCGTGCCACGGATCAGGCTGCCCTTGGCACGCACCCGGCTCCACGACACCCCGATACCCCCCGCGAACTTCGACAACCGAGCGACGTCGGTGTAGCGCTTGTAGATCCCCTCGAGGCTGTCCTCGGGCGAATCGAGGAGATAGCAGTTGGCGACGCTCAACCCATTGACCGAGTACGAGTGGTCGTCGTGGGCGACACCGAGGTTGTAGACCGTGTCGACCCGGGCGGCCGGTGCCTTGGCGTTCACCCGCATGAACGCGCGCCCGTCGATCACCTGCACGTGCGTGCTCGGTTGGGCGCCGGCGAGTGCGTCGATCCGGTCGTCGTCGTAGACCTTGCCGAGGTCGGTCAGGTCGAGCGCCCAGGCGGGCACGCGCAACGACGCCTGCCGGCGGAACGGGCCGTCCTCGTACTTCGGTACTGCGGCCGACGTGATGGGGAGACCATGGGTACGGCCCCACGCGGCGACGGCGGTGACGAGCTCGAGGTTGGTCAGCGTGACGCTGACCGAGCGGCCGGTCGTGACACAACCGTCGGCTTCGATCAAGCCCTTGAGGAACCCGACCACGAACTCGCGGCCCATGCGGTAGAAGCCGTCGGGGAGCCGGCGCTCGTTGGAGTAGGTGCCGAACGTGGCCTGGAACGCCTCACCGATGACGGCCGAGTGAAAGCTGACCGAACTCCAGTTGCGGGCGGGGTCGTCGTGGAACCGCGGGGTCACGCCGAAGATCTGCTCGCCCGTGCGCGCCCAGCGCTCGGCGAGCGCGCGCTCCTTGTCGGCGAACACGAGCGAGATGCCGACCGGGCGCTTGCCGCGGCCCTTGAGCACGGTGCCGTCGCCGAACCACTGGCCGAGGAACCGGGCGCCCTGTTCGGCGTCGAAGAACCATTCGGCCCGCACCGGCGACATCGCCCGGCTGCGCACGATGGTCGCGTCGGTGCCGTTGAGGTGGTCGCGCGAGGCCCAGCGGACGCTGACGGGCATCATCCCGTCGGCAGCCGGTTCACCGAACACGAACCGGCCGGCCGCATGCTCGCCGGGGAAGATCGAGAACACGTCGCCCTTGAGGTCGTGACCCTCGGCGAGCGCCACGTAGTCGCCGACGCGAAGATCGTCGGCCGCGACCCAACCGGGCTGCGAGGTGCCGCGCTTGCGGTCGTAGTGGGCGGCCCAGAAACGGTGGTTGCCCGTCGCTGTGACGGTGTCGGGGAGCCCGCTGACGGTGAGGTCCCACAGGGCTCGGTCACCGAGTGGGTTGCGGTGGAGTTGGGTGACCGTGGCGGTCGCTCCGGTGTGGGTGACCGTCTCGTCGCCGACTTCGACGTCCTCGATCGCAACGAGCCCGCGGTTGACCGTGAAGACCGGCGTGCCGGCGACGAAGCAGGAGCTCATCTGGCTGTGGGTGGTGCCCGAGTTGAACAGGGTGGGCGACGACGGCAGGTAGGCCAGGGTGGACATCAGGTCGTAGAAGGCGATCGCCTCGTCGACGTTCTGGCTGAGGCCGCAGGCCACGCGCAAGAAGAAGTACTGCGGGGTTTCGGTGACCTCGCGGCGCTCGGGGTGGCGCAGCAGGTAGCGGTCGTACACCGTGCGCAGGCCGAAGAACTCGAAGCGCCGGTCGCGGCTGGAGTCGATCGCCGCGTTGAGCGACGGGGCATTGGCGGCGACGAACGCCTGTACCTCGTCGCTGACGATGCCGACCGCGTGGCCGAGGTCGATCGATTCGGAGAACCACGGGATGCCCTGGTTGCGGACTTCCTTGTCGATCACCGTGGCGAGCAGGCGCCCGGCGAGCTTGGAGTAGGCCGGCTCTTCCACGATCAGGCCGGCCGCGGTGCGGATCGACAAGTCGTCGAGCTGGCGCGTGGTGGCGCCGTCGGCGAGGGCCGAGATGGTGCGCGTGGCGACGCGCATGGGGTCGACCCCGCGCAGGCCCTCGGCGGCCTTGGCGATCGCGTTGACGATCTTGTTGACGTCGACCGGTTCGAGCGCGCCGTTGCGCTTGCGGACCTGCATGCCGTGCGGGGCGGCCGGGGCCGCGGGGCTGCTGGCAACCGGGGCCAGCCGAGTGATCGGGCTGGGAATGCCGGAAGGTGGTGTCTCCAGGGCTGTGCCGCTGCCACCGTCGCCGTCGAGAATGGTCATGTCTGGTACTCCTCGCCTACCCGCCAAAAGTGCGTGCCGTGTGTGTTTCCGGCCCACTTTGGCGCTCGCACTGAGGCGGGCGCGCCAGCCGGGTACGCATTACACCATTGTAATTCGAGGCTGTCAACCGGCCCCTGTGACGTTTACGTAAACCGCCTGCGCAATGGCCCCGTCGTGTCCTCGCGACCGGACGAGGCGGTCACTAGCGTGGCCGGGTGTTGTTCGAGCAGCGGCTCAGGGTGGGGTTGCACGACGGGTCGATCACGGTGGTGTTCCGCCGGTGGAAGCGCCCGCAGGTGGTGCCCGGTGGCCGGTACCGCACCGGTACCGGGCTGGTCGAAGCGCTTGCCGTGGAGCGGGTCGACCCGGCCGCGATCACCGACGCCGACGCGGCCGCCGCCGGCTACGCGTCGGCTGGCGTTGCACGGGCCGACCTGCGCGGAACGCCCGGCGACCCGGTGTTCCGCATCGAGTTCCGCGCGTGCGCCGAAGCCGACCCGCGCACAGCGCTTGCCGAGCAGGCCGTCCTGAGCGACGACGACCGAGCCGCCCTCGAAGCCCGTCTCGGCCGCCTGGCCGCACGCTGGCAGCCGGGCCCGTCGCCGCACGACCTGCTGCGCCAGATCGCCGCGCACCCCGGGGTGGTGTCGTCGGTGCTCGCGGCCGACGCCCGCTGTGAACGCCCCGAGTACAAGCGCCGGGTACGAGCGCTGAAGGAGCTCGGCCTGACGATCAGCGAAGACGTCGGCTACCGCCTCTCGCCACGCGGCAAGGCGTACCTCGATGGCCGAGGGTTGCTCGGTGATACAGTGTGATTCATGGGAGAAACGTCGGTGCAGCGTTCGTTTCGACTCTCGCGGCGCAACAGCGAGTTGCTCGACTCCCGGGCCGAGTTGAGCGAGGAGTCGCGCAACGCCCTGGCCGACCGCGTGCTCGGCGAAGGGCTGCGCACTGAGCGGTATCCGGCGGTCCGGTTCCGTACCGGGGCGGCAGGCCGCCGCGAACCGGCGATGATCGGCACCCGCCTGCTCGTGAGACAGGTCGTGACGACCGTGCGGTCCGAGCGCGGCGAGGTCGAGGTGGCTGCCGAACTGCTCGGCATCGCCCCGCGACTGGTGCGTGAGGCGGTCGCCTACTACGCCGAGTTCGCCGACGAGGTCGATGCCGACCAGGCATGGGCTGATCGTGTCGAAGCCGACGAACGTGCTCGCTGGGAGCGCGAACGCCTGGCGCTCGCGTGAAACTCGCGCTCGATCACCACTACACGCGTCTGATTGCCGAGCGGTTGCGCGAACGAGGACACGACGTCGTCGCGGTCATCGACCGCGGGTGGGAGTTGCTCGACGACGAGGAACTGCTCGACACGTGCCACGCCGAACAGCGTGCCCTGCTGACCAACAACGTCCAGGACTTCGCAGTGATCGCCCGCAGATGGGCTGCCGATGGCCGTTCCCACCATGGCCTGATCTACACGTCGGACGCCGGTCGTCCGCGTACGCGTGCTGCGACCGGCCGATTCGTGGACGATCTGGCTGAACTCATGACGGCGGGCCCAGCAACGGACGCGTTCATCGACCAGATCTGGTGGCTGTGACGGGTTCGCCGGTGTCGACTCACCCTGCTTCGGTCGCGGGGGTGAAGTCGAGTTCGGCGGTGGCCACGGTGGTGTTGGTGAGGCCGGGGTACGACAGCCAGCGCACAGCGACGTTGAGGTCGTCGATCAGGTGGCTGGCGGGGATGACGTGGCCGTCCTCGAACTCCATCGATTCCGTGGTGTGGGCGTCCTTCACCAGCGTGACGTCGTAGCCGCGCTCGAACGCGCCGTAGGCGGTGGCACGGATGCACCAGTTGGTGGCGCAGCCGGTGAGCACGATCCGCGTGGCGCCCAGGCCGGCGAGCAACTCGGCGAGTTCGGTCTGCTCCCACGACGAGTTGAAGTGCTTGTGCACGACCGGCTCGCCGTCGGCGGGCACGAGTTCGGGGGCCAACGCCCATTCGGGGCTTCCGGATACCAGTTCGTCGTCGGCGTGCTGCACCCACACCACCGGAACACCGGCCCGGCGGGCCTGGTCGACCGCCGCGGCTGCGTTGGCCACGACCCGGTCGCCTTCCCACACGTTGGCCACCACGCCGACCTGGAGGTCGACGACCAGGAGCACCGACTGATCACCCTCACGAACCGTTGCCATGCCCCCGATCATCGCAGGCGTACCGGTCCGTTGCTGTCCTGTTCCCCATGGTCGCGGTGGTCTCGGTCACCTGATTCGGTGCTTGGTCCCGGTGGTAACGACCGGCTCAACCACCTTGACACTGGTGGTTTCGGGCGCCTTGTCGGGGCTCAGAGCTGGCGGAGGATGCGGTGGTGGGGGAGTTGGGTGTCGGCGGTGACGAAGCCCTCGCCGACGATGTCGAAGCCCTCGGCCACGTAGAAGTCGAGCGCCGAGTCGCGGGCGTTCGCCCACAGCAGCCCGATCCCGCGCTCGGCAGCGAGCGCTCGGCCGGCGTCGATCAGCTGCGAGCCGAGGCCGAGCCGGTGGTGGGAGTGGGCGACCGCCATGCCGCGCAGCTGGAGCGCCCGAGCGCCGGGCCGGTCGGGGCTCTCCTGCTCGCTCCACGACGACGTTGCCACCACCCGCCCGTCGGCCGTTCGGATTGCCAGGTGGCGGGTGTCGGGGTGGTCGTCGCCGGGCAGCACCACGTTCTTCGTCGGCGTGTCGTGGCGCAGCACCGCCAGTCGCAACGGACGCACCTCGTCGACCGGCAGCACCTCCACCGCGAACGTCTCCAGGTACGGATCGAGCAAGGCCGCCTCGACGCGCAGTTTGGCGGCTCGCGCCGTGTGCCCGTTGGCAGCCAGCTCGGCTGCCGCGGCGAGGCGTTCGTCGCGCTCGCCGCGGACGATCGCGACCACTTCCGCGTCGGTCAGCTCGCGGCGGGCGACGTCGGTCGCGCCCAGCCCGTGCGCCGCACCGGCGATCGGCGACTCAGCCGGCGCCGGAACGTGGGTCGGCACGGCATCGACAGCCTCGGCATTGGCGACCGCCGCGAGCACGGTTCGAAGCACGCGCACCGTGCTCGCATCGCGCCGACGCATCGCCGCGGTGAGGTCGCTCTGCAACCGGTCGTTCATAGGTACTTGGACGACCGGGTGGGTGGCACGTCGAGCGTCAGAGGTCGCGGGGGTCGGGTGAGTCGGGGGTGAGGCCGTAGCGGGCGATCGCGTCGTCGACCACCGAGGCGTCGACGGCACCGTCGTGGAGCAGGCCGGTGAGCACGGCGACCACCACGTTGCCGGTGTCGATCTCGAAGTGGCGGCGCAGCGCCTCGCGGGTGTCGGAGCGGCCCATCCCGTCGGTGCCGAGCACGTCGAACCGGCGCCCGGCTGGAACGAACCGGCCGATCTGTTCGGGCACGATCTTCATCCAGTCGCTGACGGCCACGATCGGCCCCTGCGACTCGTCGAGCAGCCGTGTCACCAGCGGCACCCGGGCCGGCTGCGAGGGGTGCAGACGGTTCCACCGTTCGGTCGACAGGGCGTCCTCGCGGAGCCGCTTGTAGTTCGTGGCCGACCACAGTTCGGTGGCCACGCCGTAGTGCTCGGCGAGGTCGGCCGCGGCCTCGCGGGCGGCGGTGTGGGAGACGCCCGAGAACAAGATCGTCGCCCGCCGGGCGGCGTCGCCATCGGGTGCCGGCTGCCAGCGGTACAGGCCCCGCACCGCCCCGGTTTCGATCTCGTCGGCGTGCTCGGGGTCGAGCGCGGGCATCTTGTAGTTCTCGTTGTACAGCGTGATGTAGAAGATCGAGTCGGGGTCGAGCGGTTCGCCCGAGTCGACGTCGACCGCGCTGCCGTACATGCGGTCGATGCCGTGGCGCACGATCGCCCCGACCTCGTAGGCGAACGCCGGGTCGTAGGCCTGGAGCGACGGCACCGTCGAGGCCAGCAGCAATGAGTGGCCGTCCTGGTGCTGGAGGCCCTCGCCGAGCAGCGTGGTGCGCCCGGCCGTGGCGCCCATCATGAACCCGCGGGCACGGATGTCGGCGGCCTGCCAGATCAGGTCGCCGACGCGCTGGAACCCGAACATCGAATAGAACGTGAAGAACGGGATCATCGGCACGCCACGGGTTGCGTACGACGTGCCGGCGGCGATGAACGACGCCATCGAGCCGGCCTCGGTGATGCCTTCCTCGAGGATCTGGCCGTCCTTGTCCTCGGTGTAGCTGAGCAGCAGGTCGTGGTCGACCGGCTCGTACTTCTGGCCCTGGGCGGCGTAGATCTCGAGCTCGCGGAACAGGGCGTCCATGCCGAACGTGCGTGCCTCATCGGGGATGATCGGCACGATCCGCTGGCCGACCTGCTCGTCGCGGCACAGCGCCCGGAGCAGGCGGGTGAACCCCATCGTGGTCGACACTTCCTGCTCGCCCGAGCCGCCGCGCAGTTCGGCGAACGCCGAGTCCTTGGGCAGCTGGATCGCCCGGCGCACCTGGGTGGTGCGGCGCGGCATCGACCCGCCGAGTGCCTTGCGGCGCTCCATCATGTACTGCCACTCGATCGAGTCCTCGGCCGGGCGGTAATACGGCATGGGGTCGGTCTCGAACACCGAGTCGGGGATCTCGTTCTCGAGATGCAGGCGATCGCGCAGCTCGATGATCTGCTTGGTGGTCATCTTCTTGATCTGGTGGGTCGCGTTGCGGCCCTCGAACCCGGGGCCGAGCGTCCAACCCTTGACCGTCTTGGCCAAGATGACGGTGGGGCGCCCCGAGCCGAGGTTCTCGGTGGCCGCCTTGTACGCGGCGTACAGCTTCTTGTAGTCGTGGCCGCCGCGCGGGAGGTTGCGCAGGTCGTCGTCGGTGAGGTGCTGCACCATCTGGCGCAGGCGCGGGTCGGGGCCAAAGAAGTGCTCGCGGGCGTAGTTGCCGTCCTCGACCGCATAGCGCTGGAACTCGCCGTCGACGGTGCTGTTCATCTTGTTCAGCAGCACGCCGTCCTTGTCTTGGGCGAGCAGTTCGTCCCACTTCGAGCCCCACACGACCTTGATGACGTTCCAGCCGGCGCCACGGAACACGGCCTCGAGCTCTTGGATGACCTTGCCGTTGCCGCGCACCGGCCCGTCGAGCCGCTGGAGGTTGCAGTTGACGACGAACACGAGGTTGTCGAGCTGCTCGCGCGACGCCAGCGAGATCGCCCCGAGCGTCTCGGGTTCGTCGCATTCACCGTCGCCGATGTAGCACCACACCCGGCTGTTCGACGTGTCGTCGAGCTGGCGGTTCAACAGGTAGCGGTTGAAGCGGGCGTGATACAGGGCGGTGATCGGGCCGAGGCCCATCGACACCGTGGGGAACTCCCAGAAGTCGGGCATCAGCCGCGGGTGCGGGTAGCTCGACAGGCCGCGCCCGTCGCGCCCGATCTCCTGACGGAAGTGGTCGAGGTCGTCGGCGCTGAGACGCCCCTCGAGGAACGCCCGGGCGTACACGCCGGGTGCCGCGTGGCCCTGGAAGTACACGTGGTCGCCGGGCCCGTCGTCGGGGCCACGGAAGAAGTGATTGAACCCGATCTCGTACAGCGATGCCGAGCTGGCGAACGTCGACAGGTGCCCGCCGATGCCGTCGGCGTGCTTGTTGGCCTTCACCACCATCATCGCCGCGTTCCAGCGGATGAACGCGCGGATGCGCCGCTCGATGTGCTCGTCGCCGGGGAACCACGGCTCCTGCTCGCGCGGGATGGTGTTCACGTACGGCGTGCTGACGGTGGCCGGGAAGCTGACCTGGCTTTCGTTGGCGCGGGTCAGCAGCTTCGACAACAAGAACCGGGCCCGCGCTTTGCCGTGCGTGTCGACGACGGCGTCGAGTGAATCGAGCCACTCGCCGGTCTCGCCCGGATCGATGTCGGGAAGTTGGTGTACGTACCCGTCGAAGATCATGCGGCCAGTCTCGCAGGGTTACCCGCGAGTACGGCACGGGCGGGGGTACGTCCGGTACCACCCTGCGGCGTGGTACCACTCTGTGGAAGGCGGCCGACCGGCTCGGTTCACCGTGCGTACGGGCTAGGTTCAGCCGTCGTTCGGGAAGGGGATCCGGGTGTCCGTACGTCAACATCGTCGTCGTGCCAGCCGCACCGTCGCGCCAACGCTCGCCGTCGCCGTGCTGGCCGGTACCGGCATCGCCGTCACGCCGGTAGCCGGAGGGTGGGGCCAAGGGGTCGCCGCGGCTGCTGGCTCGGTCGTCATCAACGAACTGCACTACAACCCGGTCGACGACAACCCCGCCGCCGAGTTCATCGAACTCTTCAACCCGGGTTCGGCGGCCGACCTGTCGGGCTGGTGCATCGGCGGGATCGGCTACTGCTTCCCGCGCGGCGCGTCGATCGGCGCCGGGGCGTTCCTCGCGCTCGGCGGTGGCGAGTACAGCGGAGCGCTGTCGAACAGCGGCGAAGAGATCGTGCTGCGCGACGCGAGCGGGGCGACGGTCGATGCGGTCGAGTACGACGACCACGGCGAGTGGCCCGCGCTGGCAGACGGTGAGGGGCACTCGCTCCAGCGTCGCGACCCGGCGGGCCCGGGCGGGCACCCCGGCAACTGGGAGTCGGCGCCGCCCACACCGTGGGCGCCGAACGCGGTGAGCAGCCGCTCGGGCCTGCTGCCGACGTTCACCGAGGTCGTGCACGACGTGCTGCCAGCGGCCGGTGCCGCGATCCGGGTCACCGCCGCGCTCGGCAGCGGCACGCGGGCTCGGCTGGTGTACCGCATCGGGCTGGGTCCCGAGCAGGGTGTCGACATGACCGTGGCCGGCGGCGTCGCCTCGGCCACCATTCCCGGCCAGCCGGCGGGCACGCTCGTGCGCTACCGGCTGCGGGCCTGGAACGCGGTGGGGAACCGGGTCGGCGACTGGCCGCGCCAGGGCGCCGGTTCGCTGTATGACGGCACCACGGTCGCCCGCCCGGCCCCCAGCAACCTGCCGACGTTCGAGATGTTCATGCCGGACGACATGTACCGCACGATGATCGCCGACACATCGCTGAGCGGCGACGACGGCTACCCGGTGGTGATCGCGTTCGACGGGCACGTGTTCGACAATGCCCGCGTCCGCGTGAAGGGCCAGTCGTCGCGGTTCTGGACGAAGAAGAAGCTCAAGGTCATCCTCGCCCCGGGCCAGGAACTCGACAGCGAATTGTTCCCGGAACCGATCAACGAGTGGGCGCTGCACTCGAACTGGTCCGACCGCTCGTTCCTGCGCGAGACGTTGGCATCGGAGATCATGACCGCGGCCGGCCTGAAGACGATCCAGGCGTTCCCCGCCCGGCTGGAACTGAACGGCGGCTTCTACGGCCTGTACACGTACTCCGAGCAGCCCGACGGCACGTTCCGCGACCGGTGGGGCCTCGACGACTCCGAGATGTACGAGATCGGCCACGGGAACGTGTTCGGCACGCTCGCCGCCGAAGACGCCGGGTTGTCCGAGTCGGCGTTCCGGGCGCGCTACGACCAGGAGACGTTCGAGTACCTGGGCAACGGGCGCTTGCGCGAGTTCATCCGCACCATCAACGGGTTGCACGGCACCGCCAAGCGCGACTGGATCTACGCCAACATCGACGTGCCCACGGTGGTCAACGCGATCGCCGCCAGCATCGTCATCCAGCACCAGGACTGGAGCTACAAGAACTTCCGGCTGGTGTTCGATGAGCGCGGCCGCATCAGCATCGTCCAGAACGACTACGACTTGTCGTTCGGGCGGCGCTGGCACATGTCCGACCTCGGCGGGCTCGACCCCAACGTGTACGTGGGTGGCGCGTGGGAGCAACCGGCGAACCCGCTGTTCAGCACGTTCTTCCTCGACGCCGAGCTGTACTCGCTGGTGGCGCGCCGTATCCGCACCGTCACCGAGGAGCTGTTCGTACCCGACGCGTTCGCTGCGCGCATCGAGCAGCTCGCCGCCGAGGTGCGCGCCGACGCGCTCGCCGACCGGGAGCGCTGGTCGACCTACCGCGGCCCGGCCGACCCCACCGCCGAGGCGCGCCGGATCGTCGACGCGTTCGTGGCGCCGCACTATCAGCGCATCCTCGGCACGCAGGTCGCGCGCGGGCGCGTCGCCGCCCACCCCCAACCGGCCGTCCCCGACGTGCGCATCGAAGGGGTCGTCTACGACGGCGTCGAGCACATCGTGGTTCGCAACCACTCGGGCGACTCGGTCGACCTCAGCGGGTTCGTCATCCCGGCGCTCGACTTCGTCGTGACCGGCGGCACGGTGCTGCTGCCGGGCCGCAGCGCGGTGTTCGTGCACGAGGACGCCGAGCAGCTGGCCGGGGCGTTCCCCGGACACCTGTTGGGTGGCATCTTCGAAGCGTCGCTCGGCGACCTCGACGACGGCTTCGCCCTGCGCAACCGGGCCGGCGCGGTGGTCGCCCGGTTCGACCGCGTCGCCCCCGGGAGAATGACCGAAATCGCCGGGCGGCCCGACGCGTCGGCGTTCGTGTCGCTGATCGCGGCCGACACGATGGGCGCCGGCTACCTCCAGGCGCTCGCCTGCGATGCCGAGCCGCGCGGGACGTCGAACGTGAACGCCGACGGCCCCTGGCAGACCCGGGCAGGGTTGGCGCTGGTGCGTTTCGACGACGCCGGTTCGGCGTGCATCTACAACCGCACGGCGATGCACGTCATCGCCGACCTCCAGGGGTACCTGGCCGCCAACGCGGTCGACGACGTGCCCGACCGGCGCCTGCTCGACACCCGCTCAGGCGCGCGGCCGGCCAGCCGCGGCGTGGTGACCGTCACTGGGCGCCCCGACAGCACCGCGGTGCTCGGCCTGGTGGCGACCCAGACCGCGGGGCCTGGCTACCTGGCGGTGGTGCCCTGCGACACGCGCACCGTCACGACGTCGAACCTCAACTACGACCGCGCCGAGGCGACCGTGTCGAGCCTGGCCGTGGTGCGTCTCGATGCCTCCGGCCGGGCGTGCATCCTCACGTCGGCTGCGGCCCACGTGGTGGTCGACCTCCAGGCGTACCTGGTCGACGGGCAGTTCGACGACGTACCCGACCAGCGCCTGCTCGATACCCGCTCGGGCGCCCGGCCCGGCGACCGTTCGCTGACCGTGCTGACCGGACGTCCCGACGCGACCGCGCTGGTATCGATCGTCGCCACCGACAGCACTGGCCCCGGTTACGTACAGGTACTGCCGTGCTCGGCCACGCCTGGGGCGACATCGAACCTGAACGTCGACCGGGGTGGAGCCACAGTCAACACGTTGACCACGGTGCGCTTCGGCAGCGACGGCACGGTGTGCCTGTTCGCCCGTACCGCCACCCACCTGGTGGCCGACGTACAGGGCTACTTCGCCTCCGGCGCCTTCGACGACGTCCCCGACCAACGCCTGTTCGACTCCCGCTGACGCGGCTCCCGGTCATCTCGATACAACGCAGTGGCGGCTACGCCGCGAGTGCGCCACTCGATGACCTTGGACGTGACGGTGGTCGAGTGCCGCCGCCAGGCGGTGTATCGAGACCACCCGCAGTCGGGTCAGTTGGTGCGGGTGTCGAGGAGGCGTTCGGGGGTGCGGCCTTGGAACGCGGACCCCACCGTGCCTTGGACGTCGACGATGACGTGGGTGGGCATCAGGTTGAACACGCAGATCGCCCCGACCGCGTCGGGGGCGACGATCGCCGCGTTCGACACCGGCAGGTGGTTCGACACGTTGAGGTTCGACGCTGTCGGTCGCCCGGCCGCGCACGGGTAGGCGGTGAGGTAGCCGGGTGCCTGCGCGTCCACCGCGGTGAGGTTGAGCACGACGCCGTTGACGCCGGACGCTTCGGTGTCGTCGGCTTGCGCGGGTACGACGTCGGCGAGGTCGATCCGGGTGACCGATCCGGCTGCCAGGACCGTGCCTGCGTCGCGCGAATCGAACGCCCGCACCGCCAACTCCACCAGCTCGGCATCGTCGGTGAACACGCCGAACGCGTCGACGAGCACGTGCGTGTCGCTCTTCGTGGTGACGCACAGGTCGCCGGCCTCGCTGGGCGCGGCGACGACGAGGTTCGGTGAGGGCGCGGCGTCGAGGTAGTTCACGTTCGAGGTAGCGGACGTGGTTCCGCACGGCAGCACGCGCAACCAGCCGGGTGCGGTGGCGTCGACGGCGGTGACGCTGAGAGCCAGCGCGGTGACGTCGGCGGCGCGCACCCCGGACGGAAGCCGCAACGACGACAACGACAGGCGCAACTCGCCGCCGGCCGCCACCCGGGTACCCGTCGTGCGCGTGTCGGCCCACCGCTGCGGTGTCAGCGGCACGAACCCGGCACCGGCCGGGAATACGCCGCCGGCGTCGACGACCAGGTTGGTGGCCGCCCGGTTGCGCACGCACAGCGAACCGTCGGGAGCGAGCGGCACGATCGCCGAGTGGGCGACGGTCTGGGCGCGCACGTAGTTGTGCACCGACACGTTGGCGTTGGCACAGTCGTTGGCGGCAGGGGCGAGGTAGCCGCCAGTACGCGGATCGACGGTGGTGAAGTTGACGAACGCCGCCCCGGCTCCGGCCGCGCCCGGCACGCCGACCGTGGTACTCGCCTGGTCGGGCACGCGGGTGGCCGTGCTGAGTACCGACTGGCGGACGAGCGACGAGTACAGCGCCGCGCCGGCGTTGTTGAGGTGGATCGCGTCGTACGTCAAGCCGAGGTGGCCACTCGCCGCGGCCCAGTCGACCAGGGTCAGGTTGGGGTGGCGGGCGAGCGCCGCTTCGAGGTGCTGGTTGACGACGGGGAAGTAGAAGCCGTACAGCTGAATCTGCCCCCGTCCCCCGGGCGGTGTGTTGGCGTAGTTCACCTCGCGCAACGTCACCCAGTGGATGTGCTTGACGCCGGCCGCGGTCAGCGTGTTGATCATCGAGTCGATCGAGCGGTCGAAGCGGGCCCAGTCCCAGTACGGCGCGTTGTACCCGGCGGCGATGACGACGTGGTCGCCGAACCAGTCGGGGTTGGTGGCCAGCCGCTTGCGCACGTACTGCGACTCCATCTGCTCGACGAAGCGCGCCGGCTGCCCGTCGACGTGGACGTACCAGCCGTCGTCGAACGCGGCTGGGATGGCCCACTTGGCGCCGAGCCCGACCGAGTCGGCGAACACCGCCACCCGGTGGGCGCGGTCGGGGAGACCCGCCGACGCGGGCGCCGGCGACACCGTCGCTGCGGCCCCGGCCAACAGCACCGCAGCCATCAGCAGGTAGGCGGCTCGCCTCGGTGGTCGGTTGGTGGTGGTTTCGACAGGCTCAACCACCTTGGAGGCGGTCGGGATGATGGTGGCGGTCATGGTGTGGTCCACCATCCGGTGGTGTCGAAGATCGTCGCGGTGGCGCTGCGGGCCAGCACGCACAGGTTGCCGTCGGCGTCGATGCCGGTGGTGACGAGGTTGGCGAACGCGGCGCCCGCGGGCGCGTTCACGTTCGACGTCTCGGGCTGCGTGCCGCACCCCCACGCACGCAGGTAGCCGGCGGCAGTTGGCCCGGCGATCGTGAGCGTTCCCGACACGGCCCGCGCTCCCGCCGGGGCGACCCGGGCATCGATCGTCTGCCACTGGCCGTGGACCGGCGACCACCCGCCGGTGCCGTCGCGCGTGTCGATCGTGCGGGTGGGCGCGCTGGGTGTGAACACCAGGCCGGTCGTTCCTTCGCGCAACGTGGCCGTCAGGTCGACGACCACGTCGGCATCGGTTGCCTTGCTGTAGATGCAGATCGTGCCGCCCGGCCCGACCGGCACGAACGCCGCCCCGGCGACCACTTCGCGGGCGCGGTGGTTGACCGCCGCCGCGGTGGGCCGCTCGGTGCCGCACGGGTAGGCGGTGAGGTAGCCGTCGGCATCGGCGCCGACCGCGGTGAGGTTGACGGCCACGGCGTCGGCGCCGGCTGGCACCGGAACCGTCAGCACGCCGTCGGCGCCGGCCCGGCCCGACTCGCGAGTGTCGACCAGGCGCTGCGGGGTGGCCAGCGGCGACAGGCGGGCACCACCTGGCGGGTTCGCCGTGGCAGGTACGAACGCGCCCTGGAGATCGGCCAAGAGGTGTGCCCCGGCCTTGGTGAACAGGCAGAACTTGCCGCCCGGAACCGGCACCAGGGCCACCGCGCCGCGGGTGGCTGCCGGGCCGTAGTTCGCCGACGAGGCCAACGGGCGTGCCCGGTTGCACGGGTACGCCGTGATGTAGCCGGGGCCTTCGGTGTCGGTGGCCGACACGTACACCGCCACGGCGGTGGTGCCGGGGGGCACAGAGCCCGACACGTCGACCTCGACGAACTGCTCGGCGCCCACCCACCCGCCCGACTTGCGGGTGTCGAGGAGACGTTCGCTGGTGAGCGGAACCAGCTCACTCGGGGCACCCGCCGGCGCCGGCAGGGGGGCCGGGCCGCCGGTACGCGAGCCGCGGGCCAGCTGCGCGGTGATGTCGACGGCCATCAACTCCGACCGCTGGCGGTAGCCGGCCGCGTTGGGGTGTGTGTTGTCGGCCGCGTAGATGCCGGCCGCGGCCATCGCCGCGGGCCAGTCCCAGGTGAAGAAGTCGTCGCGCTCGTCGGCGATCTGGCGCAGCGCCAGGTTCCACGTGTCGGCCTGCGACTGGTAGGCGGGGTGACGGGTGATCTGTGGCCACCACACACGGTGCCCTGGCCCGAGCGCATCGACCACCCGCAGGATCGACGTGCGTGCGCAGGCGACGTTCGTGTTGCACACCCCGGAGTCGTTGGCGCCCAGGTTGATCACGACGTTCGGGGCGTCCCAGCCCTCGTTGCGCCAGCGTTCGATCCAGTACGAGGCGTGCCCTTCGGCCGGCCCGCCGCTGGTGCGCGTGTTGTAGCCGACCCCGGCACGAGCCCGGATCGGGCCCCATCCGCGTGCGGCGAGGTGGTCGACGATGGTGGGCGACGTGATCAACGCGCCCTGAAGCACCGAATCGCCGAACACGGTGATGGCGCCGAGCGGGCGTGGGGTCGAGTCGTTGATCTGGTTCGCCAAGGCGGCCTGGGCGGGCGCGGCCGGTCGGCCCCCGACCGCGATCGCGGCCGTGAGCACCGTGGCGAGCGCGAGCAGGATTCGGAGATGCTTCATGACGGGGTCACCCACCAGCCGGTCGTGTCGAAGATCGTGGTGCCGCGCGGCAGGCTGAACACGCACAGCTTGCCACCCGCGGCGAGGCCGGTGGTCACGTGGTTGGCGAATGTCGCCCCGGCCGGGGCGTTCACGTTCGACGTGGCAGGCGGTTCCCCGCACGCCCACGCCCGCAGGTAGCCGGGCGCGACCGGCCCCGACAGCGTCAGCGTGCCCGATACCGCCTGGGCGCCGGACGGGGCAACGGGCACATCGAGCGTTTGCCCGGGGCCGTGCACCGGCGCCCACCCGCCGACACGGAACCGGGTGTCGAGCGTGCGCACCGGGGCGACCGGTACGAACACCAGCCCGCCGGGTTCGGTGGCCGGGCTGAACGTGGCGGTGAGGTCGACGACGACGTCGGCGGCGCCCTTCGAGTACACGCAGATCGTGCCGTCGGCGCCGACCGGTACGTACGCAGCGGTGGCGACCGTCTCGCCGGGGGCGAAGTTCACCGCCGCGGCCTGTGGACGCTCGGTGTCGCACGGGTAGGCGGTGAGGTAACCGGGTTCGCGGTTGGCGACCGCGGTGAGGTTCACTGCCGCTGCGACGGCGTCGCCCGGCACTGCGACGGTGAGCGTCTCGGCCGTGCCGCTGGTGCGCGTGTCGGCCAACCGCTGCGGCTCGGCGAGCGGCTGGAGGCGCAGCCCGTCGGCGGCCCCACCCGCCGATCCGCCGGCCGGCACGAACGCACCCTGGACGTCGGCGAGCAGGTGCGCGGTCGCCTTCGTGAACAGGCAGAACCGGCCGTCGACCACCGGCACGATCGTCACCGCGCCACGCGTCGCGTCGACGGCGTAGTTGGCGTTCGATGCCGTCGGGCGCGGTTGATCGCACGGGAACGCGGTTACGTAGCCCGGCCCCTGCGGCTGGGTCGCCGCCACGTACACGGCCACCGCGGTCGAGCCCGGGGGCACCACCTCCGACACGTCGACCGTCACCTGCTCACCGCCGGGCACCGGGCCGGCCGCGGTGGAGGGTTCGGGTAGTCGGGTGTCGAGCACGCGGGCGCTGGTGATCGGCACGAACTCGCTCGGCGCGCCGGCCGGCCCTGGCAGCGCGGCGGGCGCGCCGACTGGTGACGCCGAGCCGAGTGTGGCGGTGACCACCTCGGCCATCACCAGCGAACGCTTGCGATAGCTGTCGGGGCCGAGGTGGACGTTGTCGCTGCTGGAGTACCCGCCGGTGCGCATCTCGGTCGGCCAGTCCCACGTGAAGAAGTCGTCACGCTCGGCGGCCACCTGGAGCAGTGCCGAGTTCCACGCCTCGGCGAAGCCCACCCCCAGGTGCGTGATCATCGGCCACCAGATGCGGTGCCCCGGCCCGATCTGGTCGACGACGAACCTGATCATCCGCAGCGCACAGTCGCGGCTGGCTCGGCACATGCCGACGTCGTTGGCGCCGAGGTTGATCACGACGTCGGTGGGGTCCCAACCCTGGCTGCGCCACAGTTGGATCCAGTACGAGGCCCGGGTCTCGCCCGCCGTCAACCACTCGCCCGTCGAGTAGGCGCCGCCGGCGCGGGCACGGATGGGGCCCCAGCCCTGCTCGGCCAGCCGGTCGGCGAACGACGGCGAGGTCTCCATGCTGCCCTTGAGCACCGAGTCGCCGAACACGGTGATCGGGCCGAGCGGACGCACGGTGGGGTCCCAGGTCGCGACCACCCACGGCGCAGCCTCGGCGCGCGGCGAGTCGCGGTACCCCGCGACGCCGGCCCCACCCACGACGAGCGCGAGCGCGGCCACCCAGATTGAACGTCTCGTCGACAGCCTTCGACCGTCCCGCATTGCGGCCGACAGTACCCGAGCGCAGCCCGTGCGCGGAAAGGGCTCGGCCCCAACTGGGGGCCCTACACTTCGGCGCGCATGCGCCCCACCATCGCCTACCAGCCTGCGCTCGACGGCGTGCGTGCGCTGGCCGTGCTGGCGGTGCTGCTGTTCCACGGCGGCGTGTGGGGCTTCTCGGGCGGCTACCTGGGCGTATCAGTGTTCTTCACGCTTTCCGGGTACTTGATCACCAGCCTCCTCGTGCACGAGCACGACGCCACCGGCCGGATCGACCTCGGCACGTTCTACGCCCGACGGCTGCGGCGCCTGCTGCCTGCCAGCGCGCTGTGCTTGGCGGCGATCGTGGTGGCCGCCAGGGTCACCGACTGGTTCGACCGGGTCGAGGCGCTGCGCAGCCACGTGCTCGGTTCGGTGCTCCAGGTGGCCAACTGGGTGTTCCTCGCCGGCGATGGCTCGTACCAGAACCTGCTCGCCCAGGAAGCCGGCGCCGCGTCGCCGCTCGAGCACTTCTGGTCGCTGGCGATCGAGGAGCAGTTCTACTGGGTGTGGCCACCGTTCATCACGCTGCTGTTCGCCCGGGTGGCCGCCCGCCGGCGCCGGTTGGCTGTGGTGGCGAGCGTGACCGCGGTGGCGTTGCTGTCGGCACCGCTGATCGCCGCGGTGTGGGGCCCCGACGCGGCCTACTGGTCGACCCCGGCCCGGATCGGCGAGATCCTCGTCGGAGCGTGGTTGGCGGTCGCCCTGCGCTACCGCCGCAGCGAGCGCGGCCTCGACCAACGCTGGGCGTACGCGGCGCCGGCGGCGTTGGTGTTGCTCGGCGTCGGTGTGGCGACGTTCCCGGCCGCCGGCGGGCCGGCGTACCACGGTGCGCTCCCACTGGTCGCGCTGGTGTCGGGGGCGTTGCTGGTCGGTCTCCAGGTCGACGGGCCGGTGCAGCGTGCGCTCGGGTGGCGGCCCCTGGTGGGGCTCGGCAAGATCTCGTACGGCGTCTACCTGTTCCACTGGCCGCTGTATGTGGTGCTCGACGAGGGGCGCACCGGCCTCGACGGCGTGGCCCTGCTGGCCGTGCGGTTGGGTGCCACGCTGGCGCTGTCGGTCGTGTCGTACCGGCTGTTCGAGGCACCGATCCGGCATGCCTCGGTGCCACGGATCGCCACGTTCGGCGCCGCAGTCGCCGCCACCGCGGCGGTCAGCGTGGCGGCCTGGGCGCTGGTGCCGCTGGGCCTCGGCGAGTACTGGAACGTCGACGCCGGCACGGCTGAGGCCGCCGCGATCAACCCCGACGACGACACCCCGCTGACGCCGATCACCCCCGCGCCCACCACGACAACCAGCGCCGTGCCCACCTCCACACCCAACACGGCCGGTACCACCGAGCCTGCCGGCCCAGCACCGACCGTGCCCCCTGGCACCACCGAACCGCCGGCCACCACCGTTCCACCGCTGCCGGCCCTGGCACGGCCGTTGCGGGTGCTCGTGGTGGGCGACTCGACCGCCCGCGCGCTCGGCACCGGTGTAGTCACGTGGGCCGCAGCCCACCCCGAACTGGCTCAGGCCGAAGTGGTCGCCGCACCGGGCTGCGGGTTCGTCGAGAGCGGCGAGCGGCGCATCGGCGACAGCATCGAGCCACCGGTCGGCTGCCAGGGATGGGTCGCCGCCCAGGTGCTCCCCGAGGTCGCCGCATTGAAGCCCGACGTGGTGGTGGCGATGGTGTCGTCGTGGGACATCGTCGACCGGCGCTGGGAGGGCGAGGCGATGCTCACCCCGGCCGATCCGGAGTTCGCTGCCCACGTGCGTGCCGACTACACCCGGTTCGTCGACGAGGTGCTCGCGGCGGGTGCCGGCGGCCTTGCGTTCGTGCGCCACCCGGTGCCCAACGTGTGGTGGCTCGACGACTTCACCGGCCAGTCCGACCCCGCCCGCCACGAATTGATCTACGACCTGTACGCCGAACTCTCGGCCGAGCGGCCACAGGTCCGCGTCGTCGACCTGGCCGGGTGGATGGCCGCCGGGCGGCTCGACGTCGACGAGGCGGTGCGGCCCGACGGCATCCACCTCACGCCCGAGGCCGCCGAACGGGTCACCGCCGACGTGCTCGGCGACGAGTTGGTGCGAGTCGCACTCGGCCTGGCCGGCACCTGGACCGACGCGCCATGAGCCGCATCCAGCGATCGGTGGATTCAAGATGACACCATCACCAGCTATGAACGCGACCGGAACCATCACCGTGTTCACCGACGGCGCCTGCTCGGGGAACCCTGGGCCCGGTGGTTGGGCGTGGGCGGTGGCCCCCGACGGCGAACTCAGCGGCAGCGGCGGTGACCCCGCCACCACCAACCAGCGGATGGAGCTGACGGCCGTGCTCGAGGCTCTGCGATCGCTCGGCGTCGGGTCAGAGGCCGGGCCGGTCGAGTTGGTCAGCGACTCGACCTACGTCCTCAACTGCTTCCGCGACCGCTGGTACGTGAAGTGGCGGGCCAACGGCTGGCGCAACTCGAAGAAGGAGCCGGTGGCCAATCGCGACTTGTGGGAGCCGCTGGTCGAGCTGGCCGAACCAGCACTGAAGAACGACACGCTGACGATGCGTTGGGTCAAGGGCCACTCGGGCGACCCGATGAACGACCTGGTCGACCGCCTCGCCGTCGCCGCCATCCCCCGACCCTGAGCAACGTCCGGTCGTCGTCTCGATACAACGCAGTGGCGGCTACGCCGCAAGTGCGCCACTCGACGACCTGTGTCCAAGGTGGTCGAGTGCCGCCGCTAGGCGGTGTATCGAGACCACGGGATGTAACGCCGGTGTAACGGCGCTGTGCTTGACTGCGCAAGCGGACTGGGACGCGTCGGTGAACGGCTGGGGGTCGTTCACCGACGCGCCGGCTCGCGATGGGTGAGTACCGCCTCCACATCGGCGGCGAGTGCACGAACGCGGCCCCACCCCGACTCGACCGTGGTACCGATCAGCACGCGTACGGCCTGCTCGGCGGCACCCAGTTCGGCATGGGCGCGGGCCTGACAGATACGGGCCTCGGCCAACCACAGCGCAGCACCGGCGTCGTCCGCGATCTCCTCCGCGCCGGTGAACGCAGCGAGCGCCGCCGACCAATCACCGCGGGCCGCGTGCGCGTAGCCGAGGAACAGGGGCGCCGGCCCGAGCACGATCGAGCCGAAGCCGTGCAACACCACGTGCCGGCCGAGCCGTTCGAGGACGGGAACGGCCCACTCGCCCAACTCGGCATCGCCGCGTGCAGCTGCGGCCCGGGCCGTGAGGGCGACCTGGAGCGTGAACGTGTCGCTGGGCTTGACGTCGTCGACGTGCTCGCGGAGGCGCTCCAGGTCGGTGGCATCGCCGAACTCGGCTGCCAGCGCGAGCACCGAGATGCCGGTCGCCCCGCCGACGGGCAGCGTGCGCAGGAGCGGCACGAGCTGGACCCCCTCGCCGCGTTCCAGCGCCAGTTGTAGATCCTGCCACCGCGCTGCCGGCCCGGCCGCGTGACCGCCGAGTTGCTCGCCGATCTGCCGGGTCGCCTCGACTGCCGCCGCGGCCCGGCCCAGGTCGCCGCGGGCCAGTGCCAACGCCCCGGTAGCGATCTGGACGCGTACCCGGCCGAACACGATGCCGGCCCGGCGTGAGTGCTCGTCGAGCGCGTCGAGGGTGCCATCGACGGCGTCGAGCGCGGCGCACGTCCAGCCGACCTTGAGCACGGCGTGGATCGCCACCACGACCAGCCGCGAGTCGCCGGCGGCCAGCGCCAGCTCGACGGCTCGGGCGGCGTCGCCGATCGCTTCGTCCGACCGTTGCGGGTCGCCGAGAATCGCCCGGGTCGCCAGCCACACGGCCTCGGAGTACGACGAGCCGATCGCCCGGTGGGTGTCTTCGGCCGCGTGCAGCAACTGTTCGGTCGCGGCGGTCTCGCCGTTGAACGCCAGCAGTGCGGCGGCCGCAGCCAGCAGTTCGATCCGCACCGTCGCCGCCGGGGGCAACAGCGCCAGCGGCTCGGTCAGGTCGACCAGCGCCGGCTGCCACTCGACGGCGACACCGTGGCCGAACTTGGCGAGCGCGGCCTGGGCCATCAGCTCGCCGCTCGCCGACACCCGGGCGAGTGCGTGGGCCTCGTCGATCAGCGGCTCGATCGGGCGCGTGCCGGTGGCCACCGCAATCTCGGCGACCAGCAGCAGGCACGTGACGATCTGGTCGCGGTGACCGTGGCTGCGTGCCGCGCCGAGCGCCGCATCGGCGACCGGTTCGGCGGCCAGCGACGCCCCCTCGCGCAACAGCGCCCGGGCGGCCGCCATCTGGCGGTCGACCGCCGGGTGCGTGGTCAGGGCGGTCGCCGTTCCCAGCGCCAGGCGCGGGTCGTGATTGAGAATCCGCAGTTCGAGTTCGTCGAGCGACCGGCCCGGCGTCAGGCCAAGTTGATCGCGCAGGTACTCGCGCACGTCGGCCAGCACCCCCAGCGCGTCGCCCTGGCGGCCGGCGCGGTAGAACGCGGTGGCGAGCAGCCCGGCACGGTGCTCGCGGCCCGGCGTGCGTGCCAGGTCGACGGTGAGCTGGGCGATCAGGTCGTCGCCCAGCGCGCCCGGCAACCCGAGGACCAGTTCGTGGCGGAAGTCGCGGGTCTGCTCGTGGAGTTCGTCGAGCCGGGTGGCCTCGTGGTGCGCCCAGTCGAGGTCGGTCAGGCCGTCGAACGCGGGGCCGCGCCACAGGGCCAACGCGGCATCGAGCTGGGCGACGCGGGCCTCGGGCGCGCCGTCGGAGTCGCGGGCCGCGCGCACCAGCTGTTCGAAGCGGTCGGCGTCGATCGCCGGCGAAGGGTGCAGCAGGTACCCGCCGTCGACGCGGGTGAGTTGAGCCGGTGCGAGCATCGGGCGCAGGCGCGTCAATGCCACACGGAGCGCGCCGTCGCTCGCCTGGTGGGGGTCGGGCCACGCTGCCAGCAAACGGCTGGCAGGGGTGGCGCGGTGGCGGGCCAGCGCCAACCGGACCACCAAGGCGAGCTGGCGCGGCGACAGGGGGATCGGCAGGTCGTCGACCGACACGGTCGGGCGACCGAGGACGTCCACCGCCAGGCGAGCCATGCTGCGAGCGTAGTCGCGCGCCCACTGTGAGCGCGCGTGGATGGAGCGGGTGGAGGGAAGGGTGACGCCCGCTGCCGGGCCTCGTTCGTTACCGTTCAACCCGATGAGACGACCTCGGGAACGGCGCCCTGACGCGCCCCGACTCCGGTCGGCGACCGGGCTGGCCGTGCTGCTCGCGCTCGCTCCCGGGCTGGTCAGCCTGCCCGGCGGCGCGCCCGCCGCGGCCGCTCCGGCCGGTGACGACGCGGTGGTGGCGTTCGTCGTCAACGGGGTCGGCAACGGTCACGGGCGTGGCCTCAGCCAGTGGGGTTCGTACGGGCGGGCCCTCGACGGGCAGAGCTACACCGACATCCTCGCTGCGTACTACGGCGGCACGGTGCCCGGCACCCGGCCTGGTGCGGGCGTGCGCGTGCGGCTCACCAAGTGGGACGGTGCGGGCTCGGTGGGCGTCATGTCGGCCTCGGGCGCGGCGACGTGGAACGGGGTCGGCTATCGCTCGTTGATGGCCGTCGAGACGGCCGCCAACACGTTCACCGTCTACGGCTCCACCACCGACACCGGCTGCCCCTCGCAGGCCAACCTGGTGGTGCCCCGCGTGACGATGCAGCAGGGCGCCTCGGGCGAGAGTGTGCGCCAACTACAACGCTTACTGAACTACTTCGGGGCCGACCCGCAGCTCGGTGTCGACGGCCAGTTCGGGGCGCTCACGGCAACCGCCGTGAGCGCTTTCCAAGCCTCGGTGCCGCTCGCCGCGACGGGTGTCTGGGACGCCGCCACGTGGGCCGCGGCCGATGCCCGGCTGGAGGGTTCGAACGGTGGAACGGTGGCCTGGGCCACGCTCGCCACCGGCGTCACCGGGCCCGTGCAGTTCACCACCACCGTCGCCCAGACCGGCGCGGCCGGCGACGTGCTCGGGCTGTGCACGGCCGGCGCCGGCGTGGTGCACTACCGCGGGTCGATCGAGTTCGTGCACACCGGCGACGGCAACCGGGTCGTCAACGCGCTCTCGGTCGAGTCGTACCTGCGCGGCGTCGTGCCCAACGAGTCGCCCGCGTACTGGGGTGACGGCGGCGGCGGCAAGGGCATGCACGCGCTGCGGGCCCAGTCGGTCGCAGCCCGGTCGTTCGCACTCTCGCAGGGGCGCTACCCATACGCGGGCACGTGCGACACGTCGTCGTGCCAGGTGTACTACGGGGCGGCCAGCCGGGCGTCGGCCACGTCGGGTGTGCGCCCGCTCGAGAAGCCGCAAACCGACCAGGCGATCGCCGACACCGCTGGCCAGGTACGCGAGTGGGCGTCCGGCGAGCGGGCCGGCCAACTGGTGTCAACCGAGTACTCGGCATCGAACGGGCCGCGCACGGCGGGGGGTGCGTTCCCGCCGGTCGACGACCCGTGGGACGACCAGCCTGGCAACCCGAACCACCGGTGGACCCGCATCATCGCCGTCGACCGGCTGGCGTCGCGGTACGGCCTCAGCCGGGCCGACGCGATCCGCACCGCTGCCGACCCCGGCTCGCAGTTTGCCGGCATCTGGGCCAACCAGGTCGCGCTCGGCGACGGCCGCACGGTCAGCGCGTGGGACTTCCGCAACGCGTTCAGTCTGCCCGCGCCCGGGTTCGAACTGGTACCGATCACGCGCACCACGTCGAGCGCCTCGACGTTCGCGTACCTCGGCGACTCGGTGGGCGAGGGCATCGCCGGTTCCGAGACCGGCCCGTTGCGGGTGCTGCTCGACGGGGTGCACGCCAGCCAGCATTGGAACTCGCGCGGTTCCCGACCCACCGGGGGCGGCAGCGACAGCGGGGTCCACGCGGCGGGCACGGTGCCCGAGCACACCGACCTGGTGGTGGTCGAGTTGGGCTACAACGACTCGCCCTCGCTGATGCCCGCCCGGATCGATGCCGTGATGGACGTGCTGCGGGCCCGCGGGGTCGGCCAGGTGCTGTGGGTCACGGTCTCGGAGCGCCGCACCAACTACGACTACGCGGCGACCAACGCGGCGATCCGCGCGGCCGCCGGGCGTTGGCCCGAACTGGCCGTGATCGACTGGAAGGCCGCCAGCGACCACGCCGCGGCCACCCGCTGGTACACGGGCGACGGTGTCCACCTCACCACCACCGGCAACGCCGAGTTCAGCCTGTGGTTGCGCCAGCAGATCCTCGAAGGCACCGCCCGCCCGGTGGCCGCTGGCTCGGTCTACCGAGTCCCGGTCCTCGGCCTCGCCGGCCTTCCCGACACCGGCGTCGCCGGGGTGGCGCTCAACGTCACCGCCGTGGCTCCGGCGGCGCCAGGTTGGTTGCGTGTGTGGGACTGCGCGGCCGACGAGCCCGATACGTCGTCGGTCAACTACATGAGCCCGGGCGCGGTCGAGCCGAACGCGGTCGTGGTGCCGCTCGGCGTCGAGTCGGCAGAGGTGTGCGTGCGGACCAAGGAACGCACGCACGTCATCGTCGACGTCGCCGGTTCGTTCCCCGTCGACGACGAAGGCGCGGGCGTGCTGCGGGCCGCCGCCGGGCGGGTGAGCGACACGCGAGAGACGACCCGCGTGCCGGCCCAGGGCACGCTCCGCGTCCCCGTGCTCGGCAAGGTAGGCGTACCGGGGTCGGGGGTCGCCGGGGTAGCGCTCAACGTCACCGCCGTCGACCCGGTCGCCGCGGGGTGGCTGCGGGTGTGGGATTGCGCCGCGCGCGAGCCCGACACGTCGTCGGTCAACTACATGGCCCCGGGCGCGGTCGAGCCGAACGCGGTCGTCGTGCCGTTCGCCGCGGGCAGTACCGGCGAGGTGTGTGTGAAGTCACTGGTCGAGTCCGACGTGATCGTCGACGTCGCCGGCTGGTTCGCCGGCGGAGTACGTGCCGCTGCCGGGCGCGCGGTCGACACCCGCGACGGCGTGCGCGTCGGTGCCCGTGGGGTACTGAGGGTGCCGCTGCTCGGTGTCGCCGGTGTGCCGGCCGCCGATGTCGCCGGGGTGGCGCTGAACGTCACGGCCGTCGACCCGGTCGCCGCGGGGTGGCTGCGGGTGTGGGATTGCGCCGCGCGCGAGCCCGACACGTCGTCGGTCAACTACCTGGCCGGGGGCACCGAGCCGAACGCGGTCATCGTGCCGTTCGCCGACGACAGCGCGGGCGAGGTGTGCGTGCGTTCGCTGGTGTCCACCGACGTGATCGTCGACGTCGCCGGCTGGTTCGACTCGGGCGTCGCGCCCGCCGCCGGCCGCATCGCCGACACCCGCTACGGCCTCGGCCCCCTCCCCAACTGATCGCCGTCGGACAGAGGCCGAGGTGGTCGAGCGGATTGCCGAGGGCCCAGGTGGTTGAGCCTGTCGAAACCACCGGTGATTCGTGAAACCTCAGTCCGCGGCAATGTCGCCGGCGCGCTGCTGCGCACGCACGTAACGCACCAGCGGCACCACGCCGATCAAGACCGCGGCGGCGACGAACGCGACCGCCGCGACACCTTCGGTCGACGTCGGCTCGAACATCACGGCGAGCGCCGACAGCGTTGCCAGCGAGCACAGCGTGCCACCGATCCACGTAGTCGCTCGGCGCCCACCGAGCGCGCCGACGATGCCCAGGCCGGCTCCCACCAGGGCGACCAGGAACGCACCACCGACGTCGTTGAAGCGCGGCAGCAACATGAACGCCCCCACCACCGACGCCGCGATCGCGTTGACGGCCAACCCGGTGCCGAGCCCGTGGAACCCCTTCCGGTCGGCGATCAGCACCAGCGCCAGCAGCAGCAGCCCGAGCACCAGGTACACCGCGCCAGTACGGGTGACGACGTTGCCCAAGTCGCCCAGCCATTCGTCGAACCAGTCGTCGTCGTACGAGCCGTAGTAGTCGTCGTACGGGTCGGTGTCGCGGAACAGGTCGGCGACAAAGGCGACCAGTGCCGACACGCCCAGCCCGAAGAACGTCGGCCGCTCCCGATAGCCGGGTGCCGCCCACAGACCGAACAGCAGCACCGCGGCCGCGGCATAGCCCAGCCGCACCCCGCTGTCGCCGCCCGTGGCTGCGCTGAACCCGGCCGCGGTGGCGAACACGCCGACCAGCCCCGCGCCGGTGCCGGCGTCGCGGAAGAAGTCGTGCTGGTTGAGGGCGGGCGCCAAACGGGCAGCCAACCCGACGCCGATCGCGACCAGCCCGAGAATGATCAGGGGCCCGGAGCTGTCGAGACCGTCGGCCGCCAGGGCGAGCAGCCCGACGGCCGCGAACGCGCCCCCGAACCCTGCCAATACCGCCGACAGGTGGACGGCGGGCCGTTGCCGCGGCTCGGGCCCCAGCCCGGCGGCGAACTCGGTCAGGCTGGGGCCAGCCGCGGGTGGTGACGGTTCAACGACCGGCGGTGCCAGCGTGCTCGGTACCGACAGCGCCGTACGACCTTCGAAGTCGGCGGTCACCGACCCATCGGTTTCGACGTGCTCGGTCCAGTACGCGCCGTCGTGATAGCGGCGTGCGAACCGCCCCGTCGGGTCGGGATACCAGCCTGCCTCCATGTGTCCGTCCTCTCCGCCTGGTGGTAGCCACCGAATGTAGCCAGAACGACAGCACCCGCCCGGCGAGTGCCGGGCGGGCGCTGTCACCTCACGAGGTGGGCGGTGGGGGAGGCGGCGGCGTCGGGTCGCCGGGCGGAGCCGGCGGGGGCGGCGCCGACGGCGCCGCTGGGGTGGGGGCCGCGGGTGGCGCCGGCGTGGCCGAGGCCAGCGGGTCGTTGCCGACGCCGAGCAGGCCCAGTACGGCGCCGACGCCCATCGCCAGCGAGCCGATCAGCATCAGCCAGAACCCGGGCCCCTTGTCTGCATCGGTAGTGAGCCAAGCGACCATCATGCCGGTCGCCGAGATGCCCCACGTCGCCTTGAGTTGGGCGGGGTTGAACGTCAGTACGTGGTCGGGCAGCTTGACGCCGAACAGGTCGAGTGCGACCCACACGACGGCTGCCAGCCCGAGAATCGCCGGAATCGTCGAGACGAATGCGAACGCATCGGTGTCCCAAGCGTTGAACCCGCCGCCGGGGAACTTGAAGAACTTCAAGAACGAGAAGATGAAGGCCACCAACCCGCCGACACCGACGAGCAGGTTGGACAGGGTGAGCTTTTGCTGCTGCATGACGACTCCGGGTCAGCTCTCGCCGCCGAAGGAACCCTTCAGCTTGTTGACGTCCCTGAGATCCTTGAGGTCGCCGCCCGACGCCTGGAAGCCGAGCACGCCGCCGACGAGCGAGACGATTCCGGCGATGAAGCTGATGATCAGACCGATTCCCCGGCCGACCGACCCGCCACCGGCTTCGATGAAGTCCTTGCCTTCGATCGGGTTGAAGATGAACCGGATCAGCAGGAGCAGTGCGGACAGTGCGGTGGCGCCGAGGATGATCAGTGGCCACGGCAGGTTGTCCTTGAGGGTGCCCTGGACCCGGAGGAACGTCACCACCGCCGCAGCGACCAGAAGAATCCACGGAACCGTGCCCGTGAAGAAGAAGTCGAACGCGTTGCCGCCCGAACTCGAAAAACCGAAGCCGGACACTTTGATCCAATTGACGAAGCCGAAGATCAGGATGCCGAGCCCACCGCCAATGACGAGCCAGTCGTGTGTCTTGAACTTGCTGAAATCCATCATCCCTCCTGGGAACAGTCGTTGACGCGCAACGTAGTTCGTTTGCGCGAGGCGATCGCGGAATTCCCCAAACTGTCGTCAGGAGGCCGGCGGTGGGCCGTACTGGTTCGACCCCGGGTTGCCGGCCTGCACGGTCCAGACGATCAGGATGATCGCGCCGACGAACGGGATCAGCGAGATGAGGATGTACCAGCCGGACTTGCCGGTGTCGTGGAGGCGCCGGATTCCGGCCGCGAGCCCGGGGATCAAGACTGCCAGTACGTACAGGATGTAGAGAATGAGGAAGAACCCCGACACCCGGCTGAGGATCAGCAAGAGCAGGATCGGCACCAGGTTGACGGCGACGAAGCGCCAGTAGCCGCCCACACCGAGTCGTCCGCTGAAGTTCGCGTAGTTGTTGGCGATCGCGTCCTTGTACGCGGCGATAAACTGGTCCACCCTGGATACCCCCCGGAGAATGTGATTCGTCGATCGGGCCGGTTGGCCCGCCGGGGACGGTAGTTCGTTGGTGCAGGCGGGGTGCGGAAATTGTGTCTTCTGGGGTGATCTTGGGGCAGGTGACTACGGTGCGGGCGTGCCCGTTGCGCTGCTGTCCGTGTTCGACAAGACCGGCATCGCCGAGTTCGCGGCCGAGTTGCACGCGCTCGGCTGGAAGCTCGTGTCGAGCGGCGGTACGGCCAAGGCGGTCGCCGCGGCCGGGGTACCGGTCACCGACGTCGCCGACCTCACGGGGGTACCGGCCATCCTCGACCACCGTGTCGTCACCCTGCACCCGTTGGTGCACGGCGGCCTGCTGGCCGACCCCACCAAGCCCGAGCATCAGGCCGACATGGCCGAGTACGGCATCGAGCCGATTGCGCTCGTCGTCGCCAACCTGTACCCGTTCGCCGCGCAGCCCGGCATCGAGCTGATCGACATCGGGGGGCCGGCGATGGTGCGTGCCTCGGCCAAGAACCATGCCCATGTGGCAATCGTCGTCGACCCGGCCGACTACCCGGTCGTGCTGTCCGAGATCCGTGGCGGGGGCGAGGTGTCGCCCGCCACACGCCGCCGCCTGGCCCGTGGCGCGTTCGCTCACACGGCGGCCTACGACGCGGCGATCGTCACCTGGTTCGACGCCGTGCCGCCCGAGGGCGAGCCCGAGCCGCTGCCGCGCACCATCCACCTCGCGCTCGAGCGGGCCGAGATCCTGCGGTACGGCGAGAACCCGCACCAGCAGGGCGCCCGCTACCGGCTCGCTGGTTCGCAGGGTTGGTGGGACTCGATCGTGCAGCACGGCGGCAAAGCCCTGTCGTACCTCAACCTGTACGACACCGAGGCCGCATGGCGGCTCGTCCACCGGTTCGACGCTCCCGCGGTCGTGATTGTGAAGCACGCCAACCCGTGTGGCGTGGCGCTCGGCACCGACCCCTCCGACCCGATCGCCGACGCCTACGCCAAGGCCCACGCGTGCGACCCGGTCAGCGCGTTCGGTGGCATCGTCGCCGCCAACCGCCCGGTGACCCAGGCGATGGCCGAAGCGCTGGCCCCGGTGTTCACCGAGGTGGTCGTTGCCCCCGGGTTCGAGCCAGGTGCGCTCGACACGCTGCTGGCCAAGAAGAACCTGCGGGTCGTCACGGCCGAGCCGCCGGCCGAGTGGCGCTACGACCTCAAGCCGCTCGACGGCGGGCTGATCGTCCAGCAGCCCGACCAGGTGTCGGTCGACCGCAGCGGCTGGCAGGTGGTGACCGACGCCCAACCCACCGACGCCCAGTGGACCGACCTGGTGTTCGCGTGGCAGGTGTGTGCGGCGGTGTCGAGCAACGCGATCGTGTACGCCAAGGATGGTCAGGCGTACGGCATCGGCGCCGGCCAGCAGAACCGGCTCGACTCGGCCCGCATCGCCGCCGAGCGTTCGGCCGGCCGCGCCGAGGGTGGCGTGTGCGCCAGCGACGCCTTCTTCCCGTTCCGCGACGGCCTCGACGCAACTGCCGCGGCGGGCATCGCAGCGGTGATCCAACCCGGCGGGAGCGTCCGCGACGACGAGGTCATCGCCGCCGCCAACGAACACGGCATCGCCATGGTCTTCACCGCACAACGCCACTTCCGCCACTGACCGGCGGCTGCGTCGCTGGCGACGGTGGTCGAGTGCCGGGCTCTGCCCGGTGTATCGAGACCAAGCCTGGTTACCCGAGCCGGCCGCGGAGTTGGGCGACCACTTGGTTGGGGTGGCGGGTGACTTGTTCCCAGGTGAACTCGTAGACATCGAGACCGAGATCCTGGAGTTCGTTGCGGCGCTGGGCATCGCGGGCGCGATCCTCGGGTGTCGAGTGGCCCAGGCGGCCGGTGACCTCGACCACCAGTTGCTGGAGCTCGAACAGGAAGTCGACGCGGGCCAGCGTGCGTGCGCCGTCACAGAAGATCGCCTGCGTCCGCGGACGTGGCAGTCCGGCACGGCGCACGATCGTCAGGAACTCGCGTTCGAGCATCGTGTGCCCGCCGGCGTCGAGTAGCAAGTCGTCGAGCGCCCGCACCCCGCGGCGACCAGCTCGGCCAAGCGTCGTCAAACGCCGGGCGATCACGATCGGGGCGCTCAGCTCGAACCTCACCGCCGAGTCGATCGCCGCCTTCAGCGGGTCGCCGGTCACACCCGCCCCAGCCAGGTCGATGATCGTCCGCGTCGCCGAGGTCGTCCGCAGTCCCCGAACCGTGACGACATCGGCCCGCCCGATCGCTCGCGTGGAGTGCACCGTGCCGCGGACCGTCGCACTTCGCAGCGCGTGCGGCACGAGGAACTCCACCGGTCCTGGGGGCCAGCGATCGAGTCCGTGCACCGCGGCCGCGGCTGCGTGACCAACCGCAGCCTGGGGCCCCAGACAGAGCAAGCCGGCCAGCAACTTTTGCTCCCAGGTGGCCGGGCTGCCGACCAGGCGCCACACCCGTGGTTCGCACCGCTCCAGCCGACGCTCTGCCACCCATCTGCCGATCTCACCACGGCTGACACCCAGCCGTACCAGGGTGGAGCGGTCGATCAGGCCATGGTGAGATGCGAGGAACGCGCCGATGGTGGCCCACTGGTCCATGCCTTGGTGTGGGCAGCGAGGCGCCGACGGCGGAAGGGGAGCGGTCCCCTGGCGAGGTGTTCAGAGTTCTGCACCGACGTCGGTGCAGAACTCTGAACACCTCGGCTACTTCGCCAGGTTCTCCACGATTTCGGCGTTGGGGAGCGCGGCCAGGCTGGCCGGTGGCACGAGGAGTTTGCGGTCGCGGCTGCCGCCGCCCACGATCACCTGGGGCACGTCCATCACTCGGCGGTCGATCCACAGCGGCAGGTCGGCCGGCAGGCCGTACGGGGTGACCCCGCCGATCTGCATGCCGGTCATTGTCACTGTCTCGTCGGCCGCCGCGAACGAGGCCTTCTTCACGCCGAACTTGCGGCGCACGGCCCCGTTCACGTCGAGCCGGGTGGTCGCCAGCACCAGGCACGTGGCGTACACGCGCGGGTCACCTTTGCCGACCACCACGATCGCGTTTGCTGACTGTTCGAGCGTGTAGCCGTAGGCGGCGCAGAACTCGGCGGTGTCGGCCAACGCCGGGTTGCAGGGCACCACCTCGAACGGGTGGCCGGTGGCGGATGCGGTGTCGAGAACCGGGTCGGGCATCGGTGCCGACGATAGGCCGAGGCGGGAGTGCCGAGCCCAACCAACACCAGGTGTCCGGCAAATCCGGCCGGAACGGGGCGATACTTGAGGGCCGTGGACCTCCCCGTCACCGCTGCCCGTCCGTGGCGGCGCGCCCAACATCTGAGCAGTGTGCCGTACCTGCCAGGGCTGGACGGCATGCGCGCGCTCGCGGTCGTGGCGGTGATGGTGTACCACGCCAACCCGGGCTGGCTGACCGGCGGGTTCCTCGGCGTCGAGGTGTTCTTCGTGATCTCGGGCTACCTGATCACGCTGCTCTTGATGGCCGAGCGCGAGCGCACCGGCCGGGTCGACCTGGTCGACTTCTGGATCCGCCGCGCCCGGCGCCTGCTCCCCGCGCTGTTCGTGATGCTGTTCCTGCTGCTCGCCTACATGGCGTTCTTCAAGGACGACGTGCTCGGGCAGGTGCGCGGCGACATGATCGCCGGGCTCGGCTACGTGTCGAACTGGTACCAGATCTGGGTGGGCCAGGGGTACAGCGCCACCGGCGACTTCGCCCCGCTGCGGCACCTGTGGAGCCTCGCCGTCGAGGAGCAGTTCTACCTCGTGTGGCCGGTGGTGATGATGCTGCTGTTGCGCGGCGGCACGCGCAAGCTCGCCACCACGGCGCTCGTGCTGTTCACCGCGGCGCTGGTGGTGACCGCCCTGGTGGCGGTGCTGTATCAACCCGGCACCATCGGCACCTGCGAGCTGACCCCCGAGGCCTACTGGCAGGTCGGCGAGCGCTGCGTGGCGAAGGCCGACGCGCTGTACCTGTCGACCGTCACCCGGTCGAGCGGGCTGCTGCTCGGCGCCGCGTTCGCGATGATCTGGCGGCCGGTCGCGATCCTGCGTGGGCCGCTGCGCAACGCCGGGCGCACCCTCGACCTGGCGGCGCTGCTCGGCCTGGTGGGCCTCGGGTTCCTGTGCTGGCGGCTGCACTACATCACCGACACGGGCGCCGACCCGTGGTTGTTCCGCGGCGGCTTCCTGGTCACCGGCCTGGCGACGCTGCTGGTGATCGCCGCGGCCACGCACCGCTACAGCATCGCCGGGGCGGTGCTGGGCAACCCGGTGTTCAAGTACGTCGGCACCCGCTCGTACGGCCTGTACCTGTACCACTGGCCGATCTACCAGATCATCCGCAAGATGGCCGGCAACGTGTTGACGTGGCAGCAGTTCGCGATCGCGATGGTGGTCACGCTGGCGTTGACCGAGCTGTCGTACACGTACATCGAGACGCCGGTGCGGCGCCGCGAGGTGGCGATCTGGTGGGACTCGCTGCGCCGCCGTCGCGACCCGGTGCCGCGCCAGTTGGTTGCAGGGGTGGTCGTCGCCGCGATGGGAATCGGTGCGTTCGGCGTGATCCGCATGGGCGTCGCCGAGAACCGCCCCAACGAGCTCGCCCAAGCCCTCGAGGAGGGCAAGGACAGCACGGTCACGGTCGATGACATCATCGGCTCGATGACCGGCGGCACCACACCGACCACCTCGCCACCTGAGGCCAACCCCTCCTCGTCGACGACACCGTCGAGCACGCCGGCGTCCACCGTGCCCGAGACCACCACCCCGACGACCACCCCACTGCCCACCATCTCCACCCGGGTCATCGCGATCGGCGACTCGGTGATGCAGGGCGCGGCCGACGTGCTCGAACCGCGCGGCTGGACCGTCGTCGCCCAGCAGGGCCTTCAGATGGTCGACGCCGTGCCGATGGTCGAGGAGATGGCGGCCAATGGCGTGTTCGCCGACACCAAGGCGGTCATCATCCACCTCGGCACGAACGGCACGATTACCGCCGAGACGCTCAACGCCCTGCTCGCCCCGCTCAGCAGCGTGCCCAACGTGTTGCTATACACCGTCCGCGCCAACCGTTCGTGGACGGCCGGCAACAACGCGATCATCCGTGCCCGCGACAAGCCCGGCGACAACATCGCCTTGATCGACTGGGAGCAGCGGGCGGTCGATTGCCCCGGCAACTGCTTCGCCGGCGACGGCATCCACCTCAACGCCGCCGGCAAGAAGTACTACGCCGACCTCGCCCGCGACTGGACCGGCGTCTAGTGACGAATTGTGTCAGACACAATTCGTCATGCGTAGCCTTCCGGGCATGACCTCCCCTGTGCGTGTTGCAGTCACCGGCGCGGCTGGCCAGATCGGCTATTCGCTGCTCTTCCGGATCGCGTCGGGTGCGCTGCTCGGCCCCGACACCCCGGTGGCGCTGCAGCTGCTCGAGATCACCCCGGCGCTCGGTGCGCTCGAAGGTGTGAAGATGGAACTCGACGACTGCGCCTTCCCGCTGCTGAGCGAGATCGTCTGCACCGACTCGGCCGACACGGCCTTCGGCGACGCAGACATCGCCTTTCTCGTCGGTGCCATGCCGCGCAAGGACGGCATGGACCGCGCCGACCTGCTGTCGGCCAACGGCGGCATCTTCAAGCCCCAGGGCGAGGCCCTGTCGCGCTCGGCCAAGAAGGACGTCAAGATCCTCGTCGTCGGCAACCCGGCCAACACGAATGCCCTGATCGCCCAGCGCAACGCGGCCGACCTCGACCCCAAGCAGTTCACGGCGATGACCCGGCTCGACCACAACCGCGGGCTCACCCAGCTCGCCCAGCGGCTCGACGTGCCGGTTACCGACATCACCAAGTTCACGATCTGGGGCAACCACTCGAACACCCAGTATCCCGACCTGTTCCACGCCGAGGTCGGCGGCAAGAACGCCCACGAACTGGTCGGCGACCACGACTGGTACGAGCACACGTACATCCCCACCGTCGCCACCCGCGGCGGGGCGATCATCAAGGCCCGCGGCCTATCGTCGGCGGCCTCGGCGGCGAACGCCGCGATCGACCACGTGCACGACTGGGTCAAGGGCACCGTCGACGGCGACTGGGTGTCGATGGGCGTGTACTCCGACGGCTCGTACGGGGTGCCCGAGGGCATCATCTCGTCGTTCCCGTGCACCACGAAGAACGGCGAGTGGTCGATCGTGCAGGGCCTCGACATCGACGACTTCTCGCGTTCCAAGATCGACGCCTCGGCGGCCGAGCTGGTCGGCGAGCGCGATGCTGTGGTCGAACTCGGCCTGATCCCGAGCTGATACCCCACGGACGTCACCGAGGCCGCTCACCCGGCCAGCATCTGGTCACGCCGCTACGCGGCGGTGACCTTGTCGAACCTGACGGTCATGTCGATCGCGGCGTTCGACGGGCTGGCGATCACGGCCGCGCTCGGCGCGATCGCCGAAGACCTCGGCCGCGTCGCCCTGCTGCCGTGGGTCATCACCGCCTACCTGGCCGCCTCGGCGGTGGCCGTCATCGTCGCCGGCCCGATCATCGACGCGATCGGTGTCCGGAGCACGTTCCGCATCACGGGGCTGTGGTTCCTGGGCTGGTCGGCCGCGGCCGCGCTCGCACCGTCGATGCCGTTGCTGATCGTGGCCCGTGCCTTCCAGGGCGTGGGCGGCGGGTTGGTGATGGCCGTCGCCCTGGCGTCGATCGGCGTCACCTACCCGTCGGACGTACGCCCGCGGGCGCTGGCCGCGAACTCGATGGTGTGGGGCGTGATGGGGTTCGGCGGCCCGGCGATCGCCGGAGCGTTGCTGGCCGTCGGCGACTGGCGATCGATCTTCCTCGTGCAACTCCCGATCACCGGGCTCGCGCTCGCGGTCGGTTGGAACTCGTTGCCCGGCGCCACACCCGGCGCGGTGCGGGCACGCTTCGACCGGGCTGGCGTGGCGCTGCTGACGTTGGTCACACTGGCGTCGCTGGTCGCCGTGTCCGAGTTCGGCGACCGGTGGGACATCGTGGCCGTCGGCATGGTGATCAGCCTGGTCGCCGGAGCCGCGTACTGGGTGCACGCCGGGCGTGTTCCCGAGCCGGTGCTCGAGCGGCGCCACATCGTCGGCTACCCCGCCTGGGCGGTGCACGCTGTGGTCGCGATCACGTTCACGGCCGGGCTTGCGCTCGACAACTACCTGCCGATCTACGTGCAGGTGAACCGCGGCTACGGAGAGTCGGCGGCGGCGTTCACGCTGGCGTTCCTGGCCGTCGGTTGGACGGCTGGGTCGGTGGTGTACAGCCGGGCGTTCGTGCGGTTCCGGTCGGCCGCGGTGATGCTCGGGGGAACGCTGTTGCTGTCGGTGGCCTGTGTGGCAGCCGGCGTGGCGATCGCCCGCGACCTGCCGTTGCCGGTGGTGTTCACCACCTACGTGGGCGTCGGCCTCGGCATCGGCACCGTGTCGACCTCGGCGTTGAACTGGCTTCAGGCGTCGAGCCCGCCGGCCGAGATGGGCCGGGTCAGCAGCGCCCACCAGTTCCTGCGCCAGCTGGCGATCACGTACGGGGTGGCGATCGGCGGTGCGGTGCTGCTGCTCGTGGTCGCCCGGCGGGTCGACGACGTCGACGTCGTGCGCGACGCGCTCGCCGGTGAAGACGTCGAGCTCGGCGCAGGTGCCGGGGCGGCGATCGGCGCGGGCCTGGCCGCCGTGGCCGCCCTGTCGGCCGCCATCGCCGCGGTGGGCGCAATGGTGGCCGCGTTGGTGCTACGCCGCAAGCGCCCAGTGCCGTAGGTGGGGCCGTTCGCTCCTCCCGGTGGTTTCGACAAGCTCAACCACCTTGGGTTTGTGGTCGGTGTCAGGGCTGGTGGTTTCGAGGGCGTCGATCAAGGTGGTTGAGCTTGTCGAAACCACCCGGCGGTCAGATGGGGCGGCGGCGTTTGGAGGCGATCAGGCCGGTGTTGAAGCCGGCCAGGTTGAGGCGACCCGAGAAGCGGGCGTGCTCGATCTTCAGGCAGCGGTCCTGCACCACCTGAAGGCCGGCGGCGCGGGCCGTGGCCGCAGCCGGCTCGTGGCGCAGGCCGAGCTGGAGCCACAGCACCTTTGCCCCGACCGCGATCGCTTCGTCGGTGACCTCCGGAATCGCGTCCTCGCGGCGGAACACGTCGACGATGTCGGGCACTTCGGGTAGATCGGCCAGGGTGGCGTAGCACCGTTCCCCGAGCACCTCGTCGTAGGCCGGGTTCACCATGTAGACCCGCCACGAGGTGCGTAGCAGGTAGGCGGCGACGAAGTTCGACGAGCGGATCGGGTTGGCCGACACGCCGACGAGCGCCACCGACTGCGCCGACTGGATGATCTGGAGGCGTTCGAGCGCGGTGGCTTCGACAGGCTCAACCACCACCTTGGTGGGCTCAATCACCTCGGCGGGCTCAGTCACCTTGGGACTCCTTCAACGCCCGGTCGAGGTCGGCGATGATGTCGTCGACGGTCTCGATGCCGACCGAGATACGGATCACGTCGTCGCCCGCCCCCGACGACGCGCGTTCCTCGGCCGACAGTTGCTGGTGGGTGGTCGACGCCGGGTGGATCACGAGCGTCTTGGCGTCGCCCACGTTGGCGAGGTGCGAGGCGAGTTGCACGCCGTTGATGAACTTCACGCCCGCCGGGTACCCGCCGCGGATGCCGAACGTGAACACCGCCCCTGGACCACCCGGCACGTACTTGCGGGCCAGTTCGGTCCACGGGTTGTCGGCGAAGATCGGGTAGCGCACCCACTCGACCGCCGGGTGTTCGGCCAGGAAGCGGGCAACCGTGGCGGCATTGTCGGCGTGGCGCTGCATCCGCAACGACAGCGTTTCCAGGCCGAGCATCAGCAGGAACGAGTGGAACGGCGACAGGGCCGCCCCGAGGTCGCGCATCACCTCGGCGCGGGCGCGCATCAGGTAGCCGTACTCGCGGAAGTTCTCCCAGAAGTTGAGGTCGTGGTAGGCGGGCGACGGCTCGCTGAGAACGGGGAACTTGCCGTTGTCGTACGGGAACCGCCCGGCCTCCACCACCACGCCGCCGAGCACGGTGCCGTGCCCGCCGATGAACTTGGTGGCCGAGTGCACGACGATGTCGGCCCCCCACTCGATCGGGCGGCACAGGTAGGGCGTGGCGAACGTGTTGTCGACCACCAGCGGGATGCCGTGGGCGTGGGCCAGCTCGGCGTAGGCCTCGATGTCGAGGATGGTGCACGACGGGTTGCCGATCGTCTCGGCGTAGAGCGCCTTCGTGTTCGGGCGGATCGCGGCGGCGACCGCGTCGGGGTCGGAGAAGTCGACGAACGTGGCCTCGATGCCCATCCGCCCGAGCGTGACGCCGAATTGGGTGAACGTGCCGCCGTAGAGCGCGTTCGACGACACGATGTGATCGCCGGCGACCGCGAGCGTGAGCACCGCGATCAGCTGGGCCGACATGCCCGACGCCGTGGCGAGCGCCCCCAGCCCGCCTTCCAGGGCGGCGACCCGTTCCTCGAAGGCGGCGTTGGTGGGGTTCGAGATGCGGCTGTAGATGTTGCCGAAGTTCTGGAGGGCGAACAGGTCGGCGGCCTCCTGCACGTCCTCGAACACGAACGCCGTCGAGGCGTAGATCGGCAGCGCCCGGGCACCGGTCTCGGGGTCGGGCCGTTGGCCGGCGTGGACGGCCCGGGTGTCGAACCCGTACTCGGGGCCGAGGTCGGGACGCGTGGTGCCGGTCACACGCCGTAGCGTTTCACCCTTGGCGCCGACCGGACAAATCCGATAAGTTTGGTCGGGAATCAAGATCCATCTTCCAAGGAGACGCCATGACCACCACCGAGACCGCCGCGGCCGACAACGGCGTCAACACGCAGGCCCTGCTCGACGCCAGGGCTGCGCTTGTCGACGCCCCCGAGGCCGCCGAGTTCACCTGGCGGGCCACCAACGAGTGGCTGCGCGGTACCCACAGCCGCAGCACGATCGAGCAGTTCGCAGGCCTCGGTGCCGAGCACTCGCACAAGTCGGTGTTCACGTACGACTCCGACCACCCCGAGGTGTTCGCCGCCGAGGACGCGGCGCCGACGCCGGTCGAGTTCCTGCTGGTCGGCCTGGCCGGGTGCCTCACCGCCGGCGTCGCCGCGGTCGCCCAGAACCGCGGCATCCAGCTCAACTCGGTGAAGGCCACGCTCGAAGGCGACCTCAACATCTTGGGCATCCTCGGCGGCGACCCCGATGTGCGCAACGGGTACAAGGAGATCCGCGTCCACTACGACATCGACGCCGACGCCAGCCAGGAAGACATCGCTGCGCTGGTCGCCCAGTCGCAGAAGCGGTCGGCCGTCTACGACGCGATCACCAACCCCACCAACGTCACCGTCTCGGTCAACTGACGCACGTGGCCGCGGGTCGTCTCGATACAACGGCGCGGCGGCTTCGCCGCGGGTGCGCCACTCGACGACCGGGTTGGCGGTGGTCGAGTGCCGGCGCAGCCGGTGTATCGAGACCACACCGGGGCACCCGGATTGGCAGGGGCTGACGTGGTGACGCGGATACCGGTTGTCGTCGTCGGCGCGGGGCATGCCGGGCTCGGGGTCAGCCGCGTGCTCACCGAGCACGGCGTCGACCACGTCGTGCTCGAGCGCGGCGAGGTCGCCAACACGTGGAAGACCGAACGTTGGGACTCGTTGCGGCTGCTGACGCCCAACTCACTGACGCGCCTGCCCGGCGGCTTCGCCTACGACGGCGACGACCCCGACGGGTTCATGCCGATCCCCGAGTTGATCGGCTGGATCGAGCGCTACGCCGCCAAGGTCGACGTGCCCGTCCAGACCCGCACGACGGTCACCTCGGTCACCGCGAAGGCGGGCGGCGGGTACACGGTCGCCACCGAACGCGACGGCGAGCCGGGCGGTTGGGAAGCGCAGGCCGTGGTGCTCGCCAGCGGCGGGTTCAACGTCGCCCGCATCCCCGAGGTCGGCGCCGGTATCCCGGCGTCGATCGCCCAGGTCACCGCCCACGGCTACAAGCGTCCCGACCAACTCGGCCCGGGTCGCGTGCTCGTCGTCGGCGCCTCGGCCACCGGGCTACAGCTCGCCGACGAACTGCTCCGCTCGGGCCGCGAGGTCACCGTTGCAGTCGGCGAGCACGTGCGGATGCCGCGCCGCTACCGCGGGCGCGACGCGTTCCACTGGCTCGGCGAGCTCGGCCGGCTCGACGAACGTTTCGACGAGGTCGACGACCTCGTACGCGCGCGTCACGTCCCGTCGCCCCAGTTGGTCGGCACCTCCGACGCAGCCGGGCTCGACCTGAACACGCTGTCGAACCGGGGGGCGACGCTGGTCGGACGGCTCGCCGGCCTACGCGACGGCACGGCCCTGTTCTCAGGCTCACTGCGCAACGTGTGCGCGCTGGCCGACCTCAAGCAGGCCCGCCTGCTCGACGGCGTCGACGAGTGGGTCGCCGCCCACGAGGGCGACCGGTCGGCCGCCGAGCGACCAGAACCCACCCGCATCGACGGCGACCCGCGCACCTCGATCGACATGGTCGCCGAGGGCTACGACACCGTGCTGTGGGCCACCGGGTTCCGGGCCGACTACTCGTGGTTGCAGGTACCGGTGCTCGACCGCAAGGGCGAGATTCGCCACGACGGCGGTGTGGTCACCACCGCGCCGGGCCTCTACCGCATCGGCACAAACTTCCTGCGGCGCCGCAAGTCGAGCTTCATCTTCGGCCTCGAAGACGACGCCGTCGACCTCGTCGACCACCTGGTAACCGTTACAAGCGGTGTCTGACACCGTTTGTAACGTCGGGCTATGCCGTCTGCCTCGTCGATCGCCGTGTTCGTCGCGGCGACGTTCGTCTTCTTGGTGATCCCCGGGCCGGCGGTGATGTACGTCGTCACCCGTTCGATGACACAGGGCCGCCGCGCCGGGCTGGTGTCGGTCGCCGGCATTCACACCGGCACGCTCGTCCACGTCGCCGCCGCCGTCCTCGGCCTGTCGGCGGTGCTGGCGGCCTCGGCGACGGCGTTCACGGTCGTCAAGCTGGCTGGCGCGGGCTACCTCGTCTACCTGGGCCTTCGCGCCTTGCTGAGCCGTGCGGACGACGTGGACGAACCCCACCTCGCACCCCGTTCGAACCGGCGGCTGTATCTCGACGGCGCACTGGTGAACCTGCTCAACCCGAAGACGGCGGTGTTCTTCGTCGCCTTCGTGCCGCAGTTCGTCGAGCCCAACGCCGAGCACGCCACGCTGCAACTGCTCGTGATCAGCGCCGTGGTCGTCGTGATGGGGCTCGTGTGCGACAGCAGCTGGGCGCTCGCCAGCGGCTGGCTCGGCGGACGCCTGCGCGGCCGGGTCGACATCGCCCGGCGAACCCGCAAGGCATCCGGCGTCGTCTACATCGCACTCGGCGCAGTGACCGCCCTCACCGGCCGCCACGCCCCCGCCTGACCCCGCAGGCCGGGCAACCGGCACAGCGAATAGGTTCCCATCCATTCCCAGCCGGATCGACGGAACCGAGTTGCCGGTCAGGTCGTGTACTGAGGTGGACGCGCCTGGCTCTTCGCGCGCGGCCGGGCTCGGGGTCGTTGCTGGTTTGGTCCCGGTGGCTGCGGTGGTCGCGCTCGACCCTGAGGGTTGGTACCCGTTCGGCCCGGCCAAGCAGGGGGCCGTGTTCGTTGCCGCGCTCGCCGCCCTGGCGATCGCGATCGGCGGGCCGGGTCGGCTGCCGCGGGCAGTCGCGTGGCTGTGGGCCGGCCTGCTGGTGTGGCTCGGGTTGGCCGCGGCGCTGGGTGCCGACCGTCTGTACGCGTGGATCGGTACGCCCGAGCGACGGCTGGGTTGGCTGACCTGGGCCTTGCTTGCCGCGTGCGCGTGGACGGGGGCACGGCTGGATGGCGGCGTGCGATGGTTCTGCCGGATGACGGTGATCGCCGGGTTGTGGTGCGGCGGCTATTGCCTTGTCGAACTGTGGTGGCGGTCGCCGGTCGTCACGACTTCGGTAACGTCGCGGCTGGGTGGCCCGCTCGGCTCGGCCGCCTACCTCGGCGCGGCGCTGTGCCTGCTGGTTCCAGTCGCAGTCGGCGTCGTTGCCGACGCTGGGGAGCGAGTCGCCTGGCGAGTCACAGCCGGCCTGTCGGTGGCAGGTGGGTTGATCGGACTGGTTGGGTCGGGAACGCGGGCTGCGTGGTTGGCGTGCGGCGCGGTCGGCGCCGTGACGCTGGCGATGCGACGGCCATCGGCCCGCGTGCTCGCGGCATCGGCAGCCGTGGCGCTGGCGGCCGTGCTCGTCGTGTTGCCACGGCTCGACGACGTCGCCGCTCGCGACGGGGCCGGCGGTAGCTCCCGGCTCGCGGAGTGGGAGGTCGCGACCCGCGTGATCGGGCACCACCCGCTGTTCGGTGCGGGGCCTGAGGGGTACCGGGTCGTGTTCGCCGACGGGGTCGATGCCACCTACGAGCGCGAGTACGGGCGCGACGTGCTGCCCGACCGCGCCCACAGCGGCCCGCTCGACCTGGCCGCGATCGGCGGCATGCCGGCCGCGCTGACGTACGTGGGGCTCCTCGCGACCGTTGCCTGGCACGCGTTCAGGGCGCTGCGTCGTGGTGCCGCGCTGCGGGCCGGCCTCGGGGCGGCGGCGCTCGCCTACCTCACCCAGCAGTTGGCCCTGTTCCCGCTGGCCGAGCTCGACCCGACCTTCTGGCTGATCGCCGGCGCCCTGCTCGGTCACTCGGCCGCAGGAAGAGCGACGGATTCCGTCACTGTCTCTGCCACAGAGTCAGGAGTGCTGCGGGTGCTGCGGGGTGTCGATGAGCCGTTGGTCGACGGGCTCTCTGGAGACTCTGCGGCAGGGCAAGTGCTGGATCCGGGCGCAGTTCCTGCGGCCCAGTCGGAGGGGTCGGGGAGTCGGCGGCAGGAATTGTGGCGGAGGCCGTCACTACTCCTGCCGCTGAAGATCGGGGTGGGGGTTCTGGCTGCGGCGGTGTTCGGCGCATCGGTGCTCGGTGTGGCGGCAGACCGGTCGGCCCGGACGGCGTTGCGGCGGCCCGTTGGGTCGGAGCAGGCGCTGGTCGCCGCGCTGCGGGCGGCCGACCTGCGGCCCGACGTCGTGCGCTATCACCTGCTCGTCGCGGCGTTGCACGGCGACCGCCAGAGCGTTGCCGGAGCGCGCGCGGCGGTCGTCGCGACCGAACGCGCCGTCGGCGTGTCGCCGGCTGACCCGATCGTGCGCAAGGCGCTCGCCGAGACCCGCACGACGCTGGCCAGGGTCACCGGCGATGCCGCCGACCATGCCGCGGCCACCGCCGGTTGGGAGGCGCTCGTCGCCGACGACCAGCACTGCGGACAGTGCTGGTACGGGCTCGGCGTGGTCCGTTTGTTGACCGACGACCCGGCCAGCGCGCAGCGGGCGTTCGACCGGGCGGCCGGCTTGGGGCGGCCCGGACCGTGACGGAACCGAACGGCGAAGATGGGCGTGTACCCGACGTGCATGCCGAGCGAGCCGTCCCGCTGAGCGTCCCCGGCGAGCCCGGCCTGCGTGGGCCGGCCGCCGTGTTCGACCTCGAATCGCGGCTCGACATCCGCCTCACCGACGATGAGTACCGGGCCGAGTTCCACGAGTTCTACGTGACCGCCCGCGACCGTGTCGGCCGGGCGCTGGCGCTGACCCTGCACGACGACGACCTCGCCTCGGACGCGGTCGACGAAGCGATGGTCCGGGCCTACCAGCGGTGGGGCAAGGTGCGCGCGCTCGACAACCCCGCCGGTTGGGCATACCGCGTCGGGCTCAACCACGCCCGCTCGCGGGTGCGCCGCGTGGCGCGCCGGCTCACCCACGGCGCACGGGCAGCGAGCCCCGAAGCCAGCACCGACCGGCTCCCGGCCGACCCGGCGATCGTGGCCGCGCTCGCCGCACTGTCGGTCGACCACCGCAGCGTGGTGATCTGCCGTCTGCTGCTCGACTGGTCGGAAGCCGACACCGCAGCTGCACTGGGTATCCGCCCCGGCACCGTCAAGAGCCGCCTCGCCCGCGCGCTCGCTCACCTCGAACCTCGTCTCGCGCACCTCCACGCGCCGAACTCCGACTGAAGGAGACCTCATGAACACTCCCGACCCATTCCGCCGCCTGCGCGGCCAACTCCACGACGCCTCGTCGCAGGTACGGCTCACCCCCGGCTCGGAGCAGGCGACCATCCGCGCCGCCCACCGGCGCCGCAACCGCACCCGCGCCCTGGTCGGCGCCACCGCCGCGGTGGCGGTCGGCACCGGCACGGTTGTCGCCATCCAGCAACTCGGCAAGACCAGCCCCGGCCAGGTGGCGTTCGGCGACGGCGACGGTGTGGCTTCGGAAGACGTGATCGTGGCAGGTTCCACGGTCGTACCCGGCCTGGCCACCGCGCCCGGAGTCGCCCCCGGCAGTGCCGAGTGGTTCGCCGGCTTCCCGGCAACCGTGCCCGCCCAGCCGGCGGAGTCGAGCTTCGAGTGGGCCGTGATGTCGCCCGAAGCCGCCGACGCGGTGTTCTACCGCTCCAGCGGAAGTGTGCCCGGCGTGGTCATCGCCAGCGCTCCCGGCACCGCCGGTGGGCCACGCGCGTTCTACACGGCAGACGGCAACCAATACGAAGAGATCGCACTCGACCCGCCGAACGGCGACAAGCGCTGGACACTCGCCGACGGCGACACGATCTACAGCATCGGCACCGGCCCGGGCTTCGCCCCCGGCTCGCCGGGGCCGCTGTACATCGACGTCAGCCCCGACCGGGGCGAGACCTGGTCGCAGGCCCAACTCAACGAGGAGCCCGACGATGCGTTGCCCGGTGTGCGTCGCAACTACCAGCTCTCGCTGGGATTGACCGACGCCGGGATGCTGTTCGTCGTCAGTGCCCACGCCGCTCTCGACACCGAGCAGCTCCCAGGACTGGAGCGGGGCTGGGTCGGGTGGACCGAGGAGGGCCTGATCGTGCCCGACGGCGACTGCGACCTGTACGGACCGGCCCCCACCACGGTGGTTGCCCCCGAGGAGTGGCCGTACTACCCCGAGTCCAGTTCCACGACCACCGTGCCCGGTGGACAGACGCCGGTCAGCACCACTCCGGGCGAGGTGGCGACCACCACGACTGGCATGGTCGGCGCGTGTGAGCAGGGCATCGTCTCGTGGGCCGAACTCGGCATCCCGCCCGAGTCGGCGGCCGCGATCACTGCCGGCGTTCCGATCGAGCTCGACGCGTACTTGGTCGTCGAGGGCCAGCCCGAGTTGATCGGCCTCCCCGCCGAAGCGGTCGGGGGGGCGTCGCTGGGCCAGGACGGCGTCCTACACACGTACGGTGCCGACGGCAACTTGCAGGGTCGCTTCGAGTTGGCGGCCGACCGCACCTGGCAGGCTCTGCCGACGCTGCCGTTCGAACGCTGGACCGCGGGACCACAGGCCGAGACCACGGGCGGGCAGGTCGTGCCGCTGAACGGGCCCGACGGTGCGCTGGTGCTCGCCTCGTCGACGGACGGTGCGAACTGGACGTACGCCTCGACGTCCGACATCGTCGGGACGACCGAGCAGGTCCTGTTCCAGCAATTCGGGTCGACACCCGACGCTCTGGTGAGCGTCGTCGGTCGGCCGCCTACGGAAGCACCCGATCCTGCCGATGACGTGGTGGTCGGTGGCATCACCGCCCGCTGGGATGCGAGCACGTACCAGTGGGACTTCTTCCAGGCTGACGGCACGCCGGTCGACCCGGCCACGGTGACCCTGACCGTCAACGGCGACATCGTCGTCAACGGGCCCGAGGGCTCGCCGCTGGCCACGTTCCCCGAGTTGGCCTACCAGCGCGTCGACGAGCCGGTGGAGTACTTCGTCCAGTCGACGACCGACGGCGTGCATGTCGCCCACGACGCCTTGACCGAACTGATCGGCATGCCCGACGCCGAGATCGGTGGCATCTCGCCGATCACGTCGATGGGCCGGCTGGCGGTCATCAAGGTCCACGTCCGCGACGGTGCCGGCAGCGAACTGACCGAGCTGCTGCTCGTCGGCACCCCGAACGACTGACGACCTCGTGAGAAGTCTGCGCACCAGGTGCGCAGACTTCTCACGAAGTCAGGTGTCGTCGGTGCGGTCGCGGAGGAACTGTTCGAACTGGGCGGCGAGGTCGTCGGCGGAGGGGATTTCGGCCTCGGCCCGGCGGTCGTACTCGGCCTCCAGTACCCGGACGTAGCGCTGGAGTTGGGGGTCGGCCTCGACCGCCTCGTCGTGCAGCGCGCGCCAGCGGGCGATCTCGCCGGCCCGGTCGGCATCGTCGTCGGTGGGCGTTGGCACCGGCACGCCGAGCACGTGGGCCAGGTGGGCCTGCAAGGCCACGACGGCTTGCGGATGCTCGGCGCTCATCAGGTAGTGCGGAACACCCACCCGAAGCGACACGGCCGGAATGCCGGCGTCGGCGAGGTCGGCGTGGATCACACCGGCGACACCGGTGGGGCCTTGGTAGGTGGGCGCGCCGATGCCGAGCGCCGTGGCGAGGGCCGCGTCGGTGGTGCTGCCCGACACCCGCGGCATGCGGGTGTGCGGCACGCCGTCGGCTGTGGCGCCGACGGTGACCACCACCTCGCAGCCGAGCAACTCGGCAACCCGGCGGATGCAGGCCGAGTAGGTGCGCCAGCCAAGGTGCGGCTCGGTGCCCACCAGCACGACCAGGTCGCGGTCGCCCGATCCACGCACGACATCGAACTCGTTGTCGGGCCACGTCAGCGACCGCACCCCGCCGTCGTCGATGTGGACGGTGGGCCGGGCTTGGGTGAAGTCGTAGAACGGGTCCGGGTCGATCTCGCCGATCGTGACCGCCTGCTCGATCGGAGCGAACTCGTCGAGCGCGGTGGTGGCGACGCCGGCGATGTCGAACAGGCCCGTCAGCGCGATCAGTAGCACCGGCGACCGCAACTCGCCGAGCCCGTCGAGCTGGAGCATCAGCACATCGTCGACCGACTCCACGGGCTCAGGCTAGGCCGGGACCACCGACCTGGTCGTCTCGATACAACGGAGGGGCGGCTACGCCGCGAGTGCGCCACTCGACGACCTTGGCTCAAGGTGGTCGAGTGCCGCCGCCAGGCGGTGTATCGAGACCACGCGCGTCAGGTGAGGGACTCCACCACCTGGTCGATGCAGACGGTGAGGGCTTCGACGTCGGCGGGGTCGATCGCCGGGAACATGCCGATGCGGAGCTGGTTGCGGCCGAGCTTGCGGTAGCTGTCGGTGTCGTAGATGCCGTTGGCACGCAGGATGGCCGACACCTGGGTGGCGTCGACGGTGTCGGCGAGGTCGATCGTGGCGACCACCGAGCTGCGCTTGGCCGGGTCGGCCACGAACGGGCTGGCCCACTCGCGTGCTTCGGCCCAGCCGTACACGGTGGCGGCCGACCGGTCGCTGCGCCCGGCGCACCACTCGAGGCCGCCGTTGGCGAGCATCCACTGGACTTGGTTCTCGAGCAGGATCAGCGTGGCGACCGCCGGCGTGTTGTAGGTCTGGTCGGCGACCGAGTTGTCGAGGGCGATGCCGAGGTCGATCGAGGCGGGGATCCAACGGTCGCCACCGGTGAGCGCGCGGACGCGCTCGACCGCAGCCGGCGAGCACGCCGCCAGCCACAGCCCGCCGTCGGCTGCGAAGCACTTCTGCGGGGCGAAGTAGTACACGTCGACCTCGCTCGGGCTCCAGCGCAGGCCGCCCGCACCCGACGTGGCGTCGACCGCCACGAGCGCGCCCGGGTCGGCACCGGCCGGCCGCTGGAGCTGCATCGCGACGCCGGTCGACGTCTCGTTGTGGGTCAGCGCGTACAAGTCGACACCGGGCTGGGCGACGGCCTCGGGGTGGTCGCCGGTGGCGCTCTCGACGACGACCGGATCACCGACGTGCGGTGCCTTGGCGCACACCTCGGCGAACTTCGACGAGAACTCGCCGAACACGAGGTGCTGGCTGCGGGCCTCGACGAGGCCGAAGCTGGCGGCGTCCCAGAACACCGTGGTGCCGCCGTTGCCGAGCATGATTTCCCACCCGTCGGGCAGTGCGAACAGGTCGGCGAGCCCGGACCGGATCGACTTGACCAGGTTCTTCACCTGCGGCTTGCGGTGCGACGTGCCCATCACCGTCGAACCGGCGGCGACGATCGCTTCGATCTGTTCGGGGCGGACCTTCGACGGCCCGCACCCGAAGCGGCCGTCGGCCGGAAGGATCGCGGGGTCGAGCTGAACGTGGGGGGTGCTCACGTGGCAGCAGCGTACCCGTCGACCGGTAACCGGCCCATTCCCGGTTCTGGGCTGCCGGATAGCCTGCGACGTCGTGAACCGAGCCCCCTCCCGCGTCTCTGCCCGCCTTGCCGCGATTGCCCCCTCCGCCACCCTCGCCGTCGACGCCAAGGCCAAGGCCCTCCAGGCGGCAGGCGAGAACGTCGTGGGGTTCGGCGCCGGCGAACCCGACTTCCCGACTCCGGAGTGGATCGTGGAAGAGGCCGTCAAGGCCGCCCGCGACCCGAAGAACCACAAGTACACGCCGGCCGGCGGGCTGCCCGAGCTGAAGGCCGCGATCGTCGCCAAGACGCTGCGCGACTCGCACGTGCAGTACGACCCAGGCCAGGTGCTGGTGACGAACGGCGGCAAGCACGCCGTGTACACCGCGTTCGCAGCCCTGCTCGACCCGGGCGACGAAGTGCTCCTGCCGGCCCCCTACTGGACCACCTACCCCGAGGCGATCACGCTGGCGGGAGGCGTTCCGGTCGAGATCGCATGCCCCGACACGGCCGAGTTCAAGGTCACGATCGACCAGCTCGACGCAGCCCGCACCGACCGCACCAAGGTGCTGCTGTTCGTCAGCCCGTCGAACCCCACCGGGGCCGTGTACACCCCCGACGAGACCCGGGCGATCGGCGAGTGGGCGGTCGCCAACGGGGTGTGGGTCATCACCGACGAGATCTACGAGCACCTCACCTACGGCGACCACGTGTTCTCGTCGATCGTTCACCTCGTACCCGAACTGGCCGACACGTGCGTGATCGTCAACGGGGTCGCCAAGACGTACGCGATGACCGGGTGGCGGGTCGGCTGGATGATCGGCCCGGCCGACGTGATGAAGGCCGCCAACAACTTCCAGAGCCACGCCACGTCGAACGTGTCGAACGTCGCCCAGCGCGCCGCGCTCGCTGCCGTCGCCGGCGGCCTCGACGATGTGGCCGAGATGCGCGCGCACTACGTCCGCCGCGGGGCGTTGCTGCACCAGTTGCTCAGCGACATCCCCGGTGTCACCTGCATCGAACCGCAGGGCGCCTTCTACTGCTTCCCCAACGTCACCGGCCTGCTCGGCCGTACGTACGGTGGCGCCACCCCCACCACGTCGCTCGAACTCGCCGACGTCGTGCTCGAACAGGCGAAGGTGGCGTTCGTGCCCGGCGAGGCATTCGGCGCCCCCGGTTACGCTCGCTTCAGCTTCGCCACCAGCGACGAGGCCATCACCGAAGGCATCACGAGGATCGCCACCTGGGCGGCCACCGCCACGTAATCCTGGATCGACCGGCTGGCGAACAGGCAGCGGCCGCGCGCCAGCTGACCGTTACAGGATGCGCATCAGCGCCGTGCGCAGCGTCGCCAACTGGCTCGTGCCGGCCCGGCCCGCCTGCTCGAGCGCGCGCTCGACGCGGATGCTCTGCAACGCGTCGAGCGCGAACACACGGCCGTCGATGGCGATGTGCCAGGGTTGTCGCGTCGTCGTCTGTTGCACCCGTATTTCGGGGGCGACGAGGGCACGTTCGGCGAGCCGATGGAACCGGATGTTCGAGACGACGAGCGCGAACTCGCGGGTCTCACCGCCGAGGTCGGCGACGACGATGTCGCCCTGGGCGATCAACGAAGCGCTCGATAGGCGCGGTCGATCCGGTCGTACTCGGCATCGATGCGTGCCCGGTCGGCGGGAGCAAGCGCATCAAGTTCTCGTCGCGCTTGCTCGGCCTGGGCCCAGAACCGTTCCTCGTTCGCTTCGTCGAGGGCATCGAGCGCCTTGATGATCGTTGCCTCATGCGTGCGACCACCGTGCGACTTGATTCGGTCGTGGGTGGCTCGGCTGACCTTGACCGTGGTCGGCTTCATACCCTGAGTATACCGATCGGGTCAGGTCCACCAGAGTTGGTGGTGGGCGGCGAGGGCTGCCACCATCACCAGCACCAGGCACTCGGCGACCTGCTCGGCGGCACCCAGTGCGTCGCCGACCACGCCACCGATCTTGCGAACCGACAGCACCGCGACCGCTGCCGCGCCGAGGGCCGCAGCGGCGACGAGCGGCACCGCCCACCAGCCGGTGGCCAGCGCGGTGATGCCGACGCCGGCGACGAGTGACCCGGCGACCGCGCCTCGGCCCAGGTCGCGGCCGGCGCTGACACCGAGTCCCTGCGCCGCGGGGTCGGCGGGGCGCACCCACTCGAGCATGGCGACCGCCGCCGCGCGGCCGAGCGTGTGGGCGGCGACGAAGCCGGCGAACAGCGCGGCCTGCCCGGCGAGGCTGCCGGCGGCGACCACCCGCACCACGATCGACGCACACAGCGCGGCGACGCCGTAGGTCCCGTGGCGGCTGTCCTTGAGGATCGCCAGGCGTTGTTCGCGGTCCCAGCCTCCGCCGTAGGCGTCGGCGCAGTCGGCCAGCCCGTCCTCGTGGAATGCGCCGGTGATCAGCAGCCCGGCAACGACGGCCAGTGTGGCCGCCAGCATCGGTGTCAACCACTCGGCGAGGCCTGCTGCGAGACCGCCGACGGCGGCGCCGATCAGTGCCCCCGCCAGAGGGAACCACGGCACCGCCCGTCGGTGAGGTACATCGTGACGGCCCGGGATCGGCACCCGGGTCAGGAACCGCAACGCGGCGAGCAGCCCGCTCATGGGGCTGGCGCGGCGTCGGCGCCGAACCACTCGGCGAACGTGGCGACGTCGGTGACCGCGCGGCAGGCCAGTTCGAGCAGGGGAAGCGCGGCGAGCGCACCGGTGCCCTCGCCGAGACGCAGGTCGAGATCGAGAATCGGGCGCAGGCCGAGGTGCTCGAGCACCAGCCGGTGGCCGGGCTCGGCCGAGGCGTGCCCGGCGAGGCAGTGGCCGAGCGCTCCGGGCACCGCCGCCGCAAGCGCGAGCATCGCCGCAGTGACGACGTAGCCGTCGAGCAGCACCGGGAGACGCCGGTGACGGGCGCGCACGCACGCCGCGGCAATCGCTACGAGTTCGGAGCCGCCGAGCTCGCGCAACCGGTCCAGCGGGTCGGCGATCGCCGCGCAACGTTGCGTGGCCTGGGTGACGGCTGCGCGCTTGCGGGCCAGGCCGGCATCATCGATACCCGTACCGCGCCCGACGGAACGGTCGACCGATACATCCGCGAACGACGTCGTGAGTGCGGCCGCGACCGTGGTGTTGCCGATGCCGAGCTCGCCGAGAATCAGCACGTCGGTTCCACGTTCGGCCAACTCGTCGACCCGGGTGAACGCGGTGGCGCTGATCTCGTCGAAGCGCTCGGCGGTGAGCGCGGGCTCGAACCGAATGTCGCCGGTGGGTCGCCCGACGCCGACGTCGACCACGTCGACGGTCGCCCCGGCGGCACCGGCCATCGCGTTGACCGTCGCCCGTCCCTGCTGCACAGCCGCCAGCATCGCCGCCGTGATGTCGGCCGGGTAGTTCGACACGCCGCCGGTGGTCACCCCGTGATCGCCGGCAAACACCAGCACCGCGGGTCGCTGTACCGAGGGCCGGTCGGTGCCCTGCCAGCCGGCCAGATGCACGGCGATCGCATCGAGCGCCGCCAGCGCGCCCGGCGGCCGCAACACGTCGGCAGCCCACGCGGCGACCGTCGCGGCCGCCTCGTGATCCGGCTCCGGCAACCCGTCGAGCGCCTGGCGTAAGACGCTCGTCATCGGACGCGCCGCCGCGTTGCGGGGACGTGGCCTCGATACACCGCCTGGCGGCGGCACTCGACCACCGGTGTCCACGGTCGTCGAGTGGTCCATTGGCGGCGGCACTCGACCACCGGTGTCCACGGTCGTCGAGTGGCGCACTTGCGGCGCAGCCGCCACCCCGTTGTATCGAGATGACCGGCCAGCGACTCGGTCATTCGAGTTGGTCCAGGCGCAGGGCGCGGCCGGCGACGAGGAGGTAGGCGTCGGTGGCGGCGGCGACGAACCGTTGGTTGAGGCGACCGAGCTCGTCGCGATACCCGCGTGTGCCGGGGTCGGCGGGCACGATGCCGCACCCCACTTCGTTCGAGATCACGACCGTCCGGCCCGGTCGGTCGGTGATGGCCGCCAGCGTCGCGTCGAGGTCGGGGACGAGCCCGTGGAACATCACGTTGCCGAGCCATGTCGTGAGGCAATCGACGATCACGAACGCATCCCTGGGAACGCCCTCGATCGCGCCGGTCAGGTCGAGCGGCTCCTCGATCACCTGCCAATCGGCGGGCCGGTCGGCACGATGTCGATCGATCCGCTCGCGCATCTCGGGATCGAGCGGCTCGCCGGTGGCGACGATCGCAACCGGGCCGGCGTGCGCGCGACCCCAACGTTCAGCGGCCGCGCTCTTGCCCGAACGCGCGCCGCCGAGCAGCACCGTCAGCATCAGTAGTCGATGCCGCGCTTGGCCCGGATGCCCTGCTGGTAGGCGTGTTTGACCTCGCGCATCTCGGTGACGGTGTCGGCGAGTTCGACGATGTCGGCGGGGGCGTCGCGGCCGGTGACGATGACGTTCACCCGCTCGGGGCGATCGCGGATCGTGGCGACCACGTCGGCCGTATCGACCCATTCCCACGTGCACAAGTAGGTCAGTTCGTCGAGGATCACGAGCCGGTACTCGTCTCCGGCGATCAGTGCCTTGGCCTGTTCCCAGCCGGCGCGGGCGAGGGCGATGTCGTGGTCGAGGTTGTCGGAGTCCCAGGTGAAGCCGTCGCCGAACGCGTGCCAATCGACGCCCAAGCGGCGACCGATCTCCTCCTCGCCGACCTTCCACTCGTTCGACTTCACGAACTGGGCGACGGCGACCTTCCACCCGGCGGCGAGCGCTCGCATCATCACCCCGAACGCGGCCGAGCTCTTGCCCTTGCCGTCGCCGGTGTTCACCAGCACGAGCGAAGGGGCCGATCGCAAGCCGTCGGGGCGCGGGTCGTCGGTGAGTGCTTCGGTCATGGCGCGGAGGCTAGGCCGCGCGACGGGCCGGCGGGTAGAGTCACCCCGCACGTACGAGCGCGAAGTCCGGTGAGAACCCGGCGCTGTCCCGCAACGGTGGTCCCGAGCGATTCGGGCAAGCCCGGTCGACCCGACGTGTGACACCCACCACACCCTCGAGGCAAGGGAAGGCCCCCATGTACCGCAAGTTCCTGTCCGTATTGCTGCTCGGCGCCGTCGCGCTCGCCGCTGCCTGCGGAGGCGACGACGACACGTCGGCGTCGGACCCGACGGTGGCAGCGACCGGCTCGACCACCGGCGCAACCACGCAGGCGCCCGGCCCGACAACCGACGCACCGGTCGAGCCCGTCGACACCACGACGCCCGCGACGACTGGCGACGCGCCGGGCGACGACGTGCCGCGGGCGATCATCTCGCTGTCGCCGACAGCCACCGAGATGCTCTACGCGCTCGACGCCGGCGACCAGGTGCTGGCCGTCGACGACTTCTCGAACTACCCGCCCGAGGCCGCCGGCAAGATGGTGGGGCTCAACGCCTTTCAACCGAGCCTCGAGGCGATCGCCGGGCTCGAACCCGACCTGGTGATCGTGCAAGGTGGCTACGACGACCTCGTCGATCAGCTCGCCGACCTCGGCATCGACACGTTTGTGGGCGCCGCACCCGTCACGCTCGACGAGGTGTACACCCAGATCGAACAGCTCGGCGCCCGAGTCGGTCGCGTTGGCGAAGCGGCCGAGCTGGTGCTCGACGTCAGCACCCGGGTCGACGCCGCGATCGCCGGCCTGCCGGTGCTCGACCAGCCGCTCACCTACTACCACGAGCTCGACCCCACATACTTCTCGGTGACGTCCGACACGTTCATCGGCGCCGTCTACGCCGAGCTGGGGTTGATCAACATCGCCGACGCGGGTGCCGACAACCCGTACCCGCAGCTCAGCGCCGAGTACATCATCGATGCCAACCCCGACCTGATCTTCCTCGCCTGCACGAAGTACTGCGGTGAGACCGCCGAGACGGTCGCCGCCCGCCCCGGCTGGGACACCATCGCCGCCGTTGCCAACGGGGGCGTGATCGGGATGGACGACGACATCGCCTCGCGCTGGGGCCCGCGCATCGCCGACTACATCGAGCAGGCTGGCGCGGCGGTCGGCGCAGTCGCCGCCCTGCAACCCGCCCCCTGACGACAATGCGGGGGCGGCCGTGGCTGATCGGTGGCGTCGTCGCCGCCGTTGTCGCGCTCGTGCTCGGAGTGTTGAGCGGGCCGGCCGGGCCGCCGTGGTGGCGGATCCCGCTGGCCCTGCTCGACCACCTGCCGCTGATCTCGATCGACTCGGGCGTCAGCGAGACGCAGTGGGCGATCGTGTGGAAGATCCGCATGCCGCGCGTGGTGCTCGGCGGGCTGGTCGGGGCGATGCTGTCGGTCGGCGGGGCGAGCTACCAGGGCGTGTTCCGCAACCCGCTGGTCGACCCGTACCAGCTCGGCGCGGCGGCCGGCGCCGGGCTCGGGGCGACCCTGATGCTGGCCACGTTCCGCGGGGCCGGCGGCGACTGGCCGGTCGACCCGGTACCAGCGGTGGCGTTCACGTTCGCGCTCGGCGCGGTGGCGCTCACGTATGTGGTGGGTGCGGCGTTCGGCGGGTTGCGCTCGACCGCCACACTCGTGCTCGCCGGGGTGGCGATGGTGTCGCTGCTGACAGCGGTCCAGACGTACCTGCTCCAGCGCAACTCCGAGGTGGTCCGCGAGGTGTACACGTGGATCCTCGGGCGGCTCACCAACGCCACCTGGGCCGACGTGCGGATGGTCGCCCCCTACGTTGGCGTGAGCTGCCTGGTGTTGTGGCTGCACCGCCGCCACCTCGACGCGCTGCGGGTGGGTGACGACGAGGCGACCGCGCTCGGGGTGCCGGTCGCCCGGGTGCGGTTGGTGGTGGTGACCGCGGCGACGCTCGGCACCGCCGCGGTGGTGTCGGTGTCGGGCCTGATCGGGTTCGTTGGCATCGTGGTGCCGCACATCGTGCGGTTGCTGGCCGGGTCGTCGTACCGGCGCGTGCTGCCGCTGTCGGTGCTGTTCGGCGCGGCCTTCCTCGTCGCCTGCGACATCTTGGGGCGGCTCGCGATCTCGCCGTCGGAACTGCCGATCGGCGTTGTCACAGCGTTCATCGGCGCCCCGTTCTTCATCGTCCTGCTTCGTGCCCGGAGCGTCCGCGGATGACCCGGCGGGGGAGCCGCGCGTGATCTCGCTCGAGGGGGTGATGGTGCGGTACGGGCGGCGCACCGTGGTCGAAGCGTTCAGTGCCCAGGTCGGGGCGGGGGAGTGGCTGGGGCTGATCGGGCCGAACGGGGCCGGCAAGTCGTCGTTGCTGAAGGCCGCGGTGGGCGTGGTGCCGTTCGCTGGTGGCATCGCCGTCGACGGCGCGCCGCTCGCCGAGCTTCCCACCCGCCGGCGGGCGCAACTGGTGGCCTACGTGCCCCAGGAACCGTTGTTGCCGCCCGACATGACCGGCTTCGAGTACGTGCTGCTCGGTCGCGCGCCCTATGTGAGCTACTTCGGCACAGAGTCGCCCGACGATCAGGCGATCGCCCGCGCCGCGCTCGAACGGCTCGACCTGGCCGGCTTTGCCGAGCGTCGGCTCGGCGAGCTCTCGGGGGGCGAGCGTCAGCGCCTCGTCATCGCCCGCGCGCTGGCGACCGAGGCGCCGGTGCTGGTGCTCGACGAGCCGACCAGCGCGCTCGACATCGGGCACCAACAGCAGGCGCTCGACCTCGTGGCCGGGCTGCGCGAGGAGCGCGGCATCACGGTGATCTCGGCGATGCACGACCTGACGCTGGCCGGCATGTACGCCGACCGGCTGGTGCTGCTGCACGAGGGCCGCACGGTCGCGGCGGGGCGCGCGGCCGACGTGCTCACCGAACCGAACCTGACCGCGTACTACGCGGTCCGCGCCACCGTGCGCACCGAACCCGACGGCACCGTCGTCGTCACCCCCCGCCGTTGACTCGCGCGCACCGATGGTCTCGATACGCCGGGCAGAGCCCGGCACTCGACCACCGTCGGCACAGGTCGTCGAGTGGCGCACTCGCGGCGCAGCCGCCACTCCGGTATATCGAGACGCTGGTGCGCGGGCAGGTTCCGGTCAGGTTGGGCTGACGTTGTACCAGTGGTCGCCGGCGAGGATGCGGTCTGACTCTGCGGGGCCCCACGAGCCGCGGAAGTAGGGGTGGATCGCACCCGGGTCGTCGAGGATCGGCTGCACTACGCGCCACGTCTGCTCGACCACGTCCTGGCGGGCGAAGCGTCGCGGCAACCCTTCGAGCGCGTCGGCGAGCAGGCGCTCGTAGGCCTCGGACCGCTCGCCGAGCGCCGCGGCGAAGTCGACCGACACCTGCACCATCTGGCTGTCGAGGTGCGGCCCGGGCGTCTTCGCCTGGAGCCCGAACGTGACACCGTCGTGCTTGCCCAGCCTGAGCCGGATCAGGTTGCGTTCGGGGGTGGGACCGGCGGCCTCGTCGAACAGCAGCCGCGGGGGTGACTGCAACTCGATCACTGCCTCGGTGGCGGCCTCGGCCAGCCCCTTGCCGACGCGCACGTACCACGGCACGCCGGCCCAACGCCACGAGTCGATCTCGATCCGGGCGGCGGCGTACGTCTCGACCGTCGAGGCCGCGTCGACGCCGGGCTCGTCGCGATAGCCGACGTACTGACCGCGCACGAGGTCGCCTGGCTCGATCGGGCGCATCGCCGCCAGCACCTTGGCCTTCTCGTCCTGGAGGAAGTGGCTGTCGGACCCCGCCGGCGGCTCCATCGCCAGTAGCGCGACGACCTGGAGCAGGTGGTTCTGGAGCACGTCGCGGACGGCCCCGACCCCGTCGTAGAACGAGCCGCGGCCCTCGACGCCGATCGTCTCCGACATCGTGATCTGCACGCTGCGTACGAACTGGCGGTTCCACACCGGCTCCAGCAGTGTGTTCGAGAAGCGGAAGACCAGCAGATCCTCGACCGATTCCTTGCCGAGGTAGTGGTCGATGCGGAAGATCCGTTGCTCGGGGAACACCGAGGCCAGCGTGGCGTTGAGTTCGTGTGCCGACCGCAGGTCGCGCCCGAACGGCTTCTCGACCACGATCCGGCCGCGCTCGTTGAGCCCGACCGAGGCCAGCTTGGTGGCGACCTCGGGGAACATGCTCGGGGGGATCGCCATGTAGTACACGGCGGTGCACGAGCCGTGCTGATCGAGCGTGTCGCGCAGGGTGTCCCACGTGGCCTGGTCGGAGTAGTCGCCCTGGATCAGGTCGAGCCGCTCCATCAACGGCTCGACGACGGTCGCCTCGGCGTGCGGCTCGGCGGCGACGATCGCATCGTGGGCGTTCTGGCAGAACGCGGTATCGGTCCAATCGCTGCGCGCCACGCCGATCACCGGCACGTTCAGCAACCCGCGCCGTTCGAGGTGGTACAGCGCGGGGAACAGCTTGCGCTTGGCGAGGTCGCCCGTGGCGCCGAACAGCACGAGCGCGTCGGCGGGGGGCTGGTTCGACGAGCTGAGCCCGTGGGCGTCGAGGATCGGGGGCATGTGTCAGTCCTACCGGGTGGAGTCGGTCTTCTCGTGGTGCCCGCCGAACCCGGCGCGCATCGCCGACAGCACCTTGTCGGCGATGTCGGATCGGCCGCGTGAACTGAACCGTTGGTACAGCGCCGCCGACAACACGGGAGCGGGCACGCCTTCGTCGATCGCTGCGTGGATCGTCCAGCGTCCCTCGCCCGAGTCGCTGACGTGACCGGCGTAGGCGTCGAGCAGGGGGTCGGTGACGAGTGCCTCGGCGGTCAGGTCGAGCAGCCAGCTGCTGACCACCGAACCGCGGCGCCACACCTCGGTGACCGCTGCGAGGTCGAGGTCGTACTGGTAGTACTTGGCGTCGTCGAGCGGGGCGGTCTCGGCGTCGGATGCGTGGTTCTCGGCGCCGATGCCCGCCTTGGCCAAGATGTTGAGACCCTCGGCATAGGCGGCCATCAACCCGTACTCGATGCCATTGTGCACCATCTTCACGAAGTGCCCGGCCCCTGGGGGCCCGCAGTGCAACCAGCCCTGCTCGGCCGGGCTGGGTTCGCCGGACCGGCCGGGCGTGCGCTCGGCGGCGTCCACCCCGGGGGCGAGCGTGGTGAAGATCGGGGCCAGACGGTCGACCGCCTCGTCGGCGCCACCGATCATCAGGCAGTAGCCGCGTTCGAGCCCGTGAATGCCGCCCGACGTGCCGACGTCGACGTAGAAGATGCCGTGCTGCTGCGCCGCCTCGGCGCGGTCGACGTCGTGGCGGTACCACGAGTTGCCGCCGTCGACGATCGCGTCGCCGGGTTCGAGCAGCGGCACCAGCTGGTCGACCGTCGACCCCACGTAGGCAGCCGGCACCATGATCCAGATGTTGCGGGGCGGTGTGAGCGCGGCGACGAACGCGGCCAGGTCGGCTGCGGGCGTGGCTCCCTCGTCGGCCAGGTCGGCGACGGCCGCGGGGGCGACGTCGTACACCACACACTCGTGCCCGGCGTGCATCAACCGCCGCACCATGTTGGCGCCCATCCGCCCGAGACCGATCATGCCCAACTGCGTCATGGCCACAGCCTGGCACGCGTCGGGATACCTTCGGGGCTCGTGGCCACCGCGTCGGTTCCCCCGGCCCTGTCCGGCGTGCGTGCCGCCCAGGCCGCGCTCGACACCTGGCTGGCCGAACTCGCGCCGGTCGACCCCGCGACAGCATCGCTGCTCCCGGCGTGGACGGTTGGCCATGTGCTCACACACCTGGCGCGCAACGCCGACAGCCACGTGCGGATGCTGGCGGGCGAGCCCCAGTACGCAGGCGGGACGGCGCAGCGTGACGCCGACATCGCCGCCGGCGCGCGCCGGCCGTGGGTCGAGCAGCTGGCAGACTTGCGCAGCGCGCACGAACGGCTCGACGCGGCGTGGAGCGCGGTCGCTGATTGGGACACGGTTGCTGGCCCGATCGGTGAGACGTATCCACTCGGCGAGATGCCGTTGCGCCGCTGGCGCGAGGTGGAGGTACACCGCGCCGACCTCGGCCCCATCGACGGGGGACGCGGGTACACGTTCGCCGACATGCCCGGCGAGTACGTACGCCGCGAACTGGCTGCGCTGACGATGCGCTACCGGGCGAGCAAGCCGATCGGGATGACCCAACTCCCGGCAGGCGCTGCCACCGCACCACCCCCGCTGCGCCTGGCGTGGCTGATGGGCCGCGCCGAAATCGCCGACCTACCCCCCGCCGACATCCTCTGAGCCGGGGTCGTCGACCGCGCATCGGCGACCGAGCGCTTCCAGCGAGCGCCAGAACGACTCTCGCGTCACTGTCCAGTTGGCCTGTTGGTCGGCCCAGGCCGCACTGGTGCACAGGATTTCGTCGGCCTCGCTCAATCCGATGTCGAGGACCGCCATGGTGATCTTGACGGACTCCGCTGGGGTGAACCCACGCTCGCGCAAGCGAACGAGGGCCGCGTTCCAACGTTCGGCGTCGGTCAGGGTGGCTGGTGAGGTGCTCACGGCGCGGACTCCCTTCGGAGCTTGAAGGTGCGGTCGATTGTACGCCCTGGCGTCGCCCCGGACCGACGCTCGGCGGTGACGCGAACCTCGTCGAAGCCGGCGGCCGTCAGCACGGGGCGCCCGGCTCGCAGCCATCGCAGCAGTGCGGCGGGTCCGACCTGCAACGCGTCGATGCCGACACCGAACACGACGACGTCGCGAACTTATGCAGGGTCCACGCACGGCGATGGTCGCCAACACCTGAACCTGGCCGGCGGGCGTGTCCAGCCACGCTTCGTACACGTCGCCGTCGCGGAACATCACAGATGGTCGGCGGGGCTGCCGAGGGCTCGCAGCCAGAAGAACTCGAGGGTGTGGGCGGTGAGGCGGACTGTCTCGTTGGCGCGCGAGGCAGCAGGGTCGAGCGAGCGCAACCCGCGCAGTTCGGCGAGCGCGGCGACGACCTGGGAAATCTCGTGGTCGGTGGTCATCACGCCACCGTGAAGCCGTGCGGGCCGTGCGGTCGGTTGTCGAGGTGGTGAGCCCGGGTGTCGTACTGCCACGCGACCTCGCGTAGCTCGTCGGCCGCAGCGAGCAGTTGCTGGAGGTTGGCGGCCAGCATCCGGCGGCACAGCTGGAGCCGACGTGGCGCGGCCGGGTCACCGGTCGGATCGGGATCGACATCGAGATCGAACACCGAGCACCGCTCGATCGCCGCCGCGAACCGACGGAGTTCGCCGGCGCGGAGGCGCAGGGTGGTGGCAGTGGGGGCGAGGTCGCGTAAGGCCATACCCAGGTGTGGGCGGCGAGTTGGCCGATCCGGAACGCTGCGGGGACTGCTCCCCGGTGTCCTCCCGGCTACGAGGTGGGTACGAACACGAGCAGCACGCCCGACGTGACGGACACGGTGACGGTCTCGTCGACGACCTCGTTGCTGACGCCCAGGCCCGACAGCGGGTCGAGCGTGAACGCGGTGAGCGGCCAGCGGACACCGGTCGACGTCACTCCCTCGCAGGGGCCGCCGATGGCCACCAGCGACAGCGTCGAGCCCGCAGCGAGGTCGGTGAACGACGTCCGCCCGGGGCCATGCAGCGCCTGGATTCGTTGGTTGCCCCACCACGCTTCGAGACGCGGCACGGACGTGAGGCTCGGGCGTGCCAGCGCGCCGAGTGCGGCGAGCGTGTGGTCGAGCCGGTCGCCGCCACCGGCAAGCATCGTCAGCCGTGCCGGGTTGAGGTCGGCGGCCATGTCGAGCGCGAGTTCGGTGTCGGTGTGGTCCTTGGCCGGATCGTGCCGCGAGATCGTGGCGTGCTCGGTGGCCCAGGCGAGGCCCGCGGGGGTGATCGAGTCGAGGTCGCCCACCACCCCAGCCGGCCGCAGCCCTGCCGCCAACGCGTGGTCGAGCCCGCCGTCGGCGGCCAGCACGAGTGCGCCGTCGGGCAGGTCGGCGACCGCCTCTGGGCGGAGCGGTTCGGCACCGGTGACCACCACCACGTGATGCTCGTAGCCGGCTCGCAGGGCCGCCTCGACCTGCTCGACCGGGGTCACCGCACCGGCGTCCCGAGCAGGTCGCCCAGCGCCGCCTCGGCCCCGGCCAGGTCGGGCCGGGCGTGATGCGTGAGCCGGGTGATGTAGCTGACCGAGACCTTCAGCGACCACACCGTGCCCGTGTCGGTGTCGGGCGGCACCTCGGTGCGGCGCTGCCAGCGCACGTTGACGTCGTAGGCGTCGGGGTCGCCGTCGATCGGCGCGAGTTGGGCGTCGACCATCGTCGCCGCCGGTGCCGGCGACACCTGGGCGAGCTGCCACCCCTCGATGTCGGCCAGCTCGACGTTGGGCACGTTGACGTTGGCCACTACCGGCTCGGTGGGCAGGTCGTCGAGTACGGCACCCACGAACGTGCGGGCGACCTCGCCGGCGACGTGCCACTTCTGCATGCCGAGCATGTCGGGGAACGCCTGGCCGTCGGCCGCGATGATCGGCGCCGACTGGCTGATCGCCACGCCCGACCACCCGCAGTTGCGCGCCGACAGGCACGCACCGAGCGTGCCCGAGTGGTACACCGAGCGGCCGATGTTGGCGCCCGGGTTGATGCCGGCGACGACCAGGTCGGGGGGCGGGCCGAACAGACCGAGGTCGGCGTACAGCACGCACAGCGCGGGCGGCCCGGCGACGGCCCACGCCGCCTCGGCCCCGTCGATCGCCCGGCGCCGCACGCCCGGGGTGTGGTGCATCAGCGACCCGACCGACTGGCTGGCACCGGAGAACTCGCGGTCGGGAGCGATCACCACCACCTCGCCGAGCGGCAGCAGCGCCTCGACGAGGTGGCCGAGGCCCGGTGCGTCGATCCCGTCGTCGTTGGTCACCAGCAGCCGCATGCCCCGCCAGATTGTCACACGGCCGGTATCGAAGACGTGCGTGAGGGATCGGTCGTCAGGGGGTGATGACGACCACGGGGTCGCCGATCTGGAGGAAGTTCCACACCAGCCACGAGTCGTCGGTGGTGACCCGCAGACAGCCCGACGACTCGCCACGCCGGGCGAGGTCGCCGACGGTGTGCTCGGGTTGATTGACGAACTGGTGGAACGCGATCCGGTTGCCACGTGACGTGGTGTAGAAGGCGACGAAGCGTTGCAGCCGCTCGCCGCCGAGGCCCCACGCGACGGCGTCCTTGGCGAACACTTGGTACGTGCCCACGGGTGGGAGACCGTACGCCTCGGAGCCGCTCGTCATCGGCAGTTGCTCGGTGCTCGGCCGGCCGTGCTCGCACAACCAGAATCGCTGGGCCGCCTTGTCGACCACGGCTGCGCGGGCGGCGTCGGCCGGGCAGCCCGGTAGCTCGGGTTCGGCATTGCCCTGGCGCAGCTGCACCGGGTTGCTGCCGCACGGCTCGCCGACCGGGCCGATCCGGCAGGCCGCGGTGTCGGCGTCGGCGGGTGAGGTAAAGGTTTCGGGCGCGGCTGCGGTGGTGGCCGCGGCCAGCAGGGCGGTGGCGGCGACGACCACCGCGGCGACGGCCCTCACAGCCCGGGGGCCCCGAGCCATGCGGCGAGCACGTCGGGGTCGCCGACCGGGCTGAGCGCGTCGGCGTCGTGTTCGCGGTGGTACAGGGCGAGCAGGATGTCGGCGGCCGGCCCGCGCAGCGCGGCGTCGCCTTTGGCGTGCTCGCGGGTGAAGTGATAGCCGCCGCCCTGGTGGGCCGGGTCGTACCAGGCCAGCCACTCGCCGGCGACGTCGGTGCAGTGCACGTGCAGGCTGCCGGCCGGAGGTGTCGCCCGCTCGCGGGCCATCGTGCGCGGATGCGTGACCTCGAAGAACTCGTCGATGCCGTCGCTGGCCAGTTCGGGGTCGATCGGCGCCGCGGGGCCGACCGCGAGTTCGGCGTCCCACCGATGCACCGCCAGCTCGTGGGCCTGGCGACGCGGCCACACGCCGGCGACGCGCTCGACCAGGAACGGGTGCCACGTCGGTGCCTGCGGGTCGAGTTCGCGCAGCGTGGCGGCGAGCCGCTCACCGCCGGCGACCAGCCAGTCGGCGAGTTCGTCGCCGCCGGCATCGGGGCCGGGTTCCACGAATGCCGCCACCCGCGGGTTCTCGGCCGTCAACACGGCCAACTGTGACCAACGGTGGATGTGGCCCACGTGGTGCGTCAGCTGGCGCAGGTCCCAGCCGGGGCACCCCTGCACCGGGGCGTCGAGCGGGCCGGTGCGCACCGCCGCCGCGAACCGGGCCAGGTCGGCCTCGATGTGGTCGACGTAGCGCTGCTGGTCGAACGGGGAGTCGGCTGGCACAACCCGCGAACCTACCCCCGCCGGTACCCTGATGGCATGAGCCCGTTGGAAGCCCTCGCCGGCAAGCACGACGGTCCGAGCGACGCCAGCAGCGCGCCGATCGTCACCATCACCGACGCCGCGCTCGCCAAACTGGTCGAACTCCGCGCCGACGAGGCCGACGCCGACCAGCTCGGCCTGCGGCTGGCCGTCGTATCCGGGCCTGGTGAAGACTTCCGGTACGACCTCAGCTTCGACGAGTTCCTGAAGGCCGCCTTCACCGACGAGGTGCGCACCGTCACCGGTACCGACGGCCCGGCCGCGGGCCAGTCGCTCAAGGTCATCGTGCCCGCCGACTCGTCCGAACTGCTGCGCGACGCCACGCTCGACTACACCGACTCGCAGGGCCTGGTGATCCGCAACCCGAACAAGCCGGCGATGCCCAGCGTCGAGGGATTGGTGCGCGGCGACGAGCTGTCGGCGAAGATCGAGGTACTCGTCGACACCGAGGTCAACCCGTCGCTCGCTGCTCATGGCGGGTTCGTCACCTATATGGGCCACGACGGCGAGGGCACCGTGTACATGACGATGGGCGGCGGTTGCCACGGTTGTTCGATGAGCAAGGTCACCATGCTCGAAGGCGTGCAGACGATGCTCGGCGAGGCGCTCCCCGAGGTGCAGCGGGTCCGCGACCTCACCGACCACGCCAGCGGCGAAAACCCCTACTACTCGTAGACCGCTACAGCGCCGACGTGAGGTCGGCGACCAGGTCCTCAGGGTCTTCCAGGCCGACCGACACGCGGACGAGGCCGTCGGTGACGCCGGCAACCTCCTTCTCGGCTGGCGTGAGGCTGACCGCGGTGGTGGTGGCCGGGTGGGTCAACAGGGTTTCGGGGCCGCCCAGCGACGTGGCGCAGCGGGCGACCGACATCCGTTCGAACAATTGGGCTACGGCGTCGCGCCCACCGGCGACCTCGAACGTGAGCATGCTGCCGTACTCGCGCATCTGCCGCTTGGCGAGGTCGTGCTGGGGGTGGCTGGTGAGCCCGGGGTAGTGCACCGCGGTGACGGCAGGGTGCTCGCTGAGCGCCTCGGCCAGGCGCTGCGCAGTCGCCGCCTGGTGGGCCAGGCGCACGTGCAGGGTGCGAATGCCACGCAGCGCGTTGTGGGCGTCGTACGGCGACGCGGTCGCCCCGTGCAGCACGCCGTACGACCACAACTCGGCGATCAGGTCGGACTCGCCCACGACCACCCCGAGCGTGACGTCGTTGTGCCCGCTGATGCCCTTCGTGGCCGAGTGCAGCACCAGGTCGACACCGTGCGCCAGGGGGTTCTGCCCGAGCGGGGTGGCGAACGTGGAATCGACCACGGTGAACGGGCCCATGATCGAACCGAGTTCGTCGAGGTCGACCAACTCCAGCCGCGGGTTCGACGGGGTCTCGGCGATCACCAGCATCGTGCGTCCGGGCTGCACCGCGTCCGCCAACGCGCCCGGCACGGTGCTGTCGACGAACGTGGTCTCGATGCCCAGCCGGGCCGCGGGGCCTTGGAGAAACGCCAGCGTGCCCGAGTAGATCTGGCGGGCGGCGACGACGTGGCTACCTGCCGAGCACAGTGCGAGCACGGTGGTGGCGACCGCGCCCATGCCCGAGCCGAACGCGAGCGCATCGATGTCGGGTTCGCCGGCCGCTTCCAGGTCGGCGACGGCCTGCTCGAACGCCCGCACGGTGGGGTTGCCGTAGCGCCCGTAGAACGTGCCCGAGCGGATCGTGATGGCGTCGCGGTGGGCGTCGTCGAGGTCGGCCGACTCCCACACCGCGGTGGGCCAGATCGGTGGGTTCAGGCTGGTGCCGTTGGCTTCCCGGCCGACGTCGATGACGCGGGTGGCCGGACGGTGCTCGGGTACGGCGGGCATTCGCCAAATGTTAGAGGCCGAGCCGCGCCAGCACCGCGGCGTGTAATGCCGGATTGGCGCTGATCGCCGACCGCGGGGTGTCGGTGCCGGCGAACGGATCGCAGAACAACCCGCCGGCTTCCTCGACGATCAGTTGCGGGGCGACGACGTCGTACAGGCCGAGCCCGATCGCGTCGACGGCCACATCGAGCGCCCCCTCGGCTACCAGGCAGTGCTGCCAGAAGTCGCCGAACCCGCGGGCGCGCCGGGCGTCTTGCACCAGGCCCGCCAGGGCTCCGGTCTTGCCGATCGCGTCCCATCCGGAACTGAAGGTGACACTGACCTGGGCGTCGGCGAGGTCGGCGACGTCGCTGACGTGGACCCGGCGGGCGGCCCCGCCGTCACCGGAATCGCTGGTGGCGAACGCGCCACCGCCGCGGCTGGCCCACCAGCGGCGCCCGAGCGCGGGCGCCGAGATGACGGCCACCTGCGGGTCGTCGTCGAGCATCAGCGCGATCAGGCTGCCCCACACCGGGATGCCGCGGACGAACCCCGATGTGCCGTCGATCGGGTCGACGATCCAGCGCCACCGGCTGCCGTGGTCGCCCTGCAGCCCGTGCTCCTCGCCGAAGAAGCCGTGCTCGGGCCGTGCTGCCAGCACACGCTCGGCAAGCAGCGCCTCGCACCCCCGGTCGGCCTCGGTGACCTCGGAGCGGTCGTCCTTCCACCCGAGCGTGAAATCCTGCGCCACGAACCGGGGGAGGGTGAACGCGTCCGCCGCGTCGGCCAGCTCGAGCGCGAGTTCCAGGTCGGAGTTCACTTGGTTGGCAGGGCCCGGGTGATCGCTCGGGTCAGGCCGTCGACGTCGAGGCCGCTGGTGGCCATGATCCGGCGAGCGTCGCCGTGCGGCAGGAACTTGGTGGGCAGGCCGAGCACGTCGACCGTCACGCCCGGCGCCAGCCGGTGCAGCTCGTCGGCGATCGCCATGCCGACGCCCCCGGCGCGCACGCCGTCCTCGGCGGTGACGACGGTGCCGAACCGGGCCGCGGCAGCGAGCATGTCGGGGTCGAGCGGGATGCACGACCGGACGTCCCACACCTCGACGGCGCCGGCTGCGAACGTCGCCGCGGCCTTCACGGCCGTCTCGACCAGCTTGCCGACGGCCAGCACGCACACCTTGTCGCCGTCGAGCACACGTCGCGCCGCGAGGCCTGCACCGACATCGTGTTCGTCGACCTGGCGGGCCGCGCCGCGGGGATAGCGGATCGCCACCGGCCCCGCATCGGCGAGGGCCACCGCGTCGAGCAACATCTGCTGGAGTTCCTGGGCGCTCGACGGGGCGAGCACGCGCATGCCCGGCACCTTGGTGAGCAGGGCCAGGTCGTACACGCCGTGGTGCGATGCCCCGTCGGGCCCGGTGACGCCCGATCGGTCGAGGCAGAAGATCACCGGCAGGCGGTGCATCGCGACGTCGTAGACGAGTTGGTCCCAGGCGCGGTTGAGGAACGTCGAGTAGATCGCCACCACCGGCCGCAGCCCGCCCATCGCCATGCCGGCGGCGGCGGTGACGGCGTGCTGCTCGGCGATACCGACGTCGAAGAACCGGTCGGGGAAGTGCTGCTGGAACGGCAGCAACCCCGTCGGCCCGGCCATCGCCGCCGTGATCGCGACGATCCGCGGATCGAGCTCGGCCGCCTTGATGACGCCCTCGGCGAACGCTTGGGTGTACCCGGTGGGTACCGCCTTGGGCGGCCCGGCGATCGGGTCGAACACCGGGGCGTCGTGGAGGTGCTTCTCGTCGTCGTCCTCAGCCGGCGGATAGCCACGGCCCTTCTGGGTGAGCACGTGGACGAGGATCGGGCCTTCGTCAGACAGTTCGATCGCGTTGCGCAAGGCCTCTTCGACCTGCTCGATCGCATGGCCGTCGATCGGGCCGGTGTAGCGCACGCCGAGCGCCTCGAAGAACGCCGGCGGCTGAAGGATCTCGCGGACACCAGCCTTGAACCCGTCCATCGCCTTCTCGGCGGTGGGGCCGAGCACCGGCAGGCTGTGCAGGAACTCCTCGATCCGGCGTTGGCGGCGCACGTACACGGGGTTGAGGCGAATGTCGGTGAGCGCGTGGCTCAGCTTGCCGGCGACCTTCTCAAGCGCCGACGGTGAACCCGACGGGTGCGCCTCGATCGCTTCGGTGAGCTGATCGGCAGGGTGCTCGCGCTGGTGGCTGGCCGACAGGTTCGACACCGTCGGGGCGTAGCTGCGGCCGTTGTCGTTGAGCACGATGATGACGCGGCGGCGGTGGTGGCCGAGGTTGTTGAGGGCCTCGTAGGCCATGCCCCCGGTCATCGCCCCGTCGCCCACCACGGCCACCACGTGCCGGTGCGCGCAGGCACCCGCGTCGCGGGCCGCGGCGATGCCGTACGTGTAGCTCAGGGCGGTTGACGCGTGGCTGTTCTCGACCAGGTCGTGGCGGCTCTCTTCGCGGCTTGGGTAGCCCGACAGCCCGCCGGTCTGGCGCAGTTCGGTGAAGTCGTTGCGGCGCCCCGTGACGATCTTGTGGGCGTACGCCTGGTGCCCGGTGTCCCACACGATCGCGTCGGTGGGCGAGTCGAATACGCGGTGCAGCGCGAGCGTCAGTTCGACCGACCCGAGGTTCGAGCCGAGGTGGCCGGCGTTGTGGCTGACCGCGTCGACGATCAGGTCGCGGATCTCGCCGGCAAGCGCGTCGAGTTCGGGGTAGGTGAGCTGGCGCAGATCGGCCGGCTCGTTCACGCGCTCCAAGAACATGACCCCTTGAAACTACCTGGGCAACGCGCGACGGCAGTACTCACCGGCCCCGGACGCGTGCGCCGGCTACGGGAAGACCCTGGCGGTGCTACTCGCCGGCGACGGGGGTGTTGGTCGATTCGAACGTGTCCCAGAGGGACGCGTACCTGCCGCCGGCCGCGATCAGTTCGTCGTGGCTGCCCTGCTCGGCGACCTCACCTTCGTCGATGACCACGATCCGGTCGGCGCGGCGGGCGGTCTGCAGGCGGTGGGCGATCAGCAGCGTGGTGCGCCCCTCGGCAGCGCGCGCCATCGCCCGCTGCACCTCGGCCTCGCTGGCCAGGTCGAGGTTCGACGTGGCCTCGTCGAGGATCAGGATCGTCGGGTCGACCAGCGCCGCTCGGGCCAGGCACAACAGCTGGCGTTGCCCCGCCGACAGCGAGCGCCCAGCCTCGGTGACCGGGGTGAGATACCCCTGCGGCATGCGGGCGACCAGGTCGTGGGCCCCCACGGCACGCGTCGCGAGCTCGACCTCGACGTCGCTCGCGTCCGGTCGCCCGTAGGCGATGTTCGAGCGGATCGTGCCGGCGAACAGGAACGGCTCCTGGGGCACGTACCCGAGGTGCCGGCGGTAGGCGGCCAGGTCGAGCGTGCGCACGTCGAGACCGTCCACCAGGACGCGCCCGCCGGTGGTGTCGTAGAACCGGGCCACGAGCTTGACGAACGTCGACTTGCCCGCGCCCGTGGTGCCCACCAGGGCGACCATCTCGCCGGGGGCGATCGTGAGGTCGACGCCGCGCAGCGCCTCGGGCGCGGCGGGGGAGTAGCGGAAGCGCACGTCGTCGAGCACCACCTCACCCGACCAGTTCCCGGGGTCGATCGGATGCGCCGGCAACGGTGTCGACGACGGGGTGGCAAGCAACTCGTCGAGCCGGCCGAGCGAGATCCGGGCCTGCACCCATTGGTCGAACACGGCCGACAGCTGCTGCAACGGAGAGAAGAACTGGTCGAGGAACAGCAAAAACGCGATCAGCAGGCCGGCGGTCAGCGACCCGTCGTGGATGAGGTGCGCGCCGTACCAGAGGGTGACCGCTTTGGCCACCGTCGACAGCAACTGCATCGCCGCGAAGTACGTACTCATCAGGGCCATCGCCCGCAGGCGCAGGTCGCGGAAGCGGCGCGACTTGCCGCCGAACCGGTCGGCGTTGTTGTCGGTACGGGCCAACGACTGGGTGACCCGCACACCGGCGATGCTCTCCTGAAGCTCGGCGTTGACGGCCGACACCGCGTCGCGAGCCAGCAGGTAGTTACGGGCCGACTGGATCTGGAACCACACCGTGACGGCGAGGAGGATCGGCAACACGGCGAACGCTGCCAGCGCCAGACGCCAGTCGAGCCACAGCAGTACCACGACCACACCGGCGCACGACACCAGGGCCGACAGGGCGACCATCAACCCCTGCTGAAGCAGCTGCGCGAGTGCCTCGACGTCGGTGGTCATGCGGGTCATGATCCGGCCGCCCAACTCGCGGTCGTAGTAGTCGAGCGACAGCCGTTGCAGGTGGGCGAACGTGCGTACCCGCAGCGTGTACAGCATCCGTTCGCCGACGCGCGACACCATCCGCATCTCGATCACCTGGTTGACCCAGCTGACGAGTTGCACGATGAGGAACGCCAGCACCATCCACCACAGCACCCGGCTGTGTCCATCGGCGACGCCCGAATCGAGCCCATGGCGGATCAGCAGCGGCCCTACCAGCGTGGTCAGCCCGTCGACGACCACGAACACGGCCACCGCCAGCAGCGCCCACCGGAAGCGCCGCATCAGCGTGACCAGGGTGGAGCTGCCGTCGGAGGCGGCTGTCGCCTCGGCGCGGGGTACGTCCGGGTCGCCGGTCAGGTCGGCGAGTTGTTCGACCTTGGCGAGTAGTTCGGGCGTCGCTGTCACCATCCCGCCACCCATCGGGCCGAACCCGCCGCGCCCGGCGTTCATGGTCTGGAGGAGCGCGGCCAGTTCGACCTGCGGGGCGTGGCCGCCGTCCGGTCCGTCGTCGTAGGGCCACGCGGTCGGGTCGACACGCTCGGGGTCGAGGCCGGTGTCGCGGCCCGCGTCTGTGCCGGGGTCGTGGTCGCTCAGCGCGGGGCCGGTCAGCAGCTCGCGGTACAACTCCGACGTGCGCCACAGCTCGGCGCTGGTGCCGTCGGCGACGATCCGCCCGGCGTCGAGCACGATCACGCGGTCGACCAGCCGCAATGTCGACGAGCGGTGGGCGATCATCACCGTCGTGCGCCCGCGCCCGCCGTCGCGGTCGCGCCGGCCGTCCAACCCGGCGTCGAGCCCGGCGAAGATCGCCTGCTCGGTGTGCGCGTCGATGGCCGAGGTGGCGTCGTCGAGGATCATCACGGCCGGGTCGATCAGCGCCGCCCGGGCGAGCGCGATCCGCTGGCGCTGCCCGCCCGACAGCGTGTAGCCGCGCTCGCCGACCACCGTGTCGTACCCAGCGGGCATCGCCGCGATGAAGTCGTGGGCGCAGGCCAGCCGGGCAGCCGCGACCACCTCGGCGTCGGTGGCGTCGGGCCGTCCGAAGGCGATGTTCTCGCGGATCGTGGTGGAGAACAGGAAGCTCTCCTCGAACACCATGCTGACGTCGGACCGCAGCGACTCGAGCGTGAACCCGCGCACGTCGGCACCGTCGAGGCGCACGGTGCCCGTGGTGGGGTCGTGGAAGCGGGCGAGTAGGTACGCCAGCGTGGTCTTGCCCGACCCGGAGGCGCCGACGATGCCGATCCGCTCGCCGGGCTCGATCGACAGCGTCACGTCGCGCAGCAGGTCGGGGCCGTCGGGGTAGCCGAAGCTGACGTGATCGAGTTGGAACCCGCCGGCGGTGCCGGCCGGCACGGGCACCGCGTCGGGGGCGTCGGTGACGCTGGGTTCGAGGTCGAACAGGTCGTACAGGCGCTGCGAACCGGCGCGCGCCTGCTGGGTGACGGCCAGCATCGCCGACAGCAACCGCACCGGCGTGATGATCTGCACGAGGTAGCTGGCGAAGGCGAGGAACACGCCGACCGTGATGTGACCCTCGATCGCCATCCAGCCGCCCGCCGCGAGCACACCGACCTGCCCCAGCATCGGCAGCGTCTGGAGGCTGGCCGAGTAGGTGGCGTTGATGCGGGCGGTGCGCATGCGCGACTGGTACAGCTCGTGGGCGCGCTCGGCGAGGTGGTCGAGTTCGCGGTCTTCCTGGGCGAAGGCCTTCACGACGCGCACGCCGTTGACGGCCTCGTCGACCACGCCGGCGACCAGGCCCGACACGCGTTGGTCGTTCCAACTCGCCGGGTACACCTTGTCGCGGTAGCGCACGGCGACGAACGCGAACACCGGGATGACCGAGAACACCACCAGGCTGAGCAGCGGCGACAGGATCAGCATCACGACCACAGCCACCACCAGCAATGTCACCTGGGCGACCAGCATCGGCACCGAGAAGAGGAACTGGGAGAGCAGCGTGAGGTCGCCCGCCGCCCGCGACATCACGTCGCCCACCGACAGCCGATCGTGGGCGGCGAAGTCGAGCTCGTAGAGGCGCCGGTGAATCGCCCGGCGGATGTCGTGCTGCACGTCGACGGTGAACTTGCCGCCCAGGTAGCGCCGCCCGAAGTTGGCTGCGAACCCCACCGCCCCGGTGACGATCAGCAGCACGATCAGCGGCACGAGCGGCTCGTCCTCGGCGACGATGCCGTGGTCGATGATGCGTTGCTGGAGCAGTGGCAACAGGCCGATCAGGGCCTGGGCGACGACCGACAGCACCAGCGCGAACACCGTGGTCCAGCGGTGCCGGGCGACGAACGGCCACAGCCGGCGCAGCCACCCCCGGTCGGGTGGCCCGGGTCGCACGAATGCCGCGTCGCTGCCCGGGTTGACCGGGTTGTCGGACGGGTTCAGTCGCTGGCGGCTCATCGCCCGGCGGCCTTGGCGGCGATGCGCTCGCTCCACCAGGCGTCGAGCGCGGGGGTGAGCTGGTCGAGCGCGGCGCGCACGACGTCCGGGTCGGCGCACCGGGCGACGATGTCGTCGAGTGTGGCTCGCAGCGCCTGGCCGGTGGCGGCGACCGCCCGGCGGCCGGCGTCGGTGATCGACAGCCGCACGGCGCGGCGGTCGTCGGCGGCGACCTCGCGGACGACGAGCCCACGTTCGACCAGGCTGTCGACCAGCGCGGTCACGGTCGGGCGGCTGACCGCCAGTCGTTCGGCGAGTGCGCTCGCCCGCTCGTCGCCCGCCGACAGCAGCCCCAGCACGCGGTAGTGGGGCAGCGTCAGCTCGGTGGCGGGTGTGAGTTCGAGCGAGCGCAGCAGCCGGGCGACCGTCAGCGTCGGTTGATCGGCGAGCGATGCCGTCATGTAGTGCGTTCCCCTAATAGTTCGTCTCTCGAATCAAAGACGCTACCCGTCGCCGCGCGATTGCAACCAGCTACCCGGCGAGCACCGATCGCTGCAGTCGCCCGTCGGCGTTGCCTCAGGCCACGGCGGCCGCGCCGACGTTGGCCCTGGCGCACCGTCAGTGAAGCCCAGCCTGCGTGGCGCTTGAACGCAAAAGGGTTACGAGCCGCGATTCGCCGTGATGGCGGCGAGGAACGAGCCGCCAGATCGGTGAATCCCGGCTACCCTGCGAGCACCGATCGAAGGGTGGCTAGGGTTCCGCCCGCTCCGGCACGCCGGGGCGGGGCTGGTCCGAGCGCCACAGAAGGCCCGACATATCCGGGCTCGCACCTCATGGGACAAAAGCCTCGAGTGGAGAACATCGGCACCAGTTCAACGCGTGCCAACTCCTGGAGGACCCCATATGGCCACGTCACCGGCCACACTCGATTCCGTCCCATCCCCGCACCCCGCCGGGCACCGGCGAGCGATCGCTGCAGCCCTGCTCGTCACCTTGTTGTGGAGTTCGTCGTGGGTGCTCATCCGGGTCGGCCTCGACGACGACCAACTCCCCCCGGTCACGTTCGCTGCGCTGCGCTACATGGCTGCCGCGCTCGTGCTGTGGGCGGTGGTCGCGGCGCGCCGGGTGCCCGTGCGAACGCCCGGCTGGTCGGCCCGCGAGCTGGCGGGCCTGGCGGTGCTCGGGGTCGTCTTCTACACCGTCACGCAGGGCGCCCAGTTCGTCGCCATCGCCCACCAACCGGCGGCCACCAGCAGCCTCGTCCTTTCGCTGACGCCGCTCGTGGTGGCACTGGTGGGCGCGGTGCTGCTCGGCGAGCGCCCCACCCGCGCCCAACTCGTGGGCGGTTGCGTGGTGGCCGCCGGCGCGGCCGTGTACTTCGCCGGCAGCCTGGGGGCGACCCGGGTGGGCATCGTCGCGGTGACGATCGCGCTGTGCGCCAACGTGGCTGGCAGCGTGCTCGGCCGGCACGTCAACCGGGGTACCGGCCGGCCGGCGCTGGTCGTCACCGCGATCAGCATGTCGGTGGGTGCGCTGCTACTCGGCGCGGTCGGGCTGGCCGCCGAGGACCTGCCGCGCCTGTCGGCGCGGGCGATCGTGATCGTCGTCTGGCTGGCGGTGGTCAACACGGCGCTGGCGTTCACGCTGTGGAACCACGCCCTGCGGCGGCTGACCGCGGTCGAGTCGGCGGGCATCAACAACTTGATGCTGATCCAGATCGCAGGCTTGGCGTGGGTGTTCCTCGACGAACCGCTTGGCGCGGCCGGGGCACTCGGCGTGGTGCTGGTGTCGGTGGGCGTCTACCTGACCCAGCGCCGCCGGCGCGGGTGAGCGTGCTCGGCGGGGCTGCTCAACTGTGCCGGTTCAGCCTTGGCAGCACTTGCCCATGAAGCGGTCGACGTCGACCGCCACACGGGTGACCTTGCCGGCCGCGACCAGGCCGCCCTTGTCGGACGCGGTGACGGTGAACGTCATCCGCCGACCCTCGATCTTTTCGAGGTGGGCTTCGACGACCACCTCGCCACCGACCGGGGTGGGCTGGAGGTGGTCGACCTGGACGCGCATGCCGACCGAGGTTTGGGCCTCGTCGAGAATGCCCCGCAAGGCGTCGACCGTGGCCTGCTCGAACAGCGCCACCAGCCGCGGGGTCGCGAGCGCGGCAACGTCGCCCGAGCCCCACGCACGGGCCGTATCCGATTCGGAGACGACCAGGCGGGCTTCGCCGCGCAAACCGACCGCAACATTCATAGCGATCACAAGCTAACGCGGCTTGGCGGCGGAACGGCCAACTGCGGCAGCGCTCGTAGGCTGGCGGGCGATGGCTGACACACACCTTGATGCAGACTCGGACGTGATGTTGATCGACCCGGACGTACTCGAACGGACACTCCAGGTGGCGCTCGGCTCGGGTGCCGAGTTCGCCGAGGTGTACGCCGAGGACAAGCGCTCGACCTCGGCGGGCCTCGACGACGGGCGGATCGAGCAGGTCAACAGCGGTCGCGACCGCGGCGCCGGTATCCGTGTCATCAAGGGCGACACCACCGGGTTCGCGCACACCAGCGACCTCACGCCGGCCGGGCTGGCCGAAGCCGCGCAGGCGGCCGCGGCGGCGGCCAGTGCGGGCGGTGCGGCGGCCCGCACGGTGGCCCTCACCCGCGCTGAGCAGCGGGTCGTGAACGCGATCGACCGCCACCCCGGTGACGTCCCCAAGGCCGCCAAGGTCGAGTTGCTCCAGCGCATCAACGCCGCCGCCCGGGCCGCCGGCCCGCAGATCGTGCAGGTGTCGGCCGGGTACGCCGACACCCGCAAGCGGGTACTCGTCGCCAACTCCGACGGCGTGCTGGCCACCGACGACATCACCCGCGTGCTCGTGCGCGTCAGCGCGGTCGCCGACGGCGACACCGGCATGCAGACCGGCTACCAGACGCTCGGCCACACGATCGGCTGGGAGGTGTTCGACCAGCACGACATCGAGGAGCTGGCTCGCGAGGCGGCCCGCCAGGCCACCGTCAAGCTCAAGGCCCGGCCGGCTCCGTCGGGAGCGATGCCTGTCGTCATCCAGCGTGGCACCGGCGGCGTGCTGTTCCACGAGGCATGCGGGCACGGGCTGGAAGCCGACCTGGTCGCCAAGGGCGCCTCGGTGTACGCCGGCAAGGTCGGCGAACTCGTCGCCAACCCGCTCGTCACGCTCGTCGACGACGGGTCGATGGGCGGCGAGTGGGGCACCGTGGCGATCGACGACGAGGGCCACCCCACCCAGCGCAACGTGCTGATCGAGAACGGGGTGCTCACCGACTACATGTGGGACCACCTCCGGGCCCGCAAGGAAGGCCGCCGACCGTCGGGCAACGGCCGCCGGCAGAGCTACATGCACCTGCCGATGGTGCGGATGACCAACACGTTCGTGCTCGACGGGCCCGACGACCCGGCCGACATCGTCGCCAGCACCGACCACGGCGTGTACATCGCCCAGCTCGGCGGAGGTTCGGTGAACACCGCCAGCGGCGACTTCGTGTTCGGCATGACCGAGGCCTACCTGATCGAGCACGGTGAGATCACCGAGCCGTTGCGCGAGGGCAACCTGATCGGCAACGGGCCGAAGGTGCTCGAACAGATCGACATGCTCGGCAACGACTTCGCGATGGGTATGCCGGGCACGTGCGGCAAGGACGGCCAGGGCGTACCGGTGGGCGACGGCCAGCCGACGCTGCGGGTCGAGTCGCTCACCGTCGGAGGCACCGCGTCATGAGCGAACTGCTGGAACTGGCCGACCGGGTGGTGGCCCAGGCCAAGCCGGGTGAGCAGGTCGAGGCGTTCGTCTCGCGGGGCGGCGACACCGAGGTGCGCGTGTACCAGGGCGAGGTCGAGCACTTCGTCGCCGCCCAGTCGGAGGGCATCGGCATCCGCGTCATCTCGGGCGGGCGCACCGGGTTCGCCTACGCGGGCACGCTGGCCGACGATGCGGTGGCCGAGGTGCTCGCCGAGGCCCGTGACAACGTCGCTTTCGGGGAACCCGACGAGTGGGCCGGCCTGGCCGAGCCCGACGGCGTCGAAGCCACCGACCAAGAGCTGTGGAACGACGCGCTCGCGGCATACCCCACCGAACGCAAGATCGAGCTGGCCAAGCAACTGGAACAGCTGACGCTGGCGGCCGACTCGCGGGTGCGCATCGACGACTCGAACTACGCCGACGCTTACGGAGAGGCGGCGGTGGCCACCACCACGGGCATCCGTCGCTGGGGCCGCGAGAACGGCTGCTACGTCAGCGTGTCGACCCTGGCCGACGATGACGGCGACACCCAGACCGGGTTCGGTTTCGGGGTCGCCCGCCAGCCCGACCAGATCGACGTCGCCCGCGCCGCCAAGGAGGCCGCCGAGCGCGCCACCCGCCTGCTCGGCGCGACCAAGCCGGCGTCGCAGCGTGTCACCGTGGTGCTCGACCCGTTCGTCACCGCCCAGTTCCTGTCGATCATCGCCTCGACGCTCAACGGCGAGGCGGTCGTGAAGGGCCGCAGCCTGTTCCGCGACCGGCTCGGTGACGCGATCGCGTCGCCGCTCGTGACGCTCGTCGACGACCCCACCAACCCGCTCGCCTACACCGCCACCGACGTCGACGGCGAGGGCCTCGCCGCCCGCCGCAACGTGCTGATCGGCGACGGCGTGTTGCAACGTTTCACCCACAACGCGTATTCGGCCCGCCGGGCGGGCACGGTGTCGAGCGGCAACGCCGTGCGCGGCGGGTTTGCCGGTACGCCCGGCGTGGGCGCGCTGGCGCTGCAGCTGGTGCCGGGCACGCGCAGCCAGGCCGAGCTGATCGCCGAGGTGGGCGACGGGCTGCTCGTGCAGTCGGTGCAGGGCATCCACTCGGGCGTCAACGCGGTCAGCGGCGACTTCTCCACCGGGGCGGCCGGGTTAATGATCCGCGACGGTCAGGTGGCCGAGCCGGTGCGCGAGTTCACGATCGCCTCGACGTTGCAGCGGATGCTGCTCGACGTGGTCGCGATCGGCGGCGACGTCGACTGGCTCCCCATGCGGGCGGCCGGCGTCAGCCTGGTCGTCAGCGGCGTCACCCTCTCGGGCAAGTAACCCGCCGTAGGGTCTCGCCGTGCCGCTGTACGAAGCGATCGTTCTCGGGCTGGTGCAGGGCCTGTCGGAGTTCCTGCCGATCTCGTCGAGCGGTCACCTGATCCTCACCCGCTGGCTGTTCGGCTGGGACACCCCCGGCGACGCGGGGGTCGAGAAGGCGTTCGACGTGGCGCTCCACGCGGGCACGCTGGTGGCCGTCGTCGCCTACCTGCGCGCCGACGTGTGGCGGTACGGATCGAAGGGCGTCGCCCTGCTGTGGCACCGGCAGCGCCCGGCAGACGCCGAGGGCCGGGTCGCCTGGCTGCTGGTGGTCGCGACCATTCCCGCCGCGCTCGCCGGGGCGCTGTTCGAGGACTGGATCGACGAGCAGCTCGGTACTCCGGCGATCATCGCCATCTCGCTGATCGTGTTCGGCCTGCTGCTGTGGTGGGCCGACCGGTGGGCCGCGCGCCAGGTCGAGCAGCGCCCGCTCGACGAGTTCCGGCTCGGTGACGCGGTGACGGTCGGGGCCGCCCAGGCACTGGCCCTCAACCCCGGTACGTCGCGGTCGGGCATCACGATGACCGCCGCCCGCCGGCTCGGGTTCAGCCGCGACGCGGCAGCCCGCCTGAGCTTCCTGCTGAGCCTGCCGGTGATCGCCGGGGCGGTGGTGCTCAAAGTCGGCCGGTTGCTCACCGACGGGGTGCCCGACGGCCTCGGCGCGGCGCTGGTGGCCGGTGTGTTGGCAGCCGGCCTGTCGGGCTGGGTCGCCGTGTGGGGCACGCTGCGGCTGATCCGCACGCGCAGCTTCGCCCCGTTCGTGGTGTACCGCTGCGCGCTCGGCGTCGGCGTCCTGGTACTCCTCGCCACCCCCTTCCGGTAGCCGGGATCCACCGATCTGGCGACTCGTTCCTCGCCGCCATCACAGTGAATCCCGGCTCGTAACACTTTTGCGTTCAAGCGCCACGCAGGCTGGGCTTCACTGACGGTGCGCCAGGGCCAACGTCGACGCGACCGCCGTTCGTGGTTCAAGATGGTTGAGCCGGTCGTTGCCACCGGGGAGCACCGTTTCACGGGAGGCGCAGGAGGGTGAGCTTGCCGGTGCTGGCGGCGAGGGGGAGCAGCGGCGCCTCGGGGGCCGGGACGGCGACGAGTGTGACGTCGCTGCCGACGGCGCCGACCACTATCGCTGCGGCGGCGATCACGATGCCTTCGCTGGCGATCTGCACGTGGTCGCCGACGGCTGCACCGGATGCCGGCCACTCGACCACTGGCACCGCGACCCACCCCTCGGGCACCAATGCCAGCGGCCCGGTGGTAGGGGCGAGGTCGACCGAGCCGACGATGTCACCAGCGGCCAGGAACTGGAGGGTGAGCGCACCCGGCGGTGCCTCGGCGAGCGCGCCGGGCGGTGCCAGTGCCTGCGGCCAGTCGCGCACGGCAACCGCGCCGGCGAGCGGGTCACCGGGCCGCAGGTCGGTGGTGGCGACGAGCACCGGCGTAGTGGTGCCCCACTCGGTGCGCGCCTGGTCGGCAGTAGCCGTCTGGGCATGCACCGTGGCGTATGCCCAGGTGGCGAGCGCGCCGATCATCAGCCAGTACAACCACGGGTGGCGGGCAACCAGGCGGCGTACGTCGCGGGCCGCGCGACGAACGGGTAGCGGGGCGAGCAGGCGGCGCAGCACCACACGACTCCTTCACGGAACGAGCCTTCAGGAGGGGGAAGCCGGCGCCGCCAGGCTATCCGGTGCGTGTGATCAGTCGGACGACGAACTGGCCGTGCTGGGAGTCGAACTCTTGCTCGACTCGCTCGACGCAGCGGCCGGGGTCGAGCTGCTCTCGCTACTCGACGACGAAGACGAGGACGACTCTCCCGAATCCGACCCCGACGATGTCGACTTGGACGACTTCGACGAGCGACTGTCGGTCTTGTAGAACCCGTCACCTTTGAACGTCACCCCGACCGGAAGGAACACCTTCTTCACCGGCAGGACGGCGCCGGTAACAGGGTGTTCAGCCTCGGTCAGGGCGTCATCGGTGAACGACTGCTGGACCTCGATCGTCTCGTTCGTGTCGAGGAACTTGTACACGTACGTAGGCATGCCAACGCCGCAAGATACCGGCCAATAGGAACGTTACGAACCGTTGTGACGGGGTAGCTTCGACAGCATGCAGGTGCGCAGCGCGGTGATTCCCGCGGCCGGGCTCGGCACCCGGTTCCTCCCCGCCACCAAGGCGGTTCCGAAGGAACTGATGCCGATCGGCGACAACCCCGCCATCCAGATCATCATCGACGAGGCACTCGGGGCCGGCATCGAACACATCGTGGTGGTCAGCAATCGCTCGAAGGTCGCGATCGACCGCTACTTCGAGCCCGACGACGAGTTGATCGAGACGATGCGGGGCAAGGGCAACGACGAGGTCGCCGACCGGCTGGCATCGATCGGCCGCGACTGGCGCGTCACGATCGTGTACCAGGACTCCCCGCGCGGCCTCGGACACGCGGTGGGGTGCGCCCGCGAGGCCGTCGGCAACGAACCGTTCGCGGTGATGTTGCCCGACGAACTGATGGGCGATTCGTCGCTGCTCGCCCAGATGAACGGTGTGTGCGCATCCACGGGTGGCAGCGTCGTCGGTGTCAAGCAGGTGCCGCGGTCCGAGGTCAGCTCATACGGCGTGCTCGCTCCGTCCGGGCCGCGCGACGACGCTGGGGTGATCCCCGTTGCCGACCTGGTGGAAAAGCCTCCGGTCGACGAGGCCCCCAGCGACTACATCCTGATCGGGCGGTACGTACTGACCCCCGACGTGTTCGACGAGATCGAGCGCGTCGTGCCGGGGAGTGGGGGCGAGGTGCAGCTCACCGACGCACTCCGGGCACAGGCCGCGCGTGGGCCGTTCTCGGCGGTGGTCACCCGTACCGCGCGCTACGACACCGGCAACCCGGTCGGGTTCCTCGAGGCCGCGGTCGCGTTCGCACTCCGGCACCCCGACCTCGCCCCCAGCGTCCGCGAAATGCTCGCCACCATCTGAGGTGGTTTCGACAAGCTCAACCACCGAGCAAGCGCTGCCCAGGTGGTTGAGCCTGTCGAAACCACCGGCGGGTTGTGCAATCGTACGGCCTACTGCTCGATGCGGCGGAAGGTGCCGGGCACGTCGAGCGGGAGGCCGTGCGGGTCGACGGTGAACCCGACCTCGGTCGCGTCCGCCACCGCGACCGTCCAGTCGTGTTCGGCGCGGCGGGTGTAGGTGTGTGTCACGGTGGCGACTGCCAGGGTGTCGACGTCGATCGTCAGTACCGGAAGCGTGACCGAGTGGCCGACCGCCAGCCCGAGCCGGCGGATCGGCACGACGTGGAGGGCCGGCGTGACCCCGAACGCCACGTCGACTGCCCCGTCGAGTTCGGGGCGATGGGCCCCGTTGACCTCGCCCCAACGGCCGTGCCCGTCGGTGCCCAACCACAGGTCGGGTTCGTCGAGGTCGCGGAACAGCAGCACCTGGCGTGCCTGCCACAGGGGCGAGAGCCGGATCACGTACTCGATGTCGGCGCCGCCGACCCGGCCGGTCGCGGTCCACGCCTCGTTCTCCCAGGCGAGCGTGAACAGCTCGCCGTGCGCACCGTCCCACGTCGACCAACGCGCCGCGTACCCGTCGGCGGGGAACGGGGGGTAGTGGCTCGGTTCGGGCACCGCACCAGTCTGGCCGCTTCCCGGCGTACCGGTAGGGTCACGTGTGTGACCCCGCTCGCCGATGCTCAGGCCTTCGTGTGGGGCCACTGTGCACCCTTGCCGGTGATCTCGACCAGCCCCACCAACGCCGCCGGATACGTGCTCGCTGCCGACGTGATCGCCCCCGAGCCGGTGCCGCCGTTCGCCAACAGCGCCCTCGACGGGTACGCGGTCGTCGCCGCCGACCTGGCGACCGCATCGGCCGGTTCCCCGGTCGAACTCCCGGTGGTCGCCGAGGTGGCTGCGGGGACAGCCACCGACCACGTGCTCCAGCGCGGCGAGGCGATCCGCATCATGACCGGCGCGCCGGTCCCGGCTGGCGCCGACGCGGTGGTGATGGTGGAGGATACCGAACGCCTCGACGGTGGTGCCCGCGTGTCGATCCGGGCAGCCGTCGACGCGGGTGCCGCCGTACGCCCGGCCGGCAGCGACATCGGCGCCGGCGACGTGGTGGTCACGGCCGGCACCGTGGTCACGCCGGCGGTGGTCGGGGTGCTCGCCAGTGCCAACGCCCAAGCCGTGCAGGTGCACCGGCGTGCGCGAGTGGCGGTGCTGGCGACGGGCGATGAGCTGGTCACCGATGGTGGGCCGCTCGGCCCGGGCCAGATCCGCGAGACCAATCTGTCGATGCTCGTCGCCGCGCTCGCCGACGCGGGCTGCAACGTCGACGACTTCGGCGTGGTGCCCGACGACGAGGCCCAACTCGAAGCCGTGCTGCGCCAGGCTGCTGCCGAGTGCGACGCGATCGTCACCTCGGGCGGTGTGAGCATGGGCGACTACGACGTCGTCAAGGCGGTGCTCGGGCGGATCGCCGACATGCACTGGATGCAGATCGCGATCAAGCCGGCCAAGCCGTTTGCGTTCGGGCTGCTCGCGGCCGGCGAGGGGCCTGCCACGCCGATCTTCGGCCTGCCCGGCAACCCGGTGTCGGCACTTGTGAGCTTCGAGATGCTGGCCCGCCCGGCGCTGCGCCAGATGATGGGTCACGAACGGATCGGCCGCACCCGGGTGGTCGCCGTGGCCGATGCCGGCATCACCCGGCGCACCGACGGCAAGCTGCACCTCGACCGGGTCATCGCCGAGTGGGGCACCGACGGGCGCTGCCATGTCCGCTCGGCCCGGGCCCAGGGCAGTCATCAACTCGCGGCGACGGCCACCGCCAACGCGATCGCCGAAGTGCCCGACGGTTCCGGCGTCGCCCCCGGCGGTGACGTGGTCGTCCACCTGCTGTCATGAGCCCCCGCGTGATCCGACGTGAGTTGCACGAGCGAACGAACGTAGGCTGAGGGTCATGCACGACGGCGCACACGACCTGGTCGACCCGTTCGGCCGCGTCGTGCGCGACCTGCGCATCAGCGTCACCGACCGGTGCAACTTCCGCTGCACCTACTGCATGCCGGAAGAGGGGATGGTGTGGCTGCCACGGTCGGAGGTGCTGACGTTCGAGGAGTTCACGCGGATCGCCCGGATCTGCGTCGAGCGGTTCGGTTTCGAGGGCGTGCGCCTCACCGGTGGCGAGCCGACACTGCGGGCCAACATCACCACGCTGGTCTCGCAACTCGCCGCGCTGCGGCTGCCCGACGGCACCCCGCTCGACGTGGCGATGACCACCAACGGGGCCACCTTGCGCAAGCAGGCCGACGAGTTGCGAGCGGCCGGGTTGCGCCGCATCAACGTCAGCCTCGACACGCTCGACCGGGCCAAGTTCGAACAGATGACCCGCCGCGACGAACTCGACCATGTACTCGACGGCATCGCCGCCGCCCAGCAAGCCGGGTTCCACCCGGTCAAGGTCAACACCGTCGTCGAGCGCGGCGTCAACGACGACGAGATCGTCGCCCTCGCCCGGTTCGGGCGTGAGCAGGACGTCGAGGTGCGCTTCATCGAGTTCATGCCGCTCGACGCCGGCGACCACTGGCAGCGCCGCACCGTCGTCGGGCAGGACGAGATCGTCGCCGCGATCAGCGCGGTGTGGCCGCTCGAACGTGTTGCGGCCCGGGGCGCGGCGCCCGCCGACCGCTGGCGCTACACCGACACCGGCCAGACGGTGGGCGTCATCCCCACGGTCACCAAGCCGTTCTGCGGCGACTGCGACCGCATCCGCCTCACCGCCGACGGGCAACTGCGCACATGCCTGTTCGCCACCGACGAGTTCGACCTGCGGGCAGCGCTGCGCAACGGCGAGACCGACGACCGGATCGCCGAGCGGATCGAGGCCGCGGTCGCCACCAAGTGGGCGGGGCACCAGATCAACCAGGTGACGTTCACCCGCCCCACTCGCACCATGTCCCAAATCGGCGGTTGACTCGGGCCACCGGTGGTTTCGACAGGCTCAACCGCCTTGGGACCTGGTGGTTGAGCTGGTCGAAACCACCCCACGCAGCGGCTTCGTCATGGCAGGATGTCGGCCGAGATGAAGGGGTCGAGCCGGGTTGCAGTTGTTGCGTTGACCGTGGTGCTCGGTGTGAGCGCGGTGGCGGTGGCGGCGATCACCGCGATCGAGGAACCGGCAACGGTTGCCACCCCGGCCGAGCGGCTTAGGGCAGCCGGTGCCTCGGGTGGGCCGACGCTTGCCGGGTGCCCGGTGTTCCCTGCCGACAATCCGTGGAACCAACGCATCGACTCGGCGCCGCGGCACCCCGATTCGGCGGCGATCATCGCCCGCATTCAGGCCGACGGGGGCGACGACCTGCACCCCGACTTCGGCGAGAATCCCAACTACGGCATCCCGTATCTCGTGGTGCCCGCCAACGAACCCCTGCGGACGATCACGTACACGGCGTACGGCTCGGAAAGCGACCGCGGGCCGTTCCCCATCCCCACCGACGCACCGATCGAGGGCGGCTCCAGCGCCGACGGCGACCGGCACGTGATCGTGCTGCGCGAGGGCACGTGCGACCTGTTCGAGTTGTACCGGGCGTTCCCCACGGGCGCCGGATGGGAGGCCGACAGCGGTGCACGCTGGAACCTGCGTTCGAACACCCTGCGGCCCGCCGGGTGGACCAGCGCCGACGCGGCCGGCCTGCCGATCCTGCCGGGCCTGGTGCGCTACGACGAGGTCGCCGCGGGCGAGGTTCGCCACGCGATCCGCATCACGTTCAACCGCACCCGGCGCGCCTACATCCACCCCGCCACCCACTACGCGTCGAGCCGCACCGATGCCGACCTGCCGCCGATGGGCCTGCGCCTCCGGCTGCGCGCCGGCTACGACGTGAGCGCGCTCACCGGCCAGGCCCGGGTGATCGCCACGGCGATGCAGCGTTACGGCGTGATCGTCGCCGACAACGGGTCGAACTGGTTCTTCCAGGGCGCCCCGTCGCCGGGGTGGGACGACGACGACCTGCGCCAACTCAAGCAGATCTCAGGAAACGAGTTCGAGGTCGTCTTCACCGGCCAACCTGTAGTCGGCGGTTAGCGTTGGCGTTCGCATGAGTGACGCGCTGCCCGACCTGGAGTTCACCCACCTCGACCCGCTCGGGCACGCCCGCATGGTCGACGTCACACCGAAGGAGCCCACCCATCGCCGGGCCGTGGCTCGTTGCAAGGTGTTCATGAAGCCCGAGACCACGGCCGCGATCGCCAATCGCGAGGTCAAGAAGGGCGACGTGTTGGCGGTTGCCCGGGTGGCCGGCATCCAGGCCGCCAAACGCACCGCCGACCTGATCCCGCTGTGTCACCCGCTGCTGGTGGGGGCGGTGTCGGTCAGCTTCGACCTCGGCGACGACTACGTGGCCGTCGAGGTGTACGTCGAGACGGTCGACCGCACCGGTGTAGAGATGGAGGCGCTGCACGCCTGCGCCACCGCGGCGTTGACGATCTACGACATGTGCAAGTCGGCCGATCGGGGGATGACGATCGGCGAGCTGACCCTGTGGGAGAAGACCGGCGGGCGTTCCGGCACGTATCGCCGTGAGGGTGAATCCTGACGCCGAGCTAAACGGTGGGTGAACCAGCGGTGGCCCGATTACTTGCCGTGTTCACCACCGCCGTTGCCATCCGTGTTACGATCGTCGTAGAATCGTAATGAACCCGCTGAGGGATGCGAGCGCTCGGTGACCCCTCAAATGTCACCGTTGTGTGCGCGACTGTCAGCGCAAGGTCTTGTCTCTGCCGCCGAGTGAAGGAAAACGGAACACATGGGTGAACTGGTGCTGCTTGTGGTTGCCGCCGCTTGGGCCGCCGTTCTGATCCCACCGCTCCTCCGGAGCCGGATGGAGAACCGGCCGAACTCCTCGGTGACCGACTTCCGGCGCCAGCTCAACAAGCTCCAGAGCACCGTTCCGAACCGGGCCACCGGCCCGATGCGCGGCATGGCCCGCCCGCTGGCGCAGTCGCCCGGCTACCGCCAGGGCGGTCGTGCGCCGGTCGCCGCCCGCCGCGCCGGCACCCGTACTCATGGCGAGCGCACCCTCACCGCTGCCCCGGCTGCCCAGCCGCGCCGCCAGCAGGTCTCCCGTGCGCACCAGGGCCGTCCCCAGCAGCAGCGTCAGGCGCCGGCCGCTCGTCATCGCATGTCGGCCGGCGAGCAGCTCCGTCGCCGGCGCGCCAACGTGTTGTTCATGCTGGTGGCCACCGCCGGGGCAACCCTGTTCCTGGCCGCCACCACCAAGGCCCCGGCGATGCTGTACCTGTTCGCGATCTCCTTCCTGGCGTTGTGCGGCTACGTGTACCTGCTCGCCCAGGTGCGCCAGCGCGAGTCCACGTCGTGGCCCACCGACTGGATGAGTTCCGAGCGTCCCGTCGCCCGCCGCGCGTACCGCTGACGTCGCTACACTGCGACACGCCCGTGTGGCACACGGGGCTATAGCTCAGTTGGTAGAGCGCGACAATCGCACTGTCGAGGTCCAGGGTTCGATTCCCTGTAGCTCCACGAAAGAACGTCCTGGTCAGAGGCCCTTTCCGCTCCGGCGGGGAGGGCCTCTTTCCGTGTCGGCGTGTCATGCCGGTGTGCCATACGCTCGCTTGTGTGGCGAACACTCAGGAATCGACCGCCGATGTCGTCATCGTCGGGGGCGGTCACAACGGGCTCACCGCGGCGGCGTACCTGGCCCGGGCAGGGCTGTCGGTCGTGCTCCTGGAACGCCAGGACCATCTCGGCGGCGCGACGGTGTCGGCGCAGGCGTTCCCCGGTGTCGACGCCCGCCTGTCCCGGTACTCCTACCTGGTCAGCCTGCTGCCGCGTCAGATCGTCGACGAACTCGGTCTCGACATCCGGCTGGCTCGGCGCCGGTACGCCTCGTACACCCCGGTGGCGGGCACCGACGCCGGTCTGCTGATCGACCACGGCGACGCCGCAGCCAGCGCCGAGTCGTTCGCGTCCGTCGGGGCCGAGCGCGACGTCGCCGCCTGGAGCGAGTTCTACGCCCGCACCGACCGGCTGGCGGCGGCGATCTGGCCGACGATGACCGGACCGCTGCCGCGGCTCGGCGCGATCGCCGACGCGGTGGGCGACGACTCGATCGTCGGCGACTTCCTGCAACGCCCGCTCGGTGAGGTACTCGAGCGCACGTTCACCAGCGACCTCGTCCGCGGGGTGGTGCTCACCGACGGCCTGATCGGCACCTACGCCGACGCCCACCAGGCCGACCTGCAACAGAACATCTGCTTCCTGTACCACGTGATCGGCGGCGGAACCGGCGACTGGGACGTACCGATCGGCGGCATGGGCCACGTCAGCGGCGAGCTGGAACGGGTCGCCCGCGAGTCGGGAGCACAGCTCCGTCCAAATGCCGAGGTGGTCGCCGTGTCGCCAGACGAGGTGAGCTGGCGCGAGCGAGGAGCCACGCACCGGATCCGGGCTGGGCACGTGCTCTGGGCCGCCGCCCCCGCGGTGCTCGACCGGCTGCTCGGGGCCAACCCCGGGCCGGCCGAAGGTGCCCAGGTCAAAGTCAACATGCTGCTCACGCGCCTGCCCCGGCTGCGCGACCGGGTGGCGCCCGAGGCGGCGTTCGGTGGCACGTTCCACATCAACGAGAGCTACTCGCAACTGCGGCGCGCCTACGAACAAGCCGGTGCGGGCGAACTCCCCGAGCCGATGCCGGCCGAGATCTACTGCCACTCGCTGACCGACCCGAGCATCCTCGGGCCGGACCTGCGCGCGAGCGGGGCGCACACGCTCACCGTGTTCGCGCTCCAGGTGCCGCACCGGATGATCGCCGGTACGGACCGAGAACGCGACGAGCTCCAGCGGCGCGTGCTCGACTCGCTGTCGAGCGTGCTGGCCGAACCGATCGACGACGTGATCCTGCGCGGCCCCGATGGCCGGCTCTGCGTCGAGACCAAGACCACCCGCGACCTCGAGGACGCGCTCGAGATGACCGGTGGGAACATCTTCCACGGCCCGCTGAGCTGGCCGTTCGCGTCCGACGACGAGCCGCTCGACACGCCCGCCGAGCGGTGGGGTGTCGCCAGCCGCCACGACGGGATCCTCCTGGCCGGCGCCGGTACACGGCGCGGCGGTGGCGTGAGCGGGCTCGGGGGCTACCACGCCGCCCGTGCCGTGCTCGACTCCATCGGCGGCGGCTGACACGCCCCGGTGACTTCGCCTTGCTGTTAAGTTCGCCTTACACTGCATGCTCGCGCGAGTTGCGGCGTGTTCGAGATGTTGACGGAGGTAGGCAATGCACGGAGAAGTGATCGAGGTCGAGCGGTTGACGCCGAGCCTGGTGCGGGTGGTGCTCGGTGGGCCGGGGCTCGACGGGTGCCAGCCCACCCCGTACACCGACCAGTACGTGAACGCCTTGTTCGTCCCCGACGGTGCGCCGTATGCGGCGCCGTTCGACCTCGACGCCGCCCGTGAGGTGGCGCCCGAGCATCGGCCGAAGGGCCGCCGCTACACGATCCGGTGGTGGGCCCCCGCCAGCCGCACGCTGGCGATCGACTTCGTCGTCCACGGCGACGTGGGCTACGCCGGGCGCTGGGCTGCCAACGCCCGCCCCGGCGACCTGCTCCAGTTCGTCGGGCCGTCGGGAGGCTATGCCCCCGACCCGGCCGCGCCCTGGTACCTGATGGTGGGCGACGAGAGCGCGCTCCCGGCGATCGCGGCCTCGCTCGACGTCTTGCCCGCCGGAGCGATCGCGTACGTCGTCGCGGTGGTCGACGACGCCCGTTGCGAACTCTCGCTCGACTCGCCGGCCGACGTCCGGGTGACGTGGTTGCATCGCCATGCCGCCAGCGGGTTGACGCCCGACACCCTCGTCGCCGCGATCCGGGCGCTCGACCTGCCCGACGGCCAACCCGACGTGTTCGTGCACGGCGAAGCAGCCGAGATCCGGGCGGTGCGCACGTTCCTGGTTGCCGAGCGCGGGGTGCCGCGCGAACAGTCGTCGATCTCGCCGTACTGGCGGCGCGGCGACACTGACGAAGCGTGGCGAGCCGTCAAGCGCGAGTGGGTCACCGAGATGCTCGCCGAGGCGTAGCGGGGCGGTGTTCACTTTGGTACTCCTGATGTCAATCAGTAACGTTGCCTAACAACCGGCAACACGCTGTTCGCTGGGGGAGGAGCCGAACATGAACCACACGATCCGTACCTGTGTTGCCGCGGCGCTGGTCGCAGCAGTCGTCGTGACCGCCTGTGGTGGCGACGACGATGCCGGGGTGCCGGCGGTGCTGCCCACGGTGGGAACCGAAGTGCCGCGGGTGACCGACGCTCCCGATGCTGCCCCGGTCGCCAGCCCGGCCGACGCCGCCTTCCCCGTGACGATCGCGCACAAGTTCGGCGAGACGGTGATTTCTGAACCACCCGAACGGATCGTGGTCGTCGGGCTCACCGAGCAGGACGCGCTGCTGGCGCTCGGGGTGGTGCCGGTGGCCACCACCGAATGGTTCGGCGAGCACCCCGGCGCGATCTGGCCGTGGGCGCAGGACCGGCTGGCCGCGCTGGGCGCCGAACCGCCGGTCGTGCTCAACGCCGACGACGGTCTGAACTACGAGCAGATCGCGAGCCTGCACCCCGACCTGATCCTCGGCCTGTACGCCGGCCTCGTCGACGACGAGTACACCACGCTGACGCAGATCGCGCCGACCGTCGCCCAGCCTGGTGAATACGTCGACTGGGGCGTCTCGTGGGACGAAGCGTTGCTCACGATCGGCGACATCGTCGGCGAACGGGCCACGGCCGAGGCGCTCGCGGCCGAGGTCGAGGCGCTGTTCACGCAGGCGATCACCGACCACCCCGAGTTCGTCGGCGCGGCGGCGGCGATGGCCACCCCGTACGAGGGCATCTGGGTGTATGCCCCCGAAGACGTGCGTGGGCGGCTGCTGACGTCGCTCGGGTTCGAGATGCCGCCCAGCTTGAGTGAACTGGCCACCGACGAGTTCGGGTTCGACCTGAGCCTCGAGCAGGCCGACCTGCTCGACGTCGACGTGCTCGTGTGGCTCGACGCCGAAGAGGTCGGTCGCGACGACTTCGCCGGTGCGCTGTACCACTCGCTGGCGGTCCACACCGAGGGCCGCGACGTGTTCCTCGACAGCGACGATGAGGACGCGTTCGGCGGGGCCGCGTCGTTCGTGACCGTGCTCAGCCTGCCGTACCTACTCGACGGGATCGTGCCGATGCTCGCCGCGGCACTCGACGGCGACCCCGCTACCAACGCCGGATAGCCGGCCGGGGCCGGCTGCCGGGTCTGTAGGCTCAGCGGTGCTGGCCCGGTTGGTAGTGGCCTGGTTCGGAGTGGCCCGTGATGGCCAGCCGGTTCCAACCGTTGATGAGCACGATCGCGAAGACGATCGCCGCGTAGGTGGCCTCGTCGAATGCCGCCCGGGCTCGCTGTTCCACATCGGCTGGCACGTGCTGATCGGCGATTCGCGTGATCGCCTCGGTGAGCGCCAGCGCGGCGCGTTCTTGTTCGGTGTAGAGCCGGGTCTCGCGCCATGCCGGTAGCAGCGCCAGGCGCTCGCTCGTCTCGCCGGCCGCCAGGGCGTCCTTGGTGTGCATGTCGAGGCAGTACGCGCAGCCGTTGATCTGCGACGCGCGGAGCTGCACGAGTTCGAGCAACGCCGGGTCGACGGCCGCGCGCACGCTGGCGGCGAGCTTCTGCATCGCCCGGTAGCCCTCGGGAAACTGGGTTGCCAGCGGAACGGCAGGTTGGATCTCGTCGGCCATCAGAACTCCTGGTTATCTGGATAATGAATGTCCATATTAACGACCGCGCCCAACATGGACAAGTAGTATCCAGAACATGCGGCTCAATCAGGGTGTCGAGTGGGCGCTCCACGGCTGCGTCGACCTGGCCTGGCTGCCGGAGGGCACCACGGTGCCGATCGGTCGCCTGGCCGAGTACCACGACCTCCCGGCCGCCTACCTCAACAAGCAGTTCCAAGCGCTCGCCCGCAACGGCGTCGTCGTCTCGCGGGCCGGGCCGCGGGGCGGGTTCGCGCTGGCCCGCCCCGCCGCCGAGATCACCGTGCTCGACGTCGTCGACGCGATCGAAGGGCGCGAGCCGGTGTTCCGGTGCCTCGAGATCCGCCAACGTGGCCCGTTCCCCGCCTCTCCGCAGGCGTGCCAGGTGCCCTGCGAGATCACCAGCGTGATGCGCGGCGCCGAGGTCGCCTGGCGAGCCGAGTTGACCGCCACGACCGTCGCCACGATCGCCGACGACGTCGCCCGCGCCCACCCCACGGTTCCCACCCGCGTCCGCGACTGGTTCCTCGCCTGACGCGCCTCGCTCGGCTCGGTTGGCCGCCGCCGGGTTGTGAGCGAGCCGCGGCGGTGGGTACTGTCACCAACGCCTGAGCAGGGGAAGCCGGTGAGAAGCCGGCGCTGACCCGCAACCGTATGCCCGCCGACCTGTTCGGCGAGCGAGCCGGAATGCCTGACCGGGCCACATATCCCATTTGCCGCCGCGGTCTGCGGCAACGGGTGTGCGCGGTCGCTCTGTCTGGCGAACCGGCTCATCTGTTGTTCGTCGGCCGGTTCATTGCGAGGACTCGACGAACATGCGCACACCCACCCTGCTGGCCACCGCCTTGGTCGCGGCCAGCACGATCGCCCTGGCCACTCCCACCGGCACCGCCGCTGCCGATCCACCCCCCACACCGGTCGCGGGGGCCGCGTGTGCGCCGGGCAGCGGGGTGACGGTCGTGGTCGACCTTTCCCCGTTCGACGGCCCCGTCGAACTCGGATGCGCGTTGGGTAGCCAGGCGCATGGGCTGGACGCGCTCGCCAATGCAGGATTCACCGCCACCGACGAGTCTGGCGCGGGGACGGTGTGCACCATCGACGGGCATCCCGCCGCGGGGTACCCCTACTGCTGGCTGACGGGCGGCTACTGGAGCTACTGGCGGGCGGCCGCCGGCGAGCCGTGGGGCTTCTCCGAAACCGGTGCCGGCGGCACGGGCACGATTCCTGTCGACTCGATCGAAGGGTGGATCTTCCACACCGGCTTCTCGGGCGACACGCCCGCGTGCGGCACCTCCCCCGACGCCCCCGTGCTGACGATCATCGCCGACGACGAGACGCTGCCGTTCTCCACGGTCGACGGCACCGGTGTCGAAATCGCCGTGCTCGACCCGGCGACGACGCCGGTCACCGAGGCGGTGTTCGCGCTCGCCGACGAGCTCGACCTGGCGCCCTACACCGACCGCACGATCCGCGTGCTCGCCCGGCGTGCCGCGGCGGCTGCCTGGGACGGGCCGCAGCTGTGCTCGGACCTCCTGCTGTTCGATGCCACCTACGACGTGGGCGACACGTACGCACCCCGAGCCGGCACGGGATGGAACCCGGCACCGGCCACGGTGAACAACCCCGACGTCGTCCGCTGGGCTACCGGCGCCGAAGACCTGGTGCTCGGCGCACAGAGCACGAACCCGTCGTTTCACGACCCGGCCAATGCAACCGGCCCGTCGAACGGCACGCTGGTGGTGCTCGGCGACCGCGGCCGGATCACGTTGACGTTCGACACGCCGTTCGGTGACCTGCCCGGCTACGACTTCGTGCTCGTCGAGAACGGGTTCGCCTCCGGCGCCGCCGACTACCTCGAACTGGCATATGTCGAGGTCAGCAGCAATGGTGTCGACTTCGCCCGGTTCGACACCGCCTCGCGCCAGCCCACACCGGTCGGCAGCTTCGCCACCCAGCCGGCGGAACTGCTCGGCGGGATGGGGGGCCGCGACATCACGACTGGCCTTCGGTACGGCACACCGTTCGACCTCACCGCGCTGCGCAACGACTCGGCCGTGCGTTCCGGGGGCGTCGACCTCGACGCGATCACCCACGTGCGGATCGTCGACATCACCGGCGACGGCGACGACCTCGACTCGTTCGGCCGGCCGATCTACGACCCGCACCCCAACACCGCCACGAGCGGATTCGACCTCGACGCGGTCGGCGTCTACGGTCCGACTCGGGCGACGATCGAGTGGCTCGAGGCCGAACTGGGAGCCAACGGCGGCTCGCTGCCGAGCCCCTACGACCCGGCGTCGGTCGACTGGGGCCTGACACTCGATGCCGTACTTGCCCTCAACCGGGGCGGCCGCGGTGCGGCGGCTCCGGCGACGACCGCGCTCGGACTGCTCGAAGCCTCGGTCGCCGACTACATCACCGGCGAGAGCTTCGGCGACGCCGGCAGCCTGTACGCGGGGGCGCTGGGCAAGACGCTGCTGAGCGCGTCGCTCCAGGGTGCTGACGTGAACGGCTTCGGCGGACGCGACCTCGAGGTGTTGTCGCGCGGCGCGATGCTGACCAGCGGCCTGCACGCTGGGCGCTTCGCCGACGTGTCGGCGTGGGGCGACTACTCGAACGTCTTCGGGCAGACCCTCAACATGCTCGGCCTGTCGCACACCGCGGCCGGCATCCCGGGCGCCGCGGTCAGCTTCCTGCTCGACCAGCAGTGTCCGGGCGGTGGGTTCCGGCTGTTCTTCGGCGACGTCGACAACGCCGCCACCACCCGCGGGTGCGTCGACGATGCCGCGGCCGACCCCGACTCGACGGCCCTCAGCGTGCAAGCTCTGTTGGCGGCCGAGCCCGGCCCGTCGGTCTCGGCCGCAGTGGCCGCGGCCGAAGCGTGGCTGCTCGATGTGCAGCACGACGACGGGGCGTTCGGCGGCAGCGGCCCCACTTCGGCGTCGAACAGCAACTCGACGGGCCTCGTCGGTCAGGCGCTGTGGGCGCTGGGCAGCCCGGCCGCGGTGGGTGCCGAAGACTACGTCCGCAACGTTCGGCTCGACGCCGCCGAGACCGCGGGCACGCCGGCGGCTGGTGAGGAGGGCGTGATCGCCTACAACCTCGCGGCCCACGACGACGCGCTCGTCAACGGCATCGCCCCGCTGACGCGCGACCAATGGCGACGGGCGACCGCGCAGGCGATACTGGCGCTGCAGTTCCCGGCGTTCGGCGCGCCGGCGCCTGCCCCGGTGGCGCCGGACGTGGCATTCGGCACCGTGCCGGCCGACCCGTCCGGCCCCGACGTCGAGTTCACGTTCACCAGTTCCGACACGGCGGCCACGTTCGAGTGCGCGCTCGACGGTGCGACGGCATCGCCCTGTGCGAGCCCGTTCGGCCTGAGCGGACTTGCCGAGGGCGAGCACACGCTGGCGGTGAACGCCGTCGATCCGTCCGGCAACTCGAGCACGGTCGTCACCCACACCTGGGACGTCGACGTGACGGGTCCGGTGGTGGCGATCGATGCGGATGTGGTGGCGGTGACGTCGTCGACGTCGGTGAGCTTCTCGGTGTCGTCTGATGATGCCGGGGCGTTGTTGGAGTGCCGTCTCGACGGTGGTGCCTGGGCTGGGTGTGGTGACCCGCAGGTGTATTCGGGCCTAGCCGGGGGCGGCCACACGTTCCGGGCGCGCGGTATCGATGTGCTGGGCAATGTCGGTCCGGTCGCCACGTTCAAGTGGACGATCGTGGCCCCTGCCACGCCGCCCGCGGTGACGCCGGTCACCTCGGCCCGGGTCGCCGACACGCGGCCGGGGCGCCCGGTTGTCGATGGTGGCTTGGTGGGCTCGGGCTCGCTCGAACCCGGCGAAGTCCTGGTCGTCCCCGTCGCCGGGCTGGCCGGGGTCGCCACCGATGCTGCCGCCGCCGTGTTGAACGTGACGGTGGTTGGGGCGTCGGGTGCGGGTCATGCGACGGTGTGGGATTGTTCGCAGCCGCGTCCGGTGGCGTCGAGTGTGAACTTCTTGGCTGGTGGTGCGTTCCCGAATGCGGTGATCTCTGGGTTGTCT
>DATMEY010000013.1:0-205246 GCA_035556435.1 Ilumatobacter sp. | reverse complement strand
GACGATTACGCTTCACCATGGAAGTGCCCTTCTGGTTGGGGTTCTTGATGCCTTCGACAGCTCAAGTTTCCCGCACCAGAAGGGCGTTTTCGCGGACGCGCCGACCTCAACCCCCGACCGCTACTGAACAGGGCGGGTTAGGCCGCCACCTCGGTCACGCCAGTTTCGCCGCCACCGCGGCCGGGTTCGCGGCGTTGTGGGCGTGGGCCCGCACGTTCGGTCATGTCGCACTGGTCGGGGTCGAGGGCACCGGCGCCTACGGTGCTGGTCTGGCGCGGTTCTTGACCGCAGCCGGTGCCTGTGTGGTCGAGGTCGACCGGCCTGACCGCAAGACCCGCCGTGACCAGGGCAAGTCCGACCCGATCGACGCCTACGCCGCAGCCCGCGCGGCGGCGTCGGGTCGGGCCACCGGGATCCCCAAGTCACGCACCGGTGATGTCGAGTCGGTGCGTGTGCTGCGAGTCGCTCGGACCGGCGCTGTGCGTGACCGGGCCAAGGCATTGACCCAGCTCAAGGCACTAATCGTGACCGCCCCCGACGCGTTACGCGCCCAGCTCGCCGGGCTCGACGGCGCACGCCTGGTGGCCACCTGTGCGCGTCTGCGCTCGGCCCGTGACCTGCCGCCAACACCCTCACCGTTCGCCAAGCGCCCACCTCGACCAGGACGCCTGATCAACCCGACCGCGGCGACCAAACGAGCACTCTCCTCGATCGCTCAGCGGATCGGAGACCTCGACGACGAGATCGCTGCGCTCGATGACGACCTCGAAGCCCTCATCGGCCCGCTCGCCCCGACCCTGCTCAGCCTGCAAGGCGTCGGCCTCGACGTCGCCGGCCAACTCCTCGCCACCACCGGCGACAACCCGGATCGGCTCCGCCACGAAGCCGCGTTCGCGCACCTCTGCGGTGTCGCCCCGATCCCAGCCACCTCCGGCAAGACCAACAACCGACACCGCCTCAACCGCGGCGGCGACCGTCAAGCCAACGCCGCGCTCTACCGGATCGTCATGTGCCGACTCCGATGGGACCCACGCACCCGCGCCTACGTCGAACGCCGCACCAAACAAGGCCACTCAAAGAAGGACATCATCCGCTGCCTCAAGCGATACATCGCCCGCGACGTCTACGCCGCCATCCAAACCGACCTCAACCCCCAAATCGGGACTTGACATCCATAGGAGCATCCCGAGCGGCCGGGGTGCGGGTGGGTGCGGCAACCTAAGATCGGCCGACGATGGCTCCTCCAGCTCAGCTACGGATCGCGTTCGGGTGTGACCATGCCGGCCACGAGTTGAAGGAACATCTCGCCCAGCGCCTGCGCGACGCCGGGCACGACATCGTCGACCACGGCACGTTCTCCACCGACAGCGTCGACTACCCGCAGTTCTGCGCGGCCGCCGCGCGCAGCGTGCGCGACGGCGATGCCGACTACGGCATCGTGCTCGGCGGCAGCGGCCAAGGCGAGCAGCTCGCCGCCAACAAGGTCCGCGGGGCGCGGGCGGCGCTGTGCAACGACCTGTACACGGCGCGCATGGCCCGCCAGCACAACGACGCCAACGTGTTGTCGATCGGCGCCCGGGTGGTCGGCATCGGGCTGGCCGAAGAGATCGTCGACCTGTTCTTGTCCACCCCCTTCGAAGGTGGGCGCCATGCCCGCCGCGTCGCCCAGCTCACCGAGCTGGAGAACGAGTTCTAGAGAGGCTGCCCCCCATGCCGTTTCCCACCGACACCCATCCCGACACCGAGGTCGAAGACCTGATCGCAGCCGAGGTCGAGCGCCAGACCACCGGCCTTCAGCTGATCGCCAGCGAGAACTTCACCAGCCCGGCCGTGATGCGCGCCACCGGCTCGGTGCTCACCAACAAGTACTCCGAGGGGTACCCGGGCAAGCGCTACTACGGCGGCAACGCGGTGGTCGACAGCATCGAGCAGCTCGCCATCGACCGCGCCAAGCAGCTGTTCGGGGCCGACCACGCCAACGTCCAGCCACACTCGGGCGCCAACGCCAACATGTGCGTCTACCAGGCGCTCCTCTCGCCGGGCGACACGGTGATGGGTCTCAGCCTCGACCACGGTGGGCACCTCACCCACGGCTCGCCCGTCAACGCCAGCGGCCTGCTGTACGACTTCGTCGCCTACGGCGTGGGGGCCGAAGACCGGATCGACCTCGACCAGGCCGCCAAGCTGGCGGCCGAGCACCGTCCGAAGCTGATCGTGGTCGGCACCACCAGCTATCCGCGCCGGCTCGACCCAGAGCCGTGGCGGGCGATCGCCGACGAGGTCGGCGCGCTGCTGATGTTCGACATCGCCCACCTCGCCGGGTTGGTGGCCGGTGGGGCGCACCCGAACCCCGTGCCGTACGCCGACATCGTCACGCTGACGACGCACAAGACGCTGCGCGGCCCGCGCGGCGGCGCGATCCTCTGCAAAGCCGAGTACGCGAAGGCGATCGACAAGGCCGTGTTCCCCGGATGGCAGGGCGGCCCGCTCGAACACGCCATCGCCGGCAAGGCGATCGCGTTCGGCGAGGCGCTCGACCCGTCGTTCAAGGACTACGCCCAGCAGGTGGTGCAGAACGCGGCGGCGCTCGCCGAGGCGTTGGCGGGGGAGGGGTTCGCGCTGGTGTCGGGCGGCACCGACAACCACCTGATGGTGGTCGACCTGCGCCCGTTCGACGCCGAGCTCACCGGCAAGGTGGCCCAGACCACGCTCGACGAGCAGGGCATCACGCTCAACAAGAACACAGTGCCCGACGACCCGCGCAGCCCGTTCGTCACCAGTGGCCTGCGGATCGGCACCCCGTCGGTCACCACCCAGGGCATGACCGAAGCCGAGATGCCGATCATCGCCGGCCTGATCGCCCGGGCGCTGCGCGGCGAGCAGGTGCGCGCCGAGGTCGCCGCCCTGTGCGCCAAGTTCCCCCCGTACTGACGCTCGTAACGAAACGCGCCTGGCCCCGTTCGTTACGGTTGCGCCGGTGAGCCCGGTCCTGCGTGACTACCTGCTGATCGGGGGTGTCGCCGCGGTCGCCACGTTCGCGGTGACGCCGTTGGTGCGGCGGGTGGCGCGGGTACTCGGCTGGGTCGCCCAGCCCAATGCCCGTTCGGTGCACACCGCACCGATCGCCAACGTCGGTGGGCTGGCGATGTTCGTGGGGTTCGTCGTCGCCCTGGGCGTGGCGTGGCAGCTCGACCGGTTCGAGGTGCTGTTCGCCAACAACAGCGAACCGTTGGGCATCGCCCTGGCCGCGCTGGTGATGTTCATGGTCGGCATGCTCGACGACGTCCACGACCTGCCCCCGCCGGCCAAGGTCACCGGCACCGTGCTGGCGGCGCTGATCCTCGTCCAGTTCGGGGCGACGATGTTCTACTTCCGGGTGCCGTTCTACGACGTGCTGATCCTGCCCACCGACTGGGCACCGCTCGTCACCGTGCTGTGGTTGCTCGGCATGACCCAGGCCATCAACCTGATCGACGGGCTCGACGGGTTGGCCGCGGGCATCGTCGCGATCGCCGGGTTCGGCTTCTTCCTATACGCCAACAAGCTGTCGACGCTCGACCTGCTCAGCGATGCCAACATCGGCCCGCTGATCGCCGTCATCACGGTGGGCATCGCGGTCGGGTTCCTGCCGCACAACTTCAACCCGGCGCGGATCTTCATGGGCGACGGCGGGGCGTACCTGCTCGGCACGTTGCTGGCCGTGTCGACCAGCGTGGTTGGTGGGCGCGCCGCCCCGGGCACGCAGGATTTCGTCGGCCAGACGTTCTTCTTCTTCGCCCCGCTGGCGATTCCACTCCTCATCCTCGGGGTGCCGATCCTCGACACGCTGTTCGCGATCGTGCGCCGGGTCTCGAAACGTCAGGCGTTCGACGTCGCCGACAAGGGGCACCTGCACCACCGCTTGATGAACCTCGGCCACGGGCACCGCCGCAGCGTGCTGATCCTGTGGGGGTGGACGCTGCTGCTGTCGGGGTTCGTGTTGTGGCCGGTGCTGCGCGGCGGGAACCCGCGCTGGCTGCCGTTCGGCATGGCCGGGTTGGGTATCGCCCTGTTCACCGTGCTGCACCCGATGCTCCAGCGCCGCCGCGCGCTCGAACTCGAAGAGGTGCTCGACCGCCCCGCCGCCGAGCAACTCGACCCCGACCGTCCCGAACGCCAAGAAGTGCGATAGGGGCGGTCGCTTCTCGAGGTTGTTTCCGGAGCGTGCGGTGAGCTAGTTTGTGCGCGCGTTCACAAAGTCGTGGACGTACCGCCACCGCACCGACTGATGAAGCCGAACGACACCGACTCCAACCTCGCCCGCGGGATGGACATCGCGCTGACGTTGCTGGTGTTCCTGGCAGGCGGCTGGCTGCTCGACCGGTGGCTCGGCATCTTCCCGGCGTTCACGATCGGTCTGGTGTTGTTCGCGGCGATCGGCTCGTTCATCCGCCTGAAGTACACGTACGACGCGGCGATGGAGCAACTCGAAGCCGAACGTCGCGACGCGCGGAGGGCCGCATGATGACGGCGCCCGCCAACGGCAATGCCAGCGCGGCCACCACCCGCCTCGACGGCGAGGCGGTCGAGGTCAAGGTCTCGCGCGACATCATCAAGCGCGGCCTGTGGGTCGCCCCCGCGCTGGTCGCCATCGCCTACCTCGTGTGGGGTGGCAAGGGTGCTGCCTCGGCCGCGTTCGCGATCGCCCTGGTGCTGGTCAACTTCGCCCTGTCGGCACTGCTGATCTCGTCGACCGCCAAGATCTCGCTCGGACTGATGATGGGAGCCACGCTGTTCGGCTACCTCATCCGGCTCGGGCTCATCACCGTCGCCGTGCTGTTGGTGCGCGACGCCGGCTGGATTTCGCTTCCGGCACTCGGAGCGACCATCATCGTGACGCACCTCGGGCTCCTGATCTGGGAGCTCAAGTACGTTGCGATCTCACTGGCCCACTCCGGCCTCAAGCCCGCACGCCCCTAGACGCCACCAGAACCCACCTACCCAGAGAGACCTTCCGGACACATGCTCGCTCTCGAATTCCCGCCGATCAACGAGATCCTCCGTTGGCGCGACCTGTTCCCGACGTTCAACAAGATCGCCATCGTCGCCGTGCTGGCGACGCTGATCTCGATCGTGATCTTCCTCTTGGCGAGCCGCCAGGATGGGCTCAAGGCGCCCAAGGGCGTGCGCAACTTCGCCGAGACGATCGTCGAGTTCATCGAGCAGCAGATCATCATGCCGACGATGGGCAAGCACGGCTTGGGCTGGACGCCATGGTTCCTGTCGACGTTCCTCTTCATCTACCTGTGCAACCTGCCGGGTGTCATCCCGATCTTGCAGATGCCGGCCACCGCCCGCATCGCGATCCCGATGTTCCTGTCGCTGCTGGTGTGGTTGACGTTCATCGGCACCGGCTTCAAGCACCAGGGCCCGGCGTACATCAAGAACTCGCTGTTCCCGCCCGGCGTGCCCGGCCCGCTGTACATCCTGGTCGCCCCGATCGAGTTCATCTCGACGTTCCTCGTGCGCCCGTTCTCGCTCACCGTGCGACTCTTCGCCAACATGCTCGCCGGTCACATCCTGCTGGTCACCTTCGCCCTGCTCACCAACGAGCTGATCACGTCCGACTCGATCGCCCTCAAGCCGGTGGCGATCCTGCCGTTCTTCATGCTCGTGTTCCTGACCGCCTTCGAGGTGCTGGTCGGGTTCTTGCAGGCCTACATCTTCACCGTTCTTGCTGCCGTGTACATCGGCGGCGCCGCCCACCCGGAACACTGACCGGCCGTTCGCTCGTTCATTAGCTCTCCCTTTTCCTCAACAGCACACAGGAGAATCACCCCAACATGGAAGCACTCGCGTTTCTCGCTCAGGAGACTGCCGACCAGAAGGCAGCCTTCGCCGCCCTGGGCGCCGGCTTCGCCTACGGCCTCGCCGCGATCGGGCCGGGCATCGGCATCGGCTACCTCGTCGGCAAGTCGGTCGAGGCGATGGCTCGCCAGCCCGAGGCCGCCGGCATGGTGCGCACCACGATGTTCCTGGGTATCGCCTTCACCGAGGCGCTCGCCCTGATCGGCTTCGTGGTGTTCATCCTCATCGGTCTCTGAGCCGTCCGGACCCCGTCATTCAAGTCCGTCCATCGATCCGACCCCGCAAGGAGCTGACGTGCTGACAGCCGTCGTGACCCTGGGCTCGCAGATCTCCGTCACGTTTGTCAACACTCCCCGCAGTACGGGGGAGCCGGGCCATGAGGAATCGGCCCATGGCGACGAACATGCCGTCGACTGCGAGTTCGAACTCGAACCAGGCGAAGTATCCGAGTACCCGTGCCAAGAGGGCCCCAGCCCGATCATGCCCGAGGTCAAGGAGCTCGCCTGGGGTGGTGGCGCGTTCGTCGTGCTCGCCCTGGTGATGCGCTTCGCGCTGTACCCGAAGCTGAAGAAGGGGATGGACGCGCGCTACGCCCACATCCGCGACACGCGTGAGTCGGCCGACGCCGCCCGCGCCGCCGCCAACGCCGAGGTCGCCGCGTACGAGACGCAGCTGGCCGCGGTGAAGGCCGAGGCGGCCGCCAAGGTCGACGCCGCCCGCCAGACGCTCGAGGCCGAACGGGCCGCCAAGCTGGCCGACGTCAACGCTCAGGTCGCCGCCGAGCGCGAGGCTGCCGCCGCCCAGGTGCGCGCCGCTCGCGAAGCGGCCGGTGGCGACATCGCCACCGCGGTGGCCGACGTCACCGGGCGCACGCTGGAGTTGTCGCTCGGCAAGCCGGCCGACTCGGCAACGGTGCAAGCCGCCGTGGCCAGCGTGATCGGGGTCAAGTCATGAGCGTCTTCGCCAACCCGATCGTCGCCCAGTTGGGCGTGCTGATCGCCGCCGACGGCCACCACGACGTCGACCCGGCCCGCTCGAAGCACTGGCTCTTCCCCGAGTCGTTCGAGATGATCTTCGGCGGCATCGCCTCGATCCTCATCTTCGGCCTGCTGGCCAAGTTCGCCGGTCCGGCGATCGGCAAGGCGATGAGGTCGCGTACCGAGGGCATCCAGGCCGAGCTCGACTCGTCGGCACAGGCCAAGGCCGACGCCGACGCCGAGGCCGCCCAGATCCGCCAGGCCGCGGGCGACATCGACGCCGAGCGTCAGCGCCTGTTCGCCGAGGCCGACACCCAGGCCGCGGCCGTGCTGGCCGAGGGCCGGGCCCGGCTCGAGGCCGAGGTCGCCGAGTTGCGCAGTCGCGCCACCGCCGACATCGCCCTCGCCGGTGGCCGGGTGGGCGACGAGCTGCGGGCCGAGATCGCCCGCCTGTCCAACGCCGCCACCGAGCAGGCCCTGGCGAGTGGTGTGGTCGACGCGGCCACCCAGCAGGACCTGATCGAGAGCTTTATCCAGAAGGTGGGTGCCAGCGCATGAGCATCGACGCACGTATCGACGGCTACGCCCGGGCCCTGTTCGAGGTCGCCCGCGCCGAGGGCACGCTCGACGAGGTCGAGGACGAGCTGTTCCGCTTCGCTCGCTCGTACGAATCGAGCGACGCGCTCCGCAACGCCCTCACCGACGAACTCGTCCCGGCCGCCAAGCGCCAGGCGATCGTCGAAGACCTGCTCGGCGGTAAAGCCACCGCCACCACCACCCAGCTCGTGTCGATGGTGGTCGGTTCGGGTCGCGGCCGCGACCTGCCGGCAATCGTCGACCGCCTGGTCGCCCGGGCGTCGAGCGCCAAGAACCTGTCGGTCGCCGAGGTGCGCAGTGCTGTCGCCCTCACCGACGACCAGCAGGCCCGCCTGGCTGCCGCCCTGGCCAACGCCACCGGCAAGCAGGTCAACCTCAAGGTCGTCGTCGACCCCTCGATTCTCGGTGGCCTCGTCGCCACCGTCGACGACACCGTCATCGACGGCAGCGTGCGCTCGCGCATCGACCAGCTCAAGGCTCGCCTCTAACTCAGGTACGAACGGAACCCGGAACAGACATGGCTGAACTCACGATCTCCGCCGCCGACATCGCCTCGGCACTGAAGAACAACCTGGAGGGCTTCGAGCCCTCACTCGCCGCCCGTACCGTCGGGCGCGTCGCCGAAGTCGGCGACGGCATCGCCCGCGTGTCGGGCCTGCCCGACGCGGCGGTGAACGAGCTGCTCGAGTTCGAGAGCGGGGCCGTCGGCCTCGCCCTCAACCTCGACGAGGACATGATCGGCGCGGTGGTGCTCGGCGAGGCCTCCTCGATCGAGGAGGGCCAGACGGTGAAGGCCACGGGCCGGATCCTGTCGGTGCCGGTCGGCGACGGCATGCTCGGCCGCGTGGTCAACGCGCTTGGTGAGCCGGTCGACGGCAAGGGTGAGCTGGTGGGCGTGCAGCCCCGCCGGATGGAGATCCAGGCGCCCGGCCTGCTCGGCCGCAAGCCGGTGCACGAACCGCTCCAGACCGGCATCAAGTCGATCGACGCGATGACCCCGATCGGCCGTGGCCAGCGCGAGCTGATCATCGGCGACCGCAAGACCGGCAAGACCACGATCGCCATCGACACGATCATCAACCAAAAGGGTCTTGGCGTGAAGTGCATCTACGTGGCGATCGGCCAGAAGGGTTCGACGGTCGCCCAGACGGTCGAGACCTTGCGCCGCTACGGCGCGATGGAGTACACGGTCGTGGTCACCGCCCCGGCCGCCGACGCGGCCCCGTTCAAGTACCTCGCTCCGTACGCCGGCTGCGCGATCGGCCAGCACTGGATGGAGAACGGCGAGCACGCGCTCGTGGTGTACGACGACCTCTCCAAGCAGGCCGAGGCCTACCGCCAGCTGTCGCTGTTGCTGCGCCGCCCGCCGGGCCGCGAGGCCTACCCGGGCGACGTGTTCTACCTGCACAGCCGGCTGCTCGAACGGGCCGCCAAGTTGTCCGACGAGAACGGCGCCGGTTCGCTGACCGCACTGCCCGTCATCGAGACCAAGGCCGGCGACGTGTCGGCGTACATCCCCACCAACGTGATCTCGATCACCGACGGCCAGGTCTACCTCCAGGACAACCTGTTCAAGTCGGGTGTGCGCCCGGCCGTCGACGTGGGCATCTCGGTGTCGCGCGTGGGCTCGGCAGCCCAGACCAAGGGCATGAAGGGCGTCGCCGGCACGCTCAAGCTCGACCTCGCCCAGTTCCGCGAGCTCGAAGCGTTCGCCACGTTCGGCTCCGAACTCGACGCCGTGTCGAAGGCCCAGCTCGAGCGTGGCTATCGCCTGGTCGAGCTGCTCAAGCAGCCGCTCAACAGCCCGATGCCCGTCGAGGAGCAGACGGTGTCGATCTTCGCCGGCACGAAGGGCTTCCTCGACGACATCCCGGTCGCCGACGTGCGCCGCTTCGAGGCCGAGCTGCTCGACTTCTTCCGCAACCGCCATGCCGGCATCTTGTCGGCGCTGCGCACCGGCGGCTTGCCCGACGAGCTCGGCGACCTCGTGCAGTCGTTCAAAGACCAGTTCCAGATCGGCGGCGGCGCCGGTTACGCAGTCGACCCGAGCGCTGTCGACGCCGATGCCGTCGGCGAGGCGGCGAGCGCCAAGACCCTGGCAACGGAGTGAGTTCGATGTCCGGCCGAGCAACTCACGCGTGGTGCCTGGCACCTCGCGCGGGTGGAGGTGACGAGTAATGGCAGGTGGACAGGAACGCATCCTGCGCGAGCGGATTCGCACGATGCAGGCGACGAAGAAGATCACGCGGGCGATGGAGCTGATCGCCGCCTCGCGGATCGTCAAGGCCCAGCAGCGCGTTCAGGCCGCCGTCCCCTACTCCGAGCAGATCACCGAGGTCGTCAAAGACCTCTCGGCAGCCGGCGCCAACTCCGACTCGCCGCTGCTCGCCGGGCGGCCGACCATCAAGAACAAGTGCTACGTGGTCATCACCGCCGATCGTGGGCTGTGCGGCGGCTACAACGCCGGTGTGCAGCGTGCGGCCGAGGGCGAGGTCAAGGCCGCCGTGCTGGCCGGGCAGGGTTACGAACTGATCCCGGTCGGCAAGAAGGCCGAGTCGTACTTCCGGTTCCGCGGCTACTCGCTCGGGCAGCCGTTCCAGGGCTTCAGCGACAACCCCACCTACGCCGACGCCAAGGCGATCGGTCAGCACGTCGTGGCGCTGTACGCGAGCGGTCACGTCGACTCGGTCGAACTGGTCTACACCCGCTTCATCACGCCGGGTAGCCAGGAAGTGGTGCTGCGCCCGCTGGTGCCGCTCACCACCGCCACGGTGGCCGGTGGCGACGGCAAGAACGCGGCCGGCGCCGACTACGAGTTCGAGCCCGACCCGACCACCATCCTCGACACACTGTTGCCGCGCTACGTCGAAGCCCGCGTGTACGCGGCGCTGCTCAACGCCGCGGCGTCCGAGCACGCCTTCCGTCAGCGGGCCATGAAGTCGGCCACCGACAACGCCGACGAGTTGATCAAGAACCTCTCGATCGTGATGAACCGGGCCCGCCAGGACTCGATCACCACCGAGATCATGGAGATCGTCGGCGGCGCCGAAGCGCTCGGCTCCGGCAAGGACACTGCCAAGCACGTCGTCCTGATCGACGACTGGACCCCAACCGCCGCGAACGCCTGAGCCGGCCAACGAACCTTCGACCACACACCCCATCGCAAACATCAAGGGACCCATTGAGATGACCATCACCGAATCGGAACTCAAGGACGGCCGCGTCGTCGCCATCGCCGGCCCCGTGATCGACGTCGAGTTCCCGCCCTCGGCACTGCCCGAGCTGAACACCGCGGTCGAGTTCGAGGTGACGATCGAAGGCACCACCCAGAAGGTGCTCGCCGAGGTCGCCCAGCAGCTCGGCAACGGCCGGGTGCGGGCCGTGTGCCTGAAGCCCACCGACGGCTTGAAGCGCGGCACCCCCGTGCGCAACACCGGCCACGGCATCCAGGTGCCCGTGGGCGAGAAGGTGCTCGGCCACGTGTGGAACGTGTGGGGCGAGGCGCTCGACGAGGACCCCGAGGGATTCGACCAGATGGAGCGCTGGGACATCCACCGTCCGGCCCCGACGTTCGACGCGCTCGAGCCGTCGGCCCGCCTGTTCCCCACGGGCATCAAGGTGATCGACCTGCTCACCCCGTACGTCGCCGGTGGCAAGATCGGCCTGTTCGGCGGCGCCGGCGTGGGCAAGACCGTGTTGATCACCGAGATGATCAACCGCGTCGCCAGCCAGCACGGTGGCGTGTCGGTGTTCGCCGGTGTGGGCGAGCGCACCCGTGAGGGCACCGACCTGCGGCTCGAGATGATGGAGTCGGGCGTGTTCGAGAAGGCCGCCCTCGTGTTCGGTCAGATGGACGAGCCGCCGGGCGTGCGCCTGCGGGTGGCGCTGTCGGCGCTGACGATGGCCGAGTACTTCCGCGACGTCCAGAACCAGGACGTGCTGCTGTTCGTCGACAACATCTTCCGCTTCGTGCAGGCCGGTTCCGAGGTGTCGACGCTGCTCGGCCGCATGCCCTCGGCCGTGGGCTACCAGCCCACGCTGTCCGACGAGATGGGTCAGCTGCAAGAGCGCATCACGTCCACCCGGGGCCGTTCGATCACGTCGCTCCAGGCCGTGTACGTGCCCGCCGACGACTACACCGACCCGGCGCCGTTCACCACCTTCACGCACCTCGACGCCACCACCGAGCTGAGCCGCCAGGTGGCCGCCCTCGGCATCTACCCGGCGGTCGACCCGCTGGCGTCGACGTCGACCATCCTCGCCCCCGAGGTGGTCGGCGAGCACCACTACAACGTGGCCCGCCAGGTGCAGGAGAACCTTCAGCGCTACAAGGAGCTCCAGGACATCATTGCCATCCTCGGTCTCGACGAGCTGTCCGACGAGGACCGCATGACCGTGAACCGGGCCCGCAAGATCCAGCGCTTCTTGTCGCAGCCGTTCTACGTCGCCAAGGTGTTCACCGGTATCGACGGCGAGTTCGTGCCGGTCGAAGAGACGGTCGAGTCGTTCGAGGCGATCCTGCGCGGCGATCTCGACGAGGTGCCCGAGCAGGCGTTCCTCAACGTCGGCGGCGTCGAGCAGGTACTCGCCAAGGCCAAGCAGCTCCAGGAGTCCTGATTTCAGATGGCTGATCCGTTGACCGTCGAGGTCGTGTCACCCGAAGTGGTGCTGTACTCCGGGCAGGCGACGATGGTGATCACGCGCACGCTCGGCGGCGGCGAGATCGCCTTCCAGGCCGGCCACGCCCCGTTCCTCGGGGCGCTGGCCGAGAACCACACGCGGGTGTTCCTGGTCGATGGCACCACCGAGGACATCGCCGTCCACGGCGGGTTCGTCGAGGTGTCGGCCAACAAGGTGTCGATCCTGTCCGACACTGCCGAACTCGCAAGCCAGATCGACATCGAGCGCGCCCGCGCCGCCAAAGAGCGCGCCGAGGCCCAACTGCGCAGCGGTCACGACGCCGAGGCGCTCAGCGCCCTGAGCCGCGCCAACGCCCGCCTGACCGCCACCGGCAAACTCTGACCCCGCGAGTCGTCTCGATACAACGCAGTGGCGGCTACGCCGCGGTGCGCCACTCGACGACCGGACCGCTCTCGGTGGTCGAGTGCCCCCCTCTGGGCGGTGTATCGAGACCGCCCTGCCGGAGGGATCAGGCGGTGAGTGGGTTGTGCCAGCGGACACCTGGGAAACGGGCGAAGTCGGCGTCGGCGCTGGCGACCTCGACCCCGTTCTCGATCGCCAAGGCCGCGAGCATCGCGTCGGGCACGAGGTTGGCGGTGATCTCCACCCTGCGGGCCAGCTCGCCGTAGATCCGCGCGGTCGCGCCGGTGGCTGGTGGGATCCACGTCGCGTCAGCGGCGAGCCAACGCTCGACCTGCTCCCAGGCACGCAACCCCGTCAGCGGCGTGGTCGTGATGCGCGGGTTGGTGGCGATCCGTACGAACGCTCCGAGTGTCTGCCAGGGCAGCCCGACAGCAACGTCGCCGTCGAGTGTGTCGATCAACCATGCGGCTGAGCGAGCGTGGAACGGGCTGGTCGCATCACTGGCGTACAAGAGCAGGTTGGCGTCGACGATCATCCGAGGTGCTCGCGCCACTCCTCGTCGTCCAACATCCCGAGCACCTCGCCGATGTTGGCGACGTCGATCTTCAGGCCCAGATCGAACGTGTGGTGGACGTACGGACGGCGCGGTTCGCGGTGTGCTGCACCACGCCGGGCGAGTCGGTTGACCGCCTTGCTGCGGCCGATGCCCTCGGAGCGCATGAGTTCGGCCACCGCGGCTTCGACATCGTCGTCGAGATCGATCGTGGTGCGCATGGAGAGCATGTTACATCTTGATGTTGCATATGGCGCATCATGATGCGCGACTGGTGTCGTGCCAGTCGAGGACCCGTGTGGCGATCAGGGTCAGCCACTTCGAGGGTTCGCCGACGGGTACGTCGACCTCGAACCACACGGCTCCTTTGAGACGGCCCTGTTGCAGCCAGGTGCCGTCGGGTTGGCGTGCCGAGCGAATGTGCTCGATCGCCTCGGCCATGCGCGGGTCGGGCGGTGTGCCGTCGTGGAGCGCGGCCGCGCGCAGGTGGTCGGCCGCGTTGAGCACGCTGTACAGCCACATGAACGGGTAGCCCTCGCGGAGCGCGAACTCGCCGACCACCTCACCGGTCCGACTTGCGCCGGTAGAGGTGCCGTTCCAACAGGTACTCGGCGCCCGTGTGGCGAGCTGCGGCGACGCGACCGTCGTCGCCCGTGGTGCGGGCGTAGTCGAGCAGGCCTTTCAGGCCATTGAGGGTGGAGTGGAACGACGACGTGGTCTTGCCCTCGACCCACTCGCAGTTCCAGCCTCCGTCGGCGAGCCGGTGCTCGAGGAACCACTCGACGACGCCGTCGACGTCAGCGCCCAGCCATAACCCGTTCGACAGGGTCCACGAGTTGATGCAGGCGTCGACCTCGCCATCCCAGTACGGCAGGTCTTAGTACTCCCACCTGCTGTTGGCGGCGAGCCGCTCGGCGGTGTCGCCGAGCACGGCTGGGTCGACGCCCCACTCGCGCAGGCTGTTGAGGCTCCAGGTGGTGGCGGTCCACGGCTGGCCGGCTGTGTCGATGGTGCTCCAGTCGAAGTCGGCCGGGAAGAACGCCCCGCCGGCCCACTGGCCGTCCGGGTCCTGGTGGGCGAGTAACCGGGCACCAAAGCCCTCGGTGGCGACCCGCGCCCGGGTGGCCTGCCACACCTCGTCGGGGAGGTACAGCACGTCGCGCTCGACCTGCCAACGCAGCGCCGGATCGGAGTCGAGCAACCAGTCGGTGACCGAGTCAACCATGTGCGGACCGTACCCCGCGATCAGGTCACCCACCGTCCGTGATGACGAGGTTCATGAGTTTCAGCGGATGGGTGCCGCTTCGCCCGTGGTTTCGACAGGCTCAACCACCTTGGCCCACGCGCCTCTAGGTGGTTGAGCTTGTCGAAACCACCGTCCGTCAGGTGTAGTCGATCGCGCTGAACTCTTGGAGCTTGCGGACTTGGTGGCGGGCGTCGACAAAGCGCACGGTGCCGCTGCGGCTGCGCATCACCAGGCTTTGCGTACGAGCACCGTGGTTGTCGAAGCGCACACCGCGCAGCAACTCACCGTCGGTGAGGCCCGTGGCGGCGAAGAAGCAGTTGTCGCCCTGCACCAAGTCGTCCTGGGAGAGCACCCGGCCGACGTCGTAGCCGGCCGCGGCGACGGCGTCCGACTCGGCGTCGGACTGCGGGGCGAGTGTCGCCTGCATCTCGCCACCCATCGACTTCAGCGCGGCCGCGGCGATGACGGCTTCGGGGGTGCCGCCGATGCCGAACAGCACGTCGACGCCCGAGTCGGGCCACGCCGACGCGATCGCCCCGTACACGTCGCCGTCGGAGATCAACCGGATGCGCGCACCCGAGGCACGGACCTCGTCGATCAGCGGCTGGTGCCGTGGCCGGTCGAGGATGATCGCAGTGAGGTCGCGCACGCTGGTCTGCTTGGCCTTGGCGATCCAGCGCAGGTTCTGGGTGGGGCTGGCGGTGATGTCGATCGCCCCCTTGGCGTCGGGGCCGACCGCGATCTTCGCCATGTAGAACGACGGGCCTGGGTCGAACATCGACCCGCGCTCGCTCACGGCGATGACCGACAGGGCGTTGCTGGCGCCGTTCGACGTCAGCGTGGTGCCGTCGATCGGGTCGACGGCCACGTCGACCAGGGGCTCGGAGCCGTCGCCGACGAGTTCGCCGTTGAACAGCATCGGTGCGTCGTCCTTCTCGCCCTCACCGATGACGACCAGGCCGTTCATCTGGACGCTCGACAGCGACAGGCGCATCGCGTCGACTGCGGCCCCATCGGCGCCCTCCTTGTTGCCACGCCCGACCCAGCGGGCGGCGGCGAGCGCAGCCGACTCGGTGACCCTCACCAACTCGAGGGCGAGGTTGCGGTCGGGGCGTTGCAGAGCCTGGCTGGGCATGGCCTCACGGTAGTGCCCCGACGTGTGAGGGCCGGAAACGTCGATCGGCCGGCCCGCCGTGAGACGGACCGGCCGATCGACCATTGGTAGCGGAGTTGCCGCGGATCTGCCGATCATTGCGGGCGCCCGCAGGCCTTGCCTCAGCCAGCGACAGGTTGGGTCAACGTTGACCCTGTCACGTCGCCGGTGGCGCCCAGCCTGCGTGGCGCTTGAACGCAAAGCGTTGCGAGCCCGGCTTCACCGTGATGGCGGCGAGGTACGAGTCGCCAGATCGGTGGATCCGGGCTACCGGGGCGGGCCGTGGAGACGCCGGGCACGTCGATCGTGCCGGGCGTCGCGCCGCAGCCTGCTGTTCCACGCGGCGCGCTGAAGTTCGGCTTGCCGGTCGGCGGCCAAGCGGTACAGCGCTTCGGGGTGCAGAGTGTTCATGGCGGGTGCCTTTCGTGACTGGTTGATGCGTGAGAAGTGGTGAGAGGTGCAGGGAGTGGTTCGTCGCCGACGACCGGCGCGACGGACGTGCGCAGGCAGGCGTGAAGGGGAACTCGCGGGCACGGCGCGGAGTACCGCGCGCCGGCGGGCGAGGGCCGAGGTTCCCGGGTGTCAGGCCGGGCGGCCGAAGGGGGACAGCTCTGCGGTCAGCAGGTGCCGTCGACGCCACGGAGGAACGCGGCGGGCGCGATGCCGCGCACGGCGTTGCCGCGGGCCTCGGTGAGGATCATCTTGATCATGTCGGTTCCTCCTTTCCCAGTCGTGCTGGTGGCGTTCAGTCGCCCGGGCGGGCGACGGGGGAGAGCGTGCCAGGCGCGAGCCGGCGCGTGCAAACAGGTTTCGCGAGACCGATTCGCGCTAGCGATAGGTTGACCCGATGGGCTTTGTGCGCACCAGCAATCAGGACGACGAGTTCCGCGGTGGCACGGTGGCGCCCGGCGCCCCGCCCTACCCGGGCGACCCCGACACCGTCGACTGGAACGACCCCGAGGCGGTGTTCGTTCACTACGACGTGTCGGTGTGGGGCTACGACCAGCGCGCCGAACTGATGGAGACACTCGCCGAGCGCAACGTGCCCCACGTATGGCGCAGCGACGACGGGGTCGACGAGCTGGTGGTCCCTGAGATGGCCGAGCCGTTCGTCGACGCGTTGTTCGCCGAACTCGAGGCCGAGCTGGGTCCGTTCCCCATCCCGCTCGACCCCGACGGCGAGGCTGCCGAGTTCACGCTCGACGACTGGGCCGAGCCCGAACTCGACACGCTCCGCACGGCGTTGCTCGACGCCGAGATCCCCCACCGCTGGAACGGTGCGACGGTCACGGTCGCCGCCGACGCGGCCGACACCGTCGACGACCTGGTCGATGCGATCGAGGCCGGTGAGGTGGCGTCGGCCGACGGTGAGGGTGCCCCCGACGGGGCGCTGCACAACCTGTACGCCTACGCCGACCAGCTCGCCCGCGACCCCGACGACGCGGCGGCGCGTGCCGCGCTGGACGCCCTGGTACCGCAGCTCGCGGTCGACTCGCCGCCGTACGGGCTGGCCGTGCGGGCGTGGGCCGTGATCGTCAACCGGGCCACCGAGCTGGCCGCCCTGCTGGCCACCGACGGTACGGGCGACGGCACGTCGATCACCGATGCGGCCGGCGAGCTGCGAGCCGTGTGCCGGCCCTACGTCTGACCGGCCAGACATGAGCGACCGGCAGTGAGCGGCCAGACGTGAGCGGCCAGCCGCCCCCGGCGGCGACCGTGCTCGCCGAACTCGAGGTGTACCACTCGCGTCCGGCCCAGCCCACCCGCCGGATCGCGCTCGGGCACCTGGTACTGCCGGTCGAACCGGCGCCCGGTTTCGGAGGGCTGTTGTTGGGGGCCGTGGTCGCCAACCACATCACCGGCGTCGACCCCGACCTGCGCGGTGACGTGGTCCGGCTGATCCGCGAAGTCGAGCACGGCCACCGGGTCGTGCAGCCGCGCCTGCGCCACCGGTTCCAGGCCGACCGCCACGGCCTGGCCCTCAGCCGGCACCGGCTGACCGGCACCAGCGCGTCGGCCGACGATGCGGCCGGTGACTCGGTCGTGTTCGACTTCGGCTCGACCGGTAGCGACCTCGCCCAGGTGCTCGGCGCGGTGTACGCGGCCGAACGGCTGGCCCCCGAGAGCCGCCAACTGGTCGCCCCGGTGCTGCTGCTGGCCACCGCCTGGCGCGGCCCGATCGGCCCGGCGCTGGTCGCCCACCTGGCCGGCGCGCATTCGGCCGACCTCAGCCTGCTCGCCGATCCGCGGGCGTGGGCGCTGGAGATGCTCGGCTTCGCCCCCGGCGCCAAGCCCGCCAAGCGCGAGGTGACGCGCAGCTACCGCGACCGCATGCGCGCGGTGCACCCCGATCACGGCGGCGCGGCCGCCGACGCCAGCCAAGCCATCCGCGACCTCGCCGCAGCCAGAAAGATCCTCTCGACAGCCTGAGCCAAGGCCGCCCTCGACACATCATCGTCTCGTTACCTGCGTCCGGTGCTAGCGACCTGGTCAGCGTCTGGCGTCCGGTGGTTGAGCCTGTCGAAACCACCTGGTCGGCGCGTGGCCCGGTGGTTCGGCCAGCTCAACGGCTTGGTCAGCGGTGGTTGAGCTTGTCGAAACCACCTAGTCGGCGCGTGTGTCCGGTGGCAGCGACCGGCTTGACCACCTGGTCAGCGCCTGGCGTCCGGTGGTTGAGCTTGTCGAAACCACCTAGTCGGGTGGGTGTGTCCGGTGGTTCGGCCGGCTCGACGGCTTGGTGGCGCCTGTTCCCGGTGGTTGAGCTTGTCGAAACCACCTGGTCGGCGCGTGTGTCCGGTGGCAGCGACCGGCTTGACGACCTGGTCAGCGCCTGTTCCCGGTGGTTGAGCTTGTCGAAACCACCTCACTGGAGCGGTAGCGGCCCGAGCTGGGTGGCGTCGGCACTCGAGCCGAGGTGGCCGAGGCTGGCGGCTGGGCGGCGTCTCGGAACGGCTGCTGCCGCTCGGTGGTTGAGCGCGAGGCCTGCGGGTGACCCGCTCGCTACGGTCGGGGACGATGAACCTGCTGCGCGCGTTGGACGGAGAGTTCGGGGACGCGGGTGATGCGGTGGTGGTCGACGGCGAGGCGTCGTCGTGGGAGCAGCTCGCGGGCCGCGCCGACGCGCTCGCGGCGCGTTTCGCTGGGGCATCGATGGTCGCTGTGCCAGGTCTCCCGGTGCTCGACACGCTGGTGGCGGTTGTGGCCGGGTTGCGGTCGGGCACACCGGTCGTGCCGGTACCGGCCGACGCCGGCCCCGGCGAGCGGGCCCACATCGTGCGCGACTCGGGGGCCGAGCTGGTGGTAGGCAACCCCGACTGGCCCGAGGCCGATCTGCCGCAGGTACCCGTCCCCGCCGCCGGGACCCCCGGCGAGACGACCGCGGTCGACCACGAGGCACCCGCGCTGGTGATGTACACGTCGGGCACCACCGGGCTGCCCAAGGGCGCCGTCATCCCCCGGAGGGCAGTCGCGGCCGGGCTCGACGGGCTTGCTGACGCGTGGGGCTGGACGCCGGCCGACACGCTGTGCCACGGGCTGCCGCTGTTCCACGTGCACGGCTTGATTCTCGGCGTGCTCGGCCCGCTGCGAGTGGGGTCGCGGCTGGTGCACACCGGCCGGCCCACGCCCGAGCGGTACGCGGCAGCGGCCGCGGCTGGGGCGACGATGTGGTTCGGTGTGCCCACCGTGTGGTCGCGCGTGGTAGCCGACCCGGCCGCGGCGCGGGCGCTGTCGGCCGCGCGTGTGCTCGTGTCGGGCAGCGCCGCGCTGCCGGTGCCCGTGTTCGACCAGCTCGTCGCGCTGACCGGGCACGCCCCGCTCGAGCGCTACGGCATGACCGAGACGTTGATCACGCTGAGCACCCGCCACGACGGCGAGCGCCGGCCGGGGTGGGTCGGCGTGCCGATCGCCGGTGTCGAGTCACGGCTGGTCGACGACGACGGGGGAGCGCTCGCCCACGACGGCGAGACGATCGGCGCCCTCCAGATTCGCGGGGCCACGGTGTTCAGTGGGTACCTCGGCCAGCCCGAACGCACGGCCGCCGAGTTCACCGGCGACGGATGGTGGCGCACCGGCGACGCGGCCGTGATCGATGCGGGGGGCTTCCACCGGATCGCCGGGCGGGCCTCGATCGACATCATCAAGAGCGGTGGCTACAAGGTCGGTGCGGGCGAGGTCGAGACCGCCCTGCTCGGCCACCCCGGAGTGGCCGAGGTGGCCGTGCTGGGGCTGCCCGACACCGACCTCGGTGAGCGGATCGTGGCCTTCGTGGTGGCGTCGGCGCCGGTCGCCGAACGCGAGTTGGTCGACCACGTCACCGTCGCCCTGTCGCACCACAAACGCCCCCGCGAGGTGCGCTTCGTCGACGCGCTGCCACGCAACGCGATGGGCAAGGTCCAAAAGACCCGGCTCCGCAGCTGAGGAGCACAGCGGATAGGCGACCGTGTGCGTTTGTGCCTATCCGCTTGCGGGGTCGGTCGTTCAGGACCGTTCCGGACAGCGCGGCGTCGTAGCTTGGGGGCGATGGATGTGGTGGTGGGCGACGACGGGGTAGCGCGATGCGGGTGGGGTGCGTCGACGCCCGACTACGTGGCATACCACGACACCGAGTGGGGTTTCGGCGTCACCAGCGACACGCGCCTGTTCGAGAAGCTCTGCCTGGAGGGCTTCCAGTCGGGCCTGTCGTGGCTGACGATCTTGCGCAAGCGCGAGAACTTCCGGGCCGCGTTCGCCGGGTTCGACATCGAGGCGGTCGCCCGGTTCGGTGAGTCCGACGTCGACCGGCTGCTCGGCGATGCCGGCATCGTCCGCCACGCCGGCAAGATTCGCTCCACCATCAACAACGCTCAGCGGGCGGTCGAACTCGTCGAGCAACACGGTTCGCTGGCCGCGTTCTTCTGGCCCCACGCCGACCTGCGCGACGCACCGCCGAGCACGATCGCGGCAACCACGGACGTTTCCACGGCGTTGTCGAAGCAACTCAAGAAACTCGGCTGGTCGTTCGTGGGCCCCACCACGATGTACGCGTTCATGCAGGCGATGGGCCTGGTCAACGACCACGTCGCCGCGTGCTCGGCGCGCACCGCCGCCCAGCAAGCGCGCGTGGCCGCGGCCGCCCGCGTCGGCATCACCGCGTGAAGCGTCACGCGGCGGCCGCGCTCGCCGCCGCGGTGTCTGCGCTGACCGCCTGCGCCCCCACCGACCCCGCGGCCTACATGCCCGCCACGACGACGACATCCACGACATCCACCACGACGGCGCCCCCGGTGGTCGAGCCGGTCGGAACCACCACCACGACCTTCCCGGTGGTTGAGCCGGTCGTTGCCACCACCACGATCATTCCGGTGGTTTCGACAAGCTCAACCACCTTGGTCCGGACCTCCCCTACGACGACGACCCCGGTGGTTGAACCGGTCGAAACCACCACGACCACGACCTTCCCGGTGGTTGAGCCCGTCGAAACCACCACCACGACCACCACGCCCACCCTGCTGCCGCCGGCGACCCCCGCGTTGCGGACGGCGTGCCGGGACGTCGTCCACATCGGCGACTCGACCGGGCTGGCGATGTGGACGGCATCCGACCTCGGGGGCGACCCGGCAGCGACGATGGACGCCCAGTACCGGGCGATCGGGGTGGCCAACGTGTTCCCCGACAACTCCGGCGGGCGCTCGCTGATCGAGCGGATGCCCGGACAGTCCAACGCGGTCGACGTGGCCGAGGCGGTACGCGACGGGGGCTACCGGGGGTGCTGGGTGATCATGATCGGCACCAACGACGCGGCCAACGTCGCCGCCGGTGCACAGACAGGGCACGACGAGCGGATCGCCCGGCTGATGGCCGTCGTCGGCGACCAACCGGTGCTCTGGGTCAACGCCGTCAGTCGCAGCGCCGAGCCCGTGTACGCCGACGTGGCCATGCAGCAGTTCAACGCCGCGCTCGACCGGGCGGTCGCCGTCTACCCGAACCTACGTGTGCTCGATTGGGCCCGCTTCGTGCAGCCCGACTGGCTCGTCGGCGACGGCTTGCACTACTCGACGGCGGGGCGGAGCTGGCGAGCGGCGATCACCGCCCAAGCCCTCGCGCTCGCGTTCCCCGGAGACCCCGGCCTCGGCGACTGACCGCGAACGCGTCCCCGGTGGTCGAGCGACTGAGTTGGGTGTTGTCTCGATACATCGGGAGGGGCGGCTTCGCCGCGGGAGCGCCACTCTACGACCGGTGGCGTTCCGGAACGGCTAGCCGAGTTGCTGGTGGAGGAACTCGGTCACCTTCGGCCACACCTGGGCGTACAGGTCGAGGTCTTGCGTGCCGAGCGCGTTGTGGGGGGCCATGAAGGCGTGGCCGCTGCCCGGGTACACGGTGAACTCCACGTCGAGGCCAAGCTCCTTCAGCCGGGCTTCGAGTTCCCGCGCTGCCTCCGGCCCGAAGAAGTCGTCGTGCTCGGCGAGGTGGGCGCGGATGGGGGCCGTGATGGCCGAATAGTCGGGCTGCCCGTCGCCCTGCGGGAAACCGTAGAACGGCACCACTGCGGCGACCCGATCGGGCCGGTTGGCGGCGAGGAAGAACGACAGCATCCCACCCATGCAGAACCCCACCACACCGACCTTCTTGTCGGGCCCGGTTCCGGTGACGTGGTCGCTGGCGACGAGGTAGTCGACCGCCCCACTCATGTCGCGGGCGGCGCGGTCGGGCGGCATCGCCGTCATCAGCTCGCCGGCCTTGTCCATCTCGGTGTGCCCGGCGAGCTCGCCGCGGTACAGGTCGGGGGCCAGCGCGGTGAACCCCTCGGCAGCGAGCCGGTCGGCGATCTCGACGATGCCCGAGTCGAGGCCCCACCACTCCTGCACGACGATGACGCCCGGCCCGGCGCCCGACTCGGGTACCGCGAGGTATCCGCCGGCCGTGTCGCCGTTGCTGGGGAACTCGACACGATCAGACGTATGGCTCATGGCGTCCACCGTACGCGGCGAGACTGGGGGAGTGCGTACGCAGCGAATCGCACCGGGATGTATGAGCCTCCGCAACGCTGTGCGTTCAAGCGCCACGCGGGCTGGGCCTCGCCGGCGGTGCGCCAGGGCCAACGTCGGCGCAAACCCGCTAACTGAGGCAAGGCTGACGAGACGCTGCGGCGATCGGCGGCTGCGCGTATGAATCGGGGCTCGCCCGGCGTCGGAACAGGCGATGGTCGCCCACGTCGAGTACGGCTCCGCACGGCTGCCCGTCGCGCCTCGTCGACGGGATCGCGGCGTGGTCGGTGAGACCGTCGCCTTCGAGGGCGACGACGCGACGCCGGCGACGTTCGCCGAGTTGTACACCACCGAGTTCGGCCGGTTGGTCCGGCTGGCCACGTTGCTGACCGGGCGTACCGAGGTCGCCCGCGATGTCGTGCAGGACGCGTTCGTGAAGCTCCACGTCAAGTGGGCATCGGTCCGCAACCCCTCGGCGTACGTGCAGCGCAGTGTGGTCAACGGCTGCCGATCCCACCATCGGCGGGCAGCCCGCCAAGCGGTCCGTGAGCGCACCGTCGCGGCCGGCAGCGATGTCGCCGGGCTGCTCGATGTCGACCACACGTTCGCCACGCTCGCGGCCCTGTCGCACCGCGAGCGGGCGGTGATCGTGCTCAAGTTCTACGAACAGCGCAGCGAGGCCGAGATCGCCGAGCTCGTGGGGTGCCGCCCCGGCTCGGTCGGCCCCACCGTGCAACGCGCGCTCGTCAAGCTACGCGGGCTCCAATGACTCAGGACTCCGCAACACATCCAGGGAGGGCATTGCTATGGACGAACACGATCTGATCCGCCGGTTGCACTCGGCGGCCGACACGGCGCTCACCGACACCACCGTGTCGCCCGACCTGACCGCGGTCGAGCGCGCCGCGTCACAGGTGCGCGGGCGCCGCCGGTGGGCGACCGGTGTGGCCGCGGCGATGCTGGTCGCCGGCGCGGGCGGGGCCGGGTTCGGGCTCGGCCACGCGGCTGGCAGCGGCAGCGACCAGGCAGCCAGCGAGGCCACCGGCGACCCGGTCGAGCCACCGTCCAGCGAGGCATCCCGGGCCGAGCCGACCCCCGAAGCCGCGCCCGATACCGAGACGCCTTCGGCCGAACCAGCCAGCGACGCCGACGCGTCGCCCGCTCCCGCCCCCACACCGTCGGGCTCCGACGCACCGGCGGGCGAGGGAACGATGGGTGGTGTCGTGGTGGATGCCAGCGACGGACCAGCACCGATGCCCTACCCCGGTGCGGGGACGGGCTACGGCGACCCGTATGCGCTGGCCTACACCCGCCAGCTTGCCGACGGCACCCGGGTACGCGCGCTCATCGGTGGCGCCGGCTGGTACGGCATGGGCGAGTGGGGGGTCGCCGGCTGGGAACCCGCGCCCTGGTGCTACCCGCAGGGCGAACTGCGGATCACGCTCGACGCGCCCGACCTGGTCGACCTGGTGCCGCTCGGCCACTACGCGTCGGCGAACCCCGCCACCGGTGTCGTCGCCCAGCGTGCCGAGGCCGGCCTGTTCGACGGGCGCCCCGTGCGGGTGGTCGTGGTGCAGTCCACCGAGACGGTCACGTCGGTGACGGTGCGTTGGGACGACGGGGCGGCCGACACGGCCGCTGTCGAATCGTCGATCGCCGTGCTCGTCGTACCCGGAGACGGGGCGTGGAACCGTACGTTCGAACTCGACGTCACCACGGCCGAGGGTACGACCACGTTCACGTCCGACCAGGTCGACAGCTCCGGTGGTGGTGGTGCGGCCCATCGGGCAGCCTGCCTGCCGCCCCCGCCAGCCCTGCCGGAGGCTGGAGAGCAGCCCGCCGACCCCGCGGGCGGGTGGTCCGCGATCCAGGCCGCGATGGACACACTGTGGAACGGTGAGCTGGCCATCGAGCAGCGCCTGGCCGTGCTCGACGACCAAGCCGGCATCGCCGATGCGCTCGCCGAACTCCAGCAGGGCAGTTACGCCGAGGCCGCCGCCAGCGCCGTGTTCACGATCGACGAGCACGTGTTCACCAGCCCGACCGAGGCGTGGTTCCGGTACTCGATCGACACGAACATCACCGACTTCTCCGAGCGCTACGGCACAGCAACCTTGGTCGACGGCCAGTGGCTGCTGCGGCGGGCGATGTTCTGCGCCGACCTCGCGCTCGCCGGGGCGCAGTGCCAGCCGGCCGAGCCGGCCGTGTACCCACCGAGCTGGTACGAACGCAACGGCCAGAGTGGCTACGGCGGGTGCGACCCGGACGGCGTGAGCTGCTGGTCGTGCAGCGTCTACGCCGACGGTACCGAGGAGTGTTACGACGAAACAGGCGAACTGGTCGACGGGCCGCCGGCCGACGTCGACGCGGCCCCCTGACCGCCACGAAACAGGTGACCTCGTAGCCTGGGTGGCGATGAGCGCTGCCCAGGTTCCCACGTCCGTCTATGCCGACCGGCTTGCCCGCGTGCGGGCGGCGATGGACGAGCAGGGTGTCGACGCGTTGCTGCTGTCGGTCGGCCACGACCTGCCGTACCTCACCGGCTACCTGGCGATGCCGCTCGAACGGCTGACGCTGCTGGTCGTGCCACGCGACGCCGAGGCGACGCTGCTGATCCCGCGGCTCGAAGCGCCCCGGGTCGCCCCCCAGTCGGGCGTGTTCGAGCTGGCACCGTGGAACGAGACCGACGACCCCACCGCACTGGCAGCGAAGCTTGTCACCGCCGGAGGGTCGGCCCGTTCGATCGCGGTGGGTGACCAGATGTGGGCTCGGTTCCTCGTCGAGTTGCTGCCCCAGCTGCCGGGGGCCGAGTATCGCCGGGCCGTCGACGTGGTCGGCCCGCTGCGAATGCGCAAGGACCAGGCAGAGATCGACGCGCTGGCCGCGGCCGGTGCGGCGGTCGACCGGATCGCGGCCGAGCTCCAGGCCGGGCAGATTCCGCTGGTGGGGCGCACCGAGGCCGAGGTGTCGGCCGACCTGTCGGCCCGGATCATCGCCGAAGGCCACGAGAAGGTGAACTTCGCGATCGTCGCCGCCGGCGAGAACGCGGCCAGCCCACACCACCACGCCGGGTCGCGGGTGATCGGCGAGGGCGAGATCGTGCTGTGCGACTTCGGCGGCACGATGAACGGCTACTGCTCCGACATCACCCGTTGCGTGTTCACCGGCGACGTCGCGGCCGACGTCGCCGAGGCGTACGCCGTGCTGTTCGAAGCCCAGGCGGCGGGTGTCGCCGCGGCCACGGTCGGCACGCCGTGCGAGGAGGTCGACCGGGCAACCCGGGCGATCATCGCCGACGCCGGCTACGGCGAGTACTTCGTCCACCGCACCGGCCACGGGATCGGCATGGAGGAGCACGAAGACCCCTACATCGTCGAAGGCAACTCGCGCCCGCTCGAGCCGGGGCACGCGTTCAGCGTCGAACCCGGCATCTACGTGCCCGGCAAGTGGGGCATGCGCCTCGAAGACATCGCCGTCGCCACCGCCACCGGCCCCCGCCCCCTCAACACCGCCAACCACCATCTCGCCAGCATCTGATCGTTCAGCCGGAGGGGTGCCAGGACAGCGTGACGGTTGTCGACCGTGGGCCGAAACAGGTGTCGTCGGGCTACGGGGTGTAGCTGATCAGTTCGATCGTGACGTCGGCGCCGCGGTAGGCCGCGAGGGGGCCGCCGTCGACGGCGCAGTACACGGTGGGAATGCCCGTCGGACCGATCGGCACCGCAGCGCACGTGGCCGTCTCGCCGGCCAAGATTTCGGTGCTGGCGGTCGCGTCGGCAACGTTGCGGGTGGCGTCGGTGCGCAGCTTCTGGGCCGAACTCGGGCCCCAGAACGAGCTGCTCACGGCGAGGTTGCTGATGCGGGTCTCGTCCAACCCGGCGACGCAGTCGCTCTGTCCGGCGGCGCAGGTGCGCTGCTCGCCGTCGGTGGTGACGTACTCGACGGTGACCGCGCCACCGCTGGCGACCACGACGTGCGACGAGGCGGGCGAGTGGGTCACCGTCACCTCGGCCGGCACGGCGTCGGCCAGCGTCGGTGTGATCGCGTAGGTGGCGGTGAAGCTGGTCGCCCCGGCGCCGTCGAGCCGGTCGAGCACGGCCTCGATCGCCGAGTCGTCCACCCGACGCTCGTCGGTGAGCGTGGGCCGCGGGCCGAGCGCGCACCCGGCCAACACGGCCGTGACGACGACGATCGTCGACAGCACGGCGGCCCGATGTGTGCGAGGGGTGCGGCGGGTCACGGCCGACGAGCCTAGGGACCGCAGCACCGAACTGTCCGCCGGGCGGCACCCGGTGGAGGTGCGTCGCCGGCGAAATACCCTGCGGCGCCGTGATCCGCCTCGACGCTGCCATGTTCTTGTTGCAGTGGGCGGCCGGTGGCATGGCGTTCTGCTGGTTCACCACCCGGCGCCGCGAGGTCAGCCTCGGCTACGGGTGGTTGTTGCGGGGGGTGTTCGGAGCGCTCGCCCTGGCGGGTGCTGCCGTGGGGTTCCGCTACGGACGGGTGTGGGGCCGCGACCTGGCGGCGATCGGCGTGGCGCTGGCGTGCGCGACCGCGCTGGTGCTGTCGGTGACGCGCCGGCATGCCGGCGTGAGCGGTCAGCTCGCCGAGCACGACCGGCGTAGCGCCCGGGTCGCGGCGATGACCGGTATCGAACGAACCGGGCGCGCCGATGGCGGCGAGGCGAAGGCAGGTTCCGAGTTCGATCCGCGGTGGGACCTGCTGCCGGTCGCGATCGGGGCGGTCGGCCTGGTGTTCGCGGCGCTGGCCGCCGCGTCCGACGGCGGCGCCGGGGCAGCCGCGACATCGTTGCTGCGGACGTTCGCTGGGGCCGCGTTCGTCGGATGCGTCACCGACGCGATGCTGCTCGGGCACTGGTACCTCACCCAGCCGGGCCTGCCGCGGCGCCTGCTCGACGAGATCGTGACCGCACTCGGCTGGACGTGGCCGGTCGAGGTGGCCGCGTTGTTGATCCCCACCGGCATGGTCAGCGTGTGGACCGGTGCGATCGACGACGGCTGGAATGGCACGCTCGGCTGGTTCTGGGGGGCGTGTGCGGTCACCACGATCGTGCTCGTGTTCGTCACCCGGGCCGCGCTCCGCGAGCGCGAGTACAGCGCGGTGATGGCGGCGACGGGCCTGCTCTACCTAGCGATCCTGACGGCCTTCGGCACTGACATCGTCGCCAGGGCTGTACTCGACGGTTAGGGCCGGCGGGGTACGGTTCTTGTTATGCCTCGTCCTGTGTGGTCCGGCACGATCAGCTTCGGGCTGATCGCGATCCCGGTCAAGCTGTATCACGCGGTCAAGAAGCAGTCCGTGTCGTTCAACCAGCTCGACGAGCGCACGATGTCGCGCATCAAGTACCAGAAGGTGTCGGCGCTCGACGGCGAAGTGGTGCCCGACGAGCACATCGTCAAGGGCTACGAGGTCGCCAAGGACCGCTACGTCGTGGTCGACCCCGACGAGCTCGAACCGTTCATCCCGGTCGCCACCAAGACGGTCGACCTCGAGGAGTTCGTCGACCTCGACGAGATCGACCCGGTGTTCTTCGACGGCGCGTACTACGTCGCCCCCGGCGCCAACCCGAAGCCGTACGTGTTGCTGGCGCGGGCGATGGACGAAGCCGGGAAGGTCGCGATCGGCCGGTTCGTGATGCGCAACAAGCAGTACACCGCCGCGATCCGAGCCGACGACGGGCGCCTGATCATGTCCACCCTGGCCTACGCCGACGAGGTCGTCGACCCGGCCGACATCGACGAGCTGGCGGGGCTCGACGAGGTCGACGTGGCACCCAAAGAGGTCGCCATGGCGCAGTCGCTGGTGGCCTCGCTGTCGGCCGCGTTCGAGCCCGAGAAGTACCGCGACGAGTACCGCGAGCAGGTCCGCGACCTGATCGAGATGAAGGCCGACGGCCAAGAGTTGACCTTGCCCGAGGCGCCCGCCGACAAGCCCAACGTGGTCGACCTGATGGCCGCCCTTGAAGCCAGCGTCAAGGCCGCCAAGGACGCCCGCGGCCGGCACCCCGCCGCCGGTGCCGCGGCCCCCGCCAAGAAGCGGGCTGCCAAGAAGGCTGCTGCGCCGGCGAAGAAGTCTGCCAAGAAGGCGTCCCCGGCCAAGAAGCCGGCCCGCAAGTCGGCCTGACGGTCGCCATGGCCGACCCCGTCGTCCGCGTGGGCGAGCGCGAACTCACGTTGTCGAACCTCGACAAGGTGCTCTACCCGAGCGGGTTCACCAAAGCCGAGGTGGTCGACTACATGGCCCGGATCGCGCCCGTGGCGATTCCTCATTGGCGCCAGCGGGCGTTGACGTTCAAGCGCTTTCCCGACGGCACGGCGACGGCGGGCTTCTTCGAGAAGCGTTGCCCCGGTCACCGGCCGGTGTGGGAAGAGGTCGCGATCGGCCCCGGTGACCGGCGTGGCGGCATCGAGTACTGCTGCATCAACGAGCCGGCGGCGGCGGTGTGGGCGGCCAACATGGCGGCGATCGAGATCCACGCCCCGATGGCGCTGGCCGCCGATCTCGACACCCCGCGGGCGCTGGTGTTCGACTTCGACCCGGGTGACCCGGCGACAATCGTCGAGTGCTGCCAAGTCGCCCTGGCAGCGCGCGACGTGCTCGGCGCGGTGGGGTTGCGTGGCTGGTGCAAGACGTCGGGGTCGAAGGGCCTCCAGATGTACGTGCCGCTGAACACACCGGGCCACACCCACGACGGGTGCGCCGACTTCGCACTGGCGGTCGGGCAGGTCGTCGAACGCCAGCTCCCCGGGCAGGTGACGACCACGATGGCCAAGGCTGTTCGGCCCGGCAAGGTGTTCGTCGACTGGAGCCAGAACGCCCACCACAAGACGACGATCGCGCCGTACTCGCTGCGCGCCCGGCCCGACCCGACCGTGTCGACACCGCTCGCGTGGGGCGAGGTCGAGGCGATCGCCGCAGGAGAGTCGGAGGGCCGTTACGAGGCGGGCGACGTGCTCGCCCGGGTGGCCGAGCACGGCGACCTGTTCGCCGACGTGTTACAGGTCGAGCAGCACTTGCCGGTACCGGGGAGTTGACCGTTAGCCTCTCACCTCGTGCTCAAGTCGAGGTTGAGGGTTTGCGCGCCAAGGGTGATCTTGGCAGCGCTCGCCGTCCACCTCGTTGCCGCGTGCGGAGAGCCGGGCTACACCGCCCCGCCGGTCCCCCAGTTCACCGGTGGCACGCGGGCCGCGGCGGCGGCAGGCCTGGCCGGGGCCGCCCCAGCCGTGGGGGTCGACCCGACGGTCGCGCCCACCGCCGCACCCACGACGCTGCCGGTGGCGATCGACCCTGCCGATGTGGCAGCCGACTTGGCCCCTGGCGAATCCCTGCCCGACGATGCGGGTTGGTCGGTGGCCGACATGCTCACCAGCGACGACGCCGGGGCGGTGCTGCCCAACTTCTCGGGGTGGGACGCGTTCGACGCCGCGCTGAAGCGCCGCCTGGTGCCGGCCAACTGGGCCGCCGGCGTGGCCGTGATGGTCGGTGGGCAGCTGGTTCACGCGGCGGCCTACGGCGAGCGTGCTCCAGGCGAACCGGTCGACACCAGCGACCGGTTCCGCGTCGCGAGCATCTCCAAGACGATCACCGCAATCGTCGCCCTCCAACTCGTGGAAGACGGCCTGCTCTCGCTCGACGAGCCGGTGGGGGCGACGATCGCCGCCTACGTCGGAGTGACGCCTGGCGACCCCGATGTCGGAAACCTCACCCTGCGCCGCCTGTTGAACCACACCAGCGGGTTTCCCAAGGCCGAGGGAACGTTCTTCGGCGGCGGTGCCAACTCGTGTGCCGATGCCGCGGCCGGCGCCTACGGCGGGTCGCTGCCCGCTGCCGCCGGCTACCTCTACAGCAACATGAACTACTGCTCGATCGGGCTACTGATCGAAGCGGTGACCGGGCTGCCCTACGAACGAGTCGTTCACGAGCGTCTGCTCGAACCGCTCGGCATCAGGGGCATGCGGCTGACCTCGACGTACGAGACCGGCCCCGACGAGGTGCTCCACCACCCGAGCCGGAACCGCAACTTCATGGAGGCGCTCGGCGCCGCCGGGGCATGGAACGCCACCCCCGCCGACCTGGTGACGATCCTCAACTCGATCGACCCCGCGACGCCGGGTTGGAAGGCGTTGTCGCCCGAGTCGATGGCGGCGATGCAACCCCCAGCGGTGGGTGGCTATGGGCTCGGCCTGATCGGTTACGCGTCCGGGTGGGGGCACACGGGCACGATCCAGAACACGCACGCGATGCTGGCCGCCCAGCCCGACGGCATCACCTGGGCGGTCACGGTGTCGGGCGACTACCCCAGCCAGACGTCGAACCTGGCCGGCATCGTCGCCGCCGCCCTTGCCGAAGCGTTCCCTCGCGAGCACTCCCGCAGCAGCTGAGAGCTTGCCGGGGCCGTACCGGATCGGGCAATCGCTGCCGGTGTGCCGACGTCTGCCGGCGACCGGAGTGTGACTCGGGACAGCTTCCGAGTCGACCTAGTGTCGGCCCCCCGTATGGCATTCGGCCGCGTGTCAGTGCCGTCCGCTGCCGACGTGCTCAAGGTCCAGTTGCGGCACGCCTGGGCCTCCACGGGTCGGCCGAACAGTGGGCCGAGACGCTTGCCGACTAGGCCGAGCGACTGCGGTTCGACACGTTCGTGTTCTGGCCCGTCGTCGACGCTGTCGAGCAACTCGCTGCGTTCACCGACGAGGTCGTCCCCGCCGTGCGCGCCGCAGCCAACAAGCACAACCCAGCGACGGACAGCTTGGCTGAGCAAGTGTTGCTACCGCGTTCGGCTCGGAGGGTCAGCGAGTAGCGGCTCACCGCGGTGGTCGAGTGCCGGCGCAGCCGGTGTATCGAGACCATCGGCGCGCGCACCAGCGCCGAGACATACAACGGAGTGGTGGGTGCGCCGCTCGACGACGGTCACCGCCTCTCGGCTGAGGCGCGTCCTGCTAGCGCGCCAGCGTCGAACGGCCACCGAAGAAGGAGACGCGCGACGTGGTCGGTGTGCGGGCCGGGTAGGGCGGCGTCAACGGGTTGCCGTCGCGGTACGAGCGTGGGCCCGGCGCGCAACGAGCTGCCGTCGGGTGTCGCTGTGCTGCACTTGGCGTGCCCGGAGGGCGCGCTGCGAGACGATTCGACCGGTGCGTCCGCGGGATCTACGTTCAGGTCATGCCCGCGCCTCACCCCGACCACCCGCTGTTCGTGCTCGGGGGGACGTGGCGGGGCAGTGGGCATGGCGAGTACCCGACGATCGTCAGCTTCGATTACACCGAGGAGCTGGTGATCGCGCCGGTACCGGGCCGCCCGCTGGCGCACTGGCGCAGCACCACGCGCGACACGGCCACGGGCGAGCCACGCCATGCCGAGAGCGGCTTCCTGCGTGCCGTCACGGGTGGCGTCGAGTTGGTCGTCGCCCACGGGTTCGGGGTGGTCGAGACGGCGGCGGGTGCGCTCGCCGGCGATCACTTGACGCTCGACTCGCTCGCCGTCGTCGGCACCGTCAGCGCCAAGCCGGTCGACGCGGTGGCCCGGCGCTACGAGATCGACGGCGACGTGCTCCGGTACACGATCGCAATGGCAGCTGTGGGCGTGCCCCTCACGCATCACCTCCGCGCCGAGCTGCGCCGGGCCTGACGCGTACGCTCCTCGGCCATGCAACCGACCACGCAGCCGACCAGGTTTCCCGAGCACGGCCGAGCGGTCGATGCCGTGCTGGCCGACCTCGCCGCCAAACGGTCTGACGACGTGCGGTGGCGCGACGGGCGCACGTTCGGGCTGGTGTTCAACGGGGGTCACGACGTGCATGCGGTGGCCGAGCAGGCGGCGGTGATGTACCTGCACGACAATGCCCTCAACCCGTTCGCATTCCCCTCACTGATGGGGATCGAGCAGGAAGTCGTCGACTGGACCGCCCGGCTGTTGCACGGGCCCGACACCGCTGCCGGGTTCCTCACCAGCGGCGGTACCGAGTCGATTCAATGCGCGGTGCTTGCGGCGCGCGAGCGGGGCCGGGCCGAACGCGGCATTCGCAATGGCGAGATCGTGCTCGCCGAGTCGGCCCATGCGGCGTTCCACAAGTCGGCTCACATGTACGACATGCCGGTGCGCAAGGTGCCGGTGCGGCGTGAGGGTGACGGGGCCTGGACCGCCGACGTGGAGGCGATGGCCGCGGCGGTCACCGACCAGACCGTGCTGGTGGTGGGGTCGGCCCCGCAGTACCCGCAGGGCGTGGTCGACGACATCCCGGCGATTGCCGCGCTGGCGGCGACGGTAGGCGCCAACTGCCACGTCGACGCGTGCATGGGCGGGTTCGTGCTGCCGTTCGCCGAGCAGCTCGGCCGCGAGGTGCCGCCGTGGGATTTCCGGGTCGACGGCGTGCACACGATCTCGGCCGACATCCACAAGCTCGGCTATGCCCCCAAGGGCGTGTCGGTGATCCTGCATCGCACGAAGGAGTCGCGGTTCCACCAGATCTTCTTCTTCGACGACTGGCTGGGTGGCCTGTACGCCTCACCGAACCTCCAAGGCACCCGGTCGGGCGCGCCGATGGCGGCAGCGTGGGCGGTCATGCAGCATCTCGGGCTGGAGGGCTACCTGCGCCTCACCGAGGTGGTGTTGCGCAACGCCGACAAGATCCGCGCGGCGGTCGACACAATCCCAGGGCTCAAGGTCCTCGGCCAAGCGGCGAGTCAGCCGGTGTTTCATCTGCTGGCGATCGCCACCGACCACGACGTCGATCCGGCCCAGGGCGACCCGATCGACGTGTTCGCGCTCGGCGATGCGCTCAAGGCGCGCGGCTGGCACCACGACCGTCAGAACCCGCCCGACTCGCTGCACCTCACCGTCAGCAACACCAACACCGGCGTGATCGACGAGTACCTCGACGACCTGTATGAATGCGCCGAACAGGTCCGCGGCCAGACCGCCACCGACCGCAGCGCGAACTACTCGGGCACCGCGTAGGCCCAGGGCTACGGTTCGCCGCGTGAGCATGGATCCACCGATCTGGCGGCTCGTTCCTCGCCGTCATCCCGGTGAATCCAGGCTCCTTAACGCTGTGCGTTCAAGCGCCACGCAGGCTGGGCTTCACTGGCGGTGCACCAGGGCCAACGTGGACGCAACCGCCGTGGGCTGGGGCAACGTCGACGAGCGGCCGCGGCGATCGGTGGATTCAGGGTGAACGATCGCAGAAGCGACGACGAGAACAAGAACGACGAGAACAACAACAACATCAGCGTGTCGCGGACGATTGGTGCCCCGGCAGCTCGGCTGTACGGCATGGTCAGCGACCTGGTGCGGATGGGGGAATGGTCGCCCGAGGCAACCGGCGGGCGCTGGGTGGGCGGGGCCACCGGACCGGCGGTGGGGTCGCGGTTCCGCGGCACCAACGCCAACGGCCGCCGGCGCTGGGCGACGACCGCGATCGTCGAGCAGGCCGAGCCGTCCAGTGCGTTCGTGTTCCGCGTCGTGATCGGGCCGATCCAGGTGGCCCGCTGGGGCTACCGGTTCCAGCCGGCGGCCGAGGGCGACACGGCGGCCACCGTGGTCACCGAGTCGTGGGAAGACCTGCGCGGCCGGTTCGCCCGTGTCGCCGGCTCGCTCGTGTCGGGGGTCTCCGATCGCGACGCCTTCGCCCGTACCTCGATGGAAACCACGCTCGCCAGGCTCGCCGCGGCGGCGGAACAGCCTCCCGGGTCGGTGGATCGAGGCGAAGTTCGTGGCTGACACATCGGAACCGGACCAGTTGGACGGACGTCTGATCAGCACGAACCACCTCAGGGTCGCTGGCGTCGCCGCCGCAGCGCGGGTGCGTGCGGTGGCGTCCCAACCGAGTCGGACGCCGGTGCGGACGGCGAGCGCTTCGGTGAACTGACCGAGCGAGCGATCGACCTCGGGGCCGACGGCCGTCACACCACCGCCGCGGTCGCCTCGATCAACGAGTTATCGATGGTGCGCGTGCCAATGGTGTCGATACACCGGCTGCGCCAGCACTCGACTAGGCCCGCGGGCCGTTCCCGTGCATGGTCCGCGATTAGCGGTGGCGGCACGGTCCTGCTCGTCGGCCGCGTCGCCGACCCCTCGCAACACTGCGCCTGACATGGGCCGACCGTGGATTGACCACTGTGTTGAGCCCATTTGCTGTTCGGTTGGCTGCTGGCGCCGGTGGTTTCGACGGGCTCAACCACCTTTGGTCAGCGCCCGTTCTGGTCGGTTGAACTGGTCGCTGTGGCTACTCGGGGACGTCGCTCGGCGAGTTCGATGGCGGCGTCGCCGGACACGCGGTGGCCGTCGATCATGATCGCCCCGCTGGCGCCGGCGTTGAGCGACACGAGCACCGTCGCCGTGCCAGGCGGGTCGGTCCAGTGAGGCCTCGGCGCAGGTGGGGCGCCGATCCCGGCATCGACGACGACGGCAAGGGCCTTGGTGAGGTCGAGGTCGAGGCGGTTGTCGCTTCGGTTCGGTTCCCACACACGGAGGTGGGCGTCGCCGTCGAGCACGGCGACGACGCGTCCGAAGCGTTGGGTGCGCATGGCCGACGGCCCGGCTGGGGCGTCCTCGGGCGCGTCAGGGGAGAGTTCTAGGTTCATCGAGTGCCTCCGGTGGAGTGTGAACGGACTGGCGTTCAGGCGCGCGGCGGGCCGCGGCGACTGGGTGACGGCCCGTGGTACTCAACCGATCCGTCGGGCCGGTACCACGTGATCGCCCGGTGGTTGTCGTGGACCTCGAGGCGATGGCCGCCGTTGTGGATCGCGTCGTGGTCGGCTGGACAGGTCGGAGCCAGGACGTCGATGTCGGTCAGCCCGTCTGCGTCCCACGGTTTGGTGTGGTGGGCGTGGCTGTCGTCGACCGTTCGGGTGCAACCGGGGCGGATGCACTGTCCGTAGATCGCCCGCAGCGCATCACGCTGGGCTTCGGTGGCCAGTCGGCGGGTGCGGCCGACGTACAGCGGCTGGCCGTCGTCGGACAGCAGCACGCTGACGAGGTCGCACTCGGGAAGCATCTCGCGGATCGTCGAAATCGGAATCGGTGTGCCGTTCGACAGTTCGGCGATCGTGGCGGCGTGCGGGCCACAGGTCAGCGTCTTCAGATCGACCACGAGAATCGCTTTCGGAACCCGCGCCGGTGGCGCACTGCCGGGCGCCGTCTCGGGCGACGGGGCTGTGCCACCCGCCGCCGGCGGTGGTTGGACGGCGGCGATGAACGCCTCGACCTTGAGTTGCTGGAGCGACTTGCGGGCCGAGCCCGGCTCGGCCCGCAGACGCGCCACATGGGCGTTCAAGGCCAGCGTCCACTCCTGCTGGCGCAGCGGGTCGAGTTCGATCAGGGTCTTGTGCATCCCCGTCTCGCGGTCGACCCACGTGCTGATCTTCGATGCCTGGCGCTGCTGCTCAAGCTCGTCGGCGTCGCTGTTCGGCCGGTGTCGCCCCCGGATCTCGTTGACGATCCCGCGGACGGTCTTCTCGAACCCTTCGGCGAACTCGGTGCGGGCGCGGTGGACGAGTTCGGACTCGCGGGTGCGCAACTCGCTGCGTTCAGCGTCGCCGAGGCCGCGCAGGATGCGCGCCAAGGCGTCGACGTGAGCGCCAGAGATCTCACCGGCGGCGAGCGCAGCCTCGAAGGCCGGCAGTTCGGCGCACGCCCCGGCGCGGGCCCCGGTGGCTTTGGCGTCCTTGCCGGACTGCACACCAGAACTCAGCAGCAACCCGATCAGCGAGGCCTCGTCGCGCCCGTGATCGGGACGCGGCGGTGGAGCGTCGGGGGCGGGCGTGGGTCGAGGACGATCGCGCTCGGTGAGCGCCCGGCCACGGCGGGCGATCTGCACGTCGTAGGAGTCGAGGAACCCGCGCACTCGGCGCACATGACGGACCAGGTCGGCCAGTTCGTCGCGCTCGGCGCACGCCGGATCGACATGCACCAGGGCGTCGAGCGCCTGCACCGCCTCCGCCATCGTGTCGTCGAGCACGGCCGTGGTCATGTGCCCATCGTGCCGAGATCTGACGCGCAGAACAAGCGTTCGACCTATCGCTTGTTCCGATGACACTGGCGATCTGAATTTCAGATAACACCAGCTAGCGGTGGTCGAATTTCAGGTCGTCCAGCAGGAAAAATTCTGCCAACATGCTGCAACCGAACGGCTCGGTCAGGCGTGTGTCCCATCGATGCACGCCATCGCCATCACCCAACCGACCACGCAACCCACCGTGCCCCGTCACCCCGTGCCGACCAACTCCTCACCGACTGACTCGAGCGACATCGAGCTGACCCACACGGCCAGCTTCGAGGAGATGTATCGGCGCGAGTACCCAGGCCTGGTCGCGGTGGCCAGCGCGCTGGCCGGCCAGGACGGGCCCGACATCGTCCACGATGCAATGGTCCGCGCGCTCCTGCACTGGAACAAGGTCGCCGGCTACGAGCGGCCGGGCGGTTGGTGCCACCGCGTCGTGGTCAACCTGTGCCGGAGCCGGTTCCGGCGGCGTACCACAGAGCGTCGCTGGCTGGCGCACCAGCGCGGCGACGAACTGGTGAGCGCCGGGCCGTCGGCGGACGTGATTGCGTTCTGGGAGGCGGTCCGCCGGCTTCCAGAACGCCCGCGCCTGGTGGTGACCCTCTACTACGCCGGTGACCACTCGGTCGCCGAAGTGGCGAACATCCTCGACGTGCCCGAGGGCACCGTCAAGAGCGACCTGTCACGTGCCCGCGAGGCACTCTCCCGAGAGCTGAACTGACATGAGCGACCACACCCCCGACGACTTCGATCAACGCGCTCGCGAGGCCGGCCGAGCGCTCCGCCAGGCCGCGCCTACCGACGGCTTACGCCGCCTCCAGGCTGCCCGCCGCAACCGCCGCATCGCCCAGGCCGGTGGTGCACTCGCCGTCGCCGTGCTGGGCGTCGGCGCCATCGTGGCGATCGCCAACCGCGGCGACGACGGCACGATCGTCACCACCGATCCCACCTCGCCTGCCACCACCACGCCAGTGGTCGAGCCGGCCGTTACCACCGTCGCGCCGACCACTGCCCCCGAGGTCGTGCCGCCCACGACACCGAGTTCTACCGCGCCGCCCAGCACGGTGCCGGCCTCGCCCGGGGCGCCGTCGGTGTGGGTCGGCGGCAAGCTCGCCGGCTGGTACGCCGACGAGACGTTCGTACCGTTCGAGTTCGGCTCCGAGCCACCCGCCGGTCTACTCGGAGCCGAAATCGAGGTGACGGGTCTCAACGGCGTCATCGCCGACACCATCCGCGCCACCGTTGACGAGGAGAACTGTTCGTCGCCCTATCTGACGCCGTCACCCGGTCTCTGGAGCTTGTTGGCGACAGCAGACGCGCCCGTCGAGGGTGTGCGATTCGAGTCGTCAGCGAATCCGGCCGAGCTCGACGCGGCAACCACCGCAGCCGGCGCCGACCCAGCAGCCAGCCGAAGCGTGGCCATTCCGATCACCGGCGACGGGGCCGGTGACGGTGTCTCGGGTCATCCCCGGCTGGTGCTCGTCGACGGCTGGAACGACATGTACACGTTCCCGACCTGGATCGCTGTGTGGGACGGTGGCGAGCTGACCACGATCGAGGGTGACCCCGACCCGTCGAACGCGCTCGACATCGGCATGCCGCTGGACGCCTTCTACGACCTCGACGGTGACGGCGCGTGGGAGGTCGTGTTCGCCGTCGGCGACGGTTGGGGCGTCTTCGAGCTGACCACCGGCGACACGCTCGTGTTCGGCGACGCCCACCCGTGCCCCGAGACCGGCGTGGACCTACCCCTCGGACCACCCTCGTTACGCGGGGAGTGGAGCCTCGACCCGGCAGGCGAACCGGCCGTGCTCATCGAAGACGACGGGTTCGACAAGATCATTCGCTACGAGTACTGCCAGGACCGGTTGGTGGGCGCCGACGACACGTTCACCGTCGTGTCGTCGGGGGCGTGCCTGGGCGACGAGGTCGATCAGCGGCTTGCCGCCCTGGCTGGAGCAACGCTCACGCGCGACGCGGCCGGCCGGCTGTTCGCCGAGCCGCCGAACGGTGAGGCCTTCGAGCTGCACCGCTTACCCGAGAGCACCGGCGTCGACCTGGAACGTGGCTCGCTCGCAGGCGTGCGTGCCGGTGAGGTCGGCCCGGCCGACGAGCTGATCTGGCGATTCACGACCGAGTTGGGCGAGCCCGACCTCGACACCGGCTGGTTCACCACACCCGCCAACCCGAACCCCGACGAGCCCGACTGTTTGGCGGGGATGGACACCCGCACGCTGTGGTGGGGCGATCTCGCGGTGTCGCTGTGGCCGCTCGACCAGCGCGGCCTGCCGGGCTACGCCGAGCTGTGGAGTTTCACTCTGGGCGCCCGACCCGGAGCCGTCAACCTGCCGGCAGGCATGCTGTACACGCCGGCCCCGAGCGGCCTGATCAGCAACCAGGGCGTGGCCGTCGGGACACCCCAGGCGGTCGCCGACGAGGCGTTCGGTGGGCGGCTCCGCTGGAACGACAACAGCAACGGCATCGTGTGGGGATTTCTCACCGAGCGCCCGACGCACTACGGCGGCAACTACGTCGAGGTTGGCATCGACGGCCAGTCGGTCGACTGGGTCAGCGCCACCCGCACCTTCTGCTGATCAGTCGTTGTCCAACTTGTCGACGACCTCGTGGGCCAGCTCGGCGAGCTTGCCCTTGAGGCCGCCCTCCTCGGCGATCTCCTCGAGCCGCGCGTCGATCATCCCCAGCCTTCCCCGCTCCGACTCGATCAGCGACACCTCGCCGTCGCCGTCGAGGTCGTACGCCGCCGTGAACGCAGCCTCGTTGGCTGTGGTCTCGTCGGCTGTGGTCTCGTCGGCAGGATCGGGTGCGGTCGGGCCGATGTCGGCGTCGCTCATGACGCCAGCGTATGCGCCGATCGGCCCTTCTGCCCGCTGACGCCAAACGCTGTGGCACCCCCTCGCCATGCTGATGAGGTGAGCGAGTTCGACGATCCGGTCCCCCCGGCGATTCTTCTCGATCTCGATGAGGTGTTCCGGGTGCTGGAAGCACTGGAGGGTTCACTCGTCGTCATCCTGGACCACGGTCTGGCCCCCGGGTTGCTTGACGAGTTGCGCACGGTGATCGCGATGCTGCACCATAGGCTTGGCTTCGACCAGGGAGGCTGGAATGTCTGAGTACCTCGAAGACGGCACCGAGATCTTGCGTCCTGCCGAGGCCGCCGGCCGTCTCGGAGTGCGTACCCGCGTGGTCATCGAAGCGATGTACTACCGGCGACTTCCACGGGTGCGTCTGAGCGATGGTCTGCTGGGTATCCCCGCTCCGGCGCTCGAAGGATTCGAGGCCGAACCGGTCCAGTGATGTTCGGGGTCAGTTGACCTGGCGTTGCTGGCCTTCCCAATAGGGGGCTCGGAGCTTGAACTTCTGGAGCTTGCCCGTCGCCGTGCGGGCCAGTTCGGTGCGGAACTCGACCTTCTTCGGGCACTTGTAGCCGGCCAACTTGGTCTTCGCCCACGCGATCACGTCGTCCTCGGTCAACGACGAGCCGGGCACCGTCACCACCAGCGCGGTCACCAGCTCGCCCCACTTCTCGTCGGGGATGCCGATCACGGCCACCTCGGTGACGTCGGGGTGCTGGAACACCGCATCTTCGACCTCGATCGACGACACGTTCTCGCCACCCGTGATGATCACGTCTTTCTTGCGGTCGGCGATCGTGACGTAGTTCGTGGCATCGATCGAGCCGCCGTCGCCCGTGTGGAAGAACCCGTCGCGGATGGCCAAGGCGGTCTGGTCGGGCTGCTCCCAGTACCCCTCCATCACCACGTTCGAGCGCGCCAGCACCTCGCCCGACTCGTCGACCTTCATCGTCACCCCGAGCGCCGGCGCCCCCGCCCGGTTCAGCAGCACGGCCTGCTCGGCAACCGGCAGCTCGTCCCACTCCTGGCGCGGCCGGTTGATGGTGAGCAGCGGAGAGGTCTCGGTGAGGCCGTAGATCTGGTTGAACTCCCAGCCGAGTTCGGTCATCGTGCGCTCGATCGTGCGCGTCGGCGGCGGTGCTCCGGCGATCGTGCAGCGCACCCGCCCGGCGCCGGGGATCGGCCCGTCCCACGTGGCCGCCGCGTCGAGGATCATGTTCAGCACCGCCGGTGCGCCGCACCAGTAGGTGACACCGTGCTCCTCCACACGCCGCAGGATCTCGGCCCCGTCGATCTTGCGTTGGATGATGTGCCGGCCACCCATCCCCGTGACCGCGTAGAGCATGCCCCAGCCGTTGCAGTGGAACTGGGGGAGCAGGTGCAGGTACACGTCGCGGTCGGTGACGCCCATGTGCCAGCCGAACGTGGTGGCGTTGAGCCACAGGTTGCGGTGGGTGAGCTGCACGCCCTTCGGGCGGGCGGTGGTGCCCGACGTGTAGTTGATGGTGGCCGTGGCGTCCTCGTCGGGCGTCCACGGGCGCGGTTCGGTGTCGTAGCGCAGCCACTCGGCGTCCGACTCGGCGCCGATCGTCCACTTGATCTCGGCCTTCACGTCGGCGAGCGCCTCGTCCAGTTCGGGGTCGATCAGGAGCACCCGGGCGCCCGAGTGGGCCACGATGTACTTGACCTCCTCGGCGACCAGCCGGAAGTTGATCGGCACGAGAATGCGCCCCGACCCCGACACGCCGAACAGCGCGGTGAGCAGGCGGGCCGAGTTGTGCGACACGATCGCCACCCGCTCGCCCACGCCGACGCCGAGCGCGTCCAGCCCGGCCGCCATCGCCCGTGCCCGGCGGGCTACCTCGGCATACGTCAAGGTGCCCCATGATTCGGCCGGCTGGTCGGGTTCGTCGACGATCGCCACCCGGTCGGGGAACACCAGCTCGGCCCGGTCGAGGAAGTCGTTGACGGTCAGTGGCACCTTCATGAAGTCACCTGCACGAGTGCAACGCTATTCCAGGCAGACACGGAGGGCGGAGCCCGACCATCGAGAGTTTCGCACGGGCAGACGGCCGAGCCGTTGCGTACGATGCCCACCCGTGGACGCCCGCGGATTCCTCGGCCTCAGCCAGAGCCACAACCCGTACCGCTGGGTGCTCCCGGTGGAGAAACGGATCTGCACCGGAGGCGGATTCCTGTTCGGCGGCTGCGGGCTCGGCGCGGCGATCGCCGCCCTGGAGGGCACGAGCGGCCGCCACACCGTCTGGGCGACCGGTCAGTACCTGTCGTATGCGAAGCCTGGGGAGGTGCTCGACATCGACGTCACGATCGCTGTCGAGGGTCACCAGATCACGCAGGCCCGTGCGGTCGGCCACGTCGGCAACCGCGAGATCCTCACCGTCAACGCCGCCCTCGGCGACCGGCCCGACATGCCAGCCGGCCAGTTCGAGGCGATGCCCGACGTGCCATCACCCGACGAGTGCGCGCCGTTGCCGCACCGGGTGATGGGCGACGGCTGGCTCAACGACTACCTCGACGAGCGGGCCGTGCAGGTGCGGTCGTACGACCAGCGTGACGGCACGCCGGGCGAAGGACGCAGCGTGCTGTGGGTGCGCATCCCCGAGGTGATCACCGGCATCGACGCGGCGGCGCTCGGCATCCTCGGCGACTTCGTGCCGATGGGGGTCGGCTCGGCGCTCGGCATCCTCGGCGGTGGCAACAGCCTCGACAACACGTTGCGCGTGCTGCGCCTGGTCGACACCGAGTGGGTGCTGCTCGACGTGCAGATCCATGGCGTCGAGCGCGGCTTCGGTCACGGCCTCGTCCACATGTTCGCCGAAGACGGCACCCTCCTGGCCACCGCCAGCCAAAGCTGCATCGTCCGCTACTGGAAACGCTGACCGCCCGCCGCCCACTTTGTGGCAGCCACAACGACATCCGCGGGCGCTTCGCGTGCCCAAAGTCGTCGCACGAATTCCGTGGCAGCCACAACGACAGCGAGCGCGTCATTGTGGCAGCCACAGAATCGGGTTGGGACGAGAGCATCCCTCCGGGCGCAGGTACCGATGTCACCACATTCCTTCGGGCCAGGGTTCGTCGAGCAGGTCGAGCCACTCACCGATCGGTGCCTCCACGACGTCGGTGACCGTGGGGTGGCCGGGGGTGTCGGGGCCGACGAGGATCAGCACTGACCCATCGCGGTGTCCGATGTCGAGCGGGTAGGGCCGGTCGAGCACGGCGAGGAACTGGTACATCAAGCCGCCCTCGATCGACCACAACGAGTACTCGCCCGTGCTGCCATCGGGCACAGGAACTGAGCCCTGGGTGCAGCGCAGCCGGTGCACCGTTCCCACCAGCCACGGCGCGGGCAACTGCTCGTGGATCAGCTCCATCCCGGGCGGACCGAGCGCCGCGTTGTAGTCGAAGCCGGGGACCGCTGCGTCGACTGGCCGTGGTGTGAGCGCACCAATCACCTGCTCCATCAGCCGCCGAGTGAAGCCGTGCGTGCGGACGTACGCCTGGCGCCCGTCGGGGAGGTCGACGAACGCGTCGGCGTAGGCCGGCGTGTCACGAGCACTGATCTGAGCCCGCAGGCCGTTGATGTCCACAGCCGGCTCCGACCAGGCTCCGTCAAGTGACACACGTGGTGTCTCAAGCACGGCGACCAGCGCGAACGTGCCACCCGCTCCGACATCTGGGTAGCCGACGAACTGGTAGGTGACGAACGGAGTCGATCCCATCGCGAACGGCTGCCAGAACGTCGTCTGGCCTCCTGGCTCGCTGTGCGCCGTCACCGGCGTGCAGAGCGCCGGGTCGATGTACGGCCGGTAGCCAGTCAGCAGCTCGGCAGCGACCGGTCGGGGAGCGCCCCGGCGCGACCTGACGATCCCGTCGGTGACTCCTGGGGAGGTCCGGGTCACTCCGTTCCCGGCCGCGATCGGGGCGCCATACGTCGCGCAGGTGAAGTCGAACCCGTCGTAGCTCGCCCACGAGCACGGCTCGAGCCGATCCTCATAGCCGGGTAGGAACACTTCGGTGGGCCGAGCCTCGAACGTCTCCAGGTCGATCTCGATCACCTCGGCGTAGTACTCGGTCTGCGGTCCGACGAACGTGTTGGCCTCGCGCGAGCGGACGCCGAACGCCCACGCGGTCTCGTTGACGACCGACAATGACCAGTTCGTGTCGGGCGTGAGGTCGTGGCGGAACAGGCTGGTACCTGACTGGTCGAGTACCTCGATCCAGTTGTGGGTGAGCGCCGATCGGAGCACCGCGAGGCGGGTCGTTCCGATCCCGGCCCCTCCGATCCCGGACTCCCAACCTCCGAAGCTGCCCAAGTCCCGGACCACCCCCGTCTCGATGTTCACCCGCAGCAGGCGGACGTCGGCCGTCTCCGGGGAGTCGTGGTCGGCGTCGCTGACCAACATGGTCGGCGCGCCGTCGACCAACCCGGCGTCGAGGAGCCGGTAGCGAGTGGCTCCCGACTCCGTGGTCGCTGCACCAGGCGGCTCCCAGACACGCATCCCGTTGGGCCCGATCACGCGGATGTCGCCGCCGACGCCGTAGAACCCGTCCGACTGTTGCTGGACGACCCACCGGTCGACGAGGTATGCCGGGCCGGTGGCCGGTTCGGTCAATGCGGTGGGGAACCACGACGCGTCGGGAAGCCCGAGCAGGACGCCGTCGGATGTCGCCGCGACCGAGGTCGCTTGGGCGAATGGGTCGGGAACTTCTGGGGCGGTGGTCGGCGGCTGGGTCGGGCTGGGTAGTTCGGTAGCGGGCGCTGGGGTGACTGGCGAGGTTGTCACGGTTTCGCTCGGACGGGTCGGCGGAACCGTGACAGCCTGGGTCGTTGCCGGCGGTTCGACGGTGCGGACCTGGTCGCTACGGTCGAACAGGAGCACACCGGTGGTGGCCAGCGCGGCGACCGCTGCGGCCGCTCCGGCGACGGGAGCCCAACGCCGGCGCGGCTTGGCGGTGCCGGTGTCGTCGAGCAGTGCCCTCCAGGCGGCGTCGGTGTCGACCCGGCTCTCGGTCTCGGTCAGCGCCGCCCGGGCAGCCGAGCGGATCTGGTCTTCACGCATCGCGGGCCTCCCCTCCGTGGATGTCGCGAAGTCGCTGACGGGCACGCCACAGCGACGACTTCACCGAACCCTCCGGCACGCCGAGCAGGTCGGCGATGTCGTCGATCGAACGGTCCTCGCCGTAGAACAGCGTGACCACCACCCGCTGGCGCTGGTCGAGCCCGTCGATCAGCTCAGACCACTCGGCCAGCGCAGGCGTCTCACCGAACCGTTCGACGGTCGCCCGCGTGAGCGCTGCTGACTCCGACACCGACGATCGGTGGCGGTCGATCGCCAGGTTGGTGAGCACCCGTCGCAACCACGCCCCGAGGTACTCGTTCCCGCCAACGGTGTCCCACCGGTCGTACGCCCGCAGCATCGTCTCCTGGGCCAGGTCGTGCCCGGCCTCGAGGCTGCCGGTCATCGCCGCCCCCAACGCCGCGAGCCGCGGGTACTGCTCCCGGAACACCGGCTCGAACGAGGCGCTCGACGATCCCACGACCACATCCTCATCAACGGATCACCTCCCCGCCAGGTTCCGCCCGAACGATGACCACGAAGTCGCCGGGAACGGGCCTGATTCCGTACAGTCGCCGGCATGGCGATTCCGATCCGTCCGGGGATGACCGTTCCGCTGCCGGGGCCGTTGCACGCCCAGCGCGACAAGCTGGTCGAGTTGGCCGACCTCGGCTACACCGACATCTGGTCGGCCGAGTCGGACGGCGGCGACGGGTTCACGCCGCTCACGCTGGCCGCTGCGTGGGAACCGCGTCTGCGGTTGGGCACCGCGATCATCCCGGCCTTCACCCGCGCCCCGGCGCTGATGGCACAGTCGGCAGCCGCGCTCGCCGACGCTGCCCCCGGCCGGTTCGCGTTGGGCCTGGGCACGTCGTCGGACGTGATCGTGCAGCGCTGGAATGGCGTGCCGTTCGAGCGCCCGTACTACCGGGTGCGCGACATGGTGCGGTTCCTGCGCGACGCGTTCGCCGGTGACAAGGTCACCAAGGACTACGACACGTTCAGCGTCAACGGCTTCCGGCTGGGCATCCGCCCCGAGGCGCCACCACCGATTCTGATCGCCGCGCTGCGCGAGGGGATGCTCAAGCTGGCCGGCCGCGAGGCCGACGGGGTGATCATCAATTGGCTCGCCCCCGAGGACGTGCCGACCGTGACCAAGGTGGTGGCCGATGCGGCCGGCGGTGCCGAGCGCGAGGTGGTGGCGCGCGTGTTCGTGTGCCCGAGCGAGAACACCGACGTGGTGCGCGGCGCCGCCCGGTTCGCGATCGCCGCGTACATGAACGTGCCGGTGTACGCCGAGTTCCAACGGTGGCTCGGCCGCGGCGACCATCTGGCCGGCATGTGGGCGGCCTGGCAAGCGGGCGACCGCAAGCAGGCGCTGGCCGAGATTCCCGACGAGGTGGTGGACGCACTGGTGGTGCACGGTTCGCCCGAGTATTGCCGCGCACGCGTGCAGCAGTACTTCGACAACGGCGTGACGACGACCAGCCTGGCGATCCTGCCGCTCGACCCCGACCTGAAGTTCTGGGACGCGGTCAAAGTGCTGTCGCCGAGCGCCGCGTAGCGTGGATACACCGATCTGGCGGCTCGTCCCTCGCCGTCATCCCGGTGAAATCCACGCTCGTAACACCTTTGCGTTCAAGCGCCACGCAGGCTGGGCTTCACGAGCGGTGCACCAGGGCCAACGTCGACGCAACCGCCGCGGGCTGGGGGAACACCGGCGAGTGACGGCAGCGATCGGTGGATCCAGGCCTAGCTCACGCGGCGTTGCGGCGAACGACGGGCGTGGGGCGGGTGGCCTGCTCGCGGGCCGCTTGACGGTTGGCAAGCATCTGACGCAACTCGGCGACGTGCTGCATGCCGCGGCGCGCAGTGGCCTCGCTGACTCGGAACTGCAGCGGTACCACGACGGCCGGCAGCACCGGCAGGGTCAGCTGCTCGAGTTGCTCGGGGGCGTCGGTGATCTCGGTCATACCCCCATCATGAAGAGGGGGTGTCACAGGGTTTCGCGGGCGAGCGAACCGGGGGGTCAGCCGACGTAGAGGACCGAGCCGGCAGCGGCAGCAGCGGCCACCAGCACCGGGGCTGCGTAAGCGGCCCAGGGGGGCATGCTCTTGTGGCGCGGGGCCAGCATCGCCGCCCCACAGATCGCCCCGGCGATCAACCCGCCGACGTGCCCGCCGACCGAGATCTGGCCGCGCCAGGCGAACGTGATGAACAGGTTCATCATCAGGACCGAGCCGATCGACGTGGTGAGCGGGTTGGCGCCGTGCAGCCATTGCCCCACGAACGCCGCGCCGAGCAACCCGAACACGGCCCCCGATGCGCCGGCGGTGAGGCTGCGCCCGCTGTCGATCAGCAGCACGCCGAGCGCGCCGCCGAGCAGCGCGGCCACGTACAACAGCAGGAACTTCACCCGGCCGAGCACCGGTTCGAGCATCTGCCCGAGCAGGTACAGCATGTACATGTTGAACGCCAAGTGAATGATGCCGAAGTGCAGGAAGCCCGACGTCACCAGCCGGTACCACTCGTGCTCGTGGCCCGGAATACTGAAGATCCGCTCGTTGAGCGCGAAGTTGGCGTGGACCTCGGTGATCTCGCCGCCGATGCTCTTCGGGTCGAGCGCTGCGCCGTATACGAACACGGCGACGTTGACGGCGATCAACGTGAACGTCACCAGTGTGGGCTGACGGGCGTTCCAGTGGCGGGCGCGGGTGGCTGCCGCCGGCCGTGACGCCCGGGCGCAGTCGAGGCAGTGGCTGCCCACCGCGGCCTGCACGAGGCACTCGCTACAGGCGAACTTGCCGCAACGCGTGCACTGACGCCCGGCCGCGCGGCGCGGGTGCCGGTAGCAGGTGCGGGTCTCGGTCGCCGGCGGGCCGGCCGGGGGCGGAGGCGGCAACGACGACATCGTCGTGAGGGTACCGGGCACCCGCCGCCAGGAACACGGGCCGGGGCCCGGTCCCCATACCGGTAACCTGCACCCGGATGGACGATCTGACCCTCCTCACAGTCCATGCCCACCCCGACGACGAAGCGTCGAAGGGCGCGCCCACGTGTGCCAAATACCACGCGCTCGGCGCCCGGACGGTGCTGGTGTGCTGTACCGGCGGCGAAGAGGGCGACCTCCAGAACCCGCTGCTGCGCGACGAAGGTCAGCCGCTGCACGGCCTGACGCCCGAGGAGGAGAAGGCGGCGATCGCCGCGCTCCGCCCCGGTGAGTTGGCCCGCTCGGCCGAGGTGATTGGGTTCGACGAGGTGGTCATGCTCGGCTACCGCGACTCGGGCATGCCCGACTCGGTGGCCAACGCCCATCCCGACAGCTTCTGGGCAGCCGACCTCGACGAGGCAACGGGGCGGCTGGTGGCGATCATCCGGCGGGTCAAGCCGCAGGTCATCATCACCTACGCCGACGACCAGCGCGGCTACCCACACCCCGACCACCTGCGCGTGCACGACATCTCGCTGCTCGCGTTCGAGCGGGCCGGCAACCCCGACTGGTACCCCGAGGCCGGGCTCCCGTTCACCCCGCTCAAGCTGTACTACACGGCCTGGAGCAAGCGCCGCATGGTGGCCATCCACGAGGGCCTGCTGGCGCATCGGGGTGAGTCGCCGTTCGACGAGGCCTGGCTCGACCGGCCCGACAGCGACCACCGGATCACGACCCGCATCGACATCAGCGAATTCATGTGGGCCCGCACCCAGGCACTGATGGCACACGCCACCCAGGTCGACCCGACCGAGGCGTTCTGGTTCGGTCTCGACGAGGTGCAGTTGGCGGCGGCCTATCCGTGGGAGGACTGGATCCTCGCTCAGTCACGGGTGGGTCCGATTCCAGGGAACGACGCCGAGCACGACCTGTTCGACGGCGTGCCGGGTGCCGAGTTGCTCGTCGGGCAGGAGCTGAACGCGTGAGCGTGCAGTACCGCGTCGAGGTGACGAAGAAGGACGTCCGTGTCGACGGGCCCGACGACGCCCCGATCGTGGTCACCGTGCCGCTGGCGGTGGCCGCCGAGCCCGGGTTCGACGCCACCGTCGAGTTCATGCGCGGCCGCCTCAAGGCCACCGGCCACACCGGTGACGTCCTGGCCGTCCTCAAATCAAGCGCCGCCACCAGCACGCTTGCGGCCCTGGCTGCTTCACCTTCAGGTGGTTGAGCCTGTCGAAACCACCGCCGCTTGCTGACGGTGGTTTCGACAAGCTCAACCACCAGGTTGCTGGTGTCTGTGGACACGCTCAACCACCAGGGTTCGTTCACCAGTCGGTGGGGCGGTAGTCCTTCAGGAAGTTGCCCCACAGGTGCACCCCGGTGTTCGTGCCGTCGATGATCGGGTCGACGATTCGGGCCGCCCCGTCGACGATGTCGAGCGGCGGGTGGAAGCCATGCTCGCTGGTCTTGCGGGCGGCGATCTCGGCCGGGTCCTCGTCGGTCACCCAGCCGGTGTCGACGCTGTTCATGTGGATGCCGTCGGCCTGGTAGTCGGCGGCCGACGTGCGCGTCATCATGTTCAGCGCGGCCTTGGCCATGTTCGTGTGCGGGTGACGGGTGGTCTTGAAGCGCCGGTAGAACTGGCCCTCCACCGCCGACACGTTGACGATGTGCTGGTCGCGCCCGGGTGCCCGCACGAGCAGGGGCTTGAGGCGGGCATTGAGCACGAACGGGGCGACCGCGTTGACGAGTTGCGTTTCGAGCAACTCCACGGTCGGTACCTCGTCGAGCAGGAGCCGCCACGAGTTGCGGTCGCGCAGGTCGACCTGCTGGAGGTCCTGGTCGAGACGGCCCTCGGGGAACAGGCCGACGGCGTGGTTGCCGTCGTCGGGAAGCAGGCGCAGCTGGGACAGTTCGGCCGCGTGGGCGATCCCGGCCGCCAGCTCGAGCCCGGGTGGTTGCGTGGGCTCGTCGCCCGCCTGCACCAGCTCGGCCTGGCGCACGCCTTCGTAGTCGCCGAGCAGTTGGCGCGCATGGGTGGGGATCGACGCCGCCGCGGCGGTCTCCAGCTCCAGCATGTGGCGGTAGAACTCGGGCGGCCGGCGCACGGTCTGGCAGGCGTTGTTGACGATGTAGTCGAGCTGGCCGCGGGTGGACGCGAGGTGCGTGCAGAACGCTTCGACGCTCGGCGTGTGGCGCAGGTCGAGCCCGTACACCTCGACCCGGTCACGCCAGTCCTCGAAGTCGGCCTCGCCCGCCAGGCGCAGCGCCGCATCGCGCGGGAACCGCGTGGTGACGATCAGGTGCGCGCCCGCCCGGAGCAGCTTGAGGCCCGCCTGGTACCCGATCTTGACCCGCCCGCCGGTCAGCAGTGCGGTGCGGCCGCGCAGGTCGGCGGTCTCGGTGCGCTTGTGCAGGTTGAACTCGCCGCACGTCGGGCAGAGCTGGTCGTAGAAGTGGTGGATCTCGGTGTAGCGCCGCTTGCACACGTAACAGTGGGCCGCGGTCGTGTCGGTGCCTGCCGCGCCGTCCGTCGAATCGGTCGGCCCGAGTTCGAGTTGGTGCGGGGCGACGGGAGCGAACACGTTGGGGGAGTGGAACACCGGCCGTCGGCGCCCCTCACGGATGCCGGTCTGGTCGAGCATCGCCTGCTCGCGCTGCAACCGCTCGGCCTTGTCGAGACGGCGTTGCTGCTTGGCCCGCCGGCGGCGTGCGTCGGCGTCGGGGTGGAACACGTCGCCGGCGACGGCCAGCAGGCGGTGGCGTTCGTCGGCCGGCAACAGATCGAGCAGACCGCGGTCGGCCCGCACCGCCTCCAGCGTGCGCAACGCCTCCCGAAGCCCCTCCACGCTCGCCCCGGCCGCGATGGTGGAGCCGACGCTCGCGCGGGTCACGCCAGCCTCGGTACCGGTGGCGCTGGTTGCGTCGGCCACCCCGGCTGCATCGCCGGTGGTCGAGGAGGCGCCTGTGGCCCCGGTTGCATCGGTCGTCGCCTGGTTCGCGTCGCTGGTGTGCGCTGTGGCGTCTGTGGCGGTCGTCGCCGGATTCGCGTCGGTGTTGGCGTGGGCGGCCTCGGTGTCTGTCGCGTCGGTGCTGGCCGAAGTGGCGGTGGCGACGATCGTCCGAGTGGTCCTGGTTGCGTCGTTGTCGGTCGCGGCGGTGACGTGGTTGGTAGCGGTCGGGGTTGCGTTGTCGGCCGGGGTGGTGGCGCCGGTTGCGTCGGGAGCTGTTCGGGATGCGCCGCAGGTACTGGCGCCGATGCTTGTTGCGTCGGCGCTCTCGATGCCGGTGGTTTCGGGGGTAGCGCCCGTTGCCGAGCCGGTCGTCTGGTTCGTCATCGGCGTGCGCGCTACTGGCTGGCGCGCATCGCCTCGCGCAGCTCGCGGTAGCCGATCAGCTTGGCGCCGACCGACTCGATCAGCTGGGGGAGTGGCGAGCCGGTGGTGACGAACGAGTGGTCGTCGATCCATTCGTTGGCGAGCGGGGTGAGGGCGTGCACCTCGGGCGTGTCGATCGCCGGCTGCACGTGCATCTCGGTGACGCCGGGCGCCAGGTCGAGCAACGCCCGCGTGACCCGTTCGCGCGAACCAGCCCGCCAGTCGTGATCGAAGTGGTCGGGGAACAGCACCCCGGCCTCGGCCGCGAGCTTGCGGAACGGGAACCCGGCCTGTTCGGCGGTGACGGTGGACGGCACCCGCATCGGCAGCCGGAACTCGACCGCCAAGTCGAGGTAGCAGTCGAAGAACTCGGGCCGCAGCGTGATCGCGGTGAGGTGCGGGGCCAGGTGGGTGACGTCGATGCCCCACACCAGGGCGCGTTCGACCTGGGCCTTGAGCTCGCGGTACACCTCGTCGGGGTCGGCGTGCTCCCACAGGTCGTCGACGTTGCGGGGGAACCCGCCCTCTCCCGACAGCAGCGACGGGGCGTGGGTGATCGGCCCCCACCGGTACGTCTCGTGTTCGGCGTTGAGCGTGAGGTGTACGCCGATGTCGTCGGTGGGCTGATAGTGGGCCGCGGCGTGGCGGGCCCACGGGGCCGGCACCATCAACGAGGCGCAGGTGGCGGCACCGTCGCGGATCGCCTCGTACACGCCGATGTTGGCGGCGTGGCACGACCCGAGGTCGTCGCACGACAAGATCACCAGCTTGGCGTCGGCGGGGTACCCGAGCCGTTCGGCGAGCGCGCTCACCCGCGGAACGTTATCGGAGGACCGCGTCGCGCCAGGCGACGGTCTCGCTGACCGAATTGAACGTGAACACGTGCAGGCGTTCGATGCCGAGCCGTTCGGCGTCGGGCGCCAACGAGTCGATGACGTTCAGCGGGTCGTACCCGCCCGGGGCGACGAGCTTGGCGATCGTGCCGCCCTGCTTCGATGCGAACCTCAGCGACGCCCCCACACCCAGCCGTGCGCCGATCCGCAGCAGCCGCGCCCGGTCGACCACGCCGGGCACGCCGAGGCGAACCGGAAGGGTGAGCCCGGCGGCGCGTTCCTGTTCCAGCCAGGTTCGAATGCGTGGCGGGTCGAAGCACATCTGGGTCGACACCCAGCCGGCCACACCGGCGTCGGCCAGCAGCTCCTGCTTGGCCAGCAGTTGCTGGCGCAGCTCGGTGGCGTCGAGCAGCGGGTGTCCGTCCGGGTAGCCGGCGATGCCGACGCGTTCGAGGTGCGGCGCGGCGGCGAGCAGGTCGGGGAGCAGGGCCAGCGTGCCGTCGTATTCGCCGAGTGGGTCCGGTGCGTCGCCGGCGATCACGAACACGTCGGCGATCGCGTGCCGCGCTAGCGCGGCGACGACCTCGGTGAGTATCTCGTTGTCGACCAGCCGCGCTGCGAGGTGTGGCACGACCCGATGACCGGCCGCAGCGAGCTCGGCGCTCAGCTCCAGCGTCGCCGGGATCCGCCCCCGCGGCGAGCACGTCACCGTCACCAGCGAACCGGGCGGCAGCGCGGCGATGGCCTGCGTGGCTGCGGTCCCGGGGATCAGCTCGTAGGCAGGGTCGTCGAGCAACGCCACGATCGATCGCGAGACCGAGTTGGCCTCGAACACCCGCACGGTGCCGGTCGGCTGTCCGCGCAGCCGCCGGAGCGCACGTTTCACCACGGTCGGCACGAAGATCACCGCGTCCTCACGTTCAGCAGGACGAACACGGCACCTGCTTAGCGCCCGGAGCGGACGACGACGAACGACTCGTCTTGGAACCACAGCCCGCCGTGGCGTTGGAGCACCTGGGTGGTGCCCTCGAGGTAGTTGCCGGTGCGCAGGCTGTCGTCGAGGCGCTCGTCGTCGATCTGGGCGACGTAGACCGCCGCGTTCCACGCCGCGAGCAGCGTCGACGTACCGATCCGGTTGCCCTCGACCTCGTCGGGGAGCGCGTGCAGGCGGTAGGTGAACAGGGCTTGGTCGTCGTGGTGGCCCTCGATCCTGAACTCGGCGACGTGAGACTCGTCACGGTCGCCGTTGAGGAACTCTTCGAGGCGCCGCACGAGCACGCCGCGCGGCGTGGTGAACGGCTGCTCGTCGGGCCACACGGTGCGGATGATCTCCATGCCGGGGTCGTGGCCGGTCGACTGGATCACGATCATTCGCCCGTCGTGGCGCAACGACCGGGCGAGCGGGCCGAGGATGCGGTCGACCTTGAACTCGGCTGACGCCCGGCTGCGGTAGGGCTGGGCGGCGATCATCAGGTCGTACCCGAGCGTCGGCTCGCCTTGCCGGGGGATGATGTCGTGCAGGGCGAACGCCTGGTCGCGCCGGTACAGTACGAGCACCGACGGGCGTACGTACAGGGGATTGCCGGTGGTGGGGGAGGTGGTGGTCTTCCAGCCGTCCTCGAGCAACTCGCCGAGCTGGCCGATCTCGTGGCTCAACTCGTGCCCGGTGGTGCCGTCGAGGGCCACCTCGGCCCAGTTCAGCTCGGCCGCCCGCTCGGGCTTGGCCGGTCGCAGATGTGGCGCCTCGGGGTAGTACAGGTTGGTGAGCACGAACACGGTCTGGGGGTGCTCGGCCAGTCGGTCGGCCATCCGGTCGAGACACATCCGGGCGTCTTCGATGCTGATCTCCTTGCCCGCCACCACGAGCGGCACGGTGGGCATCCGGTGATGGGCTTCGCGCAGCACCCGGCCGAGCACTTCGCCGTTGCCGGTACCGGCGTCGAAGATCCGTAGCGCCGGTGGCTGCGGGTGCAGCCGGGCGAGTTCGCGCCCGATCCGTTCGGCGGTCACCGACTTCTCGCTGGTGGTGGTGACGAACAGCAGGTACTTCTCGCGGTTGTCGAAGAAGCGGAACGGTTCCGTGGACGTCGAGTCGGGAGACGTAGCACCAAGCGGCGTTGACCCGGGGGCCGCAGCACCGTCAGGCGCGGCGGTCGACGTGGTCGCGTTGTCGTCGGCGATGTCGGTGGCGATGTCGGTCACGAGAACCCCCTTCGGCTCGCGGCCCAGTGTCGTCGCCGGGCGTAGGTCGCGGCGAGTCGTGCCCGTCTGGCGGACGTTCGTCCGCTAAATGTCGGGGGTGTGTGCTGCGCTGTTTCAACTCGGCGTGTCACGTGTCTCGTCACAGCCAACCCAGCGGCCGCTACGGTCAGAGGCAGCCATGCTTCGGTCGAATCGCTAGGAGTTCTCTCGTGTCATTTCGCAACATCGTGGTCGGCGTGTCGAACGCGCCGACGTCCCAGGCCGCCGGCCGCCAGGCGTTCGAGCTGGCCGAGTTGACGGGGGCGACGGTTCACGTCGTCACCGCCATCGAAGCCTCCGAGGACGAGGTGGTCGAGATCGGCTCCGACCGGTTCGTGCTCAGCGACCGCGACGCCGCCCAGAGTTCGATCGAGGCGTTCGTGCGGTCGCTCGGGTCGAGTGCGCCGTCGCGGGTCGTCGTCGTCGACAGCAAGCCCGGCGATGCGCTCGTCGAGGTCGCCGAGCAGGTCGACGCCGACCTGATCGTGGTCGGCAACGTGCGCATGCAGGGGTTCGGGCGGCTGCTCGGCAGCGTCGGCAACGACGTGTCGCACCACGCCCCGTGCAGCGTCCTGATCGTCAAGACCGTCTGATCCCCAACCAAGGTGGTCGAGCCGGTCGAAACCACCGGCGGGACCGGGAGCTTCGCGGCCGGACACCTCGGTGCCCGACGTCAGCGGCAGGCGGCCCACAGCCCGGCGTCGTCCGCCTCGGCCAGACGGGCGGCGTCGACGAACCGCTCGGCATGGGCGGTGTTCGGCGGGAACGTCATCGGTTGCGCGTAGCCCTGGCGGGCGAGTTCGTAGTTGACGAACACGCCGTCGTCGGCGCGGTACACGTAGGCCAGCAACCTGCCGTAGTCGTCACGGGCCACCACGTCGCGCTCCAGCCGCACCGGTGTGCCCTCCGGCAGCAGCCGGCCGGTGAACGCCGAGGCGGCGTCGCCGAAGCACTCCGCCGGGTTGCCCGGTCGCTCGGGTGTTCCCGTGTGGGCAACTTCGGGTGTGTCGATACCGATCAAGCGCACCCGCTCGGTCCGCCCGTCGATCACGACGTCGATCGTGTCGCCGTCGACCACCCACTCGACGGTCGCGTTGGCCGTGACCGCGCTCGCCGTCGCAGATGTCGCGGGCGTCGTGGTAGGCCCCGCCGACGTCGCGCCGCGGCACGCACCCGACGTCAGCAGGAGCGTCGCGCCGATCAGAATTCGTGTGCCGCGCACGCCGCCAGTTCTACCTGGCCGGCGTGACACAGCTACCGGCTACCGCCCGACCATCGGGGAGTCGACCGCGGCCCACCCTGGTTCCAGGGCCAACGTCGGCGCGGCGGCAGGTGGGCTGGGGCAACGCAGCCGGGTAGGCGCTTCGACGCGCCGGCCGCAACGTCGGGCTGGCATCATCGGCGCATGGGAGCGCGCGTCACCGAAGCCATTGTTCCGACCCAGCTCACCGAGATCGCCGAAGGCCTGCTGTTCCCGGAGGGGCCGGTGGCGATGGCCGACGGGTCGGTGGTGCTCGTCGAGATGTTCGCCGAGCGCGTCACACGAGTGCTACCCGACGGCACGAAGGAGACGGTCGCCGAGGTGACGGGCGCCCCCAACGGCCTGGCGCTCGGCGACGACGGAGCGTTCTACGTGTGCAACAACGGGCGCGCGTTCAGTGATGTCGAGGTCGACGGCATGCACTTCCCCGGCCACTTCGACCCGTCGCGCTACATCGGCGGGCGGATCCAGCGCGTCGACCCGGTGACCGGTGTGGTCACCGACCTGTACACCGAATGCGACGGGCGTCCGCTACGCGCCCCCAACGACCTGGTCATGGATGCCCACGGCGGGTTCTACTTCACCGACCACGGCATCCGCGACGCACGCGGCCGCAGCCAGGACCTCACCGGCATCTACTACGCCCGCTGCGACGGGTCGCTGATCCGCGAGGTCGCGTTCCCGGCGTTGTCGCCCAACGGCATCGGCCTGTCGGCCGACGGCACCGTGCTGTACTGGGCCGAGACCTTCACGGGCCACGTGTTCCGCCGGGACGTCGCCGCTCCGGGCGAGCTGGTACCCGACCCGAACCCGTTCCTCACCGGCCACTTCCACACGCTCGCCGGCCGCGGGATGAGCGACTCGCTCGGGGTCGACGCCAGGGGCTGGGTGTGCGTGGCGACGCTATTGGAGGGTGGGATCACGGCGATCTCGCCCGACGGTACACAGGCCGAGTTCCGACCGATGCCCGACCCGCTGACCACCAACATCTGCTTCGCCGGCGACACCGCCTACGTCACCCTGTCGGCCACCGGCAAGCTCGTCAGTTTTCCTTGGCCGTAACTGCCCGTGGTCTCGATACACCGCCTGGCGGCGGCACTCGACCACCGTGACCACGACTGGGCGCGCCGTCAGAGGCGTTCGATCAGGGTGCCGGTGCCGAGGCCGCCACCGCAGCACATGCTGACCAGGCCGTACTTGCCGTCGGTGCGCTCGAGTTCGTAGAGCGCCTTCGTGATCAGGAACCCGCCGGTGGCGCCGAGTGGGTGGCCGAGCGCGATCGCCCCGCCGTTCGGGTTCGTCTTCGCCAGGTCGGCGCCGCTCTCTTTCGCCCATGCCAGCACCACCGAGGCGAACGCCTCGTTGATCTCGAACACGTCGATGTCGTCGATGCCCAGCCCGGTGCGGGCGAGCAGTCGCTGGGTGGCGTCGATCGGGCCGGTCAGCATCAGCACCGGGTCGACACCGACGTTGCACGTGTCGACGATGCGAGCCCGGGGCGTGAGGCCGAGCGCGGCGGCCTTCTCGGCGGTCATCAGCAACACGGCCGAGGCGCCGTCGGAGATCTGTGACGAGTTGCCGGCCGTATGCACGCCGTTCTCGCGGGCGACCGGCTTGAGCGTTGCCAGCTTCTCGATCGTGGTGTCGCGGATGCCCTCGTCGCGGGCGACGACGTGCGTCGACTCCAGCAGCGCGCCGTCCTCGTCGCGGTCGGGTGCAGTCACCGCGATGTACTGCCCGGCGAAGCGATCCTCGTTCCACGCTTGGGCGGCGAGCGTTTGGCTGCGCAGACCGAACCGGTCGGTGTCGTCGCGGGTGATGCCCCATTTCTCGGCGATCCGCTCGGCACCCTCGAACTGCGACGTCATCTCGTGCTGGGCGAAGTACGTCTTGGGGATCGGCACGCCGAGCCCGAGCTTCTTCGACGAGTTCGACCCGATCGGCACCCGGCTCATCAACTCGACGCCGCATGCCAGCGCCACGTCGACCACCCCGGCCCCGACCAGCGCGGTGGCCAGGTTGGTGGCCTGTTGGCTCGACCCGCACTGCGTATCGACCGTGGTGGCGGCCACCGAGATCGGCAGCCCGGCCGCCAGCCATGCCGTGCGGGCCACGTTGAAGCTCTGCTCGCCGACCTGGCTCACGCACCCACCGACGACCTGCCCGACCTCGGCCGGGTCGATGCCCGTGCGCTCGACGATCGCCTTCTGCACCTGACCCAGCAACTCTGCCGGATGCACCGATGCCAACCCTCCGTTGCGCTTCCCGACAGGCGTCCGGACGGCATCGACGATCACGACATCGTGGGGGTTGCTCATGCCCGGATCGTACGAAGCGGACGGCGTGTCAAGACAATCAGCCGATCGGCGACCGCCGCCAAGGTGGTTGAGCCGGTCGAAAACCACCGAGATCAGCGACGACCGGTGGCAACGACGGGCTCAACCACCTGGTGCTGCTTCAGCGTCGGGTGATCGTCAGGATCCGGGCGTCGACCGGTGGGGGTGGGCGGAACGCGTGTCGGGGCACGGTGGGGCCGAGGCGGGCGTCGAAGTCGCGCACCCACCGGCCGGCGCCCGGGGCGTCGGGCTGGGTCCACCGCCGGGCGACGCGGCCGTCGAGCACGAGGTCGGCGCGCGCCATCCGGCTCCCGGGGTGCAGCAGGCGCTTGAGCAGCGCGGTGGTGACACCGAACGGCGGGTTGGCGACGACGTGGAACGGGCGCTTCGGCAACCGCAGGTCGGACGCATCGGCACGCACGACCGTGACCGCCGAGCCGAACCGTTCGCGCAACGCCGCCGCGCGCCCCGGATGCAATTCGATCGCGATCACCCGAGCCCCGGCGGCGACCAGCGGAGCAGTCAGCGCTCCGGTGCCGGCGCCCACGTCGAGCACGACATCGCCGCGGCGAACGCCGGCCTGTTCGACGATGCGGGCAGCCCAGTCAGGATCGAGCCGGTGCCAACCCCATCGTGGCGGGCCCGCGGACAACGCCCCGGAACGTCGGGCGGCCCCGGCCACGGAACACCATCACGAACGTCATAGCCGGACCGTAGGTGATCGCGTGCCCGATCGGGGACGGGGTTTCGCTGATCGGGCAAGATCGCAGGATGGAACGGGCATCACCGCCGAACGTCGTCTTGATCAACTGTGACGATCTGGGGTACGGCGACCTGGGGTGTTACGGCTCGCCGCTCAACAAGACCCCGGCGCTCGACCGGCTGGCTGCCGAGGGGCTGCGGTTCGACTCGTTCTACATGGGGTCGCCGGTGTGCTCTCCGTCGCGTGGGGCGCTGCTCACCGGCTGTTACCCGCCACGGATCGGCTTCGGCCAGTTCGACGGGCTGCCCGTGCTGTTCCCGGGCCAGCGGGTGGGCCTGCCGCCGAGCGAGATCAGCCTCGGGCGGTTGCTGTCGTCGGCCGGGTACCACACGCAGATGATCGGCAAGTGGCACTGCGGCGACCAACCCCAGTTCCTGCCCACCAACCACGGGTTCGACCACTACTTCGGCCTGCCGTACAGCAACGACATGGGCCGCCAAGTGGCCGGGGCGTTGCCGTTCGACCCCGGCTACCCGCCGCTGCCGTTGCTGCTCGACGACGACGTGATCGAGCAGCAGCCCGATCAGGCCGGCCTGACCGCCCGCTACGTCACCGAGGCGGTGCGGTTCCTGCGCGCGTCCGCCGACGCGCCGTTCTTCCTGTACCTCGCCCACATGTACGTGCACTTGCCGATCTACGTGCCGGAACGCTTCGCCCAGCAGTCGGCGAACGGCCCGTACGGCGCGGCCGTCGAGGCGATCGACTGGGCGACGGCAGTGATCGTGCACGAGCTGGATCGGCTCGGACTGGCCGACGACACGATCGTGATCTTCACCAGCGACAACGGCTCGCTCGGCCAGGACGGCGGCAGCAACCTGCCCCTGCGCGGGGCCAAGGGCACCACGTGGGAGGGCGGCCTGCGGGTGCCGTGCATCGTTCGCTGGCCGGGTCGGATCGCACCCGGTCGAGTCTCCGGCGAGGTCGCCACGGCGATGGACCTGTTCCCGACGCTCGCCGCGCTGTGCGGCGCCGAGCTGCCCGATGATCGAACGATCGACGGCCGCGACATCACCGACCTGTGGCTCGACCCGGTGGCCACCACGCCCCACGAGGCGTTCTTCTACTACTGGCAGAACGACCTCGAAGCCGTGCGGTCGGGCCGCTGGAAGCTGCGCCTGTGGGATCGTCGCCCGATCACCGCCGACGACTACGCCGAGGCGTTCGAACGGCGCCGCCCGCTCGACCCGACCGACTTCCGTACGCCGGTGCGCGAGTTGTACGACCTCGACACCGATCCCGGTGAGACCACCGACGTCTACGCCGGCGTGCTCGCCGACCAGCCCGACGTGATCGCCGCCCTCGACGCCCACGCCGAGTGGGCCCGCGAGTCGCTCGGCGACGCGTCCACCGGCCGGGTCGGTAACGACATCCGCCCAATCGGCCGCGTCGAGCAGGCAACAACCCTCACCACCTTCGACCCCACCCACCCCTACTACACGGCCGAATACGACCTCCCCCACCGCGGCTAAGTTTGCCCGGTGAACGAAATGTCAAGCGCTTTGTTGGAGCGGTACCGCAAGGTGCTGCCGCCGTTTCTGTCGCCGTACTACGCCGAGCCGGTCGCGATCGACCACGGCGAGGGCTCGTACGTGTGGGACCTCGACGGCACCCGCTACCTCGACTTCTTCGGCGGCGTGCTGACCACGATGATCGGCCACAACGAGCCCACCGTCACCGCCGCCGTGCAGGCCCAGGCCGCCAAGGTGCTGCACACCTCCACCTTGTACCTCAGCGAACCGATGATCGAGTTCGCCGAGATGGTCGCCGAGGTGTCGGGCATTCCCGACGCGCGGGTGTATCTCACGCCATCGGGCACCGAGGCCAACGACGCCGCGCTGCTGCTGGCGACGAGCTACCGCAAGTCGAACCAGATCATCGCCGTGCGCAACAGCTACCACGGGCGGGCGTTCTCGACGCAGGCGATCACGTCGCACTCGGGTTGGCGCTCGACGTCGATCTCGGGCCTCCAGGTGCAGTTCGTGCAGGGGCCGTACAAGCTGCGCTCGCCGTTCCGCGAACTCGACGACGACGCCTTCACCGACGCCTGCGTGAGCGACCTCCAGCAAATCCTCGACATGACCTCGGCCGGCGACGTGGCGGCCCTGATCGCCGAGCCGATCCAGGGCGTCGGCGGGTTCGCCACGCCACCCGACGGGTTCTTCGGCGCGTTCCACAAGGAGCTGGCCAACCGCGGCATCCTGTTCATCGCTGACGAGGTGCAGACCGGGTGGGGCCGCACCGGCGACCACTTCTGGGGTTACCAGGCGCACGGCATCACCCCCGACATCATGACCTTCGCCAAGGGCGTCGGGAACGGCATCACGCTGGCCGGGCTGGTTGCCCGGGCCGACATCATGGAGACCATCAACGTCTTGAACTTCTCCACGTTCGGCGGCAACCCGCTGTCGGCGGCGGCCGGCATCGCCACCCTGAAGTACTGCCAGCAGCACGACACCCAGGCCAACGCCAAGGCGATGGGCGCCCGGTTCCAGGCGGCGATGCAGCCGGTGGCCGACGCCACGCCGTGGATCGCCGAGCTGCGCGGCAAGGGCCTGATGTGGGCGTTCGAGGTGTGCGCCCCCGACTCGCTCGAGCCCGACAAGTCGCGCACGATGGCGTTCCACGAGGCCTGCAAGGCCCACGGTCTGCTGGTGGGCAAGGGCGGCCTGTACGGCAACGTGATCCGGCTGAGCCCGATGCTCAACGTCACCGACGCCGAACTCGACGAAGGCATCGCCGCCCTCAAGGCCGCAATCGCCGACGTCAGCTAACGGTCACGTCTGCTTTCACCAAGGTGGTTGAGCCTGTCGAAACCACCGAGACCCACGGCCGCCGGTGGTTTCGACAGGCTCAACCACCTTGGGAGTGGGTCAGGTGAAGTAGCCGAAGACGTCGGCGATGAGGTGGCCGACGGGCGTGGGTTCGTTGGCAGGGCCGTCGTCGACCAGGAACCGGCTGGAACCGCCGGTGACCCGGCTGATCGCGGCCACCGCCCGGGTCTCGCCGGGGCGCGACCAGTTGAGCGCCGAGGTGGAGGGCTCGGGGGCGCCCGCCGCCCACACCCGGGCGTACCCGGCACGGGTGGCTGCCACGATCGCCGTGTTCCACACCACGGCCGACGCACTCGCCGGCACCGCCGGACCCGCCACGTCGACACCGGCGTGGTCGCCGAGCGCTCCACCGGTGTGGCGTGAGTCGAACGCTCGCGCTGGGGCCACCGCGACGAACCGGCCGGAGCTGCTCGCCGGCGCGGCACCCGACGTGATGTAGCCGACCACGTCGACCACCACGTCGGCCTGCCCGCCGGCCGCGAACTGGCTGGCGACCGAGATACCGGTCGTGCTGCCGGCGGTGCCCACCGGCACGATCGCCAGGTTGGCGACGGTTTCGCCGGCAGCCAGGTTGAGCGTCGACGTGGTACCGACCAGACCGGTCGACCCGGTGGGGTAGGCTTGCACCCACCCCGGCTGGGTGACGCCCGTTCCGGTGACGGTGACCACCAACGCGGTGACCTGCGCCGGGTCGATGCCCGCGGGCATCGGAACCGAGCGACGCGAGCCGGCCTGCATCGGCGCCGCGCCTTCACCGACGCGCGTGTCGAGCGCTCGCTGCGGGGTGGCGAGTTCGACGAATCGTCCGGCGGTGGCCGAGTCGCCCAAGGCGGTGAAGTAGCCGAGCACGTCGAGCACCACGTGCGTGCTGCCGCTGGCGTGGACGCCGATCGAACCACCGTTGCCGAGCGGCACGATCGCGAAGTTGGCGCGGGTCTGGGCGGCGGCGTCGGTGTTGATGTTCGAGTACGAGCCGGCTGCGGCCTGGCCGGTGGGCAGCAGTTGCAGGTAGCCCGGCCCGCCGGCGTCGACCGACACCGCGTTGACGGCCACTGCCGTGACGCCCTCGGCCGGTACGCCGGCGCGGCCGGCGACCACGACCGTGCGGGTCTCGCCGCCGGCCAACGCCCCGCCGCTCGAACGCGTGTCGAGCAGGCGGGTAGGGGTCAGTGGCACGTAGCGCGAGGCGACCCCGGCCGCTGCCAGCGGGCTCAGCTTCGGCGCCGGGAGGCGCAACTCGCCGGCACCGAACGCGTTGTCGGGCCCGGGCGCGCCATGGTCGACGGCCGCGGCCTTGAGTGCCGCGGCCAACGTCGCCGGCTCGCTGGCCACACCAGCCCCGGCCAGCAGCGCCGCCGCACCACTCGTCACCGCGGCGGCCGCGCTGGTACCCGAGAAGTCGCCCCACACCGCGTTGGCGTAGCCCGTCGGGGCAGTCAGCGTGGGAACGACCCGCCCGTCGTTGGTGGGCCCCTGGGCGCTGTACGACGCGACATGGCCGAGCGACGGCGGGTCGATCGCGCCCACCGACACCACCCCGGCCGACCGCGAGTCGACCACTGGCACCGCCGCCGAACCGGCCACCGTCGTGCCGCTGGTGAAGCCGTCGCCGTAGTCGAGGATCTCGAGCACGTCGCCGCGGGTGTCGCCACCCCGGTACTCGACCGCGAGGTAGAGGCGCTCGCCCGCGGCCGGGCTGTAGTTCCCCGCGATCGTCTCGAGCGGCACCGCGCCGGCGGTCTGGCGGAGCGCCGACCGGGCCACCTCGACACCCTCGGCAGGGCGGCCGGCGGGAGCCCGGTACAGGTACACGTCGTAGTCGCTGCGTTCTGCGGCCGGTACGTCCCAATCGTTGGCCCAGCGCACGCCGGCGAGCTGGGCCGCGCCGTTGAACTCGAGGTAGCGCGTGCCGCCGAAGTCGACCCAGCCGCCGGTGACGGTGACCGGGCTGCGGTAGTACTTCCGGTCGCCGTTGTTGCCGCCCGAGTTGACCCACAACATCCCGCGCGACACGGCGTACTCGGCGACCTCGTCGAGCCCGCCGCGGCCGTCGCCCGGCCCGTCGTAGCGGCTGCCGAGCGAGCGGTTGACGATCGTGACGCCCTGGGTGGCGAACCAGTCGATGACAGCCCGGTAGTCGGCGAGTGTGGTGGCCCTCCCGTACACGATCCGTGCTCCGGGGGCGACGGTGCGGATCGCCCCCGCCACGGCCGCGCCGTGGTTCTCGCCACCCTGGTCGACGCCGTCGAAGAACGTGGCCGAGCAGTCGGCTCCCAAGGCACGGCAGAACACGTCGGCAACGGTGGGGGCGGGGCCGAGCGCCGAGGTCCAGTACTTGGCGACGTCGAGGAAGTCGATCACACCGATCGTGACGCCCTGACCGGTCAGGCCGGCGGCATGCCACGCGTCGGCGCCGATCCGGGAGACGACGGCAGACGGTGCGGCGCCGACCAACCCGGTGCCGGCCCCGCCTTCGGGGACGATGTCGACCGCCAAGTCGGTGAGCGGGTCGGCTGGCGCGTCAGCCGACGTCTCGGCGGCCGGCCAGGTTGCCGGTGCCACCAACGCGAACAACGTTGCGAGCACAACGGCGGCAGGGGTGGCAAGACGGGGGGAGCGCGACATCGGAATGTGTCGCGGGGTACTCCGCCGGCCCACTCCGCAAGGGGCCGATCGCCACGCGAACGGATGTCAGGTTAACGAAAGTCCTTTCGTGCGCAACGTAAGAGAGAACGCAATACGTAAAAGGAACCCAAATTTGACCACATAAAGTGGCCATATGAGTTCAAAGTGCGTAAGTGCGAGCCACCCATCGCTATACAGTGTTATCGAACGCGGGAAGGCGGTCTCGACGGGACGAGCCCCCAAGGGTGGGGTTGGCGCTCAGTCGAGCGGGGTCAGGCGGTCGTGGAACCAGTCGAGGAGGATCTCGGCTCGCTGACGACGGTGCACCGGCGAACCCGAGCGCGACAGCTCGTGGTTCTCGGCCGGGAACCGGTAGAACGTCACGTCGCGGCCGAGCAGGCGCAACGTCACCCACAGCTCCTCGGCCTGGTTGATCGGGCAGCGGAAGTCGTTCTCGGAGTGGATGATCAGCATCGGCACGTGGATGTCGGCGGCCAGCATGACCGGCGACATGCGCAGGTACTCGGCCGGGTCCTCCACGGCGCTCGGCCCGTGCTCGGACCGGAAGAACGTAGCGATGTCGCTCGACCACTCCTCGGTGAGCAGGTTGTTGACCGCCCGCTCGGAACAGATGCCCTGGAAGCGGTCGCCGTGGCGGGCGGCGAGCATCGTCGCCATGTACCCGCCGTAGCTGCCACCGAGCATGCCCACCCGGGCCGGATCGGCGAACGGGCAGCGGGCGAGCGCCCCGTCGAGCGCGGCGAGTACGTCGTCGACGTCGACCGTTCCCCACCCCGCCCCGGGCGCCTTCGGGTGCTTCGGGCCCATGATCGCCTGGCCCCACGCGGTGTGCCGCCCGCTGCCGCCGCGCGGGTTGCTCATCACCACGACGAACCCGGCCGCGGCCTGCATCTGGGCCTCGTCGAAGTACACCTCGCCGTACTGCGTGAACGGCCCGCCGTGCACGTTGAGCAGCACGGGATAACTGGCCGGTTCGGCGGTGGCCGGGTCGCACCCGTCGGGCAGCATCACCCACACGTCGATCTCGTCGGACCCGTCGGAGCACGGCACCGCGAACTTGTCCCACCCGCGCCGCTCGGTGGCGATGTGCGTGCGCCGCTTGTCGCCGACGAACAGCTCACCCGGACGGGTCACCTCGCCGCGCACGGTGGCGATCACCCCGGCCTTGACGTCGTAGGCCTGCACGGCGATGCGCCCTTCGGTGAGCGGCTCGGGCGTGGCGCCGTCGACGGTGAGCCGGTACAGATGCGTGTCGCCGCGGTCCTCGGCGGCGGCCAGCAGCGTGGTGGCCGACTCCCACACCGGCCCCGACGTGCCGGCCGTGGGGAAAAAGCTGCGGTCGAGCCCGGTCGAGATCCAGCGGTGCTCGCCACCAGCCACGGGCACGATGCCCACCTTGTGGTTCTGCGGGTAGGTGAGCGAGTCGTCGTTGCCGAGGAACGCCACCCACTGCCCATCGGGCGACACGGTGCCGGCCCCGTACCCACCGGTCTGATGCGTGAGCGCACGGATCTCGCCGTCGAGCGGCACGACGTACAGGTCTTCGCACTGGTCGAGGTCCCACGTCGCGTGCGCCGTCCCCGACGTCACCACCCCCGACGAATCGTGCAGCCAACTGACACCGCCGTACTGGAACTCGCCGGGCGTCAGGTTGCGCGGCTTGCGGGTGCCGTCGGCGGCGACCACGTAGACGTGCTGAGGCCGGTCGAACACCCAGTTCTCGCCGTTCAGGCGCGACCAGAAGCGTTCGATCTTGCGCGGCTCCTGCCAGCTCTCGTCCTTGGCCTCGTAGCGGGCGTGGCGGGTGCGGCTGGTGAACGCCAGCCACTTGCCGTCGGGCGACCAGGCCACGTCGCCGAGCCCGTCGGGCATCTCGCACACGGTGCGCACCTCGCCCGGCCCGTCGACCGGCATGACGTGCAGGGTCGGTTTGGCGTTGCCTTCGGAGCGACGGCTGGTGAACGCCAGCCACGCGCCGTCGGGCGACCAGGCGGGCTGGCCGTCGCTCGGCCCGGCCGTGATCGGCACGCCGTCGAGCCATACTCGGGCGCGCACGGTGTTGTCGTCAAGGTCGGCGGAGGCCACCACGCACGCCACTCGTTGCCCGTCGGGCGACAGTGCCGGCTGGCTCACCGACGAGCGCTCGTGGATGATCGACCGGGCAATCTCGGCGTGGCGCTCGGAGGCGGTGGGGGCGGCAGTGTCGGTGTCGGAGGCGGTCACGGCTGGAACGCTACAACCGGCACCGGAGACCTTCTGAAACGTTCGGAACGACCGGCCCGGCGCCGCGTCAGAACCACGTCAGAACATGGCCAGCTGTTCCCAGGTGAGCGCGACGTCGCTGACGTTGTGCCACACGAGGCGCCCGCGAGAACCGGGCCGGCGGACCTCGAGCGCCTCGGGTCGTTGCGACCGAGCGGCGCCATCGATGTCGAAGAACGTGATGCTTCCGTCGGCTTCCACCCGGACCACCCGGCCGACCTCGCGCCGCTTGCCGGCTGCCCGGCGAAAGCGAACCTGCTCGCCGGGCCGCAGCCCGATCGCGGTCAGGACTATGTCACCCACACCAGGTCACCCACGCCTGCATTCTGTCAGCCGCCGGTGACGCGGCGCTGCAGCTTGCGCATTCCGGCCAACCAGCGCTCGGGGTCCGAGCCCTTGAGGGCGAGGTAGTCGCCTACCTCGCGGTGCGGCAGGATCAGGAACTGTTCGTTGACGATCGCCTGGTACACGTCCTCGGCGACGTCGTCGGGTTCGAGGATGCGCCCGGCCGCGCGCACCACGTCGCCGGCCGCCCGGGCGCCTTCGGGAAGGTCGTCGCGGGGCGCGTTGATCATGTTCGTGTTGACCCCTTGCGGGCACAGGCAGCTGACCCGCAGGCCCTGGTCGCCGTACGTGATCGAGAGCCACTCGGCGAACGCGACCGCGGCGTGCTTGGTGACGCTGTACGGGGCCGAGCCGATCTGGGCAAGCAGACCGGCGGCCGATGCCGTCGAGCAGAAGTACCCCTCGCCGCGTTCGAGCCAGCCAGGGAGGAGTCGCCGGGCGGCCCATCGGTGGGCGTGGATGTTGACGTCGAACGCCAGGTTCCAGGTGGCCTCGTCGTCCATCGGGTCGGTGCCCACGGCCACACCGGCGTTGGCGAAGTAGACGTCGACCGGCCCGAACGCCGCTTCGGCGGCGTCGATCAGGTCGTTCGTGCCCGCCTCGGAGCGCAGGTCGGCGGCGACGCTGACCGAACCGGGCAGCTCGGCCGTGATTGCCTCGGCCCCGTGCACATCCGATGCGACCACCTGGGCGCCGGCCGCGAACAGCCGCCGGGCGAGCGCCGAACCGATCCCTCCTGCCGCCCCGGTGATCACTACGTGCTTGCCTGCGACATCCATCAGTCGCAACGTAGCCAGCGACCACGGGCAGCGACGACCCCCAGCGACGACCGGCACCGGCCCGCCCGGCGGGTTTGCCGTCTGTTGCCGGTCTGTGTCGGTGCGCGCGCGACGGGGAAATCGCGGGTACGGTGAACCGGGATGACGGACCAAGACATCACCCCCTCTCCGGCGAGCGACGTCGCTCCCGACACCGCTCGTGAGACGGTGCTCGCCGAGGCCGTCAGCATCATCGACGGGGCGTTGCGGCAGATGATGCAGCGCGAGCTGGTCTCGTCGGGCGAGGTCGCCGACCTGCTGCTCGACATGCGCAGCCTGCTGACCAGCACCAAGTAACACCTGGTACCTCCGTGCGCCAGGGGCGCACACCCGTACGGGTCCACACTGTCATGTCGTGGACCGGAAAGCCCACGGCCGGGCGCATGCGGTTGCGGGTCGCCGTGGCCGCAGTGACGCTCGCGCCTGCGTTGCTCGTGCTGTCTGCTGTCCCTACACCGGTCGCGGAGGCCTCCTCATCAGGGGTCGGCATCACCGTCACGGTGAACGGCGAGGATGCGCGGGCTCCTGCCGCGGCCGCCGTTCCGTACGACGGCGTGCTCGACGTGGCGGTGGGCCTCACCAACACACTGGTCGTCGACGCCAGCGTCACTGTGGCCGCCGGCTGGACCGCGGCGTGCAACGTCACGCTCACGCCGGGCGCCACGCACACGTGCACCGGCCTACAGTTCGCGCCGACCGAGGCCGGGCCGATCGTCACCCGCCAGGCACTCGTCACCACCCGTGCCGAACGCGACGCGCTCGGCCTGCCTGCGCTCACCGCTCTCGCCTACGGCGAGCACCACGGCTGTTCGCTCGACACCGGCGGGGCGGCGTGGTGCTGGGGCATCAACACCAATGGACGGCTCGGCGACGGCACCACGACCAACCAAGCTGCTGCGGTGGCCGTCACCGGTGAACACCAGTTCACGACGATCACTGCCGGGCAGCGGCACACCTGCGCACTCGACCTGACCGGCAAGGCCTGGTGCTGGGGATACGGCGGTGACGGCCAGGTGGGCAACGGCGCGGCACTCGGCACCAACGCCACCCCGGTCGCCGTGTCGGGCACCCGCACGTTCAGCGCGATCGCGGCCGGCGACGCGCACACGTGTGCAGTCGTGGCCGCGCCGGAAGCCGGCAAGGTGTACTGCTGGGGCCAGCGCTCGCAGTGGCAGCTCGGCACCACCTCGGTGCCGCCCTCGAACAACTCGTACTGGGACGTTCCCGTCGCTGCCACCCCGACCCCCAGCAGCCTGACGTTCGCGGCGGTCGCCGCCGGAGGGTCGACCACCTGCGCGATCGCAGCCGGTGCCGAGGCCGGCAAGCTGTTTTGCTGGGGGGCCGGGAGTGCCGGCCAGATCGGCCACGGGCTGAAGCCCGCCTCGGCGCTGCCGACCCCCATCGCGCCAGCCTTGACCTTCGTCGCCGTCGATGTCGGCAGCACACACACCTGCGCGATCGACGACAGTGCCGCCGCGTGGTGCTGGGGCGCAAACGGGTCGGGACAGCTCGGTACGGGCACCACCACCGAGAGCACCACACCGGCGCTGGTCGACGGCGATGGTACGTACGCGTCGATCTCAGCCGGCCACCGCTACACCTGCGCGATCTCGACCGGCGACGACGCCTTGTGGTGCTGGGGCGAGTCGGACGGCGCTCGGCTGGGTTCCCCGGTAGCCGATCAGCTCACCCCGCAACCCGGTCCCGCTGGAGCGTGGGCCGGGGTGGCCACCACCGGCTCGGGCGGTACGGCCGGCACACCACCGGTGGCGGCCGGTACCACCTGTGGCCGGACGACCGACGATCACGTGCAGTGCTGGGGCGTCGCGGTGCACGGCCAGACGGGTGCCGGGCCGGCAGCCGAGGCGCTGGCGATGACCACCACACCACTGCCGCAAGCAGGCACCGTCACCGAGCCGGTCACGTTCCAGCTCGACGTCGGTGACGCGCCCGCAGTATCGGTCACGGCCACGGTCGACGGGGCCCCGGCCGATGTGCCCCCGGGGCCGTGGGCCCAGTCGGGCGCCACGATCACCAAGGGCTACGTCGTCACCAACACCGGTGCCACCGCCGTCACCGGCATCGCCGTCAGCGACCCGGCTGCTGCTGTGTGTCCAGGCGGCGCGCTTGCCCCGTCGGAGTCGATGACGTGCACGGCGACCGCCACGATGAGCACGCCCGAGGCGGCATACACGGCGACCGCGACGGCGACCGCTCGGGCGGCCATCCCCGCCGCTGCGATCGCCGCCGGTGGCACCCACTCGTGCGTCACCACCGCAGCCGGCGTGGCGTGGTGCTGGGGGGCCAACGCCAAGGGCCAGCTCGGCGACGGCACGATCGTCGGTGCGACCGCGGCGCAACATGTCGCCTCGTTCGACGCGTACTCGGCCATCTCCGCCGGTACGGCCCACACGTGCGCACTCCACGGCAGCGACATCTGGTGCTGGGGGCAGGGAAACTCTGGGCAGCTCGGCAACGGCACGGCCGACTCGCTCGTTCCCACCCAGGTCACCTCCGGCGCCGCGTTCACGTCGGTGTCGGCCGGCGGCTCGACGAGCTGCGGGCTGGTCGGCGGGGGAGGGGTGCGCTGCTGGGGGCTCGGCACGAACGGCCAGCGCGGCGACAACACGCTCAACAACTCGGCGGCGCCTGTGTCCGTCGCGGGCGGGCCGTACACGTCGGTCGACGTCGGCGCCACGCACACCTGCGTGCTCGACGCCGACCAAGCGCTGTACTGCTTCGGGGCCAACGGTTCGGGCCAGCTCGGCACCGGCAACATCGCCACCCAGATGGCGCCGATCACACCGGTCGTGGGCGGCCACGAGTTCACCGCAGTCACCGCCGGCACCGACTTCACATGCGCACTGGCAGTTGGCGGCGCGGCGTGGTGCTGGGGCACCGGCACCAACGGACAGCTCGGCAACGGCACCTCGGTCACCAGCTACGCGCCGGCGGCAGTGGCCGGTGGCCACACGTTCTCGGCGATCTCCGCGGGCGCCGGCTCGGTGTGCGCAGTCGGTGGGGGCACCGTTGCCGGTCAACTGTGGTGCTGGGGCGCGGCGACCGGCACGAACACCCCCGTCCGCATCGGCACCGGCAACGACTGGGCCGCGGTCGCACTCGGCTCGGCCCACCGATGTGCCCGCGACGCCGACGGAGGTGTCGCCTGTTGGGGCACCAACACGTCCGGGCAGGTTGGCGACGGCACCACGACCTCGCGGGCGACCCCGAGGGCGGCGTTCCTGCCGCGAGCCGCCACGGCGACCGCCACCGGCGACCTGTACGCCCGCTGGCAACCCTCGCGGTGGGTGACCGTGACACGCACCGTCAACGGGTCACCGGCCGCCGCAGCCCCCGGGAACCAGGTACCCCCTGGCCCGCTGACGCTCGGCTACACATTCACGAACACCGGGGCACTGCCACTCACGAACCCGGCGGTGAGCGAACCCGGCGTCGCCCTGACCTGCCCGGCGATCCCGCCGGTGCTGACCACGACCGGGCCCACCGCCAGCTTCACCTGCACTGCCAGCGTGCCGCCGCTAGCCGGAGGGTCGACGTGGGCATCGACGGTCACCGTCACCGCCGACTGGGACGATGCCGGCTACTCCGGGCTGACGGGTCAACTCAGCGCCGACGCCACAGCCCAGGCGTGGACCACCGCGACCCCGAACCTCTCGATCGCCGCCTCGGCCAACGGCGCACCGGCCAGCACCGGTGCGGGCGCCGAAGTGCCAGCGCTCGCCGCGGTGAGCCTCGAGTACGTCGTCACCAACACCAGCCCCGTCACCGTCACCGGGCTGTCGCTGATCGGGGCCGGCACCTCACCCGCCTGCCCGGCGACCACACTGGCAGCGGGGGCGAGCACGACCTGCACCGCGGCGACCACGGGCCCGGCCGCCGGAACGACGACGACGCTCAACCCCGTCGCCCACGCCTCGTGGACCCGGCCCGACGCAATCGTCGTCGCCGTGAACTCCAGCGGCGTCGCCAAGCTGTGGGCCGACGCCACCCCGTCGGTCGTCGTGACCTCGGTGACGTTGGGCAGCCCGCCCGCGCCCGACGCCTCGACGCACCCCGGGGCGAGCTTCCCTAGGGGCGTCGATGTGCCGGTGACGATCAGCGCGTCCAACAACGGGCCGGTGGCGGTCGGCATCACGGCAGGGGTCGCCGGTGTCGCCGTCGATGGGCTGACGTGTGCTCCCGCCGCGATCGAACCCGGTAGTTCGGCCACGTGCGCCGGCACGATCTCCGACGTCTACCTGCCCGCCGCTACACAGGTGACTGCGACCGTCACGGCCGGTTGGACGAACCCCGGCGGCACGCTGCGGACGGCGACCGCCTCGGGAAGCGCCTGGCTGTACACCGAACCAGCCCCGGCGCTGGAACTCCAGTCACGCATCCAACCCCTGCCGTCGTCGGCCACCGACGCCGCCCCCGGCGCGCCGATCGCCGCCGACGATCCGTTCGTCGTGACCTACACGGTGACCAATACCGGCGACGTCCCCGTCACCGGGATCACCGTCGTGAACGGCGCTACCTCCGTGGGGTGCGATCGCCCGAGCTTGGACGTGGGTGAGCACACGTTGTGCGTGTCGCTCACCGAGTTCCCCGGCGTGGCGCCGGGAGCAACGTTCGTCAACACGGCCGACGCGGAGGCCCGGTGGCACCACCCGGTCACCAGCGCCGAGTCGACGGTCGGCACCGCCGACACCGTGTACGCGTGGGGTGCGGCGACCCCCTCGCTGGAACTCGACGCGCGTATCGGGGTGACCGCCTACCCGATCGCGCCGGGGGCCAAGTTCGCCCCGTCGGCACCGATTCCGGTACAGCTCACCGTGACCAACACCGGGCCGGTGGCGCTCGCCGGGCTGGCGGCCACGCTGGGGTACGGCACGATCGAGTGCCCGGCGACGGTGGCACCGGGCGCCTCGGTGACCTGCACCGCGGCGATCCCCGCCCCAGCCCACGGTGGTCTCGTCACGTTCACCCCGACCGTGTCGGCCACGTGGACCGACCCTGCCGGAACAACCCACCCGGTCGGCGACACCGCCGCACTGTTCGCCTGGGTCGACATCGTTCCGACCGTCAGCCTGGCCACCCGCATCAGCGGTGTCGACGCCGATACCGCCCCCGGTATCGAGCTGGCCACCGGCACCCCGGTGGCGATGACCTACCTGGTCACGAACACGGCCGGCGTACCACTCGCCGGGGTGACCGTGAGCGACCCGGGCGTCTCGGTCACCTGCCCTGCGGCGGCACTCGCCACCGGCGCGACGATGACGTGCACGGCGACCCGCCCGGCGCCGTTGCCCGGTACGCAGCTCGTGGCGACCGCCTCGGTCGTCGCCACGTGGACCGCTCCCGACGGCACTCCGCGCACCGCCACCGCGTCCAACCCCGCCCACGGGTGGACCGACGCGACCCCTGCGCTTGCCGTGCGCTCGGCCGTGGGAACGGCCGACAGCGACCCGGCCCCGGGGCCGTCGGTGACGGCCGGGACGATGACGCTGCGCACCGTCGTCACCAACACCGGCCCGGTCGCCGTCACCGGCATCGAGGTCGCCGACTCGCTGGCCGGCACGCTCGGTTGTCCGGTCGCCGCGCTCGCCCCCGGGCAGACCATGACGTGCACCACCACAACCGCCGCGCCGTCGCCGGGCGAGCTGTGGAGCAGCGTCGGCAGCGCCCACGGAACCTGGACGAACGCGGCGGGCACGGTGCGGCCTGCCACTGCCACCGACCCCGTTCACGCCTGGCGCGTGGCCACACCGTCGGTGTCGGTCACGACCCGGCTCGGCGGCCTCGGTGCGTCGATGCCACCGGGACTCCAGGTCGAGCCAGGGGCGACGGTGTCGGTTACGTACACGCTCGCGAACACGTCGCCGGTCGCCCTCAGCACGGTCTCGCTCGCGGCAGCCGACGTGAAGGGCCTGATGTGTCCGGCGACCGTGCTGGCGGCCGGTGATGCGATCGAGTGCTCCGGCACCTACACCGCGCCAGGTGGGGGCCAGCTGGCTGGTTTGCGCGCCACGGTGACTGCCGAGTGGACCGGCCCGACCGGTGAGGTACACGCCGCGACCGACGACGACACGGCGTACCTGTGGACCACCGGCGAGGCGGGGGTGCTCGCCGCTGTCCGCATCAACGGGCACGCCGACCTGGGCGACGGCGTCGCCGTGCTGCCGGGTGTTCCGGCGATGGTGGCGGTGCTGGTGTTCAACGCCGGCAACGTCGCCCTCCGCCACGTCACCGTCGAGACCACGCCGGCGATCGGCCTGCGGTGCCCGAGTACCGAGCTGGCCGTCGACGGCGTGATGTCGTGCACGGCAACGCTGAACGGCCCAGCCGACGGTACGACGACGACGCTGCGGGTCCGGGCCGCAGCGCAGTGGCTCGACTACGCGAGCACCACGCTGCGCAACGTCGACCACACCGGCACTGCCCGCATCGTCGGCTCGCGGGCGGCGCCCGACCCGGTGATCACGCTCGATCCGGCCCGGCTGTTCGAGACCCGCCGGGGCCTCGCCACCGCCGACGGTCGCCAGAACGGTGTCGGGCGGCTCGCCGACGGCCAGGTGGTAGTGGTCAACGTGGCCGGGCGCGGTGGCGTTCCCGCCGACGCCGCCAGCGCGGTCCTCAACCTCACGGCGACCAACCCGTCGGCGCCCGGCTACGTCACCGTCTGGCCGTGCGGACCGGTGCGCCCGCTGGCGTCCAGCCTGAACTACGCGCCGGGCCTCACCGTGGCCAACTCGATCGTGGCCAAGCTCGACCGCAACGGTGACGTGTGCATGTACTCGCTACGGGCGACCGAGTTGATCGTCGACGTCAACGGCTACGCACTCGTCGACGGGTTGGAGACCGTGTCGCCGGCCCGCTTGCTCGACACCCGGCCCAACCACACCACGGCCGACGGCACCCACGCCGGGTCGGGTGTGGTCGCAGCCGGCGACTCGGTGCGCGTGCAGGTCGCCGGCCGGGGCGGGGTGCCCAAGAACGCCACCGCAGCCGTACTCAACGTGATCGCCACCGAGACCCACGGCGCCGGCCACGTCACCGTGTACCCGTGCGGCAGCACGCCACCGAACGCGTCGACGCTGAACTACACGACGGCCGCCACGGTGACGAACGCAGTGGTGGCCAAGCTCGACGCCAACGGGGGCGTGTGCGTGTTCACGCGGGCGGCGGCCCAGATCGTCGTCGACGTGAACGGGTACTCCACCGCCGCGACCGGTGTCAACGCGCTCGTTCCGGCCCGCCTGGTCGACACCCGCAGCGGGCTGTGGACCACGGTCGACGGCAACCAGGCACGCGGCGGCCGGGTGCCCGGCGGCACGTCACTACGAGTCCGCGTGGCCGGGCGTGGGGGAGTGCCACCGGGCGCCCAGACCGTGCTGTTGAACCTCAGCGCGGTCGGTGCCCAGGCGCCCGGCTACCTCACCGCCTACCCGTGCTCGTCGGTGCCGCCGAGCGCCTCGAACGTCAACTACGACCCCACCCGGGTGGTGGCCAACTCGGCGATCGTGCAACTCGACGAGCACGGCGACCTGTGCCTGTTCACCCTCGCCGACACCGACGTCCTCGTCGACGTCACCGGCTACCTCACCCCCCGCTGACAGACCTGGTGGTTGAGCTTGTCGAAACCACCCGGTCGCGCGGCTCCCGGTGGTTTCGACAGGCTCAACCACCTCGTGACGCGCGCTCGAGTTCCTTGAACGCCTGGGTGAAGCAACGGCCGAGCAGCTCTGGCTCGGCGACCGCCGCGGTGTCGACGTGAAGACCCATGTCGAGGCTGCCCAGGTACGACATCAGGGTCAGGTTGAACGCCACACCGAGCAGCGGGCCGAGCGGGTAGACCGCTTCGATCTGGGCGCCCGAGAGGAACATCGGTAGCGGGCTGCCGCGCAGGTTCGATGTGGCGAAGTCGACCGTTTCCGCCTGCTGGCGGGCGATTCGGGTCAGCAACGAGGTGGGTAGGCCGGCGGTCAGCGCGGCGAGCGCGTCGAGGCCGGCACCACCCGACGCCTCGCGACCGGCGCTGATCGCCTGCTCGACGAGGTGGAACCGCTCGACGATGGGCATCTCGGCGGTGGGCACGGTCATCCGCGCCAGCGAGAACGCGTTGCCGCCCGACGACTCGGTACGGGTCGAGACCGCCATCGATGCCCGCAGCGCCTCGACCGGTTGGCCGAGTTCGGCGTGGTACGCACCTGCGGCGTGGGCGGCGGCGGTGAGGAAGGCCGTGTTGAGCGTGCCTCCGAGTGACCGGGCGGCGGCCTTGGTGGCCTGGAACGGCGCCTGAAGTGGCACCAGGCGGCGACGCACCGAGCGTTCGGTCCACAGCGGCGAACGTGCGCCGGCCGTGTCGGACAGCTGGGTGACGATACCGCGCAGGGTTCGGGCGGCGGCGGTGGTGGCGTCGGGGATCGACGCCGGGTCGGTCAGCAGGTCGCGCACTTGGCGGGCGACACCGATCGGCAGCCGCAGCCCGCCGGCGACGAACTCGCGGACCGTGTCGGCGGTACTCGCGGCACCCGCCGCGCTGTCCGAACGGTCGGGCTCGGCGTCGTCGGCGCCCGCCGCCGCCGGCGAGCGGTCGAGCGCGTCGGCGACACCGGGCGGCTCGGGAGCGTCGCGCTCGAAGTCCATGTACTGCAACGACAACTCGACGCCGCGTTCGCCGTCGGTCAGCGTGTGGTGCATCTTCTGGAGCACCACGGCCTTGCCGCCGCGCAGGCCCTCGATCACGACGTATTGCCACAGCGGGCGCGTGCGGTCGAGCGGATCGGCCATCAGTACCGCCACCACGTCGAGCGCTTCGCGCAACGTGGCCGGCCGTCCACCCAATCCACGGGGGCAGGCAATCCGTCGCACGTGGTAGTCGAGGTCGAAGGCCGGGTCATCGACCCACACCGGGGGCAGCCCGCCCCCGGCCGGTTGTACGCGTTGGCGGAGGCGGCCGATCGCGTGGGCGGTGTAGTCGAGCCGGCGGCGCAGCATCTGATGGTCGGGTGCCCGGTCGAGCACCATTACCGCGCCGAACGTCGATGTCAGGTGGGGGTCCTTCTCCAGCCGCCACATCAGTGCTTCGGCGTCGCTGAACGCCCGGTCGAATCGCACAGGCGCAGCGTAGACGGGCCGTTGACCCCGGGGAACCACAGTGGGCCGCCGCTCGCCGCCTGGGAGATTACGGCGAACGGCGGCCCACGGGAGGTTCCCGCGACTAGCCGCCGACGGCGGCGAACCTCGGGAGGGGACGGCACTCGCGCTCCCAGCGGCCGTCGCCCTGGTACACGAGTGGCATCGATTCGATCCCGTCGACGTGGACGGTGCCGACGGGAACGTCGACCGGCTCACCCGCCGCGGCCCGCCGGGCGAGGAGTTCGTCGATTGCGGCGACGGTCAGCGGGTCGTCGTGGTAGGCGATCCGTACCTCGCTGTCGTGATAGTGGCGCAGCGCAACGAGCCGCTGCTCGCGTTCGGCGCCGCGACTGCCGGCGCGACGTGCCTCGGGCGACGAACACGCGTACTTGGTGGCGTGTCCGGCACCGATCGATACGACTTCGAGGTCGGCTCCGCACACCCGGCACGGCGGGACGATGGGTGGTAGGTGGCGCGAACGGACGATCGACAGTTCGATCGCACTGAGCTGGCAGAGGCGGTGATCGATCAGGTTGTCGGTCAGTTGGTGAGTGCTGCGGTGCATCTGACAGGTAGAGATGCGCCCGAACCCCAATTCGTGACGCAGAACTTGGCCTGTCCTGCCCCCCTGCCGTGTCAGGCGGCGGGAATGTGCACGGTGGCGACGACGTTGCCTGCGCCGTCGGCCAGGGTGACGGTGAGGGCGCCCGCCGCGGGTGTGCGAATCACCGCGGTGACCCGTTGCGGCGCCACCGCGCCGACGGTGGAGCAGCCCGACGGCGTGCACGTGAGGTTGCGGGTCCACCGGATGTCGACCGAGTCGGCCGCGAACGTCAGCTGACCGGCCGCGCCGGTCGGGTTGCCGATGCTGACCACCGAGACGCGCATCAGTGTGCCGCCGTCATCGACGAGGCCGTTGTACGACACCGTCAGCGTGCCCGGCGACGCGGCCGGCGCAGGGACCGTCGTCGTGGTCGTGCTGGTCGTCGTCGTGCTGCTCGTGGTGCTGGTCGTCGTGCTGGTCGTGGTGGAAACGAGCGGCGTGACCACCGAGGTGGTGGTCGTGGTCGTGGTGGTGGTCGCTTCCGGCTCGACCACCGCGGCCGTCGTGGCGGTTTCGACGGGCTCGACCACCGAGGTGGCACTGGTCGTCGTCGTCGTCGGGGGGACGAGAATCGCGACCGGTGGGTGGGTGGTCGTGGTTGCCGGCGCGGTGTCGACCACGGCTGTGGTGGTGGGTGCCGGAGCGACGATGACCGGTCGTGGGGTGACGGTGTCGCCCGAGTTCTGTGGGGCCGAGGGTGGCCCGGGGGCCGTCGGTTGGTTCGTCGCCGGTGCAGACGCCTTGGGGGAGTCGCCGGCGGTGGCCGGGGCCGACCCCGTCGGCGTGACCGCCTGGATGACTTCGGCGACTGGCTCGGCAGGCACGCTGCTGGCCGGCAAGCCAGTCGTGGGGCGTGCATCGACGACCGTAGCCACCGTGCCCGGGGTGGCCACGGCGTCGTCGGCGTCGCGGGTGAGGCCGACGGCGATCACAGGAATCGCCACGGCGAGCGCCACCGCGCCGGCGACTGCGGCGCCGGTCGCCCCCGTGACCCCGGCGGCCCCCGTCGTGCCGGTTGCCCCGCTGGTGCCGAACAGCGCGTGTGTCAACCGTGGACGCGGGATCGCGCGGGCGAAACCCAGGTAGGCGACCACGGCTGGGGCCAGCGCGCCGGCCACCTTCCTGCCCGACACGATCGCCACCCGGTCGGCGACGGCCCGGCAATGCGGGCAGACAGCAAGGTGCTCCTGGGCAGCGCGGTCGTCGAACGTGCGGCTCCCGCCGACGGTGTTGCGCAGCTTGGCCTTCACGGCATCGTCGCAGACGTCGTCGATTGCAAGGCCCAGGTAGGCGCTGCGCAACGACGCCCGGGCGCGCTTCGCCAGCGCCGAGAACGCATTCGAACTGGGCAGATTGAGCACCCGTGCGGCCTTGCGCGGTGGGAGCCCTTCCACGTCGGCGCACCACAGTGCATCGCGCCAGTGGTCGGGCAGCGTCAGGAATGCCGACAGCACACGTGGGTCGACGTCGGCATCGTCGTCGGAGACCGGGGGCAACAGGCGCTCGGACTCGTCGATCGACTGGTGCAGTTCGTCGCCGCGGGACGCGGCCGCGACCGTGCGAATCGTGGCTGCCAGATACGAGGCGAAGTTCTCGGTGGGCCCGGCACCGTTGTCGATCGCGTGCAACACGCGCCGGAAGGCCTCGGCCACGTAATCTTCGGCGTGGCGGCGCGAGATCCGCCGGGCAACCGTCGTCGCGTACGCCAGGTGGCGGACGTACAGCACCCCGTAGGCGTCGCGGTCGCCGTTGCGCACGGCCCGCAACAGGTCGGCAGAGTCCATCGACGCGTAGCTGGTCTGCCCAGTCGCCGAACTCATGTTGTCGCCGTCCTCCCACCCATGGGCTCGAAGTTGCACGCACCGGTGCCGTGATAGGTAGAGACACCAAAAAGTGCCGAATCGTGACGCCGGTCGCGAAAAAATCTCGACGCTTCGTCGGCGGCCGGCACACCCCGCATGCCCACCTGGCGAACTCTGGTGGTGAGGCTACCGTGGGTCGGCAGCGTCGCAGTGGAGCGACGGAGCGACGCGCCTACGAGATGCCGAGGCGCTGATACACCTGGCGGGCGGCGACGGCCATCGCTGCACCCACCACCACACCACCGGCGATGTCGGACGCGTGGTGGATCCGAACGTACGGGCGCGACACGGCGATCGTGGCCGCCAGCGCGCCCCACAGCGGCACCGAACGTGGGCCGTCCCAGCCGATCAGGGTGATCGCCGCGAACGTTGCCGCCGATGCGTGCCCGCTGGGGAACGACGACGTCAGCGGGGTACGGATCGCGAACCGGTCGTCGCCCGACGGGGTGGGGCGGGCGCGGCGGAAGACGCGTTTGATGCCCTGGTTGACGAGCAGGCTCTCGGCGCCCAACCCGGCGGCGAGCGCCAGTGTCTGGTCCCACCGCCCGGTGACCACACCCCGGGCCAGGCCGGCGACGTGCCACGCCGCGCTGAACTCGCCCGAGTGTGTCGCCGCCGTCATCACCCGGCCGACGAGCGGGTTGCCGCGGACACGTTCGAGCGCCGCGTCGGCACGCGCGTCGAACCGGGCGACCGCCGCCAGGATCGTCACGCCGCGTGGGCCGGGGTCAGTGCCACTGGCGCCTCGGTGGCGGCCAGCGCCGGGTCGCCACCGTAGGCGGGGCACCACCGCTGGTAGGCGCAGAACTGGCACAGCCCACCGGTGCGCGGCCGGAAGTCGTCGCGGGCGCAGGCCGTGGCGACGGCCTTCCACACGGCGGTGGTGCGGGTGGTCATGAAGCGGGTCGACTGCTCGGACGGCCGGGCGGAAATGACCTCGCCCGACTTCAGGTACATCAGCCGGATCTCGGCCGGGCGGCGGCCGAACACCGATTCGCACAGGAACGAGTAGAAGTGCACGCCTGACATCGACTTGCGTTCGTAGTTCGGGGACGGTGCCCGGCCGGTCTTGTAGTCGGTGACGACCAACTCGCCGTCGGCGTCGAGGTCGAGCCGGTCGATGATGCCCCGCAGCGTGAGATCGCCCACCGGCGCTTCCAGCCGGAGTTCGAGACCGATCGCGCGTACCTGCTGCGGGTCTTCCAGCTTCAAGTAGTTGGCTGCCAGCCCCCGGCACTCGTGATCGAACCGCTCGGTGGCCGCGGCGTCGAAGCCGAGCAGCGTGAAGTCGGGGTGCGTGCGGTACTCGGCAATCGCTGCGTCGACGCAACGGTCGAGCGCGGCCGGGGTGCGTTCGGCGGGTGGCGCGAGGTACAGCAGTTCGAGCGCCCGGTGCACGAGCGACCCGCGGGTGGTGTGCACGGTTGGCGGATCGGGCAGCTTCTCGATCGAGGCGAACCGGAACTGCAGCGGGCACGACAAGAACGCCTCGACCCGCGACGGCGACAGGCTGGTCGGTACGTCCCACGAGTTCATAGGAGCATCGTACGCAAGGGGTGTCATACCGCTGGGGAGATCAGCGCGGCGACCTCGGCGGGGTGGCTGAGGGGGCCGAAGTGGGTCTGGTCGGCGAACTGTACGAATCGTGCACCCGGTATCCGCGCCGCCACCTCGGGTGCCACGAGAGCCGGCCCTTCGGCGTCACCGCTGCCCACGACCGTCGCCGTCACGGTGAGTTCGGGCAGCTGTTCCCACACGCCGTTGCCGGCCGAGGCCGCGAACGTGTCGGCCTCGTGGTCGGGGGCGCAGCACAACTCGACACCCGGAGGCGGGTCGGCAGGGCGGAAGCCGAACTCGACGTAGTCGCGCAGCACGTCGGGACGCAGCAACGACAGCGGTGGCTTGGCGGCGTAGTTGGCCAACGCCGCCTCGATCGAGTCGAACCGCGCCCGGCGCCGGCGCGCGCCGGCGACCAGGGGGAACTGCTCGGGGTCGGACCCGAACGCGGCGGCCGGAAATGCGATCGGCTCGAACAGCACGAGGGCGGTGAACAGGTCGGGTGCTGCGTGGGCTGCCATCAGCAACGTGGCGCCGCCCATCGAGTGACCGAACCCGGCGACCGCCGCGCCGGTGTGGTCGGCCAGCCAGCGGGCGACGGCCAGCGTGTCGGTGCCGTACCCGCGCCAGTCGACCCGCCAGCTGTCGGGTCTCGGCGTCGAACCGTGGCCGCGGTGGTCGAGGCCCCACACGTCGAAGCGACCGTCGAGCGCAGCCGCGAGTGCGCGGTAGCAACGCGCGTGGAATCCGGTGGCGTGCGAGACCAGCAACGGCAGCGCGCCGGGGGAGGGTGCGAGCCGGTGCACCGCGATGCGCGCGGGAACGGTGTCGGGGCCGACGGCGTCGACCCAGACCGGGTCGGCCCACACGGGGGCCGGGTCAGTCACGCTGGCGGTTGCGGCGAGCCCTGGCCCACATCCAGCCGGCCAACCGGGCGAGAATCGCCCCGGCGACGGCGGAGATGACGATGATCAGCCACATCCGCTGCGAGCCGTCCATCCACAAGAACTCGACCGGAGCCTCCTGGCCGTTCTGGACAACGAACACGACCAGCGCGGCGGCGACCAGTACGAACCCGATCAGCTTGATCGGTGGGCCACCGGCGCCGCCGTCGTCCTCCTGGAACTCTTCGTTGCGGGTCACGATCGCGACCGTAGCCGCCCGATTCGGCCCCGACGCGCCTCAGGAGTCGAGGTGCTGGGCGAGGTAGTTCTCGAGGCCGATCTGGCGGATCGTTTCGAGTTGCGTCTCGATCCAGTCGATGTGCTTCTCTTCCTCGACGAGGATCTCCTCGAAGAGGTGCCGGGTGCCGTTGTCGCCCTTGGTGACCGCCAAGGCGACCCCCTCGTTGAGCCGCTTGACCGCCTCGTACTCGAGCGCCAGGTCGGCTTCGAGTTGTTCGGCGACGGTTTCGCCGATTCGCAGCGGGTTGTAGCGCTGGTAGTTCGGCACGCCGTCGAAGTAGAGGATCCGGTCGGTGACCGAATCGGCGTGCTTCATCTCGTCGATCGACTCCTCGCGGGAGTGTTCGGCAAGTTTGTCGAAGCCCCAGTTGGCCTGCATCTTGCCGTGCAGGAAGTACTGGTTGATGGCCGTCAGCTCGGCCGTCAGGACCTCGTTGAGCTTCTCGATGATCTCCGCGTCACCCTGCATGATTCCTCGCTTCGCTCGGCTGCATATGGCCAGCGTAGACCACATTTCGCGGCCAACCGTCGTTGATCTTTGGGGTGAGGGAAGCCTCACCGGGCGGCGCTAGAACGCCAGCCGAGCGGCGGGAAGCGTGACGCGGCACTCGTGCAGCGCGTCTTCGAGCGTGGGGTGGCAGCTGAAGCAGTTCGTGCCGGCGCCACAGCGCTCGCCGATCTCGTCGACCGACGCCGCGCCCTGTTCGATCGCGCGCCGAACCTTGCGCTCCGACACCCCCTCGCACAGGCACACCAACGCCATAGCTCCGTAAGGTAGTCCTAACGACGCGTCGGGTGCAACCTGAACGACCCATCGATTCGCGATGGATCGCCGCGGCGGCAGTTCGCCCCAGCCGCCGGAATATTGCGAAGCGCGCCGAACTCCCTAGACTCCCGACGGCCCTCAGGGGCCGGTCCGTTACGTCGTTTCGTCTACCGCAACGCCCTTATCACCTCTAGGAGCACCCATGCTCGGACTTCTCGCCCAGGAATCGGGCCTCGACCTGTCGGGTGGCAACCTGACCTTGGTCGTCGTCATCGCCCTCGTGTCGCTCGCCGCACTCGCGATGGGCGCCAAGTTCCGCGGCGAGGTGCTCGCCGCCAGCGAGGGCACCGAGGGCATGAAGGACATCGCCAAGGCGGTGCAGGAGGGCGCGATGGCGTACCTGCGGCGGCAGTTCCGCACGCTCGGCATCTTCGCCGCCGTCGCCGTACTGGCCCTCTTGGTGCTGCCAGCCCATGGGTGGGACGTGCGCATCGCACGCTCGGTGGCATTCCTCGTCGGCGCCGCCTTCTCGGGCGCGATCGGCTACCTGGGCATGTGGCTGGCCACCCGGGCCAACCTGCGCGTGGCTGCCGCGTCGAACGACGGTGGCCGCACGCCGGCAATGAACATCGCCTTCCGCACCGGGGCGGTGGTCGGCATGGCCGTCGTCGGCCTCGGCCTGTTCGGCGCCGCGCTCGTGGTGCTGCTGTTCGAAGCTGACGCACCCGAAGTGCTCGAAGGCTTCGGCTTCGGCGCCGCCCTGCTGGCGATGTTCATGCGCGTCGGCGGCGGCATCTTCACCAAGGCCGCCGACGTCGGCGCCGACCTGGTTGGCAAGGTCGAGCAGAACATCCCCGAGGACGACCCGCGCAACCCGGCCACCATCGCCGACAACGTGGGCGACAACGTGGGCGACTGCGCCGGCATGGCCGCCGACCTGTTCGAGTCGTACACGGTGACGCTGGTCGCCGCGCTGATCCTCGGCTCGCAGGCGTTCGGCATCAAGGGCCTGGTGTTCCCGCTGCTGGTCCCCGCGATCGGTGCGCTCACCGCCGTGCTCGGCGTGTACCTCACCAAGCCGCGCGAGGGTGAGGGCGCGCTCACCACGATCAACCGTGGGTTCTACATCTCGGCTGGCATCGGGGCGGTCGCCTCGGCCGTGGCCGCATTCGTGTACCTGCCGGGCAACTGGGAAGACCTCGCCGGGGCCCGCCTCGACGGCATCCCCGACGTCAGCCCGGCCCTGTTCGCGGCGATCGCAGTGGCGATCGGCGTTGTGCTCGCAGCGGCCATCATCGGCATCACCGGCTACTTCACCGGCACCGAGTTCCGCCCGGTCCGCGACATCGCCCAAAGCACCGTCACCGGCCCCGCTACCGTCGTCCTGTCGGGCCTGTCGGTCGGCTTCGAGTCGGCCGTGTTCACCACGCTGCTGATCGGCGGTGCGGTGTTCGGCGCGGCGTTGCTGGGCACCGGGGTGTTCATCGTCGCCCTGTTCGCGGTTGCCCTGGCCGGCTGCGGCCTGCTCACCACCATCGGTGCGGTCGTGGCGATGGACACGTTCGGCCCCGTGGCCGACAACGCCCAGGGCATCGCCGAGATGTCGGGCGACATCAGCGAAGAGGGCGAGAGCATCCTCAACGAGCTCGACGCCGTCGGCAACACCACCAAGGCCACCACCAAGGGCATCGCCATCGCCACCGCCGTGCTCGCCGCGGCGGCCTTGTTCGGCTCGTACTCGCAGAAGGCGATCGACGCCTTCGACGAGGCCGGGGCGCTGTTCGACGGGCCTGCGTTCCTGGTGTTCGACGCCAAGCTGCTGGTCGGCATTCTGCTCGGCTCGGCGGTCGTGTTCCTGTTCTCCGGCCTGGCGATCAACGCCGTCGGCCGGGCGGCGATGGCGGTGGTGCTCGAAGTGCGCCGCCAGTTCCGCGTCAACCCCGGCATCATGGACCGCTCGGTGCGCCCCGAGTACGGCGCGGTGGTCGACATCGTCACCCGCGACTCGCTGCGCGAGCTGATCACGCCCGGCGTGCTCGCCGTGCTGTCGCCGGTGGCGGTCGGCTTCGGCCTCGGCGTCGGCCCGCTGGCCGGCTTCCTCGCCGGGGCGATCGGTACCGGCACGCTGATGGCGATCTTCCTGTCGAACGCCGGCGGCGCGTGGGACAACGCCAAGAAGTACGTGGAAGACGGCAACCACGGCGGCAAGGGCTCCGACAACCACAAGGCCGCGGTCGTGGGCGACACGATCGGCGACCCGTTCAAGGACACCGCCGGCCCGGCCATCAACCCGCTGCTGAAGGTGATGAACCTGGTGTCGCTGCTGATCGTCGCGGCCGTGATCAAGCTGTCGTACGGCGCCGACGCCAGCGACCCGATCCGCATCCTGATCGCACTCGCCGCGACCGCCGGCATCGTCGCTGCCGTCTACGTCAGCCGCAACCGCCCCCTGGTCGACGCCGCCGCCGACGTCTGACGCGAAACCAGTCGCTGTGCGGTGATCGTGCAGCGTTTGGCTGATCTGTCCGGCCGAACGCTGCACGAAGCGCGACTGGGGATCAGGCCGGTGAGGTACGTGACAGGCCGGCGACGGCGGCGAGGATCAGGGCGGTGCCGGCGATGCCGAGCGGGCCGATCCGTTCGTCGAGGATGACCGCAGCAGCGGCAGCCGCGGTGACGGGCTCGAGTAGCGAGGCGATCGTGGCCGTGCTCGGTTTCGTCGACCGCAAGCCCGCGTACAGCAACGCGTAGGCAAGCGCCAGAGTCATCACGCCGAGGTAGCCGAGCAGCACGATCGCCTTCGTGTCGCCGGTCGTGTACGGACCACCGGCGACGGCCGCGACCGGGAGCAGGAACAGCGTGCCGAACACGGTGGTCCACGTCGTGATCGCCAGCGACGACTCGGTGGCCGACATCGTGTGGCCGATCACCGTCGTGACCGCATACGTCGTGCCCGACAACAGGGCCAGGGCGATGCCGAGCGCCGGCCGGTCGCCGTCGGTGCCGCCCCCGCCGACCAGCAGTAGCCCGGCCAGCGCGGCGGCGAGGATGAGCGCCTCGACGGCTGAAGGGCGGGTGCGTCGCCGGGCGTGCTCCCAGGTCGTCAGCAGCACCGGGGCGATACCGAGGCTGACGACGGTGGCGACGCTGACGCCCACGGCCACCACCGCTCCGAAATACAGCGCCTGGTAGCCGCCGACACCGACGCCGACGAGCACCGAGCGGACGGGGTGGCGGCGGAGTGTGGCGAACAGGTCGGCCCGAGCCCGCCGCACGGCGACCGCGACGAGCATCACCACCGCGGCAAGCCCCATCCGCCACGCCGACACGGCCGTGGTGCCAAGCTCGCTGTGGCGCCCGATCAGCTGCATCGCCAGCCCGCCGGTACCCCACAGCACGGCTGCCCCACACACATACAGCAGCCCGGCGCGCACGACCGGCGACACTACGGCGTCACGGGGTTCTCGGCCCGCGCGGATGTTGCGCAGACCGAGGCTCAGCGCGTCGTGGCCTCGCCCCGGTGGTCGAGTGCCGGCGCAGCCGGTGTATGCCTCGATACAACCGCAGAGCGGTCACTCGACAACCGTCTCGACCATTGGCGCGCGCCACGTCTCGATACAACGCAGTGGCGGCTACGCCGCGGGTGCGCCACTCGACGACCGTCACCGCTTCCTCGCTGAGCCCCACAAGTGCGCAACATCCGCACGCGCTCCGAGGCGTCAGGGCGTGTCGGCGAGCGCGGCCTTGACGGCCCCGGCCTCGACGAGCGCGTACCGGCCGCGTTCGGCGATCGGTTCGACATCGCGCGGGAACCAGGCCGGCCGGCGGCGCAGGTCGACGACCACCAGGTCGTGCTCGCCCAGCCGGCCGGACGTGAACGCGCGCTCGGTGGCACTCGCCGGCGGCAGATCCCAGTAGTACGCCAGCACCCGCCCCGAGTCGAAGCCGACGGTCCACGCCTTCGGCTGGCCGGGCGCCGGCGGGTGGTCGCGGACGAGGGCCCCGGCATCGGCGGGGCCCAGCAGGTACCGCTGCGCGTCGTCGCCCCAGGCCATCTCGCCGAAGCTGCGGGCGATCCCGCCGCCGGCGGCGACGGCGGCCGCGCCCATCACCACCCGCAGTGCCGTGCGCCGGTTCACCCTGGGTCCACCAGTCGCCAGATCGGTGGATTCAGGTTCAAGCGCCGCGCAGGCTGGGGTTCACTGGCAGTGCACCAAGACCGACGCTGACGCAACCGCCGTGGGCTGGGGCAACGTCGGCGAGCGACCGCAGGGTTCGCTGGATCCAGGTTCACACGCCGGTCCATGCGCGCATCCGGTCGACCAGCGCGGCGCCACCGACCAGGCCCGGCAGCACCACCAGATAGCTCCAGTAGTCGTGGATGTAGGCGCCGTTGTTGAGCACGGCGATCCAACCCGCGGCGAACACGACCGTCAGTGCCGTGCACGCCCGGGTGCGCCGATCGGCGAGCCCGGCGACGATCGCCGGCACCAGCAGGGCGCGGTACCAGCCGGGCAGCAGTTCGCTCATGTACCACCGGATCTGGTCGACGAACCGGCCACGCGTGAACGTGCCACCCTGCGTGCGGAACTCGGTCTGGTCGGTGAGCTCGCCGAGCCCGTGGACGCCCACCATGAACGTCAGGCTGATCGCCAACCCCACCGCGGCCGCGCCGCCGACCACGGTCGATGCTCGGTCGCGGCGGGTCGCCGCGACCGAGGCTGCGGCGACTGCGCCGAAGGCGATGCCCGGCCACGAGGCGAGCATCGCCACCGCCGCGGCCACTGCGGTGGCGGCGACGAGCCACGGCGACGGGTTCGGCGCCCGCCGCAGCCGGATCGCGCACGCTCCGACCGCCAGGATCGGGCCGATGTCGAACATGACCTGCCCGTAGATCCAGAAGTATCCGGTCGACACGAGCGCGCCGGTAGCGAGCAGTGTGGCGACCCAGCTCATGCCGAGCGCTCGGAGCAACGCCGCCGCGGCGGGCACCGCCAGCAGCGCCAGCGTGAGCGGAGCCAACTGCACCTGCCACTCGCCCGATCCGGGAAGCAGGCCGACGATCGCGTCGGCGAGGTTCAGCAGCGGCGGATGGTGGGCGTACGGCTCGGCGCGATACGGCGCCCACGCGGCACCCCAGTGCGATTCGGCGACTCCTTGCGCGTACAGATTGCGCATGTGCAGCGCGTAGCGGGCGGCGACGCGGCCCGGGTGGTTGTCGCCGAACGGCAACCCCAACAGCCGGAGCCACGACACGGCGACGAGCGTGGTGATCGCGGCGACGGCGGCGGCACCGGCTTGGTCGACGGTGAGGCGCGGGGCGACGCGCGCGGGCAGGGGGGCGCGCATGGTCACACCCCCGGGCTCGCCGGCGCGCTCGTGTCGGGCCCCGTGGGTGGGGGTGTGGTGACGGCACGTGCGGCGGTGGTCGGCACGGTAGTCGGGGCGGCGGTCGAGACGGGGGGCGGGATCGTGAACAGGGCCGTCATCCCGTCAGGCCGTGTCGCGCCGGCGGGAAGCGCGACACGGGCGACGCGCCAGCCGATCTGCGCGTCGGCGTACGCCGGCACCGTGGCCGTCAGCCCGTTGTCGAACGCGACGGTGAGCGTGTCGACCGGGTCGAGCGTGATGACCAGGAACTGGTCGCCGACGCTGCGGATGGCGATCGGCCCGCCACCGTTGGCGGTCGGGGCGAACTGGTCGACTTGGCACTCGGTGCCGACGGGTGTCTTCAGGCACAGCATCGACGCGGTGCCGGCGGCATCGCTGTACCAGGCCACCTCCAGGTCGGGTTGCAGGCGATACCAGTCGGTGGGCCCGTCGCCGACCACCGTCGGCGGCACCTGGCCCGAGACGTCGACGACCGGTGGGAGGAGCCCTGCCGGAGGAAGCGAGTGATGTGATGCCGCGATCGTGGCCGGGGCAGTCGGCGCGGCGAGGCCGGTGGAGCCTGCAGCGGCCCAGGTTGTCGCACTCGGTTGTGCCACCGGAGCACTGCGGCTGCTATTGCCGTCGCGTGTCGCTGCCCACGCGATGCCTGCCAGCCCGGCGACGCCGACGAGGAGCGCGGCAACCCGGACCAGCACCGAGGCCCGGTTGTCGGGCGTGGGCGCCACGGGGTGGACGCGGCGACCAGGGCCCGAGTCGTCGGCCAGCCATTCGAGCGTCAGCGGGGCGCTCGTGGCGGCCTCGTCGAGCAATTCGGCGGCGCGCCGAAGGCGTTCGTCGAGGTCGATCATCACAGGTCTCCCCGGTCGTAGGGTTCGAGTTCGGCGCGCAGGCGGCGCATGCCGCGGTGGACGTGGTTGCGGACCGCGTCGTGGGTGACGCCCATCACGTCGGCGGTCTCGCGGTAGCTGAAGCGGTAGCCGTGTACGAGCAGCACGGCGACGCGCTGGTCGGGGGTGAGGCGGTATAGCGCGTCGAATACGTCGCCGGGCAGGTTCGGGGCGTCGTGCCAGGCGGGCTCGACCGGGAACGCCGATCGCTTGAGCCGACGGCGGCTGCGCCGCGCGGCCGTCTGGCCAACCCGGTACAGGTAGCCGCCCGGGTTGGCCATCGTGGTCAGCAGTTCGCCGTGCTCCCAGCCCCAGGCGACCGCCTCGGCAGCGGCTTCGGCGCCGGCGTCGGTTCCGTAACGGGCGACCAGCGCCCGCCGCACGATCGGGCCGACGCGTTCGAGGAGCGCGGCGGTGGTGGCGCGGTCGGCGGGCGACCCCACGCTGAGCTTGCCGCCTTCATCCATCGTCCTGGTAGAGCCTCCGGCCCCCAAGATCGTCTCAGAAAACCTCCGTGCGTTCTCGCCGACCTCGACCTCGTCCTGGCCTCGGCGTCGTAGGCGGCGTGCGCGCTCTAGCTTGTTGCGGTCGTGGTGGAGGACCGCGTGACGAACTTGCTCTGCCAGTCACCGTTGCGGAAGATGACCATGACAGTGCAGCCTTCCGGGCCGGCGACGAGCGGACCGTAGACCGTCCCGGCCTTCACGATCCGGATGTCGCCGGCCTTGTGCCAGCGCCGGGTTACCTGCTGCGTGCCGGCAACGATGATTTCGGCGTAATCGCAGGGGTGGCTGTGGGCTTCGACCACAGCACCCGGTGGAAAGTGGGCGTAGGTGACCACCGGAGCCGTTTCGTCGCCCTCCTCGCCGACCAGGAAAAGCGTCCCCTTTGCGCCGCTCGCGTACTCGGTCCAACCGAGTTCATCGAACGACGTGTTGCGCTGGTACTTCTTGCGCTCGGTCATCGCGTGCCCCCCCGTCGGCCCCAGCGGCGTGCCGGTCGCGGCCGGCTGGCGATGCCGAGTCACTTCGTGATCCCGAGCCGCTCCAGCCCGAACGCCCGGATCGCCGTGCCGCGCATCAGTTCGTAGATCTCGGCATCGGTAAGGCCGTACTTGCGGCACGCGTCCATCGCCCCGGAGTGCGAGTGCGGCCAGGTGGTGACCGAGTGCGGGTAGTCGGTCTCGAAGCACATCTGCCGAACGCCGATCGAGTCGCGGCTCTTGAGCGCCGCGTCGTCATGGAAGATCGAGGTGTAGATCCGGTCGTGGAAGTACGACGTGGGTGGTTTGGGCAACTCGACGCTCATCGTGGAGCCCTCGCGTAGGGCCCACAGCGTGTCGGCCTGTTCGAGCACGAACGGCAGCCAGCCGGCCTGGCTCTCGGCGAAGAACAGCTTGAGGTCGGGGATCCGGTCGAGCGTGCCCGAGAAGATGAAGTCGAGCAGCGAGCCGGCGGTGACCGAGAAGTGGGTCAGCGACGAGATGATGTGTGGTGCGTCGGGTGAGGTGGTGGGCATGTGCGAGCTCGAGCCGATGTGCATGCACACGGTGACACCGGCGTCGGCGGCGGTTCGCAGGAACGGGTCCCAGTCACCCGAGTGGAGCGTCGGCAGGCCGAGTTGGTAGGGGTTCTCGGAGAAGGCGACAGCCACCGTGCCCTTCTCGGCGCAGCGGGTCACCTCGTCTGCGGCCAGTTGCACGTCCCAGAGGGGGATCAGGGTGAGCGGTAGCAGCCGGCCGTAGCCGTCGCCGGCGCACCACTCGTCGAGCATCCAGTCGTTGTAGGCACGGATGCACTCGAGTGAGGTGGCGCGGTCGCCGCGCTCGAGGAACGTCTGCCCGCAGAAGCGGGGCACCAGGTTCGGGTAGCACATCGACGCCTCGACGCCGTCGATGGTCATGTCGGCGAGGCGGCCCTTCTGCTGCCAGGTGCCCGGGTGCAGCGCGTCGTACACGGTCGGTGTGAAGTCGGGCGTGTCGAATCCGACGCGGGCGGCGGCCGTGATCAACGCGATCTCGACGTCGGCGTAAACCCACCAGTCGCACGGTTCGCCTTCGGTCTCGCTGCGGACCAACGTCATCCGGTTGCCGACCATCTTCGGGATCGCTCGGGCGCGTTCCACGTGAGGGACGTCGCCGGCGCGCGATGCGGGCACCCGCGAGGTCCAGATGTCGGGTGCCTCCATGACGTGGTCGTCGACGGAGATCATCAACGGTTCCAACGTGGTGGCGGTTGCGGTGTCGGTGCTCATGTCGTTCCTCTTTCTCTGTCGTAGCTCAGGTTCACGACCACGTCCACTCGGGGTCGCGCTTGTCGAGGAACGACTGGATTGCCTCGTCCGAGTCGCGGTAGCCGCGCAGGCGGGTCGTGTAGTCGTTCTCGGTTCGGTACTGCTGCATCATCTGGTCGCCTTCGATCCGCAGGATCGACTCCTTGGCGAGACGCAGCGCGATCGGGCTCTTGGTCGCCAAACGGCCGGCCAGCTCGCGCGCGCGCTGCTCGGCGGTGCCAGCTGGGACGACTTCTTCGATGCCGCCGAGCCGGTGCAGCTCGGCGGCGGGGATCATCTCGCCGAGGAACAGCATCCGACGGGCCTTCGACGGCCCGAGCAGGCGCAGCGCCTTGCTCGCCCCTCCAAGCAGGCCGACGTTGATCTCGGTCAGACCGAACGTAGCCGTGTCGCTGGCGATCACCAGGTCGCACACACCGATCAGGCCGAACCCAGCGCCGATGGTCGCCCGCTCGACGGCCGCGATCACCGGCACCAGGCACTCGCGGATGGAGTACTGCGTCTGACGCCACTCCCAGTTCGAGTCGAGCAGGGCGCGCAGGTCGCCATCGTCGGTCGCGCCCGCGGCGGCGGTCTCCTTGAGGTCGATGCCGCCGCAGAACGCGCGTTCGCCAGCCGCGCTGAGGATCGCCGCGCCGATGCTGCGGTCCTGCGAGATCTCGGTGAAGGCGGTGCGGATCTCGCGCATCATCTGGCGAGTGACGGCGTTGACCGGTGGGCGATTGAGGCGGACGGTGGCGACACCGTCGCGCCGGTCGATCTCGATGGTTTCCACGTGGCTCCTCAAGGATTGGTCGGGGTGGGTCGGGTTGCTGCCGCGTCATCGACGACGTCGACGGAGTAGGCGAGATGCCCGCTGGGCCGCCCGGCTTCGAGCGCCAGAAGCGAGGCGACCCGGATGGTCCGCGGCCCGGTCGCATCGGCGACGTCCAGTGTGGCCTCGACGAAGGAGTACCACGACGCGGCCATTCGCTGGAGGCGCTCCGGCGACTCGCTGAGCGTGACATCGGCGAACGTTGCTGCCGCGGTGGCGAGGCCCTCGCCGGCGGTGGCCGCGCAGAGCGGCGGAAGGGCAGAGCCCGGGTGGGCGTGGCGGCTGGCCCACGGGATTGGTCCGGTGAGGTCGGCGACGCCGGCTGCATCGCCGGCGAACCAGCGTGCGAGCACTTCGTCGTGGAGTTCGGCGGCGTGGAGCCGGCCGGTCGGGATGAACGTGTCACCGTCGGGTTCGGCGCGGGCCGTGCCGCTGAAGATCCGGGTGAAGTCGACGTGCGTCCACTCGAGCTCGCCGACGATGCCCTCGGCGGCGACCGGGAACAGCACGGCCGAGTGGACGCGGTGGGTCGCCCCGTCGGGAGCCACGCCGTGATAGTCACCGACGTGGCGCACGGTCGCGATCGATTCGTGGAGCGCGTACCAGTCGGTGCGCAACTCGGTGACGCGGGTGGTGTCGACGATCTCGAACGTGCCGACCCGAGCCCGGTAGAAGGCAGACACTGCCTCGGTGGAGGTCAACAGCTCGAGTGCGGCAGCGCCCGAGCCGTCGCGGACGAGTGCGGGAAAGAACGGTTCGTTCCCGACGGTGCCGACGATGGTGACCGGATCCGACGTCAGTTCAGCCGCGACGTGCAGGTCGATCGCCGCTCGCGTGGCGAGGATCGGCGCCGGGTGGGCGGCAACGATCATGCGGTGGCCTCGGCGGGTTTCGCAGCGGCGAGCGCGGCGAGCACTTTGGCCCACGCGTCGGCGGCGGCCTCGGGTGTGTAGGAGGTTCGCGCGTCGCAGAAGAACCCGTGGCCGGCACCGGGGTACACCGTGACCTCGTGGGTGACACCGGCTGCTGTCAGCGCAGCCTCGGTGGCGGCGATCTCGTCGGGCGGGATGACCGGGTCGTCGGCGCCGTAGAACAGGTACACCGGGCAGCCGATCTCGCGGAAGCCGGCAGCGAGTGGTTCGAGTGGGGAGCCGTCGCGCGGCATGCTCATTCCGGCGCCGTAGAAGCCCGCAACGACATCGGGCGAACTGCGGATGCCGGCGAGCACTGCCGCGTACCCGCCCAGACAGAAGCCGACGACCGCCACCGGCCCGCCCGATGCCAGCTCGCGTGCCGCGGCGACGGTGGCGGCAAGGTCGTCGCCGAGCGACGCGGTATCGAGCGAGGAGAACAAGCCCATCGCCTCGGGGAGGTCGTCGTACGCGGCAACCCGCAACGCTCCCTGGCGGTGGTAGAGGTCGGGAGCCAGCGCGGCGTAGCCCTCGGCAGCGAAGCGGGCGGCGACGTCGGCGATGTGAGCGTTCAGCCCGAATGCTTCCATCACGACGACCACCGCGCCGCGCGTCTCGCTGGTAGGGCGGGCCACCAGCGCCGTCATCGCTCCGTCGGTCGTCGTGATCTGCGTCTGCTCATCCATCGCGTTCACCCATGTCGTTGTTGTCATTTCTAAGATTGAAATCTAAGAAACCATTGTGTAATAGTGGCCGTGCTTCGAACGAATCGGGGCGTTCACCTGGAGGGGGATTTCATGCGTCCAACGAGGACACAACGGCGCGCGATCGCGCTGGCCGCAGCGGTCGCGCTGACGATCGCCGCATGCGGCGGAGACGACGATGACCCGGCGTCCACGGAGCCTGCACCAACAGCGGCGAGTCCGGATACGGGGACCGAGGCCGACCAGCCGCCGGCGACCACGGGGGCGTCGTCCACGCCTGCCAGGGATACGTCGGTACCGACAGCCACCGACGGCCCAGACGCAGCGCCGCCCGACGTTCCCGAGCACGACCCGAATGCGGTCCTGCGGGTCATCGGCTACTCGCCCCCGGCGCACCTCGACCCGGTCCGCGGTGTGCCCGCCTGCGAGTTCACCCACCTGCGGATGGTGTACGACTCGTTGGTCCGCCTGGGAGCAGACGGTCTGCCCAAGCCCGGCCTCGCCGAATCGTGGGAGGTGGTCGACGACGAGACGTTCGTCCTCCACATCCGGCCCGGGGTGATCTTCCAGGATGGGACACCCTTCGACGCCGAGGCGGTCCGCGAGCACCTCGAGCGCGGCAAGAACGACCCGGAGTCGACGATCGTCGACAATCTGAGGGTGATCGACGAGATCGTCGTGGTTGACGATCTCACCCTCGAACTGCGCCTCAACGAACCGCGTGCCGGCACGATGACGACGCTGTTTGCCGAGCGCGCCGGCATGGTGCCGTCGGCCGTGGCCGTCGCCGCGAGTGGTGCCGACTACGGGACCACGAGCGCGGTCGGAGCCGGGCCTTACGCGATGGAGTCGCTCAACCCGGGGCAACTCTTGTCGGTGCGGGCCTGGGGCGGCGACGACTACTGGGCGAACGGCGGGCGGCTGCTGGCCGGACTCGACTTCTACCCGGTCGACGACACCACCGGCATCCAACGTGTGCAATCGGGCGAGATCGACTACATGGCGACAAAGGACGACAACATCGAGATTGTCCGGGCGGCTGACGACCTCGCCTACGAGGTCGCTCCCACCAACACGTTCGCCCAGATCTTCATGAACTTCGGCAGGCCGCCGTTCGACGACGTCCGGGTGCGCCAGGCGCTCAACCACGCGCTCGACCGCGAGTTGCTCACCCAGGTCCTGTCCGGCGCCGGCGACGTCGCCTGGGGCCCGTTGTCACCGACATCGTGGGCGCACAACCCGGCCATCGACGAGATGTACCCGTACGACCCGGACAAGGCGCGCGAGCTGCTGGCCGAGGCCGGCTACCCGGACGGCGTCTCGTTCACCGCGGCGATGATCGACCACCCGTACTACACCCGCATGGCGCAGGCCGTGCAGGACATGCTCGCCGACTCCGGCATCGATGTGGAACTGGCGACGGTCACCGGTGCGGAGATCAACAACGCGCTGTACGTGCGCCAGGAGTACGACGCGGCGATCACGGCGTACGCCGGTTCGAGCGATCCGGCCCTCACGCTTGAGCGCAAGTACACGAGCGGTGGCAGCGCCAACCCGTCGGGCCAGACCATCGACGGGCTCGAAGATCTGCTCGCCGAAGGCGCCCGGCTCGTCGACCCGGACGAACGGGCCCCGATCTACCAGGAGGCCGAACTGCTCGTCATGGAGAACGCGCTCGAGGTGCCGATCTACTTCCTTGGCGGCCTGAGCGTGTTCGATCCCTCGGTGCATGGAATCGACAAGGGATACGAGACGTGCTCGATCGGCAACTTCATCGACCCACCGGCGTACATCGCGGTCGACTGACCGATGAGATTGAGAGAGACGCGCGGTGAATGAGGGAGCGGTCGTCGTCGCCGGTGCTGCGGGTGGCATCGGCGCGGCGACCGCCGTTGCTCTGGCCGACCTGGGCCCGCTCGTGTTGGTCGATCGCGACGCGAGCGCGCTCAACCAGGTCGCGGCCGACCTTCCCGCCGGATGTGTCGCCCAGGTGGTGTGCGCCGACCTCACCCGGTCTGAGGGGCTGGCCGAGGTCGCCGCGGCGGTCGTTCGGCCCGGCGTGCGGGCACTCGCGTACACCGCCGGCATCGGGCCGGTGCAGACCGACGACGGTGTGGAGATCCTCGATGTCAACCTGCGCGCCCCGATCGCCCTGATCGCCGAACTCGGTCCGCATCTCCGGCCGGGTGCGTCGGCGGTGGTGATCGGGTCGGTAGCCAGCAGGCGGGCATCGAGCGCGTTCGACGCCGAGCTCACCGACCCGCTCGCTCCCGGTTGGCTCGCGCGCTGGCGACAGCTCAACCCCGCCGCCTGGGATGCGTACGCGTTGAGCAAGCGCGGGCTGGCTCGCGCGGTCGCCACCACAGCGGTTGCTGCCGGCGCACGCGGTGTGCGCGTCAACGTCGTCTCCCCGGCACAGACGGCGACAGCGATCGGGCTGGCTTCGTTCGCCGAACGCGCCGACATCCGCGAGTTCATCGGCCGCCTTCCAATCCCCCGGATGGCGCAACCCGGTGAGGTGGCGAGCGCAGTCCGGTTCCTGGCCGATCACGCCTCGGCCTACATCACCGGAATCGAGTTGTACCTCGACGGCGGCGCCGGCGCGGCAGAGGTGGCGATGGTGCCCCAAGCGGTGGGAGGACCCATATGAGCGACCTGTTCCTGCTCGACGCCACCGCGCGCACCCGCGTGAGCATCGGCCGCGGCCTGGCGCACGTGGCCGCTGAGAAGCTCAACGATGCGCCGGCCATCATGGCGACCGTCGACCCGCACCCCTACTTCCCGCTGATCGACCACGACGGTCAGGGGGGTCTGGTGGTCGACCTGCTCACCAGCACCGAGCAGGTGGCCGCCTACTACGGAAACCGGCACACGTCGTACGAGATCGTCGAGTCGCGCCACGTCGCCGCCGTGTCGAGCGAGCTGTACACGTTCCGCGAGAGCGTGGCGACGCTGCGCGGTGTCGGTGACATCGGAGGTGTCGACTCGACTGGAGCGACGTTCGACGTCAACTCGGCCGTGCTGTTCCCGATCACCGACGCCGGGATCGGGGGCGAGCTCGTGTTCACCCGGTACCCGTTTGCCGACGTCGTGAGCGGAACCGCGACGCCCCCAGACCCGGTGCCCGGGCCCGCGCATCTACCGAACGGGCGGCTGGCGGTGTCGGCACTGCACGACGCGTATCTCGATGCGTGGCGGGCCGGCGACACCGATGCGATGCTCGACCAGATCGACCCCGACTGCCGGTGGGAACGGCGACTGCGCGACAGCGTGGATCACCACGTCTGGTCGGCGGCCGGGCGCGAACCGCTGGGCATCGAGCTCAGCCGTCAACCGGGCGTCGCCGAGATCGTCGTACTCAACCGGTTGGTGTCCGAGTGGTACGTCTTCGCCGACGTCCAGGTCGTCGAGACCAGCGGCCGCGCGGCGCGCCACGTCGCGCTCCACCCGGTCAGCCCGCGCGGCCTGCTGTGGGCCGAGATGGGCGACTACCTCTACCTCGACGAACCCAAGGGAGTCCTGACATGAACGACGCGGCAACACCCGGGCCGACGCGCACCCCGCTGCAACCGGCCCAGTGGGCGCGCACGCTCGTCTACCTCGGCGGGCACGATCGGGACGCGATCGCCCGGGTTGCCGATGCCCACCCCGACGCGATGTGCATCGACCTCGAGGACTCCACGCCGCTCGACGCCAAGGAAGCCGGGCGGGCCAATCTCGGCTGGGTTGCCGACCTGCTTGCCGCGAGCGGCGTGGCGATGCACGTCCGTGTCAACGCCGGCTCTCAACAAGCCGTCGATCTCGCCGCGTGTGCCGAGGTTGGCGTCCACTGCCTGAACCTGCCCAAGGTCGAGTCGGCCGAGATGGTGCACGAGTTCGAGGAACGGATCGCAGCGACTGGCGGCAGGCTCGCGGCGGGCGACCGCGCGGTCTGGATCCGACCGGTGATCGAGACGCCGCTGGGTGTGAGAAACGCGTTCGAGATCGCTGCCGCGAGCCCGCTCGTCGCCTACATGGGCGGTGTCGAGGGCGGCATCTACGGAGATCTCGGAGGGGCCCTCGGCTACGAGCAGACTGCCGACGGGAGCGAGACGTTCTACCTACGCAGTCGGGTGCTGCTCGACGTCCGCGCAGCGCAGATCCCGTTCCCGATCGGTGGGGGCACCACCAGCCGTCGCGACGTCGACGGCCAGGTGGAGTTCGCGCTTGCCAACCGTGCGCTCGGCTACAGCGGCATGCACTGCATGGCCGACCCGGACGTGGTGCGCGCCGTCAATGCCGCGTTGACACCCACGACCGAGTACCTGAAGAACCTGGTCGAGCTCGTCGCCCGGCTGGAAGAGGTTGAGCGCAGCGGGGCTCACGTCGCCCACCTCGACGGTCGCGTCTACGACCTGGTCGCCCTCGAGCGGCTGCGCGAACAGCTTGCCCTCGGCCGCCGGCTGGGCCTCGTGGACGAGGCGGTGGCATGAACGTGACCGTTCGCCGCTTGTGCGGTTCGTTCGCGGCGGAGGTCCGCGGCCTCGACCTGAGCGTCGAGCTCGACGCCGGCCCGCGGTCGCAACTGATCGATCTGCTCGGGGAGCATCTCGTGCTCGTCGTCCGGGGTGGTGCTTCGGCCGGTCGCGACGAACAGGAGCGGCTGGCGGATGCGTTCGGCGAGCGTCGACCCCTGCCGACACTCCGTTTCCTTGGCGAGCTGGAAGCGACGCGCTCGGTGACAGCCGACCAGCTGCAGGTCACCGCTCGCTCCGCCGGGCGGGCCGAGCTGGCCGAACAGCTTGGCTTCGCCGCCGAGTTCGACCGATGGCACACCGATTCGTCGTTCACCGCGGAGCTGCCACGCGCGGCCGTCCTCCGTGCGGAAGTCCTTCCGCCGGTCGGAGGTGACACCTACTTCGTCGACATGTGCGCGGCGTACGAGCGCCTCTCGCCGACGGTGCGCGGTTGGATCGACGGCCTCTCCGCCTACCACGCATCCCCGCCGTACTACAAGGCGGCGATCGACATCGACCGGTACGGCGACGACGCGGCTGCACGGTTCGACGCCGAGTTCCCACCGCGCTTGCATCCGATGGTCGTCGAGCACCCAACCAGCCGCCGCCGCGCGCTGTTCGTGAACCCCGTCTACACCGTCGGTGTCGAGGGGCTCAGCCCGCTGGAGTCGAGTGGGCTGCTGCGCATGCTCTTCACGCACGCGATCTCGGCCGAGCACATCTACCGGCACCACTGGGAACCGGGTGATCTGCTGGTGTGGGACGAGTTGGTCAACCTCCACCTCGCCCCGACCGATTTCGCTCCCCATGCCCGACGCGTCGTCAGGGTGCTGGCGGGCACCGTGGTTCCGACTGCTCCCACGCGTTGAGGTGCGACCCTTCCGTTCCCGATTAAAGGTACTAAGATATAAACAATGAGCGCGTACTCCGTCATCTCCGCCGACAGTCACATCAACGAGCCAGCCGACCTGTGGACCTCGCGGGTGCAGGCCAAGTACCGCGACCGCGCGCCCCGCGTCGAACACTTCGAGCAGGGTGACGCGTGGGTGATCGAGGGCGCCCTCGACCCGATCAACTTCGGCGGCAACTGCTCGGCAGGGCTGCCGCTCGAAGACCGTCGGGCGTGGATCCGTGCCGAAGAGATGCGTCCCGGTGGTTACCTGCCGGGCCCTCGAATTCAGGATCAAGATCAAGACGGCGTCGACGCCGAGGTGTTGTACCCGACGCCGCGCATCTCCAACCAGCTGTTCTGGCAACGCGACGACGCCGACTTCCACATCGACATGATCCGCGCCTACAACGACTGGATGTCCGAGCTGTGCTCGTACGACCCGAGCCGGCTGTGGGGCGTGGCGATGATCCCGAACGCCGGCGTCGACACGGCGGTGGCCGAGTTCGAGCGGGCGATGTCGCTCCCTGGTATGCGCGGGGCGATGATCGGCCGCTACCCGAACGGCGACGAGACGATGGCGGCGGAGGACGACGCGTTGTGGGTGGCCGCCAACGAGCGCAAGGTGCCGATCTCGATCCACGTGAGCTTCGCCACTCAGGCGCAGGGCGACAAGAGCCGCAGCAAGCTGACCGGCGACATGCGCTTCTTCGACGCCCCGGTGCGGGTCTCCCAGTTCGTCCAGAGCGGCGTGTTCGACCGTTTCCCCGACCTCGTGCTGGCATTGGTCGAGGTCGACAGCGGCTGGTTGCCGTACCTCAGGGAGCAGATGGACGACCGCTTCCTGCGCAAGTCGGCCGAGGAACAGGCGAAGCTCAAGCAACGGCCGAGCGCCTATTTCGAGACCAACATCGCCACGACCTTCATCACCGACACGTACGGTGTGGCCAACCGCCACCGCGTCGGGCTTACGCAGATGATGTGGTCGAGCGATTTCCCGCACGGCGGTTCCGACTGGCCGAACTCGAAGGCGTCGATCGAGTACCAGACCGACGGGCTGCCGGAGGACGAGAAGCATCTCCTGCTGGCCGGCAACGCCGCGCGGATCTACGGCGCCGCCTGACGGCACTCGCACAGCCTCGAACGCGACGATCCCCCGGGAGTGTTCCCGGGGGATCGTCGCGTTCGGGTCCTTTGCCGGTTCAGCCGTCGAGACCGTGCCCGACCGGGCGGGTGACGCCTGCCGCCTCGAGACGATCGAGTTCGGCCTCGCTGTAACCCATCGACGTGAGCACGCGGCGGGTGGAGTTTCCGAGTGGCTCGGGCGAGCCGAGCACCCGGGTCGAGCCGCTGAAGTCGACCGTGCCGGCGCTGCGGAAGAACTCCTCGCCATTGGGGAGCGTGCACGGGATCGACAGCTCGTTCGCCCGCGACTGCTCGGAGTCGAGCATGAACCGGCCGTGGGCGATCCCGTCAGCGCGCACGCATCCCAGTCCGGCTGTGGTCAGGACGCGTTCCCACTCGTCGGCGGAACGACCCGTCAGTGCACCGGCGACGAGTTCGGCCAGCTCGGGATCGTGATCGAGGCGGGCTGCGGCATCGGCGAAGCGAGTGTCGCTGGTGAGGCCGGGCTGCTCGATCGCCGCGGCGAACGTGGCGACGTCGCGGTCGGGCACGTAGACGAACAACCAGCCGTCGCCGGTGTCGTAGAGCCGGTGCAACGCGTGGAAGCCGTGCTGGCCCTGATCGGGGAGCGGCCCGCCGTCGGCCTTGCCGGCATACTGCACGCTCCACCGCGACACGGTGTAGGCCATCGACGCCAGCATCGTCGTCTCGACGTATTGGCCGCGGCCGGTGCGGTCGCGGGCCGCCAGCCCGAGCAGTGTCGCGGTCGCGCATGCGAGCGCCCCGGCGGGGTCGGCGTAGGTGCGGTTGATCGGAGAGTTCCCGCGGCCGGCCTCGATGATGCCCGAGCCCGAGATCGCGTTCGGTGACGAGTGGAACCCAGGACGCCGCGCCCACGGTCCGCGCGACCCGAACGCTCCGCCGTACACGTACACGAGCCGAGGGTTGAGTTCGGACAGTTGTTGATAGCCGATGCCCAGCCGTTCCGGTACGCCCGGTCGGAAGTTGTGCAGGAACACGTCGGCCTGCTTGGCCAGGGCGTGCACGATCGCCAGCCCCTCGGGTGTCTTCATGTCGGCGACCACGCTCTCCTTGCCGACCGTCTCTTTGTCGTACGGCGTCGACCAGTTGCGCCGGGCCGGGTCGCCCGCCGGCGGCTCGACCTTGACGACCCGCGCGCCTAGCTCGGACAGCAGCGTCATCCCGTACGGTGCGGCGTAGAAGTAGCCGACCTCGAGCACCGTGATGCCGGCCAGCGGCGCGCCGCCGGGATGTGCTGGCGGTGTGCCTGGCGCGGGCGCCGGAGCGAGCCCGTCGAGTACCTCGGCGGTGTGCTCGCCGAGCAGCGGCTCGCCGCGCCCGATCACCGACGGGGTGTCGGTCAGTTCGGCGAGCGGGCCGATTTGCGTCGAACGGCCGACAGTGGGGGAGTCGACGGTGGCCACCCGGCCGGTGTCGAGTGCCTGCGGGTGTTGGAGGAACTCCTCGGCGCTGAGGAACGGGTCGCCGCCGATGTCGTCGCGCAGGAAGACGTCCATCCACTCCTCGAAGGTTCGCTCGCGCATCTTGTCGGCGAGGATCGCCCGCACGCGTTCCAGCGCCTCGGCCGAGGGCAACAGGTCGGGCATGTTCTCGAGGCCCGGCTCGTCGAGCAGCTCGGCGACGCCGAGCGCGTTGAGCCAGTTGCGGAAGAGGTGTGGTTGGCGGCTGCACATCTGGATGAACCGCTCGTCCTTGGTCTTGGCGGTCATGAAGGCGAGCGGCATGACGCCGAAGATCCGCCCGCTGCGGTCCGGCTGGTGGGTCCGGTGGCCGTGCCCGCTGATCATGTCGTACGACGCCAAGGCATGCAGCAGGCTGGTGTGGACGCGCTGCCCAACGCCGGTGCGTTGGCGGTCGAGCAGCGCTGCAATCGCGCCCTGTGTGGCGAGCATGCCGGCGCCGAACGCGGCGATCGGCACCGGTGTGAAGATCGGGCCCTCGCGGAATCCGTTCACCGTTGCCATACGGCCCGACTTGGCAGCGAGGACGTGTTCGTGACCGACCAGGCCTGCGAGCGGGCCCTGCTCGCCGAAGCCGGTGATCACGACGCTGATCAACCGCGGGTTGATCGCCGCCAGCCGGTCGTGGGCGAGGCCGAGCCGCTCGACGACACCTGGCCGCCAGTCACTGATCAGCAGGTCGGCGGTCGCGATCAGCGCATCGCGTCGATCGGCCGTTGCCGGATCGGCGAGGTCGAGGACCACGCTGCGTTTGCCGCGGTTCCACACTTTGAAGCCGTCGTGAGCCCGGGTGGGGTCGCCGCCAGGTGCTTCGAGCTTGATGACGTCAGACCCGTTGTCGGCGAACATCATGCCGGTGATCGCACCGGCCATGTGCCGGCTGGCGTCGACGACCCGTACCCCCTCGAGTGCGGTTGGCATCTCGGCTCCTTTCTCCACCCGCTGTCGGGCGTCAATGATGTGATATTAATCATTACTACAACACAAACGATGGGCGTCAACGTGAGACGACGGAAAGCGAGACAAGTTCGATGGTGAGGCCGGTTCGGAGCTTGCTGTTCATCCCAGGGAATCGCACCGATTGGCTGCCCAAGGCCGCCGCCGCGGGTGCCGATGCCGTGGTGTTCGACCTTGAAGGCGCGCTTCCACCCGATCAGAAGGCTGCCGGGCGCGAGGGTGTACGGGCCGCGATCGAGGCCGCCGGCGGTTCGGGGCCGGCGATCATGGTGCGCATCAACGACGCGCGCTCGCCGCACTGGCGCGACGACCTCGAGCAGGTGGTCTCGGCCGGGTTGGCCGCGGTGCTGCTGCCTCAGGTGGCCGGCCTCGGCGATGTCGTCACGGTCAGCGCCGCGCTCGACGAACTCGAGCAGGAGCGCGGCTTGCCACCACACTCGGTCGGTCTCGATCCGTTGATGGAGACGCCCTCGGCGATCCGTGAGGCGTACGAGATCGCGGTCTGTTCACCCCGGATCGCCTACATGGGCGCCGGGATCTCCAAACGTGGCGACATCGCCCGCACGATGGGTTTCCGGTGGACGCCGGGGGGCCTGGAAACCCTGTTCTTCCGGTCCAAGGTGCTGCTCGACATGCGTGCCGCGGGCGTCCCGAACCCGCTCTCGGGCATGTGGGGCGACATTGCCGACCTCGACGGCCTGCGTGAGTTCGCCGAGCGCACTCGCGAGCTCGGCTACGAGGGGATGATGGTGATCCATCCCTCGCACGTCGGGGTGGTCAACGAGGTGTTCTCGCCGTCACCCGACGAGATCGAGCTGTGGCAGGCGACGCTGGCGGCGATGGAGGCCGCCCACGCCGCAGGCGACGGGGCGATCCGTTTTCGCGGCGAGGTCGTCGACGAAGCGCACGTGCTCACCGCGCGGCAGGGCCTGGCGCGCCTGGAGCAGTTCGACGGCCAGTTCGAGAGCCAGGTCGGGGGCGGGGTTGCCGGTGCCTGACGACCGCACTCTCGCCGACGGTCACCCCACCGACCGGTTCGGCAACTGGGACCAGCTCCGCCAACCGCGGCTCGCCGAACTGATCGCGGGTGTCCTACGTGACCGGATCATGCGCGGCGACTACCGCGACGGCGAGGTGCTGCCCAAGCAGGAGGACTTGCTCACGGAGTTCCGCGTGAGCAAACCGTCGATCCGTGAGGCGTTGCGGGTGCTCGAGACCGAGGGCCTGGTACACGTGCGGCGCGGCAATCAGGGCGGCGCGGTGGTGCACCGACCCCACTTCCACGACGCTGCGTACATGTTCGGCCTGGTGTTGCAGAGCCGCGACGTGGGTGTGGCCGACGTTGGTACGGCGTTGCGCTACCTCGAGCCGGCGTGCTGTGGGCTGTGCGCCGAGCGCCCCGACCGGGCGGTCGTGGCCGCCCGCCTCACGGAGACGCACGAACGCTGCGTCGCCTCGGTCGGCGACGACATCGCGTTCGTCGAGAACATGCGCCAGTTCCACGAACTGCTCGTGTCGGAGTGCGGCAACGAGACGATGAAGGCCGTCGTCGGCGCGCTCGAGGTTCTGTGGTCGTCGGTCGAGAACGCCTGGGCGCAGTCGGCCGCCGGAACGCGGGAGTACCCGGGCCACGAGATGCGTGAGCAGGGCCTGCGCGCCCACAGCCGGATCATCGAGCTGATCGCGGCCGGCGACAGCGACGGCGTCGTCCGTGCGGCCAGCAATCACCTGCACGTCGCCCAGTACTACGCGATGTCTGGGGCGCAGCACATCCCGATCGAGGCGACCGACCTACGTCTGGCGACGCCTTCCGGTTCGCCTCGTGTTCGGCGTCCATCAGCTAAATGATTGATCTGAGAGCAATGATGATTAGTATGCTCTCCTAGCCGGTACGTGCCGGACCACATCATGAGGGGGCATACCATGACTCACGGTCATCGTGGGATTCGATCGGCGGGAGCGCTCGCCGCAACGCTTGCACTCGTACTCGCCGCATGCGGCGGGGACGATGACTCGACCGGTGCGACCACCGCACCGGTCGAGACCAGCGCACCGACGGAGGGAGGGAGCGAGGCGACCACGGCGCCCGGCACCGACGCGGAGTCGCCGTCCACCGACCCGCCCGCGTCCGACGTCAACGCCGACACGTCTCGGCGGCTGCGGCTGATCGGCACGAACGGCGTGCAGCACATGGATCCGGTGACGAGTGTCGTGCCGTGCGAAGCGGAGATGCTGCGTTGGGTCTACGACACGCTGATCCGCTCGCTGCCCGACGGCACGTTGGCGCCGGGGCTGGCCGAGAGCTGGGAGTCGCCCGACGACTCGACGTTCGTGCTGCACCTGCGTCAGGGTGTGCAGTTCCAGGACGGCACACCGTTCGACTCGGCTGCCGTGAAGGCGCACTTCGAGCGTGCCCAGAGCAACCCCTCCTCGGCGCTGGTCGACTCGCTGTCGGCGATCGAGTCGGTCGAGGCACCCGACGACTACACCGTCGTCCTCAACCTGTCCGAGCCACGCGCCGGCGTGCTGCCCGCCGTGCTCACCGACCGCGCCGGCATGGTGCCGTCACCGGCCGCGATCGAGGCTGCCGGCGACTCGTACGGCGCCAACGGTGGTGTCGGCGCCGGCCCGTACAAGTACGACAGCCACACACCGGCCGAGGACATGCACGTGTCGGCTTGGGACGGCTACTGGGACCAACAGCATCGCTACCTTGCCGGAATCGACATGCTCGGTGCCGGTGAAGAGTTCCAGGTCGAGCGGATCGCCAGCGGCGAGATCGACTACGCGGCGATGAAGGACACCGACCTGCCGTCGGCGGTCGACGGCGAGCAGCAGGGCCGCGTCGCCTACGAACTCAGCCCCACGGCCCAGTACGCCGAGATCTACATCAACTGGTCGGTCGCCCCGTTCGACGACCTGCGCGTCCGGCAGGCCTTGCAGCACTCGATCGACCGTGAGCTGCTCGCCCAGGCGCTGACCGAGGGCTCGGGTACTCCGGCTTCGTCGCCGCTGCCGGCCGACAGCTGGGCCCACGACCCAGCCATCGCCGAGCTCTACCCGTACGACCCGGCCAAGGCCCAGGAACTGCTCGCCGAGGCCGGCTACCCGGACGGCGTCGACGTCACCGTCGGCCAGATCGACAACCCGTACTACATCCGGCTCGCCCAGGCGGTGCAGGACATGGTCAAGGACTCGGGCTTCAACTTCACGCTCGAGTCGGTGACCGGCGCCGAGATCAACAACCGGCTCTACCAGTTGAAGGACCTGCCGGTGGCGATCACCGCTTTCCGTGGCGTCGCCGACCCGGGCCTGACGCTGGAGCAGAAGTTCACCTCGTACGGCAACTCGAACCCCGCGGGCACGACCGCCGACGGGATTGACGAACTGATCGCCGAGGGTGCGGCCACGGTCGACCAGGATGCACGGGCTACGGCCTACCGCGAGGTCGAGCGCCTGATCATGGAGAACGCGCTGTCGGTGCCCCTGTACCACAACGGCGGTCTGGTGGCGTTCGTGCCCGAGTTCAAGGGCGTGGAGCGCGGCTACACGACGTGTCAGTTCGGTGACTTCGTCGTGACGCCCGTCTGGTTCGAGAACAAGTGACGACGACGGGGCGGTGGTGAGGGTCGCTATGCCGAGCAACTCGATCAGTGACGAACTGGTACTCGACGACCCGCGGCTGCGCATCGCCGTGTCACGCCGGATGCTCGCCCGCAACGGGTGCGAGAGCATGGTGGCGGGGCACGTCAGCGAACGCGCCGGCGACGGGTTCTGGGTGTCGCCGTTCGGCTACTTCGACGAGACGACTCCGGACATGGTCGTCAAGGTCGGGTTCGACCTCGCTCGGCTGGAGGGGGACTGGGAGCCGTCACCGGCGATCCAGTTCCACGCCGCGATCTACCGCCACCGCCCCGACGTTCGGTCGGTCATCCACATCCACTCGCATTGGGTGTCGGTGTTGTCGACGCTCGGCCGTCCCGTCGGGATGTACAACGTCGGGTCGGTCCTGTTCCACGACGACCAGGTGTTGCACGCCGACGACGGCACCAAGCCGCCGGTGATCGGCGACGAGTTGGCCGTCGAGCTCGGCGACAAGCGCGTCGTGATCATCAAGAACCACGGCGCGATCGTCGCCTCGCAGTCGCTCGAGCAGGCGACGATCGAGTCGATCATGCTCGAGGTCGCGTCGCGGTACCACCTCGAGGCCGAAGCCGCTGGCGGTAGCGAGTTCCCGGATGCGGAGTGCCGGCGTGGCAAGGCCGCCTACCACCGCCATTTCCTGCCCAACATGTGGGCGGCCAACCTGCGGCGCCTCCAGCGCAGCGACCCGGAGTTGTTCGAGCATGCGTTGGTCTGACACGCGGCCGCGGGTTCGTAGCGCGCTGTTCATGCCCGCCCAGCGGGCGGAGTTCCTCGCCCGTGCCGACACCTGTGGTGCCGACGCGGTGATCCTCGACCTCGAGGATGCGGTCGCCGCGAGCGGCAAGCCGTCGGCGCGCGGTAACGCCGGGGCGTGGCTGGAAGCGCGCAGCCGCGCCGCCCGCCCGGCGGCGATGGTGCGGGTCAACGCCCTCGACACCTCCTCCATCGACCACGACCTGGCAGCCGTGGTCGGCGAGTCGCTGGCCGCGGTGCTGTTGCCCAAGGTGCGCGGCGCCGACGACGTGCGCGATCTGTCCGAGCGGCTGAGCTGGCTGGAAGGGCGGCGTGGGTTGCCGCTCAACTCGGTTGCGATCTGGCCGATCATCGAAACTGCCGCGGCCGTGTCGGCGGTCGAGGAGATCGCGGCTGCTTCCCCCCGCGTCGCCTACCTCGGAGGTGGCACCTCTGAGGAGGGCGACCTCGCCCGCGAGATCGGGTTCGAGTGGACCGTCGATGGGTTCGAAACGCTCTACATCCGCAGCCGAGTCCTCATCGCCGCCCGGGCCAACCAGATCCACAACCCGATGACCGGGCTGGTGTCGGGGCTGGCCGACATGGACGGCGTCGAGCGGTTCGCCCGCAGTGCACGTCAGCTCGGTTACAGCGGGATGATGGTGATCCATCCCTCCCACGTCGAGGTCGCCAACCGCGTCTTCACGCCGTCGGCCGCCGAGGTGGCCCGTGCCCGTGAGGTCATGCAGGTGCTCGACGCGGCGGCGCTGAACGGTATCGGCGCGGTCGACCACGACGGCCGGATGATCGACGTGGCGATGGCCCGTACCGCCGAAGGTCTGCTCGCCGATGCCGACCGCATCCGGGCTGCGGACGACAACCGATGAGTCAAGAGTCGTCGGCCGGCATCTTCGCCGGGCTGCGTGTGCTCGACCTGACGTCGGGCATGGCTGGCCCGATGGCCACGATGGTGCTCGCCGATCATGGTGCCGACGTCGTCAAGATCGAACCCCCGGCGGGGGAGTGGGCCCGGCCGCGCCCGGCCTTCGCGATGTGGAACCGCGGCAAGCGCAGCGTGCGCTGCGACCTTCACGACGAGGCCGACCGCCTGCTGGTGCGCGAGCTGGCCCACCGTGCCGACGTGATCTTCGACTCGGGTGACTTCGACGTGTTGCGGCGGTGTGGCGCCGACCCGGCGTGGATCGAGACCCACAACCCCGGCGCCGTCGTCGCCTCGATCGCCGGCTTCCCGCCCGGCGGGCCACTGTCGGCGCTGCGTGCATACGAGGGCGTCGTCTCGGCCGCGGTCGGGCGGATGACCGAGCTCGATCAGCTCAGCGGTGGCCGGCCCGGCCACACCTATGACGAGCCTGCGTTCACCGCCGCGCCGATCGCTTCGTACGGGGCCTCGCAGATCGCCCTCCAGGGCGTGCTCGCGGCGCTGCTTCAGCGCGCCCGCACCGGTCGCGGCCAGTTCGTGCGAACGAGCCTGCTGCACGGAGCGATGGCGTTCCTGATGCGTCAGGAGCTCGCTCGCGGCGGTGGCGGGACCGACCTGTCGATCTCACCCGCCGCGCACCGGGGCATCGAGATGTGCTTCCTCACGGCCGAATGCGCCGACGGCCGCTACATCCAGATGTGCGCTCGCCAGGATCAGCACTTCCGGAACTGGTTGACGGCGCTCGGCCTGGCCGAGGTGTTCGACGAACCGCGCTACGCGAGGGCACCGATGGGCATCCCGACGGTGGACGACGTCGTCGAACTGGAACAGCGCCTGCGCGAACGCATGCGCACCCGGACGCAGGCCGAGTGGATGCGCGCGTTCACCGAGGAGTTCGACGTCGGTGCCGATCCGTTCCTGACCCCGATCGAGTTCCTCGACCACCCGGACATGGTCGCCAACGACCGGGTCGTCGAGTTCGACGACCCGACGTTCGGGAGGGTCCGCCAGGTGGGCGCGCTGGTCGAGATGTCGCTGACGCCGGCCCGGATCGACCGGCCCAGCCCACCGCTCGGCGAGGCCGACGAACCGGCCCGCCGTGGCGAGCTCTGGGCCGAGGCCACGTCGCCACTGCCCACGGTGCGAGCGGTCGACGAGGCGCCGTTGCGGGGCGTGACGATCGTCGAGGTCGCCTACTTCATCGCCGGGCCGATGGCCACCACGCTGCTGGCCGAGCTCGGTGCTCGCGTGATCAAGGTCGAGCCGCTCGACGGCGACCCGTTCCGTCGCACCGGGCTCCAAAGTGCCAAGTTCGTCCAGGGCAAAGAGAGCGTCACGCTCGACCTCAAGGCGCCGCCAGGAGCCGAGGCGCTGCGCCGGTTGATCTCCGCCGCCGACGTCGTCGTCCACAGCTTCCGTTCCGGGCCGGCGCGCAAGCTCGGCCTCGACGCTGACACGGTGCTCGCTCACAACCCGCGAGCGGTGCACCTGTACGCAGCGTCGTACGGTTCGCGAGGCCCCCAGCGCGATCGGGCCGCGTTCCACTCGACGCCGAACGCCCTGTCGGGTGGCGGCATCAAGCAGGCCGGCGACGGCAACCCGCCGGTGAACGACTCGTACGCCGACCCGGGCAGCGCGCTCGGCGCGGCGACCGCGATCTTGCTCGGGCTGTGGGCGCGCCACACGACCGGCCGTGGGCAGGCGCTGGAGACGACGATGCTGACCAGCACCGGCTACATCCACTCGGCCGACCTCGTCGCCGTCGACGGTCGGATCGACCACGCGGTCGCCGATGCCGACCAGCGCGGCCTCGACCCGTGGTACCGGCTGTACCGCGCCGCCGACGGCTGGGTGTTCGTGGCCGCGGTGACCGCCGCCGAGCGGAGCCGGATCGGCCAGGCGCTCGGTGCGACCGAGTCGCTCGGCGAGGCAGTCGGCAGCCGGCCGGTGGCCGAGGTGGTGAAGCTGCTCGGCTCGGCGGGCGTCGGCGTGGCGCCGGTTGCCGCGGAGACGTTCGATCGCTGGCTCGAACGCGAGGGCTATCTGATCGAGGCCGGTCACCCGTTCTACGGCGACTACTGGCGAGTGCCGCCCAAGGTCCAGATGTCCGGCTCGGAACCAGTGCTCGGCCCGGCCTGCGCGGTCGGCGAGCACTCGCTCGCGATCCTCGCCGAGTTCGGCTTCGCCGCGCCGGAGATCGCCGAGCTGGTGGCTGGGCAGGTCACCTCCGACGGTCGCCCCGGGTGATGAGGCCCCGACTCGGCGTCCATCTCCAGAACTTCTCGGCGAGTCCCGACGCCGACTGGTCACGGCTCGTCGAGGTGGCGGTTGCGGCCGACCGGTCCGGCATCGGCTACATCGTCGTGTCCGATCATGTGCTGTTCGGCGAGCGGCTCGACGACTACGCGAACCCGCAGCTCGGCGGCGTGTCCGGTGGCAGCCAGCCGACTGGGCCCGACGGCGCCTGGCTCGAGCCGGTGGCCGTGTTGGCGTTCCTCGCCGCGCACACCGAACGGGTACGGCTGGCAACGCACGTGCTGCTCGCTGCGCTGCGCCGACCGACAGTGCTGGCCAAACAGCTGGCGACCGTCGACGTGCTGTCCGGTGGCCGCCTCGACATCGGTGTCGGGGTCGGGTGGCAACGCGCCGAATACGAAGCGTCGGGCCTCGACTTCAACCGCCGCGGTGAGCTGCTGGACGCGGCATTGGACACCTGCACGGCGCTGTGGCGCGGTGCCATGCCCGGTGTTCATCAGATGCCCCGGCCGGTCCAGCCAGATGGCGTCCCGATCTGGATCAGCGGCACGGACAATGACCGGGTCGCGCGTCGTCTGGCTCGGCACGGCGCCGGCTGGATTCCCTGGGGCCGCGACGCCGAGCGACTCGGTGACGTCCTGCCAGAACTGCGCGACCGCGTGGCCGCAGCGGGCGGCGACCCTGCGTTCCGCGTGGTGGCCCGCGCCGTCGACTCGGCCGGTCTCGCCCAGGCCGTGGCCGCCGGAGCGACTGACGTCACGGTGCGCCTGCGCGCCGATACCGGCAACGTCGAGGCAGAACTCACGGCGTGGGTGACCGAGCTGGGTGAGGTCGCGCCGAGCTGACTCGGTTGGCGAAGCGGTCCGTGGTGGAGCGGTCCGTGGTGGAGCGGCGAGTCAGTACGCGGTGGGGTCGGCGGCAACGGCTGCCGGTACCGGGTGACGGAACAGCACTGATGCGTTCTCCCACGTGATCTTGCGCACCTCGTCCGGTGACGCATCCGCGAGTGCGGTCGCCACGACGTCTTGCGTGTACGGCCAGGTGGAGTCGAGATGTGGATAGTCGGATTCGAGGAGGAGCGAGTCGACGCCGATCCGGTCACGGATCCGGAAGCTCGACGGGTCCTCGATTGCGCAGAACGCAAAGTTGCGTTGCAGCACCTCGGCCGGCGTCGGCTCGACGCCTTTCCACGTGTCGAACAGCTCCGAGTAGCGATCGACGTGGTCGAGACGGTCGAGCAACCCGGCGACCCAGCCGATGCCGCCTTCGGCCAGGCAGATCTTGATGTCGGGGAATCGGACCGGAATCTTCGAGAACAGCCAGTCGACCGCGGAGAACATGGCGTAGCCGAAGAACAGCACCCCGACGGTCTCGGGCGGTGCGTCCGACGAGGTGGTCGGAGTGGACGACGACGAGCCGACGTGGAGGCAGACGACCGTGCCAGTTTCCTCACATGCGGCCATCAGCGGGTCCCAGTAGCCCGTGTGCAGCGATGGCAGGCCGAGCTTTTCCGGTGACTCGGTGAAGGCGATGGCCTTGAACCCGCGCGCAGCGTTTGCCCGGACCTGTGCCGCGGCAACGACCGGGTCGAGCAGCCATGGCACCTGACACGGGATGATGCGGTCTGGGTACGGCCCGGTCCATGCCTCGATGTGCCAGTCGTTCCACGCCTGTACTGTCGCCAACGCGAGTTCAGGGTCGACGCCGAGCTGGAGCCGCTGGCCGGCGAACCCCGGGAGGCCCGAGGGAAAGTTCACCGAGGCGTAGACACCGTTGAGGTCCATGTCGCGGACGCGCGCGTGGATGTCCCACGATCCGCGGCGCATCTCGTCGAATCGTTTCGGCTCGAAGGAGGCCTCGGCGATCGGCCGGCCGACGACTGCGTTGAGACCGATGTCGGGCCGCAACTGGTCGTTGTAGAGCCAGACCTCGCCACCCTCACTTTCGACGATCCGTGGCGCACGATCGGCGAACTTGCTCGGCAGGCGTCCCTCGAAGGTGTCGGGTGGTTCGACGACGTGGTCGTCAGCCGAGATGATCGTGTATCGCCGCGGCGCTGGTTCGGGGTCGGGCAAGAACGTGACGGTGCGCGGACGGTCCTTGACCCCGCGGAAGAAGGTGTTCGTGGAGCGGCCGGTGGTGACATCAGGGACGGTGTCTGGGGTGTGCACGATCTCTCACTCTCATGTGGTCGAACGCCCGGCAGACCCGCCGGGCGTTATGCAGACAATCATTTTAATGATAGAGTAGACATATCGAGGCCGCCGGGAGCGGCCGACGCGCCGACCGAGGGGGACGTGGTGAAAGGACTCAGCATCTGCCGGTACGACGATGCGTCGTCGGCAGCCGGCCATCCGGTCGCCGGTCATACTGCCGAAGGCGCTTCGGTGCGAGTGCTGCACCCGGACGGCTACTCGCTGTGGATGGTCGAGCTGACGCTGCCTGCGGGTGCCGTGATCGAACTACCGGACGTGCACGGCGACGAGATCCTCTACGTCGTCTCCGGCGAGTTGGCCGTCGACGGCACGTCATGCACGGCAGGTGGAGCAGCGGTCGTCGAATCAGGCGCGCACCCCCGGCTCGCCGTCGGCGAACCCGCCGTCGTGCTGCACATGGGGACCGCTGCCGGCTCCTTGCCGGTGGGCGGTCTCAATGGGCCGATCTCGCGGGTGCCCGACCAGGTTCACGTGGTCGGCCCGGACGGATGGCTCGCGCTGGCGACGCCGGGACGCCTGTCGAAGTACTTCGCCGACTCGACCTGTGCGGGCTGCCGGGCGACGTTGCTGTACACGTCGCGCGACGATGAGTACGTCTCGCCGGCTCACAGCCACTCGGTCGACGAACTGATCCACGTAGTGTGGGGCGAGATCCGTCTCGGCGCGCACCGTCTGGTCGCCGGCGACACACTCGCCGTCTCTGCCGACCAGCGGTACGGGTTCCGCGCCGACGCCGGCTTCGGCTTTCTCAACTACCGCGGCGATGCTTCCCAACAGACCGTGGCTGGGGCGGAAGCGCCGATCATGGAGGGTGGCCTGGTCAACGGGTTCGAGCTCGTCGCTCGAACTTGAGAGTTAAATCTTATCAATGTTAGCGTTCGCCAGGCCAGGAGGCCTGGTGTGAGAGGGGACGGCAATGGCCGACGCAAACACAGTGTTCTTTCGGACGGTCGACGAGGTGCCATGGCTCGACCTCGCTGCCGAGCGCGACAAGGCGCGCCCCGGCAAGGGCAGCCAAGCCCGCATCAAGTGGATGGGTGGTGACGCCGAGTCGGGGCCGTGGGTGTACTACATCGAGCACCCAGCCGGCGCGATCGTGAAGCCGCACAAGCACTTTGCCCGGCGCGTCGAGTACGTGCTCGACGGCGAGATCGAGTTCTACGAAGGGGCCGACGCTCTGGCGTGGCATCGTGGCGACACGTCGATCGTCGGTTCGCTGCACGGGCCGGGCACCGTGTCGTGGGTGCCGCCGGGCACCGTCTACGGCTACCGCATCGTGCGCGCCTCGAAGCTGTTGCACGTCTTCTTCGAGAACCCGGTCGGGCGCACCGAGCACGTCGCTGCCGAGCCGGATCAGGCAGCCGCGACCGAAGGCGACCAGGCGTGAGCGGGCCGAAGCAGATCGCCCGGCCGTTGCGCACGGCACTGTTCGTCGCCGGCAGCGACGAGCAGGAGCTGGCCGAGGCCGCGTCCCACGGTGCCGACGCGATCGTGATCGACATCGAAGAGCCACGCACGCCGTTTCCCGAGCACGAGCGCGAGCGCACCCGCCAACTCGTCGGTGAGTTCCTCGACTCGGCTCCCACCGGCACGGGTGCGCCTCTGTGGTTCGTCCGCGTCCAGCCGATCGACAGCGGTATGACCCTGCGCGACCTCCAGGCCGTGATGCGCCCGGCACTCGCCGGCGTGTTGTTACCGAAGATCCAGAGCGCCGTCGACGTTGCCGCGGCGGCCGCGTTGCTCGACTGCATGGAAGTCGAGACCGACCGCGAGCGCGGCTCCACCGCGATCTATCCCATCCTCGAGACGGCCATGGCGCTGCGCAACGCGTACGAGATCGGGGCCGCTTCCGACCGGGTCGCCTACATGGGCGGTGCCGTCTCGCGGTTCGGCGACATCCACCAGGCAATCGGTTTCCGCTGGACGGCGGAAGGCACCGAGTCGCTGTACCTGCGCTCGAAGGCGCTGATCGATGCCCGAGCGGCCGGTATCAAGTGGCCGATCAGCGGCATGTGGGGTGGCGACCTCGACGATCACGACGGCTACCGCCGGTGGGCGACCGAGCTGCGCGACCTGGGCTACCGGGGCATGATGATCGGCGATCCGTCGCTCGTCGAGATCGCTCACGAGGTGTTCACGCCGTCGGCCGCCGAGATCTCGTACTGGAGCGACCTCGACCGGCTCGCCCGCGAGGCCGAGCACGCAGGGTCGGGCCCGATCACCTACGGCGACGCCAATCAGGGTGAGGGCCACGTCGTCCACATCGCCCACGTCGGTTCAGCGCGGATGAACCTCGACTGGGCCTCCCAACTCGGGTTGGTGCAAGGGTGATCTGTCGATGATCTGGCGACGCCTCCTGGCGATCGTGCCGCTGGTGCTGGTCGTCTCGTTCCTGGTGTTCATGCTGACGGTGTTCCTGCCCGGCGACGCGGCGGTCACGCTGGCTGGCGAGAACGCCAGTCAGCAACGGATCGACGAGATCCGTCAGGCGTTGAACCTGGACGATCCGCTGTTCGTGCGCTATGGCCACTGGGTCGTCGACGCCGTGCAGGGCGACTTGGGTCGCTCGCTGTTCACCAAGCGCGAGGTCACGTCCGAGATCGCCTCGCGTTGGGGTGTCACACTTCAACTGGTGATCGGTTCGCTGGCGGTCGCATTGGTGATCGGCGTGCCCGCCGGCATCATCGCCGGCCGCTACCGGGGCCGCTTCCCCGACAAGCTGGCGACCCTGGCTGCCAGCGTCGGCGTCGCCGTGCCGAGCTTCGTGATCGGGCTCTGGCTGATCATCGTGTTCGCGGCATGGCTACGAATATTGCCGTTCGCCGGATACGTCGCATTCTCGGAGAGCCCGGTCGAGTGGGCCAAGCGCATGATCTTGCCCATGTTGGCGCTGAGCGGCGTGATGATCGCCGAACTCACCCGCCAGATCCGCGCCGGCCTCGTCGACACGCTCGAAACCGACTACATCCGCACCGCGCGGGCCAAGGGGCTGACCGAACGCCAGGTCGTCAACAAGCACGCGCTGCGGGTGGCGATCTCGCCGGCCCTCTCGGTGATCAGCGTCAACGTCGCCCGATCGTTCGGCGGCGCGGTCGTCGTCGAACAGATCTTTGCCCTGCCGGGGCTGGGCCGGATGACGGTCAACGCGATCGTTCAGCGCGACCTGCCGATCCTCCAGGGTGTGATTCCGCTGGCCGTCGTGATCGCGGTCGTGATGACGCTGCTGTCCGACATCGTGAACATGAAACTCAACCCGCGTCTGCGGTTCGAGTCGAGGTAGGTCCATGACGATCGAAGCCCCGCTTCCCGCTACCGCTCCTGTCAGCGACGTCGACCTCGACGCCGAGATCCCGGAACGTCTCGAAGGCCGCCGGTTGCGCGCCTTCCTGCGCAACCGGCCGGCGTTGATCTCGCTGGTCGTCTTGACGCTCGTGGTGCTCACCGCCGTGTTCGCCGGTTTGGTCGCACCACTCGACCCGAACAAGAACGAGCTGCGGATCCCGTTCTCGCCCCCGTTCACCGACTGCAACGATCTGTGCTCGCGGGCCGGTATGCGGTGGCTCGGCACCGACGACATCGGTCGCGACATTCTCAGCCGGCTGCTTCACGGTTCGCGCGTGTCGCTGCTGGTCGGTCTCGGGTCGGTGGTCGTCTCGCTCGTCGTTGCCCTGCCAATCGGCATGATCGCCGGCTACATCGGGGGCAAGCTCGACTGGCTGTTGATGCGGCTCGTTGACATCGTCCTCAGCATCCCGCCGCTGATCCTCGTGTTCGCCGTCGCCGGCGTGCTCGGAGCCAGCATGCGCAACGCGATCATCGCCCTCGGCGTGTACTTCACGCCACTGTTCATCCGCCTGATCCGTTCCGAGGTGCAAAAGCTGCGCACCAGCCAGTTGGTCGAGACCGAACGGGCGTTGGGCGTACCGAACCCGCAGATCATGATCCGCCACATCCTGCCGAACATCTCGTCGGCGTTGATCGTGCAGGTATCGCTGTCGATCGGTACGGCGATCATCGCCGAGGCCAGTCTGAGCTTCCTCGGCCTCGGCGTGCAAGCCCCGCAATCGAGCTGGGGGATCATGCTCCGGTCGGCGTTCGACTTCATCTCGCGCGAGTCGTGGATGATCCTCCCGCCAAGCGTGATGATCGCCGCCACGGTGCTCTCGCTCAACCTGATCGGTGACGGCTTGCGCGATGCGTTGGGGAGGGTGCGATGACGATTGACGAGATCAGCGGTGAGGCGCACGCGGTGGCGACGACCCACGGCGAGGACACGCCGGCGGAAGGCGGCCGGCACGGCTCGCTGCTCGAACTCGACCACGTGTCGCTGGCCTTACCGACCGAGAACGGGTTCGTGGGCATCCTCGACGACGTGACGTTCCGGATCAGGCCGGGCGAGATGGTCGGCCTGGCCGGTGAGTCGGGCTCGGGCAAGACGATGACCGCGCTGGCGATCATGCAGCTGCTGCCGGCCGGTCGCCGGCTCGACGGGCACATCCTGTTTGACGGGCGCGACCTGGCCTCGCTGTCGAAGTCGGAGATCCGGGCCGTGCGTGGCAAGGAGATCGCGATGATCTTCCAGGAGCCGATGAGCAGCCTGCATCCGTCGTGGACGATCGGCGAGCAGATCGCCGAGGCGGTCCGGGCCCACGAGCGCGTGAGTCGCAAGGCGGCAATGGCGCGTGCGGTCGACATGCTCCGGTTGGTCGACATCCCCGACCCGGCCGGCCGGGCGCGTCAGTACGCGTTCCAGTTCTCGGGTGGCATGCAACAGCGCGTGATGATCGCGATGGCGCTCGTCAATCACCCGCGCCTGCTGATCGCCGACGAACCGACTACAGCGCTCGACGTCACGGTGCAGGCCCAGATCATCGAGTTGATCCGTGGTCTCAGCGCCGAGTTCGGCATGGCGGTGCTGTTTGTCACCCACGACCTCGGCGTGCTCGCCGGGCTCGCCGAGCGGATGATCGTGATGTACGGCGGGCAGGTGGCCGAGATCGACTCGACCGAGTCGATGTTCGCCCGGCCCAGCCACCCCTACACCGCGGCGCTCATCCGCACCGCGCCACACCCGGACCTGAAGGGTCAGCGGTTGGCAACGATCGCCGGCGCGCCGCCACACCCGGGGCGCCTTCCGAGCGGGTGCCGGTTCAATCCGCGCTGCGAATTCGCGATCGACGTGTGCCACACCACACCGGTGCCAATCGTGTCGACCGGCACCCGTCAGGCGGTGCGCTGTCACCGGCACGCCGAACTCGACCTGAGCATGACCACCGTTGGGGTGACGCTGTGAGCGATGTGGTGAACGATGTGCTCGTCGAACTGCGCGGGCTGCGCAAGACGTTCCGTTCGGCCGAACGGCGTGGCGCCGCGGCCGTCGCCGTCGACAACGTCGATCTCGACATCGTCGCTGGTGAGAGCCTCGGCCTGGTCGGCGAGAGCGGATCGGGCAAGTCCACCCTCGGCCGGCTGGTGCTGCGATTGCTCGACCCGGACTCGGGCACGATCCGCTTCGACGGCCGCGACATCACCAACCTGCGCGGGCGCCCGATGCGCGAGCTGCGCGCCGACATGCAAGCGGTCTTCCAGGACATCAGCGGCTCGCTCAACCAGAAGCTGACCGTCGGCCAGTTACTCGTCGAGCCGTTGAAGTACCACCGTGACTTTCCCAAGGCGCGCCGGATGGAGGTCGCCGAGGAGTTGCTCGAAACGGTCGGCCTGCGGCGTCATCACCTCGGCCGGTATCCGTACGAACTGTCGGGCGGGCAGCGCCAGCGGGTGAGCCTGGCGCGGGCGCTGGCGGTCGAGCCGCGGCTGCTCGTGCTCGACGAGCCGGTGAGTGCGCTCGACGTGTCCACCCAGTCGCAGGCCATCAACCTGCTCAGCGATCTGCAGCAGCGGCTCGGCATCACGTACCTGTTCATCGCTCACGATCTGTTCGTCGTGCACCACATCGCCGACCGCATCGGGGTGATGTACCTGGGGGCGATCGTCGAACTGGGCAAGGCCGAGACCGTGTACTCGATGCCGCGCCACCCGTATACGCAGGCGTTGCTGTCGGCGATCCCGCACCCCGACCCAGAGATCGAGCGCAACCGCAAGCGGATCTTGCTGCGCGGCGAGGTACCCAGCCCGACCGCGATCCCGTCGGGTTGCCGTTTCCGCACTCGCTGCCAATTCGCGATGGAGATCTGTGCCCACGAGGCACCACCGACGATCACATTCGACGACGGCGTGTCGACGGCATGCCACCTCCACACGAGCGGTCCCACGTTGAACGGTGCGTCGGTCAACGAGCTGGCGCTGCCCCAGAGCACCGGTGTGCGCGCCCCCGTATGAGCACGCATGTCGCGTCGGGCCCACATCTGGCCACGCCAGAGGAGGCCGAGCGCTACGTCGCCGAGGGTTGGTGGTCGACCGAGGGGCTGGTCGCGGTGCTCGACCGGCACGCGTCCGAGCGTCCCGACGGGACCGCCTGGATTGGTGACGGCTTCGCCTGCACGTGGGCTCAGGTGCGCACCGCGTCGACGGTGGTTGCCTCGGTGTTGCAGGCCCACGGGGTATCGCGCGGCACCCGCGTGGCGGTACTGCTTGCCGACTCGCCGATCGTGCACGCGGTCTACTTGGGGGTCGAGCGTGCCGGCGCGGTCGTGGTGGGCATTGGCCCCCGCGCCGGGCGGCGCGAGGTCGAACACATCTTGTCGGTCACCGCGGCCGAGCTGCTGATCGCTCCGCTCCGGTTCCGCGACCACGACCTTGGCGCCTTCGTCGGCGAACTGTCGGCGGCGCTGCCGCTGCGCGAACTGATCGAACTCGACGGCGACGGCCTTGTGGCGACGCTCGACGGCCGGTCGTTGTTCGCTCCGGACGCACTACCCGTCGTCGACCCCGCGGTGCGCCGGCGGCCCGACGAACTGTTCCTGCTCAACTCGACCTCGGGCACGACCGGCCTCCCGAAGGTCGTGATGCACACCGCCAACCGGTGGCGGGCGTTTCACCGTATGGCTGCCGAAGCGGGTGAGCTGACCGCCGCCGACGTGTTCATGAGCGTGATCCCGGCACCATACGGGTTCGGGATTTGGACGGCGCACGTGACACCACTGCTGCTCGGCGCACCGTGCGTGGTACTCGAACGGTTCACTGCCGAGGCGATGCTCGAGGCGATCGAGCGTCATCGCGTCACCGTGTTGGCGGCGGTGAGCACGCAGTTCATCATGGCGCTCAACGCCGAGTCGCTCGGCTCGCATCAGCTGAGCACGCTGCGGGCGCTGTTCACCGGTGGCGAGGCGGTGCCGTACGAGCGGGCGGCCCGTTTCGAGGAGGTCACCGGGGCACGCGTGCTCCAGTTCTTCGGGTCGAACGAGACCGGAGCACTGAGCGTCACCACCACACGCGACACGCCTGAGCAGCGCCTGCGCACGGCTGGCCGGGTGATTCCGGTGATGAACGTGCGTCTGTTCGCCGACGACGGCCGCGATATCACCGACACGGGTGGCCCGGGCAGGCCGGCGTGCCGCGGCCCGGTCACCTGCCTGGGGTACCTGGGCGACCCGGCGGCAACCGAGGAGCTGGTACGCCCCGACGGCTGGATGCTCACGGGTGACATCGTCGTCGTCGACGCCGACGGGTACCTGTCCGTCGTCGGCCGCACGTCCGACTTCGTCATCCGCGGCGGCAAGAACATCAGCGCACCGGCGGTCGAGGAAGCCGTGGGGGGCGCCCCGGGCGTGGCGATGGTCGCCGCCGTCGCGGCACCGTCACCGGTGTTCGGCGAGCGGGTCTGCGTCTACGTGGTGCCCGCGCCGGGAGCGACCGTCACGCTCAGCGGAATCAACGATCATCTGGCAGCCAGCGACGTCTCCAAGGAGGCATGGCCGGAGTTGCTCGTCCTGGTCGATGCACTGCCCATGTCGTCAGGCGGCAAGGTCGCCAAGGGCGACCTGCGTGCCGACGTGCGCCGCCGCATCGAAGCGGGGGAGCTGAACGGATGACCGGGAGCCCAGCGTGACGAAGTGGACCGCTGTCGCCTTCGACGCGGCCGAGTCGCAGGCCGCCTACCCGGTGCCGCGTACCGCCACGGGTGTCACCGAGGCGCGGCTGCTGAGCCCCGCCGGTTACTCGCTGTGGCTGAGCTACGCGCGCCTCGAACCAGGCGGCACGATCGAATGGCGCGACGAGCACTCCGACGACGCGATCTACGTGCTCGCCGGCGAGGTCGAGGTGCGCACGGTGGACGGTGCCGCTCGGCGCACCCCGGCCGGCGGAGCGGTGCTCGTGGAGTGCGCAGCCGCAGCAACGCTGACTGCCCCCAGCGGTGCCGAGTTGCTGCACTTCGGCGCCTACGCGGCGGGTCCGGCGCTGGGTGGACCCGCCGGCGACCCCGAGGCCCCGATGGGCGCCGTCCACGTCGTCGGGCCCGAAGGCGAGCACGTGTCCGGCGCCCGCGAAGGCGTCAACGCGGTGTGGTTCGCCGACGGCACCTGCCCGCACTGCCGCGTGCAACTGTTCGAGGTCACGTCGCCCCCGTCCGACGAGCAGCGCGGCAAGGCCCACCACCACAGTGAGGACGAGATCATCGTGCTGATGGGTGGCAGCGTGTCGATGGGCGCTCACCACTTCGCACCGATCAGCGCGATCTCGATCCCCGGCGACGTGCGGTACGCGCTCGTCGGCGGACCCGACGGGCACCGCTTCTTGAACTTCCGTCGGAACGTCTCCCTGCAGGTCTACGCCCGGGGGAGCGAGCCGCTGCTCGAAACGGCGAGCGCCCGCGGCGGGCGTCCCGTCAGCCACGCCGGCTGATTCCGTGACGCGCCGCGATCCTCCGGCCGGCAGTCGTCGCGCCGCGCTGCGCGAGCGCAACTTCTGGCCGTACTGCATCGGCAGCCTGCTGTCGAACTGCGGCACCTGGTTCCAGAACATCGGCCAGACGCTGCTGGTCTACCGTTTGACCGGTTCGGTGTTCCTCGTCGGCGTCGTCGGCCTGGCGCAGTTCGCGGGGGTGTTCGTGGTCGGCCCTGCGGCGGGGATCGCCGCCGACCGGTTCGACCGGCGACGCCTGCTGCTGACGACGCAAGCGTGCGGCATGACGATCACGATCGGGTTGGCGATCACGTCGGCTACCGGGCACGCCAACGTGCCCGTGGTCGTTGCCGTCGCTCTCGCGCTCGGCTTCCTCCAAGCGTTGAGCGTTCCGTCCCAGCTGGCGCTTGTGGCCGATCTCGTCAAGCCGGAGAACCTCCCCGCCGCGGTCACGTTGAACATCGTGACGTTCAACGGAGCCCGCGCGATCGGCCCGGTGTTGGGCGCTCTGGCGGTCGCCCAGCTCGGGGTGTCCGCGGCGTTCGCCGCGAACGCGTGCTCGTTCCTCGGCTTGGGCATTGCCCTACTGGTCATCAAGCCGCGCCAACGGACGCGCCGCGCGGCATCCGAGCCGCGGCCGAAGGTGGTCGATTCGGTGCGCTTGGTCGCCCGCCGACCAGCCCTCGCGCGGGTGTTCGTTGTCGCTGCCGCAGGGTCGTTCGCGATCGACCCGATCACGACCCTGTCACCCGAGTTCGCTACCAAGGTGTTCGACGCGCCGGACACACTGGTGGGCTGGTTCGTCGGCGCGTTCGGCGTCGGGGCCGTGGTCGCCGCGTTCGTCGTCACCGCCTCCGGGTTGGCGACCGACCGCGTGATCGGTATGCGCGGCCTGACACTCGCCGGGGCGATGGTGGTGTTCGCCCTGTCGGACTGGTTGTGGCTCTCGCTCGCCGCCCTGTTCGTCGCCGGCACCGGCTACATCGGGCTGAGCACGCTCGGGCTGACCCGGTTGCAGATGACCACCGAGTCGAGCGAACACGGACGCCTGATGGCGCTGTGGTCGATCGCGTTCACGGGGTCGCGCCCGATCGCCGGCCTCATCGACGGAGCGCTCGCCAACCCGCTCGGTGTTCGCTGGGCGACGCTCGTCGTGCTCGTGCCGTTGGTCGTGTGCGCGGCGCGGATGGTCGCCTCGACCGAGGCCCGAACCCCCGTCGCCACCGCCGCGGCGACCGGACCCCCGGTCTGAGCGTCGCCCGGTTACCGCGCCCCGTGGGGTTGTGCCGCTGCGTCGGTCGGCGGTGAGGGCGACCCCGAGAGTCGCGGTACGACACGGTCGCATACCAACTCGACGTGGCGTTCCACCAGCGCGTCGGGCATACCGGCGACCGACAGCCACACGTATACGTGCCGGGCCGGGAGCCCCCCGATCGCTGCGGTCAGCGCGGTGACCGCGTCGTCGGGCGTCAGTACGGCCAGCCCGTTCCCACCAGTCACCGTGCGGACCACCGCCGGGGCCTCGCCTGCGGGCCTGCGGTTGGTGTCCCGGCTCGCACCAGAGTGATGCAGTGCGCGGTACGACTCCTGCTGGTAGGCGTAGTGCGGAGCAATCAGCGGCGCGTCACGTTCCGGGTCGTCGCTGACGACGATGTCGACGACGCCGCCCATCGCCGCCCCGGCGGGGTCGAGCCCCGCCTCCTCGCGTCCGGCGCGCAGCGGTTCGAGCAGTGATCGGCGGAGGCTGAGCAGGCTGACGCCCATGCGACCCGCTTGACGGGCACCGACCGGCCCCTGATAGCCGAGCCACATCGGGACCTCGTCCTGCACTGGTGACGGGGTGACCGCCCGCTCGGCGAACAGCCGGCGGACGGTGACAAGGTGATCCTCGCAAGCAGCGCGGCGCCCGCGAAAGTCGGCGGCGAACCGGGTGAACTCGCCGCGGGCGTATCCGGCGCCGATCCCGAGTTCGAGCCGGCCGCCGGAGATCACGTCGACGAGCGCGGCCTGCTCGGCCGTGTGGATCGGGTCGCGCAGCGCGCCGAGCACGACGGCGGTACCGAGCCGGGCGTGACGGGTGCGCGCGGCCACCGCGGCGGCGAGCGTGAGCGGTTGGGGCAGGTAGTCGTCGTCGGTGAAGTGGTGCTTGGTGAACCAGAACGCGCCGATGCCACGCCGGTCGGCCTCGGCACACAGGTCGAGCGTGCGCGCGTACAGCGCCGTCGGGTCGCGCCGCCAGGGATCCGGGTTGCGCATGTCGATGAACAGCCCGACCGCGACGCCGGGCCGGTCGCTGGTTGCCTCCTTCTGCTCCGTCATCGCCGCACCGTGAACCCCGGGCCGATCGTGACCCCGGGATGATCGAGCATGTGCACGAGACGGCGCCCAAGGTCGTCCGGTTCGGTGGCGGTCGCCGCGTAGTCCCGGCGCAACCGCTCAGCCTCGGCCTCGTCGGCGCCGATGTCGACGATGCGCTGTTCGAGCGTGCGTCGGCCACCCTCACTGACCACTCGGTGCACCACAATCGTGTGGACGGTGATCCCTGCCGGGCGCAAGGCGTCGGCCAGGCACTCACTCATGAACATCGCCGCGGCCTTGGTCGTGCGGTAGGTGAGCATCTCGGCTGCCACGGTCTCGCCGGCCAGCGAGCCGAGGTTGAACACCGTGCCGCCGCGGCCGCCAAGGTCGGCCATCGCTTTGGCGGCGAGCTGGGTCGTGAAGAACATGCTGCGGAGGTTGGTGGCCACCAACTCGTCGAAGTGTTGCTCGGTGACGTCCATGAATGGGGCGAGCGGTCGTGTTCCGACCGTTCCGGCGTTGTTGACGAGCACATCGAGCCCACCGTGAGTTGCGACAGCGGCGTCGATCAGGGCCTGGCTCCCGGCTGTGGTCGAGACGTCGGCGGGCACGAAGGTGAAATCCAGCCCGGCGGCGCGCAGCTCCGCCTCCACGGTGCGGCCACGTTCGACACCGCGTGCCGAGCCGAGCACCCGGTGTCCGGCGGCCGCGAACTGGCGGGCCACCCCGAGCCCGATCCCGGCCGTTGCACCCGACACGGCGACGATGCGCGATTCGTTCACGCCGACTCGGTCTCGTCGAACCAGTCCCACCGCCACGGCACGATCGTCTCGACGACACCGGCATGGAGCGCATCGGCTCCGCCCGGCGGCGCAGCCGGAAGCGACGCGAGTTCGGCGGCGGTCGCCGCGAGGTCGCCGTCGAGGTAGGCGATGTGGATGCGCGTGCTGGCCCGGTCGGCCGCGTCGGCGAGGTCCTGATGGGTGGCGAACGTGTTCTCGCTGGCGAGCACGCACACGCCGGCCACACCGGCAATGCCGAGCAGTTGCGCAACGCGGACGCGGTCGAACCACGCGTGGGCCCGCAACGCTTCGGCCGAACGCCCGTCGGGCCAGCGGACGATCTCGACGTACGCCCCCCGGTTCGGGCGAATCGGTAGCGCCTCGGCACTCAGCCGCAGGCGCGGAGACACCTCGACCGAGACCGGAACGAAGTATCCCATCAGCGGCCGGGTGCACAGGGCCAGATCATCTCGGCGGCCCCAGTGCACCGCTCGCTCGGCGAGCAGTTCCCACTCGCTCCGAGTCCGCGTCAGTGGTTCGGTGAACCAGTACATATTGAGGTAGTGGAAGTCGCTCAGCGGCCCCGCGACCTCGGTCTCGAGCGCGGCGGCCCGGGGTGAACGCACCCAGCGCTCACCCCACGCCACACCGTCGAGGGCGAGGTTCTCGGGACGGTGGTCGAGCTGGTGCCACTCGTTGTAGGCGCGGTGCTCGCCCGGGTCGGTGACCCGGGCGAGCGAGACGAACGTCAGTTGACCGAGCACGAGATCGCCGGCACCCGGCTTACTGACCGGCCAGCAATGCCGCCGCCTCGGTCTCGACGGAGGTACCGACGAAGAAGTCCGGGTTCGTGCTTCCGTGCAACTTCACGGCGTTGGAGAACACGAACTGCTTGAACTGCTCGTCGTCGAGCAGGCCGTGCTCGACCAGCTCGTACGCCTCCTCGACCGGCTCGGTCATGTCCGGCACGTCCCAGTGCGAGATGTCGGAACCGAACAGCGGCTGGAGGATCGCGCCCTGCGGGTTGACGTCGCTGCGGAACGCCCACGCGATCAACGGGTCGTCGGCCTCGCAACCGAAGAAGAACCGCGGCACGAACTTGTCGCGCAACTCGGCCTTCGACCCGACGTTCACCCGCTCGAACTCGTCGAGTTGCGCCGGCCGGGCCGCCGGCCGGCCGAAGAACTCGCGGATGCGGTCGGCGTTCTGGAGCACCGCGTCGTCGCCGTACTTGGTGGCGTACTGCATGAACGCCTCGACGTCGAGCACGTCGGGGTCGAGCTGCCCGATCGAGTTGGCGTTGCGCTTCTCCCAGTGCCCGAGCAGGTCGCTGTAGAGCGAGCAGGCCCAGCCGACACCGCCCTCGAGGAAGCCGATCCGGAGCTCGGGGAACCGGTCGGTGACGCCGCCGAGGAACAGCGACTTGCACAGCGACTCGTGGCCGGCGGCGAGCCCGCCGACGTGGTTGTACACGTAGTTCGAGATCGAGCGGGTCACCCGGTGCCCCTGGAGCGAGCTGTGCGACACGGGGCTGATGCCGAGGCGGACGCAGGCGGCCCAGAACGGGTCGTAGTCGTAGTCGCTGTCGAGGCCGTAGGTGTCGAGCCGGTAGGCCACTTCGTCGAGGCTGGGGTCGACGGCGTGCGCTGCTCCGATCGGGCGACGCACCGAGCCGGCGATCACCGCGGTCTTGAATCCCAGACCCACAGCATGTTCGAGGGCGTCGATGGCGACCTTGGGCGACGACATGGGGATCAGCGCACCGACGGTGATGCGATGGCGATACTCGGCGAACTGGCGGGCATGCATCTCGTTGACGGCCTTGCACAGCACCGCCGCCAACTCGTGGTCGAGTAGGTCGAGGAACGACAGGCTCATCGACGGGTAGATCAGCACGTAGTCGAGCGCGAACTCGTCGAGCCGCTCGTGCAGGAGCGCGGGAAGGTGCATGCTCGCGCGGTCGTAGGTGTTGCGCGCTTGCCACCCCCACCATGACGGCATCGCCCGCCACCAGTCGCGAACCGCGGCCGAGTCGCGCGCGGCCAGGTTCACCGACGTGTCGAACGGCGCTGCCGCGCCGGCGAGGTAGCGGTCGCGCAGGTCGGTGCCGCCGTGCTCCTCGATGTAGGTGATCACCTGATCGTGGAGGATCGGCCCGATCTCCACGAAGTGCCCGTCGGCGTCGATCACGGGATGGCCTAGCTGGGCGCGGATCTGGGCGGCTTTGGTCGTCATGGCTTCCTCTCGTCGGTCTGCCAGCACCCCCGATGATTGGCTGGCTCGATCCAGTGTATGTCTAATCTTAGAAATGATAGAAATGTATGGACGAGGGGAGCGTTATGGGAGTGGCCGCGATGAGAGTGGCGGTGCTGATCAAGCAGGTGCCGAAGGGCGAGGCGACGCTCACCGACGCTGGCACGCTGCGGCGGGACGGCGTCGAGCTCGAGGTCAACGCCTATTGCCGGCGGGCCAACGCCAAGGCGGTCGAACTGGCCGGCGACGACGGTGAGGTCGTGGTCTTCACGATGGGACCACCGTCGGCCGACGATGCACTACGCGAGATGATCGCCTGTGGGGCCACCCGCGGGGTCCTGATCTGCGACCCCGCCCTGGCTGGTTCCGACACGCTCGTCACCGCCCGCGTGCTCGGTGCCGCGCTCCACCTCGAGGGCCCATTCGACCTGGTCCTCGCCGGACTCAACGCGATCGATGCCGATACCGGCCAGGTCCCGCCGCAGGTCGCCGAGTTGCTCGACGTGCCGTTCGTTCATGCCGCCCGTCAGCTCGGAGTCACCCCCGGTGGTCGAGGGATTCACGTCGTCACCGAGACCGACACGTTCAACGAGACCGTCGAGGTCGCACTGCCCGCGCTGGTGTCCACCGCCGAGCGCCTGTGCGAGCCATCGAAGGCACCGCCAGAGGCGCGGGCCACTGTCGCCGCCGAACGGATCACCCGGCTGAGCGCCGCCGAACTGGGCTTCCGGGCCACGAACATCGGGCTGCGCGGCTCGCCGACCCAAGTGGGCCCTCCGCGCCTCGTGACGACCGATCGGCGGCGAGCCGTCGTCGACAGCGTCGACGCGGCGGTGGCTGCGCTCCACGCGAACGGAGCGTTCGACGCTGGTGGTGAGCGTGCGCTCGACCCGGTTCCGATCGGTCCGCTCGGACCGGTGCCGATCTGGGTCGTGCTCGATCGTCCTGGCACGGGCTACGAACTGCTCGGCAGAGCCGCCGACCTCGCCGTCGCGTTGGGCGGCACGGTGACGGCGATCGTGGCCGAGCCGCCTGCCGGTGAACTCGGCCGGTACGGGGCCGACGACGTCGTGATCGTCGCCGGCTCGCACGCCGACGACCGGGGCGAACTGTTGGCCGCCGCGGCGGCGCTCACCAACCCGGCCGTCATCCTCGTCGACGGCACGTTCAGCGGCCGTGCCATCGCCAGCAAGATCGCCGCCCGTCACGGTTGGGGGCTGATCGGCGACGGCATCAGCGTCGACGTCGCGCCCGGCGGCCGGCTCACCGTCTGGAAGCCGGCACTCGGCGGCCGGCTCGTCGCGCCGATCACATCCACCTCGCCCGTTCAGATGGCGACGATCCGTCCCGGGGCGCTTCCGCCGCGGGCGGCCCGTCAGGCAGTCGCCAAGCAGTTCGCCTGGTCAGGTGCGCGCCGTCATGGCCGCAGGGTGCAGGTGACCGACACGATCGAGGTCGACACCGGGCGTGCTGCGCTCGCGGCCGCCGACGTCGTGATCGGCGTCGGCCAGGGCGTCGATCCAGAGCGCTATGCCTTGCTCGAGCCACTCGCCGCCCGGCTCGGTGCCGTGATCGGCGCGACCCGCAAGGTCACCGACCGGGGATGGATGCCGCGCTCGCGCCAGATCGGCATCACCGGCAGCGCGATCAGCCCGCGCTTGTACATCTCGGTCGGTGCCAGCGGTCGCTACAACCACTCCTGCGGGTTCGCCGCGGCAACCACCGTGCTGGCGGTGAACGCCGACCCCGATGCGGAGATCTTCGACCACGCCGACGTCGGAATCGTCGGCGACTGGGCCGCTGTGGTGGCCGAGTTGGCAGCGTCGGTGCCGCAGGTGGGTGCCGGCACGCTCGCCGCGCACGGCTGACCGCGCCGATTGGATGGCCTCAGCGCAGTTGGTCGGCGCTGATCGACATCTCGCCGTCGCTCGAGGCGTAGAAGATCGACTCCTCGAGATGTTGCCGGGCGAGCTTCTCGGCGGCTTCGGCTTTGCCGTCCTCGATCAGTTTGATCATCCGCGCGTGCGCCTTGAGCGAGGTCGAGCGCACACTGCGCTGCGGGAAGCTGCCCTGCGATGTCTGGCGCCGGGCCCAATCGCGCTCGTGGCTGGTCCACAGCGACTCGAGTGCGCCGACGAGCTGGATCATCGTCTGATTGCCGCACCGGGCGACCATCTCCTCGTGGAACTCGCGCATCGCCTGTGTGAACTGGACATCGTCGTTCTGGACCGCGAGCGAGCGTTCGTGGCACTGCTGGAGATACGGCACGACCGCTTCGGCTCGGTCGGGGCGGGTGGCGCACAGCGCGCTGCACAACGGTTCGATGTGCTTGAGCGCGGCCCCGAGGTCGCGCAACGGCACCTGCTGAGCCTGGAGGACGAGCCCGAGCATGTAGGCGGCGTTGCCGCTCTGCGGAGCGTGAACCAACGCACCGCCGGTGTTCCCGCGGAGCACGGTGATGAGCCCCTCGGTTTCCAGGATCCGCAGCGCCTCGCGCACCGACGGCTTGGAGACGTTGAACTCGTCGATCAACTCCTCCTGCTTCGGCAGCATGGCCTGGTCGGGGAGCTCGCCGGAGATGATGCGGCGGCGGAGCACGTCGGCGACCATCTCGGCGATCCGCGGCTGGCGCAGCTGCGGTCGATAGTCGGCGCGTGCGGTCGAGGACATGCCGCAACCATAGCAACGCGCCCGAACGCGCCGCCGCCTACCACACTGACCTGGCCGATCTGCTAAGAGTAAGAAGATTAGTGTGATAGCGATGATAGGGGAATCACCATGGAGTTGAATCGTCTCGCCGGAGCCGAAGCGATCGAAGCGCGCCTTGCGCGAACCGACGACCCGCGCCACCAGCGCATGCTGACGGTGTTGGGCGATCACATCCGGGCCGAGGCAACGCTCGACCTCGACGGCCTGATGGCGACGCTCGTCGACGAGCCGAGGTACCACCTCTGGGGGAGTGGGCGTGATACCGGTCCGAAGGGCCGCGACGAGGTCGTCACCTACTACTCCAACCTGGTGACCTCCAAGCGCGGGGTGCTGGAGTACGACATCGAGCGGATCGTCGTCGACGACGCGACGATCGTGACCGAGGGCTTCATCAGGGCCTTCCAGCCCGGCGACGTCGCCCGGGCCTTCGGCTACGCCGTCCCTGACACCAGCGCCCATTACCTGGTGCGCTACCGCGCGCTCGTCATCTGGCCGTTCGACGAGGAGGGTGTCAAACTGCTCGGCGAGGACGGCTACGCCGGTATCGACCCCGCTGACTTCCAGCCGGTCGACTTCGCCGGTCTCCCCGACGAGTACACATCGCAGTTCGGCGACCTGGCGTCGCGCTAGGCCCCACCTGTCGGCCGGAGCGAGCACAGGAGCGAGCACAACGGTGAAGGGCATCGCCATCGTCGGACCGGGCGACGCGGCGGACGTCACCGGGCATCCCGTCGCCGGGCACTCCGCTGGCGACGCCAGGGCGCGGATGCTTGGTCCTGCCGGGTTTTCGCTGTGGATGGTCGCCCTCGACCTGCCCGCTGGGCAGCCGGTCGACCTACCCGAGCAGCACGGCGACGAAGTGTTGTACGTGCGCGCCGGCGAGGTGGTCGTCGACGGCGTGGTCTGCCCGGAGGGCGGCGCAGTCGTGATCGAGTCCGGGGCGCACCCCTCGGTTGCCGCGGTGAACCGGGCGACCGTCCTGCACATGGGTCCGCGCGACCCGGTCGTCCCCGTCGACGGGCCGAACGGCCCGATCACCCGGACGCCCGACAGCGTCCACGTCGTCGGGCCGGGCGGTCGGTTCGCGCTGTCGGGGCCCGGACGGGCCGCCAAGTACTTCGTCGACTCGACATGCGACGGGTGCCGGGCGACGCTGCTCCACAACTCGCGCGAGGGTGCCCACGTGGCCGAACCGCACAGCCACTCCCAGGACGAGTTGATGTACGTCCTATCCGGAGAGATCCGGTTCGGAGCGCACCGAGTGGGCGCTGGCGGTACGGTCGCGATCGCGGCCCACCAGCGATACAGCTTCCGTTCCCAGCACGGGTTCACCTTCCTCAACTTCCGTCGCGACGCATCGCGGCACATCTCGGCCGACGGCGACTCGCGGATGGAGGGGGCGCTCGTCAACGGCATGCTGCCGGTCATCGAGGCAATTTGAGCCATGGCTCGTGTCGCTTTGCTTCCGTATCATCTAAAAGATTAAGATGAACGTATGACGGTCGTTCGGACGGAGGTGATCGACGGTGTCGCCCATGTGGTCATGGAGGCCCCGCCGGTCAACGCCTTGACAGTGGCAGGTTGGTTCGGGCTCGCCGAGGCGGTGACCGCGGCCGGCACCCGCGACGACGTGCGTGCCGTCGTGCTGCGTGCCGTCGGGCGCGGCTTCAATGCCGGCGTCGACATCAAGGAGATCCAGGCAGCCGACGACCCGCGCCAACTCCTGCTCGGCGCGAACCGCGGCTGCGCGGCAGCGTTCGCGGCCGTGTACGACTGCCTCGTGCCGGTGGTGGCAGCCGTCAACGGGCACTGCCTCGGGGGAGGGATTGGGCTGGTCGGCAACGCCGACGTGGTGGTCGCCTCGGATGATGCGTACTTCGGGCTACCGGAGGTCGATCGTGGCGCGCTCGGCGCGGCAACACATCTGGCTCGCCTCGTCCCCCAGCACAAGATGCGCTCGATGGTCTACCTGGCCGAGAACGCCTCGGCTGCCGAGCTCGCCGCCTGGGGCTCGGTGTACGCCGTGGTGCCCGTCGACCGGCTGGTCGACGCGGCCCACGATGTCGCCGCCCGGATCGCGTCCAAGTCCGGTGTGGTGATCCGCGCGGCCAAGCAGTCGCTGAACGGGATCGACCTGTGGGACGTCAAGCGCAGCTACCGGTTCGAGCAAGGGTTCACGTTCGAGCTCAACCTCGACGGCGTCGCCGACGAGCACCGTGCCGCGTTCGTCGACCAACGCCCGACGGACGTCACCCGATGAGCGCCGACAAGCGGCTCAGTGCCGCCGACGTCGTCACCGAACTCCGTTCGGGCATGACGATCGCGATCGGGGGATGGGCCTCGCGTCGCAAGCCGATGACGATCGTGCGCGAGATCCTCCGCAGCAACCTGACCGACCTCACCGTCGTCGCCTGGGGCGGCCCCGACCTCGGGCTGCTCTGCGCGGCGGGCAAAGTGCGACGCGCCGTGTACGCGTTCTGCTCGCTCGACACCATCCCGCTCGAACCGAACTTCCGCCGGGCGCGCGAGCAGGGCCTGATCGAGGACGAGCCGTACGACGAGGGCTTGTTCCACCTCGGTCTCCAGGCAGCCGCCTGGCGCATCCCGTTCCTTCCCTCGCGGGCGGGGCTCGGATCCGACCTGTTCCGCGACAACCCTCGACTGCGAACGATCACGTCGCCCTACGACGACGGCGAAGAACTCGTCGCCGCTCCGGCGTTCCAGCTCGACGCCGCGATTTGCCACCTCAACCGGGCCGACCGTCGTGGCAACGCAACGTTCCTCGGTCCCGACCTCTTTTGGGACGACATCATGCTTCAGGCCGCGCCGACCGGGCGCCGGTTCATCTCGGTCGAACGCATCGTCGACACCGAACAGCTCGCATCCGAGGCGTGCCTTCACCAGTTCCGGGTTTCGCGTCTGATGGTCGACGGCGTCGTCGAAGCGCCGTTCGGAGCGCACTTCACATCCTGCGAACCCGACTATCCACGCGACGAGGCGTTCCAGCGCACGTACGCCGCGGCGGCCAAGTCGCCCGAGGCGTGGCACCAGTTCGCCGAGGCATGGCTCCACGTCGACGAAGCCGAGTACCAGGCCCGCCGCGCGGCGGTGGCGTCATGAGCGACGTCACCCGCGCCGAGATCTGCGCGATCGCCGTGGCAGAGTGCTTCCGCGACGACGGTGAGGTGCTCGCCAACCCGATGGGCATCGTGCCCGTCGTCGGCTGCCGGCTGGCGCGGGCGACGTTCGCTCCCGGCCTGGCGATGACCGACGGTGGCGCCAGCCTGGTCACCAACGACGCTTACGAGGTCGCACCCGAGGACGCCGTCGTCGAGTACTGGAACCCCTACCGGTCGATGTTCGACTGGGTCTTCAACGGACGTCGCCACGTGATGATGGGCGCCAGCCAGGTCGACCAGTACGGCAACCAGAACATCGCCGCGATCGGCGACCCACGGAAGCCGTCGGCAATGCTGCTCGGCTACCGCGGGGCCCCGGGCAACACGATCAACGACCGCACGAGTTACTGGGTGCCGCGGCACTCGCCGTCGGTCTTCGTCCCAGCCGTCGACACGGTGACCGGCATCGGTTGGGACCGGGCCCGCGAACTCGGCCCGGTGGCCAGCCGCTTCGTCGACGTGTACCGGGTGGTGAGCAACCTCGGCGTGTTCGACTTCGACACCCCTGATCGGCGAATGCGGCTGCGGTCGCTGCACCCGGGCGTCACCGTCGACGCCGTCGTCGCCGCCACGGGTTTCGAGTTGGTGATCGACGACCCCCAGCCGACCCGCCAGCCCACCGCCGACGAACTGCGTTTGCTCCGCGAGGTGATCGACCCCACCGGTGCCCGCGACCGCGAGGTTCGTGAGTGACCGATCCCACCGGTGCCCGCGACCGCGAGGTTGGTGAGTGACCGATCCGCTCGACACGGCGTTCACCCGCCTGATCGGGTGCCGTCTGCCGATCGTCCAGACCGGGATGGGATGGGTGTCGGGCGCAGCGTTGACGGCGGCGACCTCCGCAGCTGGCGGCTTTGGCGTGCTCGCCGGGGCGACGCTCGACCGAGCTGGCCTTGCCGCGGCGATGGATCGCGTGCGCGCCCGCACCGACCGGCCGTTCGGCGTCAACCTGCGCCCCGACCAGACCGACCTGGCGGTACGGCTCGACGACATCGTCGCCCGCGACCTCCCGCTGGTGTCGTTCGCCGGGCCGCCCGACCCGGCTACGGTCGCACGCCTCCACGACGCGGGGCTCAAGGTGATGGTCACGATCGGCGCGCCACGGCACGCCGCCAAGATGTGTGCTGCCGGCGTCGACCTGTTGATCGCCCAGGGCGCAGAAGGCGGGGGACACACCGGGGCAATCCCGACGGCGATGCTGCTCCCGGCCGTCCTGCGCGTCGCCGGTGATACCCCCGTACTCGTGGCGGGCGGCATGCGCGACGGATCGGACTTGGCCCGTGCGCTCGAGGTCGGCGCGGCGGGGGTGGCGATGGGAACCCGATTCCTGCTGACTGCCGAGAGCCGCGTGCCCGACACCGTCAAACATCGCTACCTCGCTGCGGCCGTCGGCGACACGGTCGTGACCGCCGCCCTCGACGGAGCCCCCCAGCGCGTGCTGCGCACCGAGTACATCGACCGGTTGTCGCGGCGCGGCCTGGCTCGACGCCTGGTCGCGGCCGGCGGCGCAGCGTTGACGTTCTCGCGCGTTTCGGGCACGTCGCGCTCCGCGCTGCTTCGGGAAGGATGGTCGATGTGGCGCCATCAGGATCTGTCCGCGGTCCAGGTCGCGCTGGCGGCGACCACGCCGACGTTGACCAGGGCCGCGCTCGTCGACGGTGACCTGGACGGGGGAGTGCTGCCGGCCGGTGAGGTCGCCGGCCTGATCGACGATCTCCCGACGGTGGAGGAACTGCTCGGGCAGGTCGAGACCGACGCCAGGGAACGCATGAAGGAGCAGCGGGCATGGACCTGACCTGGACCGACGCGCAGAACGAGTTCCGTCACGAGGCACGCGGCTGGCTCGCCGCGGCGCTCGCGTCGTGGCGCGCCGAGCACCCCAGCGGGGTGCTGAGCGGCGACACGCGCGAGGGATTCACCCAGCACCTCGGCTGGGAGCAGCGCCTGTTCGCCGATGGCTGGGCGGCCGTGTCGTGGCCCCGCGCGTACGGTGGCCGCGAGGCCAGCCTGTGGGAGTGGCTGATCTTCGAGGAGGAGTACTACCGCGCCGGTGCACCACCCCGTATCACGCAGAACGGAATCTTCCTGCTCGCACCGTCGCTGTTCGAGTTCGGTACCGACGCCCAACGCGACGCGATCCTGCCGCGCATGGCCGCGGCCGAGCAGCTGTGGTGCCAGGGATGGTCGGAACCGGGCGCCGGCTCCGACCTGGCGGGGGTCCGCGCGACGGCCCGACGCGTCGACGGCGGATGGGTCCTCGACGGCCAGAAGACCTGGACCACCCGCGGCGCGTTCTGCACGCACCTGTTCGGGCTGTTCCGCACCGAGCCCGGCTCGGTGCGCCACCGCGGGCTCAGCTACCTGCTCGTGCCGCTCGACACCCCAGGGGTCACGGTGCGCGGCTTCGGGCGTCTCGATGGCGACGAAGGGTTCGCCGAGGTGTTCTTCGACGAGGCGTTGCTCGCCGACGAAGTCGTTGAGGGTGGGGTGGTGCTGGGTGAGGTCGGCAGCGGCTGGTCGGTGGCGATGGCGACGACGGGTTCCGAGCGCGGGCTGACGCTTCGTTCGCCGGGGCGCTTCCTCGCTGCGGTCGAGCGCCTGTTCACGCTCGCATCTGGGCGGACCGACGTCCAGGACCGTCTCGTGGACCTGTGGATGCGGGCCGAGGCCTACCAGCTGTTCACGCTGCAGACCGTGACCAACCTCAGTGCGGGGGCAACGATGGGAGCGGACTCGTCGATCAACAAGGTGTGGTGGTCCGAGCTCGACATCAACATCCACGCGCTCGCGCTCGACGTGCTCGGCGAGCGCGCCCAGCTCGACGACGAATGGTCCAAGGCATACCAGTTCGCCCTGGCCGGGCCGATCTATGCGGGAACGAACGAGATCCAGCGCAACATCGCGGCCGAGCGGATGCTCGGCCTGCCGAGGAGATGACGAGATGTACTTCGGTTTCACCGACGAACAGCGCGAACTGGCCGAGGTCGTCGGCTCCGTGCTCGACGCCGAGTGCTCGCCCGATGTGGTGCGCGCGGCCTGGACGGACGAGCCAGGCAAGCTCGACCGGCGGCTGTGGGACCGGCTCGTCGAACTCGGCGTTGCGCACGTCGTCGTCACCGAGTCCGAAGGCGGGCTGGGCCTTGACGAACGCTCGCTGGTGCTCGTTCTCGAGCGCGCGGGCTATGCGGGGGTTCCACTACCGATCGTCGAGTCGGCGCTGGTCGGACCTGGCCTGCTCGGCGCCGACGTTGCCGGCCGGCTGGTCGCCACCGATCTGGGGGGCGAACTCGTTGCCTATGCCGCTGACGCCGACGCGCTCCTCCTCACCGACGGCCCACGTCTCGCCCTCCATGACGCCGCTTCCGCCGACGTGCAGCCGGCCCGAGCGGTCGACGGGGCGCGCCGGCTCGGGGAGGTGGTGCTGGCGCCGTACGCCACCGCGGTGGCCGCGGTCGACGATCCTGACGCGATCGCGCTCGCTTACGACCGGCTGGTCTTCGGGCAGGCCGCGCTGCTCGTCGGGCTTGCCCAGCGGATGCTCGACCTGACCGTCGGCTACGTCACCGAACGCGAGCAGTTCGGCGTGCCCGTCGGCTCGTTCCAGGCCGTCAAGCACCATTGCGCCGACGCCCTGATGGAGTTGGCCTTCGCCCGCCCCGCGGTGTACCGCGCGGCGTGGTCGCTGGCGACGCACAGCCCCCAACGCAGCCGGGACGTGTCGATGGCCAAGGCCATGGCCGGCGATGCCGCAGTCACGGTGGCGCGCGTGGCGTTGCAGTGCCATGGTGCGATCGCCTACACGGTCGAGTACGACCTGCACCTGTTCCTGAAGCGCGCCCACGCCCTCGCCGCGGCCGACGGAAACTCGGCCGCCCACCGCACCCGGGTCGCAAGATTGCTCGGCCTCGCCGCCTGATCACCCTCGGGTGAGTGCCGTCCTGGTGGTTGAGCTTGTCGAAACCGCCTTCGGTGGGTACTGCTGTCAGCCGAGGCGGCCGTCGGCGCGGAGTTTGTGGAGGTGGGCTTGGACCGAGCGGGCGGCGGGTTCGTGCAGCGCGGGGTCGACGTCGGCATAGAGCACGGCGACGATGTCGCCGACCTCGGTGGTGCCGCCCTCGACCAGCGCGAGGATCTGGCGTTCGCGGTCGAGTCGGTGCTCGATCAGGAAGTCCAGGTAGCCGCCCGGCGAGGTGACCGACGGGCCGTGCGTGGGCCACAGCACGGCGTCGTCGCGCCCGGCGACCTTGCGCAGCGACTCGAGGTAGGCGGCCATGTCGCCGTCGGGCGGCGAGACCACCGTCGTGCTCCACCCCATCACATGGTCGCCGGTGAACAAGGTGGATTCCTCGGCGAGCGCGAAGCACAGGTGGTTCGGAGTGTGCCCGGGTGTGTGCACGGCTCGCAGCGTCCAGCGCGAGTCGCCCCGCCCTCCCGAGGCGGCGAGTTCGCTGTCGCCGATTACGACGTCCGGCCGAAACGACCACTCGATCGACTCGGTGTGCTCGTCGCCGTCGGCATCGGGTGGCGGGGCATCGGCGCCCTCGCGGTGCGGCCCGAAGGCGAACGTGGGGGCGCCGGTCTCGGCTGCCAGCCATGCCGCCAGCGGGGAGTGGTCGGTGTGGCAGTGGGTGACGCAGATCGCCCGGACACGTTCGCCGGCGAGCGCCGCCGCCAGCGCATCGCGGTGCGAGTCGAGCACCGGCCCTGGGTCGATCACGGCCACGTCGCCCGACCCGACGATGTAGGTGCCGGTGCCGCGATAGGTGTACTTGGAGGGGTTCTCGGCGATCACCCGGCGCACGCTCGGGGACACCTGCTCGACGGTGCCGTAGCGCACGTCGTCGAGTCGCCCGAACGGCGTGACTGGCATGTCGCAACCGTACGCCGTGAGGCGTCGCGCGGCCGTGCCGGTGCGTTCGTGCAACGCGTACGCTGCGCCCATGGCTGGTCTGGGTGACATCTTCTCGCAGCTCGGCAAGCAAGCCGGGTTCGACGCGTCAGGTTTGGGCCGGCTCGACCCGCGCAAGCTGGTCGACCTGGTCGACACCCTTTGGGACTCGCGCGGCAAGATCGTCGAGGCGGTGAACTTCCTGTCGGATAACCGCGACGCGATCACGTCGGCGATCGGGTTTGTGCAGGAGCACGCCGACGAGCTGCTCGACCTGGCGAAGAAGCTGCCCGACCTGCTCGGTTCGGCTGGGGCCGCACTCGACACGGCCGGCGAGGGAGCGATCCAGGCCAGCCAGATGTTGCTCGGCGACGGTGGCGTCAGCGTGGCCGGGCTGGCCGACGATGCCGGAGCCGCGCTGGAAGCGGCCCAGGCCGAACTGGCTGCGGTGATGGCATTGTTCGACCAGGCCGGTGCCTCGCTCGCCAGGGTGCCGCTGGTGGGCGACGTCGTGCAGCCGTTCATCGACGGCGCGGCCCGGATCGGTGCGGTCGCCGATCAGCTCGGCTCGGTCGGCACGCAGGTACGCGGGTTGGGTGGGGTGATCACCAGCGCCGGCGGCGACCTCGGCGGGGTCGGTGCCGCGCTCAGTTCGTCCGGCGTCGCCCTGCAACGCCTGACATCTCCGGGAGCCGTCCCCCGCTCGTTCACCGCCCCCGCTCCGAGGCCGGCGACGCGCAAACCGAAGCAGGCTCCGAGCAAGTCGTCGGCCACGGCGGCATCGAAGAAGTCGCCGAAGGCGAGCACACGGAAGCCGGTGACGAAGCCCGGTACCAAGGCCACCAAGCCGAAGAAGAAGTCGACCCGATAGCTGGCCCGGCCGTCAGCGGCAGGAGTAGCGGCGTCCGCCGTCGCAATTCCTGCCGCTGAGTCGAGCCCGGCCGTCAGGCGGGGATGGTGACCGACTCGCCGGGGGCGACCGAGTCGACCTCGTCGCCGATCCTGACCGGCACGTTGGCTCCCGACACGACTGTGACGGTCGCCTGATCGGCCGTCACCGACACCTCGACCAGCGAGCCGTGACGTTGGAGGCGGAACCGTAACCCATCCCAAGCGGCTGGTATCCGGGGAGCGAACTGCAACTCGTGGCCGGTGTCGCGCAGGCCGGCGAACCCGTGCACCAGCGCGGCCCACACGCCGCCGGCATTGGCGATGTGGACGCCGTCTGCCGTGTTGCCGTGGGTGTCGGCGAGGTCGAGGTAGAGCGACTGCTCGAAGTACTTCCACGCCAGGTCGGCGTACCCCACCTCGGCGGCGACGATCGACTGCACGCAGGCCGACAGCGACGAGTCGCCAGTGGTGATTGGGTCGTAGTAGTCGAAGTTGCGGCGCTTCGTCTCGATGTCGATGTGCTCGCCGCGCAGGAACATCGCCAGCACCACATCGGCCTGCTTGAGCACCTGATAGCGGTAGATCACGAGCGGGTGGAAGTGCAGCAGCAGCGGGTACTTGTCGGACGGCGTGTTGGCGAAGTCCCACCGCTCGCGGTCGAGGAACGCGGCGTCCTGGGGGTGGATGCCGAGCTGGTCGTCGTAGGGGATGAACATCGCGTCGCAGGCGCGGTGCCACCCGTCGATCTCGGCATCGTTCACCCCGGTGCGCCGCACCAACGCGTCCCAGGCATCGGGCGCCCACTCGCGCAACGACGTGACCGCGTTGGCCGCGTAGCGCATCGTGAACCGGGCCATCAGATTCGTGTAGGTGTTGTCGTTGACGACCGTCGTGTACTCGTCGGGGCCGGTGACCGAATGAATGTGGAAGTGCTCGTCGCCGTTGCCGTTGGTGGAGTAGAAGCCCAGGTCTTCGTAGAGGCGGGCCGTCTCGACGAGGATCTCGGCGCCCTCGTTGGCGAGGAACTCGATGTCGCCGGTGGCGTTGAGGTAGCACTCGAGCGCGTACGCCACGGCGGCGTTGATGTGGTACTGGGCCGTACCAGCCGCGTAGTAGGCCGAGGCCTCCTCGCCGTTGATGGTGCGCCACGGGTACAGCGCGCCGCGTTGTGACAGCTCGGCCGCCCGAGCACGGGCGGCGTCGAGCATCTGGAACCGGAACCGCAGCAGCTTGCGGGCCGCGGCCGGGTTCGTATAGGCGAGCATCGGCAGCACGTACACCTCGGTGTCCCAGAAGTAATGCCCGTCGTAGCCCCCCGCCGTGACCGCCTTGGCGGCGATGCCGGCCTCGTGCGTGCGCGCCGATGCCTGGGCGATCTGGAACAAGTTCCAGCGGATCGCCTGTTGCGCGGCGGGGTCGCCGTCGACCTCGATGTCGCTGTGCTGCCAGAACTCGTCCAGCCACGACCGCTGGTCGGCGAGCAGTTGCAGGCGCCCAACGGTGCGGGCGCGATCGAGGGTGTGTACGCACCGGTCGGCGAGTTCCTCGGCCGGCACCCCCCGCGACGTGTGATAGGCGACGAACTTGGTCAGCCGGATCGGGTCGCCGGTGCGCCCGTCGATGGTGAACACGGTCTTGGCAAGATCTTCACCGACATCGGTTTCGACCTCGGTGGTGCACGGTGTGTCGAGTTCGTGCCGGTACGCGCAGGCCAGGGTCATGCGACTGTTGCTGCACCGGTAGCCGAGGGTGACGGTGCCGCTGCGCGGGTCGTGATGCTGGAGCGCCGGCTGGAGGACGCGCTCGGTGAACTTGCGCGCGCGCCGGGGGTCGGTGCCCTCGCCCAGCGCGGCCGAGCGCACGTGGTATTCGTCCTGACCGTCCTGGCGGTTGAGCAGCTGCGACGAGATCACCACCGGGGCGTCGCCGTCGAGCAGGGTCACCTCGAGTTGAAGCACGGCCAGGTGCCGGTGTTCCAGCGACACCATCCGCTCGGTGCGCACGTGGACGCGCTTGCCAGACGGCGTGCGCCAGATCAGGTCGCGGACCGACGTGCCGGCTCGGAAGTCGACCTCGCGTTGGTAGTGGGTCAGCTCGGCGTCGGCCAGCAACAGCGGTTCGTCGTCGACGTACAGCTTCATCAGCTTCGGGTCGGGCACGTTGACGATGGTCTGCCCGGTCTTGGCGAACCCGAAGGCGTCCTCGGCGTGCTGGATCTGCCAGGTCTCGTGGAACCCGTTCAGGTAGGTGCCGTGGGTGTGTGCATCGCGACCTTCGCTGGGGTTGGCGCGCATGCCCAGGTAGCCGTTGCCGATCGCGAACAGCGTCTCGGTCAGGCCGAGATCCCCCAGTGAAGGGTCGGAGTCGTCGGGCTCGGTCTCGATCAACCGCCACGGGTCGACGGGGAAGCGGTGCCGGGGGATGGAGTCGGCGCCAGGACGCAGCTTCACGACGTGGCTCCGGCCAGGGTGTCGGCGAGGTCGCCGACGACTGCGTCGGCACCCGCCGCAGCCAGCGCGGCGGCGTTGCTCGCCGGCGGTCTGGCACGGTCGACGCCGAGCACGAACGCGAAGTTGCCGGCCGCGCCGGCAGCGACGCCCGAGACCGCGTCCTCGACGACGATCGCCCGGCTGGGGGCGACGTCGAGCAGCGCCGCCGCATGCAGGAACATCGCCGGGTCGGGCTTGCCGGGAAGATGCTCGTCGACCGCGGTCAGGCCGTCGACCACCACCGGCAGCCGGTGGGTCAGCCCGGCCGCGGCGAGCACCACGCGGGCGTTGCGCGACGACGACACCACGGCCGCCGGCACGCCGGCCTCGTCGAGCAGATCGAGCACGGCGACGCTGCCCGGATACGGGGCGATGCCATCGCGGGCGAGCACGGTGTTGAACAGTTCGTTCTTGCGGTTGCCGAGCGCGCACACGGTGGCGTCGCCCGGCGGGTCGGTGGCGTCGCCCCACGGCAACTCCACCCCGCGGGCGGCGAGGAACGTCTGCACGCCGTCGTAGCGGGGGCGCCCGTCGACGTAGGTGAGGTAGTCGGCCGGCGTGAAGTCCCACGGGGCGAACAGCTCGGCCCACGCCCGCTCGTGAATCTCGGCAGTGGGGGTCAGCACGCCGTCGAGGTCGAACAGCACGGCGCCGTAGCTGCTCCAGTCGACAGTGGTGGTCACCCGGCGGACGCTAGCGACTCCGCCGTGCGCTTGAGAGCGCGGTAGTCGAGCTTGCCGTTCACTTGGCGTCCGATCGACGTCACGTGGTACACGGCCTTGGGCGCCTTGTAGCGAGCCAACCGCTGCTTCACATGGTCGACCAAGCCGTCGGCGTCGAACTCGATGTCGGGGTGGAGTTCGACCAGCGCCGTGATCGCCTCGCCGAACCGCTCGTCGGGCAGGCCTACCACGGCCGCGTCGAGCACGGCCGGGTGCAGCTTGAGGGTTTCCTCGACCTCTTCGGGGTAGACCTTCTCGCCACCGGTGTTGATGCACTGGCTGCCGCGCCCGTACAGCTTGACCGTGCCGTCGGCGAGCACTTCGGCGAAGTCGCCGGGAATCGAGTAGCGCCCGCCGTCGATCATCACGAACGTGCCGGCGGTCTTGTCCGGGTCTTTGTAGTAGCCGATCGGCATGTACCCGCGCAGGGCCACCTTGCCCTGCTCGCCGCTGCCCGGCACCACGTCGCGCCAACCGTCGGGTGTCTCCACCACGACCCGCGACGAGGGGCTGAGCTTGAACTCGGCCGTCGTCGCCCCGCTCCCGGTGGCACCGTCGCGCAGCGATGCGGCCGTGGTGGTGCTGGTGGCCATCGACAGCGCCTCGCTCGACCCGAGTGAGTCGACCATGATCAACCGCGAGTTGTGGCCGAGCAACCGGGCTTTCGACTCGGCCGAGAACATCACCCCCGACGACAACAGCACCCGCAGCGAGCTGATGTCCCAACGCTGCGGCTCCTCGTCGAGCGCCCGCAGCATCGGCTTGGCGAACGCATCGCCGACGATCGCGATCGAGTTGATCTGCTCGCGCTCGACCGTGTCGAGCAGTTCCACGGCATCGAAGTTGCGGCCGACGAGCGTGGTGACCGAACCGCCCATCATCAGCCCGGTCAAGGCGTTGAACGTGCCCGTCCCGTGCATCAGCGGTGCCGCCGGAACCGTCCGTGGGCCGGTCTTGAGGGCGGTCTCGGCGGCAATCCGGCCGGCCAGCAGGGCGAGATCCTGCTCGCTGGGGTAGGGGGTGCGCAACGTGTTGCTGAGCGCCCCGAACACGTCGGCTTGGCGCCACATAACACCCTTGGGCATGCCGGTCGTGCCGCCGGTGTAGAGGATGAACAGGTGGTCGCCCGAGCGGCCCCACGGCCCGCTCGTACGGCCCACGGTGTGGCCCGCTTCGGCGAGTGGCTCGTACGGCGTCGCCCAGTCGGGGCACGGCCCCGAACCATCGTCGACCCACAGCCACACCTTCACGCCCGGCACGCGGGCGCGGATCGGGTCGATCGTGTCGGCGAACGTGCCGTGGAACACCACCGCCGCGGCATCGGCGTTGTCCCACAAATACACCAACTCGTCGGCGGCGTAGCGGTAGTTCGTGTTCACCGTGGCCAGCCCGGCCTTGTAGGCGGCGAACAGGCTCTCGAGGTACTCGGGCGAGTTGTACAGGTACTGGGCGACCTTGTCCTGCACCCCGTCGGCCGTCACGTGCAGACCGGCCGCGAGCAGGTGCGCGGCGACCCCGTCGGCCCGCTGGTCGAACTCGGCCCACGTGAAGCGCCGCCCACCTTGTTGCTGCGCGAGCGCGCCGGGTGTCGTGTCGGCGATCGTCTCGAACACGTCCGCAAAGTTCCAGCCAGTCACGTCGCCGAGCGTAAGCCTGCCGTCCTATCTGCGGGTAACCGTCTGTGGAACGGTTCCACGGAGACATCACGGGTCGCGCGAGCGGGCGGTAGCTTTGATCCGCCATGTCTGAGAACGCCACCCCCCCTGGCCGTTCGACGCGTGACGATCTGCGCAACCTGGCGATCGTCGCCCACGTCGACCACGGCAAGACCACCTTGGTCGACGCGCTGCTGCGCCAGTCGGGCGCGTTCGGCGCGCACGAGGCGGTGACCGATCGGGTGATGGACTCGAACGATCTCGAGCGCGAGAAGGGCATCACCATCCTCGCCAAGAACACGTCGGTCGCTTGGGGTGGCGTCACGCTCAACATCGTCGACACGCCAGGCCACGCCGACTTCGGCGGCGAGGTCGAGCGGGCGCTGACGATGGTCGATGGGATCGTGTTGCTGGTCGACGCGGCCGAAGGCCCGCTGCCGCAGACCCGGTTCGTGCTGCGCAAAGCGCTCGCCTACGACATGCCGGTGATCCTCGTGATCAACAAGGTCGACCGCCCCGATGCCCGGGTGGGCGAGGTGGTCGACGAGGCCTACGAGCTGTTCATGGACCTCGACGCCAAGGACCATCAGCTCGACTTCCCGATCGTGTACTGCTCGGGTCGCGACGGGTGGGCCACGCTCACCGACCACACCACCGATGGCGATTGGCCGGCGGCGGGTACGGGTGACCTGACACCGCTGCGTGACGTGATCCTCGACACCATCCCGGCGCCCACGTACACCGACGGTGCCCCGCTCCAGGCGTGGGTCACCAACCTCGATGCCAACGCCTACCTCGGACGGCTCGCCCTGTGCCGGGTCGTCGAGGGCACGATCCGCAAGGGCCAGCAGGTCGGCTGGTGTCGGGTCGACGGCACGATCGAGCGGGCCAAGGTGGTCGAGCTGTTCCTCACCGAGGCACTCACCCGCGTGCCGGTCGAGTCGGCCGCCCCCGGCGACCTGGTGGCGGTGGCCGGGTTCTCCGAGATCACGATCGGCGAGACGCTGGCCGACCCGGAGAACCCGGTGCCGTTGCCGGTGATCACGGTCGACGAGCCGGCGCTGTCGATGACGGTCGGTATCAACACGTCGCCGCTGGCCGGCAAGGACGGCTCGAAGATGACCGCCCGGTTGGTGAAGAACCGGCTCGACGCCGAGCTGGTCGGCAACGTCTCGCTGCGCGTCAACCCCACCGAGCGCCCCGACGCGTGGGAGGTACAGGCGCGTGGCGAACTCCAGCTCGCCGTGCTGGTCGAGACGATGCGACGCGAGGGCTTCGAGCTCACCGTCGGCAAGCCCGAGGTGGTCACCAAGCTGATCGACGGCACCCGCTGCGAACCGGTCGAGCGGGTCACGATCGACATCCCCGAGGAGCACATGGGGGCGGTCACCCAGCTGCTTGCGGGACGTAAGGGCCGCATGGAGAACATGACCAACCACGGCCTCGGCTGGGTACGCCTCGAGTACCTCGTGCCGGCCCGCGGCCTGATCGGGTTCCGCACCGAGTTCCTCACCGAAACCCGCGGTACCGGCGTGATCAGCCACATCTTCGAGGGCTACGAGCCGTGGTTCGGCGACATCCGTGCCCGCGAGCGCGGCTCGCTGGTCGCCGACCGGCAGGGCCCGGCCACCACCTACGCGATGACCAACCTGCAGGACCGGGCGACGATGATGGTCGGCCCGGGCACCGAGGTGTACATGGGCATGATCGTCGGTGAGAACAGCCGGGCCGGCGACATGGACGTCAACATCTGCCGCGAGAAGAAGCTCACCAACATGCGCGCCTCGTCGTCGGACGAGACCATCCGGCTGACCCCGCACCGAGTGTTGTCGTTGGAGCATGCGCTCGAGTTCATCGCCAGCGACGAGTGCGTCGAGGTGACGCCGAAGAACATCCGCCTGCGCAAGGTCCACCTCGACCCCCAAGACCGCCACCGCGCCAACAAACAACTCGCCTCCGCCACCGCTGGCTGAGCTTGTCGAAACCACGCGCCGCGTGCCTACGGTTGCGTCGTGAAACTTTCGATGACGATCAACTACTCGGGGGACTTCTTCAAGGACGTCGAGCAGGTGCAGGAGCTGGAAGCCGCCGGGCTCGACCTGGCCTGGATCGCCGAGGCGTACTCGTTCGACTCGGTCAGCCTGATGGGCTACCTGGCCGCCAAGACCTCGCGGATCGAGATCGGCTCGGGCATCCTCAACGTGTTCTCGCGCACGGCGTCGTGCGTCGCCCAGACCGCGGCCGGGCTCGACATGGTGTCGGGCGGCCGGTTCGTGCTCGGGCTCGGGGCGTCGGGCCCGCAGGTGATCGAAGGGTTCCATGGCGTGCCCTACGACAAGCCGATGCCGCGCATCCGCGACTACATCAACGTGTGCCGGATGGTGTGGAAGCGCGAGCGGGTGGTCTACGAGGGCTCCACCATCACCGTGCCGCTGCCAGCCGATCAGGGCACCGGCCTCGGCAAGCCACTCAAGCTGATCAACCACCCGGTGCGCGAATCGATCCCGATCTACTGGGCGTCGCTGATGGGCCTGTCGGTGCAGAACACCGCGCAGTACGCCGACGGCTGGCTGCCGATCTTCTTCGACCCCGAGAAGTTCGGGCAGGTGTGGGGCGATGATCTGAAGGTCGGCCTGGCCAAGCGCGACCCGTCGCTGGGCAGCTTGCAGATTTCTGCGGGGGGCATGGTGGCGATCGGCGAGGAGTACACGGGCGATGCGGCCACCGGGGTGCTCGACCTGGCCCGCCCGCTGCTCGCCCTCTACGTCGGGGGCATGGGCGCCCGCGACAAGAACTTCTACAACACGATCGCCCAGAAGTACGGCTACGTCGACGAGGCCCGGCTGGTGCAGGACCTGTACCTCGACGGCAAGAAGGACGAGGCCGCGGCGGCGATTCCCGCGGCGATGCTTAGCGGTACGAACCTGGTCGGCCCGCCCGGGCTGATCAAGGAGCGCCTGGCGGCCTACCGCGAGGCCGGGGTGACGCACCTGTCGATCACCCCGATCGGCGACGCCACACGCACCGTCGAACAACTCCGCAACCTCATGTAGCCACCGCACGGTGGTCGAGTGCCGCCGCCAAGGCGGTGTATCGAGACCACTCCGGGAACTGGGGGTGGGTGGGGGACGTCAGAACGGGCATGCGCACTCGCCGCCTTGCACTGATCGTGGCCCTCACGTCGCTGGCGCTGGCCGCGTGCGGTGCCGACGCACCGGTCGCCGACGGGCCCGCGCCCACGACCACCACGGCCACGTCGTCGAAGCCGGGTACTACGCCGGTCGGCGAGCCCGCCGGCGATCGTGGGTGGATCGGCGGGGCGCCGGACTGGTCCTCGTCACGCGAGTACGACTCGGCAGAAGCACCGGCGATGGACATGGCGTCGGGCGGCGAGGCCTACGCCACCGACGCGCCCGCCGCACCCCGCGAGGCCCTCCCGGCCCCACCCGGCGAGGGCGCCCCCGGCCCGCTGCGCGCCGGCAGCGTCGACGACAACGCCGACTTCGCCCGCTACCTCGACTACCTGGCGCGGATTGACGAGCTCGGCGTTCGCCTGCGCTCGTTCGATCCCGCCGGCCGGATCGTGGTGCAGGTCACCGGTTCCGATGGCTTGCCCGTCGCCGGCGTCGAAGTGCACGTCGCTGCCGCCGACACGCCCAACGCCGACTCGACTGGCACCATCTTGCGCACGACCGCCGACGGCACCGCCCGGTTCCACCCGGCGCTGTACGGCGCGGGCGTGTCCGACCAGGGTTACACGGCCTGGATCGACGGCGGGCCAGCGGCTGACGTCGCCGCCGGGGGTGACGTCACCCTGACACTCGACACTCCGGGAGGTAGGGAAGCCCCGATCGCCGTCGACGTGTTGTTCCTCCTCGACGCGACGGGGTCGATGGGGGACGAGATCGACCGGCTCAAGGGGCAGATCGACTCGGTCGCCGAGCGGGTCGCGGCGCTCGACGGCACACCGGACGTGCGGTTCGGGATGACCCTCTACCGCGACCAGGGCGACACGTTCGTCACCGCCACCCGCGACTTCACGGCCGACGTGCAGGCGTTCCGAGCCGACTTGGCCGAGGTGGTGGCCGAGGGTGGCGGCGACTACCCCGAGGCACTCGAGGAAGGCCTCGCCGAGGCGTTGCTGGTGCCTACCTGGCGCGACCCGGCCACCACGCTGCAGCTCGTGTTCCTCGTGGCCGACGCGCCGCCCCAGATCGGTCGCCAACTCGACCACACCTACGTCGACTCGCTGCGCGAGGCCGTCGGGCGTGGACTCAAGATCTTCCCGGTCGCCTCGTCGGAGAGCGACGACCAGGCCGAGGCCGTGTTCCGCCAGCTCGCTCAGGGCACCGGCGCCCGGTTCGTGTTCCTCACCTATGGGGCGGGTGGCGCGGCCACCGGCGGCAGCACCGACATCGCCACCACCGACTACGAGGAACTGGCACTCGACGACCTCGTCGTGCGGCTGGTGGCCGAGGAACTCGCTGCGCTTACCGGTGACGGTTCGGTCGTGCCGCCCGTGACGGTGCCGCCGCCGGCGACCACCAACCCGCCCGGCCAATGAGGGCCTAGCCTGAGGGTATGAGCGACACGCCGGATGCAGCACAGCGGGCTGGTATCGATGCCGATCGCCAGGCCGCGGCCGACGCCGCGTTCATCGAGGCGGCAGAGCGCGAAACCCTCGACCGGCGGCAGTCGGCGATCGCAGCCGGTCGGCGCAAAGGCGGCATTGCCGGAGCGGCGATGGCCGGGGCGATGATCGCCGTCTCCGAAATCGTCGAGGGCCCGAAGAAGGACGACGCCCCGGTGGTCGTCGAGGCCAACAGCGACCCCACCGACGTCGATCGCGACGGCGTCAGCGTCGACCTCGCCCAGCTCTCCGTCGACGCCCCGCCGCTCGAGCGCCTCGACCCGGTCACCGAGCGCACCGGCACCCGCCGCCCGCCCGTCGTCTGACAACCGTCTCGACCCTGGTGCGCGCACCGCATCTCGATACGGGCGCGGCGCGCCCTACTCGACGACCGTGGGTCGGCGACTCCGCGACCCGGGTGTAGCGGTTGGGGCGTAGGCGCCGGGGCGCTTGAGGAACTGGCGGTGCCAGCGGCGCGGTGACACGGCGATCGCGCGGGGTTCGTCCTCGAACATCCAGCGGGCGAAGTTGCGGCGGCCCCACGCACCGCTCAGTGAGACGATCCGCAGCGCGCCGTTGGCACCGCGCTCGTGGGCGAGCACCCGTCCGAGCCGGCGCGACATGCGGTGGTCGGCGAACAACCGTCGGGTCACGGCCTGCGTGTAGGCGGCCGCGGCATCGCCGCCGACGCCATCGAATCCGGCAAGGATCGCCTCGGCGGCGAGGCGGCCGGTTTCCAGCGCTTGGCCGATGCCCTCGCCGGTCATCACATCGGTGGCCGCGGCCGCGTCGCCCACGAACAGCACCGGGCCGTGGGTCAGCGCGATCGAGTCGACCCGGGCCGGGATCGGCCAGGCGGTGTGGCGGCCTTCGAGTTCGAACCCGGTACCCAGCGCCTCGACGACGTGGGGGCGGGTGAGCAGCTTGCGCCACAGGGCCCCCATGTCGCGCACCGACCGGGTGCTGTCACGCAGCACGCCGAAGCCGATGTTGGCGCGCCCGTCGGGCAGTGGGAACGACCAGGCGTAGCCGGGCAGCAGGTCGGGTTCGAACCACACGATCAGGTCGCGCGCGGCCGGTCCGGTGACGTTGCGGGCGTACTGGCGGAACGCGTGCCACTCGCCGCGGTAGTCGGGCACCGTGGCCCCGACCGCCTTGCGGACTGGGCTCCACATGCCGTCGGCGGCGATGACGTGCGGTGCGTGCACGTCGACCGATGTCGTGCCGTCGGCGAACGTCAGCGTGCCGTCGTCGCCGGTCAGCCCGGTGAACGCCCAGCCTTCGTGCACCGTCGCCCCGGCCGACCGGGCGAGGTCGACCAGAGCTGCGTCGAGTTCGCGGCGGGGAGCGGTGGCGGCGTACGTGCCGGGGCCCACCAGCGGCACGCGGGTCGAACGGCCCGACGGCGAGCGCAGCACCGCCGAGCCGACCGGAAACCAACCGGGGACGGTCGCCGGGTCGAACCCCAGCCGTTCGAGCTCGCGCAGCCCGAGCGTGGTCAACCCGTCGCCGCAGCATTTGTCGCGGGGAAACCGGGCCTTGTCGAACACCTGCACGTTGCGCCCCGACCGCGCCAGGGTGATCGCGGCGGCCGCTCCGGCGGGGCCGGCCCCGACGACGATCACGTCGCACTGCCGGGGGATCGGAGGGGTGGCCGCCACGGTTCGCAAGGCTAGGAGCGGGTCGTCCAAACTGGCGCCCATGGCCCTCAACCCCGATGCCGTCGGAACCCGCGGCGAGCCCGTCGAGATCAACTGGACCAGCAAGGACGCGCTGCTGTACGCGGTGGGCGTCGGCGCCGGTACGTCCGAGTTGGCGTTCACCACCGAGAACACCAACGGCGTGTCTCAGCAGGTGCTGCCGACGTTCCCCGTGGTGCTCGGTTGGGGCAAGGGCTCGCCGTTGGGGGCGATCGGGTCGTTCAATCCGGCGCTGCTCGTCCACGGCACGCAGAGTGTGACGCTGCACGCCCCGCTGCCCGTCGAGGGCGCGGCCACGCTCGAGTCGGAGATCACGGCGATGTACGACAAGGGCAAGGCCGCGGTGGTGGTCACCACCACGACGGCCACCCTGGGTGGGGCGCCACTGTTCACCACCACCGGGTCGGTGTTCATCCGCGAGGCCGGCGGTTGGGGTGGCGAGCGTGGCCCGTCCGGGCCGCAGAACGTGCCGCCGGAGCGCGCCCCCGACCACTCGGTCACGTACCAGACGTCACCCGACCAGGCGCTCGTGTACCGCCTGTCGGGCGACCGCAACCCGCTCCACAGCGACCCGTCGTTCGCCGCGATCGGCGGCTTCGACCGGCCGATCCTGCACGGCCTGTGCACCTATGGGTTCACCGGGCGGGCGTTGCTGCACACGCTGTGCGACGGCGACCCGGCCCGGTTCGGTCACATCGAAGGCCGCTTCTCGGCCCCGGTGTTCCCCGGCGAGTCACTCACCGTGCACACGTGGGCGACCGAGCCCGGCGTGGCCTTGTTCGCCACGGTGGCGGGCGACGGCGATGCCGCCCGCACCGTGATCGACCAGGGCCTGGTCAGGTACTCCTGACCCCCCACCAGGAACGGCTACTTGACGACGTCGCCGACGATCAGCGTGGGCGTGACGCCGGTGTAGTTGGCGATGTCGCCGAGGATCTCGGCCCCGTGCTCGGCCATCGCCGCGTTGAGGGCGTCGGCGCTCTCCACCATCGCCCAGCCGACCGCGTGGTACTGCGGGCCCTGGGCGGCGATCACGCCCCAGCCCTGGCACGCGTCGCCCAGGAAGCCGGTGAACATCGGCATGTGGGTGTTCGTGTAGTAGTCGATGTCGAAGGTCGAGCCTTCTTCTTGTGGGTACAGGATGGTCACACCAATCATGGGCGGAGTCTGACACGACAGGCCGCGCTGGGTTCGATCGGGGGTTGAGCCGGGATTCGCCGGGATGGCGACTCGTTCCTCGCCGCCATCCCGGCGAATCCCGGCTTGATAACGATTTGCGTTCAAGCGCCACGCAGGCTGGGCTGCACCAGCGGTGATTCAGTGCCAGGGCTGGCGCAACCGCTGTGGGCTGAGACTGCGCCGACGCGCGGCTGCAACGGTCGGCGGATCCAGGTTGAATCTGAGCCGTGCGACTTCCTGACGCTTTCAGCCTGCTCGTCGACCCCGACCGCCTCGCCGTCGCCGGCGCACTCGCCGCCCGATCGCTCACCGCCGACGGGCTGGTCGAGCACACCGGTCGAGACCGCCGCACCGTGCTCACCGCGCTCGGCGACCTGCGCCAGGCCGGGCTCGTCGGCGTCGACGCCGACACGTACTCGCTCGATGTCGCCGCATTGCGGGCCCTGGCCCGGCAGGCGGCCGAGGTCGACGTGCCGATGGATCCCACGATCGGCTACGGCATGACCGACGACGAGCGGGCCGTGCTGGAACGGTTCTTCTCGGGCCGGGTGCTGACCGAATTCCCCCAGAGCCGCCCCAAGCAGCAGGTGGTGCTGCAACGCCTGGCGCTGGAGTTCGACGTCGGCCGGCACTACACCGAGGCCGAGGTCAACGACGTCCTGCACGAGTTCCACACCGACTGGTCCACGCTGCGCCGCCACCTCGTCGACGAGCAGTTGCTCGACCGCGAGCATCGCGACGGCCAGACCGTCTATTGGCGCAGCGGCGGGCGCGTGGTGAGCTGACCGTGGGCCTCGCCCAGATGTACGCCACGTTCCGGTCGGTCGTCCGCTTCCGCGCGGTCGAGCTCGACCCGGTCGCCCGCCGCCTGCGCGGTGCTGCCACGGTCGACGACCTACGACGCCGCGCCAAGCGGCGGCTGCCATCGGGCGTGTTCGACTACATCGACGGCGGGGCCGGCGACGAGCGCACGCTGGAAAGGAATGCCGAGGCGTTCTCGCGAATCGAGTTCCGCCCGAACGTGCTGCGCGACGTCAGCGCGCTCGACACGTCGGTCGACCTGTTCGGTCGCCGGGTGGCGATGCCGTTGATCCTCGCGCCCACCGGTTACACCCGGCTCACCCACTCGGCCGGCGAGCTGTCGGTCGCGCGGGCCGCCGCGCGAGCCGACGTGCCGTACTCGCTGTCGACGATGAGCACCCGCTCGATCGAGGAGGTCGCCGCGGCCGGCGACGGACCCAAGTGGTTCCAGGTGTACACGTGGAAGGACCGCGCCCTGGTGGCCGAGCTGGTCGGGCGCGCCAAGGCCGCTGGGTACGAGGCGCTGTGGCTCACCGTCGACACGGCGGTGCTCGGCAACCGCGAGCGCGACACCCGGCGCGGGTTCACGATGCCGCCGCGCATCGGGCCAGGCACGATCGTCGACGGCATCGTGCACCCCGGCTGGACGTGGGACTTCATCCGCCACGAACCGTTGATGTTCTCCAACGTGGCCACCTCGTCGGTTGTCCGGGGCGGTACCGCCGACGGATCGGAACCGCTCGAGATGGCCCAGCACGTCATCCACAATTTCGACCAGAAGCTGTCGTGGGGCGACGTCGAGTGGCTCCAGTCGCTGTGGGACGGGCCGCTGATCCTGAAAGGCATCCAGACCGTCGCCGATGCCGAGCAGGCCGTGCGGGTGGGCGTGCAGGGCATCGCCCTGTCGAACCACGGTGGCCGTCAGCTCGACGGGGCGCCCGTACCGATCGAGCTGGTCGAACCCGTGCGTCAGGCGATCGGTGACGCAGCCACGATCATCTGCGACGGCGGCGTGCGGCGCGGCGACGACATCGTCAAGGCGCTTGCGCTGGGGGCCGACGCCTGCTCGATCGGCCGGCCGTACCTGTACGGAGCGGCGGTGGGCGGCGAACGCGGCGTCGACTACGTGCTGGCAATGTTCCGCGCCGGCCTGGAACGCACGATGGCCCTGTGCGGCCGCACGTCCGTCGCCGACATCGACCACGACCTCGTCCGCTGGAGGTAGCGCGTCGCCGAACTCGTCGTCGACGCTCGGGGGTTGGCAGGATCGGCGGCATGCCGCTCGATCCTGTCGTCGCCGAACTGCTCGCCGGAATGGAGGCCGCCGGCGCGCCCCCGCTGGAGGAAGGAACCCCCGAGGAGGGACGGGCAGCGATCCTGGAGCTCGCCGCGCTCGGCGGCACCGGGCCCGAGGTGGCCAGCGAGGTGCGGATCGACGCCGGTGGCGTTCCTGCCGTGGTCTACACACCGGCCGGCGACGGGCCGTTCCCAGTGCTCGTGTTCATCCACGGCGGCGGTTGGGTGATCGGCAACACCGACTCGCACACCCCGACCTGTCGCGAGCTGGCGGTGCAAGCTGGTTGCGTGGTCGTATCGCTCGACTACCGGCTGGCCCCCGAACACAAGGCCCCGGCCGCGGTCGACGACTCGATCGCCGCGACCAAGTGGGTGATCGAGCACGCCGCTGAACTCAACGGTGACCCGTCCCGAGTGGCCGTCGGCGGCGACTCGGCCGGTGGCAACCTGTCGGCACTGGTCGCCCAGGCGCTGCCGGGCCAGCTCGCGCTGCAGCTCCTGATCTACCCGGCCGTCGACCTCACCGGCAGCTTCCCGTCGATCGACGAGAACGGCGAGGGCTACTTCCTGACGAAGAAGTCGATGGAGTGGTTCATCGGCCACTACCTCGACGGCGCCGACGTCAAGGCCGACGACCCGTCGATCTCACCGTGGTTCGCGTCCGACGACGTGGTCGCGGCGACCGCCCCGGCCCTGGTGATCACCGCCGAGTTCGACCCGTTGCGCGACGAGGGAGAGGCGTACGCGGCGCGGTTGGCGAGCCTGGGGGTGCCCACCACGTTGCGCCGGTTCGACGGCATGATCCACGCGTTTTTCGGTATGACGGCCATGCTCCCGGCAGCCGTCGAAGCCAACCAGCTCAGCGCCGAGCACCTCCGCAACGCGTTCTCCTGACTGCTGTGGCCCCGGTGGCTTCGACAAGCTCAACCACCTTGGGCGTGGAGCTCATGGTGGTTGAGCTTGTCGAAACCACCGACTTGCGCTACCCGGTAAGCCACCCGGCGATCAGGTTCGCCAGTTCGGTGGGGCGTTCGGTGTGGGCAGCGTGGCCGGCGCCGGGCACGGTGGCGAACTCGCCGCGGGGGAGCGCGGCCGCCAGTTCGCGGCCGAGCGCGGTGAACTTGGTATCGAGCTCGCCGGCCAGGCACAGCACCGGGATGTCGATCTCGTCCAACCGCTCCCACAGCGACTCTTGCGCGCCAGTTCCGGCGGTGCGCAGGCTGTGGGCGAGACCGTCGGCGGTGTTGCGGCGGCGGTGCTCCAGCCCGTCGGGGTGGGGCGGCAGCGTGGCGAACAGTGGCGCGGCCAGCCAACGATCGAGGAACGCGTCGACCCCGTTCGCTTCGATCGCGCCTGCTCGCGTCTCGTCCTCGGCGACACGGGCGGCGCGCTCGGCGGGGTCGGTCAAGCCGGCAGTCGCCCCGACGAGCACCAGCCGTTCGATCTGGTGGCTCGGGGCGAGGGCGGCGTGGAGCGCGAACCGTCCGCCCATCGAGTAGCCGACCCACGTACCCGGCCCACCGAGTGCGGCCAGTTCGACGCCCGCCGGGCTGATGCCGGAGCGGTCGGCACCGGCGAGGCCGTGACCGGGCAGATCGACGTACGCCAGCGTGGCCGACGGTTCGACCGCGGCCCGGACTGCCTCGGCCGGGCCGTGCCAATGATGATGCGTCTGCGTGAACCCGTGGAGGAACACGAAGCGCACGGCTACACGGCTCCGGTGGCGAGCTTCTCGTGGATGCGACGGAGCGCGGTCACGAACGTGTCGGCGTCCTGCGCACCCGGAATGGCCCACTGCTCGTTGACGACGAACGTGGGGACCGCCGTGATGCCGTACTCGGTGGCCTGTTCGATCTCGGCCGCGACCTCGGCCGCGCCGGCGTCGGTGGCCAGCCAACCGCGGACCTGTTCCTCGTCGAAGCCGACGTCGGCGGCCAGTTCGGCGAGCGTGTCGGGGTCGCCGACGTTGCGCCCTTCGCTGAAGTAGGCGCGCATCAGGCGGTCGTTGAGCGCCGCTTGGGGAACCGGCGACTCGGGTTGCGCGGCGAGCCACAGCAGGCGGTGGGCAAGCAGCGTGTTGGCCCGCACGGCGACGTCGAGGTGGAACTCCAGGCCGACCTCGGCGGCCACACCGGTGACTCGCTCGATCATCTGGCGGGCGACGTCGGCGCCACCGAACTTCTTGGCGTACATGTCGGGTACCGGCATCGCCGACCCGGGCGGCGCGGTGGGGTCGAGCTGGTACGCGTGATAGCGGACCTCGACCGGGAACTCGTCACCGAGCTGGTGGAGCGCGTCCTCGAACTTGCGCTTGCCGATGTAGCACCACGGGCACACGATGTCGGACCAGATGTCGACCTGAACCGGGACAGCGCTCATCTCTCCACGGTACCCTCGCCGCTTGTGACGCCGGCCAGTGACCCCGCGGTGATCGCTGCTGCCAACGCCACGTTCGCGGCGACGCTGATCGACGAGTGGGTGCGGTGCGGGGTGCGCCACGCGGTGGTGGCGCCTGGTTCGCGCTCGACGCCGCTCGCAGTGGCGCTGGCCGAGCGCACCGAGCTGCGGCTGCACGTCGTCCACGACGAGCGAGTCGCCGCCTTCACCGCGCTCGGCATCGGGCTTGCCTCCGGCACGCCGGCGGTGCTGGTGTGCACGAGCGGCACGGCAGCCGCCAACTTCCACCCGGCGGTGGTGGAGGCGGGGCTGTCGGACGTGCCGATGCTGGTGTGCACGGCCGACCGGCCGCCGGAGTTGCGCGGCATCGGTGCCCCGCAGACGATCGATCAGGTCGACCTGTACGTCCGTGCGGTGCGCTGGTCGCACGACGCGCCGCCCCCCGACAACGCCGAGCCAGCCCAGTGGCGCCCGCTGGCCCAGCGCGCGTTCACCGCCGCCGAGCACGGCCCGGTGCATCTCAACCTGCCGTTCCGTGAGCCGCTCGTGGGCGCGGCCGGGCCACTGCCCGAGCCGATCGGCCCGCCGTTGCCGGTGCCCCGGGTAGCCGCCTCGAACGGCTTGCTCGACCTGCGCTTCAACCTGCCGCGGGGTGTGATCGTGGCCGGCGGGCGCTCCGGCGTGTCCGCTTCCGACGTGTCGACGCTGGCGGCGCGCCTCGGCTGGCCGATCCTGGCCGACCCGCACTCGGGCCTTCGCGGCGACCCGCTGGCGGTGACCGCGTTCGACTCGCTGTTGCGCAACCCGACGTTCGCCGGCGACCAGGCCCCCGACCTGGTCGTGCGTGTCGGCCGGCCGGCGGCATCGAAGCTGCTGACGCAGTGGATCGTCGCCAGTGGCGCGCCGGTCGTGCAGGTGGGTGGCCCCGGTGTGGTCGACCCCGATCACAACGTCGCCGCCTGGTGCGTGCCGGCCGACCTGGCGTCGCTGACCGGGTGCCCGGACGGGCCGTGGCTCGGGACGTGGCTGGCCGCCAACGTCGCCGCCGAGCGAGCGTTCGACGAACTGACCAGAGCCGGCCGCTTGCCCACCGACCCCGCCGTGGCCCGCACGGTGGCCGCCGCGCTACCGGACGACGCCGAGCTGGTCGTCGCCGCCTCGATGCCGATGCGCGACCTGGAGTGGTTCGGCGGCGCGCCGGCGCGGGCGCTCGCCAACCGCGGGGCCAACGGTATCGACGGGGTGCTGTCGACGGCGCTCGGCGTGGCGCTCACCGGCCGCCCGGTCGTCGCCTTGCTCGGCGACATCGCCTACCTGCACGACAGCAACGCCTTGCTGGCAGCGGCGCAGCTCGGCGCCGACCTGCGGGTCGTGGTCGTCGACAACGCCGGGGGTGGGATCTTCTCGTTTCTCCCGCAGGCCACCGAGCTGGCCGCCGACCGATTCGAGCAGTTGTTCGGCACACCCCACACGACCGACCTGTGCGCGCTCGCCCGGGCCCACGGCATCCCGGCCGACACGGCGGCGACGCTCGACGAGGTCGCCGTCGCCGTGAACGCCCCGGGGCCGCGGGTGACCCGGGTGGCAAGCGATCGCGCTGGCAACATTGGGCACCACGCCGAGTGGCACGCCCGCGCCGCGCCGTGAAGCGGGGTGGTCGAGTGCCGGGTTCCGCCCGGTGTATCGAGACCGTGGTCCGCGAGTTGCCGCGACGTGGCGGTAGCACGCTGACCAGAACGGCTGATCGTTAGTCTCGCCGCGATGACAGGCTTCCGCTTCGCCGTCCAGGGCGGCCCGTTCGGCGACCCGGTGGCGCTGGCCGAGCACGCCCGCAAGGTCGAGTCGCTCGGCTACGACGAGCTGTGGTCGTTCGACCACATCGGCGCGGTCGATCCGTTCGCCCCGCTCCTCGCCGCCGCGCTCGCCACCGAGCGGTTGCGCGTCGGGCCACTCGTGCTCAACAACGAACTGCACCACCCGGCCCTGCTGGCGCGCACGGCGGCGACGATCGACCAGCTCACCACGGGGCGGTTGACGCTCGGGTTCGGCACCGGCTACCAGCTCAGCGAGCACACCGCGACCGGAATCGAGCTGCGCCCACCCGGTCCGCGTGTCACCCGGCTGGGCGAGTCGCTGGCGGCGGTGCGGGCGTTGCTCGACACCGGTGCCGCGCACATCGACGGCGAGCATCACACGCTCGCGCTCGACGACCTCGGCGTGCGCCCGGTGCAGGAGCACGTGCCGTTCCTGATCGGCGGACACGGGCGCCGGGTGGTGGGCCTGGCCGGACAGTTCGCCGACATCTTCCAGTTCACCGGTCTCGAGCACGCGGCCGACGGGGCGATCAGCATCCCCGGCTTCGACCTGGCCGAACTCGACCGGCGCGCCGAGTGGCTCGCCGAGGCCGCGGGTGACCGCGACCCCTTGATCGAGCGTTCGGCGCTGGTCCAGGCACTGGCCGTCGACGGCGAACTGGCCCAGGACTTCGGTGTGAGCGCGCAGGCGCTGGACGAGGTCCCGTTCGTGCTGGCCGGCAGCGTGGAACAGATCGTCGACAAGCTCGGCCGCCTCCGCGAACGCCTCGGCATCACCCACTACGTCGTCCGCGACCCCGACCAGTTCGCCCCCGTCGTCGCCGCTCTCAGGTAGGTGGTTTCGACAGGCTCAACCCCCGGGTGGTTGAGCCTGTCGAAACCACCTACTACGGGCGGACGATGGCGCTGAGCATGGCTTGGAACTTGGCTTGCGTCTCGGCCAGCTCGGCCAGTGGTTCGCTGCCGGCGACGATGCCGCCCCCGGCGACCAGGCGCGCCACCCGCCGGTCGGGCGACAGCTCGGCGCACCGTAAGGCGACCGCCCACGTGCCGTTGCCGTGCCCGTCGACCCAGCCGACGCACCCGCCGTACGGGCCGCGCTCGAACCCCTCCAGCTCGGCGATCAGCTTGAGCGCTCGCTCGCGGGGGTAGCCGCCCACCGCAGGCGTCGGCTGGAGCGCACGCATCAGCTCGATCACCGTCGCGGTCGGTTTCGACAGGCGTCCTTCGGCCTGCGAGCCCAGATGTTGCACGTTGGCAACCTTGACGATCGACGGCTCGGGTGCCCAGTCGAGGTAGCTGCAGTAGGGGAGCAGCGTGTCGCGCACCATCTCGATCGCCGCTCGGTGCTCGATCTGGTTCTTGTCGCTGGTCTCCAGTTCGGCGGCGAGCTGGAGGTCGAGCTCGGGGTCGCCGGTGGTGCGCGTCGTGCCGGCGAGCGGGTGCGAGCGGACGACGTCGCCCGCGACGTCGACGAGCAGTTCGGGTGAGGCACCGATGAATCCGTCGATCGAGAAGCGGTAGCTCGACCCGAACGTCGCCTTCAACCGTCGCAGTACGGCGTGTACGTCGATCGGTCGGTCCGACTCGACGAACACGGGCCGCGCGATCACGGCCTTGTCGAGTTCGCCGGCGCGCACCGCGTCGCGGGCCCGCGCCACGGCGTCGAGATACAGCTCGACCTCAACGCCCGGCCGCAACACGTAGCCCGCCGCGCTGGGCTCGGGTTCGCCGGTGTCGAACACGTCGATCTCGGGCTCGTCGATCGACGTCACCCAGGCGCGCCCGTCGGCGTCCTTGCCGACCACCACGGCGGGCACGATCAGCTCGGCTGCCGCACCGGGCAGGAACGGCACGCTGCCGAGCGCGATCGGCCCCGGGGTGCCGCCGACGCGGTCGTCGTGGTCGATCGCGGCGAGGAACCCGACCGCCTCGTCGACCGGCACCCGCGCCACCTCGCCGCGCCCGGCGAACCCCACCCCGTCGCGGACGAACAACGTGCCGTTGGCGCGGGCGACGTCGTTGAGGTCGAGGTGGATGTCGAGCGGAACGGTGACGGCGTGCATCACACCCGGGTGCCCGTGAGCAGCTGCGTCAGCCCACCCGACAGGCCGCGGTGGGCGACGTCGCGGAACCCGGCCGACCGCAGCATCGCCAGCATCTGCGCAGGCTCGGGGAGGTAGGCGACGCTGCGCGGCAGGTACGCGTAGGCGGGCCCGTCCGACAGGAGTGCGCCGATCTTGGGCACCAGCTTGCCGAAGTGCAGGTCGTAGCCGGCTCGGATCAGCCGGTTGCGCGGCACGCCGACGTCGAGCAGGGCGATCCGCCCGCCGGGCCGCACCACCCGGGCCAGCTCGACGAAGAACGCGTCGAGGTCGGTGAGGTTGCGCAAGGCGAACCCGCACGTCACGCCGTCGGCCGAGCCGCTGGGCACGGGCAGGCGCAAGATGTCGGCCTGGCAGCGCGGGGCACCCGAACGGTCGGCGCGCAACATGCCGTGGCTGAGGTCGAACGCCAGCGGCTGGTAGCCGGCCCGGCGCAGGTCGATGCACAGGTCGCCCGTACCGGCCGCCAGGTCGAGCACCCGCGCGGCCGGAGCGAGGCCGAGCGTGCGCACCGCCTTGCGCCGCCAGCGCACGTCGAGCCGGAACGTCATCACCCGGTTGACGAGGTCGTAGCGGGGGGCGATCGTGTCGAACATCTCGCGCACCGCCTCGCGCTTGTCGTCGCCCTCGGGCAACGTCTCGCGGTTCCACGAACTGGTCGGCGCGGCCATGCCGGCGAGGCTAACGCCAGCCGCACTCCACTCGCCCCCGGTCGTCGAGTGCCGCACCCGCGGCGAAGCCGCCACGATCGGTGTATCGAGACGCTGGTGCGCGCAGCACGTCTCGATACACCGGCTGCGCCGGCACTCGACGACCGGGAGCGCCGTAGGGTTCGTGGCATGGGTGTGTTCGACATCACCGACGATGGGCGGCGGGTGCGCGCCGACCCGCACGACCCAGCGTTCTACGGCGATCCGTACGCGCTGTACACGGCGGTGCACGCCGATGCCGCCCAGCGCGGCGCAGTGCCGGCGTTCGAGTGGGAGGAGTACGGCTTCTGGTGCTTCGCCGGCTTCGACGAGGTGTCGGCGTTGCTGCGCGACCGGCGCTTCGGTCGCGGGCCGGGGCTGCCCGAACGTACCGAGCGGATCGCCAACTGGTGGGAAACCGAACGCTGGTCGTTGCTCGCGATCGACCCGCCCGAGCACACGCAGATGCGTGGCTTGGTGAACCGGGCGTTCCTGTCGCGCCAGGTCGAGCGGTTGCGGCCGCGCATCGCCGAGCTGGCCGATCAGCTGCTCGCCCAGTTCGGCGCCGCCGACGGCCCTGTCGACCTGTTGCGCGACTACGCGGCCCCGCTGCCGGCTGTGGTGATCGCCGAGCTGATCGGCCTGCCCGGCAGCGACGCCCGGCTGCTGCTCGACTGGTCGAACCGGATGGTGCGGATGTACATGTTCGAGTCGTCGGCCGAGGCCCGGGCAGCCACCGAGGCCGATGCCGACGTGGCCGCGGCCGAGTTCATCGAGTACGTCCGCGCTGCACTCGCCGAGCACCGGGCGAACCCCCGCGACGACCTGCTGACGCACATGCTCGAAGCCACCGAGGACCGGCCCGACGGCCCCGCCCGGCTCAGCGAGGGCGAGGTCATCGCCACCGCGATCCTGCTGCTCAACGCCGGCCACGAGGCCACGGTGCACACCACCGGCAACGCCGTACGGCTGATTCTCGACAGCGGGCACGACCCGGGCGAGCTGTTCGCCACGCCCGAGCAGGCGAGCGCCACGGTCGAGGAGTGCCTGCGCTTCGATGCTCCGCTGCACTTGTTCACGCGCTACGCCCTCGAAGACGCCGCGGTCGAGTTGGGGGCGGGGGAGTGGGTGACGTTCGAACGCGGCCAGCAGGTCGGGTTACTGCTCGGTGCCGCCAACCGCGACCCGCGGCGCTTCGCCGACGCCGATCGGTTCGACCCGTTCCGGCCAGACGGCGGCAACGTCAGCTTCGGTTCGGGCATCCACTTCTGCATCGGTGCACCGCTTGCCCGGATCGAGCTCGAGACGTCGCTGCGGGCCGTGTTCACGACCTACCCCGACATCGCCCTCGCCGAACCGCCGCAGTACCGCGACATCTTCCACTTCCACGGCCTCGACCGCCTCCTCGTCAACCTCTGACCCGCCGCGGCGCGACGTCAGTAGCCGAGGCGTTGGACCCGGTCGGGGCGGCGCTGCCAGTCCTTGTCGACGCGGACGCGCAGCTCGAGGAACGCCCCGGGCGGAAGTTGCTCGCGGGCCTTCTGGCCAACCACTTTGAGGTTGGCGCCCCCCTTGCCGATCACCATGCCCTTCTGACTCTCGCGCTCGACGACGATGTCGACCCGGATGCGCGGCCACTCCCACTCGGTGACCTGAGTGGCGATCGAGTACGGCAGCTCGTCGCGGGTGACCGCGAGCAGTTGCTCGCGCACCAGCTCGGCCACCCACTGCTCCTCGGGCATGTCGGTGAACTCGCCGTCGGGGAAGTACTGCGGCCCTTCCGGCAGCAGCCCGACGAGGTGCTCGACCAGCGCTTCCACGCCGTCGCGGGAACGGGCCGACACGGGGAAGTACGCCGCTGCTCCGAGCGAGGAGGCCGCGTTCAGCATCGCCAGCACCTGCTCGGGCTTGGCCCGATCGGTCTTGTTGACGATCACCACCGCGCTGTCCATGGCCAGATGCTCGGCCACCCACCGGTCGCCCTTGCCGAACGGGGCGGTGGCGTCGAGTACCAGACATTGCACGTCGACGTCGTCGGCCGAACCGAGCGCGGTGGCGTTGACCCGCTCGCCCAGCGCCGACACGGGCTTGTGCAGGCCCGGCGTATCGACGAACACGAGCTGCGCGTCGGGACGGGTCAGCACGCCCATCACCCGGTGGCGGGTGGTCTGCGGTTTGTCGGACACGATCGACACCTTGCGCCCGCAGATCGCGTTGACGAGCGACGACTTGCCGACGTTGGGGCGTCCGACGAACGTGACGAGACCGGAACGGTACGGGTCGGGCCGGTTGCTCACCTGGCCAGGGTACGTGCCAAGATCGCCGCCATGTCATCCAGCGCAGGACCCCGCGTCATCGACGGCCCCGACGAGCTCAAGGCGCTCGTGGGCCAGCACCTCGGCTACAGCCCGTACGTCGAGATCACCCAGGAGCGGGTCAACCAGTTCGCCGAGGCCACGGGCGACTTCCAGTGGATCCACGTCGACGTCGAGCGCGCCAACGCCGAGAGCCCGTTCGGTGGCCCGATCGCCCACGGCTACCTCACCCTGTCGCTCGGCCCGCTGCTGTACCCGCAGGTGGTGCGCCTGGGCGGGTTTACGATGGGTGTCAACTATGGCGCCAACAAGGTCCGTTTCCCGTCGCCCGTGCCGGTGGGGGCCAACCTGCGCCTGGGCGTGAAGCTGCTCGCGGTCGACGACGTCGCCGGTGGTGTGCAGACCACGATGGAGTTCACGTTCGAAGTCGAGGGCGCCGCCAAGCCCAGCTGCGTCGCCGAAATCCTCTTCCGCCAGTACGTCTGACGTCAGGCTTCGACTTCGTCGAGTGAACCGCGGTCGACGTCGTAGACGAAGCCGCGGATGTGGTCGCGGTACGGCACGAACGGCGTCGTCCGCAGGCGCCGGATCGACTGGGCGGTGTCGGCGTAGGGGTCGCTGAACGACTCCAACGCCCACCACGGCTTGATGCCCAACTCGGCTTCGAGTTCGGCCTTGAAGGCGTCGTCGGTCACCTTCTGCATGCCGCAGTCGGTGTGGTGCATCAGGATCACCTCGCGCGTGCCGAGCAGGCGCTGGCTGAGGCACAGCGACCGGATCACGTCGTCGGTGATCACGCCGCCTGCGTTACGGATCACGTGGGCCTCGCCCGGGCCGAGCCCGAGGATCGCGAACATGTCCATCCGCGAGTCCATACAGGCCACCACCGCCAGGTGACGCGCCGGGGCGACGGGGAGGTTGCCGGCCGTGAACTCGCCGGCGTACGCGCGGTTGTTGACGAGCAACTCGTCGGCAATCGGAGAGAAGTCGGAGGGCATCGGTCGGCACGGTACCGGACGCGGCCGGGCGGCTTCCTAACGACTGAACCAGGGGGTGCCGTCGGAGGGCCGCACCGCAAACACTTGCAGACGCCGTGTCGCGGCGTCGTCGGGCACGCTGCCGACCGACAGGAAGGCGCCGGTTTCGCGCGACCAGGCGAGCACTTCACCGTTGACGAGGAGGAACGCGTATTGGCTGTCGTCGGTCCACGACACCCCCGACGTCCACGGCTCCATCTCGACGTCGAGCGGTTCGGTCTGGCCGTTGACGAGGTCGACGATCACTGTGGTGAAGCCGTTCATCATCCGTCCGCCGTTCATCGGCTGCCAGATCGGCAAGCTCACCATTGCTACGGCGCCGTCCGGCGAGATCGACCGCGTTGTCATTCCCCACCGCCAGAGTCGTTCGATCGAGAGTTCGTCGGACAGGCCGGGTAGGAGCCGCCGTTCACCCGACCGGCGGTCGACCACCACGTAGCCGCAGTCCAGCGATTCGTCGCATTCGCGCGCCAGCACCGTGGTTGCTCCGGCGGCGATGACCTCTCCGGTGGTCAGCCGCGAGGTTCCCGCCGACGAGACCAGGTAGGCGCCCCCAGGCGCGTGGACGAGGAATGTTCCGTCGCTGTCGACTTCCATAGGTCCGGTTGGCAGGGCGACCGTGGCGCCGGTAGGGGTGCCGGTCGCGTCGATCTCGATCATCGTCCCGGGCAGACCCATCTGCACCGTCTCGTCGGCGACCCACCAGGTCGACGCGCCGGGTGCGTGGAGCACGCTCCAGGCGTCGAAGTCGTTGATCCTGTGCGGCGCAGGATCGCCGTCGTAGTAGGCGAGTGCGCTGCCCATCGACCCGTTGGGAACGATCACCCAGCCGTCGCCCGCGAACAGCTGTCCGGTGTCGTTCCCGCGCGCGGCCCCGAGCGTGGTGATCGTGTTGGTGGCGAGGTCGATGTACTGGAGGTGTCCGCGCCCGTCCTCGGTCACGATCTCGTACGGCAGCCCCACCAGCGCTGGGTCGACCCCGGGGATCGGTCCGATCATCCGCGCTTCTGGCACCGTTGTCGTGGTGGTCGCGCGCGGGCGCGTGGTCCGGGTGGGTTCCGACAGCACCGGAGCGTCGGGCTCGACCAATGCCGGGTTGTCGCCGAAGCTGGCCGGTGGAGCCGCGGTGGCCACCGGGCGCGTACCGGTCGGCCCGGCGTCGGTCGCAGGGTTGCCGTCGTTGCCGACCCCGCCTGCCAGCCAACCGATCAGCAGGCCCGCGGCGCCCACCCCGGCCGCGATTCCCACCACCCGGCCGCGTCCCGTCGCCTCGGTGGGCGTTGCGTCTGCGTCTTCGTCGGCCGCCACGGGCTCGGGTTCGATCGGAACCCTTGCCGTCGCCGGGTCGTCGCGAGCCCAGCGCCGCGGCGGTTCGTGTTCGACCAGTTCGATCTCGATTCGGCCCTCGACGTCGTCACGCACCGCTGCCATGTTCCCACGCTGCCTTCCCGCGGTGACAGGCGCGGGTGCGAAGATCGACGGATGATTGAGACCGAGGTCGACCTCGCCACTCCCGACGGCGCCATGAAGACGTTCGTGTACCACCCCGAAGGTGGCGGGCCGCACCCGTTGGTGCTGTACCTGATGGATGCCCCGAGCATCCGCCCGGCCCTGAAGGACATGGCGTCACGTCTCGCCACCGCCGGCTACTACGTGATGCTGCCGTACCTGTTCTACCGCGGCGGCCCGTTCCGTGAGTTCGGCGCGAGCGACGAGGACATGCACGCTCGGCAGGAAATGATGGCGACGGTGACACCCGCCGGCATCCTCACCGACGCCGCCACGCTGCTGGCGTACGCCGAGGCCGACCCGGCTGCCGACGCTGCCCGCTTCGGAGCGGTGGGGTTCTGCATGAGCGGTGGTTTGACGCTTGCCGTCGCCAAGGCGTATCCGGGGCGCGCCGTCGCAGCCGCATCGATCCACGGTGCTTGGCTCGTTCGGGACACGCCCGACTCGCCGCACCTGAACCTCGAGTCGGCCACGGCTGAGGTCTACCTCGGGTGGGCGGACAACGACCCCACCGCCCCGGAGGAGCAACGCCCGATCGTGACCGGAGCGCTCGACGCAGCCGGCTTGACCTGGACGATGGACACCTACGCCGAGGCAGTCCACGGGTACGCGCCGGCCGGCCCCCGCTACCACCGCTACGCCAGCGAGCAGCACTGGGAACGGGTCCACGACCTGATGTTCCGCAACCTGCGACTGCCGTCCTGAACGCGGCGATGCCTCGGTAAGCCCCCATCCTGGGCTCACCGAGGCATCATTCACGCTTCTCCGAACGTCAGGACAAGGCCCACCACACGTAGCGCGACGTGCTGTTGTCCGCCTGGACACGGATCGTCACCAGGTCCCCGGCCACCAGCGGCAGGTTGATCGTCTGCGTGGTCGCCGCCGGGCTGTCGTTGGCGGTCACGCAGGTCCGCGCCGGTGAGGCGTCGGCACCGTTGACCCGGACGTTGAACGTCACGATCCCGGAGCCTGCCCCCGATGCCTGGACCGATCGGCAGACGAACGAGACGAAGGTGGTGTTGGCCGGCACCATGTAGCTCATGTGGCGTTCGTTGGCCTGGCTGATGCTGCCACGAGTGCGGTCGCCCACGTACTGAGCGCTGGAGTAGCTACCCCCCGCGGAACCGCCCCCTTCCAGGGTGACCCGCTGCGGCCCGGCAGATCCGGCGGGCCCAGTGTTGCCGATCGGCCCGGCGGGACCCTGTGGCCCGGCGGGGCCCTGAGGGCCCTGTGGTCCGGCCGGACCGTTGGCGCCGTCGGTGCCGGCTGGTCCCTCTGGTCCTTCCGGTCCCTGTGGTCCTTCGGGTCCGGCTGGTCCTTCGGGTCCGGCTGGTCCTTCGGGTCCTTGTGGGCCGGGGGCGCCGTGTTGTCCGTTGGCGCCGTCGGTGCCGGCTGGCCCTTGCGGCCCTTCGGGTCCGGCTGGTCCTTCGGGTCCTTGTGGGCCGGGTGCGCCGTCTTGGCCGTTGACACCGTCATCGCCGGGCTCGCCTTGAGGGCCTTGTGGTCCGGTGGGACCTTGGGGCCCGGGTGGGCCTTGGGCGCCGACGATGACGTCGAGGAACTGGTCAATGGTGAGTTGGACGTGGTGATGGAGGTTCCAGAGGTCGAGTGCGCTCAAGCCGTCGTCGCCGATTGGTCCCCGCGGTCCTGCTGGTCCTTGGGGTCCTTGTGGGCCGGGGGTGCCGTCTTGGCCGTTGGTGCCGGGTTCGCCTTGGGGTCCTTCGGGTCCGGGGGCGCCGTCTTGGCCGTCGGTGCCGTCTGCACCGGCAGGCCCTTGTGGGCCGGGGGCGCCGTCTTGGCCGTTGGTGCCGGGTTCGCCTTGGGGTCCTTCGGGTCCGGGGACGCCGTCTTGGCCGTCGGTGCCGTCTGCACCGGCGGGTCCTTCTGGGCCGGTGGGGCCGGTCAGGCTGGTGAGGAACTCTTCGATCGTGCCGTCGGCGTGGCCGTTGGCGCGCCAGATCTCGAGCGCACTCGCTCCATCAGTTCCGGTTGCGCCGGGTGCTCCGGTGTCGCCCTTCGGGCCTGCGGCTCCGGTTGCGCCGGGTGCTCCGGTGTCGCCCTTCGGGCCTGCGGCTCCGGGTGCTCCGGTGTCGCCCTTCGGGCCTGCCGGACCGGCGGGTCCAGCGGGGCCGGCTGCTCCGGTGTCGCCCTTCGGACCGGTGCCGCCGGGCTCTCCGGGCAGCGCCGCGCCGGACGGTGCCGGGATGTAGTAGCCGACCAGGTCGACCACGACGTCGACGGTGCCGTTACGATTGAAGATCGCCAGGCGCCCGTCCGCAGCCAGCTTGACGTCGACCTTGTTCGGCGCCGGCGGTGCGCCCGGAACCCAGTTGAGGTTCGAGGCCTTTGGCAGGGACGCCGCATCGGCCGGGTAGAGCGTCAGGAAGCTCGCCGCCGTGCCGTTGACCGCGGTGACGTTGGCGGAGACGGCCGTCGCCACCGGCGGGATGCTGCAGTTGCCGTTGGCACCCCACACGTCGGCGACGTGCGTGCCATCGGCCTCGATCGGGGTGGACCGGGGCCCGACGTTGTTGGTGCCCGGTCGCGTGTCGAGCAGGCGACACGGCACGATCGGCACGAACACGGACGCTGTGTCACCCCGTTCGGCGCCGATCGCCACTTGAGCGCCACAGACGCTCAACACGACGCCGCCTGCTAACAGCAGACGATGAACCTTTCGCATGATGCCCCTCCTCGACTTGCCCGGGTGTGGGCACCCGGTCGGCCGTGGGCATCGGCGGTGACGATCTGGACTTGACGAAGTTTTTACGTAAGGGGGAGGTAAGTGGCCAGCGACCAGGGAGAACACCGCACAGGTTGTTTCAACGCCTTACATCGGGTCCCCATCGAGTCATCCCGCCGGACGTCGGCTGGCGAACTGACTGGCGCGCGTGCCTCCGGGGTCGGCAAGGTGGAGGTATGACCGAGTCCACACCGCCAGGCGGCCGGCGTCCGGGACGTCACCTGCCGTTGGCGTGGGCCTGGCAGATGAGCCTCATCGCCATGAGTGCGCTGCTGTACTTCGGCGTCCGCGGGCTGACCGAAGGCAGCGCTGCCGACGCGATCGAGAACGGGTACGGCGTGCTGCGGCTCGAGGCCTGGTTCGGCATCGACATCGAGGAGTCGTTCCAGGGTGTCGTGCTCGCTAGTCGGGCGCTCACCGATCTGGCGAACTGGGTCTACATCTGGGGTCACTGGCCGGTGATCGTGGCCACGTTGCTGTGGTTGCACCGTCGTCATCACGACGACTTCGTCGTGCTCCGCAACGCGATGTTCGTGTCGGGTGCGATCGGGCTTGTGGTGTTCGCCATCCATCCGGTGGCGCCGCCGCGGCACCTGCCCGACCGATTCGTCGACACGGTCACCGAGTGGTCGCGCGCATATCGGGTGTTGCAGCCACCCCAGTTGGTCAATGAATACGCGGCGGTACCGAGCCTGCACGTCGGGTGGAATCTGCTGATCGGCATCTTCCTCGTCCGCGTTGGTGGTCACGTCGTGGTGCGTGTGCTCGGTGTCGTCGGCCCGGCGTTGATGGCGCTCGCCGTGGTGGCCACGGGGAACCACTACGTGATCGACGGGTTGATCGGCGCGGTCGTGGCGCTCGTCGGCCTGGCGGCATCACGCTTCATCTGGCGCACCGTCTACGCGCCGCGCCTTGCGCTCGCCGCCGATCGTCACGTCGTCGAGGATCAGGCCATCGACGCCCCAGGCGACGAGGTCGCGGGCGCGCTCGGCATCGTCGACAGCCCAGGCGAACACGGGGCCGTTCCGCGACAGGCGGGCGACGACGCGCTCGGTCATGAGCCGGTTGTGGACCGCCGTACCGTGCGGCGACCTCCCCACCCGTAGCCCCCAAGCCACCACGGCCACGCGTGGGCGAGTACCCGCCGAACGCAGCGTGCGTACCGACGGCAGGTCGCGGAAGGGGCGCAGCAGATACCACGACTTGGTGGCCACCGTGGTGTGCGATCGCCCGGCGATCGCCGCCCGGACCGCGCCGGCCAGGCGCGGCGACCAGCCCTTCAGGTCGATCAGTAGGTGTGTGTGGGGGAGCGCTTCGAGCAGCGGGCCAAGTGTGCCGACCGGTGTGTCACGTGGCAGCAGGTACCACCGTTCCCACAGCCGGCGGGTGCCCCAGATCCGCTTGGCGTGGCGTACCTCGATACGGCCGCGGCGCCAGTGCACGTCGACTTCGACCAGGTCGGCAACCAGGGCAGCGCGCCGGGCGCCGGCAAGATCGTTGCCGGCCCGATGCGCCACGATCTCCACGTCGGGGTGAGAGGATTCGAACCTCCGGCCCCCTGCTCCCAAAGCAGGTGCGCTAACCAAGCTGCGCTACACCCCGTAGCGCTGTCACGTTACCGGGCTGCGTCAGGAGCGCTTGGCTCGTTTGGCGAGCCGCTTGGCGGTGCGGCCGACCGGTTCGAGGTGGCGGTGATCGAGGTCGCCGACCTCGGCCCCGTTGTCGAACAGGATGCGGTAGCGCTGCCAGTTGAATCCGTTGGCGAGCAGCACGCGTCCGGAGGTGCCGACCGGCACGCCCTTGACCTCGGTGGTGGTACGCACCTTGTCGCCGGTCTTCAAGTCGAGTTGGCCGGTGTGCGGCACAGCGAGTGCGTGGGGCTTCCAGATCAGCACAGGTGGCGAGTGTAGTGCTGGCGGGTTTCGACAAGCTCAACCGCCAGACACGGCTGAACCACCGGAGACGGCCGCCGGTAGCATTCAGCCCTTCATGAAGTCATCGGTCGAACCCCTCGAGGGGAACAAGGTCAAGCTGTACGTCGAGGTCGATGAGGCCGAGTTCGACAAGGACATCGACGCCGCTTTCAAGACGATCGCCCGCGAGGTCAAGCTTCCCGGGTTCCGCAACGGCAAGGCGCCGCGGCGTCTGCTCGAAGCTCGCATCGGCCTCGCGCCGGCCCGCGAACAGGCCCTGCGCGAGTCGGTCCCGAACTATCTCAGCAAGGCCGTGCGCGAGCACGACGTCGACCTGGTCGCCACGCCGCAGGTCGAGATCACCGGCGGGGAGGAAGACGGCCCCGTCGAGTTCGAGGCCGAGTGCGAGGTGCGCCCCGAAATCACGGTGCCCGGCTACGGCGGCCTGCGCATCGAGATCGAGTCGCCGCTGCCCACACCCGAGGAACTGGCCGAGGCGCAAGAGGCCGAACTCAAGCAGGGGGGCACGCTGGCCGCCGCCGGGCGCGCCGCGCAGGCCGGTGACTTCCTCACGCTCGACCTCGCAGCCACCCGCGACGGCGACGAGGTGATGGGCCTGAACACCGAGGACTGGAGCTACGAGCTGGGTCAGGGCTGGGTCACCGACGACTTCGACGAGCACCTCACTGGTGCCTCCGAAGGCGACGTGGTCGAGTTCACCAGCACTCCCAAGGGCACCGAGGAGCCGGCCGACTTCAGCGTCACCGTGAAGGCCGTGCAGACGCTCCAGCTGCCCGAACTCACCGACGAGTGGGTCGCCGACAACCTCGGCGAGTTCGACACGGTCGCCGAGTGGGAGGCCAACCTCACCGAGCAGCTCACCGAGCGCAAGCTCACGGCCGTGCGCCGCACGTTGGGCACGAAGGTCAACGAGGCGCTCGCCCAGCTGGTCGACGTCGACCTGCCCGAGTCGATGGTGCAGTCGCAGATCCAAAGCCAGACCGGCGAACTCACCCGCCAGCTCCAGGCCTCGGGCATTTCGGTCGAGCAGTGGCTCCAGGTCACCGGGCAGACGCCGGAAGACTTCATGGCCCAGGCCCGTCCCGGCGCCGAGTTGGGCGTGCGGACCGACCTCGCCCTGCGGGCCGTCGCCAAGGCCGAAGCGATCGAGGCCACCGACGCCGACCTCGAGATGGAGTACGCCCGGATGGCGTACCAGTTCGGGGCCAAGGCCAAAGAGATCCGGCGGATCTACGAACAGAACGACGCGGTGCCCGAGGTGCTGGCCGGCATCCGCAAGCAGAAGGCGTTCGACTGGCTGTTGCACAACATCGAAATCGTCGACACCGACGGCAATCCCGTCGATCGTGACCTTGTGCTCGGCCATACTCACGACGACCACGATCATGACCACGACCACAAGGGTCACGATCATGACCACGACGATCATGACCACGACGACGAGGGGGAGTAGATGAACCTCGATGCGAAGAACTACCTCGTTCCGAACGTCGTCGAGACGACGAGCCGAGGCGAGCGGGCGTACGACCTCTACAGCCGTCTGCTGAAGGACAACATCATCTTCTTGCAGACCCCGATCGACGACCAGATCGCCTCGTTGATCTGCGCGCAGCTGGTCCACTTGGAGTCGGAGAACCCCGAGAAGGACATCAACATCTACATCAACAGCCCCGGCGGTGACATCACCTCGGCGTTCGCGATCTACGACACGATGCAGTTCATCCGCAACGACATCGCCACGATCTGCCTCGGGCAGGCCGCGTCGGCCGCGGCAGTGCTGTTGGCGGCGGGCACCAAGGGCAAGCGCCTGGCCCTTCCGCACAGCCGCATCCTGCTGCACCAGCCGTGGGGCCAGGTCGGCTACGGCCAGGTCACCGACCTTGAGTTGGCTGCCAAGGAACTGTTGCGCATGCGCGATCTGCTCGACAACATCTTGGCCAACCACACGGGTCAGCCGGTCGAGAAGATCCACGCCGACACTGACCGCGATTTCGTGATGGAAGCCAACGAGGCGCTCGAGTACGGCGTGATCGACCGGATCATCACCAGCCGCGACTCGGTCGACCAGACCAGCGCGATTCGCTGAGCCCCGTCGGCTAACTTCACGTCGTGGCGAAGTTCGGAGACACCGGCGAGCTGTTGAAGTGCTCGTTCTGCGGCAAGTCGCAGAAGCAGGTCAAGAAGCTGATCGCCGGGCCTGGCGTCTACATTTGCGACGAGTGCATCGATCTCTGCAACGAGATCATCGAGGAAGAGCTTGCCGACAGCGGCGAGTTGAGCTTCGAGCACCTGCCCAACCCACGCGAGATCCGTGAGTTCCTCGACGACTACGTGGTCGGCCAGGAACACGCCAAGAAGATCCTCGCGGTGGCGGTCTACAACCACTACAAGCGCATCCAGTACCAGCAGCAGTCGGGCATCGCCCGCCGCGGCGACGTCGAGCTGCAGAAGTCGAACATCTTGCTGCTCGGCCCCACGGGCTGCGGCAAGACGCACCTCGCGCAGACGTTGGCGCGAATGCTCAACGTGCCGTTCGCGGTCGCCGACGCAACCGCCCTCACCGAGGCCGGCTACGTCGGTGAAGACGTCGAGAACATTCTCCTCAAGCTGATCCAGGCCGCCGACTTCGACACGAAGCGGGCCGAGACCGGCATCGTGTACATCGACGAGATCGACAAGATCGCCCGCAAGAGCGAGAACCCCTCGATCACCCGCGACGTGTCGGGCGAGGGTGTCCAGCAGGCGCTGCTGAAGATCCTCGAAGGCACGCAGGCATCGGTGCCACCGCAGGGTGGGCGCAAGCACCCGCACCAGGAGTTCATCACGGTCGACACCACGAACGTGCTGTTCATCCTCGGCGGGGCGTTCGCCGGGCTGGAGACCATCATCGAGCAGCGGGTGGGCAAGCAGGGTGTCGGGTTCCACGGCGTCGTGCGCAACAAGCAGGACCGCGACCCGGGCGAACTGTTCGCCCAGGTGCTCCCCGAAGACCTCGTCAAGTTCGGCATGATCCCCGAGTTCATCGGGCGCCTGCCGATGGTGGGGGCGGTGCGCTCGCTCGACCGCGACGCTCTGGTGAAGATCCTGACGGCGCCGAAGAACGCCCTGGTCAAGCAGTACCAGAAGGTGTTCGAGTTCGAGGACGTCGAGCTCGAGTTCACCGACGACGGCATCGACGCGGTCGCCGACCTGGCACTGCTGCGTGGCACCGGAGCGCGTGGCCTACGGGCCATCCTCGAAGAGGTGCTCCTGCACACCATGTACGACCTGCCCGGTCGGGGCGACATCGGCAAGGTCGTGATCGACGCCGACACCGTGCGCAACAAGGCCAACCCCACCCTGGTCCCGCGCAAGAACGCCCCCCGCCAACGCCGCGCCTCGTAGCCGCCCCACCGCGCGAACTGTCGATTGTGGGGTCAGACTCCAAGGGGTCCGACCCGACAGCTGGTTGACTCGGGGGGTGGACTACGGCCAAGCGCTTGCCTACCTCGACGAGCACGCCAGCTACGAGAAGACCGGGCGGCTGACGTCGCCGTCGACCGAGTCGATCGCCCGGCTCTGCGCGGCGATGGGTGACCCGCAGCTCGCCCAGCCGGTCATCCACGTCACCGGCACCAACGGCAAGGGCTCGACGGCGCAGATGATCACCCGCCTGCTGATGGCCCAGGGCCTCACGGTGGGCACCTACACGTCGCCCCACCTGGAACGTGTCAACGAGCGCTGGCGCCGCGACACCGAGCCGATCGGAGACGACGAGTTCGCCGAGCAGATCGCCGCGATCGCCGACCTCGAGGTGCTGACCGGCGTGCGTCCCACGTACTTCGAGGCCGTCACCGCGGCCGCGTTCCGCTGGTTCGCCGACATCGCCGTCGAGGTCGCCGTCGTCGAGGTCGGCATGCTCGGCCGTTGGGACGCCACCAACGTGGTCGAGGCCCAGGTCGCGGTGGTGACCAACATCGCCCTCGACCACACCGAGTTCGCCGGGCCGACGCTGGCCGACATCGCCGCCGAGAAGGCCGGCATCATCAAGGCCGGCAGTGCGGCGGTGATCGGCGAGACCGACCCCGACCTGGTTGAGGTCTTCCGAGCCGAGGGGGGCGCCGTACAGCTCGTGCGCGGGCACGACTTCGGCGTCGCCGACAATTCGCTCGCGATCGGTGGCCGCGCGCTCGACCTGCGCACACCCACCACGATCTACAACGACGTGTTTCTCCCGTTGCACGGCGCCCATCAGGGTGACAACGCGGCGGTTGCCCTCGCCGCGGTCGAGACGTTCTTTGCCGCGCCACTCGCCGAAGACGTCGTCCACGAGGGGTTCGCCAACGTCGAGATGCCCGGCCGCTTCGAGGTGGTCGGCGTGCAGCCGCTCATCATCGTCGACTCGGCCCACAACCCGCACGGCGCCGACGTGTGCGCCGAGGTGTTCTTCGGCGACTTCCAGCCGGACGGGCGCCGCATCCTGGTGGTCGGCACGTTGCGCGAACCGGCCGACATGGTCGCGGCCCTGCGCGCCGACGAGTTCGACGTCGTCCACGCTTGCACCGCTCCGTCGCCGCGGGGTATCCCCGCCGCTCGCGTCGCCCAGGCCGCCCGTGAGGCGGGTTGCGACGAGGTGTACGTCCACGACACGGTCGAGGCGGCCTGCCGGGCGGCCGTCAGGGGGGCCGACGCCGACGACGCGATCCTCGCCGCCGGGAGCATCTACGTCGCCGGCGCCGCCCGCCGTGCGTTCCGGTGACCGTTTGTGATGCTCGTCGGTAGCCTCTGCGGCCATGTCTGACCGGACGCTCGTACTGCTCAAGCCGGATGCCGTGGAGCGCAAGCTCGTCGGCGCGATTCTCAGCCGGTTCGAGGCCAAGAACCTCGACATCGTGGCGCTCGATCGGCGCACGGCCGACGCGGCCACCCTCGCCGAGCACTACGCCGAGCACGTCGGCAAGCCGTTCTACGGTGAACTGGTCGAGTTCATGAGCCGTGGCCCACTGGTCGCCTTGGTGGTCCAGGGGCCCGAGAACACCTGGGAGGTCGTGCGCACCATGGTGGGCGCCACCAACCCGGCCAAGGCCGCCCCCGGCACCATCCGCGGCGACCTTGGCATCTTGTTCACGGAGAACCTCGTGCACGGCAGCGACTCGCTCGAGTCGGCCGAACGCGAAATCGGCATCTGGTTCCCCGCTCTCTGACCGGTTGGCCGGGCGGGTAGCCTGGCAAACGCCCTATGGCCCGTAGCAACCCACTCAGCCTCGGCCGCGACCTGGCAATCGACCTCGGAACCGCGAACACGCTGATCTACGCGCGCGGGCTCGGGGTGGTGCTCGACGAGCCGTCGGTGGTCGCCGTCAACATCAACGACGGCCGACCGGTCGCGGTGGGTGTCGAGGCCAAGCGCATGATGGGCCGCACGCCGAATCACATCAAGGCGATCCGCCCCTTGAAAGACGGCGTGATCGCCGACTTCGAGGTGTGCGAGAAGATGCTGCGCTACTTCATCCAGAAGGTGCACGCGTCGAAGTGGTCCAAGCCGCGGATGGTCATCTGCGTGCCCTCGGGCATCACCGGCGTCGAACAGCGCGCGGTGCAGGACGCGGCCGAGTACGCCGGGGCCCGCAAGCCGGTGCACATCATCGAGGAGCCGATGGCCGCCGCGATCGGGGCCGACCTGCCCGTGCACGAGCCGAGCGGCAACATGATCGTCGACATCGGCGGCGGCACCACCGAGGTCGCCGTCATCAGCCTCGGCGGCATCGTCACCGCCCAATCGGTACGGGTGGCCGGCGACGAACTCGACGACGCGATCATGCAGTACGTCAAGAAGGAGTTCTCGCTGGCGATCGGCGATCGCACCGCCGAAGAGATCAAGATCCAGATGGGTTCGGCCTGGCCGATGGAGGAAGAGCTCACCGCCGACATCCGCGGGCGCGACCTCGTGTCGGGCCTGCCGCGGACCATCCAGCTCACCACCGAGCACGTGCGTGAATCCCTTGCCGAGCCGGTGAGTGCCATTGTTGACGCCGTGAAGACCACGCTCGACAAGACGCCGCCCGAACTCGCGGCCGACATCATGGAAGACGGCATCACGCTGACCGGCGGTGGCGCCCTGCTGGGTGGCCTGGGCAAGCGCCTCGAGCACGAGACCGGCATGCCCATCCGCGTCGCTCCTGATCCGTTGTACAGCGTGGTGATCGGTTCCGGGCGGGCACTCGAGAACATCGACGCGATGCGGGGGTTGATGTCGCTCGGCGGCGACGACTGACCTGCCCGCGGGCGCAACCTCGATGCCGATCTACACTCCCGGCCGCCGCCGGACGATTCTGATTCTCTTGCTGTCGTCGGTGCTGCTGGTCACCATCGACCTACGCGGCAACACCTTGCTCGACGGCGCGCGGTCGGGTTTCGACTACGTGTTCCGCCCGTTCCAGATCGCCGGCGAGGTGGTCACCCGCCCGGTGGTGCGAGCCTGGGACGGGATCACCCAGGTCGACGACCTCCAACGAAAGAACCGCGAGCTGCAAGAACAGTGGGACGAGGCCCGCGGCGACATCCTGGCGGCGATCAACGCCCGCCGCCAGAACGAGGAGATGCGCACGCTGCTCGACCTGCCGTCGCTGGCCGAGTACGACCGGCGGACCTGCAACACGATCGGGGAGTCGCCGAGCAACGATAGGCAGACCGTGGAGATCGCCTGCGGTTCGCTCGACGGACTGCGTCAGGGTATGCCGGTGATGAACGCCGCTGGGTTGGTCGGCAGGATCACCATTCTGCGCCCCGAGACGGCCGTGGTGATGTTGCTGACCGACCCCAGCTACCACATCTATGTGAAGGTGGTCGGCACCCGCGACGCCGCCGACGAGGTGCCTTTGGCCACCACCCCGAGCGGGCTGCCAGTCGACGACATCGACGACATCGCCAACGACATGATGACGACGACCACCACCAGCACGTCGACGACGAGTACGACGCTTCCCCCCGATCCGTTCGGCGAGCCCGCGCAGCCGGGGCCCGACAGCGTGCCGGGTGACAACCTGGCCGGTGGCAGCGTTCCCGGCGACAGCGTGCCCGGCGACGGCGTCGCCCCCGAAGGGGGTACGACGACGAGCTCGTCGACCACCAGCACGACGCTCGCGCCGGTGACCCGCGAGACCGGAATGCTCGACGGGCAGGGGCAGGGTCGTCTGCCGCGGGTCAGCCTGATTTCGGACTCGCCCCAGTTCGGGCGCCCGCAGGTGGGCGACGTGGTGTTCACTGCCGGCGGCGGCCAGTCGCTGGCGCCGCCCGACCTGCCGATCGGGTACGTGGTGAACGTGATCCCCCGCCCGGGCACCGCCGGGCTGCTGCTCGAGGTCGAGCCGAACGCCGACCTCGGGCGGCTCGACTTCTTGACGGTGGTGCTGTTCCAGGCCCCCAACGAGGCCCCGGGAGTGCAGTGAGTGGGAGCGATCCTCAACAGCTTCCTTCTCCGCCTGATACCGGTGGGCATGGCGCTGTTGGCGCTGCAGAAGACGCTGTTCGTCGAACTGCGCCCGTTCGGCGTGATCGTGCAGGTGCTGCTCGCCTTCGCATGTTCGGCGGCAGCTGCGGCAGGGCCCGACCGGGGCGCGGCCGGGGCGTTCGTGCTCGGGCTGATGTTCGACATGTCGACCGGTGCCCCGCTCGGTTCGTCGTCGATCGCGTTTGGTGTCGGCGCGTACGTCGCTGGGTGGGTCGACGTGATCCGCATCGAGACGACGTGGTGGCTGGCCGGCCTGTTCGTGGCCGTTGGGAGTGCGGTGGGCGAGAGCCTCGCTCCGGTCGTGCGCCGCTTCGTCGGCGAGGAGGACTCGTTCAATCCGCACCTGTTCCGGGTGATCCCGGTGGTTGCCGTGTCGGCCGCGATCTTGAGCATCGCCTTGGTGCCGCTCGGGCGATGGGCGATGAAGGTCGCCAAGCCCGAGTGGAAGGGCCCGGCCGAGGCATCGGTGGTGAAGGCGTGAGCCGCCACGCTCTGCGCTCAGGCGCCACGCAGGCTGGGCTCCACGTATTGCTGGTCGGCCAAGGGCCGGTGGGACGCGGATGAATCCCATGTCCGCCGCAGCTGTGGGAGGCTGGAGCCATGGCGGTTGACCGGCGCGCCACGCGGCTCGGCATGCTCGGCCTGGTCGGCGTGATCTTGTTCTCGCTGCTGGGCATACGGTTGTGGTTCCTCCAGACCGTCAAGGCCGACGAGTTACGCGACCGGGTCACCGCGGCGTCGACGCGCACGGTGCGGCTGGCGCCCGAGCGCGGCCGGATCTTCGACTCCGAGGGTCGCATCCTGGCCGACAACCGGCGCGTGCTCACGGTCGCGATCGACTGGCAGATGCTGCGCAGCAAGACCCAGCGCACCGATCTGTTCGAGCGCCTGTCGGGCTGGGTGGGCGTGCCGGTGGAGGAGCTGGAAGACCGGTTCGACCCGCGCGGTATCGCCAACAACCCGTTCCTGCCATTCGCCGTCAAGCGCGGCATCGACGAGCCGACCGCGGCCGCGATCATGGAGCGCTCGGAAGACTTCCCCGGGGTGTCGATCATCTCCGATTGGGAACGGGTCTACCCGTACGCGCCGCACGCCGCCCACGTCGTCGGCTACATGGGGGCGATCAGCCCCGAGCAGTACAAGAGCTTCATGGAAGCCGGCTACCTCGGCGACGAGCGGGTCGGTCAGTTCGGCGTGGAGCGGACGTTCGAGGAACTGCTCCACGGCGACTGGGGCTACCGCATCTACGAGGTCGACGCCGCCAATCGGCCGGTCCGGCTGCTGGAGGAGGTCGAGCCGATCAACGGCTTCGACATCCAGCTCACGATCGACCTCGAACTCCAGCAATACGTCGAGCAGATGCTCGAAACCACGCTCAAGGCCCGCCAGGCCGTGCAGGTCCGTAACCCGGAGGTGCTCAACAAGGACACGGGCCGGATCGAGCGGCTCGACCCGACGCTCGGGCCGCTGGTGAACCACAAGGCCCCGGCCGGCTCGGCGGTGGTGATGAACTACGAGACCGGGCAGATCAGCGCGATCGCCAGCTACCCGACGTTCGACAACCGCTGGTTCGAGGCCGGCCTGTCGCAGACTAAGTTCGAACAACTCTTCCCGGTCACCGACGACCCCGACCTGTCGATCCTCGTCAACCGGGCTATCCAGGGCCGATACAACCTGGGTTCGACGTTCAAACCGTTCACCGCGTTCGCCGCGCTCAACACCGGCCTGCTCGGCGTCGACGAGGTGCACTCCGACAACGGTACGTACCAGCTGTCAGAGGGGGCGATGGACGCGGCGAAGTGCGCGTCGGGGTTCTTCAAGTGCATCTTCAAGAACGCGACCTGCATGAACGGGCTGCCGTGCGTGTACGGCGACGTCACCGTCGAGGACGCGCTGGCGGTGTCGTCGGACACGTTCTTCTATCGCATCGGCGACGAGATCTTCATGCAGAACAACGGTCTGCCGATCCTCCAACGCGAGCTGCGGCAGTTCTCGTTCGGCGACCGCACCGGCATCGAGCTGCCGTTCGAGTTCCGGGGCACCGTGCCCGACGCCGAGCTCAAGCGCTACTACGCGGAACAGCGTGTGATCAGCGCGATGGAAGGCCAGGACTACTACGTCGGCGACAACGTGCAGCTGTCGATTGGACAGGGCCTGCTGTCGGCGACGCCGATCCAGCTCGCCAACAGCTACGCCACGATCGCCAGTGGCGGGCTGGTGCTGCAACCCACCATCCTCCTGGCGGTGTACCAGCCGGGCGTCCCCGACAGCGTCACCCCCGGCTACGCCGACCTCGACGCAGCGGTGCGGTATACGTCGGACGGGTACGGTGAGGCCGGCGAGCCGCGGGTGGTCCGCGACCTCGACCTCGAACCCGAGTTCCGCAGCGCGATCGTCAAGGGCCTGCGCCGGGTGGTGCTGCGCGGCGGCGGTGTGCAGATTCCGGGCGCCTACCGCTCGACCACCGGCGAGGAGCTGTTCTACACCTATCCGTCCGATGCGATCCAGATCGCCGGCAAGACCGGCACCGCGCAGGGCGCCCACAACTACCCGTGGAACGACTCGTCGGCGTTCGCCGGGTTCGCGATCGACCCCGACACGGAAGATCTCGGGCCCGACTGGGACAGCCCGTACGTCGTCGCGGCCTACCTCGAAAAGGCGGGCTACGGCTCGCAGGGGGCAGCGCCGATGGTGAAGTGCACGTTCATGGCACTGTCGGGTTCGATCGTGCTCGACCCCGTCCAGCCATCGCCGCAGCTCGACCTGAACGCCACCACTGCGGCCCCATCGATGGACCGGGCCAGCGAGCCGAACTTCACCGACTGCTGGATCGGCCTGTACGGTGAGGACATGGTGCGCACCACCTCGGCCGTGGCCGAATGACACCGTGCCGCCGTTGACGACCGCTTCACTGCCATGACACTGCCGTTCCTGTCGCGGCGTCCCGACAGCGGGCTCGGCAACATTCGCTCGAGCCCGGGCTCTCCGGCCCGCAACGTCGACTGGGTGCTGTTCGGCCTGCAAGCGGTACTGACCATCGCCGGCTGCGCGATCGTCTACTCGGCCTCGCGGTTCCAGGTGCGCGGCGACCCGTACGCGTTCGTGACCCGCCAGGTGGTGTTCGCGATCGCCGCCACGGTCGTGATGGCGGCCGTGATGACCGTCGACTACGAGTGGTTCAAGGAACGTGCCGGGTTGTTCTATGCGGGCACCATGGCGCTGCTGGTCCTGATTCTCCTGCTCGGCTTCGCCAGCGGGCGCGACGTGATCTCGTTCGACTTCGGCCCGTTCAACGTGCAGCCCGCCGAAGTCGCCAAGTTCACGACGCTGATCGCCTTGTGTGCCTACCTCAGCGAAGACCGCAGCGACGAGGTCACGTACGCGCGCTTCCTCACTGGCCTGATGCTGGTGGGCGCCCCGGCGACGCTGATCATCGTCCAGCCCGACCTCGGGTCGGCGTCGGTACTGATCACGATCGCGATGGGCGTGCTGCTGGTGGCAGGCGCCAAACCGAAGTACATCGCCCTGATCAGCCTGTTGTCGTTCATCACCGTCACCGCCGCGTTCTTCGGCGGGTTCGTCAACGACTACCAGAAGGAACGCCTGCGCGTGTTCCTCGACCAAGAGACCGACAACCCGGCCCTCCAGGACGCGGTCTACCAGGTACGCAACGCGATCCGGGCCACCGGCACGGGTGGCGTGTGGGGCAAGGGCTGGCTCCAGGGCGACCTCACCAACAACGGCAACATCCCGGTGCTGTGGGCCGACTTCCCGTTCGCCGCAGTGGGCGAGCAGTTTGGCCTGGTCGGTTGCTCGGTGCTGCTGGCGTTGTTCGTGCTGGTGCTGATGCGGATCTGGCGGATCGCCACGCTGTCGCGCGACCTGCTCGGCACGTACCTGTGCGCGGGTGTGTTCTCGATGCTGCTGTGGCAGGTGTTCCAGAACGTGGGGATGACGCTCGGCATCATGCCGGTGACCGGCCTCCCGTTGCCGTTGATCAGCTACGGCGGATCGAGCCTGGTGACCTACTTCGCCCTGTTCGGCATCGTGCAGTCCGTTCACATGCGCCGCATGCGCTGAGCCGGGCCAGCTTCGCCTACGTGCTGGAGTCGGGCCGCATCACGGGTTCCGGTGCGGGCGGGGAGGATTCACTCGACGAGCCCCGCCCGCTCAGCGCGCTGATGGCGGTGTGACTGGGGGCCACTCGACCTCCATGGCCAGCTCGGCCGTGCCGACGTCGAGCAGCGCGCTGCGGTCGACCGGCACCCATGCCGCGCCGTCGGCACGGAACCACTCGATCGTGCGCGCGACGGGGTCGGCGACCACCAGCTCGGCGACCCCGCGGGCGAGGTAGAACGGCAACTTCTTGGGTGTGTCGTCGTGGGGCGAGAGCACTTCGACGACCAGTTCGGCGGTGGGGAAGTAGACGTCGTCGGCGTACTCGCGGAGCACGACGAGGTCGGGGATGCGGAAGTTGTCGGGTGTGCCGATGTTGACGCCGTCGACCAGGGTGAGCCCGTGTCGCCGGACGACCGGACGGAGCAGCCCGACCAGCTCCGGAACGAGGAACTGATGCCTGCCACGGGGTGCCGAGTTCATGTGGTAGACGCCTTCCCATACTTCGTCGTATCGGTCGGCGCCTGTGCTGCGGCGCGATTCGATCAGGGCCTCGGCCTCCGGCGTGTGCGGATCGAGGATCACTGACGGCACGCCGGTCAGGGTAGTCGGGGGGTGTGACGCAGTACGGCGGGGCGATCGGGGCCTTGCGCCAGCACGAGAGCGACGCCGGGCACGGCCGCGGGGAGGCAGGCCGCGTAGACGTCGGTAGCGGGGTCGATGGTGACGAACGGTTCGACAGGGGTGCCCACGAGCACGGCGGCGAGCACGTGGCGGGGCGCTCCGGGGCCGAATCGCTCGCCGTGATGCACGAGCGGAACGCCGGCACGAGTCACTCGCAGGTCGGTGGTGAGCGTGCCACACGGTTCGGCGTGACGGCCGAGTGCGTACTCCTCGACGACCCGGCACGTCGCCCCGTCGGCCAGTTCGACGGTCGTGCGTCCGACGTGGTCGCTACCGGCCACCGACACCGTCGGCTCGGGCATCCAGTCGAGGTGTGCACCGGCGCCGACGTGGATGTGGGTCGAGAGTCGTGAGGGCGGCCCGATCGGCGCACCGTCCGGGCCGGGCCACACGATCATCGCCCCGACCGAGCCGATGTCGGCGACGGCGCCCGCGGCGATGTCGATCGTGACGTCCAGCTCGTCACCGCGCACGGGTGCCGCCGCGGTCGACACGAACAAGAATCGGCCCGCAGCTCGCCGGATCGACCACGGTGCTTCGGCCCGCACCTCGTACCCGACGTTGCCCACCCGCAGCACCACTGACGCCCTCACAGGATCACCACCGAGCGGTCTTGGTCGGGAGCCAGGTACCCAGAGTTGCCAACGGGGCAACTTTCCGTACCTGGCTCGGGTGTGCGGCCCTCGACGGGCGCCGGGCGGTCACGCTGGCGCTTGCCAGTGCGACAGTTGGTGCAGGAGCCAGGCGGCGATCGCTTGGGCGCCATCGGGGGTGCGCAACGACACGGCCGCGACGGGGCCGGTGCGGCGGGCGGAGGCATCCTTCACCATCCGCTCGACGTCGGCGCCGACGTAGGGGGCGAGGTCGACCTTGTTGATCACGAGCAGGTCGGCCTGGGCGACACCTGGCCCACCCTTGCGGGGCACGTCGTCGCCACCGGCCGTGTCGAGCACGAAGATCTGCACGTCGACCAGCCCGCGGCTGAAGATCGCCGTCAGGTTGTCGCCGCCCGACTCGACCAGCGTCAGGTCGACGGGGGAGTGGCGCGCCTCGAGTTGCTCGACCGCGTCGAGGTTGGCGGCGATGTCGTCGCGGATCGCCGTGTGCGGGCAACACCCTGTCTCGACCGCGGCGATCCGTTCGACCGGCAGCACGCCGGCAGCGCGCAGTGCCTCGGCGTCCTCTGACGTGAAGATGTCGTTGGTGACGACCACCAGCGAGAGCCGGTCGCGCAGCAGCGCGCACAGTGCGCCGACCAACGTGGTCTTGCCGCTGCCGACCGGCCCACCCACACCGACCCGCAGCGGCCTCCCCGCCGATGGGGCCGGGTGGTGGTGGTCGTGATGAACCCCGTCGGGGCCGACTTCATGGGGTGGCATAGGACCTCCGGTGGTTGAGCCAGTCGTTGCTCAGGCGACGAACAGGCGGGCGTCCCACTGCCCGTGGTCCTCGGCGAGGATCTCGGTCAAGGTGATGGTGAGCGCAGGCAGCGTGCCCGGCTCGTGGTACCGGTCGATCGCCGCGACGGCCCGGGCCTGGACCGCGGCGACCGAGAGCGGGTCGAGCCCGATCATCCGCACCGCGGCGGTGCAGATCGCCGAGGCGAGGTGATGCAGCGCCAACGCCGCCGCGTCGTGGGGGGTTCCCCCGGCCGCCGCGCAGGCAAGCCCGAGGGCGATCGGCTGGTGATGGTTCCCTGTGGGGCAGCGCGGCCACACGGCGTGCGCCGCGCGCAGCAGCTGGCGGCCCATCTGCCGTGAGACCAGGCGCGCCCGCGGGGAAGCCAGGCGTGCGTCGTACTCCGCGTTCAAGGTGTCCAAGGTCGAGCCGGTCGTCACCGTGTCCGTAGCCCCGGTGGTTTCGACAAGCTCAACCACCTGGTTGGTGGTTTCGACAACCTCAACCACCTGGTTGGTGGGTTCGACAAGCTCAACCACCTGGTTGGTGGTCCCGCTGGTGTCCAAGGTGGTTGAGCTTGTCGAAACCACCGCTGTGGCGGCGAAGGCGGCGTCGACCGCGCCGGTGGTGGCCAGGCGGGCGCGCAGGAACGACTCCAGAGTTGGCACGTCGGTCACCAGGCCGTGCGTGATGGCCGACTCGGTGCCGGCCGAGTTGGCGTGGCCGCCGGCGGGGAAGCGGCCGTCGGCGAGCAGGAGCAGCGCAGGGTCCATCAGAACAGGAAGTACCGCTGGGCCAGCGGCAGCTCCACCGCCGGTGCTTCGGTGACCAACTCGCCGTCGATCCGCACGGCGAATGAATCGGGGTCGACCTCGATCGAGGGGAGTGCGTCGTTGAGCGGCAGGTCGGCCTTGCCGAGTGCGCGGGTGTCGGCGACCGGGGCGAACCGGCGGCGCACGTTCACCCGCGACGGCAGCCCGTCGTCGAGCGCGGCCGGGGCGACGAACGCGAGCGACAGCCCCGGGGCGACGCCGGGCGCGGCCCCGAACATCGGCCGCGGTAGCTCGGGCTGGGGCGTGGGGATCGACGCGTTCGTGTCGCCCATCAGCGCCCACGCGATCATCCCGCCCTTCACCACCACGTGGGGCCGCACGGCGAAGAACGCCGGGTCCCACAACACCAGGTCGGCCAGCTTGCCGACCGCGACCGAGCCGACCTCACCGGCCAGGCCGTGCGTGATCGCCGGGTTGATGGTGTACTTCGCGACGTACCGGCGGGCCCGCAGGTTGTCGGCTGCCCCGTCGCCGGGCAGCGACCCGCGGCGCAGCTTCATCGCGTGGGCGGTCTGCCACGTGCGGATGACGATCTCGCCAATGCGACCCATCGCCTGGCTGTCGGAGCCGATCATCGAGATCGCCCCGAGGTCGTGGAGGATGTCCTCGGCCGCGATCGTCGACGGGCGGATGCGGCTTTCGGCGAACGACAGGTCTTCGGCCACCGCCGGGTTGAGGTGATGGCACACGATCAACATGTCGAGGTGCTCGTCGATGGTGTTGACCGTGTGCGGGCGCGTGGGGTTGGTCGACGACGGCAACACGTTGGGGTGGGCGGCGACGGTGATGATGTCGGGGGCGTGGCCGCCGCCGGCACCCTCCGTGTGGAACGTGTGGATCGAGCGCCCGGCAATCGCCGCCAGCGTCGACTCGACGTACCCGGCCTCGTTGAGCGTGTCGGTGTGGATCGCGGCCTGCACGCCCGACTCGTCGCACACCCGCAGGCAGGCGTCGATCGCGGCCGGGGTGGTGCCCCAGTCCTCGTGCAGCTTGAACCCGGCCGCGCCGGCCCGGAGTTGCTCCCACAGGCTGGCGGCCGACGTGGTGTTGCCCTTCCCGAGCAGGGCCACGTTGACGGGCACGTGGTCGAGCGCTTCGAGCATCCGTTCCAGCCACCACGCACCGGTGACCGTGGTGGCCTTGGTGCCCTCGGCCGGGCCGGTACCGCCACCGATGATCGTGGTGATGCCCGCCCCGAGCGCCTCGTCGAGCTGTTGCGGCGCGATCAGGTGGACGTGGCAGTCGATCGCCCCGGCGGTCACGATCTTGCCGTTGCCGGCGAGGATCTCGGTCGACGGGCCGATCACCAGCGCCGGGTCGACACCGTCCATCGTGTCGGGGTTGCCGGCCTTGCCGATGCCGACGATGCGCCCGTCGCGCACACCGATGTCGGCTTTGACGACGCCCCAGTGGTCGAGCACGACGGCCCCGGTGATCACCAGGTCGGGGGCGCCGTCGGCGCGGGTCGCCATGCCCTGGCCCATCGACTCGCGGATCACCTTGCCGCCGCCGAACACCACCTCGTCGCCGCCCGCGCAGTGGTCGCGCTCGACTTCGATCCACAAGTCGGTGTCGGCGAGGCGGATCCGGTCGCCCGCCGTGGGCCCGTACAGCGCCCGGTACCGGTCGCGCGAGATGAAGCTCATGCGTCGAGCGCTCCGGCGACGGCACCACGGAGGCCGGGGATGACCCGGTTGCCGACGAACGGCACGAGCGCGACGTCCATCGCGATGCCGGGCTCGAACCGCACCGCGGTTCCAGCAGGAATGTCGAGCCGCTGGCCGTGGGCGGTGCCCCGGTCGAACTCGAGCGCCGGGTTGGCCTCGGCGAAGTGGTAGTGCGAGCCGACCTGCACGGGCCGGTCGCCGGTGTTGACGACCCGCAGCGTGGTGACCGGGCGCCCGGCGTTGATCTCGACCGGGTCGTCCGGCCCCGTCACCTCACCGGGCACGAACCCACCGGGAGCCCCACTGGTAACAGGGATCGGCTCGTGCAACGTCACCAGCTTGGTGCCGTCCGGGAACGTCGCTTCGACCTGGACCTCGGGGATCAGCGCAGCGACCCCGTCGAGCACGTCGTCCGCCCCGAGCACGTGCCGCCCGTCGGCCATCAACGCCGCTACCCGGCGGCCGTCGCGCGCCCCTTCGAGCACCCACTCGGTCAGCACGGCCACCGCTTCGGGGTGGTTCAGCTTCAGGCCCCGCCCTCGCCGCTCTCGGGCCGCCTGGGCCGCGACGCGAACGGCGAGTCGCTCCTGCTCATGAGGTGTCAGACGCACGGCGGCACCGTATGGCCGGCACGTGAACGCTCTGTTTCCACCCTGTCAACTTCTCCGCCGCGACCGCTCGTCTGAGCCACCGTGGCACGGATCGGTCGCGGCGACGGGTATCAGTCTTGACCGGGGGGTCAAGGGGGTAGGCTGGAACGACCATGTCCACCCTCTGGCCGCGGATCGAACCGCTCCTGGCCCGGGTGCAGAAACCCGCTCGCTACATCGGCTGCGAAGACGGTGCCACCACCCCCCGGCACGACAAGCTCGACGGGGAAGCGGTGGCCTGGCTTTTCGCCTACCCCGACACCTACGAGATCGGTCTGCCCAACCAGGGGCTCCAGATCCTCTACGAGATCATCAACGAACGCGACGACGCGGTCGCCGAGCGTACGTACGCGCCCTGGCCCGACCTCGATGCCGAGCTCCGTGCCGAGGGGTTGCCGCTGTTCTCGGTCGACACGCACCGTGCCGCGGGCGACTTCGACGTGCTCGCGTTCAACCTGTCGAGCGAACTGGTCTACACCAACGTGCTCAACATGATCGACCTCGCCGGGGTGCCCGTGCGAGCGGCCGAGCGTACCGACCGCGACCTGGTGGTGATCGCCGGTGGGCACGCCGCCTTCAACCCCGAGCCGCTGGCCGACTTCCTCGACGCGGTGGTGCTTGGCGAGGGCGAGGAGGTCGTCGCCGAGATCAACGCGGTCGTGCTCGACTGGAAGCAGTCCGGCAAGGCCGACGCCCCGATCAGCCGTCACGACTTCTTGCGCCAGCTCAGCAAGGTGCCCGGGGTGTACGTGCCGTCGATGTACACCGTCACCTACGGCGACCCCGAGCCAGGCGGGACGATCGGTGCGATTGCGGCGGTCACCCCGCGTTACCCCGACGTGCCGCCCACCGTCGACAAGCGCACGGTCGCCGACCTGGGCGAGTGGCCGTACCCGCGCAACCCGCTGGTGCCGCTCACCGAGGTGGTGCACGACCGGCTCAGCGTCGAGGTGTTCCGCGGGTGCACCCGCGGGTGTCGTTTCTGCCAGGCCGGCATGATCACCCGCCCGGTGCGCGAGCGCCCCGCCGAGCAAGTGCGCACGATGATCACCGAGGGGCTCAAGCGCACCGGCTACGACGAGGTCAGCCTGACGTCGTTGTCGACCGCCGACTTTTCCGGCATCGAGCCCGTCATCAAGGGCGTGCTGGAAGACGATGCCGCACGCCCGGGGGCATCCGACAACCTCACCATCAACCTGCCGTCACTGCGCGTGGACGCGTTCACGGTCGGTATCGCCGGGCAGGTCAACTCGGGTCGCCGCAGCGGGCTGACGTTCGCCCCCGAGGGTGGGTCGTGGCGGCTGCGCCAGGTGATCAACAAGCTGATCCGCGAGGAAGACCTGTACGGCGCGGTCGAGTCGGCGTTCAGCCAGGGCTGGACCCGGATGAAGCTGTACTTCCTCACCGGACTGCCCACCGAGACCGACGCCGACGTGCTCGGCATCGCCGACCTGGCCGGCAACTGCGTGCAGATCGGCAAGCGCTACACCAACCGGGCCTCGGTCACGATCAGCCTGGGCGGGTTCGTGCCCAAGGCGCATACCCCGTTCCAGTGGTTCGGCCAAGCCGAACGCGACGAGCTGAGTCGCCGGATCTTCATGCTGCGCGACGCCTGCAAGCGGCACAAGGGCGTGCAGTTGAAGTGGCACGACCCGGCGGCCACCACCGCCGAGGGCATCGCCAGCCGCGGCGACCGGCGGATCGGCAACGTGATCGAGCGGGTGTGGCGCGCCGGCGGCACGTTCCAGGAGTGGGGCGAGCACTTCTCGCTCGACTTGTGGACTGCGGCGATGGAGGCCGAGTTCGGCGACGGCCCGACGGCGCTCGACTGGTTCGCCCATCGCCACCGCCCCGAACACGAGGTGCTGCCGTGGGAACACCTCACCGCCGGCTTGCACAAGGACTTCCTGTGGGCCGACTGGCAGGACGCGCTGGCCGAGCACGGGCTCCCCGATTGCCGGTGGACGCCGTGTTACGACTGCGGAGTGTGCACCGGGTACGGCATCGAACACGTCGTCGCCTCACCCACCGCGCCCGCGGGTGGCAGCCAGGGCACCGGGCAAGACTTGTCACGTGGCGCGGAAGTGCCCGTGTTCCTGAGGTCGAAGGTCAGCGCGTCGTCGTGAAGCTGCGCGTGCGCCACACCAAGCTCGGCAAGGTGCGCTTCACCAGTTCGCGCGATGCGGCCCGGATCTGGGAGCGCGCTCTGCGTCGCGCCGGATTGCCGATCGCTCTGTCCGAGGGGTTCACCCCTCGCCCCAAGATCAGCTTCGGGCTGGCGCTCCCCGTGGGGGCCGAGTCCGTCGCCGAATACGTCGATCTCGACCTGCGGCCCGAGGTTCGCGCCGCCGATGTCGACATCGACACCCTTGCCGAGCGCCTGTCGGGCGCGTTGCCGGTTGGCTTCGACGTGCTCGTCGTCGCCGAGCGGACCGACGGCAAGGGCTCGTTGCAGGACTCCGTCACGGCGTGCACGTGGGAGTTCAGCCACCCTCGGCTGACGGCTGAGGACCACCACCGGGCGTGCGCGCTGCTTGCAGCTCCCACCCTGGTGCTCGAACGGGAACGGAAGGGGAAGCGCAGCGCCGACGACATTCGTCCGCTGATCCTCGACCTGCGGTATGCCGACGTGTCGGAGTCCGCCCCGCCCGAGTCACAGTTCGCTGGTTGCCTGGTCGCCGACCTGGCCACTGTCGGACGCGGCCTCCGCCCGTCCGAACTCGCCGAACTCGCGTATCCCGGACACGACGCACGCGACATCCGGGTCCTGCGCACCCACCAATGGACGGACGGCCCCGACGGCCGGCGCGAGGTGCTCCCATTGCCGGAGCCTGCGCTGCACGTCTCGGGGCCCGCCGGCACCGGGCCCTCGCACGAGGCGGTGCCGGCATGAGAAGGGACCACCAACATGGACGACACCCACACCGGCTTCCCCCCAGCCGACGAGTCACAGCGGAGCGACCGCCCGGTCGCTGACCCGCCCACCACACCAGAGCCGGCCAGTTCCGACGCGCCCGCTTCGCCAGCCGACGGCGAGAACGCCGGCGGTTCGGGTACCGGAACGGGGCAGGCACGCCGCCGGCGGCGCGGCTCGCGCGGCGGGCAGAACCGCAAGCGCCCAGCCACGTCGGCCACAGGCGAGGAAGCCGACGACGCGGGCGACGACGAGGTCGAGATGCCCGAGCGGATCGGCGAGGGACGCGTCAGCGACCCGGTGGTGGCCGAGCAGGCGCTGGTGCGCAAGCCGAAGGTCGGCGACACGCGTCCGGCACCGCACCTCTTGCCGAGCGTGCCCCCACCCGGGCCGGCCAAGCCGGCCGGCATCGGTCAGTCGGGCGACGGTGGCCAGGGCGGTGGGGCCGGCACGTCGAGCCGGTCGCGGCGGCGTCGCCGCGGCGGCAAAGGCCGCGGCGGGGGCGAAGGCGGCGGCCAGCGCCAACCGGCGACCACCGCATCGGCGCCGGACACTCAGGCTGTTGAACCCGCGACGGGTGGTCGCAAACGCGGGCGCAAGCCGTCGGCCCGGCAGACCGCCGCCGAGCAAGAACTGATCGAACAGCGCGGCGGGCGCACCCGCGACGGCAAGCCGATCGGGCGCTACTTCATGGCCGTGCAGGTGCGCCCGGGCGTGTCGCAGGTGGCCGTGCTGGAGGGCCGCACGCTGATCGAGCACTACGTCAGCCGTCCCGCCGACGACGTCAGCCAGATCCACGGCAACGTGTACCTCGGCCGGGTGCAGAACGTGCTGCCGGGTATGGAGGCCGCGTTCGTCGACATCGCCACGCCGAAGAACGCCGTGCTCTACCGCGGCGACGTGCAGTACGACGCGGAAGATGTCGAGGTCAAGGGCAAGAACGCCCGCATCGAAGACATCTTGCGCAACCGCCAGATGATCATGTGCCAGGTCACCAAGAACCCGATCGGGGCCAAGGGCGCCCGGCTCACCCAGGAGATCTCGCTCCCGGGGCGGTTCGTGGTGCTGATCCCGAACTCGAAGACGTACGGCATCTCCAAGCGCCTGCCCGACGACACCCGCAAGCGGCTGCGCAACATTCTCGACCGGGTCAAGCCGGCCGAGCACGGCCTGATCGTGCGCACCGCTGCCGAGCACGCCACCGAGGCCGACCTGGAAGCCGACATGCGCATGCTGCTCGGCCAATGGAACGACATCGAGGCCAAGGCTGCCAAGCTCGGCAAGCCCGGCCTGCTCTACCGCGAACCCGAACTGGCGGTGCGCGTGATCCGCGAGGAGTTCACCCCCGAGTACCGCGGCGTCGTGATCGACGATCGCGAGCTGTACGAGGAGGTGCGCCGCTACGTGCAGGCGTTCAACCCCGAGTTGGCCGACCGGGTCGAGTACTACGACGCCGAGGCCGAGGGCCTGTCGCTGTTCGAGCGATTCCACATCCACGAGCAGGTCCACAAGGCGCTCGACCGCAAGGTGTGGCTGCCATCGGGCGGTTCGCTGATCATCGAGCACACCGAGGCGCTGACGGTGATCGACGTCAACACCGGCAAGAACGTCGGCAAGTCGAACCTCGAAGAAACCGTGTTCCACAACAACCTCGAAGCCGCCGAAGAGATCGCCAAGCAACTCCGCCTGCGCGACATCGGCGGGATCATCGTGATCGACTTCATCGACATGGAAATCCGCGACAACCGGGCCAAGGTGGTGCGCGCGTTCCGTGACGCGTTGGCCCGCGACAAGACCCGCACGCAGGTGTTCGACATCTCCGAGCTGGGCCTGTGCGAGATGACCCGCAAGCGCATCGGCGAGGGTCTGCTGACCGAGTTCAGCGAGACCTGCCCCGAGTGCGAGGGCCGCGGCGTGAAGGTCGACTACGCCATGCTCGATTGATCGTGTGGTCTCGATACACCCGGCAGAGCCGGGCACTCGACCACCTTGGGCACAGGTGGTCGAGTGCCGCCGTCAGGCGGTGTATCGAGACCGTTCCCCCGATAGCATCGCTCAAGCTATGTACGCAGTCATCGCCTCAGGCGGCAAACAGGAGAAGGTGACCGAGGGTCAGCAGGTCGCGCTTGAGCTGCTCGAGGGCGAGGAGGGCGCCGAAGTGGCGTTCACCCCCGTGCTCGTGGTCGACGGCGACAACGTGCTCGCCGGTGCCTCGGCGCTGGCCGCCGCCTCGGTGACCGGCAAGATCGTCGGTACCACCAAGGGCCCCAAGATCAACGGGTTCACCTACAAGCCCAAGGCCAACCAGCGCAAGCGCTACGGCCACCGGCAGAAGTACACGCTGGTCGAGATCACCTCGATCAAGGCCAACTGACCGAGAGAGGCTGAGGAACCAGTCATGTCGAAGACCAAAGGCGGCGGGTCCACCCGTAACGGCCGCGACTCCAACGCCCAGCGCCTGGGCGTGAAGACGTTCGACGGCACGAAGATCACAGCCGGCACGATCGTGCTGCGCCAGCGCGGCACCCGGGTGCACCCCGGCAAGAACGTCGGCAAGGGCGGCGACGACACGCTGTTCGCGCTGGTCGACGGGTCGGTCAAGTTCGGCGAGCGCAAGGGCCGCAAGATCGTCGACGTGCTGCCGGCCGACTGAGCCGATTCATCAACTGATCGCTGGCAACGGCGGGGCGCTGCGGCGCCCCGCCGTTGCGCGTATCAGCCGGGGTGGGTGGTACGCCGGCCGAGCATCGACACGGCCACCAGCAGTACGCCACCGACGAAGGTCGCGTCGGCGACGCGCAGCGCCATCGTGCTGACGTCGGATGGGCCGGTGGCGGGCAACGTCGGGATCGGCGGCGTGGGCGCAGGTGTCGGCAGTGGCGTCGACGGAGGGGGAGGCGGAGGTGGCGCCATCTGCTGCACCTCGATCGTCGTCGTCGTGGTCGTGGTCGGCGGCAGCGTCGTGGTGGTGCTCGTCGTGGTCTCGGGTGCGGTGGTGGGCGGCACCCTGGTGGGCGGCACCGTGGTAGGCGGCGAGGTCTCGGGCACCGTGGTAGGCGGCACCGTGGTTGGTGGCACGGTGGTGGGAGGTGCGGTGGTCGGGGGAACCGTTGTTGTTGTTGTTGTTGTCGTCGTCGTCGTCGGCTGGGTCGGTCGGATGGTCGTCGTTGTCGTTGTGGACGTCGTGGTGGTGGATGTTGTCGGGGTGGGGGCAGCGAACTCGGCGGTCAGCCAGGCCACCCCCGGGGTCGCCAGGCGTTGGATGTCGGGCCCGTCCCACTCGCGGTGCACGCCCGGGGTGTCGATCGCGCCGCGAGCGGTGCCGCCCGCGGGCACGTCACCGACGGCTGCCCGTCCGGCGGTGTCGGTCAGCACTGTCCTATGCGTCAGTTCAGCGCCGTCTGGGCCGAGCACGGTCAGTTGCACGGGTTGGCCGGCGATCGGCTGGCCTGCGACGGTGACGACGAACGCGCCCGTATCCCAGACGATCCGCCATGCTCCGCGCAGGTTCTGCACGCCACGGTGGAGCGCGGCGACCTTGGCTTCGGCGGCGTCGAGGTCCGCCGTGCCCGAACGCAGGCCGACGGGGAACGACAGGCCGTAGCGAGGCAGCGGGCCGTCCCACGGGTGCGGGCTGAGTGGGCCGATCGGCGCCCATCCGCGGGCACTGTCGGCCCACACGGCACCTCCGCCGCGGCGCTGAGCGTCGGTGTAGTACCAGGCGAGTGCGGCCGCCGCGGTCGCCGTGTCGGCGTCGAGCGGGGTGTGCCGGCCGACCCACCACAACAGCACGTCGAGTTCGTCCGAGGTCGACTGGTTCGGCACCGGGACGTATGCATCGGGGCCGGTCGAGTGGCGGACATCGGCCTCGATGCACAGCGCCACCACCGTCGTGTCGCCGTCGCGCAGACGGAACGTGCCCAGCCCGGGCGTGCCGTACCCGTTGATACTGACGTCGCGGTACCCCTCGGCGTACTCGCCCACGATCGTCGCCCCGTCGGCGCGTAGCCCGAGCGACATCGCCCCGGCCACGATCGTCGTCGCGGTCATCACCAAGCGGAATCCCCTGAAGCTCATACCCACGTGTGGGCAGCGCGAGGGGAAAACCGGAAGGGGAGGAGTCCCCGCTTGTGAAAATGGTGCTCAGCCAGGTGGTAACGACCGGCTCAACCACCGGGAGGGCTACACGTCGATGCCGAGGGGGAGGCGTTCGCGGGGCCAGTCGAGCAGTGCCATCGCCTGGCGGCAGGCGTAGCGGTCGGTCATTCCGCCGACGTAGGTGACCGCTGCCCGCAAGGCGTCGGGCGAGCCGGCGTCGAGGCCGCCCGTCGGGTGGGCGTCGGGCAGCAGGTTCGGCCGGTCGGCGTAGTGCTCGACCAGTGCCCGCAACACGGCGATCACCGCTTCGCCCTGGGCCTGGCTGGCGGGCCGGTTGTAGATGTGGTCGTAGTTGAACCGGCGGAACTCGGCGAGCGCTGCGGCGACTGGCTCGACCATGCCGATCTGCCCGGTGGCGGCGGTGGCCTCGATCATCGCCCGTACCAGCGTGCCGAGTTGGCGCGAGCGGTCGCGTCCCACCCGGTCGGCCACGAGCGGGGGCAGCATGTCGGGGGTGACGATGCCGGCCGCGACGGCGTCTTCGAAGTCGTGACACACGTAGGCGATCCGGTCAGCCCACGACACCACCTCGCCTTCCGGCGTGGCCGGCGCCGGGCGGCTCCACGAATGGTTGCGGACGCCGTCGAGCGTTTCGCTGCACAGGTTGAGCGGCACCAGCACCACGTCGGCGCCCCACACGGCGTGGTCGTACCCCTCGGCCAGGTACGGCGTGAGAGCGTCCTCGCTGGCGTGCCCGCCCGGCCCGTGCCCGCAGTCGTGCCCGATCGCGATCGCTTCGGTCAGCGCCACGTTGAGGCCGATCGCCTGGCTCACCGAGCGGGCGATCTGGGCGACTTCGAGGGCGTGCGTGAGGCGCGTGCGCTGGTGGTCGTCGGGGAATACGAACACCTGGGTCTTGCCGGCCAGGCGCCGGAACGCGTTGGCGTGGAGAATGCGGTCGCGGTCGCGTTCGAAGCAGGTACGGAACGGGTCGGGTTGCTCGTCGACGACTCGGTCGCCCGCACCCGACGCCTTCGTGGCGAGCGGTGCCAGGCGGTCGTGTTCGCCGTCTTCGCGGGCCCGCCGGTCGAGTGTGGCCGACCACCCCGGGGAGCCCCACGAGTCGGCGTGGGCCAGCACGACGCCGGCGCCCGAGTGGCCTTCGCTGGTCGACACCCACCGTTCGGCACGGTCGGCCATCGTTGCATCGGGGGTGGTCACCCGCTCAACGCTAGTGGTGAGGTGGGAACGACCAGCTCAGCCATCAGATTCGGGTGGGATGGTTTCGACCAGCTCAACCATCAGATCGGGTGAGATGGGAACGACCAGCTCGACCACCAGATCGGGGCGACGTGGATCCGGCGGGCTCAACCAGCACGGTGGCCGTAGCATCGGAGCAATGTCCGGGTTCGTCGACGAAGCCCAACTGAACGTGCGTGGCGGTGACGGCGGTGCCGGCTGCGTGTCATTCCGCCGCGAGGGGCCGGTGGTGATGGGCGGTCCGAACGGCGGCGACGGCGGCGACGGCGGCGATGTGTGGCTGGTCGCCGATCACAACGTGGCGTCGCTGCTGGCGTACCGCGACCACCCGCACCGCCGAGCCGACAACGGCGTACACGGCAAGGGCAAGGACCTCCACGGGCGCCGCGGTGCGTCGCTGTCGGTCACCGTGCCCGAGGGAACCGTCGTCAAAGACCTCTACACCGGCGAAATCCTGGCCGAGCTGTTCACCCACGGCGACCGCTACCGCGCCGCCGCGGGCGGCCGCGGCGGGCGCGGCAACGCGCGGTTCCTCTCGAACAGCCGACGCGCGCCGTCGTTCGCCGAGCAGGGCGAACACGGTGAGGAGCGCTGGCTCAAGCTCGAGATCCAGTTGATGGCCGACGTCGCGCTCGTGGGCTTCCCGAACGCCGGTAAGAGCACGCTGATCAGCGTCATCTCGGCAGCCAAGCCGAAGATCGCTAACTATCCGTTCACCACGTTGGAGCCCAACCTGGGTGTCGTCCAGGTCGACGGTGACACCAGCTTCGTCGTCGCCGACATTCCTGGCTTGATCGAGGGCGCCAGCGAGGGCCGTGGGCTGGGCCACCAGTTCCTGCGCCATGTCGAGCGCGCCCGGGTGCTGTGCCTGCTGATCGACCTCGCCCCGGTCGACGAGATGCCGGCTGCCGAGCAGGAGCGCATCCTCCTGCACGAACTCGGCAACTACTCGCCCGAACTGCTCGAACGGCCGCGGCTGGTGGTCGGCACCAAGGCCGACGTCGTCCAGCCCGACGAGTTGGCGGCGATCGGCTGGACCCAGCCGGTGATCTCGGCGGTGACCCGCCAGGGCGTCCGCGAGCTGGTCGGGAGGATGGCCGCGCTGGTGCACGAGGCCCGCACCGACACCCCCGCCGCCGAGGGGCTGGTGGTGATCCGCCCGGCCGTTGAAGGCGCGGTGGTCGAGCGGCTCGGCGAGCACGAGTTCCGCCTGGTCGGCCGCGAGGTCGAGCGGGTGGTCGCGCTCAACGACGTCACCACCCCCGAGGCGCTCGCCTACATCGACACCCGCCTCGCCCGGCTCGGAGCGATCAAGCTGCTCAACCGCGCGGGCGCTCAGGAGGGCGACGTCGTCTGGATTGGTGAGTTCAGCTTCGAGTTCCAACCGGACATCCTGTGACAAGGACGGCCTGATGCGGATCGTCGCCAAGATCGGGACGTCGTCGATCACCGACGACCGGGGCGCGATCGCGCACGCCGCGATCGAGAAGCTGTGCCGCGAGATCGCCACGGTGCGGGCCGCCGGCCACGAGGTGCTGCTGGTGTCGTCGGGGGCCGTCGCGGCCGGGGTCGCCGCGCTCGGGTTCGCCTCGCGGCCCACCGACGTGCGCACCCTCCAGGCCGTGTCGGCGGTCGGCCAGGCGCGCTTCATGCAGGTGTACAACGACGTGCTCGACCGGCACGGCTTGGTGGGCGCCCAGGTGCTGGTCGACCCGCACGACTTCGTCAACCGCACCCAGTACCTGCACGCCAGGTCGACGCTGGAACGGTTGCTCGATCTGGGGTGCGTGCCGGTCATCAACGAGAACGACGCGATCGCCAACGACGAACTGCGCTACGGCGACAACGACCGAATCGCCGCACTCGTCGCCCACTCGCTGGGGGCCCATGTACTGGTGCTGCTGACCGACCTCGACGGCCTGTACACGGCCGACCCCCGCATCGACCCGACCGCGGAACTGATCACCACCGTTGCCGCCGACGACCCGTTGCTGGCAATCACCGCGACGGCCGGCGGCAGCGGGCGCGGCAGTGGGGGCATGTCGAGCAAGCTCGCCGCGGCGCGGATTGCCTCGTGGTCGGGGGTGCGCACGGTGATCGCCCGAGCCGGTCGTGACGGGGTGCTCGTGGGCGCGGTAGCTGGCGAGCCGGTCGGCACCACGTTCGCAGGCCACGACCGCCACTTGCCCGCCCGCAAGCTGTGGATCGCCTTCGCGGCCGAGGTCGCCGGCACGATCGTGGTCGACGACGGGGCCCGCACGGCGTTGACCCACCGTGGCGTCAGCCTGCTCCCGGCGGGCGTGCGCGACGTGCGCGGCGAGTTCGGCGAGGGCGACACGGTCACCGTCGAAGATCAGACGGGTCGCGTGTTCGCCCGCGGGATGGTGTTCGCCTCAGCCGGCCAACTGCGCGGCGTGGCCGGCCGGCACACGTCGCAGCTTCCCGACGGCATGGTGCCCGAAGTCATCCACCGCGACGACCTCGTCGTCTTGCCGTAGGTGGCAACGACCGGCTCAACCACCGGTGGTTGAGCCTGTCGAAACCACTTCTCTCAGGCGGTGCCGGGTTCGGGGGCGGGGAGCGGCTCGGGGGCGGTGGCGCTGTCGAGGCCGAGTTCGGCGCGCAGCTCGCTGAGCCGGCCCTGGGCCTCGACGTTGGCGGTGGCCTGCTCGATCTCGAGCACCCGCGACTCGACCGACAGTTCGTTGAGCTCGCTCGACGCCTTGGCCTTGGCGTAGCGGGCCTCGATCTTGTCCTGGACTTCCTTGAGCGTCGGCACGTCCTCGCCCACGGTCTCGTTGAGGCTGGCCATCGCCGAGTTCATCTCCTCCTGCATCTTCGCCTGTTCGAGCTGGCTGAGCAGCTTCGACTTCTCGGCGATCTTCTGCTGGAGCAGGCGGCTGTTCTGGTTGACCGCGGCCTTGGCCTGGTCGGCAGCCTCGGTGGTCTGGAGCACCGTTTCCTTGAGGTTGGCGACGTCCTTTTCGACCTGGATCAGCTGGTTGGCGATCGTTTCGGCGGCGCCGTTGTACTGAGCGGCCTTGTCGGCGTTGCCGGCCTTCTGCGCGTCGGCCGCCATGATCAGTGCCTGACGGGCGTTGGCGTTGAGCTTCTCCAGCTCGGCCATCTTGCCGTTGAGCTGGATTTCGGTGCGCTTCTGCCCGGCGATCACGTTGGTCGCCTGCTCCTTGAGCCGCTTGTGCTGGGTCTGTGCCTCGGCGATCGCCTGCTCGAGCTGCACCTTCGGATCGGCCCGCTCGTTGAACGAGCCGGTCAGCTTGGCCGTCAGGTACTTCCACCATCTCTTCGCGAGCTTGAACATGGCGCGGAGAATAGCCGAGGCCGGTGGTGAATCGGTCCGGTAAACGTCGCGTCGGCTCAGCTTCGGCGGTTGAGCAACTGTCGGATCGCCCCGAGTTCCGGTGACTGGAGTACGAACAGCACGGCGGCGTAGACCACCAGGCCGACGATGCCGCCCACCAGTAACTGGGCGAGGCCCTCGGCGCCGGCGTTGCCGGCCACACGGTGCGTCACCAGCCACATCGCCTCGGCCATCAACACCGCTGCCAACACCATCCGCCAGCCACTCGCCAGCAGGTCGCGCAACGGGAACCCGGGCACCTTGTACGACAACACGCGCAACGCCCACGCGGCAGCCACGAGATACGCCAGGCCGTACGCCAGGCCCAGCCCGAGCACACCCCACCAGCGGACGAACACGAACGCCAAGACGATGTTGAGCAGGTTCTCGAACACGTTCAACACGAACGGGGTGCGCGTGTCCTGGTGGGCGTAGAACCCGCGCAACGTGAACAAGTACACCGAGAACCCCACCAGCCCGACCGCCAGGCCGGCCAGGGCGCGGGCCGTGTTGTGCGTGGCGACCGGGTCGAAGCGGCCCCACTGCATGAGGCCGATGACCGGCTCGGCCAGCACCACCAGGGCGGCCGCGGCGGGGAACGTGAGCAGCGCGATCATCCGTACGCCGAGCGAACTCTGGCGCACGAACGCGGCCTTGTTGCGGGCCTTGACGGAGCGGGCCAACTCGGGTTGGAACGTGGTCGCGATCGACACGGCGAGCAGCCCGTGGGGGAGCACGAACCAGGTGAACGCGGCGAAGTACGACGACGCCAAGCCCTCGCCGCGGCTTTGTGCCAGGTTGCGCACGACGAGCAGGGCGACCTGGTTGGCCCCGACGAAGCCGACCGTCCAGCCCGACAGCACGAGCAGCTTGCGTACGGCCGGGTGCCGGAACTGGAACTGTGGCCGGAAGCGCAGCCCGGCCGCGAACATCGCCGGCACGACCACGGCCGCCATCGCCGCGATTCCCAACGTCGCCCCGAGCCCGAGCGTGAGCCGTACCCGGCTGTCGGAGACGATGTCGGCCAGCCGGTAATCACGGCTGCCGGCGCCGGGCAGCGACAGCAGCGTGGCGACGATGATCAGGTTCGGCAGGATCGGGCTCCAGGCGGCGGCGAAGAACCGCCGCCGACTGTTCAGGTACGCGTTGGCGATGCCGGTCAACCCGTAGAACAGGATCTGGAGCAGAAACACCCGTGTCAGGGTCGTACCGACCCGGCGGAACAGTTCGACGTCGAGACCCTCGGCCGGGCTCAGCGTGTACAGCCGGAAGATCAGCGGGGCGGCCAGCATCGCCACTACCGTCAGCGCCGCCATCAGCGTCACCGCGACGGTGATCACCACGTTCGTGTCGCGCTGGCTGTCGCCGTCGGCGTCGTCGTGCATGAGCTGCGTGAACAGCGGCACGAGCGTCGCCGACAGGACACCGCCGAGGAGCAGGTCGTAGACGATGTTGGGCGTCTCGTTGGCGAGCAGGTAGGCGTCGGTGAGTGCGGTCTGGCCCAGCACGTAGCCGAACACGAACGTGCGCAGCAGCCCTGACACGCGCGACAAGGCCGTGCCCGCGGCCACCACCATGTTCGAACGTAAGAGCGAGGTCATGTCGACGTCGTGAGGAGTTTGCGCACTATGTGCGCAAGGTGCTCACGAGTTCGTCTCCTCGACGGCCAGATGGAGCGCCTCGATCTGTTCGACCAGGCTGTCGACGTCGCGGGCGTACGTGTCGGGCTCGGCTGTGCCGACGGCCACTTCGGCAGCCCGGGCGACGAGTTCGTCGAGGCGCGTGCTCGTCAGCCGCAGCCGGTCGGCGGTCTGCTGCGACTGCTCCTTGACGCGTGCGGCGCCGGCGAGTTGGGTGCGGACCGACTCGATCGCGGCAGCCTGCTCGGGGGTGGGCGCGGAGCCCGCCTGGCCCTCCAGCGTCGCCAACCGCGACCTCAGGCCGACCGGGTCGAGCCGGTTGTACGCCGCGTCGAGTTGATGGCCGCGCTGGGCGACGGCGTACCCCTCGGCGAGGCCGCGTTCGAGTTCGACGGCGATGCCTTGCAGGCGCTGCTTGAGCGGCCCGTCGGCGACACCGTCGACGGTGTCGCGCAGACGCCGTCCGGCCCGCTGCCCCTGCTGCACCATCTGGCGCCACGGCTCGCTGAGCGTGAACGGGTCGATCCGGCGTGGCCGTGGCGTGCGCGGCATGGCGGCGACGACCGAACCGCCGTAGACGGCGATGCCGCCGGCCAGGCCAGCGGTCAGGCCTGGCGCCCCGCCGATCAGCAACCCCAGCCCGATTCCCACCACGGCGCCGAGCAACAGCCGCCACGACAAGATCGCCTGCGCCGTCTTGGGCGTGAAAAATCGGTTACGAAACCCCATGTCAGGGGCAACGCTAGTGCGTCGTGGCGCTCCCGGCGGGGGCATCGCGGTCGACGTCGGAGGCGGTGAGCGTGGTGAGTTCCTCGGTGGTGGGCGCCTCGACGTCGGCGAGCCGGAGGGCGTGGCGGTTGACGGCGTCCTCGAACAGGTTGCGGACCAGGCGGGCGTTGCCGAACCCGCGGCCGCGCGGCTCGGCCTCGACGATCACCCGCAGCAGGCGTTCGGCATCGGCATCGAGGTGGTACTCCTTCGACCCGCTGATGAGCTTGAAGATCGCCACCAGTTCGTCGTTGGTGTAGTCGGGGAACACGATCGTTCGCGTGAACCGGCTGGCGAGGCCAGGGTTGGCATCGATCAGCGTTGCCATCTCGGCCGGGTATCCGCAGGCGACGATCGCCAGGTCGTCGCGGTGGTCTTCCATGAACTTCACCAGCGTGTCGATCGCTTCGCGGCCGAAGTCGTTCTCGCCGCCGCGGGCCAGCGAGTAGGCCTCGTCGATCAGCAGCGTCCCGCCCAGCGCCGACACCAAGATGGCCTGGGTCTTGGTGGCCGTCTGCCCGACGTAGCCGGCGACCAGGTCGGCTCGGTCGGTCTCGACCAGGTGACCCTTCGTCACGACGTCAAGCGCTCGATAGATCTCGCTGAGCAGCCGTGCCACGGTGGTCTTGCCGGTGCCCGGGTTACCGGTGAACACGAGGTGCCGGCTGGTTTCGAGCGTCGGCAGGCCCGCTTCCTCGCGCAGCTTCTGCACGCGCAGCAGGCTGGTCAGCCGGCGTACCTCGGTCTTCACATGGTCGAGCCCCACGAGCGCGTCGAGTTCGGCGAGCAGTTCCTCGATCGGCCGCCCCGGGGGCAGTTCCGGCTCGGGCGGCAGGGCTTCGGGGGTGCCGCCGGCTGGGGCGGCGGTCGGCTGGCCCGGCCGCGGCACGCCGCCGGCGTCCATCGTCGCCAGCAGCATCGTGCGGAACCGGTCGATCGCGGCGATCTCGTCGGGCGAGGGCACGAGGTCGATCGCGGCGGCGGCGTGGGCGAGCTTGAGCGCCAGTTCGTAGTACGTGTTGGCGCGGCGCCGACCGTCGCGGGCGTCGGCCTTGACGAGCAGGTCGTACAGCGTGCTCGGCTGGGTCATCCACGCCGACCGGTTGGTCAGCAGGTCCGACTCGCGCAGCTGGATACGGCTGATCAGCACTGGCGGGTCGAGCCGTGGGCCGATGTCGTCGAGCCACGCGTCGAGCTCGCTGTCGGTGAGGCGGCCGTCGCTGGCGAGCACCGCCGACACGAGCTGGTCGGCCTCGTGGACGCACTCGCGGGTGTGGTCGCCGCCCGACAGTTCGGCGAGCAACGCCGATACCCCGTCCACGAATGCCTCGACGTACTTTCCCAGCGGCCCGGCCATCGCCTGCGCACACTACGCCGTAACGATTGGCGTGCAAGCGTGGCGCAGGTGCCCGGTGGTTTCGACAGGCTCAACCACCTGTGGGGACGTCGAAATCAGCGACCCGGCAACGCCCGGATAGGCGACCGCCGCCAAGGTGGTTGAGCCTGTCGAAACCACCGACACTCACGACTATCCGCTTACGTCCTCAGCGCTCGGTTCGGTCGCCGGTGGCGGGGTCGTCGGGGGTGGAGCGGGTGGTGTCGGCGCGTCGGGTACGTACTTGCCTTGCACGTTGACGGTGACGTTGATCTGGCGGGTGCCTTCGATCGGCCCGGGCACGCCGCCCAACCCGAGCCAGTCGACGAGCAGGTCTTGGTGCTCGACGCGCAGGCGTGCGCAGCCTTTGCTCTGCGGGCTGGTGGGCACGTTCCCGGCGCCGTGGATCGCCTGTCCGCGGTCGAAGTACAGCGGCCGGTACATGTTGCCGTTGAGCGGGTTGTCGTCGGCTGCCGGGTACGTGGTGCTGTTGTGCCAGCCGCCGTTGCCCAGCGCCGGGTTGTACCGGTAGGCGGGGGTGCGGTTCTGGGGGCGGGTGGAGTGTCCGGGTTCGCCGGTCGACGTGGGGAACACGAACGTGAGGCGCTCGGTGCCCTCGCCGGCGAACAGCATCTGGCAGGTCTCGTCGATGAGGATCCAGCGTTCGGACACGATCGCCGAGGTGAACGGGATCGACAGCGTCGTGGCCGCCATCAACGCGAGGTCTTCGTCGCTGCCGGCGACCATCGCCTCGCGGTGCACCGGCAACCCTTCTGCCAGCCGGAATGCGCACAGACGCTGGCGGGTGACCGGGCCGGCGATGCCGTCGACGAGCAGCTCGCGTGCGCCGAACCCGGCGAACAGCTCGTTGAGCTTGCGCTGCTGGCGTTCGACCTCGGCGCGCTCGGCTGCGGTTGCGTCCTCCTCAGAGCGTTGTGCTCCGGCGACGTCGTCGAGCCCGTTGCCGACGCACACGTCGAGCAGTTGCCCGGGATGGACGACGTCGGTGGTGAGTTCGTTCTCGGCGATGATCGACTCGACCGTCACGGTGTCGTCGTCGATCCGGGCGGCGATCAGCGTCAGCCACTCACCCGCCGCGACGCGCACGACGCACTCGGGATCGTGCACGTCGGGAACGGCACGCGGGGGAACGGTCGTCGTGGTGGAGGTCGTGGTCGACGTCGTGGAGGTCGTCGTGGAGGTGGTGGAGGTGGTGGAGGTGGTCGTCGTGCTCGTCGAGGTGCTGGTCGTGGGGGCAACGGTCGACGTGCTGGTTGGCGTCGCCGTGGTGGTCGTGGTCCCCGAGCTGTCGGTCGGGGCCGGAGGGCGTGCATCGGCGGACGATCTGGTGCACCCGCCGAGGACCAGCACCACCGCGACTCCGAGCGCCGCCACGGTTGTCGACCGCCTGTTCGCCACCTGATCGACCGTACCGCTCCACTCGCCCCGACAGGCGTCATGCCGTCGCCGACGATACGTATCCGATTGACCGGCGGGTCAAGGGTTTCGGATAGCGTCGGCGGCATGGTCGAGACAGCACCACGGTTCGAGAGCGTCCAGCAGGTCCGTGACGGCCTACGCCAGGTCGACTACCTCGCCGACGACGGGATCGCCGGGGTCGCGTTCCTCGCCGATCGGCTCGGCAAGCCGGTGCTGGTCGAAGGCCCGGCGGGTACCGGCAAAACCCAGCTCGCCAAGTCGATCGCCGAGGCGACCGGCGCCCGGCTGATCCGCCTCCAGTGCTACGAAGGCCTCGACGAGTCCAAAGCGCTGTTCGAGTGGAACTACAAGAAGCAGCTGCTGCGTATCCAGGCCGACAAGAACTCCGACTCGTGGTCGGAGGTGCACGACGACATCTTCTCCGACGAGTTCCTGCTGACGCGTCCGCTGCTCGAAGCGATCACCGCCGACGAGCCGGTGGTACTGCTGATCGACGAGGTCGACCGTGTCGAGGTCGAGACCGAGGCCCTGCTGCTCGAGATCCTCAGCGACTACCAGGTGTCGATCCCCGAACTGGGCACGATCGAGGCCAAGCAGATCCCGCTCGTGTTCCTCACGTCGAACAACACCCGCGAGCTGTCCGAGGCGCTCAAGCGGCGCTGCCTGTACCTGCACGTCGACTACCCGACGCTGGAGCGCGAGCGCGAGATCGTGCTCACCAAGGTCGACGGCATCAGGGAGAACCTGGCCGACCAGGTCGCGCGGGTGGTCCGCTCGATCCGCCAGCTCGACCTGAAGAAGGCGCCGTCGGTGTCGGAGACGCTCGACTGGGCGCGCACCCTGCTGCTGCTCAACATCGAGACGATCGACGAGCAGACCGCCAAGGACACCCTCCACATCCTCCTCAAGTACCAGTCCGACATCGCCAAGGCCACCAAAGAACTCTCGATCGAAGGGGCATGAGCAGTACCACCTCGATCTCCGGGCACGCGCCGGGGTCGATGCTCGACCTCCTCGCGGGGTTCGTGGTCGAGTTGCGCAACGCCGGGCTGCCGGTCAGCCTCACCGAGAACCTCGACGCGATGGAGGCGGTGCGCCACATCCCGATCGAGGATCGCGACGCGTTCAAGTACGCGCTCGCGGCGACGCTGGTGAAGAACAACGCCCACTGGCGGGCGTTCGAAACCGTGTTCGAGGTGTACTTCTCGCTGCGCGGACCCGAGTATCGGCTGGCCAAGGGCGACGAGACCGAGCTCGACGAGCTGTGGCGCGAGATGCAGGAACAGGGCGAGTCGGCCGCGGCCGGCGACGGGGCGATGGATGCGCTGACGCCCGAAGAGATCGCTCAGATGCTGATGCAGGCTCTGTTGCGCGGCGACCAGGCGGCGATGCGTGCGCTCGCCAAGCAGGCCGTCAAGCGCTTCGCCGGCATGGAACCCGGGCGCCCCGTGGGGGGTACGTACTACCTGTACCGCACGCTGCGCAACCTCGACCTCGACGGCATGCTCGAACAGCTGATGGAGCAGTCGGCGCAGCAGGCGCAAGACGCGGGCAGCGAGCTGTCGTCGCTCGAAGAGCGGCTCGAACGCGACGAGTTCGAGCACCGCATCGAGGAATTCAAGCGCGAGATCGAAGCCGAGATCCGCCGACGCCTGGTGGCCGACCGGGGTGCCGAGGCGATGGCCAAGACGCTGCGCAAGCCACTGCCCGAAGACGTCGAGTTCATGCACGCCTCGCGCGACGAGATGCAGTCGCTACGCAAGGCGCTCCAGCCGCTCACCCGCAAGCTCGCCGCGCGCCTGGCTCGCAAGCGCAAGCACGGCCGTCGCGGCCCGCTCGATTTCCGCAACACCGTGCGTCACTCGCTGTCGTACGGAGGCGTGCCGGCCGAGCCCAAGTTCAAGTACCCGCGCCCGGCCAAGCCGGAGTTGATGGTGGTGGCCGACATCTCCGGTTCGGTCGCCGCGTTCGCCCGCTTCACGCTGATGCTCGTCTACGCGATCCAGGGCCAGTTCAGCCGGGTGCGCTCGTTCGTCTTCATCGACGGCATCGACGAGGTCACCGACTTCTTCAAGGGCACCGAAGACATCACCGAGGCGATCCACCGGGTCAACACCGAGGCCGACGTGGTGTGGGTCGACGGGCACAGCGACTACGGCCATGCGTTCGAGGTGTTCTGGGAGAAGTGGGGCAAGGACATCGGCCCCAAGACCACCGTGCTGCTGCTCGGCGACGCCCGTAACAACTACCACGCCACCCAGGCGTGGGTGGTGAAGGAGATGCGCCACAAGGCGCGCCACGTGTACTGGCTGAACCCCGAGCCGAAGTCGTACTGGAACACGGGCGACTCGGTGGTGGGCGAGTACGGCAACCACACCGACGGCGTGTTCGAGTGCCGCAACCTGCGCCAACTCGAAGCCTTCGTCGAAAAGCTCGCCTGACAACCCACACAACGGTCCGTTCGGGTCTCCATAGTATGAGTTTCTCAAAAACCCATACTATGATCGCTCCATGGCGTGGCCACCCGTGTTCCACGAACAACGACCGTGGTCGCCGACGATCGACGTACCGCGCCGGTGGCAGGAGACATACTCAGGGCCGTACTCGGCTGCCATCACGCCCCCGATTGCCGAGCTGACCCTCGACCTCCCGGCGCCGACCGCCGCGCTGGTCGCCGAGGCGACCGCCGCGGTCGCCGAGTTCGACGCCCAACTCGGCGAACTGGTCACTCCTTTTGCAGGCTCTCCTGCTGTTTCCGTGGGTCATGCGGCGGCCTTCCGGCCGGGTAGGGGTGGGCAGTAGCCGCCTCGGTCGAGGAGGCAGAGGGCGATCAGGTTGTCGGTCGACTTGAACCCGTAGGCGATCCGGGTGAGCAAC
>DATMEY010000012.1:0-66777 GCA_035556435.1 Ilumatobacter sp. | reverse complement strand
GTGCCGCACAGATCACGCGACGGTGTCAGCACCGTCGTTCGAGCAAACCGGGAGTTCGAGACACGACGACGCTTCGGCACGCCCACAGTCCACTACACCCAGCCCCCCAACCAACGGACCTAACCATCCGCACCTTCTGAGCCCCTCGGCGACTGGTCGCCGGCGTGTGCGGTCATGTGAATCGGCACGCAACGTCGCCGACCATCCGTGCAACGGCGGCACCAAACCCGTTCGTCAGCGGGGTCGCCGAGCGCCGATGCTGGGGGCATGACCACCGCCGACCAGGCCCAGCGCACGCAGGAGCAGGTTGAGGGACTGCTCGTCCGAATCTTCCGGACGCTGATCGAGGAGCCCACCCCCGACGCCATGTGGGCCGCGGTCACCGAGGGCCTCAGCGACACCAACAAGGACTTCTGGCAGGTCTCCTCGGAGGTGATGATCGCCAAGGAGTTCCGCTGGCGCTATGTCAAGCACTTCGAGCCGATGCCCGCGCTGCGCAGCGACTGGAGTCAGGCGCTCGCCAGCCAGTGAGGGCTCCGCCTCTCCGGGTTCAGGGACGGCCGGACTGGATTCGGGCAACCTCTTCGGGGCTCAGGTCACGGCCGGTTGTGGCGCATTGGTAGCCGCTGTCGTCCGGCGAAGGCGGCGCCGCAGCGCGAAGGCTGCGCTCGACCTCGGTCCACTCTTCGGCCGTGTACCTAATGGCGCGGGCGCACGGCACGATCCTACGAGTCGCGGAGCCAGAGGACGAGTTCGTCTACCTGGGCGAACCGCCTGATCAAGGTGCTCGTCACCCCGGCGTGACGCGGCGGGTCAGCGGGCCTGTAGGCGCTCGGTGAAGAAGGCGAGGATCTCGTTGCGGGCGGCGGCGGTGGGCTCGCCCTCGGCGTCGATCAGGCAGGTCGTGACGACGCTGTGGGGCGCGCCGATCCAGTCGAGAGCAGCGGCCGAGTCGGGCAGCTCGCGGGCCAGCAGCCGGTCGCCGAGCCGTTCGCGGAACGTGTCGAAGCGCGCCTTGGGGCAGAACGGGTCGCCTTCGAAGCGGTAGGCGAGCACGGTCAGACTCTCGGCGTCGAGCCGCCGGCGGATGGTGACCATGTCGGCGTCGTGGATGAAGGTGCCGGCCGGGTCGTCGAACGGCAGCGACGGCTGCGCCATCACCGGGGCGAGCACCGAGTCTTCGAGCACCAGGGCGAGCGCGAAGTTGCCGGTGAAGCACATGCCGATCGCGCCGACGCCGGGGCCGCCGCACTCGGTATGGGCGTGGGCGGCGAGTTGCCGCAGCCAGCTCACCATCGGGCTGGGGACGCCGGCCGCGAACGCGTCGAACTCGCGTTGCACGCAGGCGCTACCGAACGCCTCGCCGAACAGTTCGTTCGTCGGCTCGGCGCCGTCGCGGCCGAACAGGCTGGGCAGCCACACGGTCAGCCCGGCGTCGCGCACCCAGCGCGCAAAGCGGGCGACATGGGGCGTGATGCCGGGCATCTCGGTCATCACCACGACGGCCGGCCCGGTGCCAGCGACGTACACCACCTTGGTGTCGTCGTCGAACGTGAGCTGGCGGCGGTCGAAGTCGTCGAGTGCGTCGGTCATCGCGGCCGGACTGTAGACGACCGGTCGGCCGAGGTCAGGGGGTGCGTTTCTGGGGGTAGATCGTTTCGCCCCGGGCGAGCATGTCGACCTGCTTGGCGATGTTGCGGGCGCGGGTCTCGGGTCGCTTGACGCCGGTGACGCGGTGGATCATCGCGAACCGGTTGGCCGAGGTGAGTACGTCGAACATCGCCTGGGCAGCGGGGTTGGCGGCGATCGCCTCGGCCAGGTCGGCGGGTACCTCGATCGTCGCCGGCCCGGCATAGGCAGCCTCCCACCGGCCGTCGGCCTTCGCTGCCTCGACCTCGGCTCGGCCAGCGGGTGTCATCAGCCCGGCGCGCTCGAGCTCGTCGACCCGGCCGACGTTCTTCGCCGACCAGCGACCGCGCGGGCGCCGTGGTGTGAGGCGTTGGTACGACGTCTCACCATCGCGGGAGCGAGCCTGCCCGTCGATCCATCCGAAGCACAGGGCGTGGCGGACCGCCTGCTCGTAGTCGAGCGCGGTGACCGTGCCGCCCTTCTTCGTGAGGACCAGCCACACGCCGCGGGAGGTCGCGTGGTTGGCGGCCAGCCAGGCGCGCCACGCGTCGGCGTCGGCGACGAGTAGTTCGGGGAGTTCCTCGGCCACGGGGTGACGGCTCAGTCGGTGAGTTCGGCGAGGACGGCGGGGTCGGGGTGGGCATCCCAGGTGACGACGAGCACGGCCGCGTCGGGGCCGTGCTCGCCGTCGATGAGGGCCCGCCGCAGTTCCAGACGCCGGCCGGAACCAGCGCCGGGCCGTCCCTCGGCACGGGCCGTGGACGGAACCTCGGTGGTGCTGCCGTCGGCGTGTTGAACGTACTGCGCGGCCTCATGGCCACCGGTACGGATCGCCTCGGCGACGGCGGCCAGGTACACCGGGTCGGTCGCCCCGTCGTACACCCAGCGGGAGCCGAGCGCGGAGTGCTCCATGGTGCCGATCAGCACCGCGCCCGGTTCGTCGAGCGGGGCGCCCCGGTAGGTGAGCGGAACGTGGAACACACCGCCATCGGGCCGCCCGAGCAGAAACGTCTCGGTGCCCACCTCGCCGGCCGGGTCGTCGAACCGGAACCGCCCGAGTATCTCGAAGTCGGCCTCATCCGACGGATACCACGCCTGGCGCGGCACCCACTCGGCGAGCAGTTCCTGCTTGGTGGGGCGCAACGTCGCATCGTGGAGCACGGCCATGCGCCGCAAGTTACCCGCCCCGGGCAACGGCTTGCCGTCCGCCGACGAGCCAGCACGCGCCGCCGCAACGACAATGCCCTTGACAGCGGGCTCGTGGTTCGGCAAAGTACGAACAGTGTCAGGCAAACCGATTCGCAACAGGAGAGCCGAGCGTCATCAGGCAACGGTCGACGAGATCGTCGAGACGGCCTGGCGCCTCGCCCGCACCAGCGGGCTGGCGGCCTTCTCGCTCCGCGAGCTCGCCAGGGAGGTGGGCATGCAGCCGCAGTCGCTGTACTCGTACTTCGAGTCCAAGCACGCGATCTACGACGCGATGTACGCCCAAGGGTGCCGACAGTTCGTCGAAGGGCAGGCCGGCTGGGCCTACTCCGGCGATGCGATCACCGATCTGCGCGCGATCGGGCGGTTCTTCGTGGAGTTCTGCACTGACGACCCGGTGCGCTTCCAGCTCATGTTCCAGCGAACGATCCCAGGCTTCGAGCCATCGGAGGAGTCGTTCGCGATTTCCATCCAGAGCCTGGCGAACCTCCAGGCGCACCTGGTGGGGCTGGGCATCGACGACCCCGCCGCGCTCGACTTGTTCACCGCGCTCGGGATGGGGCTCGCCGATCAGCAGATCTCCAACGACCCCGGCGGCGACCGATGGGTTCGCCTGATCGACGACGCCGCCGAGATGTTCTGGAACCACGTCACCGGTCGCGGCCAAGCGACCACACCGACAGCCGGGGAGGCCCGACGATGACCACGACACACGTCGAGACGATCGCGCCGATCTCGCGATCCGAGGTGGAGGGGCTCGCCTCCACGGAGTACGCCCGGCTCGTCGAGCAGCTCCGGTCGCTGTCGGCCGACGACTGGAGCCAACCGACCGACTGTCCGCTCTGGGACGTGCGGGCCATGGCCGGGCACAGCGTGGGCATGCTGTCGGACTTCACCTCGTTTCGTTCGCTGTTCCGCCGCCTCCGTGCTGCCACCAAGGCCGCCAAGCAGGCCGACGGGCCGATGATCGACTCGATGACCGCCCTCCAGGTTGCCGACTACGCCACGCTGACCACCGCCGAGCTGATCGATGTGGCCGTCACCAACGGCCCCCGAGCCGCCCGCTGGCGGGCGAAGGCGCCCGCACCGTTTCGCCGGATGCCGACGAAGGAAGAGGTCGGTGGGCAAACCGAGACGTGGCGCATCGGCTACTTGCTCGACGTGATCTTGACCAGGGACCCGTGGATGCACCGGGTCGACGTCTCCCGCGCCACCGGGCGCTCGATGGTGCTCACCGCCGAGCACGACGGACGTATCGTCGCCGATGTCGTTGCGGAATGGGCGCGCCGGCACGGTCAACCGTTCTCGCTCACCCTCACCGGCCCGGCCGGGGGCGAGTTCGTCGCCGGCACCGGCGACGGCGAGCGTTTGAGCCTCGACGCTGTCGAGTTCTGCCGCGTCCTCTCCGGCCGTGCCTCAGGCAGCGGCGTGCTCGCACAGCAGGTTCCGTTCTGATGCCGGCACGGCTCATGGAGCGTCCCACGAACCGCCACCATCGACGCCGCATCCCACTCGCTCGATGTGTTGCGCTGCTGGTGCTGGCCACTTCGATCGCCGCGTGCGGGCAAGGCGGCGAGGACACCACGCCGACGACCTCGGCCGTTTCGGCGGTTCCGGCTGCACGTAGCGATACCTCGGCGAGTGCTCCCTCAGGTGTGACGCCGACCGTTGCTGTTCCTGCCGATGAGGTCGTTCCGCCATCGGGGTTGGGCGCCGCCTCGGCCCTGGTCGGCGAGTGCAAGGCGCTCGTGGTGGATCTTCTCCGTGTCATCGAGTCGTACGTGCAGGGCGGCGACGTCTACAGCGACTTCGACGTCGACGGGATGGGTGAGGCCACCGTCGAGCCGGCGGCACGCGTCGAGATGGAGTGCCCTCCGATCGACAATCAAGGTGCCTACGAGATGATGCTCGACCTCGCTCGCAGCGAAGCGCCTGGCGCCGTGCGGTACCTGGAGAGCATCGCCCAGCTGGCCGCCGAGGACGCCGACTGACGATCTCGATCAGGCCCGCGAGGATGCAACCAACCACCCGGTCAGCGCCTGCGCCCGGTGGTAACGACCGGCTCAACCACCTGGTCAGCGCCTGCGCCCGGTGGTTGAGCCGGTCGTTACCACCTAACTGAACGGCATTGGGCCTAGCGGCGTTGGCGTTGGTGGAGGGCGTCGACCTGGGCGGGGGTTTCGGGAGCGGGGCGGTGGCTCTTGCGGGTGCCGGTGCGGAGGCGGGCGAGTTTGGCGATCGCCTCGTCGGCCGTCAGGCCGCTGTCGATCAGCACGCAACCGGCCACCGTGCCCGTCCGGCCGATGCCGCCCCAGCAGTGGACGTACACCGCGCCACGGCCGCGCGCCCCGCGGATGGTTGCCGCGATCTGGTCGTAGCCGGGTTGGTCGATCACGCCGAGGTCGGGGATCGGGTGGCCGATGTGGCGCACGTCGAGACCGCGGCGGCCGGCAGCGTGGGCGACGTGGGTGGCGTACTCGGCGAGTTGGTCGTCGGGTGTGGTGAGGTCGACGAAGGTGCGCACGCCGTGGTCGATCAGCAGGTCGATCTTCTCGGCGGCGCGGGCCGCGTCGGCGTTGCCGGGGTACTCGCCGGCGAGCAGTTGGCCAGGCTCGACCCACCAGGCGTGCACGAACTCGTCGTGGCGCCAGCGGTCGGGCGACGTACCCGAACCGGCTTGGTACAGGCGGTCGGCGAGGGCTTCGATTCGGTCGATCGACGTCAGGCGCGAGCGCCAGACGTCGGGGATGCCTGCCACGCCCCAGCGGGCGCCGGCGAGTTGGCCGGCGATCGCCGCGGTGGTGTCGGCGTCGTCACCGAGGTTGGCGGCGCGCAGCACAGCATCCCGGAAGTCGCCCGCCCCACCGACGGCCCACAGCGCGGCTTCCAACGCCTCGACGCTGTAGCCGCTGCCACGTATCTCCGGTGGCTGCTTCGTTCGCCACGAGCCGGCGGCCACGGCGGCGACCGTCGGGTCGAGCGGGCCGTGCTGCCAGAAGTCTGGAGCCGCGACAGCGTCCCAGTCGGCCCCCTGGATCAGCGCCGCGATCATCGCTCCCATCACGCGGCAGGCGTCGACCGGGCGGGCGGCGGCGTGGGTGGTGCGGCTCGACTCGGCCGACCGCTCGGCGGCCGGTGCCACGTCGGTATGCCAGCGGATCGGTACCGGGGCGAGGCGCATCAGCGAGCCGTTGGCAGCCCGGCTCTGGTCGACCACCTCGTCGGCAATGGCCCCGGTGTGCTCGAACCGGTCGAGTGCGCGGCTGGTCGTCGTGCCGATGTCGAAGCACTGGCCGGTCGACGACCAGTAGCCCTCGCGGCGCCACAGCACGTAACGGCGGAGCTGATCCGCGGGGTGGAGGCCACCGGTGTCGACGATCGACTCGGCCAGGCACATCGCCATCGACGTGTCGTCGGTCCACTGGCCGGCCGCCAGGCCGAACGGGCCGCGGCCGACCATGTCGGTGATCGGCGTGAACGTGCCCGGCGCGCGGAACTCCAACGTGGTGCCGACCGCGTCGCCTGCCGCCAGCCCGACCAGCGCGCCGACCGCCCGGTCGCGGACACCTGCGTCGGGCGTGATCGTGGTGTTCGTCGCACTCATGGTGATCGAGACGATACGCAGGGCCGTTCGGTGAGGTGGTTTCGACAAGCTCAACCACCAGTTCGCTGACCAGGTGGTTGAGCTTGTCGAAACCACCGGGAGCCCACGGACGCACCGGAAACCGCCGCGGGCGTGGCGGCCGGGTCGGTACTGTCGGCCGGCGTGGGATGGGACACGGTGTTGTTGATCGTCGGCGCGGCCCTGCTCGTGGTGGGCGCCGGATGGACCGGTGCGGCGCTGCGGCAGGTTCGGCAGCCCACGACCGTCGACGCCTACAACCCCGGTAGGGGCGCGCCGAACAAGTTCCTGACGCTGCTCCCCGCGATGGTGCTCATCGACGTCGGCATCCTCGCGATCGTCGCCGGTGTGCTGCTGTAGCGCCCGCCTGGACGAGCAGGCCTGACCGAACGCCACGGTCTGCTATGCCTGGGGCGGGGGAGAGGTCGTCGAGGAAGAGGGGGTCAGCCATGGGAAAGCTGTCGATGAGTCGGTCCGAGCGCGAAGCGTTCCTGGCCGACCTGCATGTCGGGGTGTTGGCCGTCGAACGAGGTGACGGTCCTCCGCTGGTCACCCCGATCTGGTACCGCTACTCACCCGGAGGCGTGGTCGAGTTCGCGATGGAAGAGGCTTCCCAGAAGGCGCGGTTCCTGCGCGCCGCCGGGCGGGCGACGCTGTGCGCCCAGCGCGAGGAGGTGCCGTATGCGTACGTCACGGTTGACGGCCCGGTCACGTTCGGCACGGCGACCGAGCAGATCGGCACCGAGATCGCTGTGCGCTACCTGGGTGAGGAACTCGGCAAGCACTTCGTCGCGACGGTTGAGCACGCCGACGAGTTGCTCGTCCAGCTGCACCCCGAACGCTGGCACACGACCGATTTCGCCAAGGAGGCCCAAGGTGGTTGAGCCTGTCGAAACCACCGGTGATCGACTCAATCGCCGGTGGGACGCCACACGTCGGTGAGTTCGGTCGGGAGCGAGTTGGGCGCGGCACTGAGGCGACCGAGCGCGGTGATCGTCGCGTAACCCTGGCCGAGCAGCCAGCTGTCCGATCCCTCGGGGGCGGTGCCGTGGTCTTGCAGCACCTCGAACTCGAGCTTCTCGTTGCCCTCGTCGGCGATCGCCACGCGGAAGTACCCGAAGTCGTCGAGCTCCGAGCGGCGCAGTCCCCGCACTTGCTCGATCGGAACACTCGGGACGTTGATGCTGAGCGTGAGGGGCTCGCGCTCTTGGGCGGTGACCCAGCACGCCGCGGCCGTGCCGATCGCGGCGGCCGTGTCCCACTGCCAGGGGTCGGACGGCACGAGGCTGACCGCCACGCCGTGGGCGCCAAACGTCCGCGCCGTGAGCGCGGCGCCGACGGTGCCCGAGTGGATCACCGAGTGTCCGGTGTTGATCCCGGGGTTGATACCCGACACGACCAAGTCGAACGGGTCGCCGAAGGCTCCGAGCGCAGCCGCCATGACCGCCAACCCTGGTGGGCCGTCGATCGCGTATGCCCGCGCGCCGTCGAGTTCGACGCGCCGGAGCGGGATGCCGGTGCGTGGGTCGAACCGGCCGATGCTTGTCCCGGCGCCACTCCAGTCCCTGCTCGGCGCGGCCACGATCACGTCGAAGTCGAACTTGAGCGCGGCGACGATGCGGGCGATGCCCGGCGAGTCGATCCCGTCGTCGTTGGTCACGAGCACCCGCGCCGCGTCCCGCGGCACCGTCGGCTTCGAGGGAACGACGACCCGGGCCTCGATCTTCGGGTCGGTTCCTGCGTTGGTGGGCGGGGTGTCGACAGGCTCGCCCGGCGCCGCCGGATCAGCCACCGTGCAGCTCCTCGATCTTCACCAGTTCTGACAGCTCGGCGATCAGTTCGGCCCGGCCACTGCCCAGCCCGCGGCGGGTGACGTTGCCGGCGCCGGCCGCCGCGCCGAGCCGGATCGCCTCGACCCAGGTGAGGCCGAGCAGGTGCCCGACCGTCATCCCAGCGGTCATCGAGTCGCCCGCGCCGGTGTGGTCGACCACGGCCAGGCTCGGTGGGATGACCCGGATGAGGTCACCCTCGACGCAGGCGATCGCCGGTTCGGCCGCCCGCGACACGACGACGGTGGACGCGCCTCGCTCGTGGAGTTGGCGAGCGGCGTCGGCGGCCTGTTCCTCCGACCCCATCGGCCACCCGTCCTCGGCGAGATCCTCCTCGCTGACTTTGAGCACCGTGATCGTGCCGGCTTCGAGGATTACGTCGAGCACCGGGCCGTGGAGGTCGGCGAAGATCGGTGTGTCGCGCCCGGCGAGGTCGTGCAGCAGCCGGCCGTAGGCGTCGTCGGGCCACACTTCATTGCCCCCCGATGTGAGCACCAGCGCGTCCGACGTCAATGCGGCCTCCAACGCCGCCGCGTACAGGTCGTCGACGCCGTGGCGGTCGAGCTGGGGGAGGTGCAGGCCGACGATCTCGTTGCGGTCGCCCGAGCGCCGGTCGTGCACCTGGGTGGGCGTGGCGATCGACGCGGGCACGGCCAACAGATCGATCTCCCAGCCCGGCAGCAGTGCGGCGACCACGGCGCCGGCCTCGCCACCGATCGGTGCGACCAGGCAGGCGTCGGCGCCGAGGACCTCGATCATGCGGGCGATCCAGAAGCCTTGCCCGCCCGGGTGCAGGTGCACGTCGGGTGCGTCACGTTCCTCTTCGACCGTCACCGTCAGGTACAGCAACGGTGCGAGGACCGCGCAGGTGCGCTTCGGCGGCTGATCGTGGTGGGTGTCGCTCATCCGTTCCGCCGTACCCGCGCCGGTCGAGCGGCAAACGCCGCCGGACTCCGCCAACCGAGTGGGGATTCGGTGCCCGACCTGGCAGAATGTGCGCTCCCCGGCAACGGGGGACATGGTGGTCGTAGCTCAGGTGGTTAGAGCGCCAGGTTGTGGCCCTGGAGGCCGGGGGTTCAAGTCCCCTCGATCACCCCATACAAGGCCCGGGCCGTTACACTGCCCGGGCCTTTGACCGCCTCTAGCTCAATGGCAGAGCAGTGGACTCTTAATCCATTGGTTCTGGGTTCGAATCCCAGGGGGCGGACTCCCCGAAACACCGATCTACCTGGTGTTTCGCAAGACTCCCGCAAGGTTGAGTCCGGCAAGCAACCCCGGAATGTTGCTACGCTGTTGCTACGTGGCCGGGAAGCGTGTTGCTACGCCGGTGTTGCTACGCCCACTCCACACCGCGTAAGCAGAGCCGATGCGACCGAACTTCGAGGACTGGCTGCTGGCCGGCGGCATGACGCCGAGGGCCGCACAGAGCTACATATCGCGCCTTGAGCGGATCGCCGAAGCGTACGGCGACGTCGGCTCGCACTACGCCAAGGACCGCTGCACATCGCTTCTCGACGACCTGGCCTACTCGACCGCCGACAAGGACCGTGGCGCTCCGAACCGATCGCGCCTCAAGATCGACGGCGACGTCTACAACGGCCTCGCGACGCTCCGCTCGGTCGTCAACAAGTACGTCGAGTTCCTCGACGCGTAGTCAGGCCGCCGGTTCGGGTGGCGGTGGTGGATCGGGTGCGGGTACCGCGGGTGTGGGCTCGGGGCCGGGGCGTGCTGCGCCGCTTTTGCCGCTCCACTCGTCGATGAGCGTGAGCCCGCGGTCGGCGCGGTTGGCGCTGCCCGCGACCGATGGGTGGCCGCGGCGGCGTAGGCGTTCCTCGACGAGGTTGATCACGTTGGACGGCTGATGGCTCGTCCTGGCGAGATGCATCACGCCGGCGGGGTGCTTGCCGGCCGAGACGAGCAGGTCGGCCACGAGCTCGTCGGCGAGCTCCTTCACGCGGCGAGGGGCGGTGAGCGCCTCTTTGACTTCGTCGGGGTGGTACAGCGGGCCGAACCCGCCGAGGGCGTCGGTGATGTTGACCGACATGTGCTGGCGGATCGCCCGGTCGTCGAAGCCTTCGGCGCGCAGCACCGCCACGGTCGCCGCCGCGGAGGCGCCGCTCTCGGCGAGCAGGATCGCCTGTCCGCCGGGTTTGCCGACCAGCGACCGGATTCGTGGGTCGCCGTGGTCGCAGCCGGGGATCGCCGACGCGAGCCGCACCCAGTCGACGTCACCGGCGGCGAGGTGCTCAAAGATGACACCGTCCGCGGTGCCCGGCGCGGCTCGGCGTTCCGGGCGGCTCGGTTCCGTCATCTTGTCCTGAGATGCGGAGAGCGCTTCGGCGATCGGGTTCGGCCGCAGGTCCACGCCGAGTTCTGCCTCGATTCCGCCGATGATCTTGCGGGCCGTGGCGAGCACCGCCTGGGCGGTCTCTTGGATCCGCTCGGGGTCACCGACCGCCCACGACGCGACGTACGGGATCGAGTACTCGGCCGAGTCGACGCCGAGCAGGTCGCACACCACGAACGCCACCGACTCGGCCTCCACCTCGACCCGTTCGCGGAGCTTGCCGCCGTCCTCCCCCAGGGAGGGGTCGTGCATCAATACGTGCGCGAGCTCGTGAATCTGCGTCTTGAGCGCCTGCTGCGGCGACAAGTCGTCGCGCACGATCACCGCCCGCTCGACGAACTTCGTGATCCCTTTCGCCTCGGGGACACCGTCGATCGGGCCGCGCTTGAGTGTGAACCCCGCCCCGTAGATCTGGTTGGCGACCGCGTCCCACAGCTCCGGTGGCGGGTCCTGACCGTCAAGCAGCTTGGGTTGCGCCGGCAGGTCCGGTGGTGACACCAGTTGCGTCTGACAGAAGACCGGCACGAGCTTGTAGCCGACGATCGCTGGGTCGGTCGGCCACCCGGTCTCAGGGTCGACCTCGCGGTCGCGGGCACGGATCGGGGCGAACACCCGCAGCGCCGTCTCACCCTTGCGGATCCGGCACGGCTGGCCATCCTCAGCGGTGATCTGCTTCCACGTATGGAACGACGCCACCAACCCGTCCGCACCCTGCACGGCGAGCAACATCTGGTTGTTCGGCGAGTACCGGTGAAACGAACCCGCCACCTTCAACAGGTTCTGCCAGTCCTCGCTCGACGCGAGCGCAGCCACCCCCTCACGCAGCGTTGCGTGAGCGGCAAACAGCCGCTCCTCGTGGGTCCCATGAGCCATGTCCATGGCTCGACCGTGAACGTGAGACGTCCCGCGTCACCGCCCACACAGCCACCCACGTCACCACTTCGCCGCCTCGAAGGTGGGGCCAGTCAGTCTCGGGGCTGCAACGTGGGCGGTGCCGGCCACGGCAGTTCGAACCGTTCGACAGGAGCATCGATCGCGCCGAAGTCGTCGGTTTGCACGACGATCCCGCCGGGCGCCACGTGAACGATCCGAACGTCGAGCGGACCGCTGGGTGATTGCAGGGTCCAGACCCCGGCGAGAAACCCGAGCCCAAGTTCGTCGAGCGCCCGCTCGGCATCGATCCAGTCGACAGCCGCCGAGACCGGCCGTCCGAGCATCGACAGCGCAACCCACGCATCGCCGTCGGGCCGAACCCACCCCACCAGCTCGCCGTCCGCCTGGCGACGATGCTCGATCCAATCCGCCGGAACCACGTCCCAGTTCTACCGTGCCACCACGTGACGGATGGCGTGAGTTCGCTGCTCCTCCCAGTACTTCCGGGCCTTGAGGTGCGCCGGTGGCAGGGTGCCGTGGATGAGTACCGCCTCCCCGGGGCGGACTTGACGCAGGAGGTGGAACGGGGTGAGGGCCTCGCGGTGGGTGGACTCCGACACACTCCGCCGTGAGCCTCCGCCGACGTCGAACGACGTCGAGCGATGAATGACGTCCTCGTCGCCCAGCAGACGGCTGACGTAGTCGAGCGTGGCCGCGTCCGACGCCCCGGAGAACACGATCTTGGTGAGGTGGTTGGTGCGCACGCTGTCGGACAGCTTCCCGTAGGCGGCGTCGAGTTGGGCCTTGGACTGCCAGATCGTCACCAGCAGTATCCCGATCCCCGCGCAGGTCGCGGCGACCTCGGGCAGCCAGGCGAGTGGCATGTTGCCCGCTTCGTCGACGACCATCAGCAACGGCCGCCCGAGGCCGGTGCCGGCGACGTCGGCCTGGTACGCCTGATCCTTGAGGTCACCGAGTAGACCGCCGAGCACCGGGGCGAGGCGCTTCTGATCATCCAGCGGGGCGACCAGGTACAGGGTGTTCGCCCGGCCCGTCTCGGTGAGCCACTCGAGATCGACGAACCGCTGCCCGGGCTCGGTGAGCGTGGCCGACAGATCGACGGTCGGGTCGAGCCACGCCTGGACGACGGTCTGCACCGTCGCGTACACCGACGACAACACCCGCTCGTCAAGGTTCCACACCGCGTCGAGGTGCAGCATCGCCGAACCCGCCGCCTCGCGCTCGGCCGGCGTGCCCGTGTCGCGTACGTGGCGCAGCAAGTCGACGATCTCGTTGCCCTTGCCCTTCTTCGGGATGTCCTTGGTGAACACCCAGTGGGCGACGTCGAGCATCGTGTACGTCTCATCCAGCGCCGCCGCGCCGAGCAGACCGGTGAGGAGGATCTCGGCTTGCTTCACCCAGTAGTCCGCGCCGCCGTCCACACCAGCCCGCGGGATCGACGCAGCCAGCGCGGCCGCGGCCTTCTGCCCCCCACGAGTCGTGCCGGCCGCCCGTAGCGGCGACCAGCGCGCCAGACCATCGGGAGCGAGGCCGGCTACCCCGGACGGGTCGAACACCCGGGTTTCGCCGATCAGGTCACGCCGGTCGCGGGTCGCGTCGATCAGGTCCCGCTTCACCGACACGACCACGGCGGGGCCGTCCCAATCGAGCAGGCCGGCGATCACGTTTACCGTCTTGCCGGACCGCGACGGTCCGATCACCGCCACCGAACCCCGGTCGCCCTGCCGCGCCGACACGCGCCCACTGGACTTCTCCGCGGCGTTGCGGTCCTCGGTGGCGACCAACCGGCCGTGTACCCGGCCGAGCACGAAGCGCCCCGTGGGGACCGGCTGGTCGACGACCAGCGGTGCGAGGTCGTGGCGTGTGGCGAAGCGCGCGCGTGTCTCGACCCCCAGCCGGACGCGCCCGCGGTCACGTGTGAGTCGCCACACCCGCAGCACCACCATCAACACGGTGGCAAGGCATACGACGACAACGGCCGTGCACAACCAGTAGACGAACGGACCCGGCAGAACCACCCGGTCGAGTTCCGATGGCCACGCCGCCCGCGGGTCGCCAACATGCTGAGGAAGCCCGAACGCGGCACGGACCGCGTCGGACAGGCCGCCGCTCAGCCGCCCGCCTGCGACCAGCGCGGCCAGGGCCGCGCCAAGCCACACGACCGCGCCCGACGCGGCTGCGAAGCCACCAATGAGCAGCAGCGCGGCCTCGCCGGCTGACAGACGGGCCGGGTGGTCGTTCATACACGTTTCCCCAGGTCAGGCCCGACTGTGGGCGGCAACGCGGGCGGTGACGTGGGACGTCCCCCGTTCACGGTGGCCGGATGAACGAACACTTCATCCCCAACCACCGCATCCCGAACCCCGGCCCGCACATCGCCACACCGGCCACGACACGGCTCCTCGACGAGCTCGACGACCTCGCCCGCCGACACCCCGAAGTCACCGCGCTCGTCGTCGCCATCCGACAAGGCGACGACGCACAGCTCCTCGAAGTGGTCCGCAAGGCGCAGCTCGGCGACCACGACGCCGCACTGATCGCTCTCGGCGGGCTGCTCCCGCTCCTGTGCAAGATCGTGCTCGGCGTCACCATCAAGGAGTCCTGGCAAGACACCATCGACGACTACCTCGCGGTCGCCTATCTGACCATCCGCGAAGCCACCGACATCACCACTGCCGAGCACCTCGCCAGCCGAATCGGCGCTCGCGTCCGGCGACGCCACGCCCGCCAGTCCGAGCGCAAGTGGGCAAACGAGCTGCCGACCAACGCGCTCGACTTCCCAGAATCCAGCGTCGAGATCGACGACGTAGTCCTCGCCCGAGCCGGGCTCTTCACGCTCGCCCGTGCCGCCGCCACCGGCATCATCCAGCCCCGCCAATGGGACGGCATCCGCGCCCTCGCACGAGCCGAACTCGGCGGCCCAGCCCTCAAGCCGACCGAACGCCGACGACTCGCACGAGCACGCCACACGTTGGCGGAGCACCCTCAGCTGCGATTCGCGGCATAGTCCCACGCCCTCCCATGACCGCCAGAACGGTCAGGTTGTGACACGGAGTTCAGCCGACTCCGCCGCAGCCGCCAGTCGTCGGCGAAAGCACCAGCGTACCCAAGGAACTCCCTGCCGGGGCTCAGTCCTGCGTCGGAGCGTCGGAGCGGTTGGCGAGACGGATCAAGGTCTGGCGGCCGGTTGCGACGTGGACACGTTCGTCGGCTCGGACTGCGTACGCCTCCAGCCGGCACACCGTCAGCGTGCGGCCGGTCTTGATCACCGACGCCTCGGCAACGAGCTCGTCGCCGATCGCTGGGGCGAGCAGGTTGACCGTGAAGTCGACCGTCAGTACCGAATCGGTTGTCGCGAACGTCGACAGCGCGGCGTAGCCGCCGGCCGTGTCGGCGAGAGCACTTGTCACACCAGCATGGAAGTAGCCGTGCTGTTGGGTCAGCGCTGCCCGGTAGAGCGCAGAGACGCGGCACACGCCGCGCTCGACGAGCTCGATCCGGGCGCCGAGATGCTGCATCAGGCCTTGCCGCGAGAAGCTGTCGGTGACGTGCCGCACGATCGCGTCGTGGGCTCGGATCGTCTCGTTCATTACGGATCACTCTCGCGAGCCGGAGCCTGTCGATACGAGTCCACATATACAGAAGTGGACTTCGCCAGTCGTCCCTCCGGCGTGGTCGACTGGCAGGGTGGACCCCGATAGCGAACGCCTCTGCAGGCGGATGTTCACCGCAGTCATGCCCGCGCGGATCGAGGCGTGGTGCCGGGCGCCACGATTCGGTGAGGGGCTCCGATGAGTACCGAACATTTCACCGTCCCGGCGTGGGGGCTGCTGTGGGGCGACCCGACCAATCCAGCGCCGCGCCCGACGATCTCACCCGGGCTCCATCTGCCGTCCAAGCTCGATGTCGCCGGCTTGGTGGCCGGCAGCGTCACCCTCGCCGTTGGCGCCACCCACCGGGCCGCGGCCGCTCGAGGGCAGCTAGCGGCCGACCCTGACGTCGTGCTCGACGGAGCGCGCCTCACCACGTCGGTGCAGAGCGACCGCCACTTCCGCCGAAGCGGCCAACCCGCCGACGCGTGGGCGCCCCTGTCGGGGTTCTGGCAGGCGGCCGACGGATGGGTCCGCACCCACGGCAACTACCCGCACCACGCCGAGCGGCTCCGCAGCGTGCTCGGCCTCGCCGACAACGCCGACAAGCAGGCCGTCGCGGCGGCCATCGCCGAACGATCAGCGCTCCAGATGGAGTCGGCCGGAGCCGCTGCCGGCGCGGTCGTCGTCGCCGTGCGCTCCCCCGAACAGTGGCGAGCCGAGCCGCATGCCGCGGCCGCCGCCACGCAACCGCTCGTCGACATCCAACCGGTCGGCGACGCCGACGCCCGTCACTGGGGGCATGGGTCGGCCCCGCTGGCGGGCATCCGCGTGCTCGACCTCACCCGCGTGATCGCCGGCCCGGTCGCCACCCGCGACCTCGCGTTCGCCGGCGCCGACGTACTCCGCGTCGACCCTCCACAGCTGCCCGAGATCGAGTGGCAACACCTCGACACCGGCCAAGGCAAGCGCAGCGTCCGCCTCGACCTCGACATCGCCGACCAGTGCGCTCAACTCGAATCGCTGCTCGACACCGCCGACATCGTCGTCACCGGCTACCGGCCCGGCGCACTCGACCGCTTCGGCCTCAACCCCCACCAGCTCGCCGAACGACATCCCGGGCTCGTGATCGGAACCGTCAGCGCCTGGGGAACCACCGGGCCATGGGCCCACCGGCGCGGCTTCGACAGCATCGTCCAAGCCGCCTCCGGCATCGCCATGATCGACAGTCCCGACGGCGTCACCCCCGGCGCGCTTCCCGCGCAAGCGCTCGACCACGCGGCCGGGCACCTCCTCGCCGCCGGAACGATCGCCGCGCTCACCCGCCAACGTGCCCGCGGCGGCACCTGGTCCGTGTCGGTCTCACTCGTCCGCATCGCCCACCAGCTCCTGACCGCCCCGCCCGGCCGGTCCGACACCGAACCCGCCCCACCGACACTCCAAACCGGCCGGACACCCGCCGGCGAGATGACCGTCGCCCTCCCCGCGCTCACCTACCGGGGCGCCCCGCACGCCTACCCCGACCTGAGCCACCCGTGGGGGTCAGCCGAACCCCACTGGCTGGAACCCGACAGGACCGATGCAGGGTGACGCCGTGAACGACACACCATCGACGAGTTGCCTCGGCACCGACTTCGACACACCGATCGACGATCGCTACTTCGAGGACTACCACCCCGGTGCGATCTACGAGTACGGCTGGGTCACCGTCACCGAGTCCGGCATCGTCGAGTTCGCCCAGCGATACGACCCCCAGCCCATCCATACCGACCCGACCGCGGCCGCCACGGGACCCTTCCACGGTCTGATCGCCAGCGGCTGGCACACGGCCGCGATCCGCATGCGAATGCTGGTCGACCACTACCTGTCTCACATCGCCAGCCTGGCGTCACCCGGCATGGACGAGATCCGCTGGCCACGACCAGTCCGACCCGGCGACCAGCTCCGGCTCCGCGCCACGATCGACGACACACGCCTGTCCCGGTCCAAGCCCGACCGCGGACTCGTCATCACCACCGCCGAACTCTGGAACCACGAGAGCGACCTGGTCTTTTCGATCAAGGCCACGAACTTCCTGGCGCGCCGACCGCAATAGTCGCCTCGACTGTCGGGCCTCGACCCAGTCGCGATCAGCGAGTCGCCACAGCCGCGTCGGCCGCAAGCTGCTGGTCGGTGCCCGTCGACGCAAGCCCGACGAGCACGAGACTCACACCGACCCAACCCGCCGACGTGAGCGTCTCGTCGAGCACGACGACACCGATCGCCGTGGCCGTCACCGGTTCGGCCAGGCTCAGCGTGGCCGCCGTCGAAGGCCGCATACGGGCGAGTCCCCTCCCGAGCAGCCAGTAGGCGAGTCCGACGGTGACCACCCCGAGATACAACGCCGTCCGCATCCCCGCGGGACTGGTCACCCAGCGCGGCGGGTCGGCCAACAGCGTCGCTACCAGCGGAATCGAGCCGAACAGGTACGCCCACGTCATCACCTCACCCGACGATGCCCCACGATCTGCCAGCCGACGGAGCGCGATCAAGAACACCCCGAACCCTGCACCGCTCAGCACGCCCGCGCCGACACCGACCGCATCGACACCGCCGCCACCGGCACCGGCACGAGCACAGCTCATCAACCCGACCCCGGCCACCGCGACCGCCGTCGCGAACACCCACCGCCGACCCGGCGCCGTCCCCAGCACCCACTCGGCCAGCCCGGCGAACAACGGTCCCGTGCCAATCGCGAGCACCGACCCCACGGCGACGCCCAGCCGAGCGTTGGCCACGAAGAACCCCGGCAGCAGCACCGCCAACGCGGCTGCGGAGGCCGCCAACAGCCCAGCGTGACGACGAACCGTCTCCAACCGCAGGGTGCGCGCGGTCAACGCGACCATCGCTGCACTACCTACCGCGGCCCGCACGGCGGCCGCCTCCATCGCCGTCACCCCGGCTGGACCGAGTTGGTGGGCTGCTCCCGTCGTGCCGATCAACACCGATGCGACCAGAACCGCCGCGACCCCTGAACGGTCGCTGCCCGACAAGCAAGCCATCCCAGCACGATCCCAGCCGCCCGCTCCCGAAGCCAGGTGGCACTGCTCCCGGTGCCCACACTGCCACCCTGGCCAACATCGGATGGCCGGGTGGCGAGCATCCGCTATAGGCCTCCGGCGACCTTGACGATCGCGCCGGTGACGTAGCTGGCCTCGTTCGACAGGAGCCAGCGGACGGCGGAACTGATCTCGGCTGGTTCAGCAGGCCGTCCGAGCGGGATCCGTTCGGCGACCCGTCGGGGCCGATCCGGGTCACCGGCCAGGGCGTGGATCGAGGTGAGCGTGGTGCCGGGGCTGATCGCGTTGACACGGATTCCGAGCGGGCCGAGCTCCTTGGCAAGCCCCACGGTGAGCGTTTCGACGCCGGCCTTGGCCGCCGCATACGGGATGTACTCGTTCGGCGCTCCCAGCGTGGCCGCGACGCTCGAGATATTGACGATGCACTTCCCCGCCGGGTCGCTCGCCCAATGCTGAACCGCGAGCCTGCTGGCGAGAATCGGCCCGACAAGGTTGACGTCGACGACCCGCCGCACGTCCTCCACGGCAAGCTCATGGAACGCACCCAGCGCACCGGTCGTGCCCGCGTTGTTGACCAGAGCATCGACACTCCCGAGCGTGCCCGCGATGTCGAACACATGCTCCATCGCCTGCTCGTCGGTGACGTCAGCCCTGACCGCCAGAAGGCGGCCTGGTGGGGTAGACCGGACGAGCTCGCCGGCACCAGCGTCATCGGTGGTGTACGTGAAGCACACGTTCCATCCGTCGCCCAGGCAATCAGCAACGATGCTCGCCCCGATGCCGCGTGACCCTCCCGTGACGATCACGACCCTGCGGGCCCCGCCCGCCGCGGTTCCAGAGATCAACGTGAGTCCTCCTGGGGCCGCCGCGGGAGCCCGCGGCGCGAGTGTTCCGGTGGCGCGAACATGACGATAACGCACAGGTCGTCGGACACATCGGTGAACCGGTGCGGCTCGCCCGCGGGCACGAACAGCACGTCCCCGGGAGCGACGCGCTCGATACCGCCCGGTGTCCATAGGAGGCCTGCGCCATGGGTCACGATGTAGAGCTCATCCTCGGAGTGCGGCTGCTGCGGGTCTTGACCGCCGGACGGGATCGAGTATGTGCCGAGACTGAAGTCTCGGGTGCGGAGATGTTCGAGATACAACGGCTCAACCCCGTCGGCCTCGTATCGGCCGGCACTAGCGACCCGTTTCATCGGTCGGGTTCGTACGCGACGGTCACGTTGTCGATGTGGCCGTCGCGGTCGAAGGTCATCATCTCGATGACCCGCCGATCGCGTTCGTTCCGATAGAGGATCGCAAGACCGTCAACCGTGGTGAACGCCTGCTCCAGCCGGAACCGAAGTTCGGGCGCAGCGCCGAGCGCAGTGCGCCAATACGACTCGACGCCAGCGCGCCCGTGCACCACTCCACCCGATTCAGGCACGACCTCGCGGGCACGCGGGCTGCGCACCGTCACCCCGGCCGCGTAATGCGCCAGGATCCGGTCGAGGTCGTGACTGTTCCACGCATCGATCCAGTCGGCGGCGATCTGCGTCACATCGTGCATGCCGCGATCATCCGGGTCAACGGTGGGAGCCGACAGGGCCACAGCCGACAAGGTGGCCCGGCCGCCTCATCGGCCACCTACGCGAAGTGGACCGGGCGCCCGCCGTCGGGAATACGGGAAGATCCAGCTATGTCGCCTGCTGTCGCCCGCCGGATGTGGACCGTGTTCGAGCCTGTTCACGCGGTCGCCTACTTCGCCGCCGACATGCGCGCCGCCTTCGAGTCGGCCGGGGTACGAGGGTTCTGGCGCTTCTACTTCGCGTCCCGGGCAGCCCCACTCGGAGCGTCGGCCCCCACGGTCGCGCAGGCAACATTCTTCGGGTTCGCGCCGTCGATGGTCACCAGGGCAATCCCGTCCGTCTGGGCCCTGATCGAACCCGCGACCGCGTGGCGACTCCGGTCAACAACGGCCGCGGGCGTGCTCCGCTCCAGCGACGCGCTACCCGACGACGCCACGTTGAGGCGTCTCAACGAGCTCCTCGCCGAGGTCGTCGGGCGGCTCGACCCCGCAGGCCGCGTGCTGTTCGCCGCGCACGCCGCGCTCGACTGGCCCGACGATCCCGCCGAACGTTTGTGGCACGCCTGCACCCTCCTGCGGGAACACCGCGGCGACGGCTATACAGCGTCGGCAGTCAGCGAAGGAGCCGGACCCCTCGACGTGCTGGTGATCGCCGACCGGCTGTCGCTCGCCCCGCGTGGCCACGCCCTCGACAACCGCGGGTGGACGCCCGACGAGTGGGAGGTCGCCGTCGGCGACCTCCAGCGGCGCGGCGTGCTCGACGACGACGGGCGCCTCACCGCCGCCGGAGTGGCGGTACGCAACCGGATCGAAGCACGCACCGACCGCGCAGCCGGCAGCCCGTGGCAGACGCTCGGCGACGACGACCTCACGTTCGCGTTCGAGACGCTTCGACACGTCACAACCCGAGTCGTCGCAGCAGGGTTGCTCACCTACCCGAACGCAGTCGGCGTCCCGCCGCCGAGCTGAGGGAGGCATGCGCTCGACGGCCGGTGGAGTCGGGTGCTACCGGCACCCGGCTGCTGGTCCACGCACCTCAGGTGGCTCTCCCAGCAGCAGGCCTGCTGGGAGGATGCTGGGCCACATGCTTCGAGGGCGACGGTCGTTGCGCGGTGACCGCAAGCTCACCGCGCTCGCCCAGATCCCGCCGTTCGCTGGGTTACCGGCGGATCATCTCGTCCAACTTGGCAGGCTGCTGGACCGCGGTTGTGTCTCGGCGGGTGCCCACCTGGCCCGACGGGATCGGCGGATCCTGCAGCCGCTGATCGTGACCGGCGGAACCGCCATGGTGCACGGTGCGGGCACGCCCGCATGCGTCGAGCCGATCGCAACGCTCGGGCTCGATCTCACCGACCCGGCTCGCAGGGCCGTGAGCGACGTGACAGCTCAGTCGGACCTCGACGTGTGGTTCGTCGAACCGCGGGCTATCCGGACGGCGATCGCGCTGGTTCCCTACCTGTCGACCGTCACCAGGCTCGGCTGAGGAATCGCTTCAGACGCCGCGCCCGACCACAGCGCGATCAGACGGTCTCGGAGTGCCTCGGTACGCTGCGCGCCGAACGCGTCCCACGCCCAGCGCTCCGCGTCCAACAAGATGCGGTCGAGCCGCGCGCATCGTTCGAGGCCCTCCCCGGTCAGCTCGCCGCGGCTGTCGGCGAGTCCCAGGGCCGCCAGCGACTCGGGCGCATCGCAGCGGTTGCATCCCGACGTCAGCGAGGTCGTCCCGGCCGCGCGGGCCAGTTCGGCGCCCTCACAGGGAGTGAGTCCCGATGCCACCGCCACGGCGTGCACGATCGCCAACCGACGCGCATGCAGCACACCGAGCGACGCCCACAGCGCTACGTGCGCCGGACCCGTCGGCTGGTCGGCGAGCAGCCCGGCCTCGAGCACCCGGACCGGCGGGGAGCTAGTTGCGGCCTCCAGCGCCAGATCGGCACACTCGCAGACCTCGCGGCTGTCGAAGCCGTCACCGAACGCAGCCCGCATCGCCGCTCCGGCCGCCCACCAGCGCACATGCCGCGCTGCGTTCGACGACATGGACCGTCGCGCCGCGACCAGGCCGGCTTCGACGCCGCGGCGATCACAAGCACCGATCGCCGCAGCGACCACGGCGGGCCCAGCAGCCCACAACGGGGCCGTCTCGGCAGCGAACACGGCGGTCGCCCGATCATCGATCCCAGCGCTCGACCACACCTCGAGCGCTGCGTCCGAGTGGGTGCCGAGCGAGTGCAGGCGGGCGATCACGTCGTGGAGACCGAGCGGGCCGTTCATGACACCTACGCTTCTCGGGGCGAACCTGTGGCGGCCAGATCCAACCGGTGCAAGTGGATCGGTTGAGCGGTAGCGACCGCACCACCGGTACGGTCCACCTGTCGCGGCTGGCACTGTCGCCGGCCGGAAGGCGTGAAGCAGCGTGTCACGTACGCATCGATACGCCGTTGCCTCGGCCCCGTGCAGCGTGCTCGCACTGCACGAGACCACCGAGCAGTCGATCGCTGACATGGTTCGTCGCTGCAGCCCGGGCACGCTTCGCCAACGCTTGCACGGCAACGTCCGGCAGGCGGACGCATCCCTCCTGTCGGCACTGGGCATGTACCGCGCCGACCACCTCAGTCTGATCGCCGTCGCTGCCGGGCAGCCGGTCGGCCTAGCGACCGTCGTCGTAGAGGCGCCCCACACGATCGAGGCGGCGGTGCTGGTGGAGGACGCGTGGCAACGGCACGGTATTGGCAGTGCACTCGCAGCCGCCGTCTGCCGCGTGGCAGCAGCCGAGGGCTACACGAGGGCGCTCGTCGACGTCGAGCTCACCAACATGGCCGCCGTGCGCCTGGCGATCTCGTCATCGAGCAAGCTCGGACTGGGTCTCACCTGCACCAGCACTGGAGGCTCGACCCGGCAGTTCCGCTTCACACGACGCCAAGGTGGTGCTGAGACTGCCAGCGTCTCAGGCCACTTCGCATGACTGGATCAGCGTGTGGACCACCCGCAGCGGCACACTGGCCTGTATGACCGCAGCCTTGTCGGCACCGGCACCGGGGCGCCGGTCGATCTCGGCGAATGCCCTCGCCCGGGCACTCGGAACCTGGGACGACGGTCGCGGTGCGCTCTACCAGCGTCTGGCCGCCGCCATCCTGCGGGCGATCGACACGGGCGACATCCCAGCAGGCGTGCGGCTTCCGGCCGAGCGAGTACTCGCCAGCCACCTCCAGGTCTCCCGCGGCACCGTGGTCGCCGCCTACGACCTGTGCCGCGACACCGGCCCCGTCGAACGCCGACGCGGTAGCGGCACCTGGGTCGCCGACCCGGCATCCGGCCCGGGCTCAGTCATCGAACTGGAAGCAGGCCTCCGAGCGCGCCGCCTCACGAACCGGTTCCTGTCCAGCGAGGGCGACACGATCGACCTCGCGCTGTCTGTTCTGGCCAGCCCCCACGATCTCCCACCCGACGCCTTCACCCCCAGTATCGACGCCCTCGCAGAGCTGTCCCACGGCCACGGCTACCACCCGCTCGGCCTCCCGTCGCTGCGCAAGCGGATCGCCGAACTACACACGCACGCTGGCCTCCCGACAAGGACCGACCAGATCGCGATCACCCTCGGCGGACAGCAGGCCATCGCGCTCACCGCCCGACTCCTCATTTCCCCCGGCGACGTCGTGCTCGTCGACACGGCGACCTACCCCGGAGCGATCGACGCGTACGCACGCGCCGGCGCACAGTTCGACACCGTGCCGTTCAACGCCGGTGGCACCCAACCCGAGCAACTCGAACGCCAGATCGCCCACAGCACACCAAGGCTCGTCTACCTCATCCCCTCCTGCCACAACCCCACCGGCACGATCATGCCCGACCACCGCCGGCAGGCCATCGCCAAGATCGGCGACACCACCGACACCTGGATCATCGAAGACGAAAGCCTGGCATGGGCCGCGTTCGACGCAACCACCCGGCACCCGATCGCTGCGTATAGCCACGGCACACGAACCATCACGATCGGATCGCTCTCGAAGCTCTTCTGGGGCGGCCTCCGCATCGGATGGATCCGCGCCGACCACAACGTCATCGCCCGCATCGGCCGCCTAAAAGCAGCCCACGACCTCGGCAACTGCTCGGTCTCACAAGCCATCGCACTGCGACTACTCGACGACACCGACACCATTACCCAGATGCGCCGCGACCAACTCCGAACCGGCGCCGCGCACATGTCAGAACTCATCGCGTCGAAGCTGCCCGACTGGCAGTTCCGGCGCCCAGACGGCGGCCTGTCGATGTGGGTCCAACTCCCACAAGGCCCAGCCGACGAGTTCGCCAAGGTCGCCCGCCGACACGGCGTCTCCGTGCTGCCCGGTAGCGCCGCGAGCGCCCGCGAAACGCACCTCGACTGCATCCGGCTCGCGTACTCACACCCACCGACGCTGCTCACGCAAGCCGTGGAGCGGCTCGCCCAGGCCTGGGAGGAATTCCGCTCGGCATCCGACGCGGTCACCTCCGCCGCACTTGGCTGACAGTCGCGCCCGCCGCCAGCGCCTCCGCGAGTTCGTCGAGGATCATCTGCTTGATGCCCTCGACTTCGACGGGGTGGGTGCGGCCGGTGGCGGGGTCGAGCCACATGAGACGGTCGGCGGCGTTGGCGATGATCCGGGCGGTCTTCGGGTCGCAGTCGCACATGTAGTTGGGGACGTTGTGGCCGAGGTAGGCGAGGCCAGCGGCCCAGTCGACGTTCAGCTCGGCCCAGGTGAGCTTCTTCTCCCTGACGAGCCAACGCGTCACCTCGCCGAAGAACACGACCTGCTGGCCGGGGTCGAGGTCGCGGAACGCGTCGGCCGCCACCAGGACGGTCCGGGCGTCCTTGGTCAGCTTCGATCGCTCGGTGACTTCGGCGGGAACGCAGGTGATCACCGGGTCGCCGTGGTCGCTTGCGTCGTTCACGTAGACGAGCCAGTAGCCGGTGTATGCGTGCATGGGTTCCTCCCTCATGGGGCGGGGACGGCCGGTGCGGGCGCGCCGACGAGTCCGGGTGTGGGAACGGGCCGCGGTGGGCCGAGGTCGGGGACCTGCTGTGCGGATTGCACCCAGCTGTTGAGGTCGGTCCCTGACGGGAGGGGGAAGCCGACCACCATGATGCCGCAGCGACGGAGCCCGGTCCAGAGATGTTCCGTAGCGACACGTCCGGCTTCGTCGCCGTCGAGCGCCAGCATGGCCGGCCGGTGGCCGAGGCGGCGGGCGATCTTCGCTACGACGACGGGTGTGACGTTGCCGGTGCCGAGCACGGCGACGGCGTCGTATCCGGCACTGTTGGCGACGTACGCGTCGGGGAAGCCCTCGCAGACCACGACTGCCGCCTGCGGCTCGCCAGCGGCGGGTCGGGTCCAGCCGTGCCGCGGGTTCGCACCCAGCTCGCTCGTCGGGTTGCCGTACTTGGGGCGGTCGCTTCTGGGGTTCAGGTAGCGGGTCTGGAAGTAGACGATGTCGCCGTCGGCGTCGAGCACGGGGAACACGGCGCCCGGGCCTGCCTTTGGCAGCCCGGCGGCGCGGCGCAGCGTGCGGGTTCCGGGGTCGGCACCGACCCGGTTCGCCCGTAGCACGTCGGGGTCGAGGCCACGTGTGTCGACGAGGTACTCGAGAACTGGGCGGCCGGCGGGTTCCCACAGCAACCGCTCGGCGGCCAGCACGTATTCGACGGCTCGCGGGTCCAGCGGGCGTGGAGCCACCGCCGGGCGGCCCGCGGCACGTCTGACCGGCGCCCCCGGCTCGGCCTCGCGAACTCCGGCTCGCCGAGCCAGTTCCTCGATCGCTTCCTTGAAGTCAAGCCCGCGAGCTTCCCGGAGAGCGTCGATAGCTGTGCCGCCGTGGCCCATCGACCAGCACTTCCACCGTTCGATGCCGCGTTTGCCGACCGCCACGGTGACCGACGGGTTCGCGTCGTCGTGATCGGCTACGGGGCAGTGCCAGCGCGCGCCGCGTCCCTGACCGCGGGCCGGGCCGCACAACTCGTCGAGCAGCGCGGCGAGGTCGGTGCTGGCCAGCACGTCGTCTCGGTCGAATCGGCGGAACACGATGCCCTCGCTATGCCGCCATGTTGGCGTCGGTGTCGCAGATCACGCGGGCTTCGACGGATGACAGGACGTGGTGGACGATCGCCGCGTGTTCGCCGACGCGCCAGAGTGCGCGCCCGCGGACGAGCCGCGGGAGGTGGCGGGCTTCCTCGTCGGTGAGGCCGAGCAGTTCGGTGGCGTCGGCGACCTGGTCGGGTGCCTGCTGGAAGAAGATCCGGGTGCCGGTGTCGCCAAGCAGCCCGGCGGCGAGCTTCTGGGCGGCGGAGCCGTCGGCCGCCTGCGCCCGCAGGTCGGAGAGCCGGTGGCACACGAGGATGTTGCAGATGCCCCAGTGGCGGCACAGCTTGAGGCGTGCCTGGAGATGGCGGACCGTCCACTCGTTGGCGAGCAACGCCCAGACCTCGTCGTCGACTTGGAGCCCGCGCCGTCCGGGGGCGAGTGCGGTCATCGCCGATTGCAGCCACGAGGTGGCGGCCATCATGACGAGCGGGAGGGCCTCGCGGTCGCCGAACACGGCCGACAGGTCAATCACGACACCGGCGCCTTGTTCCCAGTCGACGGACACGGTGGTGGGCCCGTCGAACATGCCGCGCAGCGTGCGGTCGAGCAGCTTGCCGAGCGCGAATCGGACCGGTGTTGCCGCGGCCCGCACGTCGATCTCCGACAGCGTGGCGAACTCCGGCATGCCGAGCACCTCGGCGGGCGGGTTGGCGACGACTCGGGCGAGGTCGCCGAGGTCGAACCGTTCGACACGAGCGGCGAGGTGGGCGATCGCCTGGCTGACGAGTGACTCCTCGGCCGGCTCCAGCTTGCGTTCGAGCACTACCGAGAGCATGCCGATCACGAGCCGTTGGCGGCCGAGCAGCCCGCGATCGTCGTGGTCGCCTGGTGCCGGGTCGAGTGGGTTGAGCCGGTGCCGTCCGCCGGGGTGGAGCTTGATGACCGGCATCCCGAGCCGTTCCCCGAGCGCGCCGTATTCGCCTTTGGGGTCGTTGACGGCGATGAAGCGGCGCTGGCCGTAAACGCCGACCTCCCGGTACAGGAACGTCTTGACCGCGCTCGACTTGCCCTTGCCTGGGCGGCCGGCGATCAGCACGTTGGAGTCGGTGAGCGCTCCGCCGTAGAGCTCGAACGGGTCGTAGAACCAGCCGGTGCCGCCGCCGGTGACGTTGACCCCGAGGTATGGGCCACGCCGTGATGGGCCCGGCCCGGTGTGCCACGGGTACAGCGACGACAGGTTGGCGGTGGTCCCGCGGTGGCGCGGCAGCACCAAACCGGACGAGCGATGAAACCACCCCCTCACCTCTGCCTCCGGGCGGCGAGCGTCCGGCCGAGCGGCAGCGACGACACCCAACCCGCCGCGTGACGACCCTCGACGGGGCGTAACTGGACACCGGCGTGGGCGGCGGACGGCTCGAACTCGCCTCCGGCATCGTCGAGCGCGTCGAGGTCGGGAGCGGTGACGGTGACGAGCCCGCAGTACGCGAGCTCGCCGTGCCCGGCGACCAGCTCGTGCTCGCGACGCTCGACTTCCTCTCGCACGCGACGCTCACCGGCGCGCACGCGGAAGCCGCGCTTGGACTTCGACGCCTCGGCGGATTCCAACGCCACCGATGCCTCGTCGACGGCCCGCGCTGACTGCGACGGCGCGATGGGTTCGAACGCGACGGTGACGGTGCGCGTGCACGCCCCTCCGAGCAGCAGCAGGTCCATCCATACCGCGGGCACCTCCGAGCGGGGCCAGCCCTCGACCCACCAGGTCCGGTGCAGCGAGCGGTCGACGACGACGTGGTCCCATTCGTCGGCCACGGCCATCGGGCCAGCGTCCGCGGCCGTGATGCCGAGGCCGGCAGCCAACGACGACGCCAACGCCCGATGTTGAGCGTCGGCGAACGGCGTGGAGCGCTCCCGGACCGCCTCGGTCAACTCCGCCGGAGTCAGTGGGGCGTCGACCGCGAGGCCGGCTGCCTCCAGCCGCACGCTGAACAGCCGCAGTTCCTCGACCAGGATCTGCAACGCGACGGACACGGCATCGCTCGCCCGGGCACGCCGCGACGGGACAGCCCCGACGTCGACCGAAATCGAAACGAGCGTGTCGTGTGCGACCGCCTTGGGTGCGGCGTGGGCGACCAGTTCGGCGTAGTCGGCGGATGCCACGGCGAGCGGCCCGGCCGGAACGTCGCCAGCGTCGACCGGTTCGGGAGTGAGGCGGGTGACGGTCGACCACTCCTGCCATGCCACCCGGCACACCGTCGCTCGCTCGCGGCAGAACGCTGCGAGCGCGTCACCCCAGAGCGCGACCCGGGCATCTTGTGCGTCGGAGGGCAGTAGCGAGAACTGCCCGTCCCCGGTCACCCTGAGGACCGCTGTGACGACGCCGCTCAGTGTGTCCCAGACGACGCCCACGCCAGGTAAGCGTCCTGGGGCGACCACCCACGGCGCGTCGACGTCGAGCAGACGGATGCCCGCCATCGCTGGTGGCAGCGCGTCACCACCCTTCTCGCTGGGAGCGAGCAGCGGCACCGGCCGGTACCAGCGACGCAGCCCGCGTCGGGCGAACCAGCCGGCCTTCAACGGGATCAGCTCGTGCAGCGACCAGATGCCAACCCGCTTGAAACCGACGACCGCAGCGACGAGCACCGGCAGCAGAGCCCACGGGAACAGCCGCAGCATGATCCCGACGAACGAGAGGCCCGCACCCAGCCCGAGCACGACGACTTGCGAGGTCGGCATCGACCCGAACAGCCCGGCCCGCACGAGCGGCGAGAAGCGGTAGGTGCGCGGCCCGTCACTCATGACCGCCCCTCCCGACGTTGCGGGTGGCAGGGTCCGCAGCTCTCGGCCCTGGGCGTGGGGCGACGGCCGACTCGGCCTCGCTCACGAGGTCGGCGCCGCCGACTCCTGCCCCGACGCCGGCGACCCGCCCGCGAACGCCGTTGAGGTAGTAGCTGTACTGGAGCCCGGTCTGGGCCGCCCGTGTCGGGCCGCCGCGCACCTCTTGCGTGACGACCGCAGCCTCCACGATCGGCACGAGTTTGAGCACGACGAACGGCATGAACGCCGCCATGCCGAACGTGACGATGCCGACCACCAGCGTCGAGAACTCGGCGAGGCCGTTGGCGATCGCCGACTCGCCCGGCTCGCCAGTTCCGCCCAATCCGCCGAGTGCTCCAAGCCCGACCGACAGAGCCATCGCGATCGCCAGCTTGCAGAACACGAGTGCGGCGAGCAGTTCGAGCGTGCGGCGGCGGACGCCGTCGATCGCCGGCCACACGCTCGTCGCCCACGCCATCGGCGCCAGCGCGACGACGAGGTAGATCAGCGACTCGCGCACGACCAGCACCGTCCACAGCATCAGCAGCGCCAGCATCCCGACCAACAGCAGCAATGGCGTCAGGAACGATCCGGCCGGCATCGTCTGAGTGGTCAGGATCAGGCCGTCCATCGCGTCGACCGCGTTCGGTCGCGTCGCCGCCCAGATGCCGTCTGACATCGAGTCGACGAGATCGACGCCGACCTGGGTGAACGCCGCCGTGAACAAGATCCCCGCCACTGCCGTCGGCGTGCCGAGCAGCATCCGTCGCAGCAGCTCAAGTGGACGGCCGGCGAGGACGCCTTGGACGAGTGCGCAGAACACGAAGATCGCCAACAGACCGGCGGCCACGGCCACGGCCGTCCGATAGGGCGCACCCTCCTGGTTCATGAACCAGTCCGACTGGAGCCGCGGCGACGAGGTGCGGTCCATCACCTCCCACACGAACGTGGCGAGCATGACGAACCCCTTGCTGAGCCAGTCGGCGATCCCGCCAACGACCGTGTCCCACGCCCACCCCACAGCAGCGCTGAACGGCTTCAGGATCACGTCGACGATCGGGTCCCACGGCGCCCACGCCAGCAGCCCAGTCATCGCAGCCACTCGCCCTCGACAACGGCGGCCCAGCCGGCGACCTCGGAAAACTCGTCCCACCGCGCTGGCAGCGCCAGGTCACTTGCCATCGGCGTCGGACCGGCGTCGGCGCTGGCTCCCATCCAAACCGAGCTCGACGGCGCCCTCCCGGAGGGACTGTCGATCGTCCCCATCGACCTCCCCGCCGACCTCGCCGAAGCAGTAGCCCAGGTCAGCAAGGCTGCCAGCGACGAAATGCGCTGACCGACGACGCGGCGGGGATGTTCCCGCTCACGTCGACGACTCGGGGCGGCGTGGGTGGTGACGCGGGACGTCCCACGTCCACTGTCGTCCGCATGAGTGCCCCAGCCATCACCACCGACAACGAGCCCACGCCGCTGCTCGTCACCGTTCCCCAAGCCGCCCGGATGCTCGCGATCAGCCGCAGCCTCGTCTACGAACTGATCTGGAAGGGCGAACTCAAGCCCGTCCACATCGGCCGCAGCGCCCGCTTCACCATCACCGAACTCGAACGCTTCATCGCCGACCGGCAGGAGCAGCCGTGACAGCCCTCCGCCCGAAACATTGGCTGTGCGGCGTGAGCATGAAGATCTCGGTCCCCGATCGCTTGGCGGAGCGCGTGGCCGCGCTCGCCCAAGCCCAGGGACGCGAGATCGACGAGGTTGCCGCCGAACTGATCGAGTCAGCGCTGCCACTCGACCCCGAGGTCGAAGCCCGGGCCAGAGCGAAGTTCAGGTTCGTGGGCACCGGCAACGGCGGTAGGTCCGACACCTCGATCACCTACAAGCAGCACCGCCGCGAACCCTCCGCCCAACGCACCGCCTCCGACCTGTGATCCTGGTCGACACCGGCGTTCTCTACGCAGCGGCCGACGACGGAGACGTCCTCCATACCGCGGCGACGGACTGGCTCGCCGACGTCACCGACGAGTTGATCGTGCCGAAGCGGATCGCCGTCGAGACGGCATGGCTGCTCGCGACCGGCTCGACCCCGAGCACGAGGCCAACTTCCTGCGGTCGCTCAACCGCAAGGAAGTGACGCGCGTCGATCGCACCGACGACGACTGGCAGCGGGTCGAAGACCTGCTCGTTCAGTAACAGCGACCTACAGCTCGGCACCGCCGATTCATCGACCGTGGTGATCGCCGAACGGCTGGGCATCGAGGTCGCGGCGACCTTCAACGACCGGGACTGCCGAGTGGTCAGACCTCGCCACATCGACGCCTTCACGCTGGTGCCCCGCCCTCTGTACTAGCCGCGTCGGCGATCGCAGCGAGTCGACCGGCTACTCCGCGGCGAGCCTGTCTCCACGACCTTGGGCGCGGCCGTCAGCGAAACGGTCGAGATCGGCCGCGATGTCGTCGGCATAGAAGTCGATCATCTCCGCTGCCATCGACTCCCAGAACCGCTCGAGTTCGTCGTACGCAATCCGATGCCGATTGCCCACCTTGGTCGTCGTGATCTTCCCAGCCGCGATCCGGCGCGAGATCGTCGCCCGCGACAACCCGAGCCGCTCCGCTGCCTCGGCCGGCGAGTACATACGAGGGCGCGACGTCACGCTCACAACCTCGCCGGCCTTCGCCGCCGTATCGACGTACTCGATCACCGACGCCACCCACTCCGGCAGAGCGTCAAGCCGAGGAGCTGCGTCCTTGACCGCATCCGGCTCGATCGTCAGCGGTGGGCGCATACCGTCAGGCTACGAGGTCCGTGAGCAGACACAAAGCATCCAACTGTTCAGCAGGGGCGACATGCGCCCCGTGATGTGACGTCAGCGAGGCGACACGTCCCCGCGACCCGGATCGCGCCGCGGTATAGTGACTGGCGTATTCATCCGTCTGCATCGTCGGACGGACCCGGAGGGCCCGCCACAAGCGGGCCCTCCGGCATTTTCCGCCACTCTCGCGGACGATGCAGCTCCCGACCGTTGCGTGCACGTACCACCGACGGGAGGTGAAAGTCCGCCAGGCTCGCGGCCTGGAACGGGATCTCCCGAGCGGCGTGACGAAGCAGTCGGGCATTCGTCGGAGCAGATGACGGGTTGACCACCACGACCTCGACGTGTTGCGATGCGAGCCGAACCGCTTCTTCGAGGTCGGAATCGTTGGTCACGACCACAGCTGTTTGGCAACCACCGCTGAGTACATCGTGAATCAGGTGAACGCCCAGGTTCACGTCCGATCCCTTCTCCTCCTCCACGAGCACGAGCACCTCTTGCCACAGCGTCGATCGGGACGAACGCGATTCGGCGAGCACTCGGGCAGCGAGATCAGCAGGAACCAGGGGTGGCCGGAACAGACCGCCGTGCCGCGTCTCGGCTTCCTCGGCGATCGCCTTCCACCGTGGATCAGAACGGAAGTGCCCATACGTGACGTCCATGAGTGGGTCGGCTTCGAGTGCCCGCAGGTAGACGTTCTGCCGGTCTCGAGCACGATCGCTCGGGTCGCGCTGCTTGATCCGCGCCGTGAAGTAGCGGACCTTGGTCACTTCGCAATCGGGAACCAGCGACCGCGCCCACCGGCCCACGTCGAGCCACTTGTTGTCTGTCCGCCGGACCGCCCCGTAGTACAGGTTCAGCGCATCGATGTAGACGATCGCCGTGTTCACGCGCTCCCACCGCCGATCGCCCGGTCCATCGCTGCGGCGACGTCGTCCTTCGCTGGGGCGAGGACGTGGGCGTAGACGTCGGCGGTGACGGTGATGCTGGAGTGGCCGAGCATCTCGCTGATCATCTTGAGCGGGACCCCTTGGGCAAGAAGGAGCGAACCCGCGCTGTGGCGTAGTTCGTGCGGATGCCAGTGCCCCAGCCCGGTGCCCGGTTTGAGCTTGGTGCGGTCTTCGTCTTCGTACTCGGCCCCTGCGTGCTGGGTGGCTTCCGAGAGGTAGTGCCACACGTTGCTCGGATCGAGCGCTGTTCCCGTGGTGGTGCGGAACACCAGGTCGATACCGAGCGGGCGCTCGGGCCACTCGCCACTGAAGGCCAGCGCCTCGGCATCTTGACGACGCCGGTGCCGGCGAAGGCACTCGGCCGTCGCTTCCGGGAGGTGGACGGTGCGTCGCGAGGTCTTGGTCTTCAGGCCGCCGATGATCAGCCCCTCGCCCTTGACGCGCTTGATGCCGCGTCGCACGGTGAGGGTCGGGCGCTGACCGTCGGGCGGGTCAAGGTTCACGTCGTCCCAGCTGACCGCGATCAGTTCGGACACCCGCAACCCCAGCGTGAGCGCCACGACGAACAGGGCCTCGTTGCGGTCGCCCTTGATGTGGTCGAGAAAGACGCGCGCCTGCTCGGGTGTCATCGTTCGGCCCTCCGGCCGCTCGACCCTCACGGGGTTCGCGAGCGCGGCGACGTTGCGGCTGACCATTCCTTCGACCTCTGCCCAGCGGATCGCCCGGCGCAGCACCGAGCGGGCCAGGCGGCGGGCGTTCTGGCTATAGCCGTTCGGCCGCGTCTCGGTGGGCTGCTCCATGTCGCGCAACATCCGCGTGACGTCGGTCGGCGTGAGATCGCGCAGCTTCTTCTTGCCGAGCCGAGGCTTGATGTACAGCCGGGCGACATCCTGGTACTGCTGCTCGGTCGGCTTGGCGACGGTGCCCGGGAGGACTTCCTCGAGCCACTGGTCGAGCATCAGCCCGACGGTGATCTGCTGATCCGGGACCGGCACGCCTGCGTCGGCGTTGGTCTGGAACTGGCGCAGCTTGAGCATCACGTCGCGCTTGGTCGGGCCCGACACCGACTTGCGGATCTGGCGCTTCTTCTGGCCGCCCTTGCCGTCGTCGACGTATTCCCAGCCGACCGTGATCATGCCTACCCAGCGGCGGTTGGGCTTGTCCTCGAAGACCGTGCCCTCGCCGTTCGACCGCCCGCGCGAGCGCGCCGACCGGCGGCCAGCAGGAGTAGACGGAGCAACCATTGGACGAATCGTACCAAGTCTGTTGCTACGGTGTTGCTACGCAATACGCACTCCGCCGGACAGCGGAGGACTTCGGTGGACAAATTCCCAGGTAAATCGGGTTTCAGTGGACTCGACTGGACCTCGGAAGACTTAGAATCGTGGACTCTTAATCCATTGGTTCTGGGTTCGAATCCCAGGGGGCGGACTTCCCGAAACATCGATCTAGCTGGTGTTTCTTGATCTCATAGTCGCCTGGGCCGGATCTGCCCGGGAAGCCGTGATGCTACGGACGGCTGACGGCGCGATCCCGGCCGCCTGGATGGCCACGGCCGCTCAGCTCTCGGACGCTGTGGGCGGATCGCGGGGCACCGTCCCTGGGCAATCGCCGCGGCGAACGCGTCAGCGGGCGTTCGTTCGCCCTCCCAGTAGTGCAGATCCGCAGCAGCCATCGCCGCGGCCGCGGTGCGGAAGATCGCCTCGGGGTATAGCTCGGCAAGTTCATCAACCGTGTAGTCGACATAGCAGAGGTTTGTTCACGCGGCCGACGTTGACAGGGGAGCCCTTCTGCTCCACCGAGTCGACTCCAGATGCGGCGCAATGCAAGATAAGTGCTACACTTTTCTTGCATAAGGAGGATGTCATGACGCGCCAGAGCACTGCACGAACTTGGGTGATGTCACAACCCTCCGGCGCGTACTTCACGACGGCGGACGTACCAGGCACGCCCGCCGCGGTCGACTCGCTGCTTTCGCGCCTGGCACAAAGCGACGGCCCGATCCAGCGGGTCCGGCAGGGCGTGTACTGGCGCAAGCCCGCCCCGACCCGCTTCGGGTCAGCTCGGCCCGACCCCGCACGTGCCGCGATCGTGGCTGCCGGCGCCGGCGCCGGTCCCGCGGGGGCGTCCGCGGCGAACAGCATTGGGCTGTCGACACAGGTGCCGCGACGCCCACACGTCGCCGTCGTCGGGCGGGTGCCCAAGGGCCTCGACGGCGTGAAGCTCACGGCACGCGCCAACCCGCACCGGGTTCTGCTCACCCCCACGGAAGTCGCTGTATTGGAAGGGCTACGCGACTTCGAGCGGTACGCCGACATCGCCTGGCCTCAAGCTCGCCAGCGGTTGCGGCGTCTCGCGTCGACCGGCCAGATCAACCTGGCCAAGATCGCCGAAGTCGCCGCCCACGAACGACGCGCCGGGCTACGAGGTCGAGTGGCTGACTTGGTCGGCGCCAAATGAGCAACCTCCTACGCGCGTCCGCTGGCGAGTTCGCAGCGCTTCGCGACAGCGCCGCCGAGCGGCTCCGAGTCGCGCCCGGCGCGATCGAGAAGGACTACTGGGCCACCGAGGTACTTCGCTCGGCGTGCGCCCACCAGCACGGCGTGGACGGCGTCGTGTTCAAAGGAGGCACGAGTCTCTCCAAGGCCTACAAGCTGATCGAGCGCTTCTCCGAGGACGTCGACCTGCTCGTCGTCACCGGCCAGATCGGCAACGCGCTCAAACGAACGCTCCGGTCGATCGCCGCACAGACGACGGCCGACCTCGGCGTCGAGCACGAGCGCGAAGTGGAGGGGCGCGGGTTCTTGAATGCACGCTTCGCCTACGCCACAGAGAGCCCCGCGCCGTTCCTCACGAACGGGGTCCTGCTCGAGATGGGATCTCGTGGCGGGCCAGCACCTAACGAACTCAGAACCGTGCGCTCGCTCATGGCCGAGGCGGCCGAGGCGATCGACCCGTCCGCGCTCGTCGACTTCACCGATCTCACAGCGTTTGATGTCACCGTGCTCGCGCCCGAACGCACGTTGGCAGAGAAGCTCGCATTCCTTCACCACCGCGCCACCACGCGCGACTTGGACGCGCTCCGGCGCGGTGCTCGTCATCTCTACGACGTCGCGTTGGTGCTGCGGGCGGAACGAGTACGCGACGCCTTGGCCGATGGCCAGATGGCAGCGCTCATGCGGGACGTCGACGCACGTAGCGCAGCGGCGGGGTGGCCGTTCACGCCGCGTCCCGAGGCTGGGTTCGGAGCCAGCGACGTGTTCAACCCAGAAGCCGGGATCGTCGCCGCGCTGACAGAGGGCTTCGATCAACTGGCCGAACTTGTGTGGGGCGAACTCCCGAGCGCCACCGACGCGATCGACGAGATCTGCTCGCACGCTGACGTTCTGTAGGCGGCGCGACCGGCGACCGGGCCCGCCTGCCTGCCGAGAGCGCGTTCCATTGCCGCGGCGGCTTCGTCTCGGGTGGGGGCCATGAGGTGGAAGAGATGTCGGCAGTGACGGCGATGCTGGAGTGGCCGAGGATCTCGCTCACCACCTTCAGCGGGATGCGTCTTCGTCTTCACACCTTCGATGACGAGACCGACCATCTTGATCCGCTTGTTCTTGCGGACGTGGGGTGTTCACGGTCGGAGGGCGGATCGGCGAGACTTGGGGGATGGCGTTTGGGCAGTCGGCGGGGTCGCCCGCTTCGGGGCGGCAGGTCAGCGAGTTGTTGGAGTTGCTCGCGCGTGCCGGTCATGCCGACTTTCGTGATGCCCGGGGGCCGATGGGGTTTACGCAACGCCAGGCAGCCGGCAAGTTCACGGCCGCCGAGGCGGCCGAGTTCATCGAGCAGCTCCAGGAAGCCGAGCACGCGCAGGGACCCACCCCAGCGCCTGCGGCCAAGCCGGCCGCGAAGGTCTCGGCCGCCGAGCGGGCGTTGCGCCAGTACTCCGACCACCAGCTCGCGGCCGAGCTGCAGCGCCGTGGCTGGATCGTCGTCGAACCACCGGCGTGACGTTCCGGAGCACGCCCTCCCGCACCCCGACTTCTGACGGCTGAGCGGTACTGGCTTCCCGGCGCGTCAGATGATCGTTCCGGCGGCCACTCCGACCGCGGCTGCGGCGCCGAGTGCGAGGCTGGTGACCTGTGCTGCCGTGCGACGGTCAGCACCACGGATCAACGCGATCAGGGCGGCGAGGCCGAGCACCGCCAGGAGCACGGCGAACTGGCCGAGGTCGTCCGGGCGGCCGTCCGAAGACTCGGTTGCCAGGCGCATCACGTTGTGGACGGCCTCGGCGCCGAACACCGCGGGAAGCGTCGCCCGGCCGAAGACGGCGCGCCAGCCGGTGGATTCGGCGGCCCACGCCCCGCCGGTGCCGAACACGAGCCCGGCGATGACGCCGGCGAACAGCCAGACCAGCGCCGTCGTCGAGGTCAGGTTCGCCGAGGAGGCGCCGCGCGCGAGCACGTCGGCGAGGTAGTACGCCTCGACCGCGACGACCAGCATGATCACGGCGCCGACGGGGGCGGCTACCCGGTCGCGGGCCCAGCGGCCGTAGCCGAACGCAGCTGCCGCCCAGACCGCCGGCGAGTTGAACAGATGTGCCCACGGGTACGGGCTGGCGACTTGACCCCACAGGTCGAGCGGCCCGAGCAGCAAGCCGGCGACCACCGCCACCAGCCACCAACGGCGCGCAGTGTGGACTGCCGGTGCCCCGGTACCCGGCTGCGATCTCGCTCGCGCTTCGGACATGTCGGCGTCACGATAGGGGCACGCGACGCCGGTCGGCGGCGGCCAAGGTGGTTGCGCCGCTCGTTACCACCGGCCGTCGCTGGTCTCGGTGGTTTCGACCGGCTCAACCACCTGATGTTGCTGGACCTACTCAGCCCGGTGTCAGCGGGGTGATCAGGCCGGCGAGGAGTTCGTCGAACTGGGGGAGTGGGGCGGGGTGGGCCAACACGTACGTGGTGGTCGTCCCCGAGGCGGCCCGAATGCTGAGCGGGTTGCCGGCGCACGGGCCGCTGTACAGGTCGTTGTAGGCGGCGAGCACGTCCTCGGCCGGCGCCGTGCCGAGCCAGTCGGTGAGCAGCGAGCAGGCGAAGTAGGCGGCCGTCACGCCATCGGTCGGGTCGTCGGGGTCGTCGGTCATCGGGTCGCCGTCGCCGGTGACGAACGTCAGGTAGCGACCCGAACCGGTTCCCTCGGCAACCTCGGCGGGCACCGCGACCTCGCCGACGATCCACACCAGGTCGGGGCCGTCCGCCGTTTGCCGGAACTCCTCGAAGGCGGCCACCGCCGGGTCGTCGATCGGAGCACGCAGGCGCACGGTCAGGGTCGAGCCGTCGTCGAGTTCGGCGGTCCACACGTCGTGGGCGGGGTCGGTAGCGGAGCCGGCCGCGGCAGTCTCGGCCGGTGCCGGAGCGTCGGTCGCGTCGTCGGCTGCGTCGTCGTCCCCGCCGCATCCGGCGAGTAGCACCGAGGCTGCGCCGATCGCTGCCCATGTCCGTAGCCGTCCGACCTGCCGATTCATCTGCGTCCTCGCTCCTGTGATCGCCCAAGCGGGCGACGGTTCATCGGCCGCTCGGCTCTGCGTCTTGACGACGACGGCAGGGACGATGGGCGGTCGTCTTTGCCGGATCGACCACGGCGAGGCGCCGAAAGTGACCTTGGTCCCGGGCGGCAGGGACTGGCGCCTCCGGTACGACCACTACGTCGCTGCGTACGTTCGAACCAGAACCAACCGCTGCTCTGAAAGGAGCCCGCCATGACTCTGCTCGACGAGCCGACTACGAAGTACAGCATGAACCACGCAACCGACTCCCACGACGTTGCGCCCGACCGGCCCGTGGTGCTCACCCGCCGCGGCATCGACCGGGTGCTGATCGGGTTCGGCGTACTGGCCGCGGTGGTCTTCGCCGTAGCCGGCGCACTGCTCAGCTGGGGCGCCAACTTCTCCGACGACTACGTGTACGACGAGCTCACCGCTCAGCGCATCACGATGCCCGACGCCGACACGATGCGTGCCGAGGGCCTCGACGAGTACGTGAAGTTCGCCGGGACGCCGCTCGACTCTGGGGCCAAGGCCGAAGCCTACGCCCAGTACATCGACGGCCACCTCCAGAACACCGGCGCCAAGTACGCCGCCGAGGGCGCTGAACCGCTGACCTACGCAGAGCTCGGTGGGCCCGAACGGGCTGCTCGGGCAGCTGTGACCGAAGCGATCGAGGCCGGTGCACCCGAAGCGGAGATCGCCGAACTGCAGGAAGCTTCCCGCCAGGTGACCGCCGACCGCGACAGCTTGTTCAAGGGCGAGACCCTGCGGGGCCTGTTGCTCAGCGCCTACGCCTGGGCGACGGTCGGCCAGATCGCCGGGTACGCGGCGATCGGAGCGTTCGTCGCCGCTGGCCTGATGGCCGTGCTGGTGGCGCTGGGCTTGGTGCACTACCGGCGGATGACCCGCCACGTGGTCACCGCCTAGTCGCGGGCTCCACCAAGCGACGGTGCCCGGGGCGCGAGCCCCGGGCATTGTCGCGTCGCCGGCCGGGCGCCGGGCCCGGCAACGGCAGGCGCACCCGCACCCTGGCGCCACCGCCGACCGAGTCGAAGATCCTGATCGATCCGCCGTGGCGAGCGACGATCTCCGACACGATCGCCAGGCCGAGCCCGTGGTGCTCGGTGCGTGGTGCAGCGTCGAGCCGCACGAACCGCTCGAGCACCTCGGCACGCCGCTCGGGAGGAATACCGAGCCCGTCGTCGTCGACCGTCAGCACCGCGTCGCCACCGGCTTCCTCGAGCGACACGACGACTTGCGACCGAGCGTGCTGGCGGGCGTTGTCGAGCAGGTTGCGGACCACGCGCCGCAGGGCGCTGCGGGAGCCGAGCACCTGCGCTGCCGACACCCCCGAGGCATCGACGCTCACCAGCAGCCGGTCGGTGCTCAGCTCGTCCATCACCAGGTCGTCGAGGTCAACCAGTTCGAAGAGGCCCAGGTCGGCACCCGTGTCGAGCTGGACGAGCGTCAACAGGTCGTCGAGCATCGCCTGGAGCCCGCGCAACTCACTCAGTTGCGCTCGCCGCGTCGCGGCCGGATCGACCGTGTCGGGATGGCCCACGGCGACCTCGAGTTGGGTACGCATCCGAGTCAGCGGGGTGCGCATCTCGTGCGACGCGTCGGCGACGAATCGTTGCTGCTGGCGCACCGAGTGTTCGAGCCGCGCCAGCATGTCATTCATCGTGTCGGCGAGCCGGGCGACCTCGTCATCGCCCGGTGGCACCGGTACACGACGGTCGAGTTGAGGAACCCCGATCGAGGCGACCTCGGAACGGATGGCCTCGATCGGCCGGAGCGCACGTCCGACGACGAGCCACACGATGCCGGCGATCACCGCGACGGCACCGGGAACGATGACGAGCAGCGAACGGATCAGCGCGCTGACGCTGTCGTCGAGCTCGTCGCGTGGCTCGGCGAGCACGACCGTGCCGGACCGGCCGTCGGCGGTGGTGAACGGTTCGACGACCACCCGATGCACCTCGCCCGCGAACTTGACGTCGACCCCTTGGTCGTCGGCGGCCTGTACGCGCTGCCCGACCAACCCCTCGAAGCGTCCAGCCGTGGCGATCACCTCGCCGTCGGCGTCGTAGACGACGAGCACCCGGTCGTCGTCGTACAGGACCTGTGGGCCGCGACCGGATTGCACCGAATGCGCGATCGCCTCGGCCTCGTCGGACAGGATCTCGTCGAGGTGCTCGAGCGCGGCGCCGACTTGAAGCACGACGACGAGCACGCTCGCACCGGCGAGCACGACGGCCACCGCGAGCGCCGCCACCAGGGTCACGCCCGTGCGGACCGATGCGCCGCGGCGGAACGGCCGGCGGGCGTCAGCCGTCATCGGACTGGATCCGGTAGCCGGCGCCGTGTACCGTCCGGATCAGCTCGGTGCCGGCGACCGCGCGCAGCTTGCGGCGCAGCCGCCCGACGTAGACCTCGACGATGTTCGGGTCGCCGTCGAAGTCGAACTCCCACACTCCGCGGAGGATCGTCGGCTTCGAGACGACCCGCCCGGCGCGGCGTAGGAGGAACTCGAAGATGTCGAACTCGCGGGTGGTCAGCGCGACCTCGACGTCGCCGATCCACACGCGACGGCCGGCCGAGTCGGCCCGAATTGCGCCGACACGCGTCGGCGCGACGTCGCGTTGCTTCGCACGGCGCAGCATCGAATGCAGGTGGGCGACGAGCAAGGGAAACGAGAACGGCTTGGTGAGGTAGTCGTCGGCGCCGAGCTCGAGCGCCTCGATCTGGTCGTACTCGCCGTTCTTGGCCGAAAGCATCAGTACCGGCGTCCAGTTGCCGGCCGCGCGCAGGTCGCGACAGATCCCGAAGCCGTTGCGCTTCGGCAACAAGATGTCGAGCACGATCGCGTCGTAGGGCGCCTCGGACGCCATCCACCAGCCGTCGTCGCCATCGGCGGCGACGTCGACCGTGAACCCTTCGCGTGCGAGCCCAACCTTGAGCGAATCAGAGATCGCGGGGTCGTCCTCGACCAACAGGAGCTTCATGCGGACCTCCCGCGCCCTCACGTCGTCTTGACGCCTCCCGGTGGGCAGTTTGGAGTAACCGTTCAGGTTTGGTTCAGAAACCCACTCGTATTGTGCACTTCAGCGCTCACCGTCGCAAGAGGGTCATAAGAAGGTCAACGGTACGTCAAGTACCCACAGCGGGAGGTCACCACATGAGCGGCATCACGCGACGCCAGATCGCCGGCATCGTCGCCGGGGGAGTGCTGGCGGCAGCCGTGTTCCACTCGGCCGCTCCAGCCGCCGAACCCGGCGCTCCACCGGACCAGGACTTCGTCATCACGCCGGGTGACTTGCACTTCGTCGTGCAACAGATCCAGATCAGCGAGGCGCACGCCCGCCGGATCGCGGCCGGCAACCCGAACGCCTCGCCGCTGTGCAGCCCGCACGCCACGTTCGACGACTCGCTGTACGGCCAGATGTGGCACGAACCCAACGGCGACCCGTGCGTGGGCAGCCCGTTGATGCCGCACGGCCTGCGCACGGTCGACGGGCGGTGGAACAACCTGTACGCGGGACAGATCGCGTTCGGCGCCAGCGGCGAGAACTTCCCGCGGTTGCTCACCCCGTACTTCCGCGACGCCGACCCGGTGCCCCCGTTCGCGCCGGCACCCCCCGGTACGCCCACCGCGCCCGACCCCACCAGCTACACCCAAACCGCGGGGTTCGTGTACGACGCCCAGCCGCGCACGGTGAGCAACCTGGTGGTCGACCAGACCACCTCGAACCCGGCCGCCGTCGCCAAGCTGTTGCAGTTCGTGGAGGACGGGCTCGACGCTCACATCGTCGACGACGACGGGAACCAGATCGAGCTACCCGACCCGCTGCCCACCGCCGACGAGATCATGACGAACCCGGACTACGCCGGGCGGATCTTCATCCAGAACGTCGCCACCGACGAAGGCCTGTCGGCCCCGTTCAGCTCGTGGATGACGATCTTCGGGCAGTTCTTCGACCACGGCCTCGACCTCGTCGAAAAGGGCGGCAACGGCACCGTCGTCGTACCGCTCGCGCCCGACGACCCGCTGATGGGGCGTCCCGACCTCGAGATGCCGTACCTGATGCTGACGCGTGCCACCAACCAGGACGGCGGGCGCGAACACAAGAACCGCACGACACCGTTCATCGACCAAAACCAGACCTACACGTCGCACCCGTCGCACCAGGTGTTCCTGCGCGCGTACGACCTGATCGACGTGCCCGGCGACGGCATCGCCCACCCGGTGCCGGTGCCGACCGGAAGCCTGCTCGACAACCCCGCGGTCGATCCCGACACGGGCGAACCGATCGGCGGCATTCCCACCTGGGCCGACGTCAAGGCCCAGGCGTGGAACGTGCTCGGGATCGAGCTCGACGACTACGACGTCGTGAACGTGCCGCTGGTGATGACCGACCCGTACGGTCGGTTCATCCCCGACCCGGCTACCGGCTTCCCGCAGCTCGTGCGACCGGACGCCTCGACCTACTCGGGCAATCTGACCACGCGCGCCGACGCCACCGAAGCCGAGGGCGCCGGGCACTCGTTCCTCGACGACATCGCCCACACGGCACTTCCCTTCAACACGTCGGGCGACCCGCTGGTGCGCGGGCTCGACGACCCCGAGGCCGTGCTCGACCCGACGACCGAGTACGACGGCCCGCTGCTCGACGACCACTACGTCACCGGCGACGGGCGCGGCAACGAGAACATCGCCCTCACCGCCGCCCATCACATCTTCCACGCCGAGCACAACCGGCTGATCGACCAGATCGAAGCCGTGATCGCGTTCGACACCGCCAACGAGGCCGCCGGCATTCACGACTTCGACCTGGCCGAAGGCTTCACCGGGTCGCCCGGCGACTTCTGGGACCGCGGCGAGCGACTGTTCCAGGCCGCCCGCTTCTTCAACGAGATGCAGTACCAGCACCTCGCGGTCGAAGAGTTCCTGCGCGCGGTCGCCCCGACGATGGACGTGCAACCGCTCAACGAGAGCGCCTACCACAGCGAACTGAACGCGGCGATCACCGCCGAGTTCGCCCACGTCGTGTACCGGTTCGGGCACTCGATGCTGACCGAGACGATTCCCAAGATCTACGACGACGGCAGCACCAACGAGATCTCGCTGCTCGACGGGTTCCTCAACCCGCGCGCGTTCACCGAGCACGGAGCGCTGACTCCCGACCAGGCCGCGGCATCGTTGGTGCGCGGGCTGGCCGCCCAGGTCGGCAACGGAATCGACGAGTTCGTCACCGAGACGCTGCGCAACAACCTGCTCGGCCTGCCGCTCGACCTGGCGACGATCAACATGGCCCGCGCCCGCGACGTGGGCGTGCCCCCGTTGCAGTCGGCCCGCGCCCAGTTCTACGCGGCGACGCTCGACCCGACCCTGGCCCCGTACTCCAACTGGGAAGCGTTCCGGCTCGAACTCAAGCACCGCGACTCGATAGTGAACTTCATCGCCGCCTACGGCACCGGCGACGCAGCGCTCGAGGCAGCGACGACACTGGTCGACAAGCGCGCCCGCGCGGCGGAACTGGCGACCGATTCGGAGTACATGATGCGCCCGTCGGCCGAGACCGGTCTCGACGATGTCGACTTCTGGATGGGCGGCCTGGCCGAACGGACGATGATCTTCGGCGGCATGCTCGGCACCACGTTCAACTACGTGTTCGAGACGCAGGCCGAACTGCTCCAGAACGCCGACCGCTTCTACTACCTGACCCGCACCCAGGGCCAGAACTTCCTGGCCCAGCTGGAAGGCAACTCGTTCACCGAGTTGATCCAGCGCAACACGTCGGCCTCGGCGATGCCACTCGACGTGTTCACGTTCCCGACCCACGTCTTTTACATCGACGAGCTCGCAGCGAGCGACCCCGAGGACTGGCCGGAGGGCATCACCCAGGAAGCCGACGGCACCTACCGCTACGACGGCGGCGAACACGTCATCATCTACGGCCGCCACGCCGCCGACGACCGCATGCGCGGCGGGCTCGGCGACGACACCATCTGGGGCCTGTCGGGCAACGACCGCATCGAAGGCGACGACGGCAACGACTCGCTGCTCGGTGGCGACGGCGACGACATCATCACCGACATCTTCGGCGACGACAAGATCATCGGCGGCGCGGGCAACGACGCGATTCGCAGCGGGCCCGGCGAAGACCTCGTGCTGTCCGGGTCGGGCAGCGACTTCACGATGCTCACCAAGGACGACCTGAGCACCAACTTCAGCGGGGTCGGCGACGACATCGTCATCGGTGGCACCGGGAGCGATCGCATCTGGGGTGGCGACGGTGACGACTGGATCGAAGGCGGCAACGGCCACGACTTGCTCCAGGGCGACAACGCGATCAACTTCCAGAACGACCCCAACGGCGGTCACGACGTGATCCTTGGCGGGCCGGGCAACAACGACAACGACTCCGACGGCGGTGACGACATCATCGTCGCCGGCCCCGGCGTCGACCGCAACGAGGGCATGCTCGGCTTCGACTGGGTGACCTACAAGGGCCACTCCCTGCCGGTGGTCGCCGACATGCGGTTCGTCGGCCTGATGCCGGGCGACGTGGCCGCCTTGCGCGACCGGTTCGACCTCGTCGAAGGGCTGTCGGGTTGGCACGGTGACGACATCTTGCGCGGCATGATCGGCATCGACGACGTCGTCGAGTTCGGCGAAGGGCACGTCCTCACCGAAGCGCACCTCGACCGGGTCGCCGGGTTGCGGGCGCTGCTGCAACCGGCCGGGCACATCAACTACGCCTGCCGCTTCATGATCGGCGGGGCGTGCGCGTTGCCGCCGGTTGACTCCGACGGCATCAACAACCTGATCCTCGGCGGTGACGGCAGCGACCTGATCGAGGGCCGGATCGGCGACGACTTCATCGACGGCGACGCCTGGCTCGACGTGCAACTCGAGTGGGTCGCGCCGAACGGCGCCAACGAGCTGGCCGACAGCGCGATGCAGTTCGCCGACCGTGTCATCAGCGGCGTCATCAGCCCCGAGGACCTGTACATCCGCCGCTCGATCAAGATGCCCGAAACCGACCAGAGCGGCGTGATCGACACGGCGATGTACGGCCATACCGGCGACCAGTACGTGTTCGAGTACCACGGCGACGGGTACTGGGTCGTGTCGCACGAGGGGGCCGACGAGCTCGAAGAGGCCGACGGCCGTGACGTGTTGCGCAACATCGAAGCGCTGTTGTTCAGCGACCGCTGCGCGGTGTTGCCGGTCGATCCACCGTTCGGCGTGTACGGCATCGACGACCTCGACGACTGCGGTGCCTTCGGCACGGTCGAACTCGACTACACCGATCCGCCCGTCGAGGACGTCGAGATGAGCGCGACCGCGTGGATCGACCCCGAGGGGGTCGTCAACCCGACCGACTTCATCTTCGAGTGGCAGTTCGGCGAGGACGGCGAGGAATGGGAGCCGTCACCGAACCCGTCGAACGACGGCGCCTACGACCCGGCGAGCCGGACCATCACCAGCCATTGGACGCCGCGCGATGCCGAGCCCGGCAACCACGTGCGGGTCATCGTCAGCTTCCTCGACGACGGTGGCAACCGGCGCAGCATCGTGTCGGCCCGTACCGTCAGCCCGGTCGAGAACGTCAACGACCTGCCCACCGGGCCCGACATCATTCCGACCAACCCGTCGGTGGGCGACGTGCTGACGGCGATCAACCTGGCCGACGACGACGGCATCGAGGAGGTCGTCGAGGACGGCACGATCGCCTACCGCTGGCAACGCAACTCGGGGCCTGGTGGCAGCTACGTCGACATCACCACGACGACCCAGCCGTTCTACCGGGTCGCCGCCGCCGAACAGGGGTACCGCATCCGTGTGATCGCCGAGTACACCGACGACCAGGGCACCGACGAGGCGGCGACTTCGGCCCCGACCGAGGTGGTGACCGGCCCGATGCCGAACAACCCACCGACCGGCGGGCTCGAGCTCTCGACCATGAACCCGCAGGTGAACGAAGACGTCGTGGTGACGAACACCATCGCCGACGCCGACGGCATCCCGACCGGCACGCCGGCGACCCCGACGTTCATCTACACGTGGCAGCGTTGGGACGGTGCCGCGTGGCACACGATTCCCGGCCCGTCGGGCACGCAGTACGTGCCGACCGCGGCGGTGATCGGCCAGCGGCTGCGGGTGCGGGTGACCTATACCGACAACCGCGGCTTCGTCGAGACCGTGTTCTCCGACGCCACCGACCCGGTCCTCGCCCCGGCAGAGACACCGCCACCACCGCCGCCTCCACCACCACCACCGCCGCCACCTCCACCGCCGGCGTTCGCCCCGTTCACGCCGGTGCGGCTGCTCGACACGCGGTCCGACGCCAGTGGGGCCGTACCGTTGGCGGCGGCGACGGTGACCGAGATCGCGATTGCCGGCCAGCACGACGTGCCTGCCGACGCGGTGGCTGCCGTGTTGAGCGTGACGGTCACCGAGCCCGGTGCCGCCGGCTACATCACCGTGTATCCGTGCGGCGAACCGCTGCCACTGGCCTCGAACGTGAACTACCTCGCCGGCCAGACGATCGCCAACATGGCGATCGCCAAGATCGGCGCGGACCGCAAGGTGTGCTTCTACAACAGCGCCGCCACCGAACTCGTCGTCGACTTGACGGGGTTCCTCCCCCCGGGTGCCGGATACGAGCCGATCACCCCGCTGCGCGTGATCGACACCCGCGACGACGCAGCCGGGCTGGTGCCGGCCGGCACGGTGACCGTGCTACCGGTCGGGTCGGCGCCGGGCGTACCCGACGGTGCGTCGGCAGCGGTGCTCAACGTCACCGTGGTCGCGGCCGCGGCACCGGGGTACGTCACCGTGTTCCCGTGCGGCGAGCCGATGCCTACCGCGTCGAACGTCAACTACACCGCCGGCCAGACGATCCCGAACGCGGCCCTGACCAAGCTCGGAACCGGGGGCGACGTGTGCGTGTACAACCTGGCCCCGATCGAGCTGGTCGTCGACCTCAGCGGCTCGTTCACGCACGACTCGACGTTCGCCGGGTTCAACCCGGTGCGCCTGCTCGACACGCGCGACGGCGACGGTGCACCGCGGCCCGCCGGCTCGACCGTGTCGGTGCAGGTGGCCGGGGTTGGCAGCGTGCCGTCCGGCGCCGAGGCCGCATCGATGACGGTGACGGTGACCCAGACCGAAGGCCCCGGCTACGTGACCGTGTATCCATGTGGCGTGCCGCGCCCCACGGCGTCGAACCTCAACTACTCACAGGCCGGTGAGACGATCGCCGTCGCCGCAATCGCGGCGCTCAGCGCGACCGGTGCGGTGTGCGTGTACACCTACGCCGGCACTCATCTGATCGTCGACGTCAACGGGGTGTTCGCCAGCCCTGACGACGGCTGAGCATCCGGCCCGCAGGGCACTCGGCGGGCCGGTCAGTGATCGTGATCGTGGCCGTCGTGGTCGTGGTCGTCGCCCTCGATCGCGTCGAGGAACACCTCGACGTCGTCGTCCTCGCCGCCCACCAGCCAGACCGTGCCCGGGCCGCCCTCGTCACCTTCGTCGTGCCAGGGCATGACACCGTCGATCGGGTAGCGATCGACCGTGATGTCGTCGTCGCCGTCCGACACCGGGGCGACGATCGAAAGCTCGACCACCGCGTCGGCGGGGTGCTGGGCAAGCATGTCGATGAGTTCGGCGACGGTGACCCCGTCACGCGGTTCGAGTTCCATGGCCCCTCCGAGCTCAGGACGAGTAATCGTCGCCCAACCAGTTGTCGGCGTGTTCTAGCAGGTACAGGCTGACATGCTTGCAACGGTCGAGCGCGACGGCGATCTGGTCGTCGTTGTTCATGTACACGTCGGCCAGGTCGAGCGAGATCCGGGCCACGATCGACAGGCTCCGCTCGGGTGCATCGGTGACCGACGGGAACGAGTCGATCGCCGACACCTCGACCGGCAGGTTGAGCCCACCCACCCCGGCGATGTCGGTGGCCAGCACGAGCAGGTCGGGCGGGTGGGTGAGCGGCGGCAGCGTCCACGTGAACAGCATCGGGAACGTGAACCCGTGCGGCGGGTCGTCGTCGATGTCGTCCATCTGCATGACCTCGTCCTCGAACCCGAGCAACGCCCGCGGGTCGACGTCGAGCGACAGGTGTAGATCGATCGGGCCGTTGCAGGCCTCCTCGGGGTGCAGGTCGACCTCCCACAGCTGGCGCAGCGAGTAGGTCTCGACGAAGTGCCGTTCGTCGTGGACGTGGAAGCCGAAATCGATCGCCTGGCTCTTCAGATCGGCAACGAACCCCGCCACGTCGATGACTGCCACGCCAAGACCCTACCCGTCGCCGGATACGGTGAGGCTCGTGAGGGCACCTCTCCCTGTGGCCGTGGTCACCGCCGCGATCGACGCCTTCGACCGGGCCGCGGCGGCCGTTGCCGACGTGCTCACGGCCACCACCGACTGGGGCGCATCCGGCGTCCGCGACGGCCAGTACGCGGTCGACCTGGTCGCCGACCAGGCGTGCCTCGACGTGCTCTACGACGCCGGCTACCGGGTGCTGTCGGAGGAAAGCGGCGTCACCGGCCGGCCCGGTTCCGAGTCGGCCCCGATCGTCGTCGTCGACCCGCTCGACGGTTCCACCAACGCCTCGCGGGGCGTCCCCTGGTACGCCACCGCGCTGTGCCTGGTCGACGACGACGGCCCCGCGGTGGGCATGGTCGTCAACCACGCCACCGGCGACCGTTTCCTCGCCACCCGCGGCGGCGGTGCGGAACGCAACGGCCAAACCATCCACGTGTCGGGCCAGACCGAACTGCGGCACGCGATGGTCGGCTGCTCGGGATTGCCCAAGCGGCACTACGGCTGGGCCCAGTTCCGGGCGATGGGCGCCTCGGCTCCCGACATCTGCGCGGTGGCGTGTGGTGTCACCGACGCCTGGTTCGACTCGGGCGCCCACCACGGCGTGTGGGACTACCTGGCGTCGGTGCTGATCGTCACCGAGGCCGGGGGAGTGGTCGCCGAGGTCCACGACCGCGAGCTGTCCGTGCTCGACCACACCGCGAGGCGCGGCCCCGTCGTCGCCGCCACCCCCGAACTGCTGGAAACCCTCCTCGCCCAGCGCCGCCGAGCCCAACGAGGTGGTTGAGCCTGTCGAAACCACCGGCCCTGCGGACAGGTGGTTTCGACAGGCTCAACCACCTTGGGGTGGGTGGCGGCCGTAGTGTTCGGGTCATGGATGAGTACGTGCGGTTGTTTGTCGGTGGGGTGTGGCGTGACGGGGCCGAGGGGGAGCGGATCGCGGTCGAGGACCCAGCGACCGGAGAGACGTTCGCCGAGGTCGCGGCCGGCACGCCAGCCGACGCAGTGGGCGCGGTACACGCCGCCGACCACGCCCAGAAGGCGTGGGCCAAGGTCGCCCCGCGCACGCGCTCGGAGATCCTGCGGGCGAGCTGGGAGATCCTCACCGAGCACACCGACGAGCTCGCCGCGCTGATCGTGCGCGAGCACGGCAAGCCGCTCGCCGACGCCAAGGGCGAGATCGCCTACGCCGCCGAGTTCTTCCGCTGGAACGCCGAGGAGACGGTACGTATCCGCGGCGAGATCGGGGTCGCCCCCTCGGGCGCCAACCGGATGATCGTCCACCACCCGCCGATCGGCGTGGTCGTGATGGTCACCCCGTGGAACTTCCCGGCGGCGATGATCACCCGCAAGCTCGCCCCGGCCCTCGGGGCAGGCAACGGTGTGGTCATCAAGCCGCCCGCCCAAACCCCGCTCACCGCCCTGCGGATCGCCGAGCTGCTGACCGAGGCGGGCGTGCCCGAGGGGCTCGTCAACGTCGTGCCCACCAAGCAGTCGGGCGCCTGGCTCGACGCCGCGATCGCCGAGACGGCCACCCGGATGGTGTCGTTCACCGGCTCGACCGAGGTCGGCCGGGTGCTGCTCGCCAAGTGCGCCGACCGGGTGCTCAAGACCGTGATGGAGCTCGGCGGCAACGCCCCGTTCGTGGTGTTCGCCGACGCCGACCTCGACGCCGCGGTCGAGGGGGCGATGATCGCCAAGATGCGTCACTCGGCCGAGACGTGTACTGCCGCCAACCGGTTCCTCGTCGAGGCGCCGGTCGCCGCCGAGTTCACCGAGCGGCTGGCCGCGGCGATGGGGGCCGTGCAGGTGGGCAACGGGTTCGACGACGGCGTCAGCTGCGGCCCGCTGATCGACCAGCCCTCGCTCGACAAGGTCGGCGGCCTGGTCGACGCGGCGGTCGCCGCCGGTGCCAGCGTGGCCACCGGAGGCGCGGCGCTCGACCGCCCCGGCTACTTCTTCGCCCCGACGGTGCTCGGCGGGGTGCGCCCGGGCGACCCGATCACCCACGAAGAGATCTTCGGCCCGGTCGCCCCGGTGGTCGCCTTCGACGACGTCGACACAATGGTCGACCTCGCCAACGACACCGAGATGGGCCTCACCGGCTACGTCTACACGCAGGACCTGGCCAAGGGCCTCGCCGTGGCTGAACGCATCCAGGCCGGCATGATCGGCCTCAACCGCGGCGCGGTCTCCGACCCGGCGGCCCCGTTCGGCGGCATGAAGCAGTCGGGCCTGGGCCGGGAAGGCTCGACCGAAGGCATCTACGAGTTCTGCGAAACCCAGTACATCGCCACCAACTGGTGACCCAGCCGAGGATCCGAGCAGGAATCGAGAAGCGCCGATTTTGAACGATCCCTACGCTCATCCGGACGCTCCCGACCCGTTCCGGCTTCACCAAGCTGACTGCTGAAAGGTGCCCGATGAAGACCATGACCTGCCGCCAACTGGGCGGCGCCTGCGACCTCGAACTCCGTGGCGAGACAGCCGACGACGTCATCAACCAACAGGATCAGCACCTCAAGGACGCCGTCGCCGCCGGCGACCAAGCGCATCTCCCCGCCCGCCAGGCCATGAAGGCCCGCTGGCGTCGGCCGATCTCCGGCCTGAAGTGGTACAACGCCACGAGGCAGAGCTTCGCTGAACTGCCCGAGGACTGACCTCGTGCATACGGTGGGCGCAGAGGGACTCGAACCCCCGACCTGCGGCTTGTAAGGCCGACGCTCTAACCAACTGAGCTATGCGCCCCGGGCCGCCGAGGCTATCTGGCGCTCAGGCGGGGAGTCCGGAGAGTTCGCCGGCGAGCTGGGTCGACACGGCGCGGGCGACCTCGCCGGCCAGTTCGACGAAGCGGGTGACCGCCGGCGGCACGTCGGGGTCGTCGCGCCAGATCAGCACGATCCGGCGCGGCGGCACGGGCGGGTCGATCGTGGCGAGCACGATGCCGGGGTCGTTCATGTCGACGCACAGCTGGGGCTGGATCGCTATCCCGCGCCCGGCGCGCACCATCGCCTGCACGGTGGAGTTGTCGGCCGAGCGGAACACGATCCGCGGCGTGTAGCCGCCGGCGTGCATCGCCTCCATGACCCGGGCGTGGCAGAAGTCGTTCTCGGGCTGGCCCACCAGCGGCTGGCGGGCCAGATGGTCGAACGCGATCGGCTCGCCGGCGGGGTGCCCGCCGGTGGGGATCATCGCCACGTACTGGTCGACCATCAACTCGACCTGCGGCCACGGGTGATCGACCACCCCGTCGATCACGAACACCGCGTCGAGCGTGCGCGCGTGCATGCGCTGCATCAGCACGTCGTGGTCGTCGTGCTCGAACAGGTCGAGCTCGAGATCGGGCAGCTCGGCCGAGAGCTGCTGGACCACCGCCGGCAGCAGCCGCACCGACACGCTTTGGAAGGCGCCGATACCGAGCCGCCCGCGGGTGCCGCCGCGCAACCCGGCCAGGTCGCCGGCCGCGCGGCGCAGCGTGGCGAATACCTCGTCGGCATGACCGAGCAGCAGCCGCCCGGCCTCGGTCAGCTCGACCGGCCGCGGCCCACCGGGCCGCCGGAACAATGGCACACCGAGCGCCTTCTCGAGCGCCCCGATCTGCTGGCTGACGGCACCTTGCGTGTAGGCGAGCGCCTCGGCGGCACGGCCGAACGAACGAAGCTCGGCCACCGCCCGGAACGCCTGGAGGTGGCGTAACTCGACCTGTCCGAGCCCCGCCAGTTCATCAGGTGTGTTAATGGTCACGATGAAAGAATATCGCTTGTTCTAATAGATTTCCATCCCTACGCTGTTTCCCATGACCCCCTTCCGCTTCCGCAACCGCCCCGATGGGCAGCTCACCGTCGACGAGCTCGCCGACCGCATCTCGACGTTCGGCCTGGCCGCCAGCGAGCGCCAGCTCGAGCAGTTCGCCCGGCGCCTCTCGGCCGCCGGCGAGGTGCCGGCGCTGACGTCGATCATGCTCGACCGCGAGGCCCCCGCGATCGTCCGCGAGCGGGCGTTCGCCCGGGCCGCGGTGGCCCTCGACCAGGGCCAGCGCCAGGTCGTCCGCGTCGCTTGATGCTGCGGCCCGCGACCGCGTCTGGCACGATGCCCGGCGTGTCCGCGGGGCCGTTCGTCTACCACCACCGGGTGCGCTACCACGAGTGCGACGCCCAGGGAGTGGTGTTCAACGCCCACTACCTGACGTTCCTCGACGTCGCCTTGACCGAACTGTTCCGAAGCGCAATGGGGTCGCTCGGTGAGGTCAACCGGCTCGGGTACGACACGATGGTGGTCGACGCCCACGTCGCCTGGAAGTCGCCGGCGAAGTTCGACGACGAGGTCGCGGTAGCGCTCGAAGTCACCCGCTACGGCCGGACGTCGATGGCGACCCGCTTCACCCAGTCGGTCGGCGAGCGGTTGTGCGCTGAGGGCGAGATCGTGCACGTGTGGGTTGACGTGCACTCGCACGCGCCCATCCCGGTACCCGACGTGGTGCGCGCAGCACTCGCGCCGTTCACCGCCGCTCGATAGCGTCGGTGCGATGCATCCCGTGCGGTTCGCGGCAACCGCTCACGACGGCACCGCCCGCGCCGGCACCGCCACCACGGCCAACGGTTCGTACACCACACCACTGTTCATGCCGGTCGGCACCCGCGGGGCGATCAAGTACCTGAGCGCCGCCGACTACACCGCGCTCGGCGCCCAGATCGTGCTCGGCAACACCTACCACCTGATGTTGCGGCCGGGGGCCGAGCTGGTCGCCAAGCTGGGCGGGCTGGCCCGGTTCGCCGGGTGGACCGGGCTGACGCTCACCGACTCGGGTGGTTTCCAGATCTTCTCGCTCGACCCCAAGGTGGACGACGACGGGGTGACGTTCCGCTCGACCTACGACGGGTCGAGCCATCGGTTCACGCCCGAGGTGGCGGTACGTACGCAGGAACTGCTCGGTGCCGACATCCAGATGGTGCTCGACGTGTGCCCGCCGCTGCCCAGCCCGCCCGACGTGATCCGCACCGCGGTCGAGCGCTCGGCAGCGTGGGCCTCCCGCTGCCGCGCCGCCCACCAGCGCCCCGATCAGGCGCTGTTCGGCATCGTGCAAGGTGGCATCAGTGAGACGATGCGAGTCGAGTCGGCCCAGCGCACCGCCGCGCTCGACTTCGACGGTTACGGCATCGGTGGTCTGTCGGTGGGCGAGACCCGGGCCGAGATGCTGCCCGCTCTGGCGGCTGCGTTGGAGCATCTGCCCGCCGACCGGCCGCGCTACCTGATGGGCGTCGGCGACCCGGCCAGCCTGGTCGAGGCGGTCAACCTCGGCGTCGACCAGTTCGACTGCGTGATGCAGACCCGCCTGGGCCGCCACGGCACCGCACTGACGAGCGAGGGCCGGGTGAACCTGAAGCGCAACGAGTTCTCCGAGAGCGACGCCCCGATCGACGCCGAGTGCCCGTGCCAGGTGTGCGCGGTCCACAGCCGGGGCTACCTGCGGCACCTGTTCAAGGTCGGCGAACCGACCGCCTCGCGCCTCGTCAGCCTGCACAACGTCGCCTGGACGATCGACCTGATGGCGCGGATGCGGGCGGCAATCGAGACCGGCACGTTCGCCCAGTTGCGGGCGTCAGTGCTCGCCGTCTGGGGCTGATGTCGCCTGCGGGCGGTTTCGACAGGCTCAACCACCGAGAGGCGAGGCTCAACCACCGAGAGGCGAGGCTCAACCACCAGGGGAGATGGGGCACGACCGCCAGGGGCCCGGCCTAACCACCCAGGGCGCCGGTAGCCTCGGCCGACGATATGGACGCCGCCAGCCTGACCCTGTTCGCCACGCTGCTCGCGCAAGAGGGAGATGAGGCCGCCGGCTCGGCGCTGTTCTCGTACGGCATCTTGCTGCTGATTCCGGTGGCGATGTACTTCTTGTTGATCCGCCCCCAGCGCCGGCGGGCCAAGCAGCAAGCCGAGATGCAGTCGTCGCTCGGCGTCGGCGACGAGGTCATCACCACCTCGGGCATGTACGGCTTCATCACCGGCGAGGAAGGCGGCCTGTTCTGGCTCGAGATCGACGACGACGTGCAGATCCGCGTCGCCAAGGCGGCGATCCAGGGCAAGGTCAACACGAGTGGCGACAAGGCGGCCAAGCCCGATACCACGAACGCCGACGACGACGCCACCGACGACGACGCCTGAGGCCCGCGCGCCAGGCCGGTAGCCTGGGAACATGAACGTGACGGACGCAGCGGCAGCAAGCCCGGTCGACTCGGCGCCGTGGGTGCGCGAGCACGTGCGGGCGATCGCCGACTACCCCAAGCCCGGGGTCACGTTCCGCGACATCACACCGCTGCTCGGCGACTCGGCCGCGTTCGGCCGCTCGGTCGACGACCTCGTCACCCGCTTCGGCGACACCCGGGTCGACCGGGTGGTCGGTATCGAGTCGCGTGGATTCATCCTGGCCGCACCGGTGGCGTACCGCTTGCGGGCCGGGTTCGTGCCGGTGCGCAAGGCCGGCAAGCTGCCGTGGGCGGTGGCCCGCGAGGAGTACGACCTCGAGTACGGCACCGACAAGCTCGAGATCCACCGCGACGCGATCCACCCCGGCGAGAAGATCCTGATCGTCGACGACGTGCTCGCCACCGGCGGTACAGCCGCGGCGGCCGGCCGGCTGGTGTCGACGCTGGGCGGCGACATCGTCGGGTTCGGCTTCCTGCTCGAGATCGATTCACTCGAGGGCCGCGGCAAGCTCACCTGCCCGCGGATCGAGAGCTTGACGAGGTACTGATGTCGACGGTCGACCGTGTGCTTCCGTGGCGTCGCCACCACGAGGCAGCGCCGGTCTCCGAGTTGGCCCCGCTGCTGGCGAGCTACCGCCGCCGGCACCCCAAGGCCCCGGTCGACGTGATCAACCGGGCCTACAACATGGCCGCCGAGGCCCACCGCAACCAGACCCGGTCGAGCGGTGAGAGCTACATCTTCCACCCGCTCGCGGTCGGCAAGATCGTCGCCGACATCGGCCTCGACGACATCTCGCTGGCGGCCGCCCTGCTGCACGACGCGGTCGAAGACACCGAGATCACGCTCGACGACGTCGAACGCAACTTCGGTTCCGAGGTCGCCTGGATCGTCGACGGGGTGACCAAGCTGGAACGCATCCAGTTCGACTCGCGCGAGGCCCAGCAGGCGGCCACGATGCGCAAGATGCTGGTGGCGATGGCGAAAGACCTGCGGGTGCTCGTCATCAAGCTCGCCGACCGGCTGCACAACATGCGCACGCTCGCCGGCGTGCCCGCCGACAAGCAACGCCGGATCGCCCAGGAGACGCTCGACATCTATGCCCCGCTGGCGCACCGGCTCGGCATCCAGGAGATCAAGCAGCAGCTCGAGGACATCTCGTTCGCGGCCCTGCACCCCCGGCGCTACGCCGAGCTCGACCACCTGGTCGCCACGCGCACGCCCGAGCGCGAGGTGTACGTGGCCCAGGCCGTCGCCGAGGTGCGCACCCGGCTGGCCGAGCTGGGCGTCGAGGCCGACGTGTCGGGCCGCGGCAAGCACCTGTGGAGCATCTACGAGAAGATGGTCCTCAAGAACCGCGAGTTCGACGAGATCTTCGACATCGTCGCCGTGCGCGTGATCGTCGGGTCGATCCAGGACTGCTACGCCGCGCTCGGCAGCATCCACGGTCGTTGGCGCCCCGTGGTGGGTCGGTTCAAGGACTACATCGCGATGCCCAAGTTCAATCTGTACCAGAGCCTGCACACCACCGTGATCGGGCCGGGTGGGCGGCCGATCGAGATGCAGATCCGCACCAACGAGATGCACGAGCGGGCCGAGTGGGGCGTCGCCGCGCACTGGGCCTACAAGGACACGGGGCGCGGCAGCAAGGGCGGTTCGGGCGACATCGATTGGCTCAACCGGCTGATCGACTGGCAGGCCGACGTCACCGACCCGGCCCAGTTCATGCAGAACCTGAAGACCGACCTGGAACAGGACGAGGTCTTCGTGTTCACGCCCAAGGGCAAGGTCATCACGTTGCCGGTCGGGTCGACCCCGGTCGACTTCGCCTACGCCGTGCACACCGAGGTGGGGCACCACTGCATCGGGTCGAAGGTCAACGGGCGGCTCGTGTCGCTCGACCACCAGCTTGCCTCGGGCGATACCTGCGAGATCTTCACGTCGAAGGTCGAGGCCGCCGGGCCGTCGCAGGACTGGCTCGGCTTCGTCGTGTCGCACCGGGCACAGAACAAGATCAAGCAGTGGTTCAGCCGCGAGCGCCGGGTCGACGCGATCGAGACCGGGCGCGACGAGCTGTCCGACGAGTTCCGGCGCGAGGGCCTGCCGGCGCAGAAGATCTGGTCGTCGCCCGAGCTGGCCGAAGTGGTCGCCGACCTCGGCTACGTCGACGACGACACGTTCCTGGCGGCAATCGGCGAGCATCACGTGTCGGCCCGCGGCGTCGCTCAACGCATCGCCCGGGCGCTGCGCGACGGCACGTCCGAAACCGATCGCATGTCGACCACGGTGGTGCGCCGCTCGAAGCGCACGCACTCCGACGACACCAACGTCGGCATCCACGTCGAGGGGCTCGACGACGTGATGGTGCGCCTGGCCCAGTGCTGCACGCCGGTGCCGGGCGACGAGGTGATGGGGTTCGTCACCCGTGGCCGTGGCGTGTCGGTGCACCGTGTCGACTGCGCCAACGCCGTGTCGCTGGCGTCCGAGCAGGGCGCCCGCCTGATCGAGGTCGACTGGGATCGGGCGAGCGGCGGTCAGGTGTACGTCGCCGGTGTCGAGGTGGTCGCGCTCGACCGCACGCGCCTGTTGCGCGACGTCGCCAACTCGCTCGGCGATCAGGGCGTCAACATCGTGTCGTGCGAGACCGTCACCGGCGACGACCGGGTGGCCAAGATGCGGTTCGGCATCGAGCTGTCCACCCCCGCTCAGCTCCTGTCGGTGCTCAACACGATCAAGCGCATCGACGGCGTCTACGACGCACACCGGATCGTGCCCGGCGCAGCCGCCCGCGACTGATCAACCTGCTCCCGGTGGTTTCGACAAGCTCAACCACCTGGTCAGCGCTCGGGTCCGGTGGTTGAGCCTGTCGAAACCACCTCGCTGGACGCAACGCGTTACGGCTACGGGGCTGTGTAGGCCCAGCTGATGGTGACCGAGCTGTCTCCGCCACCGACTGCCGACCAGAACACCTCGAAACCACGATCGGCGATGGTGGCCGGCGAGGCGAGCAGGCCGGTCGCGGCCTTGGTGAAGCCGAGGTAGATGCACAGCTTGCCGGCCGGGGCGGTCGGGGCCTCGGGGGTGCCCGTGCAGGTCGGGTCGTTCTGCCCGGTGCTGCCCGAGGCGAACCGGATCGTGTCGTCGGTGAGCGGTACGGGGGCGACGCCGGGCAGCTCGACGATCGCGCTGGCGAATGCTCCCGGCAGTTGCCAGCTGGCCTGGCCGATCACCGTCGTACCCCTCGGGATCGTCACGTTGAACACGTTCGCCTGGCCGGCCCCGGTGTCGGGAACGAAGTAGCCGACGGCATCGATGATCAGGTTGACCGCGCCGAACCGGTTATAGGCGCTGACCGCCCCGTTGGCCGACAGGGCAACGGTGACCTGGTTCGGTGTCGGGGGAGCACCTGGCGCCGTGTTGAGGTTGCTCGACAGCGGGCGTTGCGGCGCGTCGGCGGGGAACAGCGTGACGAACGAGGCGGCGGTGGCCCCGACTGCGGTGACGTTGCTGGCGATCGCGGTGGCGCCGGCAGGGATCGTGCACTGCCCGTTCTGGCCGCGCACGGCGAACGTGACCGTCTCGTTGGCGCCGAGTGGGCTGGTCCGCGGGCCGACGTTGTCGCCGCCGGGGCGGGTGTCGGCGAGCCGGCACGGCACGATCGGCACGAAGTCAGCCGGGGCGGCGGCCGGCGGGGCGACGTTGGCACTGGCGAACGGGGTGACGACCGCAGCCGTGGCGATCGCAGTGGTCAGGGCGGTCGCCAGCACCAGGCCGGCGCGGGACAGACGGGGTCGGTTCATGTCCGCAGTGTGCGCCGCGGCGAGTGGGCGGCGAATCGGGGAAACCCCTACGTGACGTGACTCAGGCCGAGCGGCCGCGCGCGGTAACCGGCCACACGTCGACCACGGCGTCACCGCGGACGACGTGGATCGCGTCGTACTTGTCGACGGTCGGGTCGCAGTGCGGCGGCACGAGCGCCAGCCGGTCGCCGACCTGCCAGGTGCCGCTCACCAAGCCCTGCTCGTCGCCGAACCAGCGGTAGCCGGCATCGGAGTGGCCGGCCACGGTGGGCAGGCCGGCATCGGTGGCGAGCGCCTTGAGGCCCGCGTCGGTGGTCGCGAACCCGGCGTGGTTGGCGCTGATCACCGCCGTGTCGACGAACAGAGACTGGCGGAACGGGCGGTCCTCACCGGCCAGCGCGTCGGCGTACTCGCGGTCCATGAACACGTACGACCCGAGCTGGAGGTCGTCGAGCACGCCCAGCTCGAGGTCGTGCGGCAGGGTGCCGGTACCCGCCCCGGTACGGAGGCCGACCGGCAACCCGGCGGCCTCGATCGCCCGGGTCGCGGCGGTCAGCAGGCTCATGCCGTGGGCCACCGCGGCCGCCCGTTCGGCAGGGTCGGCGAGGTGCTGCCAGTGCCCGCCGTATCCCTGCACGCCGCGAAACCGGTCGCCAACTCGCGTGGCCAGTTCGGCGGCGACGACGGCGTCGACCACACCGGTGCGGTGCAGCCCGACGTCGACGTCGACGAGTACGCCGAGCTCGGACGCCTCCGGCAGCGCGTTCACCGAGGCGGCGCTGTCGACCACGACGCTCAGGTCGACCCCGCCGGCGCACAGCGCGGCGAGCCGATCGGTCCACCCGGGGTGCACCGGCGACGTGACGAGCAGCCGGTCGATCCCGGCTGCAGCCAGCGCCTCGGCCTCGCCGAGCTTGGCGACGCAGATCCCGCGGGCGCCGAGCGCCAGCTGGCGGCGGGCGATCTCGGCACACTTGTGGGTCTTGGCGTGCGGTCGCAAGCCGACCCGGTGGGCGTCGGCGAGCTGCTGGGCGACGGCCAGGTTGTGCTCGAGCACGTCGAGGTCGACCACCAGCGCCGGTGTCGGCAGGTCACGTCGAGCGGGTGCCACGCGGGGCACTGTAGAGGGCGGCCCGCCGGGCGTGGCGTACGGTAGGTCGTCCGGAAGCGGATCGACCCACTCCGGTGCCACGCCCGGGCCGCGTCGTGTCACGGGGCGGTGTACGCCCACGCAAACGTGACGGGCTGCGCCGGCTGCGGTGGCTGATGGGGCGGCCAGATCACGACGAACGTCTCGGTCGGTGCGTCGGCTGCCGGCGCGGCCTGGTAGGGCAGCGGGGCGCTGGTCGGGTTCATGTAGATGCACACCTTGCCAGCCGGCGCCGTCGGCGCGGCGAGCGTTCCGGTGCAGCCGGGGTTGACCGGCGCGCCGGTGAACCCGGGCGCGAACCCGAAGTCGGCGACGGTCAGGGCGACCGGGGCCACGCTGGAGAGCTTGACGGGGGCAGCGGCGGCGTAGCTGTTGGTCTGCACCGTCCCGGTCAGGGTCGTGCCGCCCTGGACGGTCCCGGGTAGGCCGGCCTTCTGGAAGTAGCCGACGATGTCGATGATCAGGTCGGTCGTACCGAACCGGTTGTAGGCGTTGACGACCCCGTTGTCCGACAGGCCGACGGTGACCTGGTTCGGCGTCGGCGGCCCGCCCGCCAACAGGTTGAGGTTGCTGGCGGTCGGCCGCGTCGCCGCGTCGGCTGGGAAGAGGGTGACGAACGAGGCCGCGGTCGGGTTGACCGCGGTGACGTTGCTGACGATCGCCGAAGCCGTGGCGGGAATCGTGCACTGGCCGTTGGTGCCGCGCACCGTGAACGCGACGACCTCGTTCTCTCCGAGCGGTGTGGCGCGGGTGCCGACGTTGGCAGGGGCGGGGCGAGTGTCGGCCAGCCGGCACGGCACGATCGGTACGAAACTGGCCGGGTCGGAGTTGGCGGCCCGCACCGCGGGCACGATGCTGAACAGGGTGGTGGCCAACGCCGCGCTCACCGCGGCCAAGGCGACGTGCACGGGACGGAGCTTGCTCATAGGTCCTCCTTCGGACGGGCCGCGGCGAGGTGTGCCGCGACCCCACCCATCCAGACAGCTCGGCCGGTGGGCCGAATCGGGGAAACCCCTACGTGTCGACGCGCCGCCCGGCGAGCGCCTGGGCGAGCTGGGCACGGTTGGCGATGCCGAGCCTGCGGTAGATGCGTGTCAGGTTGGCCTCGACCGTCTTGGCGCTGATGAACAGCGTGCCGGCGATCTGGCGGGTGGTCGCACCTTGTGCAGCCAGTTCGGCGACACTCGCCTCGGTGGCGGTCAGCGCGTCGAGCCCCACGGTCGCGTCGGTCCGTCCACCGACGCGGTCGAGCTCGTGCCGGGCGCGCGCCGACAGGCTCGCCGCTCCCATCGTGTCGAACGCGTCGAGCGCGGCGCCGAGTGCCTCGCGCGCCACACCGCGCTCTTTGAGCCGGCGGGCGACGACGCCGAGCGTCAGCTGTGCCCGGGCGCGTTCGTACACCAGCGCGGTGCCATCGAGCGCGGTGAGGGCCGCTCGGGCGGCGGCGAGGGCGTGTTCGTGCTGGCCCGCAGTCGCCGCCAACAACGCCTGCCCGCGCCAGGCGACGGCCCGCGCCGAGGGACGTTCGAGCTGGTCGGCACGGTGCCCCAGCCGGGCCACGACCGCGGCCGCCACGTCGAGTCGGCTGGTCGCCACCAGCGCTTCCAGGTAGTCGCCGAGCAGCCGGCCGTACCCCGGATCGAGCAGGTGCATCCGCTCACCGAGCTCGTCGTAGCGACCGAGATGTTCGGTCGCGGCAACCGCGTCGCCACGCGACATGGCCACGAACCCGAGCAGGGCGGCGCCGTTGCGTTCGGTCCACGGCACGTTGCCGGCGCGGCCGTCGTCGGCGAGCTGGCGGCCGATCCGTTCGGCGTCGTCGAGCTCGCCGCGGTTGGCGGCCACCGTCGCCAGGTTGAACCGGGCGGCGTACACCTGGCTTTCCTGCACGGTGTGTTCGGCCAGCCACAGGTGTCGCTGGGCGCACTCCTCGGCGGCGTCCCAACGGCCCGCCCACAGGTGCAGTTGCGGCAGGTGACTGAGGGCATAGGGGAGCGAGCCCGCGTCGGCGCGCTCGACCAACGACTCGAGCATCACCCGCGACTCGTCGAGTTCGTCGGCGTACTTGAGCAGCGCCGCCAGCGAGCCGAACGCCGAGTCGGCAGGGGGGACGTTCGAACCGCGTTCGAGCTCGATCGCCTCCTCGAAGGCCTCGCGGTCAAGCCCCTCGCCGGCCATGAAGCGTGTACCGGCCGAGGCCTGGATCGCCGCGGCCAACGCCAACCGGTCGGCCGCCGGGCGGCGACGGATCAGGGTCAGGGCCTGCTCGGCATGGTGGGCGGCGGCCCGGAAGTCGTCGTACAGCACACGCGCGAGCAGTGTGTGAGCGTCGGCGCGCAGGTCGTGGTCGGGAGCGATCGCGAGCGCCTCGCGTGCGAGCTCGGCGGCGGTGTCGCCGTTGTCGGTACGCGAGTACTCGATCGTCGCCAGTGCCAGCAGGGCGGGGGTACGCGTGGCGCGGTCGGGTGGGCCGGCGAGCACGGCGTCGATCTCGGCCGCGGCCTCGTCGGTGCGCCCGGAGCGGAACAACATGTCGGCGGCCAACAGCCGCCGGCGCCATCGCGTGGGCTCGTCGGGGGCGGTGTCGAGTGCCAGCACGGCGAGTTCGGCGGCGGTCGCGGTCGCTCCACGGGCGAGCGCCGCGGTCGCCCCGGCGGCGAGCTCGTCGGCGATCGCCGGGTCGGGTTCGACCGCGCCGAGCGCGAGGTGGATGCAGCGCTCGATGCCGTCGGTGACGGTGGCGAGCCGTCGGTGCAGGCCGATCCGCCGCGAACCGGGCACCGCGTCGTGGGCGGCCGCGGCCAGCAACGGATGGCTGAATTCGATCCGGTCGCCGACGACGTTGACGACGCCGGCCGACTCAGCGGGCAGCAGCTCGGCCAGCAGGTCGACCGCTTCCAAGGTGGCGGGCGTCGGCCGGGCGAGCATGGCGACGACCGCGAGCGCCTCGCGGGTAACCGGGGGCAGCTCGGCGAGGCGTCCCGACACGGCATCGGTGAGCGAGCGTGGGAGCGTCAACGGGCGGCCCGGTCGAACGGGGGCAGCTCGCGCTGCGCGAGCCAACTCGATCGCGTAGTACGGGTTGCCGCCGGCGGTGGCCACGATCCTGTCGACGACGTCGGTCGGGAGTACGTCGCCGCCGGGGCGGTCGAGCAGGGCTGCGATCGCCGGTGCCGTGAGTGGGCCGACGGCGAGACGGATCGCCTCGGGGATGTCGAGTGGGTCGCTCGAATCGGCCCCGTCGGGCGCGGCCCGCTCGCCGAGCAACACGCACACGCCGGCGGCCGGCAGGCGCCGGGCTGCGAACGTGAGCACCTCGCGGGTCGCTGCGTCGATCCACTGGATGTCGTCGACGACGATCGCCACCGGTGTACCGCGCTCGGCGCGGGCGGCGAGCAGGTCGACGACGGCGAAGCCGAGTTCGTGGGCGTGAGGTGGCATGCCGATGTTGCCGCGTCGGCCGAGTGCGATCTCGACCGCTTCGCGCTCGGCGTCGGGAAGCACGGCCAGGTCGGCACCGCGCAACAGGTCGGCCAGCGCCGCGAACGCCAACGGCGATTCGGCCCGGGTGGGGCGCGCGGTGACGACGTCGAAGCCCCGCCCACCGGCCGCGGCAGCCGCGTCGAGCAACAGCGACGTCTTGCCGATTCCGGGCGGCCCGTGGACGACCACCGCGCAACTCGTCGACCCGGCCCGGTCGAGCGCCTCGACGAGCACGTCGCGCTCGAGCTGTCTGCCGACCAGCGTCCGCGCCGTGTCCATTGCTCCTATCGTCGCGCGCCAGGCGCATCCGAAACGGCCGAGCAGCCCCGCGGCACCCGCCGATAGCGTGGTCGGCCGTGCCGCAGTTCCAGACATCACCGGGGATGCGCGACATCCTGGCCCCCGAGTCGGGGCGTTGGCGGCGTCTCACCAGCGTGTTCGCCGACGTCGTCGAGGCCGCCGGCTACGAGCTGATCGTCCCGCCGATGATGGAAGACCTCGGGGTGTTCGCTCGGATCGGCGACGCCACCGACGTGGTCACCAAGGAGATGTACGACTTCGTCGACAAGGGCGAGCGGCACGTCGCCCTGCGCCCCGAGCAGACCGCCAGCGTGTGCCGGGCGTTCGCCGAACATCGGCCCACCACGCCCTGGAAGGCCTGGTACTCGGGCCCCAACTTCCGCTACGAGAAACCGCAGCGCGGGCGTTACCGGCAGTTCGACCAGGTCGGCGTGGAGGTGCTCGGCGCCGACGACCCGTACCTCGACGTCGAGGTGATCGCCCTGGCGTGGGAGTTCTACCGGCGGCTCGGCCTGCGCCAGGTGGAACTGAAGCTGAACAGCCTCGGCGAGCCCGACGACCGGGCGCGCTACACCGAGGCGTTGCGCGAGCACTTCACCGCTGCCGGTGACGCACTGAGCGAGCAGAGCCGGGTCACCCTCGAGAAGAACCCGCTGCGCGTGCTCGACTCGAAGCGTCGCGAGGACGCGGCCGTGGTGGCCGCAGCACCGACGATCGACGCGTTCTGGTCCGACGCCGCAGCCGAACACTTCGCCACCGTGCGGGCCGGGCTGGACGCGCTCGCGATCCCGTACACGCTCGACATGAAGCTGGTGCGCGGCCTCGACTACTACCGGCGCACCACGTTCGAGTTCGCCGGGGGCACGCTCGACTCGGCCCAGAACGCGCTCGGCGGCGGCGGCCGCTACGACGGTTTGGTCGAGAGCCTCGGTGGGCCCGCCACACCAGGGGTCGGGTTCGCGCTCGGTGTCGACCGCACGCTGATCGCCTGCGACGACGAAGGCGTGTTCGAGGCCCCGTCCGCGAGCGTCGCCGTGTTCGTCGTCGACACCACCGGCGGAGCCGAAGCGCTGGCCATCACCCACGAACTGCGCGCCGCCGGCGTCACCGCCGACCGGGCGTTCGACAACCGCTCGATGAAGTCGCAGATGAAGGCCGCCGACCGTTCCGGCGCGGCGTTCGCCGTGATCGTCGGCTCCGACGAAGCTGCCGGCGGCACCGCGGTCGTGCGACCCCTTCGGGGCGAACACGGCGAGCAGAGCGCCGTCGCCCGCGCCGATCTCGTCTCCTCCCTCCAGAAAGCCGTCCAGGAATCCTGATGTCGTCCACGTCCATGCGTACCCACCAGTGCGGCGAACTGCGCGCCGAGCAGATCGGCCAGACCGTGTCGCTCGCCGGCTGGGTCGCCCGGCGCCGCGAGCACGGCGAGCACCTCGCCTTCATCGACCTGCGCGACCACACCGGGCTCACCCAGTGCGTCGTCGACAACGACGTCGACGTGCGCTCGGAGTATGTGGTGCGCATCACCGGCGTCGTGCGCGCCCGGCCCGAGGGCACGGTCAACGCGAACCTGCCTACCGGCGAGATCGAGGTCGGCGACTGCACGGTCGAGGTGCTCCGCCAGGCCGTGCCACCGCCGTTCCCGGTCGATGCCCGCGCCGACGACGTCGACGAGAACGTGCGCCTTCAGTACCGCTACCTCGACCTGCGCCGCGAGCGGATGCAGAAGAACCTGCGTGTCCGTAGCGCGGTGAACGCGGCCGTGCGTTCGGCGATGGTGCGCCAGGGGTTCGTCGAGGTCGAAACGCCGATGCTGGTGCCGTCGACGCCCGAGGGCGCCCGCGAGTTCCTCGTGCCGGCCCGCAAGGACCCGGGCTCGTTCTACGCCCTGCCGCAGTCGCCGCAGCTGTTCAAGCAGCTGCTGATGGTGGGTGGCGTCGACCGCTACTTCCAGATCGCCCGCTGCCTGCGCGACGAAGACCTGCGCGCCGACCGCCAATACGAGTTCATGCAGCTCGACATGGAGATGAGCTTCGTCGACCAGGACGACGTGCTCGACGCCGTGTCGGAAGCCGTGCTCGATGCCGCCGAGGCGGCCACCGGAGTGCGCCCGGGGCCGATCGAGCGGATCACGTGGCGCGAGGCGATGGAACGGTTCGGGGTCGACAAGCCCGACCTGCGCTTCGGCATGGAACTCACCGAGCTGACCGACGTGTTCGCAGCCACCGACTTCAAGGCGTTCGCCGGTGCCGGCTCGATCAAGGGCATCCGCGTGCCGGGGGCAGCCTTTCCCGATGTTGCGTCGTACGGCCGTAACCAGCTCGACAAGCTCACCGACCGGGCCAAGTCGCTCGGTGCCAAGGGCCTCGTGTGGATGAAGGTCACCGCCGACGGCCTGGAGTCGCCGGTCGCCAAGTTCCTGTCGGACGCTGAAAAGGGTGATCTGAGTTCAAGGCTCGGGGCCGAGCCGGGCGACCTGCTGCTGATCGTCGCCGACGAGTGGATGACGTGCTGCGAGGTGTTGGGAACCCTCCGTAACGACCTCGGTCGGCCGCCCGTGCACGAAGGGCCCTACCGCTACGTGTGGGTCACCGAGTTCCCGCTGTTCGTCGGCGTCGACAAGGAGACCGGGCGCCCCAAGCCGGGCCACCATCCGTTCACCCGACCGAACCCCGACGACCTGCACCTGTTCGAGAGCGACCCGATGGCGGTCCGCTCGATCGCCTACGACCTCGTGCTCAACGGCTGGGAGCTCGGTTCCGGCTCGATCCGTATCCACGAGCCCGAACTGCAGAAGCGGGTGTTCACCGCGCTCGGTATCAGCGACGAAGAAGCCGAGCGCAAGTTCGGATTCTTCCTCAACCCGTTCGAGTACGGCGCTCCACCGCACGGCGGGTTCGCCTTCGGGCTCGACCGGCTGGTGGCGATCTTGGCAGGTGAGGAGAACATCCGCGAAGTGATCGCGTTCCCGAAGACCCAGTCGGGCGCCGACCCGATGACCAACGCACCAGTCGCCGGCGACCCGAAGCAGCTCGCCGAACTCGGCCTGCGCGTACTCCCCAAGCTCGACTGACGCAGGGCTGAAAACCACCAGCGCCCCGAGCCGGCTCGACAGCCGGCCCGGGGCGTGATGCCCGTCAGGCGGTCTGGCGGTGCCGCCTGGTCAGGCTGATCAGCACGGCACCGAGTGCCAATGCCGCGAGTGCTCCGGTGATCGCGATTCGTACATCACCGCCGGTTACCGGCAGCGGTGCGGTCGGGTTCGGTGTCACCGGTGGTGTCAACGGTGGCGTCGGCACAGGTGGCGACGGGTTGACGAGCGTCGTGGTGGTTGGGCTGGTAACGACGGTGGTGGTCGGGTCGGTCCCGGCAACCGTGGTGGTCGGGTCGGTACCAGCGACCGTCGTGGTTGTTGTTGTCGATGTGCTGGTGGTCGGCGGGGGAGCGGTGAAGGCATTGAAGGGGTCGTCGTCGGTGACGACGATGTCGGACCGGACGGGCTCGTTGTCGTCGGTTTCGTAGTCGGGGTAGCCATCCTGGTCGTCGTCGACGGGTTGGCCGTCGTCGTCGAGCACGGGGACGACGACGATCGCTTCG
>DATMEY010000011.1:0-146593 GCA_035556435.1 Ilumatobacter sp. | reverse complement strand
CGATCCCGATCCCGATCCCGATCCCGATCCCGATCCCGATCCCGATCCCGATCCCGATCCCGATCCCGATCCCGATCCGGGTTCGGGTTCGTTGCCGGTGACGCCGGGCGACGAGACGCAGCCCGGCTTGATCCCCGTCGTGCCGGCCCGGCTGGTCGACACCAGGAACGGCGCCAAGGACACCACGATTGATGGCCTGTTCGAGGGCGGCGCCCGCCTCGACGACGGCGGGACGTTCGCGTTCGACGTGGCCGGCCGCGGCGGCGTGCCCGACGACGCCGAGAGCGTATGGCTGAACGTCACCGTGGTGGGGCCGTCAGCAGCCGGCCACCTGACGGTCTACCCATGCGACCAGGAGCGACCATGGGCGTCGAACGTCAACTATCTGTTCGACCAGACCGTCCCCAACGCCGTGTTCACCAGAATCGACGGCGATGGGCGGGTGTGCGTCCACGCCGTCGCCGAGATGGACCTGGTGGTCGACGTGAACGCCTACGCCCCGCCGGGCACGTCGGTCGAGGCGATCGCGCCGGCTCGGCTGCTCGACACCCGCGGTGGGCCCAGGGACGTGACGATCGACGGCGAGTTCGAGGGTGCCCGCCGACTCGCCGGCGGCGAGGCGATCGAGCTCGACGTCGCCGGGCGGGGCGGTGTGCCCGTCGACGCCGGCGGCGTGTTCCTCAACGTCACCGTCATCGACCCCGCCACCCACGGGTACCTCACCGTCTACCCGTGCGGCCCCGAGCGCCCGTTGACGTCGAACGTCAACTTCAGCCCTGGCGAGACGACGCCGCGTCTGGTGTTCTCGATGCTCGGTGACCGCGGCTCGGTATGCCTGTTCTCGCAGTCTGACCTCGATCTGGTGGTCGATGTCGGGGCCCACGTTCCCGACGACCGCTCGGTGGCGGCGCTGGTTCCTGCCCGGCTGCTCGACACCCGGCAGGGCGCCGCCGACGAGACGATCGACGGCGAGTTCCAGGGGCACGGCCGACTCGCCGCCGGCGACACGATCGAGCTGGACGTGATCGGGCGCGCCGGCGTGCCCACCCATGCCCAGTCGGTGCTCCTCAACATCACGGCGGTCGAGGCGTCGGCCCCCGGCCACCTGATCGTGCATCCGTGTGGGACGCAGCGGCCATGGGCGTCGAACGGCAACTACGCCATCGGGAGCGTGTCGCCCAACGCCGTGCTGGCGATGCTCGGCGAGGACGGACGGGTGTGCCTGTACTCGCTGGAGGAGGTTGACCTCGTCGTCGACATCTCCGGTTACACGTTCGACCCCGTGGCGTTCGCGGCGAGTTCGTACACGCAGGTCGCCCGCTCGCTGCCGAACACGATGTCGCGGGGGTTCGTAGCCGTGTAAGCCTGGATCCGTAACACTTTGCGTTCAAGCGCCATGCAGGCTGGGCTCCACCGCTGGTGTACCAGGGCCAACGTTGCCGCAACCGCCGTGGGCTGGGGCAACGCTTGCGAGCAGCTGCAGCGATCGGTGGATCCAGGGTAAGGGGCTCAGCAGATAGGCGACCGCCGCCAAGGTGGTTGAGCCTGTCGAACCCACCGACGACCAGCACCGGGTCGGGGCGCGCAACGGCCCGGGGTGGATGCCCCGGGCCGTTGCGCAGATCGGTAGCGCAGGCTGGCTCAGCCGGCGGTGTTGACCTTCTTCATCAGGCGGCTCTTCTTGCGGGCCGCCGCGTTCTTGTGGATGACGCCCTTGCTGGCGGCCGAGTCGATCCGCTTGACGGCGGCCTTCAGCGCAGCCGCTTCGTCGTCGGTGCCGACCGCATTGGTGGCCGACTTGACGCGGCTCTTCAGTTCGCTGCGAACGGCCTTGTTGCGCTCTTGCGCCTTGGCGTTCGTGATGTTGCGCTTCTTCTGGCTCTTGATGTTGGCCACGTGCCTGGGGACCTCTCTTGCGATGGTGGATGGTCGCGAGAGCCGCGACAATCGACCGTGCAATGTTAGTTGCGGCGGCCCCAGGCCCCAACGTGACCATCCAGGTTCCCGAGCTGCCGGTTTTGCTTTCACGGCGCCCCGGGGCGGCGCCGGCTGGTCACCCATCGGGTCGCCCTGACGTCCCGGGTTCCCGGCCGGGGCCTGCCGGTAGCGTTGGCAGACGTCATGACCGCGTCGATTCCCCTGCCGATCCCTCTGTCCCGGATCCGGAATTTCTCGATCATCGCCCACATCGACCACGGCAAGTCGACGCTGAGCGACCGGATCCTCGAGATCACCGGCGCCGTCCAGGCTCGCGACATGAAGGCCCAGTACCTCGACTCGATGGACCTCGAGCGCGAGCGCGGCATCACCATCAAGGCCCAGAACGTGCGCGTCGAGTGGAAGGGCCACTGGTTCCACCTGATCGACACGCCGGGGCACGTCGACTTCGGGTACGAGGTCAGCCGCAGCCTGGCGGCGTGCGAGGGCGTGGTGCTGGTGGTCGACGCGGCCCAAGGCATCGAGGCCCAGACGCTGGCCAACTGCTACCTGGCGCTCGAGCACGACCTCGAGATCGTCGCCTGCCTGAACAAGATCGACCTGCCCGCGGCCGACCCCGACCGCTACGCGATGGAGATCGAGAACGTGCTCGGCATCCCGGCCGAAGACATTCTGAAGATCAGCGCCAAGACCGGCGACGGCGTGCCCGAACTGCTCGATGCGATCGTCGACAAGATCCCATCGCCGCAGGGGACCGCCGATGCGCCACTCCAGGCGCTGATCTTCGACTCGCAGTTCGACCAGTACCGCGGTGTCGTCTCATCGGTGCGGGTGATGAACGGGGTGATGGGAACCAAGGAGCGCCTGCGGTTCATGCAGGCTGGTGCCGACCACGACGTGATCGAGATCGGTGCCCGCCGGCCGGTACCCACGCCGGTCGCCGAGCTGGGGCCGGGCGAGGTGGGCTACCTGATCGCGGGCATCAAGGACGTCGGCGACGCGCGCTCGGGCGAGACCGTCACCACGGTGACCCGCGGCGCCCCCGACCCGTTGCCCGGTTACCAGGACCCCAAACCGATGGTGTTCTCGGGCCTGTTCCCGATCGACGGCGACGACTTCGAGAACCTGCGCGACTCGCTCGGCAAGCTCAAGCTCAACGACGCCTCGATCACCTACACGCCCGAGTCGTCGGGCGCGCTCGGGTTCGGGTTCCGGTGCGGCTTCCTCGGGTTGCTCCACATGGAGATCGTCAAGGAGCGGCTCGAGCGCGAGTTCAACCTGGCGCTGATCGCCACCGCCCCATCGGTGGAGTACCGCGTCACCACCACCGACGGGGCGACGGTGGTGGTATCGAACCCGGCCGAGTTGCCGGTGATCCAGAAGATCGACACGATCGAAGAGCCGGTCTTCAAGGTGTCGATCATCTCGCCCAAGGAGTACACGGGCGCGCTGATGGAGCTGTGCCAGCAGCGCCGCGGCGAGATGAAGAAGATGGAGTACCTGTCGCCCGAGCGGGTGGAGCTGGTGTACGACATTCCGCTCGCCGAGGTGGTGGTCGACTTCTTCGACCAGCTCAAGTCGCGCAGCCAGGGCTACGCCTCGCTCGACTACGAACCGCACGGCTACCAGGCCGCCAACCTGGTCAAGGTCGACATCTTGCTCAACGGCGAGCCCGCCGACGCGTTCTCCACCATCGTGCACCGCGAGAAGGCCGAGGCGTACGGCCGGCGGATGGGCGAGAAGCTCAAGGAGCTGATCCCACGGCAGATGTTCGACGTGCCGATCCAGGCCGCGATCGGTGGCAAGGTGATCGCCCGCGAAACCGTCAAGGCCAGGCGCAAGGACGTGCTCGCCAAGTGCTATGGCGGCGACATCACCCGCAAGCGCAAGCTGCTCGAGAAGCAGAAGGAAGGCAAGAAGAAGATGAAGGCGATCGGCCGGGTCGAGGTACCCGGCGACGTGTTCATCTCGGCCCTCAAGCTCGACGACTGACGCGCCACCGACCGCCACCACCCGTGGTTACGGCGGTCGAAACCACTCAGCGCGCGGCGCCCGCTCGGTAGAGTCGGTCGGTATGCCACGGGGTCGCGTCGTGATCGACGCGTTGCCGGTCGGGATCGACGGGGTCATCGAACAGCTGGTCGCCTGGCGGCGCGCCGCCGGCAGTCCCTCGTACGCCGAGATCGCCCGCCGCATCCAGGCCGAGCGGATCGCGCGCGGTGCCACACCCGCCAGCGCAGCCGTGGCGAAGACCACCGTGTACGACTGCTTCCGGGGCGACCGGCGGCGACTCGACGTCGAACTGGTGGTCGAGGTCGCCAGCGCCCTCGGCCTGCCCGACGACGAACTCGACACCTGGGCGAACGCGTGCTGGGCGGCCCAGCACCGAGCCGAAGCTTCGCGGGTGGTCAGCGTGCGCGCCACCTTGCCGGCCCCTGTCGAGCGCTTCGTCGGCCGGGTCGACGAGGCCGCCCGGCTGCTCACCGGCGAGCCGGCGATCTTCGCGATCGTAGGTATGGCCGGCACCGGCAAGACCCAGCTGGCCACCCGGGTCGCCCACAAGCTGATGGCTCGCGGCGACGTGGCGCGTGCCGTGTTCGTCGACCTGCGCGGGTTCGACGCCGAACGCCCACCGGCCGATCCGACCGCCGTGGTCGACGCGGTGGTGCGCGCGCTCGGTACCGATCCGCGGGCGCTCGGCAACGACCGTCCCGGCAGGCGCACGGCACTGGGCGAGCTGCTCGCCGACGAGCGGGCGCTGCTGGTGCTCGACGACGCGGCCGGGCCCGAGCAGGTGGCCGAGATCGTCCCCATAGTGTCGGCTGGACGCCCTGCCGTGCCGATGGTGGTCACCAGCCGGGTAGCCCTCGGTGACGTCCCCGGCGTGGTCCCGGTACCACTGGCCCCGTTCGACGACGCCGAGGCGCTCGCCCTCCTCGACCCAGACCTGGTGGGCGACGCGCCCGACGCCGCCCGCGAGGTGGTCGCCCTGGCAGGGCACCTCCCGTTGGCGGTGGGCATCGTGGCCTCGCGGATCGCCGCCCGACCGGGCTGGACGCTGGCCGATCACGCCCGAGTGCTGCGCCAACACCGCGAGCAGTTCCGCCTCGACGAACCGGTGCGGGCCGCGATCGACCTCTCGTACCAGGCGCTCAGCCAGCGCGCTCAGCGCACGTTGCGCCTGCTCGCCGTGCAACCGTGCAGCCTGCTCGACCGGTTGGCCGTGGCCGCCATGATCGGGGAATCGGACGACGCTGCCGAAGCGCTGCTCGACGAACTCCAGGCGGCTCACGTGGTGTCGGTCGCCGACGACGGGCGGATGGGCCTGCACGCCCTCGTACGGGCCCACGCGGCTGGGCTGGCGATCGACGAGGACCGTCCGAGCGACCGCGACGAGGCGATCGGACGGCTCGACGAGTACATGGTGGCGCAGGTGTGGGCCGCCACCGGGGCGCTGTCCGGCGAGCGGGTGCCGACGCCGCGCTACCCCGTGGCGGCGGTCGAGCCGCCCGCCACCCCCGAAACGGCCGGGCAGTGGCTCGACAGCGAGCACGAGAACCTGCTGACGCTCGCCGCGCCGGGGCGCGAACATCGCCGCCCTACCATCGCGATCGAGCTGTCGGAGGCGCTCGCCAAGCACCTCGAACGGCGCGGGTTGCACTACGACGCGGTGATGCTCCACGAGCGCGCACTCGCCACAGCGACCGACCTGGGCGACTCCGTTGGCGAACGCTTGGCGTTGTTGCACCTCGGCCAGATGCTGGTGCGCCTCGGCGACGCCGAGCGGGCGACGCGCCTGCTCGGCCGGGCAGCCGCGGCAGCCGACGCCGCCGGCGACCCCGACACGTCGATGCGGGCGATCAACACGTTGGGAATCGTCGACGCCCGGGCCGGGCGGCTCGACGCGGCCCTCGAACAGTTCGAACAAGCACTGGAGTTGGCCCGCCAGAGCGAGGCCGGCGACACCGTGGCGATCATGCTCGACAACATCGCCGTCGTGCAGCGCCGCCTCGGGCGGCTCGACGACGCAGCCCGGCTGCACCGCCAAGCCCACGAGCAGGCGGTTGCCGGGGGCATCGCCGAGTTGGCCGCCAACTCACTGATGAACCTCAGCGACGTGTTGCTCGCCCAGGGTGACGCACCGGGCGCGCTCGACGCCGCCCAACGCGCCCGCGATGCCTGCCGCGAGGGTGGGTTCGTGCCCACCGAGGCCTACGCCATCACCAACATCGGCCTCGCGCTGGTGGCCCTCGGACGCGCTACCGAGGGCATCGCCGAGCACGAGACCGCGCTCGACCTGGCGCGCCCGCTCGGCAACCGCTCGCTCGAGGTCGCCGTGCTCAACAACCTCGGCGAGGCGCTGATCGCCGCCGACCGCCGAGCCGACGCCGAGGTGACGTTCAAGGTGGCCCGCGAGCTGGCGATCACGATCGACGACGCGTTCGAGCGCGACCGCGCCGACGAAGTCCTCGTCGAACTTGCCCGCGGATAGGCGGACGCGGTGGTCGAGAACCGCCGTTCGGGGTCGTTCGGGGTTGCCCTCCGGCGGGTCGTCCGTTGTCACGATGGCCACGTGAAGACGAATCTGGGAAAGCTGTCGCTCGTCGCGCTGACGGGGCTGGCCGCGCTGGCGTGGCCACAGCCGGCCGGTGCCACGCTGGCACCCAGCGAGCGGGTGTGTTTCGAGGTGGTGGGTTCGCCGGGCGATGCAGCGGTGGTGAACGTGACGCCGGTGGGCGCCGGTGCGCCGGGGAACGGGTTGTTGGTGTCGTCCGACGTGGGGTCGGCGCCAGCGGCGTCGAGTGTGAACTTCGTGCCGGGGTCGGTCGACCCGAACGTGGCGGTGGCGCGGATCGGTGCGGATGGCCGGGTGTGCTTCGTGAACTCGCATCACAGTGCAGTGGACGTGGTGGCCGATCATCTGGGCACGATCTCCGGTTCGGCGTGGCGTCCGGCACAGGCCAACGGCGCACCCGATCGGAAGTTGGATACCCGTCAGACGGGTGGCCGGTTGGCGCCGCACGGACGGGCGTGCTTTGCGGTGGGTGGTGAGCCGGGGGATGCGGCGGTGGTGAATTTGACGCCGGTGTTGGCGGGTGGTGCGGGGCATGGGCAGTTGGTGTCGTCGGATGTGGTGGATGTGCCGGTGGCGTCGAATGTGAACTTTGGGGCGGGGTCGGTCGACCCGAACGTGGCGGTGGCGCGGATCGGTGCGGACGGTCGGGTGTGTTTCGTGAACTCGGGCTTGTCGGCGGTGGACGTGGTGGCGGACCACGTGGGCACGATCGCGGGCGACGTGTGGCTGCCGGCGAGGCCCTCCGGTGCTCCGGACCGGCGCCTCGACACGCGGGCCTCGGGCGGTCGGTTGGCGCCGCACGGACGGGCGTGTTTCGCGGTGGGTGGTGAGCCGGGGGATGCGGCGGTGGTGAATCTGACGCCGGCGTTGGCGGGTGGTGCGGGGCATGGGCAGTTGGTGTCGTCGGATGTGGTGGATGTGCCGGTGGCGTCGAATGTGAATTTCGGGGCGGGGTCTGTCGACCCGAATGTGGCGGTGGCGCGGATCGGTGCGGATGGTCGGGTGTGTTTCGTGAACTCGGGCCTGTCGGCGGTGGACGTGGTGGCGGACCATCTGGGCACGATCTCCGGTTCGGCGTGGCGCCCGGCCCAGACCAACGGTGCGCCCGATCGGCGGCTCGACACGCGTCCACCCGCCCCGGCCAACACGGTGCCGCTCGAGCGGGTGTCGTTGCTGCTCGACTACGAGGCCGGCTACGGCGGCTACATCTACCCGGTGTACAACCCGTACGCCTTCTTCACGAACGGCCAGGTGGTGAAGGAACCGAAGGTGCCACTCGACCAACTTCGGCTCGATGCGCTCGACAAGGACCAGGCCGGCCGGTGGGGTACGTACGTCGTCAACGGGAACAAGGTCACGATCACGTACACCAACGGTGACCGCACGGAGAAGGACTGGCCGGGGGCGCCGGCGATCCCGGCGCCGGGCGGCACCACGTTGCAGGGCGCGTTCTCGTCGATCACCGGTGGCGGGAACCTGGCCGTCGGCGGGTCAGTCGGCGTACTCGCCTACAGCCGGATGACGTTCACGTCCGACGGCTGGTTCACCAACGAGAACATCTCTGGCGGATCTTCGAGTGCCCACGTCGCCTACTCGCGCACCGACACCGCCGGCCGCTACACGATCGACGGGCACACCATCACGCTGCGCTTCAACAGCGGTGACGTCGGTCAGTTCTTCTTCGCCTTCTACGGCAACGACTTCGACGTGTTCCGGATCGCCGGCCGCACGTACACGTCAGCCAGTTAGCCCGGATCCGCCGATCTGACGGCTCGTTCCTCGCCGCCATCACGGTGAATCCAGGCTCCGCAACACTTTGCGTTCAAGCGCCACGCAGGCTGGGCTCACTGGCGGTGCATCAGGGCCAACGTGGACGCAACCGCCGCGGACTGGGCCAACGTCAACGAGCGACCGCGGCGATCGGTGGATTCAGGATTGGCCGGCGTCGCGCCGATGTCCATGAGAGGCCGCTAGCACTCGGTAGGCTCGATTGCCAACATGCTGGACGATCGCAAGACCGCCATCCTCAGCGCGGTCGTGAACGAGTACATCACCACGGCACAGCCGGTGGGCTCGCAGCACATCGCCACCGCGCCCGGAATCGGTGTGTCGTCGGCCACGGTCCGCAACGAGATGGCCGTCCTCGAACAGGAGGGTTACCTCACCCAGCCGCACACGTCGGCCGGGCGCATCCCCACCGACAAGGGGTACCGCTTCTTCGTCGACCATCTCGCCGCCCCGGGCCGTCTCGACACGGCCAGCCAGCAGCGCATCGGCGACTTCTTCGCCGCCGCCCACGGCCGTCTCGAAGAGATGCTGCACCACACGTCCGACCTGCTCGCCGGTCTCACCCGCTCGGCCGCGGTCGTGCTCGGCCCGCCGGCCGAATCGGCGTCCATCCGCGGGGTACAGCTGGTGCGGCTCTCGTCGCTCACCGCCACCGTCGTGGTCGTGTTTGCCAGCGGTTCGGTCGACAACGAGGTGATCGAGATCGACGACGTGTCCGACGCCACGCTGGCCGCCGCCGGCGCGCACCTCGCAGCCAGCTTGCAGGGTGGCACGCTGGCAGCGCTCGACCGGATGCCACGGTCGGGTGACGCGGCGGTCGACGCCATATGCGCGGCGGCTGCCCAGGCGCTCGGCCACACGGCCACCGACGATCACGTCTACGTGGGTGGGGCCTCGACGGTGGCGCAGGCGTTCGACGCGGTCGACGTGGTACGTCAGGTGCTGCTCACGCTCGAACAGCAGTTCGTCGTCGTGTCGCTGGTCCGCGACATCGTCGACCGTGGCATGTCGGTGGCGATCGGCGTCGAGCACGGTGTCGAACCGCTGTCGGCGTGCTCGGTGGTGGTCGCCCCGGTAGTGGTCGACGGCGAACACCTCGGCTCGGTCGGCGTGCTCGGCCCCACCCGCATGAACTACCCCCTCGCCCTCGCCACCGTCGACATCGTGTCGGACCGGCTGGGCAAGCGACTCGGAGAGGGCTGACCCATGTCTGCCGACTACTACGAACTGCTCGGCGTGCCGCGCACCGCCAGCGCCGACGAACTCAAGAAGGCCTACCGCAAGCGGGCCCGTGAGCTGCACCCCGACACCAACCCCGACCCGGCCGCAGCCGAGCAATTCAAGGCCGTGTCGACCGCGTACGCGGTGCTGGCCGACCCCGACCAGCGGGCGCGCTACGACCGCTTCGGCGAGGCTGGCGTGAACGGCGCCGGGGGAGGGCCGGGTGCCGGCGACTTCTTCGGCGGCGGCAACCTCGGCGACATCTTCGACGCCTTCTTCGGTGGCCAGGGCAGCCCGTTCGGGGGTGGCCGGCGTGGCCCGAGCGGCCCGCCGCGCGGGCAAGACATGGAGATCACCGTCGACGTCGCCTTCGAGCAGGCGGTGTTCGGCGACCAGGTCGAGGTCACGGTCAAGCTGCCCCAGACGTGCGACGACTGCGGAGGCACGGGCGCTGGGGCGGGTACGAAGCCGGTCGTCTGCGCCGACTGCAGCGGCAGCGGACAGGTGCGCCGCGTGCGCCAGAGCGTGCTCGGCCAGATGGTGTCGACCAGCCCGTGCCCGCGCTGCAGCGGGCTGGGCGAGGTGATCACCACGCCGTGCGACAAGTGCCGCGGCGACGGCCGTATCACGGTCGACAAGACCTATCACGTCGACGTGCCGGGCGGCGTCGCCGACGGGTCGACGCTGCGTCTCACGCGGCGTGGCGCGGCCGGGCCGCGCGGCGGTGCGCCGGGTGACCTGTACGTGCACCTGCGGGTCGCCGAGCACGCCGACTTCGTGCGCGACGGCGACCACCTCGTCACCGAGGTACCGATCTCGATCGCCCAGGCCGCGCTGGGCACACAGTTCACGCTGGTCACGCTCGACGGCGAGCACGAGCTGGCGATCCCCGCGGGCACCCAGCCCGGTCACCGGTTCGTGCTGCGCGGCAAGGGCGTCACGCGCCTCCAGAGCCGCGGGCGTGGCGACCTGATCGCGATCGTCCGCGTCGAAGTACCCACCAAGCTCACCGCCGACGAGGCCGAGCTGTTGCGCCAGTTCGCGGCCGGCCGCGGCGAGGTGGTCGGCGACGGCGCCGGGGGCTTGTTCTCGAAGATCAAGTCGGCGTTCTCCTGATGCCGCCGTTCGGCCGATGAGGGCGTAGTGGAGCTGCGGCGCCGGGCCGCGGCGCACGTGCTCGTCGACGATGTCGGCACCCCGGCGCTCGGTGACGGCACCGCCCATCACCTGTTCCGGGTGCTGCGGGTGGCCGACGGGGCGATCGTCACCGTCACCGACGGCGCCGGGCGGTGGCGGCCGTGCCGTGCCGCCGGCGCGGCGGTGGTACCCGATGGCGACGTCGTCCACGAGCCGGCCCTGGAGGTACCGCTCACGATCGCGGTGACGCTGCCCAAGGCCGACCGGCCCGAGTGGATCGTCCAGAAGCTCACCGAGCTCGGCGTCGACCGGATCGTGTTGCTCCACGCCGAGCGTTCGGTGGTGCGTTGGGACGCCGAGCGGGCGGCCAAGCACGTCGCCAAGCTGCGCCGGGTCGCAGTCGTTGCGCTCGAACAGTCGCGGCGGGTGTGGCTGCCCGATGTCACCGGGCCAGTCACCGCGGCGAGCATGCTGGCAGGCGCGGTCGCGGCCGAACCGGGTGGCCGGGCATTGTCGGCCGCCGACCGGACCGTGGCGATCGGGCCCGAGGGCGGCTGGTCGCCGGCCGAGCTGGCCGTAGCCGGCGACACGGTGTCGCTCGGGCCGACCGTGCTCCGCGTGGAAACTGCGGCCCTCAGCGCCGCGGTGCGCGCGACCATGCTCGCGGACGGTGCGAAATTGGGCAAGAATCGTACGTAAAGTGCCCATTTCGGGCATTTGTGCGCGCTACGTGACCGAACTGCGTTATGCTCATGGCCGGGTTGACGGATGGCGGTTCACCGCCGATCAGATGGAAATGGCGATGACCGATCACGACGACAACGATGCCGGCTACAGCGTTCAGGTGGGTGAGCGACTGCGTGCGATTCGCAAGCAGAAGCGGCTCTCCCTTCACGACGTCGAGGCCCAGTCCGAGCAGGAGTTCAAGGCCAGCGTGCTCGGTGCCTACGAGCGTGGCGAGCGGGCGCTGTCGCTACCCCGGCTCGACCGGCTGGCGCAGTTCTACCGGGTGCCGGTCGACCAGCTCCTGCCACGCAACGAACTCGACCCCATCACCGGGGCCGAGGGCGGGCCGCGGCCCAAGCTGGCGATCGACATCCTCAAGCTGTCGCAGCTGTCGGGTGCCCCGTTCGAGATGCTCACCCGCTTCATGCGGATGATCCAGGTGCAGCGCCAAGACTTCAACGGCCGGGTGCTCACCATCCGCGCCGACGACCAGCGGGCGATCGCGGCGATGCTCGACATTCCGGTCGACCAGGTCGCCTTGCGCCTCGAAGCGCTCGACCTGGTGTACCGCCCCGGCTAGCCGCCCAAGGTGGTTGAGCCTGTCGAAACCACCGCCACACTGGCCACGGTGACCGCGTTCGGCGTCTACGTCCACATTCCGTTCTGTCACACGAAGTGCGACTACTGCGCGTTCGCGACGTGGACCGACCGGCACCATCTCACCGGCCCGTATCTGGCCGCGCTGCGCGCCGAGATTGGCCGTGCGGTGGCGGGCGGCATGCCGCCGGCGACGAGCATCTTCGTCGGCGGCGGAACGCCGTCGATGGTGCCGGCGGCTGAGCTGGCGGGTGTGATCGCAGCGATTCCCGTCGTCACCGGGGCCGAGATCACGGTCGAGTGCAACCCCGACGACGTCACCGTCGATCTGTTGCGTACCTACGCCGATGCCGGGGTCGACCGGGTGTCGATCGGTGTCCAGTCGATGGTGACGCACGTGCTCGGCACGCTCGGCCGCCGGCATGCCCGCGGCAACGTCGAGCAGGCGGTCGCCGCAGTGCACGCGGCCGGCTTGCGGTCGTTCAACCTCGACGTGATCTACGGAGCGGCGGGCGAGACGCTGGCCGACTGGCAGGCCACGCTGGCCGACGTCGTCGCCCTCGACCCGCCGCACGTGTCGGCGTACGCGCTGACGATCGAGCCGGGCACGCCGCTGGCCGAGCAGCCCGACCGGCACCCCGACGACGACGACCAGGCCGACAAGTACGACGCGGCCCACACAGTGCTCGATGGAGTCGGGCTGGAGAACTACGAGATCTCGAACTGGGCCCGCCCCGGCCACGAATGCCGCCACAACGTCCTGTACTGGCGTCAGCAGGACTATCGCGGGTTCGGGTGTGCGGCGCACTCACACGAGTCGGGCCGCCGGTGGTGGAACGTGCGCACCCCCGACCGCTACATCGACCTCGTCACCGCCGGTCGGCCTACCGAGGCTGCCGGCGAGACGCTCGATGAGCCGACCCGCAGGTTCGAGCGGCTGGAACTGCAACTGCGCATGCGTGACGGCGTGCCCACGGATGCGTTTGCTGAGGTTGACGCGGCCGAACTCGCCACCGACGGCCTGATCGAGCCGGGCGGCCAAGGCTGGATCCTCACCCGGCCAGGCCGCCTGCTCGCCAACGCCGTCGCCCTCCGCCTCGCCACCTGACAGGCCCCGGTGGTCGAGCGGGCCGCGCAGTCATCCGGCCCCCGGTGGTCGAGTGCCGCCCTCTGGGCGGTGTATCGAGACCACCCCAGCCAAGCATCAACCTCGGTCAGCGACCGCGGCGAACAGGTCGGGGAACACCCGGGCCACCTTGGCCGACAGATAGTCGCCGTAGGTGCCCTCCCAGGCGTGCACGCTGGTTCCGTCCCAGCGACGGTCGGCGTCGTCGGCAGGTGGCGAGTCGTCGAGCGGTAGCGGCACCACCTCGGCGTCCCACGACGGGTCGAAGAAGTACGGGAACGACAGGCGGCTGCGCCCCGACGTGTTGCGGGCCCGGTGCGGGGTCGACCGGTAGCGCCCCTCGGTCAGCTTGTCGAGCATGTCGCCGAGGTTGCACACGAGCACGTCGGGTTCGGCGGGCACCTCGATCCACTCCCCGTCCGGGGTCCGCACCTCCAGCCCACCGGCGTCGTCCTGGGCGAGCAGCGTAAGCAGGCCGTAGTCGGTGTGGTGGCCGACGCCGTACTCGTCGGCGACGTCGTTGTCGGCGAAGGCGGGGTAGTGGAACACCCGGAACAGCACGGTCGGGTCGCCGGTGAGATGCTGCTCGAACCAGCGCGCCGGCAGGCCGAGCGCGAGGGCGATGCCCCGCAGCACGGCGTCGGCGACCGGCCGCAACGCGGCCATCCAGGCGTCGATCGCGGGGCCGAGCCCGCCGGACGGGTACAGGTTGGCGCCATGCAGGGGAGTGCCGGTCAGCACGCGCGAGTGATCGGGCGGGTGCTCGGTGCCGACGTAGAGACCCTCCTTGCGGTCGGGCCGCCCGGACGTCACCTCACCGCGCACCGGGAACCAGCCGCGCCAGGCCGGCCCGGCAAGCGGCATCGCCACGGTGGCCTTGACGTCGTCGGGCTGCCCGAAGAACGCTCGCGACTCGGCGTCAAGCGTGGCGAGCAGCGCCGGGTCGAGCCCGTGCCCGGTCACCCGGAAGAAGCCGAGCGTACGACAGGCCTCGTCGAGCGCATCCATGACACGGATGAGGTCGGAGCGGTCGGGTTCGTCGGCCAGCAGCGGGGCGATGTCGATCAGCGCGAGTGAACGTAGTGAGCCGTCGGAAACGGTGTCAGTCGCCGTCACGGTTGGTAGCGTACGTCCACGCTTCGGGCGTATGGCTCAGTTGGTTAGAGCGCATCCATGACACGGATGAGGTCGGGGGTTCGATTCCCTCTACGCCCACCCCATGCAACTCACTGCCGCGATTGTGCAGGAGGGCGAGTGGTTCGTCGCTCGTTGTCTCGAGGTCGATGTCGTGAGTCAGGGCGAGACGCTCGAGGTGGCCCGGGCCAATCTGATCGAGGCGCTCGAGTTCTACTTCGAGGATGAACCTGGCATCGCTGTGGGTGTGTCTCCGGTGATCGTCCCGCTCGACATAGCCGTGTGAGCCCACCGCTTCCTCAGGTATCCGCTCGAGAGATGGTCAGCCCAGCCTGGCGATCGTGCGACGTCACCGAGCTTCAGTGTCGAACAGGGTGATCCGGTTCACGAACTTGGCCGGCTCGATCAGGTGGGGGTAGTGGCCGAGGTCGGGCCACACCTCGAACGTGGCTGACGAAACCTTGCCGGTGAGCCATTCGCCGTACTCGGCGCCGGGGTCGATGCCGTGCAGCGACAGATACGGCACGGTGACCTGGCCGACAAGGCCGTCGACGAGCGCGTTGAGGTCGTCGGCCGACGACGACAACACGGCCTCCCACACGCCGAGCACGACGTCTTGCTCGCCGCGCCGGAGACCGTCGATGCGGTCTCGCTCGGCGCCGGCCAGCGGGCCGGCCATCTGGGCGAACACCATGCCGATCGCCTGCTGGAACTCGTCATCGGTGCCGCGCAGCAACGGTTCGAGTTGTTGCAGCGCCGACTGGAACCCCGCCAGCTGGAGCGGCTGGTCGACGTTGACGACGGCTCGGCACGGCCCACCGGCGGCGTAGGCCGACACCACCGCGCCGCCCAGCGAGTGCCCCACCAGCAGCGCGTCTGGCGCGGCGAGGTCGGCCAGAACGGCGCCGAGGTCGCCGGCCATCGTCGCCAGGTCGTACGGCGCGGTGCGGCTCGACGCGCCGTGACCGCGCAGGTCGAGTGACGTCACCCGGTAGCCGTGGTCGGCGAACGACTCGGGGAGCGAGCCCCACGACGAGCGGCTCTCGGTGATGCCGTGCACCAGTACGAGCGGCCGGCCCTCGCCGATCGTGTCGTACGAGATCGTCGCGCCGTCGGAGGTGGTGGTTGTGCCCATCCGCCGAACGTATCCGCTCCCGGTGGTTTCGACAGGCTCAACCACCTGGGTTGAACCTGTCCTTACGGAAGAGGCATGGCGTCGCCGAAGTTGATGCCCATGTCGCGGGCGGTCAGCATCGTGTCGCAGTCGAGTGGCACGTTCTTCTGGCGGCCCTTCACGGACGCCAGGGGTACGTAGTCGACCTGGGGCGGGTTGAGGGCGACCATGATCCCGTTGTGGCCCTCTTCGAGGGCGCGCACGGCGGCCGCGCCGAACCGCAAGCCGAGCAGGCGGTCCGCCGACGACGGCGACCCGCCTCGGATCAGGTGCCCGAGCACGACCACCCGCGCCTCCTTGCCGGTCATCTCGCCGAGCGCATCGGCGACCTTCTGGCCGATGCCGCCCAGCCGTTCGGCCTGACCGACGTTCTTCCCGACCACCGTGACCTCGCCACCCACTGGGCAGGCGCCTTCGGCGACGACCACGATCGAGAACCGAGCACCGCGCTCCTCGCGTTGGCGAATGGTGGCGGCCACCGGTTCGAGTTCGAACGGGATCTCGGGGATCAGGATCGCGTGGGCGCCACTGGCCGCCCCGGCGTGGAGCGCGATCCAGCCGGCGTAGCGGCCCATCACCTCGACGACGATCACCCGCCCATGCGACGTGGCCGTGCTGAACAGGCGGTCGATGCACTCGGTGGCGAAGCCGACGGCGGTGTCGAACCCGAACGTGGCGACGGTCTTCTCGAGGTCGTTGTCGATCGTCTTGGGCACGCCGATCACGCGCAGCCCGGCCTCGTACAGGTGATGGGCGATCGTGAGCGAACCGTCGCCGCCGATCGAGATCAGGGCGTCGATGCCGCGCTGCTCGAAGCGCTCGACCAGGTCGGCGCTGCGGTCGACCTCGGCCCACGTGCCGTCAGGCTGCTGCACCGGGTAGGCGGTCGGGTTGCCGCGGTTGGTGGTACCGAGGATGGTGCCGCCCTGGTAGATGATCCCGCGCACGCGCTCACGACTCAGCTCGACCAGGCCACCCTCGGGGTATTCGTCGGGGTTCATCAGCCCGTTGAAGCCGTCGCGGATGCCGACGACGTCCCACCCGCGGTTGCGGGCCGCCAGCGTGGCCGCCCGGATGACGGCGTTCAGGCCGGGGGCGTCGCCGCCGCCCGTGCTGAGTGCGATGCGTTGGATCGGCCGGGCCATGCCGGCGAGAGTAACCGGGTGTGGTTTCGACAGGCTCAACCACCAGGGGGCGCTCAACCACCGGCCTGGTCGGCGTCGGCAACGAGCTGGGACTCTTTGGCGGCGGCAGCGAAGATGCCCTTGCTCATCAGGCTCGGCTCGACGTCGCGGCGGGCGAGGTAGATCGCCGCCCGGCGGGTGTGCACGTCGCGGTCGTCGGGCGCGGCCCACCCGGCCAGGTCGGCGAGGTGCCCGGCGAGCCGGAAGTTGGCCGCCGCGGCAGCCGCTTCGGCGCGCTCGATCAGCACGCCTGCCCCGCCGGCCAACCCGGCCAGTTCGGTGGCCAGTTCGGCGTCGGGCGCCGGCTTGAGGCGACTCGCCGCGCCGTCCCACCAGCCACCGAACTGGCGCCACACGTTGCGGACGACGAACTCGGGCTCGTTGTAGTACGGGCGCAGGTAGGGGAGTGCGAGCGTGTCGGCCGGGACCTTGACGGTGTGGACGATGTCGTCGAGCGTGGCACCCGAGTTCATCATCGCCACCACCTCGTCGACCAGCGTGTCGAGCGTGTCGGCGACGGTGGTGAGCACGTGGGCGATCCGGTCGGTACCGGCGATCGGCAGGCCGTGGGCGGGCACGAACAGTTCCGGCTCCTGAGCGAGCATGCGTCGCAGCGCGGAGGCCCACTCGCCCGGGTAGCGCTGCACCTTCTGCGGGTTGCCGGCGTTGGGGAAGTTCCAGATCAGGAAGTCGCCGGCCATGATCGTCCGCCGCGCGGGAATCCACGCCCACAGATGGTCGTCGGTCTCGCCGCGGGCGTGGTGCAGTTCGATCGTGGTGTCGCCGACGGTGAACGTGTGCGTGTCGGCGAAGGCCACGTCGGTGGGCAGCACCGAATCGGGCAGGAACTTCTGCCAACGCTCGCCGTCGGAGCCGATACCGAGCTTGAGGTCTTTGGGGATGCCGCCGAACTGGCGGCTGTTGACGATGACGTTCCAGTCGCTGGTGCGTTCGTAGCGGGCCAACCGCGGGTTCACGTTGGCGTGGCCGAGCACGGTGGGCGCTCCCCAGCGTTCGGCGAACGCCCCACTCCCGCCGACGTGGTCACCGTGGCCGTGGGTGTACACGAGGTGGGTGACCGGGTTGGCCGACCAGCCGGCGATCGCCTCGGTCACGGCGCCGCCGGTGAACACGCCCGAGGCGTCGAACGCGACCAACCCGTCGCCGGTGTCGAGCACCACCGAATGGCTGAAGCTCTCGACCACCGCCAGCCCGTCGGCCACCTCCGACAGCTCGTTGGTGACGCGGTTGTTGGGAACGTCGAGGACGTTGTCGTCGATGATCCGCGACGACAGTGCGAGCAGGTCGGCCATGCGGCGACGGTAGCCAACGTCTCGACGGCCGATCGGGTCGTGGGGGCACCGCCGTAGCCTGCGGCGGGTGATCCTGCTCGACGCCACCGACCTGCGCGCCAGCCGCCCCGGCCGACCGCTGTTCGGCGGCGTCTCGCTGGCCGTCTCGTCGGGCGACCGGATCGCGATCGTCGGACTCAACGGGTCGGGCAAGACGACGTTGCTGCGCCAACTCACCGGCGTCACCTCAAGCGAGGGCGCCGGCGGTGGCGAGTCGGGCGGGGTGGTGCGGCGGGGCCGCGACGCCCGGTTCGTGGTGCTCGACCAAGACGCCGCGTTGCCCGGCAGCACCGTCGGCGAGGCGATCACGGCGGCGACGTCGAGCACTGAGCGAGGGGAGTGGGAGGGCGCTGCGATCCTCCAGCGGTTGGGCATGGGTGGCCGCCTCGACGACCGGCTCGACACGCTCTCGGGCGGCGAAGCCAAGCGGGTTGCGCTCGCCCGCGCGCTCGTCGAACTCGGGCCGCCCACGGCCCCCAGCGACGATGTCGTCCTGATCCTCGACGAGCCGACCAACCATCTTGACATCGACGCGATCGCCTGGCTCGAAGCGCGTCTGCTGCGCCACCGTGGCGCACTCCTGCTGGTGACCCACGACCGCCATCTGCTCGATCGGTTGACGAACAAGATCATCGAGATCGACCGCGGCACGGCGTACGTGCACGCCGGTGGCTACGCCGGGTACCTCGGCAACAAGGCCGAGCGCGAGGAGCAGGCCGTGCGCACCGAGCAGTCCCGCCGCAACCTGGCGCGCACCGAGTTGGCGTGGCTGCGCCGCGGTGCGCCCGCCCGAACGAGCAAGCCGAAGGCGCGCATCGAGGCGGCGACCGAGCTGGTCAACGCCCGGCCCCAGGCCGCCGCCCGGGCCGGCGAGCTCGACCTCGCCTTCGGTACTCCGCGCCTGGGTGACACGGTGGTCGAGCTGGCGGGCGTGGGGCATCGCTTCGGTGGCCCGGCCGCACCCGATGCCGTGTCGGCGGGACGCGACGGCTGGCTGTTCCGCGGCGTCGACCTCGTGCTCGACCGGCGCGAGCGGCTGGGCATCATCGGCCCGAACGGGGCCGGCAAGTCGACCCTGCTCGACGTGATCGGCGGCCGGCTGGCACCGCAGGAAGGCACCGTGGCCACCGGCACGACCGTGCGGCTCGGCATCTACGACCAGCGCGGCCGCGAACTCGACGGCGACCTCACGGTGGCCGAGACGGTCGCCGGCCCGCACCGCCAGCCCGACTGGGAAGACGCCCGGTTCCTCGAACGCTTCTGGTTCGACGCCGACGCCCAGCGCGCTCCGGTACGGCTGCTGTCGGGTGGTGAGCGCCGGCGCTTGCAACTCGTGCTGACGTTGCGCGCCAAACCGAACCTGCTACTCCTCGACGAGCCGACCAACGACCTCGACCTCGACACGCTGCGGGTGCTCGAAGACCTGCTCGACGAGTGGCCCGGGGCGCTGGTGGTGGTGAGCCACGACCGAGCGTTCCTGGAACGTACGGTGGCCGACGTACTCGTGATCGACGAGCACCTCCCGGGACGGCGCGTCCCCGGTGGCTTCGGGGCCTGGTCGGCGACACGCGCGGCGGCACCGCCGCGTCCCGCTCCGGCCGGCCCGGCCCCCGCGCCGCGGCCCGCCGATGCCGGCCGTCCCGAGCTGGCCCGTCGCCTCCGCGAGCTCGACAAGCAACTCGCCGTGCTGACCCGGCGCCGCACGGTGCTCGCCGACGAGTTGACCGCGGCCGGCACCGACGTCGACAAGCTCCGCGCCGCCGGCACTGCGGTGGCCGAAGCCGACACCGAGATCGCGGCGACCGAGGAGCTGTGGTTGGAGCTGTCGACACAACTCGACGAGCTGCGGTGATGGTGACTCCCGGTGGTTTCGACAGGCTCAACCACCTGGTCCGCGGTGGGGTTGTACCAGTGGTGAAGCCCAGCCTGCGTGGCGCTTGAACGCAAAGGGTTAACGGGGGAGGCCGAGGACTCGTTCGGACAGGATGTTGCGCATCACGTTGCTGGTGCCGCCCATGATCGTGTAACCGGGGGAGTACAGCAGGCCGTGCACGACGTCGCTCCACACGGTGGCCTCGGCGCCGAACGTGCGCCACACGAACTCGGCCACGCGGGCCTCGTGTTCGGTGCAGAAGCACTTCGTCGCTGCCGAGAAGCCGGCCGGGGCCTGCTTGAGCACCTCGCGGGTGACGAGGATGCGCCCGATGCGGTAGGCCGTCTCGAGCTCGGCGATCTGCTGGCGCACGTGCGAGTCGCTCGTGTCGGCACGCTCGGCCGCCATACGGAACAGCGCCAGGTTCGACACCAACCGGTCGATGCCGCCGCGCTCGTGTTCGAGCTGGCGCATCGTCTGCTTGAAGGCGTTGCCCTCGACGCCGACCAGGTTGGCGACGGGCACCCGGACGTCGGTGAAGAACACCTCGGCGAAGTGCCGGTTGGTGGTCATGTCGAGGATCGGGCGGACCTCGATGCCCGGTGTGTCCATCGGCACGATGATCTCGCTGATGCCCTGGTGCGGGGGGCCGTCGTTCGACGTGCGGCAGATCACGTAGCAGTAGTCGGCGACGGCGGCGAAGCTGGTCCAGATCTTCTGCCCGTTGATGACGAACTGCTCGGCGCCGCCGTCGACCACCCGTTCAGCCGAGGTCTTCAGGCTGGCGAGGTCGGAGCCGGCGTTGGGCTCGCTCATGCCGATGCACCAGGTGGTGTCGCCCGACAACATGCCCGGGAGGAACTCGGCCTGCTGGTCGGGTGAGCCGTAGGCGATCAACGACGGCCCCATCTGGCGGTCGGCGAACCACATCGCCGCGATCGGTGCTCCGGCGGCGATCAGTTCCTCGCCGATGATCAGCCGGTCGACCGCCGGGCGGCCCTGCCCGCCGAACTCGGTCGGCCAGGTGAGCCCGATCCAGCCCAGCTCGGCCATCTGCTTGGCGAACTCCTTGGAGTAGCCGTTGATCCACGAGTCGTTGTGGCGGCCGTATCGGGCGACGGCATCGGCGGCAATCTCACGGGCTTGTGCGCGGAGGGTGAGCTGTTCGGGGGACCAGGCAAAATCCATGCGCTACCGAGCGTAGAGCGTCGCACCCGCGCGGGCCTTGCCGACCGGTCCAGGTGGTCAATTGTGACATCACCACCACACAGTGTGGTATTTTGTGCCGAAGACAACCCCAACCTTGAACAAAAGCCTGAGAAAACAGGTGTGCGGGGGCTGACACGGAGCTGACACGTCTCTAACGTGGTGGCCATGCGGTCGGGATGGATGCGACGCCTCGGTCCGGTGGTGGCCATGCCACTTGCCGTGGCCGCGCTCGGCGTCGCTCCCGCGTTGGCCGACGAGCCGCCCGCCACCACCGTCGCCGACGAGCCGGTCGCCACCACGGTGGTCGACGGGGTCGCGCTCGGCGTCGCCGAGGCGCTGGTCGTTCCGGTCGGAGTGGCCGTCGGAGTACTCGACGGCGTCGAGGTCGCGGTCGCCGAAGCGCTCACGCCGCCACCCCCGGTAGCCACCGTGGCGGTGCCCGCCGAGCGGGTCGCCACCACGGTCGTCGACGGGGTCGAAGTCGGAGTGGGCGAGGCACCGGTGCCGCCAGCCGCGCCGGCCGTCAGCGCAGCCGCCCGGACGGCGGCTGCCGCACCCGAGCGAGTGGTGGTCGCCCAGGACGCGACCGTCGCGCTCGTGCTGAACGCCTGGGGCTAACGGCCCGGGCTGGCTCGGCGCCGCACCCGTTCGGTTCGGTCACCCCTGCCGGTGGTTTCGACAGGCTCAACCACCTTGGTCAAGGCTTTGCTTCAGGTGACTGAGCCGGTCGTTACCACTCAACTGAACCGCCTTGCGGCGGCGCGTCAGCGTTCGCTGAGCTTGACGTAGTCGCGCTCGGGGGTGCCGGCGTACCACTGGCGCGGGCGGCTGATCTTCTGCGCCGGGTCGTTGAGCAATTCGTCCCAGTGCGCCAGCCAGCCGGCGGTGCGCGGGATCGCGAACAACACGGTGAACATGTCGACCGGGAAGCCCATCGCCTGGTAGATCAGGCCCGAGTAGAAGTCGACGTTCGGGTACAGCTTGCGGTCGACGAAGTACGGGTCGGCGAGGGCGACCTCTTCGAGCGCCAGGGCGACGTCGAGCAGCGGGTTCTTGCCGGTGACCTCGAACACGTCGTAGGCGGTCTGCTTGATGATCTTGGCCCGCGGGTCGTAGTTCTTGTACACCCGGTGGCCGAAGCCCATCAGGCGACCCTCGCCGTTCTTCACCGACTGGATGAAGGCGGGCACGTTGTCGATCGAGCCGATCTGGTTGAGCATCCGCACGACCGCTTCGTTGGCGCCGCCGTGGAGCGGGCCGTACAGGGCGCTGGCGGCCGCGGCGGTCGAGCTGTACGGGTCGGCGTGGCTGGAACCGACCACCCGCATCGCGGTGGTGCCGCAGTTCTGCTCGTGGTCGGCGTGGAGGATGAACAACACGTCCATCGCCCGTTCGAGCACAGGGTCGACCTCGTAGGCATCGCCGATCTTCCACATCATCGACAAGAAGTTGGCCGCGTACGACATGTCGTTGCTGGGATAGTTGAACGGCTGACCGACCGAGAACCGGTAGCACATCGCCGCGATCGTGGGCACCTTGGCGATCAGGCGCAGGATCTGCTTGTGGCGCACCTCGTCGTCGTGGATGTCCTTCGAACCCTCGTAGAACGTGCCCAGCGCAGCAACGGCCGACACGAACATGCCCATCGGGTGGGCGTCGTAGTGGAACCCGTCGACGAACCGCTTGCGCATGTTCTCGTGGATGAACGTGTGGTGGGTGACGCCGTAGCTCCACGTGTCGAGCTGTTCGGCGGTGGGCAGCTCGCCTTCGAGCAGGAGGTAGGCGACCTCGAGGAACGTCGACTGCTCGGCGAGCTGCTCGATCGGGTAGCCGCGGTAGCGGAGGATGCCGGCGTCGCCGTCGAGGTAGGTGATCGCCGACTTGCACGCGGCCGTCGACAAGAACGCCGGGTCGTACATGAACAGCGACGGGTCGAGCTCGCGGATCGCACTCGACGGGAACACCCCGTCGGTGATCGGCACCGTCACCGTCTTGCCGGTGCGGTCGTCGGTGATCGTGATCGTGTCTGGCACGGTGCTTCCTTCGTGTCGACGGTTGTTGGGGGACGGGGCTGTTGTCCCCGCCGCGTTGAACAGTACCCGGCAGGACGCGTGCCTCCACAAGGGACGCGCGAAATCGGCGACACCAGCAGGGGGCCTGTGCCACGCTGGCCTCATGAACCGCCTGCACACGCTCGCCGCCGCCGCCGGGCTGCTGGCCGTGTTCGCTGGGTGCACCCGCGACGGGCAGGTCGCCACCGCACCGCCGGCGTCCACCGACGCGCCCGTCACTACGCCGGTCGCCACCACCGCGGTGCCTACGCTGCCGCCGCCCACCACGGTTCCCACGACCGTACCGACCACCACCGCGCCGCCCACCACGGTGCCAGCGACCACGGTGCCGACCACCACCGCGGCGCCCACCACGGTGCCGCCCACCACCGCCGCGCCGGTGCCGGTCGACCGGGTGGTCACCGTCCAGTACGGGTTCTCGCCGATCGGCGTGTGGGACGGTGACGCGTGGCGCTTCCCGGAGTGGGACGGTGCCGGTCTCCCTGTGTTCGTCTCCGACATCGCCAGTGTGGTCGTCACCGGGCTCGGGCTGGCCGAGCCCGTGACCGGGGCGAGCTACGGCCCACTCGAGTACCACTGCGTCGGTGACGAGCAGGGGCCTACGCTGGTGCTGCCGCCCGGCGTCGAGCTGCCCGACGCCGGCCCCGGGTCGATCTCGGTCACGGCCGACTGGGACGTGCAGCCCCGGCCTGTCACCCAGGTCGGCCTCGACCATCCCGAGTACCACGCGGTGGGGCAAGCGCTCGTCGACCCGGCCAGCGGCGCCGACCCGACCGCGGGCACGGTGACCCAGGTGGTGCGCGCCGACCTCGACGGCAACGGCATCGAGGAGGTGCTGTTCACGTTCGAGCACCAGAGCGACGACGGCGGGTTTGGCTCGGCCGGCGACTACACGCTGATCGTCGCCCGCTACCCGCACGCCGACGGCACCGTCGACGACGTCGTGCTGTGGTCGTACTACGAGGACGACCCGATCGACTTCCCGAACCCGGGCACCGGCGAGCTGCTCGCGATCGCCGACCTCAACGGCGACGGGGTGATGGAAGTGGTGACGGCCCACATGTATTGGGAAGCCGTCATCGCCGAGATCCACGCGCTCGTCGACGGCCGCCTCGCCCAAGCCACCGGAGGCGGCTGCGGCGTGTGAGGCCGTTCGTCAGAGGGGCGTGTTGCCGTGCTTGCGGCGGGGGATGCGCTCGCGCTTGTCGGCCAGCATCGCCAGCGCGGCGGCCACCTCGCGGCGCGTGTCGGCCGGGTCGATCACGGCGTCGACGTACCCACGCTCGGCGGCCACGTACGGGTTGAGCAGCCGCTCGGCGTAGTCGGCCTCGAACTCGGCCTTCTCCTCGGGCGACGCCCGGCGCTGGAGGATGGCCGCCGCCTGCCCGGCGCCCATCACCGCCAGTTCGGCCCACGGCCAGGCGAGGCACACGTCGTTCCCCATCCGCTTCGAGTCCATCACGATGTACGCCCCGCCGTAGCTCTTGCGCAAGATCACACACACCCGCGGCACGGTGGCGCGCCCGTAGGCGTACACGAGTTGGGCGCCGTGGCGGATCATGCCGCGCCACTCGAGGTCTTTGCCGGGGTAGAAGCCGGGCGTGTCGACCAGCGTGAGGATCGGCAGGTTGAACGCGTCGCACAGGGCGACGAAGCGGGCGGCCTTCTGGCTGGCCGGGATGTCGAGCGTGCCCGCCAGGTTGATCGGCTGGTTGGCGACGATGCCGATCGGGCGCCCGGCCACGGTGGCGAAGGCGGTGACGACGTTGCCGGCCCAGCGCCCGCGGACTTCGAGCAGCGAGTCGTCGTCGACGATCGCCGTGGCCACCTGGCGCACGTCGTAGCTGCCGGTGGACGACTCGGGGATCAGCTCGCCGGCCTCGGGGCAGGCGCGCTCGGCCGGGTCGTCGTGGTCCCAACGGGGTGGGTCGTCGTCGGCGTGGTCGGGTAGGTAGGCGAGCAGTTCGGTGACGACCGCCGCGGCCGCCTCGCGGTCGGGTGCCACCGCCGCCGCCAGCCCGGCGTGCCGTTCCAGCGAGGCCGCGCTGCCGAGTTCTTCCTTGGAAATGTCGATGCCGGTGAACTGGCGCACCATCACCGGGCCACTCACGAACGCGTAGCCGCGGTCGGTGACCACGACGAGGTCGAACAGGCCGAGCAGCAATGCCGGCCCGCCCACCGCCGGCCCATCGAGTACCCCGACCGTCGGCACGACACCCGAGCAGCGCTGGAGTGCCCGGGCGACCCGCCCCCACCCGTCGGTGGCGGCGATGCCCTCGCCGATGTCGGCCCCGGCCGAGCTGATCACCATCACCAGCGGGATGCGCTCTTCCAGTGCGGTGCGGGCGGCCAACTCCATCGTCAGCGTCTGCGGTTGGCTGAGCGGCGTCGGCCGGTCGCTCGGTGCGAACTCGCACCACACCACCCGCCGGCCGCCGGTGACCCGCACGCGTGCCGACACCGGCCCGGGGATGTGTGCGCCAACCGTGAGTTCGTCGAGCGCCGTCATTCCGGCGAGTGTGTCACCCGCGCGGGGTGGAAGGCCAGCTACCCCCGGGTAGCCCATGCTGGAAGCCGCGAGGTGCGAGTCGTCAGGTCGGCGGAAGCCGGCTGGGGAATGCGGTGGGGCCGATGTGCACGCCAGGTTGTTCGTGGGCGTGGGCGGCGATCACTTCGTCGAGCAGCTCGGCCACTGCGGAGGTCGCCGCGCTGGCGGCGGGCCGGCGGCGCCGGATCAGGGCGACCACGCGGCGGGGGAGTTCAGCCACGTTGACGCGCAGAAAGCCACCGCCGAGATCGCGCGGGATTGCGGTGGCGGGCGCGATCGCGGCGCCGAAACCGTCGATCGCCAGCGACGACAGAAGGTTGACGCCGTCGATTTCGGCTTGGGCTCGCAGGGTGACACCTGACGCCGCGGCGGCGCGGTCGAGCACGCGCCGCAGCGCGGTGCCCTTCGGCGGGAGCAGGAGCGGGACCTCGTGCAATTCGGGTAGCCCCATCGTGTCGCGTCCGTCGAGGCGCTGGATGAGCGGGTGTCGGGAGGGGACCAGGAGGAACAGGTCCTCGGCGAACAGCGGCTCGACGAGCAGTTCGGGGTCGTCGATCGGGAGGTGGACGATCGCGACGTTGAGTTGGCCCGACAGCACGCCCGGCACGATCGACGTGGTGTTGCCCTCGGCGATGATCGGGTGCACCCGGGGGTGGCGAGCTTCGACCGCGGCGAGCAACTGGGGCATCAGCCAGCGGCCGGTGGTGCCGATCACGCCGATCCGGGCGTCGCCCGACACGTCGTGATCGAGCGAGGCGATGTCGGCCGCGATGTCGTCCATCTCCTGGAGCACGCGGCGTGCCCGCTCGACCACGCGGTCGCCCTCGTCGGTGAGCCCGCCGCCGGTGCGGTCGATCAGCTGTACCCCGAGTTCGCGTTCGAGTTTGGCGACGTGACCCGACACGTTCGATTGCACCGTATACAGGGCCCGGGCGGCTGCCGAGAAGGTGCCGTGGTCGGCGACCGCGACGAGCGCCGCGAGCTGACGGACATCCACGACGGTGAGGCTATCGACGTCACGCCAACTATCTCGAATTCAGATTCCAGGTATCACGTTGTTCTACTTGCAAGATGGATCGGCGTATGTGCATACTTTCACAAGACACCGAGCGGTTCCCCCCAACCGAACGGTGCGACATACGACGCGAGAACACCCCCCATGTTCCGCTCGGAGGAAACCTCCACCATCGGTTCCCCCAACCGAGGAGGTCTCCAGGTTGAGACGCCCCGGTCCCCCACCGGGGCGTTTCCCGTTTGTGCGTTAGGGTTTCCGGCCGTGACGGGCGCCGCGTTCTTCGACCTCGATCGGACACTCCTGCGCGGCGCCAGCGGGCCGGTGCTGTCGGACGCGCTGCGGGCCGCCGGGCTGGTGTCGCGGACGATTCCCGGCGAGCGCCTGCTGTACGAGGTGTTCAACCGCTACGGCGAGTTGTTGCCGTCGATGGCGCTCGCCCGTCAGGCGGCCCGACTCGCCGCGGGGCACTCGCGTGGGGCAGTGGTCGCGGCTGCCGAATCGGTCGCCCCACGGCTGGTCGAGCTGGTGCAGCCGTTCGCCGAGTCGGTGTTCGAACAGCACCGCGACCAGGGCCGCCCGATCGTGCTCGCCACCACCACGCCGTACGACCTGGTCAAGCCGTTCGCCGACCTGCTCGGCCTCGACGATGTGGTCGCCACCCGCTACGAAGTTGGCGACGACGGCGACACCTACACGGGCGGGCTGACCGGCCCGTTCACCTGGGCCACCGGCAAACTCGCCGCGGTGCGCGCGTGGGCTACCGAGCACGGTGTCGACCTCGCCGACAGCTTTGCCTACTCCGACAGCGTCTACGACGCCCCACTGCTGAACGCGGTCGGGCACCCCGTGGCCGTCAACCCCGACCCGCGTCTGCGCCTGCTGGCGGTGGCCACCCGATGGCCGACGCTGCACCTCGACGTGCCGCCCGGCGTCGTCAAGGTGCCTCTCTTGGGCGTCGAGCTTCAGCGGCTGGCGCTTCCGTTCGCCGGTTCGGCGGTGGCCCCGTTCGCCCACGTCGACGTACGCGGGGCCGATCACATCCCGGCCACCGGCCCGGTGATCCTGGTCGGTAACCACCGCTCGTACTTCGACACCATGGTGATGGCGATGGTGGTCGCCCGCTCGGGGCGGATGGCCCGCTTCCTCGGCAAGCGCGAAGTGTTCGACGCGCCGGTGATCGGGCAGATGGCGGCGGCCTTCGGTGGCATCCCGGTCGCCCGCGGCACCGGCTCGGACGCGCCGCTGCGGGCCGCGATCAACGCGCTCGAAGCCGGCGAGCTGGTGGCCCTGATGCCCCAGGGCACCATCCCGCGTGGCCCCGCGTTCTTCGACCCCGAGTTGAAGGGGCGCTGGGGCGCGGCCCGGCTGGCAGCCGCCACCGGCGCGCCGGTGATACCCGTGGGGCTGTGGGGTACCGAACTCGTCTGGCCGCGCTCGGCGCGGGTTCCGAACCTGTTCAACCCGCGCTTGATGATGGCCGACCCGCCCGACGTCAGCGCCACCGTCGGCCCGCCGGTCGCCCTCAAACACAAGAGCCCCGAGGCCGACACGCGCCGGATCATGAAGGCGATCGGCAACCTGCTGCCCGCCGAGGCGCGCACCGTGCGTACGCCCACCGCCGAAGAACTCGCCCGTACCTACCCGCCCGGCTACCGCGGCGACCCAGAGGCCGAAGCCGTACGCCGCCCCGGCCGCGACACGTAGGGGACGCCCCGGTGGTCGAGTGCCGGCGCAGCCGGTGTATCGAGACCATTGGCGCGCGCACCACGTCTCGATACAACGGAGTGGCGGCTGCGCCGCGGGTGCGCCACTCGACGACCGTCACCACCTATCCGCTGAGTTCCTATGTACCAGGGGTCTCGTTGAGGAGCAGCCAGTACAGGCCGAGTTGGCGGACGGCCTCGACGAACTCGGCGAACGTCACCGGCTTGCGCACGTAGCTGTTGGCGCCCAGGCTGTAGCTGGCGACCAGGTCCTGTTCCTCGCGCGACGAGGTCAGCACCACCACCGGGAGGAACCGGGTGCGCGCGTCCTCGCGGATGCGCTGGAGCACCTCGAGCCCGTCGATCTTGGGCAGCTTGAGGTCGAGCAGGATGAATGTGGGTTCGATCGTGTCGCGTCCGGGGCCGTGCAGCAGGTCGAGCGCTTCGGCGCCGTCGCGGGCGACGGTGATGGTGTTGGCGATGTTGTTCTGCTGGAACGCGAGCAGGGTCAGTTCTTCGTCGTCGGGGTTGTCCTCGACGAGCAGGATCGACTTGGTGGTCATCGAGGGCTCTCCGGTGCGGTGCCGAGTGTGAACGTGAACGTCGCCCCCTGGCCGGAGCGGCCGTCGGCCACGATCCGCCCGCCGTGGCGGGTGACGATGCGTTGCACGGTGGCCAGCCCGATGCCGGTGCCCGGAAACTCGGTGGCGTCGTGGAGGCGCTGGAACGGGCTGAAGATCCGCGCTGCGTCCGCGGCGTCGAACCCGGCGCCGTTGTCGCGCACACTGAACGCCGGGCTGGTGACCCCACCCGCGGAACGGAACTCGATCCGCGGGTCGGGTGCGTTGGCGGTGTACTTCCACGCGTTGCCGAGCAGGTTCTCGAGCACGATCCGCAACAGGCGCGGGTCGCCATCGGCCACCAACTGATCGTCGATCACCACCTCGACGCACCGGTGCGGTGACGACTCGCGAAGGCGCGCGATCACCGCGTGGGCCAGCAAGCTCAGGTCGACCGGTTCGCGGCGCATCTCGTCGCGGGTCGCCCGCGACAGGTCGAGCAGGTCGTCGATCAACTCGTTCATCCGCCGGGTCGACTCCAGCAAGCGGTCGAGGTGGCGATGGCCGCTCTCGCTGAGCACCGTGTCGTGGTCGAGCAACAACAGCTCGGCCGACCCGAGCACGCCGGTCAGCGGAGTGCGCAGGTCGTGCGATACGGCGTAGGCGAAGCTTTCGAGTTCGCGGTTGGCGCGCTGGAGCTCCTCGGTGCGTTCGGCGACGCGTTGTTCCAGTTCGGCGTTGAACGCGACGAGGCGTGCCTGGGTCTGCTCGCGTTCGGCTTCCAGCGCGGCGCGTTGGCGGCGGCTGCTCGCCAACTCCAACGCCCGTCCCACGGCTGCCACCAGGCGCGTGAGGCTGGCCTTGAGGAGGTAGTCGTCGGCGCCGAGCTTGAGCGTCTCGACGGCGACGTCTTCGCCTACGGTGCCCGACACGACGATGAGGGGGGTCTCGGGCGTGAGCTCGGTGAGCACTTCGAGCGTGCGCAGGGCGTCGAAGCCGGGCAGGCTGTAGTCGGCGAGCACGATGTCCCACGGCGACGCGGCGAGTGCCCGGCGCAACGCCGGCTCGGTGTCGACGCGTTCGACGGCGAGCGTCCAGGGGCCCGAGCCGAGCGCGTGCACGATCAACTCGTAGTCGTCGTCGGAGTCCTCGACGAGCAGGACGCGCAAGTTGGTGGCGGTCATCGTCGGCCCCGTTCGAGAGCGACGACGAAGGTCGCACCCTCTCCCGGACTGGCGGTTACGGTAATCGACCCGCCGTGGCGGTTCACGATCCGCTGCACGGTCGCCAGCCCGATACCGGTGCCGGGGAACTCGTCGGCGCGATGCAGGCGTTGGAACGGAGCGAACAGTTTGTTCGCGTACCGCATGTCGAACCCGGCCCCGTTGTCGCTGACGGTGAACGCCGGAGTGCCGTCATCGGTGAGTGTGCGGCCGACCTCGATGCACGCGGGGTCGGTGCCGACGGTGAACTTCCAGGCGTTGTCGAGCAGGTTCTCGAACGCGATGCGGATCAGCCGGGGGTCGCCGGTGACGGTGAGACCGTCCTCCACGCTGGTGTCGACGACGCGGGCCGGCTCGGTGTGCCGGAGCCCACCGAGGATCTCGCGGGCGAGCGCGGTCAGGTCGACGGGCACGTGGTGCATCTCCTCGCGCGACACACGCGACAGTTGCAGCAGGTCGTCGATCAGCTCGCCCATCCGGCGGGTGGCGGCGAGCACGCGCCCGAGGTAGCCCTGGCCGCGCCCGTCGAGTGCATCCCGGTAGTCGTTGGCGAGGATCTCGGTGAACCCGGCGATGCCGCGCAGCGGCGAGCGCAGGTCGTGCGACACCGAGTAGCAAAAGCTCTCGAGCTCGTCGTTCACCGCGCGCAGTTCGGCGGTGCGGTCGGCGACGCGTTGCTCGAGCTCGGTGGTGAACTCGCGCAGGCGCTGTTCCGCCCGGTTGATGTCGGTGATGTCGCGCATCGTGCCGATCATCCGCACCCCGACGCCGCGGTCGTCGCGCAACACGATGCCGCGGTCGAGCACGTCGGCGTAGCTGCCGTCGCGCCGGCGGAACCGGTAGTAGGAGTGCCACGTCTCGGCGGTGCCGTCGATTTCCCCTTGGAGCCGTTCGATCACCTCGTCGGCGATCGTCGGGTCGAGCCGTGACGTCCACGAGTCGATGGTGGGCTCGACCTCGTCGGGCGGCCACCCGAACATCCTCTCGAAGTTGCCGTTGTACCAGATCAGGTCGGTGGTGAGATCCCAGTCCCACACCACCTCGCCGGTGGCGCGGGCAGTGGCGTCGAAACGCGCCTGGCTGGCTTGGAGGGCGGCTTCGGCAGCCTTGGCCGCGGTCAGGTCGCGGCACACTGCTTGCGCGATCAGCACCCCGTCGACCTCGTACGACAGGGCCCTGATCTCGACCGGGACGACCTCGCCGTCGAACGTCAACAGTTGGCCGTTGCCGTCGGGAAGCGAGATGGGCCCGGCTTCGAGTACCGCCATGCCGGCCTCGACGACGTGCCGGAAGTCGGGGTGGAACAGCTCCGCCGGTGGGCGTCCGAGCACCTGCTCGGCGCGCTCGGCCCGCAACAGCCGCAATCCGGCCTCGTTGACGAAGGTGGTGACGCCGCCCTGGGTGACCACGATCGCGTCGGGCGACATCTCCACGAGCTGGTGGTAGACGTCCTGGTGGTAGACGTCGGGCGCCGACCGCATCGCGTGAGTATCGCATGACTACGCAACGATGGCGAGCGAAACCCTTCGTTATCGGGGTGTTCAACGACTAGGGTGGATGGGCCACGAGGAGGTGGACGCGCATGGACACGATCGGCACGGCGGAGCAGGGCGAAGCCCTCGGCACGCCTGCGCGGTCCCGCGTGCGTTCGTGGTGGGGCGGCCGGTACGGCGCGCGGCTGCTCGTCGAGATCGGTATCTGCGGCGGGTTGCTGATGATCTACCGGGCAATCCGCATGCTGAACAAGACCGACCTGCGCGAGGCATTCCGCAACGCGCACGAGATCGTCCGGCTCGAACAGTCGCTCGGCATGCCGTTCGAAGACGACATCCAGCGTTGGCTGATCGAACACGAACTGATCATCAAGGGCCTCAACTGGTACTACATCTTGTTCCACTTCCCCGTGGCGATCGCCCTGTTGCTGTGGCTGTACCTGTGGCACGGCGACCGGTACCGCGGGTTCCGCAACCTAATGGCGTTCGTGACGTTCGCGGCGTTGGTGATCCACCTGGTGTATCCGCTGGCCCCGCCGCGGATGATGGCCAACTTCGTCGACACGATGGAAGCGGTCGGCCCGAACATCTACCCACCGAACGCGCTCAAGGGCGCCGCCAACCAACTCGCGGCGATGCCCTCGCTGCACTTCGGGTGGGCGATGATCGAGGCGATCGCCGTGATCTCGGTGGCTCGTTCGCGATGGCGCTGGCTGATCCTGTTGCACCCGGCGTTGATGACGCTGGCGATCATCGGCACCGCCAACCACTGGTGGATGGATGCCGCCGCGGCCGCCGTGTTGATCCTCGGAGCGATCGCCGTGTGGCGGGTCGTGGCCGCATGGATCGGGGACCGGCGCTGGTCGTGGGCCAAGTTCCGGTTCGAGACCGGCGCCGGCATCGCTCAACTCGAAGCGTTCGCCAACGAGCCCACCACCCAACCCTGCAACGACTAGCCGCGCCCCATGCCAGCGGGGTGACGGTCGTCGAGTAGGGCGCGCAGCGCCCGTATCGAGACGTGGTGCGCGCACCAGCGTCTCGATACAACGAAGTGGCGGCTGCGCCGCGGGTGCGCCACTCGACGACCGGGGCCGGGCCTACTTGCTGGCGACTTTTTGGCGGACGATGTTGAGGGCCGAGCCGGCCTTGAACCACTCGACCTGCTCGTCGCTGAACGTGTGCGTGCACTCGAAGTCGACGATGGTGCCGTCGGGCTTCACGATCTGGCAGCGCACGTTCTGGCCAGGCACCGGGGGCAGGCCGAGCACGTTGATGCGGTCGTCTTCGTCGATCAGCTCGTAGGTGGCCGGGTCGGCGAACGTCAGCGGCACCATGCCCTGCTTCTTGAGGTTGGTCTCGTGGATGCGGGCGAAGCTGCGGGCGATCGCCACCAGGCCACCGCGGAAGCGGGGCTCCATCGCCGCATGCTCGCGTGACGAGCCTTCGCCCATGTTCTGGTCGCCGATGACCACCCACGGCTGGCCGGCCTCGTGGTACTGCTTGGCGAGCTCGGGGAAGCTGAGCATCTCGCCGGTCAGCGCCGACTTGCCTTGGCCCACGAGGCCGTCGCGGTAGGCCGACACGGCGCCGAGGTACAGGTTGCCCGAGATGTTCTCGAGGTGGCCGCGGTACTTGAGCCACGGCCCGGCCATCGAGATGTGGTCGGTGGTGAACTTGCCCTGGGCCTTCACCAGCACCGGCAGGTTGTAATAGTCCTCGCCGTTCCACGCCGGGAACGCGTCGAGCAACTGGAGCCGGTCGCTGGTGGGGCTGACCGCCACCACCACGCTGGAACCGTCTTCGGGTGGGGCGGTGAACGTGTTCTCGCCCGGGTCGTAGCCCGCTGCCGGGAGCACTTCACCGACCGGCGGGTCGAGGCGCACCTCGCTGCCGTCGGCGGCGGTGAGGGTGTCGACGGTGGGGTCGAAGTCGAGCTTGCCCGACAGCGCGATCGCGATCACCGTGTCGGGTGAGGTGACGAAGCTGAGCGTGTTGGCCGAGCCGTCGTTGCGCTTGGGGAAGTTGCGGTTGTACGAGTTGACGATCGTGTTCGGTACGCCGGTGACCGACTCGGGGCGGCTCCATTGGCCGATGCACGGCCCGCACGCGTTGGCCAGCACGGTGGCGCCGATCGCCTCGAAGTCGGCGAGCAGCCCGTCGCGCTCGATCGTGGCGCGGATCTGCTCGGAACCGGGCGTGATCAGCAATTCGGTCTTGGCTCTGATGCCCGCGGCCGCGGCCTGGCGGGCGATCGACGCCGCCCGGGTGATGTCCTCGTACGACGAGTTGGTGCACGAGCCGATCAGTGCGGCCGACACGTCGAGCGGCCAGTCGTGCTCGGCCGCCTGGGCGCCGACGCCGTCCTTGCCGACGCGGTGGGCGCGGTCGGGGGAGTGGGGGCCGTTGATCAGCGGCTTGAGTTGGTCGAGGTCGATCGTGATGACCTGGTCGTACAGCGCGCCCTCGTCGGGGCGCAGGTGCTCGGCCACCGCGTCGGCGGCGTCGGCGATCGCCGCCCGCCCGGTGGCGGTGAGGTAGGCGGCCATGTTGGCGTCGTACGGGAACAGCGATGTGGTCGCACCGATCTCGGCGCCCATGTTGCAGATCGTGCCCTTGCCGGTGGCGCTGATGGAGTCGGCGCCGGGGCCGTGGTACTCGACGATCGCGCCGGTGCCTCCCTCGACGGTGAGCTGGCGGGCGACTTCCAAGATGACGTCCTTCGGGCTGGACCAGCCCGACAGGGTGCCGGTGAGGTACACGCCGATCACCTTCGGCCAGCGCACGTTCCACGGGAACCCGGTCATCACGTCGACCGCGTCGGCCCCGCCGACACCGACCGCGACCATGCCGAGCCCGCCGGCGTTGGGGGTGTGGCTGTCGGTGCCGATCATCATCCCGCCGGGGAATGCGTAGTTCTCGAGCACGACCTGGTGGATGATGCCCGAGCCCGGGCCCCAGAAGCCGAGCTTGTACTTGGCCGACACGGTCTTCAGGAAGTCGTAGACCTCCTTGTTGGTGTCGATCGCCACGCCGAGGTCGATCGTCGCCCCGACCTTGGCCTGGATCAGGTGGTCGCAGTGGACCGTGCTGGGCACGGCTGCCTCGGGCAGGCCGGCGGTCATGAACTGGAGCAGTGCCATCTGCGCGGTGGCGTCCTGCATGGCCACCCGGTCGGGGAAGAAGTCGTTGTAAGTGACGCCGCGGTCGAGTTCCTGGTCGGGTGAGCTGAGGTGGTTGATCAGGATCTTTTCGGCCAGGGTGAGCGGGCGTCCGAGCTTGGCGCGTCCGGCGGCGACGTTGCCGGGAAGCTTGGCGTAGACGGCCTGCACGAGTTCGATCGGGGTGGTGGCGGTCACGGTCGACATGTAGACAACTATAATACAAGTCCATGGGATCCCCAAACCTGCGCCACGACCCGACTGAGTACTGATGCGCAAGATCCGCTACCAGGAGATCGCCGACGACCTACGTGCCCGGGTGCGGTCCGCTGCACCGGGCTCGCTGCTGCCGTCCGAGGCCGACCTGTCGGCCGAGTACGCGGCCAGCCGGGTGACGGTGCGGCGGGCCCTCGAGCTGGTGCGCGACGACGGGTTGATCTCGGCCCGCCAGGGGTTCGGCTGGTTCGTCGCCACCGAGCCGGTGCGCCAGCGCCTGGAACGCCTGGGCACGATCGAGGGTTCGCTGGTGGGTTCGGGCCGCGCAACCGCCCGCCAGATCGTCGAGTTCGCCTTCGTGCCGGCCCCGCCGCACGTGCGCGAGGTACTCGGTCTCTCCGACCCGCTGGCCGAGGTGTTGCGGGTCAAGCGCGTGAACTTGGCCGATGGCGAGCCGTTCGCAGTGGTGACCGTGTGGTGCCCGGCCGCGCTCGGCCGCACGCTGTCGCGTGCCGACGTCGAGCGGCGCCCGTTCTACGAACTGCTCGACGCCCACTTGCGTGGCGCCACGCAGACGATTGGCGCAGTGGCTGCCGACGCCGCCGACGCCGAACTGCTCGCCGTGCCCGCCGGTGCCCCGCTGCTCACCTGCGAGCGGGTCACCACCGACGTCGACGGCACGCCGGTGCTGATGAGCCAGCACCGCTTCCCGGCCCACCGCACCGAGTTCGTGGTCGAACTCCCCAACGACGAACCGAGCATCACCCCCAGCGGCCTCCGCCTCGTGGAGTAACCGTTACCAGGTGTTCCAGCGGGAGACGTCTTCGGCGGGGAGGCGGCTGGCGGGCTTGAAGTCGGTGCCTTGGGTGTAGGCGATGGGGAACAGGCCGGCCTGGCGGTACTTCTCGTAGGGGATGCCGAGCAGTTCGGCGGCCTGCTGCTCGCCGCCGCCGATCAGGTGCAGCGTGGTCCAGGCCGACCCGAGGCCGCGCTCGCGCAAGGCGAGCATGAAGCTCCACACTGCCGGTAGCAGCGACCCCCACGTCCCCGCGCCCAGCTCGCCGGCAACCTGCTCGACCCGGCCCTCGATGCACGGCACCAGCAGGTACGGCGCGAGGTGCATGTGCTCGGCCAGGTAGGCCGCCGAGTCGGACACGGCGTCCATCCGCTCGCCGCGCACGTCGCCCTCGGCGTAGTTGGGGCGCGGCATCTGGGCGTAGCCGGCCCACCGCTCGCGGTAGATGTCGCGCAACTGGAGCTTGGTGTCGGGGTCGTCGACGAACACCCACTGCCACCCTTGCCGGTTCGACCCGGTCGGTGCCTGAAGTGCCAGTTCGAGGCACTCGAGCAGTACCTCGCGTTCGACCGGTCGCTCGAAGTCGAGCCGCTTGCGCACCGAGCGGGTGGTGGCCAGCACTTCGTCGGCAGACAGGTTGAGACGCATCCGGCGAGTCTCGCGTGACACTCCCGCGAAGTGGGAGCCGAGCGACGACGGTTCAGTCGTCGGATGAGCGGGTACGCGCTGATCGCTGGAATGACCGACCAGCCGTGGAGGTGAATCGTGGACCCGTACGACGACTTGGACGCACCGCCTGCGGGTGGGAGCCGTGGCTGGGGGTGGCTGGTGGCGGCGGCCCTTGTGGTCGCGCTTGCGGTCGGAGGAGCGATGGCGATCTGGAGCCGCAACGACGGAGGTGCCGCCGTCGACACTCCCGACACGCAACCCGTGACCCAGCCGGCATCCGAACCCACCGAGCCCGAGCCGCCGGTGACCGTGCCGGCGACGACGCCAAAGCCGGAACCCACCGAGCCGATCGTGACCGTGCCAGCCACGAACGCGCCGTCCACGACGTCGCCCACAACGTCGCCCGCGACGTCAGCCGCGACGCCGCCGGAGCCGGCCGATCCGGCACGGTGGAGCGACTTCCCGCAGGAGCGCTCGACGTTCGCGCTCGACTGCCGCGACGATGCGTGGCGCTGCACCGCCGTGCTGGACCCGACGGGGCAGCCGGTGACGTACGACGCCCAGCAGACCCTCACCCGCCATGGTCGTCCCGAGGTGAGTGCCACCCTGGCCGAGAGCAACACCGGCGGGTACGTCCTGGCCGCCGGCCCCGACGACGTCGCCTACGTCGTGGTCGCCACGCCCGGTGCCGACGACCCCATCGTCGACGCGGTGGCGATCAGCCTCGCTGACGGTGATGCCGGCCGCGAGATCGCCCGCTGGCCGGAAGCCGCCGCGGGCGACTCCATGTTGGTTGTCACCCCGGCCGGCCTCGTCGTCGTCGGTTGCTGCGGCGACGAGCCGGTCCGTCCCGACCCTGAAGCTCCCGTGGTGGTCCCCTGGATCGACCGCGACGGGCAGCCGGCCGCGGCTGACCGCCTACACGTCGCCGTCCACCTGGGTCAGGATCAGGTGCAGGGGGTGCAGGTCGAGCGCGACGGCAGTCTCTGGTCGGTGACGTCGGACGAGGGCTTGATGCTGCACGGCATGCCGCGGGTGACCCCCACCTTCGATGGCGGCATCGTCGCCCAGTTCGAGCAGCTCGACGGCCACCAGTTGATCGTACGCGGCCACCCGGACGGCACGACCGATGAGATCGTCATCGACGGTGGCGAGACGCGTCCCCTCCTCGTCGACGCGAGCGGAGTCGTGGTCGTGCCCAACGGCGACGGTTATGTGCGAGTGCAGGTCTTCGAGCCGCGCCCGTCGGGGTGGGATGGTTCGCTCGACGTCGACCTCGAGACCTGGACCGCGTCCGCCCCCGGCCTCGATGAGTTCCTCGACGCCAACGACCCGACCTGGGAGTCGGACCCGGTGGCGTTCGCCGATGCGATCGCCGGCCCGCCGGGTGTCGCGGAGTCGCGCACCGTCGAACTTGTTTCCGAAGAGCCGTTGGTGGTCGAGCTCACTACGACCGGCTACCTCGATGACTCGGTACACGGCGACCGTTACCGCCTGACGCTCGCGCAGGTCGACGACACGCTGCGGCTGGTGGAAGCCGACTACCTCACGACCTGCCAGCCCGACCGAGGCCACCAGGACTTCCAGCAGGACTACTGTCGCTAATCCTGGACGAGATCAGCGCAGGTCTCGCTGCTGGCCGCCTCGCCCGCATCTGCCCGAGTCTCGCTTCTCCGTTGGTCGGTGCGAGACTTGCGCGATGTCCGACCGTGTGCTCGTGTCCATCTCCGACGGGGTTGCCGACGTGCGTTTCAACCGTGCCGACAAGCGCAACGCGCTCGACCAGGAGCAGTTCTCCGCGATTGCCGAGGCGGGGGAGCGGCTCAAGTCCGAGCCGGGCGTGCGGGTGGTGGTGCTGTCGGGCGACGGCGCGTCGTTCTGCGCTGGGCTCGACTTCTCGATCTTCGGCCAGTTCGCCGACACGTCAGCCGGCTCCGGCGGCCCTCGAATCGGGACGCTCACCGAGTCGGGCATCACCCACCTCGCCCAGCAGGTGTGCTGGGTGTGGCAGGAGCTGCCGGTACCGGTGATCGCCGCCGTGCACGGTCACGCGATCGGGGGTGGGGCTCAGATCGCGCTCGGTGCCGACATCCGCATCAGCACGCCCGGTGCCAAGTGGTCGATCCGCGAGGTGCACTGGGGGCTGATCCCCGACATGACCGGCACGTTCGTGCTGTCGCAGCTGGTGCGGCCCGACGTTGCCAAAGAGCTGACGTTCACGGCGCGCATGTTCGACGGGGCCGAGGCTCACGCGCTCGGCGTGGTGACCCGGCTGGCCGACGACCCATACACCGCGGCCCACGAACTGGCTGCCGAGATCGCCGGCCGTAGCCCGCACGCCGTGCGTGGTGTGAAGGCGCTCTACAACCGGGTGTTCACCCAGCAAGCCGCCGAGCAGTTCGCGATGGAACGGCAGGTGATCGGCGGCCTGATCGGCACCCCGAACCAGGTCGAGGCGATCACCGCCAACCTCGGGAACCGCCCCCCAGTCTTCACCGACCCAGCCTGACGCGTACTCGGTAGTCGAGCCTGTCGAAACCACCGCTCAGGTGGTTGAGCCTGTCGAAACCACCCGCGCGAGCGGCGGAGGCATGGTCGGTTGTCAAGGTGCAGATCTCCCGGATGCTCGGTGGCAGAGCCGGGTCAGGAGGCGATCGGTTCTCGGTTCGCCCCGGAGGGCTTGGTTCGCCGCTGGTCGCCGCGCCCGCGATGGGGCATGTCGGGGGTGGTGACCATCACCACTTGACCGTGTTGGTCGGTGATCGTGAGCGTTCGATCGGCACTCAAGTGGAGGTGCCATCGGAGCGTGTGGATGAGGTGATGGTGGTGAGCGCAGACCGGCAACAGATTGCCGAGGTCGGTCAACCCGCCGTGCTCCCACCAGTCGATGTGGTGCATCTCGCAGCGGTCGAACGGGGTGTCGCAGCCCTCGACGGCGCACGTGCGGTACATCGCCCGCAGCGCCCGGCGCTGGGCTCGGTTGGCGGTGCGGGTGGTGCGTCCGAGGTCGAGCACGGTGCCGTTGCGGTCGACGTACACGGGGGTGATGCGGCCGAGGCACAGCAGCGCCCGGACTGAATCGATCGGCAGCGGTGCCCCGTCGCCGGACTCGCACACGCTGTGGTCGTGGAGCTCGCCCGTCTCGAGCGTCGCCTCGTCGACGAGCACGGTGATGTCGGCCACGGTCGGGCGGATCTCGCCATGGCCGGCGGCGATCAGTTCGCCGAGCGCATCGGCAGCGAGCCGTCGGCGGTTGACGGTGCGGTTGACGAACTCGGGGATCTGGTCGGCCTCGCCACGCTTGATCATCGCCGCCACGTGGAGGTCGAGCGCGCGCTTGACCTTGGCGCCGAGTTCGGGGTGCAGGCTGCCGGCGAGGTCGTACATGCCGGTGCCGGTGTTGAGAGTGATGCTCAGATGGGTCGCTGCCCGCTGCTGTTGATCGCGGCTGATGCCGGCGTCGCGTTCGAGCCGGCGGGCGAGGTCGCGCACGTGGCGCCCGAACCGGCCGGGGTCGTTCGACGTGGCGTGTTCGAGTAGCTCGTCGGTCTTGTCGAACAGCGCCGCCCTCACCTCGTCGTCGAGATGGCCGGCCACCGCAGCGAGCTTGTCGACGTGCTCGGCGGTGACGTCTCCTTCGGCGAGTGCATCACCGAACCCCTTGGCTGCCTCGATCGTGTCCGCGCGGCCTTTGTGCTTGCTGGCCTCGCGGGCCGACATGCCCGAGCAGCGCGAGTTGCTGGTTTCGGACCCGAACGACTGCCCTTGGCGTGCGAGCTGGTCGAGCCGAGCGGTGACCTCGGCAGTCTTGGCGTCGACCCACCCGCGGACCTTCTTGAGGTCGCGCAGCAGGTCGTTGCACACCAGCGCATCAGCCCCGCGCGTGTCGGCGCCGCCGAGCCCTGCAAGGAGTGCAACGGGTGCCGAGACCATGTGACCATCGTACCAACGGGGTGTCATATTGTTCCAGGTCAGAAGGATCAAGTTGGGTCAAATGTTCGTAAAACAGCCGATGACCTGCCCGGATATCTCCAGACGCCTACTGCGTCCCCGTAGCGCTGCGTTGAGCGGCCGGATGTGGCACGACCGAGGTGATCGAGGTGCACGCGTCCCTCCGACCGCGGCCCGCTGTCTGTGGAAGAAGCCACTCTCCGTGTCGACGTCGGCCTTCGATGAGTTCGCCGCGTTCGCTCGGTCCGCTGGCTTGGTGGTGCTCGGGGGCGAGTAACCCCGACGCACCCGTGGTGCGGCGACCTCGGCTCGCAGGTGGGGGAGCGGTGCTGAGTAGCGTCGCGGCATGCATCCTGCCTATTCCGCCGACGCCGAGGAATACCGCGCCAAGGTCCAGGCGTTTCTGGCAGAGAAGCTGCCGGCCACCTGGTGTGGGATCGGCACGCTCGAAGGCGAGGCGCTGACCCGGTTCGTCACCGAGTGGCGCGGCGTGCTGTACGAAGCGAACTACCTCGCCCCGGGCTGGCCGCAGGAGTACGGCGGGGCCGGGCTGTCGGCCCTCGAACAGGTGATCCTCGCCGAGGAATTCACACGCGCGGGGGTGCCGATGGGCGGCCCGAACGACCCGTTCGGCATCCAGATGCTCGGCAACACGCTGCTGTTGTTCGGCACCGAAGAGCAGAAGCAGCACTACCTGCCCCGCATCCTGTCGGGCGAGGACACGTGGTGCCAGGGCTACAGCGAACCCAACGCCGGCTCCGACCTCGGCAACGTCGGCCTGCGGGGCGTGCTCGACGGCGACCAGTGGGTGCTCAACGGGCAGAAGATCTGGACCTCGGCCGGGCACCTCGCCGACCACATCTTCACGCTCGCCCGCACCGACCCCGACGCACCCAAGCACAAGGGCATCTCGTTCCTGCTGGTCGACATGCGCCAGCCCGGCATCGAGGTACGCCCGATCAAGATGATCTCGGGCGAGAGCGAGTTCAACGAGGTCTTCTACACCGACGCCACCACCCCGAAGGACCACGTCGTCGGCGGGGTCAACGGCGGCTGGCGGGTGGCGATGGGGTTGCTCGGGTTCGAGCGCGGCGAGGCCGCGGCGACCATGCCGATCCGGTTCCAGGCCGAAGTCGACCGGCTGCTGCTGCTCGCCCGCGAGCGCGGCGTGGCCGATCAGCCGGTGGTCCGCCAGAAGCTGGCGTGGGCGTACTCGCAGGTGCAGCTGATGCGGTACAGCGGTATGCGCGTGTTGACCGGGTTCCTCGCCGGCAAGCATCCGGGGCCAGACGCGGCGATCTCGAAGCTGTTCTGGAGCGAGTACCACCGGGTGGTCACCGAACTGGCCGTGCACATCTACGGAGCCGAGGCGATGACGATCGAGGGACGCCCGCCGTCGTCGGCGTTCCAGACCGACGACGCAGGCACCGCCAACTCGACCGCCTCGTGGGTGAACACGTTCCTCAACGCCCGGGCCGGCACGATCTACGCAGGCACCTCGCAGATCCAACGCAACATCATCGGCGAAATGGTCCTGGGCCTCCCGAAAGAACCTGTGGCGAAATAGCAGTCGCCGGACTCCCGGTGGTTTCGACAGGCTCAACCACCTGGGCGGGGGTGGTGGTCGTGGTGGTTTCGACAGGCTCGACCACCGGTGGCGGTGGGTACCGTGGGGGTGTGGTCAAGGTTGTTGTTGCTGTGGTTGGGCGGCCGGGGTTGTGGGGCACGGCGCTGCGGCAGGCTTGGCGCACGGCGCCGGTGGGGTGGTGGCGGCAGCGACCGTTTCTTCCGGTCCCTTCAGGTGACTACTTGCGGTTCCGGCTGCTGACCCAGTACGGCGACGCCACCGCCCGGCCAGTGCCGGCCGACGTGATCGCGTACCTCGAGTGGTGCAAGCAGTACGGCTGACCGGCACGGTCGCCGAGCTGCACGCCCGCGACCCGTTCGCCGACGGCGCGGTGGAGGAACCGGCCGTCTGGTGGTGCGACTTCACCGACGCGGCGATCGTGCTCGGCTCGTCGCAACGTGACGACGTGCTCGATCGGGCCGCCGTCGACGCCGCCGGCCTCAGCGTCGTGCGCCGCCGGTCGGGTGGGGGCGCGGTGCTGCTGGTGCCCGGCTCGGTGGTGTGGGTCGACCTGGTAGTGCCCGCAGGCACCTGGCCGGACGACGTGCGCGGTTCGATGGTCGCCGCCGGCGAGGCCTGGCGCGACGCGCTCGGCGCGGCCGGGGTGGCCGACCCGGCGACGCTCGCCGTGCACGACGGGGGCATGGTGACGAGCGCGTGGTCGACCACCGTGTGCTTCGCCGGGGTGGGGCCCGGCGAGGTGCTCGACGCCTCGGCCACCCCGCCGCGCAAGCTGGTGGGGCTGAGCCAGCGGCGGGGCCGCCACGGGGCGCGGATCCAGGGCCAGCTCCACACAGCGGCCCTCGTCGCCGGCACCGCACAGCTGATCGCCGTCGGCCGGCGCCCCCCCGGGGCACCGGCCGAGGCCGCCGTGTCGGCCGGGGCCGACCCGGGCGCCCTCGCGGCGGCACTCGCAGCGCGAATCACAACGATGTAATTCGCGCGCTCCGCGCGCAGAATCGGGATGGCTTGAGAACACCTGTTCGTAGCCTCTGACCTGGTGTGATGTAATTTGTAGGCGCGGATAGGGGTGAATAGTCGCGGTATGGTTGACATCGGTGAGCGCGCACGGCACGATACGACCCAATGTTCGTGGGCGAGTTCGCGCATCAGGTCGACGCCAATGGGCGGGTGACGCTGCCGGCGACCTTCCGCGGCCTGCTCGACGGCGAGTGCTACCTGCGCCGCGACCCCGACGGGTACCTGCTGTTTCTGCCGCCCGACGCGTACCAGAACCGGATCGCCGACATCGAGGACAAGATCCGCTCGGGCGAGGCGCCCAGTTCGGCGATGCGGGCCTACACGTCGAAGACCCGCAAGATCACGATCGACAAGAACGGTCGCTTCACGCTCGACGAGGAAGCCCGCCAGCACGCCGGCTTGCGTGCGGGCGCCCCGGCGACGTTCGTCGGTGAAGGCCCGGCGTTCTCGGTGTGGCGCCCGTCGCGCTGGACCGTGCTCGACGCCGAAGACAGTGAGGCCACGCCGGTACGCGTGTGGGAGGGCGAAGATGACTGACCCTGCCGCCGCGTTCGAGCACGACCCCGTGATGCGTGACGAAGTGGTCGCCACGTTCGCCGAGGTGCCTGCCGGTGTGGTGCTCGACGCCACGCTCGGGGGGTCCGGGCACAGTTTGGCGATCCTCGACTCGCGGCCCGACCTGTCGATCCTGGGCATCGACCGCGACCCCGACGCCCTGGCCGCAGCCGAGGCCCGCCTGGCCCCGTACGGCGATCGGGCGATGACCTACCGTGCCCGCTTCGACCAGCTCGGCGAGGCGATGGAGGCCCACGACGTCACCGAACTGAGCGGGGCCTTGTTCGATCTCGGCGTGTCGTCGCACCAACTCGACGTGGCCGAGCGCGGCTTCTCGTACCGGAACGACGGCCCGCTCGACATGCGCATGGACAGCGACGCGACCTGGTCGGCCGACGACATCGTCAACGGCTACGACCAGGCCCATCTCGCCAGCGTGATCCAGCGCTACGGCGACGAGCGCTTTGCCCGCCGGATCGCCGCGGCGATCGTCGCCGCCCGCCCGATCGAGACCACGACGCAGCTCGCGGCGGTGGTCACAGCGGCCATCCCGGCCCCCGCCCGGCGTACCGGCGGGCACCCCGCCAAGCGCACGTTCCAGGCGATCCGCATCGAGGTCAACGGCGAACTCGACGCGCTGCCCGAAGCGCTCGACGCGGCGATCGACGCGCTCGCCCCTGGTGGCCGGCTGGCCGTGCTGGCCTACCACTCGGGCGAGGACCGGATCGTGAAGGACCGCATCCGCCAGGCCGAGACCGGTGGCTGCGAATGCCCACCCGACCTGCCCTGCGTGTGCGGCGCAGTCAAGACCGTGCGCATCGTGCGCGCCCCCAAGCGGCCCGCCGCGGCCGAGCAGGAACGCAACCGCCGTGCCGCGTCGGCGCGCTACCGGGTTGCCGAAAAGACAGGACAGGTCGCCTGATGGCCGTAGCCCTGCGTCACGATGCAGCCCGCGCCGAGCGCCGCCAAGCGGTCCTCGAACGCGCCGGCCGGGCGCCGTTCGTCGTCGTCACACCGCGCCGGCGCGTCGCCTGGTTCGCGATCACGCTGAGCGTGCTGGTGTCGACGGCGATGCTCGGCGCGGTGCTGCTGCACACCCGTATCGCCGAGCGCCAGCGCCACATCGACACGCTCGAACAGGGGGTGCGCGACGCCTACGCCCAGTTCGACGTGCTGCGCGCCTCGCGCGCCGAGTTGCGCGCGCCCACCCGGGTGGCCACCGGAGCCGCTGCGCTGGGCATGGTGCCGGGCTCGGAGTCGCGGTTCGTCGACGTCGACCCGATGACCCTGGCGATCGCGATCGCCACTAGTGGGCGGGTTCCCGCCGGCGACGCGATCGTGGTCGGCTCGACCGATCGCCTGGAGCCGCTTCAGCAGTTCCAGCTGGTCAAGCAAGTAGCCGCGGAGGCACCGTAGCCATGGGCGGACGCCTCTACTGGCTCGACGCGCCGGAGCAGGAACGCCCCCGCGAGCGCTACTCGCAGACCCGCCAGAGCACCACTCGCCAGAACACCACCCGCCAGAACACGAAGGGTCAGACGTCACGGGGCCAGACTTCGCGGGGCCCGGCCACCAAGCGGGGCCAGACCTCGCGGGGACCGGCCTCGAAGCCGCCAGTTCCCCGTCGGCGCGGCGCCACGCCGCCGCGTGGCAAGGCCCGCCCGCGTCCCCAGGCCGCGCGCCAGCACCCGGCCCGTAAGAACGTCAAGCAACGCGTGCTCGCGGCCAAGCCGCGGCGTAGCCCCCGCCCGAGCCGGTTCGGCATCGGCCAGGCCCGTACCCGCCTGATCGTGCTGCTGGTCGCACTGCTCGCGGTGCTCGGGGCCGTGCTGTTCAAGGTCGCCAAGCTCCAGACCACCGGCGGCGAGCAACTGCGCGTGCAGGGCGCGGCGATGTGGAGCCGCACCACCAAGCTGCCCGCCGACCGCGGGTCGATCTTCGACCGCAACGGCGAGGAACTCGCGGTGTCGGTGCCGGCCGCCTCGATCAGCGTCAACCCGAAGCTGATCGACGACCCCGACGAAGTGGTCGCGGTGCTCCAACAATTGCTCGAGTTCGACGACACCCGGGCGACCGAGCTGCGCGCCAAGATCGCCCTGCGCGACACCGGCTTCCTCTACATCGAGCGCCAGGTCAACCCCGTGATCGGCGCCGAGTTGGCCGGCCTCAACATGGCCGGCATCAACGTCGACGACGAAGACCGCCGGGTGCTGCCCGGTGGCGACACCGGGCGCAGCGTGGTCGGCCGCACCGACATCGACGGCGTGGGCATTGCCGGGCTCGAACTCCAGTACGGCGGGGGCGAGGCAGCCACCGAGCTCGGCTACACCGACATCCTCGCCGGTACCCCCGGCGAGGTCACCCGCGAGGTCGGCCAGGACGGCAGTTCGATCGCCGGTACCGAGCAGGTCACCCAGGCGCCCATCCCCGGCGACGACCTGGTGCTCACGCTCGACCGCTCGATCCAGTTCGCCGCCGAGCAGGCCCTGATCGACCAGGTCAGTGCGATCGGAGCCAAGGCCGGGCAGGTGATCGTGCTCGACACCGACACCGGCGACGTACTGGCGATGGCGTCGGTGCTGCGCAACGGCGACACCGACACGGTCGGCGTGACGTCGCGCAACTCGGCCGTGGTCGACGCCTACGAGCCCGGTTCGGTCGCCAAGGTGATCACGATGGCGGCCGCACTCAACGAGGGCGGCGTCACGCCGTCGTCGACGTTCGTGGTGCCGTGGCGCAAGCAGTACGCCGACGACTTGCTGAGCGACTCGCACCAGCACCCCGACGAGGAGATGACGATCCAGCAGATCCTCGTCGAGTCGTCGAACATCGGCACGATCATGACGAAGGAAGGCATCGTCGACGGCGGCCGCACCGAGGCCGGACGCGTCGAGTCGCGCCGCGTGCACTGGGAGTACATGCGCCGGTTCGGCCTGGGCGAGCCGACCGCGCTGAACATGCCCGGCGAGTCGACCGGCATCATGAAGCACTACAGCGACCTGTGGGGTTCCGAACGCGCCACCGTCTCGTACGGGCAGGGCGTGTCGAGCACCGCGATCCAGTTGGCGACGGCGATCAACACGATCGCCAACGACGGCATGTACGTGGCCCCCCGGCTCGTGCAGGCCACCGTCGGCCCCGACGGCACCGTCACCGAGGCCGACCCGTCGGCCACCCACGAGGTGCTGCGGCCCGAGATCGCCGCCCAGGTGCAGCACATGATGCGCGCTGTGGTGTGCGACCCAGACGGCACCGGCGAGGCCGCCCAGGAGGGCATCGAGCACTTCAGCGTGGCCGGCAAGACCGGCACCGGCTACAAGCCCCAGGCCAACGGCACGTACTTCAACGAGGCCGGCGAGCGCGTGTATTACTCGAGCTTCGTCGGGTTCTTCCCCTACGAAGACCCGCAGGTGACCGTGTTGGTGTCGATCGACGAGCCGCCGCCCGACTCGATGGCCCGCTTCGGCTCGACTGCCGCGGCCCCCGTGTTCGCCGCGCTGGCCCCCGTGATCATGCACGAGCGGGGTATGGTGCCGCCCGCCGACACCTCGTCGTGCGAGGCGTTCAACCTCGAACCGCCCGGCGGCTACTGAACGTGAGTGTCGAGCAGTGCTGACGATGAACGCTGCCGCTCCCTACATCGTCGAGACGCTCCCTGCGGACGTCGTCGACCTCACCCACGATTCGCGCCAGGTCGCGCCCGGCTGGGCGTTCGCGTGCGTCGTCGGCGCGCATGCCGACGGGCACGACTATGCGGCAGCCGCGGTCGCCGCCGGGGCCACCGCGCTGGTGGCTGAGCGGCCCCTGCCCACCGACCTCGTCGGCGGTGTCGCCCAGTTGATCGTGCCCGACACGCGGGCGGCAATGGGCAGCCTGGCCGCGGCCGTGCACGGCCGGCCGGCCACCAAGCTGACGATGGTCGGCATCACCGGCACGAACGGCAAGACCACCACCAGTCACCTGCTGGCCGCGATCTTGCGCCACGCCGGAACCGACACGCGCCTGATCGGCACGTTGTCGGGCACGCGTACCACCCCCGAGGCCCCCGACCTTCAGCGCCTGCTCGCCGGCTACGTCAGCGAGGGGGTCGGCGCGGTGGTGATGGAGGTGTCGTCGCACGCGCTCGCCCTGCACCGCGTGCGGGGAGCCCACTTCGACGTCGCCGTGTTCACGAACCTGAGCCGCGACCACCTCGACCTGCACGCGTCGATGGAGGAGTACTTCCGTGCCAAGGCCCAGCTGTTCACACCCGGGCTGAGTTCGGTCGCGGTGGTCAACACCGACGACCCCCACGGCCGCCTGTTGTTCGACGCTGCCCCGATCCCCACCACCGCGTTCGCCGGCGCCGACGCCACCGACGTCGAGGTGCGCGCCGACCGGGTGGCGTTCACCTGGCGTGGCCTGCCCGTGACGCTGCCGATCGGTGGACGGTTCAACGTGGCCAACGCACTCGCCGCGCTCACCGCGGCCGAGCAGCTCGGTGTTGCCCCGTCCGACGCCGCAGCGGGCCTGGCGACGTGTCCGCCGGTGCCCGGCCGGTTCGAGACCGTGTCGGCGCCCGGCGCGCCATTCGCCGTCGTGGTCGACTACGCGCATACGCCCGACGGGCTGGTCGAGGTGTTGGCATCGGCCCGCGAAGTGGTTTCGACCAGCGCGGGCCGGGCGGGGAACGGCCGGGTGATTGTCGTGTTCGGGTGCGGTGGCGATCGCGACCCCGACAAGCGTCCGTTGATGGGGGCCGCCGCGGGCGCGCACGCCGACGTGGTCGTCGTCACGTCCGACAACCCGCGTACCGAAGACCCGCTGGCGATCATCGATGCCGCCGCGGCCGGTGTCCGCGCGGCCGGCGCCGACCCGCTGATCGAGCCCGACCGCCGGGCCGCGATCGCGCTGGCGCTTGCAACGGCCCGCGCCGGCGACGTCGTGGTCGTCGCCGGCAAGGGTCACGAGCCGTACCAGACGATCGGCTCTACCAACCATCCGTTCGACGACCGGGCCGTCGCCCGGGAACTCCTGAAGGACCTCCACTCGTGATCGCGGTCATCATCGCCGGCGCCGTGTCGACGCTCGTCTCGCTGTTCTTCACGCGCTTCCTGATCAGCTTCTTCCGCACCCGCGGGCAAGGGCAGCCGATCCTCGGCAAGGAAGACCTCGGCCCCGACTGGCACGCGGCCACGAAGCAGGGCACCCCGACCATGGGCGGCCTGGCGATCATCGTCGCCGCGCTCGTCGGGTGGGTCGTCGCCCACGTGCGCAACATCGCCTTCTCCGACCAGGCCATGATCGTGTGGATCGGCATCCTGGCGATGGCCGCGATGGGGTTCGCCGACGACTGGATCAAGGTCCGCAAGCGCCACAACCGAGGCATCTTCTGGAAGCAGAAGAACTACGTCACCATGCTGATGGCGGTCGGCTTGTGCGGTGCGCTGACGGTGTTCACCGGCATCGACAAGTCGATCTCGCTCGTGCGCGCGGGCGACCTCGGCTTCCAGCTTCCGGGGTTCGTGTGGATGTTCTGGGCCGGCGCGATCGTGTGGGCCACCACCAACGCGGTCAACGTCACCGACGGGCTCGACGGGTTGGCCGGCGGGTCGGCGCTGATGGGGTTCGCGGCGTTCACCGTGATCGGCTACTGGGCGTTCCGTAACCCCGACGTGTACCGCGTCGTCAACCCACTCGACATGGGGGTGATGGCGGCTGCGTTCGCCGGCGGGTGCCTCGGTTTCCTGTGGTGGAATGCCGCCCCGGCACGGATCTTCATGGGCGACGTGGGCGCGCTCGGCATCGGCTCGGCGCTGGCGTTCCTCGCGCTGACGATGAACACACACCTGCTGCTGATCTTGATCTGCGGCATCAACGTGATCGAAGCCGGGTCGGTGGCCGTGCAGATGACCGTGTTCAAGGCGTCGGGGCGCAAGCGGCGGCTGTTCAAGATGTCGCCGATCCACCACCACTTCGAACTGTCGGGCTGGCCCGAGACCACCGTGATCATCCGCTTCTGGCTGGTGTCGGCGATCTGCGTGGCGAGCGCGTTGGCGATCTTCATCGCCGACTTCACGCATCAGCAAGGAGCGCTCTAGTGACTCGCCAGAACGGGGCGTTGTAGTGCCGCGCGCGCTGGTGTACGGCCTGGCGGTGACCGGAGCGGCCACGGTCGCCGCGCTCGCCCGCCACGGGTACGAGGTGGTCGCCGTCGACGATGTGGTCGACGAGGCCAAGCTGGCCGAGGCCGAACGGTTGGGTGTGCACCTGCTGATCGGCGGCACGTTCGACCCTGCCGACGTGGCCGGGTTCGACCTGCTCGCGCCGGCGCCGGGCATCCCCGAGACCCACCCGGTGGTGCTCGCCGCGTTCGCTGCCGGTGTGCCGGTGCGCACCGAACTCGAACTGGCCTACCGGTGGGAACAGGAGCGGGCCCGGCCGCGACCGATCCTCGCGATCACCGGCACCGACGGCAAGACCACCACCACCGAGCTGACCGTGGCGATCCTGCGCGCAGCCGGGTTGCACGCCGCCGACGTCGGTAACACCGACACGCCGATGGTCGCCGCGATCGACTGGGACGGCACGCACGCCGACGAACCCGAACTCGACGCGTTCGTCGTCGAGTGCACCAGCTTCCGCCTGGCGTGGACCGAGCAGTTCCGCGCCGACGCGGCGGTGTGGCTGAACCTCGCGCCCGACCATCTCAACTGGCACACCGACCTGGATTCGTACGTGGCCGCCAAGGCACGGATCTTCTCGCTCCAGCGGCCCGACGACGTGGCGATCGGGTTCGCCGACGACCCAGTGGTGATGACCCACCTGGCCGCCGCGCCCGCCCGACATCGCACGTTCGCCACGCAGCACGCCGACTACCGCGTCGAGGTGCGCGACGGCGACACGTGGCTGTGGGGCCCGAACGGACCGATCGCAGCGGCCTCGACGATGACCCGGGCACTGCCGCACGACCTCACGAACGCGCTCGCCGCGTCGGCGCTGGTGCTCGAAACCGGCCTGGCCACCGAGGCCCACATCGCCGCTGCGCTGGCCACGTTCAGCGCCCCGCCGCACCGCCTGGAGCCGGTGGGCGAGGCCGACGGGGTGCGCTGGTACAACGACTCGAAGGCCACCACGCCGCACGCCGCAGCCACCGCGATCCGGGCGTTCGACAGCCTGGTGCTGATCGCCGGCGGCAGCCGCAAGGGTGTCGACCTGTCACCGTTGGGTGCCTACCCCGAGCGGATGCGGGCGGTCGTCGCGGTCGGTGAGGCCGGCCCCGACGTCGCCGGCGTGTTCGCCGATCGCACGCCCCCGGTGCGTGTCGTCACCGCCGACGACATGGCGGCTGCGATCGCCACGGCAGGCGAGCTGGCCCAGCCCGGCGATGCCGTCGTGCTGTCGCCCGGGTGCGCGAGCTTCGACTGGTACGCCAACTACGTCGCCCGCGGCGACGACTTCCGCCAGAAGGTCCAGAATTACCTGCACATCGACCGAAGGGAGCAGCAGTGAACGACGCGACCACGTCCACCCGGCCGAGCGTCAAGCAGCGCCGCGCCGCAGCACTCGACCGGCTCAACGCCAACACCAACACGAGCACCGCGGGACGTGGCCGCTCGGGGTCGTCGCGCGGCCACGTCCGCCGGGCGCGCCCCACCCGCCGGGCGGTGCCGAGGGTGAACCCACCGGCCGTCGAGTTGGGGCCACCCCCGCGGATCTTCTACGCGATCCTCGTGACGGTCGCCATGTTCGTGCTGCTGGGCCTGGTGATGGTGCTGTCGGCCACCTCGGCGCGCAGCATCGACGGTTCGCCGTACGCGGTGTTCACGCGGCAGGCGATGTGGGCCGGGCTGGGGGTGCTGGTCGCGCTGGTCGTCGTCAAGGTGCCGTACCAGCGCTGGCGCGCACTGGCGATCCCGATCGCCGTGCTGGCCAGCGGGGCGATGCTGTTGCCGTTCGCCCCCGGTATCGGGGCCACCGTCAACGACGCCACGTCGTGGGTACGCGTCGGCGGGTTCAGCTTCCAGCCGTCAGAGTTCCTCAAGCTGGCCGCGATCGGCTTTCTCGCCGACTACTTCGCACGCCACGAGCACGAGGTCCACGATCGCCGCCACGGGATGATCCCGCTGGCGCTCACCGCCGCCGTGTGCGCCGGCGTGGCCGCCGTGCAGGGCGACCTCGGTTCGGCGATCGTGCTCGCCGCGGTCGTGCTCGCGGTCGGCGTTGTGGCCGGTGTGCCGCTCGTGCACGTCGGCATGGTGGGTATCGCCGGCACGCTCGGCGCGGCGTTGATGATCGTGTCCGACCAGCGTCGGTTGCACCGCTTCACCGCGTTCCGCGACATTCAGGGCAACCGCGAAGACCTCGCCTACCAGTCGTGGCAGGGCCTGGTCAGCATCGCCAACGGGGGCGTGACCGGGTCGGGCATCGGCGGCAGCAACTCGAAGCTCGGCTACCTGCCGCTGGCGCACAGCGACTTCATCTTCGCGGTCGTCGCCGACGAGCTGGGCTTCGTCGGCTCGGTCGCCGTGATCGGCGGGTTCATGGCGCTGGTGTGGTTCGGTGTCCAGGCCGCACTGGCGGCGCCCGACCGGTTCGGCATGCTGCTGGCGGGCGGTATCGCCGCCTGGTTCGGCGTGCAGGCGATCGTCAACCTCGGGGGAGTGTCGGGCCTGATGCCGGTCACCGGCCTCACGTTGCCGTTCTTCTCGGCTGGAGGCACGTCGCTGTTCGTGTCGATCGTCGCCGCCGGCCTGCTGCTCAACGTGTCACGCCGAGCGGTCACCGTCACCCGCGCCGACCGCACCACGTCCGTCCGCCGCGCCCGCAAACTCCGCTCCGCCCTCGCCTGACATGCGGTTCGCCCCGGTGGTCGAGTGCCGGCGCAGCCGGTGTATCGAGACCATTGGCGCGCGCACCACGTCTCGATACAACGGAGTGGCGGCTGCGCCGCGGGCGCGCCACTCGACGACCGTGACCACCTATCCGCTGAGCCCCTTAGCTGCCCGGGCCGGGTCATCACCGGTGGCTGGGCCGTGAGCGAGGTGTTTGCGGTGGTGAGCGGCGGGGGGACGTCGGGTCACGTGCTGCCCGCGCTCGCGGTGGCCGACGCGCTGGTGGTCGCTGGGCACCGGGCCGAGGCAATCCACTACATCGGTGCCCGCCGCGGGATCGAGACCGAACTGTTGCCACCGACGCCCTACCCGCACACCTTCTTCGACGTGGTCGGCTTGCAGCGTGAGCTGAACCTGCGCAACGTCAGGCTCAACGCGGGCTTCGCGCCGAAGCTGTGGCGGGCACGACGTGCCGCGGTCGCGCTGCTGCGTGAACTGCAACCCCGGGTGGTCGTCAGCGTCGGTGGGTACGCGTCGCTGCCGGCGGTGTTGGCCGCCCGCAAGCTCGGCATCCCGGTGGTGGTCGTCAGCTACGACCTCCGCCCTGGCCGCGCCAGCCAGGTCGCCGCCCGCAAGGCCGCCGCGTGCGCGGTGGCGTTTCCCGACTCGCCGCTGCCGCGCGCCGAGTTCACCGGAGCGCCGGTACGCCAGGCGATCCTCACCGTCGACCGGGAGGCCGGCCGGGCCGCGGCCCGGGCGGCGCTCGGCTTGCCGGACGACCGCTTCGTCGTGGCGGTGATGGGCGGTTCACTCGGTTCGGGTCCGCTGAACACGGCAGTCACCGAGTTGCTCGACGCCAACGCGGGCGACGTGGGCCTGGCGATCCGCCATGCGGTAGGACGACGCTTCATCGACGGTGCCCGCCCGGCGGGCGACGGACCCGACGGTGTGCTGTACCAGCCCGTCGCCTACGAGCCGGACATGCCGCTGGTGTACGCCGCGGCCGACCTGTTCGTGGGGCGGGGCGGGGCGAGCACCGTGCACGAGGTGGCCGTCACGGGCGTGCCGGCGGTGCTGGTGCCGTGGGCCGGCGCGGCCGAGGACCACCAGACGCTCAACGTGCGCTGGCTGTCGGACCGCAACGCAGCCGTGTTCCTGGCCGAAGCCGACCTGGCAACGCTTCCCGGCATCGTTGCCGCGCTGCGCGCCGACCCGGAACGCCTGGCCGCCCTGTCCACCCACGCGTACGCTCTCGGTGCAGCACACCGCCAGGGCAAGCTGGCCGAACTGATCGAGCGCGTCGCCAGCGACTAACCCAGTCGTTCAGTGAGGTGGTTTCGACAAGCTCAACCACCTGATCGGGTGTGGGCCAAGGTGGTTGAGCCTGTCGAAACCACTCTGAACCGCTCAGCGCCAGGCGACGAACAGCGCCATCGCCATCAACAGCACACCCTGGCTGGCCACGAGCAGCGTGACGATGCGGTGCTGGAATTCGGCGAACTTCACATCCAGGTCGCGCTTGGTGACCAGTTCGGTGTAGTCGACGGTGGGCAGGGCGTTCATCAGGATCTCGGCGCTGTGATCGCCCAGCGCGAGCTTGGCGGATTCGAACAGTTGCAGGCGCTGGGCTTCGCTGACGGACATGCTCGCATACCTCCGGCGGTAAGAAAAGGGAGGGTGCGCCCGAGCACCGATCACGAGGGCTGTGACCGAATCGTACGGAGGGGGTGTCACATGGTGGAGCGAGCCGGACCGTAGGCTCGGTGGGCCGTGAGCACGCTCTTGACCTCCCGCCCGCAGCCGGTTGCGCCGATCGACCTGGGCACCCCGCGCCGGCTCCACGTGGTGGGTGCCGGTGGGCCCGGGATGAGCGCGATCGCGCTGGCCCTGGCGCAGATGGGGCACGACGTGTCCGGCGTCGACCTCCGCGACAAGCAGGTCCTCGAACGCCTACGGGCGGCCGGGGTGAGCGTGCAGATCGGCCACGCGCGCGAGCACGTCGACGGCTGTGACGCGGTCACCTACTCGTCGGCGGTGCCGGCCGACTTGAACGAGCTCGACGAGGCCCGGCGGCAGGGCATCCCCGTGCTGCGGCGCGCGGGCATGCTCGCCGCGATCTGCGCTCAGGCGAAGTCGCTCGGCGTCGCCGGGGCACACGGCAAGACCACCACGTCGTCGATGCTGATGCTGATGCTGGCCGAGGCCGGGCAACGGCCGAGCTTCGTGATCGGTGGCGACGTCAACGACGTGGGCACCGGCGCCCAGTGGACCGGAGGCGACCAGCGCGGAAACAACTGGTTCGTGGTCGAGGCCGACGAGTCGGACGGCACCCACGTCGAGTTGCCGCTGCACGGCACGATCCTCACCAACGTCGACCGCGACCACGTCGATACGGAGTTCGGGGAAGGCACGCTGGAGGGCGCGGTCGCCAGCTTCGACCGCTACCTCGCGCAGACCCCCGGCCCCAAGGTGGTGTGCGCCGACGACGAGCACGCGGCCGCGTTGGCGGCCCGTCACGACCCGGCAACCACGGTCACCTACGGCCTCGCCGAGGGGGCCCGCTACCGAGCGGTCGACGTCGTCGCCGAGCAGGGCACGTTCTCGTTCGCGGTCGCGCGTGGCGGCACGGTGATCGCCCGGGTCGACCTGCCGCTGCGTGGCGTGCACAACGTCGTCAACGCCACCGGCGCCCTGGCGATGGCCGTCGAGCTGGGTGTCGACCCGGCCGTGGCGGCGGCCGCACTCGCCAAGTTCGGTGGGGTGGCGCGCCGGTTCGACATCCGCGGCGCCGACGCCGGGGCGACGTTCGTCGACGACTACGCCCACCTTCCGGCCGAGATCGACGCCGTGTTGCAGGCCGCCCGCCAGTCGGGCGACGGCTGGCAGCGCGTGGTGGCCGTGTTCCAACCCAACCGCTACAACCGCATGGCGCAGATGTGGCGCGAGTACGCCGACGCGTTCACCGCTGCCGACGTGGTGGTGCTCACCGACATCTACCCGTCGGGTACCCAGCCGATCCCCGGCGTCACCGGGCGGCTGGTGGTGCAGGCGGTCGCCGCCGCGCACCCGTCGGCACACGTCGTCTGGCTGCCCCGCCGCGACGAGCTGGTGAGCTACCTGGCGCGCACGGTACGGCCCGGCGACGTGTGCGTGTCGATGGGCTGTGGCGACATCGCCTCGCTGCCCGACGAAGTACTCGCCGCGCGCCGCGGCCCGGCCACGGTCGTGCCCGCCTGAGATCGTCGTATGACTGGACGCGAACAGATCGAGCGGGCGGGCGAGTTGCTGGCATCACGGCTTGGCCGACGGCTCCAGCGCGACGTGGCGCTGGCCCCGATGACCACCTATCGGGTCGGCGGGCCGGCCGCCCTGTTCGTCGATGCCGCCGAGCTTGCCGATCTGGCCGCGATCGCCGAGGCGCGCGCCGCCACCGGCGTCCCCGTGCTGGTGGTCGGCCGCGGCTCGAACATGCTCGTGGCCGACACGGGCTTCGCCGGCGTGGCCGTGTCGGTCGCCCAGCTCGCGGGTGACATCACGATCGATCCGGCATCGCCGGTCGTCGTCGCCGGCGGCGGTGTGGCCCTGCCGGTGGCAGCCCGGCGCACCGCGGCGGCCGGCCTGACCGGGTTCGAGTGGGCGGTCGGCGTGCCCGGCTCGATCGGCGGGGCGGTACGGATGAATGCCGGCGGGCACGGTTCCGACATGGCCGCCTGCCTGGTCGACGTCGACGTGTTCGACCTTGCCGCCGGAAGCGCCGAGTTGACGACGTTGCCGGTCGCCGCGCTGGGCCTGCGGTTCCGCGCGTCGTCACTGGCGCCCGCCCACGTCGTGATCCGGGCACGCCTGGCGCTCGCCACCGGCGACCGCGGGCGCAGCGAGGCCGAGATCGCCGACATCGTCCGCTGGCGCCGCGAGCACCAGCCGGGCGGCCAGAACTGCGGCTCGGTGTTCGTCAACCCCGTGCCGGGCGCGGTGACGGCGGGCGCGTTGATCGACTCACTCGGCTTGCGCGGCACCCGGTTCGGCACGGCGTGGGTGTCGGAGAAGCACGCCAACTTCATCCAGGCCGGCGAGGGTGGCACGGCCGCCGACGTGCGCCGGACGATCGAGGCCGTGCGCGCCCAGGTGGCCGACGCGACCGGCTACCACCTCCGCAGCGAAGTACGTCTGGTCGGCTTCGACGACACCGACCCGCTGTCGTTCGAGGAGCACGCGGCATGAGTGGGCGCGACGAGCACGAACCTGACCCGGCCGCGCTCGACGAGTTGTCGCGGGCGTTCGGCACCGAGACCGAGGGCGTGCGGATCGTGCCTCGCACGCCGACCCCACCTCGGCCGGAGACCCCCGACGCGTCCGACTCGCTCGACGATGACGGCCTCGAGCCGACCGCACCGACGCCGATTCAGGGGCGGCCGTCGCAACCCGACACCGAACCGGCCACCCAACCGTCTGCCCCGGCCGTGATCGCGATCGGTGGCGACGACGACTTCCCCGACCCCGTCTATGTCGAGGGCAGCCTCGACGCGGGCAGCCGCCGCGGGCCGGTCGTGGTGATCGAGGACGACGAGTCGGGCGACGCACTGCGTACCGAGACAGCCCGCGACCTGCGCCGCGGGGTCGAGCCGCGCATGCGCGAGCGCCGGGCCGCCGTGCACCGGGCGAAGATCCGCAAGCGGCTCGTGTGGATCGGGCTCGTAGTCGGCGTCGCGCTCGTGCTCGTCGCCGCCCTGGCCGTGCTCGGCTCGGGCCTGTTCGCTGTGCAGGAGGACCAGGTCCGCATCACCGGCAACGTGTACACCGACCCCGAGGCGCTGCAAGTCGTCGTCGACGACCTCGTCGGCACGCCGACCCTGCTCGCCGACACCGACGAGGCCGAACGCCGGCTCGAACAGATCCCGTGGGTCGAGGCAGCCCGGGTGCGCGTGAGCTTCCCCCGCTCGGCGTCGATCGAGATCCGTGAACGCAAGGCGCTGACCACCTACCAGGGGCCTGACCAGCGGTTCCGGGTGCTCGACCGGCAAGGGCGCGTGCTCGACGTGCTCGACCAGTACCCCATCGCCTACCTGCTCATCCGGGGCCCCGACCCGGTCGACCTCGAACCCGGGCAGTTCGCACCGTTCGGGTACGTCGCCGCCTCCGAGCTGGCGATGAGTCTCACTCCGTCGTTGCGTGGGCAGGTCACCTCGGTGGGCGTTACTGCCGACGGGGCGGCGATGGCGTTGCTGCTCGACAACGGCATCGAGGTCCACTTCGGCGAGGCGCGCAACCTGCTCGACAAGCTCGTGCGGGTCGAAACGGTGCTGGCCGACATCGCAGCTGTTGCGGCCGAGGCGGCAGCAGCCGGGCGACCGGAAGCCGAACTGCCTGCCGTGATCGACGTCTCCACCCGCGAGACAACCCGCTAGTGCAGGTAGGATTCCGCATCCGGTGGGGTGAGACGTGCCAGGATGGCACCACGAATTCACTCGGAATACCGCGAACCCCGATGCCAACCAGCACTCAACCGACACGCGTTCTCGCCCGTCCCGCCCGATGGAGGCCTCACTGATGCCCGGCGTCCCCCAGAACTATCTCGCCGTCATCAAGGTGATCGGCGTGGGCGGCGGTGGTGTCAACGCCGTCAACCGGATGATCGATGCCGGTTTGAAAGGCGTCGAGTTCATCGCCGTCAACACCGACGCCCAGGCGCTGCTGATGAGCGACGCCGACGTCAAGCTCGACATCGGCCGCGACCTCACCCGCGGGCTCGGCGCCGGCAGCGACCCCGAAGTCGGGCGCTCGGCCGCCGAGGCCCACGACGATGAGATCGAAGAGATGGTGAAGGGCGCCGACATGGTGTTCATCACCGCCGGCGAGGGCGGTGGCACCGGCACCGGTGCTGCCCCCGTCATCGCCGAGGTCGCTCGCCGAGCCGGCGCGCTCACGATCGGTGTGGTCACCCGCCCGTTCCGCTTCGAGGGCCGCCGCCGGGCGGTGCAGGCCGACACCGGCGTGCAGAAGCTCAAGGAGAAGGTCGACACGCTGATCGTCATCCCGAACGATCGCCTGCTCACCGTCGCCAACGAGAAGACGAGCGTGCTCAACGCGTTCAAGATGGCCGACGAGGTACTGCTCCAGGGCGTGTCGGGCATCACCAACCTGATCACCACACCCGGGCTGATCAACACCGACTTCGCCGACGTGCGGATGATCCTGTCCGACGCCGGTTCGGCGCTGATGGGCATCGGCCAGGCGTCGGGCGACGAGCGCGCCGAGTCGGCTGCCCGCCAGGCGATCGCCAGCCCGCTGCTCGAGTCGGCGATCGACGGCGCCCGCGGCATCCTGCTCAACATCACCGGCCCGTCGAACATGGGCCTGTTCGAGATGAACAAGGCCGCCGAGATCATCCACGGTGTCGCCCATGCCGACGCCAACATCATCTTCGGCACCGTGATCGACGACGAAATCGGCGACGAGGTCCGGGTCACCGTGATCGCTGCCGGGTTCGACCGGGTCGACGACGCGGGGGCGGGGCGGATCACGCTGGTGGGCGAGGACCGGCCGTCGCGGATCACCGAACTGTTCGCCGACGACAAGCCCGACGAGCCCGATGACGACGACGACTTCGACGTCCCGTCGTTCCTCAAGTAGCCCACCCGGCGGTTGAGTCAGTCGTTGCCCACCCCCGAATCCGTCGCGGCTGCGCTCGCCGACGTCCGCGCCCGGATTGCGGCCGTCGGCGGTGACGGCGTCGACATCCTGGCCGTCACGAAGGGGTTCGGGCCAGATGCGATCGCGACCGCCGCGGCGGCTGGCGTCACTGCGATCGGCGAGAACTACGTGCAGGAACTCGTTGCCAAACTCGACGCGCTGGCGGGCACGCCCGGCCTCCCCGCCGTGCATCTGATCGGCCAGCTCCAGACCAACAAGGTCCGCCACACGGTGGGCCGCGTGGCGGTGTACGAGACCGTCGACCGGTCGTCACTCGCCACCGAACTGGCCAAGCGGGTGCCCGGTGCCACCGTGTTGATCCAGGTCAGCACCGACGACGAGCCCGGCAAGGGTGGCTGCCCGCTCGACCAGCTCGACCCGCTCGTCGATACCGTTCGCGAGCTGGGGCTGGTACTCGACGGGTTGATGACCGTCGGCCCCACCGCGGGCGGCCCCGAGGCGGCCCGGCCGGGTTTCCGTGCCACACGGGCCGCGGTCGACCGGCTGGGTCTGCGGACGTGCTCGATGGGCATGTCGGCCGACCTCGAGGTTGCGGTCGAGGAAGGTTCCACCCGCGTCCGCGTGGGTACCGCGCTCTTCGGAGCGCGTTGACCACGATGCCCATGCCTGTATGGGCGGGCGCGATAGCGTTGTGTGAAGGAGGACGTACGTATGTCGTTTTGGAAAGGAACCATGGAATGGCTGGGCCTCGGCCCAGACGACGCGTACGACGACTACGAGTACGACGAGGAATACGCCGAGCCCGAGCCGGCGCCGCGTCGTCAGCGTCGTCAGGCCGAGCCCGAGCAGCGTCGCAGCAGCCGCGAGGAACACAACGAAGGGGTCGTCCGTACGATGCCGAACCGACCCACGTTCCCGTCGCGCGACTTCGACCCCTCGCAGGCTCGGCGTGACCGCGACGACTCTTCGGTCACCCCGCGCCCGCAGCGCCAGGCGACGCCCCCGCGTAACACGCCGTCGGGCGAGCCGGCGGCGATCGCCCCGCGCCGGTTCGACCAGGCCCAAGAGTTGGCCGACAAGTACAAAGAGGGCCAGCCGGTCATCATGAACCTCGAGTCGGCCGAGCGCGAGGTCGCCCGGCGCCTGATCGACTTCGCCAGCGGCCTGTGCTATGCGCTCGACGGCTCGATGGAGAAGGTCGCCAACGGCGTCTACCTCCTCAAGCCGGCTGCCCGCCGCACCGACGACTAACCGCGCGGCCGGGCTCGTCGGCGTACCACCGATGGGTTAGTGTCGCGCCGACAGTTGGCATCCCAACGTGGGTGTGCCGGCGCGCCGACAGGAGGATGCGGTGGGCGAGTCAGGCCGGTACGGCGGCGTTGAGGCGCACACCACGCGACTTGAGCGTTCCACGCCCAAGTCCTCGGGCACCGACGGCCTGGCTGTCGCCAGGCAACGCGTCCGCCGAGCCTTTGCCACGTCGAGCGCGCCGACCCTGCTGGTCGGCGGCGCCCACGACGCGGCCGAGACAGAAGCCGATCGCGTGGCCGAGCAGGTGCTCCGCCTGACCGGCCAGGGCAGTGGCCAACCGCCGACCGCTCTGCCTGGACGAATGCAGCGCAGCTTCGGTACCGGCACGAACGCGCTCGACGGGGCTGTGCCGACGGCGGGAGGGTCGGCGAACCGAATTCGGCGGCTGATGAGCGCCAAGGAGTTCAAGGAACAGAGCCACGAAGGTGCGCTGCGAGTGCGCGGCACCACCGTCAAGACGATCGACGCGCTGCTCGCCGAGTACGACGCCCTGAAGGTGCGGTCGCGGCACCTCGACCCGGGCGGCGGCCTCGATCAGGCGATCAACATCTTGATCCACATCCGTCAGGACGTCGAGATCTGGCGCGGCGCGCACCTGAACGACACGTCCCGCAAGGACCAACGCAGGGCGCTCGAAGAGCTCGACCGGCAGGCACTCGTCGAGCAGACCTCGCTGGAGGGCATCCGCGATGCCGGTCGGCAGCAGGCCGTCGTCGCCGGCGACCTGGTCGTCAAGGAGAACAAGTACAAGGCCAAGCTCGACGGGCCGGCGACGTCGATTCTCTCGCGGCTGTCGCCGATCATCCGGACCGCGATCCCTGCCGCGGGTGACTCGGCCGAGATCGAGTTGGAGGTGAAGATCCCTGTCGATCCCGACGGGGTCGGCTACGCCGGCTTCCGGATCAAGGTCAGCGCCGAGCGCGGCGACGGCGCCACCACCAAGATCGGTCTCGAAGCGGCGGTGATCGGCGGCGTCCGGATCCTCGACGCGGTCGATCTCGGTTTCGAGCTGGGTGGCCTGATCGAAGCCCAGGGCAAGAGCCCCGAGGCTGCCTTCGAGCTGATGAGCTGGGGCTGGTACCGCACGTTCCGTGAGTCGGCGCTGCCGCGCGAGGTCGCCAACCTGATGTGGGGTGGCTCGACCGGCGCAGTCGGCTGGAACCGCTCGGAGGCGTGGGCCGCCAAGGTCGAGGAGCAGAATTTCACGTTCGCCCGGTCGGGCAACGACGAGAACCTCACCAGCGGGGTCGGCAGCGACTCGACCACGAACGCCTACGTGCGCACCGGGCTGTTCGCGGCGGCTAACGCCAGCGGCTCACTGGGCGGCGTGGTCGACGCCGAAGCTGGGGCCCGGATCACCGGCGGCCGGCACTACGACCGCGAGACGGTCCAGCACGGCAAGGCCAAGCGCGGTGGCAAGGTCGGCCAGCCCGAGGCGATGCCCGAGCGCGGCAAGAGTTCGTCGCGCCTCGGCGCCACGTTCTTGTCGATCGAGGCCTCGGTCGGGGCGTCGGTTGGGCCGTTCTCGGGCGAGCTGTCGGGGTCGCTCGAGTTCCTCCAGGGCGAGAAGGCCAACAAGGACGGCTCACCCGGCTGGGGCATGCGGTTCGAGTACGTGTCGGCCGAGCTGTCGGCAGCGGCGGCGATCCCCCTCAACGAAACGTTCGTCCACAACCTCGTCAACGGGGTGATCGCGCTCGGACCGAACATGATCAAGCTGTTCCAGAAGCTCAGTGGCAAGGCCACCAGCTCGGGCAAGAGCGGCGCGATCGAAGGCGCCAGCGAGCTGGCGACGACTGGCGAGTCGGTCGCCCAGGCGTTGAACGCGTTCCCACCCGACCCGGTCGATGCAACAGACCTTGCGCTCGAGGGGGCCGAGCAGACTGTTTCGCTCGACGCCTCGACCGCCAACTTCTCGATCGCCATCGCGGTCGGGTGCAACCTCTGGCAACCCAAGGACCGCTTCGCCCTCGACGTCACCATCAGCGCCGACCGATCGCTCGCGCTCGACGCGGGAATGGTGGCGCTGAGCGCGAGCCGGAGCAGGCGCCTGGCGCGCCTCAAGTGGTCGAACGGCTGGAAGCCGGAAATCGACTGATGCGGTGCCCGAGATGACCGACCGTGTACCCGTGACCTTCGGCGATGGAGCCGGTGCCGTCGCTGCCCACGTCGGGCGGGTGAAGGTGACGGACGGCGAGGTACGCGTCGAACTGCACCTCGCCGTCGACACGTACGCCGCGGTGGAGCGTCGCGCCCTGTTCCACCTCTCACCGTTGGCCCGCGGGCCCGGGGCAGACCGGTTCAGGCCGGCCGACGAGGTACGCGTCGAGGCCCAGCTGAGCCCAAAGTTGGCGCCGGGCGTGCTCTCGCTCGTGCCGGACGCAGCGTCGATCCGGCACCTGCTCACCACGGTCGACCCGGCATCGCCGCTGCTGGCTACCGAAGCGTGGTACGCCCGGGTGGTCAGCCAGCGAGTCGAGAGCAGTACAGCCGACGGCGACGACGACGCGGTGTTACGTGAGGGCTACCGCACGGCGTGGGGGAGCGGCCCGCGCGATCAGGCGCCGCTCCCGCTGCTGGCGATCCTCGCCGAGTACCTCGATCGGCGCGGTTGGGACGTGTCGCCGCTCGACGAGCAGCCCGGCTTCCGGTGGAACATGAGCAGTGCCGGTCGCAGTTGGCGCTGCGTCGCTGTGGTCGACGACGAGGCCGGCTGGTGCGCGATGCTGTCGGTGCTCGACGGCGAGGTCGCCGACGAGCGGAGGCTCGTGGTGGCCGGCCAGCTGGGTGAGCTCAACGCCGGGTTGCTGTTCGGTTCGTGGGAGCTCGACGAGACGGGCTCGGTCCGGCTCCGCTCCACGATCGAGCTCCCCGACCGAGCCGGAGCGGCAACGCTGATCGAGCACCTGATAGAACGCAACATCGACACCACCGCCGCGCACCTGGCGCAAGGTGGTTGAGCTTGTCGAAATCACGCAGCTAGCCTGGATGCAACGGCGTTGACGAGGCGATCACCTCTGAGCTTTCGGAAGAACGGTCCGGGCAACCGGGCTCACTAGAACCGAACGGGTCCGGCCCGTCAACGCCGGCGCAGACGAGTGGCCGTCCCCGCGGGGCACGGCAAGCAGGGTGGTACCGCGGGCACGTCCCGTCCCTGGCAGAACCCACAACCGTTCGCCAGGAGCCCCCAGTGCCGTATCCCACCGTCCCCTCCCAGCCCGACCTGCCGGAGTTGGAGCGCGCGATCTTGCAGCAGTGGGCCGACGACGACACGTTCCGCCGCTCGGTCGAGCAACGTGACGCCGGCCCGAACGGCGCCAACGAGTTCGTGTTCTACGACGGCCCCCCATTCGCCAACGGGCTTCCGCACTACGGCCACCTGCTGACCGGCTACGTGAAGGACGCCGTGCCGCGCTACCAGACGATGCGCGGCAAGCGGGTCGAGCGTCGGTTCGGGTGGGACACCCACGGCCTGCCCGCCGAGGTGCAGACCGAGAAGGAGCTCGGCATCTCGGGGCACCCCGAGATCACCGCCTACGGCATCGACAAGTTCAACGATGCGTGCCGGGCGAGCGTGCTCCAGTACACCGAGCAGTGGCGCGAGTACGTCACCCGCCAGGCCCGCTGGGTCGACTTCGACAACGACTACAAGACGCTCGACCTGCCCTACATGGAGTCGGTGATGTGGGCGTTCAAGTCGTTGTGGGACAAGGGCCTGGTCACCGAGGGCTTCCGGGTGCTGGCCTACTGCTGGCGCTGCGAGACGCCGCTCAGCAACACCGAGACGCGCATGGACGACGTGTACCAGGACCGCCAGGACCCGGCGCTCACGGTCGCGTTCCAACTCGACAGCGGCGAGAAGATGCTCGCCTGGACCACCACCCCGTGGACGCTGCCAGCGAACCTGGCACTCGCTGTCGGCCCCGACATCGACTACGCGGTCGTCGAAGGGGGCGATGGGCAGCGGTACGTGTTGGCCGAGGCGCGGCTCGGCGCGTACGAGCGTGAGCTGGGGGTGGTTTCGACAGGCTCAACCACCGGGGAGGGCTCGACCTTCCGGGTGGTCGCGACGTTGAAGGGGTCGGAGCTGGCGGGGCGGCGCTACACGCCGTTGTTCGGCTACTTCGCCGACACGCCGAACGCGTTCCAGGTGCTGGCCGCCGACTACGTCTCCACCGACGACGGCACCGGCGTGGTCCACATGGCCCCTGGTTTCGGCGAGGAGGACCAGAACGCCTGCAACGCAGCCGGCATCCCCACGGTCGTCCCGATGGACGCTCACGGCCAGTACACCGCCGACGTGCTCGACTGGGCCGGCCAGCACGTGTTCGACGCCAACCCGGCGATCATCCGGCACCTGAAGGATCGCGGCGTCGTGTTGCGTCACGACTCGTACAACCACTCGTACCCGCACTGCTGGCGCTGCGCCGAACCGCTGGTGTACCGGGCGATCGGGTCGTGGTTCGTGTCGGTCACCAAGTTCAAGGACCGGATGGTCGAACTGAACCAGCAGATCACGTGGGCTCCCGAGCACGTCAAAGAGGGCAGCTTCGGTAAATGGTTGGCCAACGCCCGCGACTGGGGCATCAGTCGTAACCGCTTCTGGGGGAGCCCCATCCCGGTGTGGAAGTCGGACGACCCCGAGTACCCGCGCATCGACGTGTACGGCTCGCTGGCCGAGCTGGAGCGCGACTTCGGCGTGACCGTCACCGACCTGCACCGCCCGTTCGTCGACGAGCTGACGCGCCCCAACCCCGACGACCCCACCGGCCGCTCGACGATGCGCCGCGTCCCGGAAGTGCTCGACTGCTGGTTCGAGTCGGGCTCGATGCCGTTCGCCCAGGTGCACTACCCGTTCGAGAACGCCGAGTGGTTCGAGCACCACTATCCCGGCGACTTCATCGTCGAGTACATCGGCCAGACCCGCGGCTGGTTCTACACGATGCACGTGCTCGCCACGGCGCTGTTTGACCGGCCCGCGTTCCGCTCGTGCGTCAGCCACGGGATCGTGCTCGGCGACGACGGCCGCAAGATGTCGAAGTCGCTCAGCAACTACCCCGACCCGCTGAAGGTGTTCGACGTGTACGGCGCCGACGCGATGCGGTGGTACCTGCTGTCGTCGCCGATCTTGCGCGGGGCCGACTTCTCGGTCACCGAGGGCGGCATCCGCGACACGGTGCGCCACGTGATCCTGCCGTTCTGGAACGCGTGGTACTTCCTCACGCTGTACGCCAACGCGGCCGGTCGCACCGGGTCGCTGCGCACCGACCAGACCGACCTGCTCGACCGCTACGTACTCGGCGAGACTCGCACGCTGATCGAACAGGTCGCCGAGCAGATGGACGCGTACGACCTGTTCGGCGCGTGCGAGTCGGTGGCCGGGTACCTCGACACGCTCACCAACTGGTACATCCGGCGCAGCCGCGACCGCTTCTGGGCCGGCGACCAGGACGCGATCGACACGCTCCACACCGCGCTGGTCACGCTGTGCCAGGTGGCTGCCCCACTGCTGCCGCTGGTCACCGAGCAGGTCTACACCGGCCTGGTGTCGACCGGCGCAACCGCCGGGGCCGCGAGCGTCCACCTGACCGACTGGCCCGACGCTGCGGCGTTCCCGGCCGACAGCGACCTTCAGGCAGGCATGGGCATCGTCCGCGAGGCGTGCTCGGCGCTGCTGTCGCTGCGCAAGGCCGAGCACCTGAGGGTGCGCCTGCCGCTGGCCTCGGCGACCGTCGCCGTGCCCGATCCGGCCCTGGTCGAGCCGTACGCGGCACTGATCGCCGACGAGCTCAACGTCAAGACGGTCGAGCTGACGAGTGCCGTCGACCGGTTCGGCAGCAAGCAACTGGTGCTCAACCCGCGCGCGCTCGGGCCGCGGCTCGGGGGCCAGGTGCAGGCGGTCATCAAGGCCCACAAGGCCGATGACTGGACGGTCGAGCAGGGAGTCGACGGCGAACGTGTCGTGGTCGGTGGCATTGAACTGCTGCCTGGCGAGTACGAGTTCAAGACGGTCGCGGGGGAGCGTGCTGGGGCGGTCGCCGCGCTGCGCGCCCGCGGCACCGGCGGGGTTGTCGAGGGCATGGTCGCGCTCGACACCGACGTCACGCCCGAACTTGAAGCCGAAGGGCGCGCCCGCGACCTGATCCGCTCCATCCAGCAGGCCCGCCGCGACGCCGGCCTCGACGTCAGTGACCGGATCGAACTCACGGTCGTTGCCGACGCCGACGTGGTCGCCGCCTTCGAGGCCCACCGCGAACTGGTCACCGGCGAGACGCTGGCGGTTGCGGCGACCGCCACGGTGGGCGCACCTGAACACGTCACGGTGGTGCGGGCCGGCTGATGGCTCGGTTCCACGTTCGTGTCCAGCCCGGCGCACGCACCACCAAGTGGGCCGGCTGGTTCGGCGAACTCCCCAAGCTGGCGGTCAAGGCACCGCCGGTCGACGGGGCCGCCAACACGGCCGTGGTAGCCGAGGTCGCCGAGCTGTTCGGGGTACCCGCCCGCAGCGTCCGGTTGGTGGGCGGGGCCGCCGCGCGCACCAAACGCTTGGAGGTCGATGGTGTGACCGACGCCGACGCCGCGGCCATCGTCGAGTCCCGTCTCGGTGGCCCCGCGAACCGGTAGAGTCCGGCGTTTCACAATTCCGGAGGGGGACATCTCGACATGGCCACTGCGAAGAAGACCACTGCCAAGGCATCCACCCAAGCCGCAGCATCCGCCAAGGCTGCTGACGACTCCACCGAGCTGCCCAAGCCCAAGTTCAACAAGGACGGCATCGGCTACACGAAGGACTTCGACCTGGCGTTCGTGAAGGAGCAGTACGACGCGCTTCAGTCCGAGCGCGTGCGCCTCGCCGGCCAGGCCCTGCGGCTCGAAGCCGAGGCCCACCAGCTCGTCGAAGAAGCCGAGATGGGCGACGTGAAGTTCGACGACGAGGGCGGTGAGGGCGACACGATGAGCGTCGAGCGCGAGCGCGACCTGGCGCTGTCGGCGCAAGCCCGCGAGGCCGTCGAAGAGATCGACGCCGCGCTGCTGCGAATCGCCGCCGGTACCTACGGGTACTCGGTGGCGTCGGGCCGCCCGATCCCGCGCGAGCGCCTCGAGGCGTTGCCGTGGTCGTCGGTGCTGGTCGAAGAGAAGGTCGGCGGCATCGGCCGCCGCTGACGTGTGACGGCCTTTCGGTGAACCCGCTGGCCAGCGCGCCACGCGAGTGGGGCGCTCGCTCTCCGCGCCGGTGGGTCGCTCGCGCTCCATGGGCCCCGCTGGCGTTGGCGATCGTCGTCGTCGACCAGCTCACCAAGGCGTGGGCCGTCGACGCGCTCGGTGATGGGCGCCGGATCGACCTGTTCTGGACGCTGCGCTTCAACCTCACCTACAACACCGGTATGTCGTTCGGCGCCGGCCAGGGCTGGGGGCCGATCATCGGCGTGGTGGCGATGATCGTGGTCGTCGTGCTGCTGCTCAGCCTCCAACGTGGTGGCGCGGGTGGGCGCGCCACCACGCTGGCCGTGGGAGCGATCGTCGGTGGGGCGGTCGGCAACCTGATCGACCGGATTTTCCGCGAGCCGCAGTGGCTGCGCGGCGGCGTGGTCGACTTCATCGACTTCCAGTGGTTCCCGATCTTCAACGTCGCCGACATGGGCATCACCGTCGGCGGCGCCGTGCTGCTGCTCGTCTCGTGGCGCGCCGGCCGCCACCCAGCCGCCGAGACCACCCAAGTTGCCGATGACTGAGGTTTGCCGAGCGCTCGCCCCGGTGGTCGAGTGCCGGCGCAGCCGGTGTATCGAGACCATTGGCGCGCGCCAACGTCGAGACGGTTGTCGAGTGGCCGCTCTGCGGCCGTATCGAGACATACAACGGAGTGGCGGCTGCGCCGCGGGTGCGCCACTCGACGACCGTCACCACCTATCCGCTGAGCCCCTCAGGAGCATTGGTGATTGAAGAGGCCGTTCCGGCGGCGTTGGCCGGTGAGCGGCTCGACCGGGTGGTGGCGATCGTGCTCGACGTGAGCCGCTCGGTCGCGGCCGCGATCGTCGATGCCGGAGGTGTCAGCGTCGACGGCGTGCCTGCCGAGTCGGGCAAGCTGCGCCTCACCGAAGGCCAGGTGGTGGCCGTCGACCAGGGCGTGCTTGCAGCCGACGCCGGGGTGTTGCCCGACCCGTCGGTCGAATTCGCGGTGGTGCACGCCGACGACGACGTGATCGTCGTCGACAAACCGCCGGGCCTGGTCGTGCACCCGGGGGCGGGGAACCCCGACGGCACGCTCGTCAACGGCCTGCTGGCGCGCTTCCCCGAACTGGTCGACGTCGGCGACGACCCGGTGCGGCCCGGCATCGTGCACCGGCTCGACGCCGGCAGCTCGGGCCTGCTCGTGGTCGCCCGCACCGACGCCGCCCGGGTCGCGCTGATCGAACAGTTCGCCGACCACCATGCCGAGCGCACGTACATCGCGCTCGTGTGGGGACACCCGGCCGCCCCGCACGGTGTGATCGATGCACCGGTCGGCCGGTCGAAGCGCGACCCGCTGCGGATGGCGGTCGTGGCCGACGGGCGCTGGGCGCGCACCGAGTACCAGGTTCGGCGACGGTTCGACCGTCCCGCCGAACTGGCGTTGTTGGAGTGCCGGTTGGAAACCGGGCGCACCCATCAGATCCGCGTGCACCTCAGCTCGATCGGGCACCCACTGGTGGGCGACCCGGTATACGGCCAACGCAAGCCGAAGCTGCAACTCGAGCGCCCGTTCCTGCACGCCGCTCGGCTCGCCTTCGAGCACCCCGGTGCCGGCGAACGGGTCGAGTTCGAGAGCCCGCTGCCGGCCGACCTGGCGGCCCGCCTGGCGACCGTGCACGACGTCGCCGAGTAGCCACCGGCGTCGCGCGACCGCCAGCCGGTACCGTCACAGGGATGCAGCGCCGTACCAAGATCGTCGCCACCATCGGGCCCGCGTCGAGCAGCCCCGACGTCCTCACCGACATGATCCGGGCGGGCATGGACGTGGCTCGGGTCTCCCTGGCACACACCCCCCGGGCCGAAGCGCTCGAGCTGCACGCCCGGGTCCGCGAAGTCGCCGACCGGCTCGGGGCCAACGTCGCCACCATGATCGACCTGCCGGGCCCGCTGATCCGTATCGGCCGGCCGGCCGCGTCCGGTGTCGAACTCGTCCCCAACGAGACGATCACGCTGCTGCCGGGCACCGCTGCCACCACGGCCGGCACGGTGTACGTGGGGTACGAGTGGCTGCTCGACGAGGTGCGAGTCGGCGACCGGCTCAACATTGGCGAGGCACCGCTGGTCGAGGTCACCGAGGTTGCTGCCGATCGCCTGATCGCCCGAGTGTTGGTGGGGGGACGCTTGACCGGGCGCGCGGCGATGCGCCTCCCGCGCCAGCATCAGGCGCTGCCGATCATGACCGCGATCGAACGCGACGAGCTGGCCGAGTTCGTCGCTGCCGGTGTCGACATCGTGGCCCTCAGCGCGCGTACCGGGGCCGACCTCGACGGGCTCGGGCTGACGCCGATCCCCACGGGGCCGATGGTGTTCGCCAAGGTCGAGTCGATGGAGGCGGTCGGCAACCTGGCGAGCCTGGTCGAGCACGCCGACGGCATCATCATCGGCCGCGGTGGGCTCGGGCTGGAATGCCCGCTGGAAGACCTGCCACACCTGCAGAAGCGGCTCACCGAGGACTGCATCGCCAGCGGGCTTCCTGTGGTCACGTCGTCACAGGTGCTCGACTCGATGATCGACGCGTCGATCCCGACGCGTGCCGAGACGACCGACATCTCCAACGCCGTGTTCGACGGCACGTCGGGGTTGATGCTGTCGTCGGAGACGGCGGTGGGCGCCCACCCGGCATTGGTGGTAGCGACGATGGCCCGCATCGCGGGCCGCGCCGACGAGCAGTTCGACCATCGCAACTGGTCGGGGCGGGTGGCCGCGATGCGGATGGTCGGCCTCGACGACAGCGACACCGCGGTGACCGATGCGATCACGATCGGCGCTGCCCGGGCGGTCGACGAGCTGGGCCTGCGCACGCTGCTGGGCATCTCGGCAACCGGATTCACCGTTCGCTCGATGGCTCGCTTCCGGCCGCGGGCCCAGATCCTCGGCGTCAGCAAGAACCCGTCGACGGTGCGCCAACTCGCGGCCAGTTGGGGGGTCACGCCGCTCCTGTACGACACCGCGTCGATGGACTACGAGGGCAAGGTCACCGACGCGATCGAGCGGGCGCGTGAGGCCGGCCTGGTCGAGCCGGGCGAGTTGGTGGGTGTGGTGGCCGGCATCGCCACCGCCGACCACGCCACCGACACGTTCCGCTTCGTCCGCGTCCCCTGACCGCGGGTAGGGGGCCGGCCACCGACGACGCCGCTCCACGACGCCGCGCGATGCCGCGTCGTGTGCCTGGCACCTACCGTCGCCGGGGGCTTCGACCGCGCGGTGGGCGCAGGGGGCCGAGATGATCGGCTTTGACGGCCTGACGCCGACCGATCGGTTGGGCCGGGCCGACGGTGGTGTCGACCCCGGTTTGGTGTTCGGCCTCGGCGTTCAGCTCGGCGCCTACCAGCACGATCACAGCGGTGAACCACAGCCACAGCATCAGCACCACAACCGCCGAGAGCGACCCGTAGGTCTCGTTGTACGAAGCAAAGTTGGTCACGTAGACCCGGAACCCGGCGGTGAGCGCGATCCAAGCCAGCACCGCCGCCACCGAGCCGACCGATACCCACCGCCAGCGTGGTGCCCGGCGGTCGGGGGCGATCCGGTAGAGGACGCTCAGGCTGACCCCGAACCCGACGGCGAGCGCTGGCCAGATCGCCCGCCGCAGCCAGCGCCGCACGTCGACGTCGAGCGCGGTCCGCGAGATCAGTTCGGGGAGCGCGATCACCGAGAACACGGCTGCCGCGACGAACAACACTGCGCCGACCGTAACCGCGATCGCGATTGCCCGCTTGAGGTACCAGGGGCGCGTGTCGTGCTCGTCGTAGGCGACGTTGATGGCCGTCAGCAGGTGCCCTACCGCGGTCGACGCCGACCAGAACGACAACAGCACACCGATCGCCAGCCCGAGCGACAGCGACTGCGACGACGAGGCCGAGATCGCCGCGAGCTGATCGGACAGAAGCTCACGGACCGACTCCGGGAGCGGCCCGAACAGGTCGGCGATGACCTCGTCGGTCGCCCGGCTGCGGCTGACGAGGCCGAGTACCGACACGAGCGCGGCGAGCGCCGGCACGAACGCGATGAACCCGAAGAACGCCACCCCGGCAGCGCTCAGGGCGACGTGGTCGGGCCCCCACTCGTGTCGCACGCGGTTGGCCACGTCGAGCCACCCGCGCGGTGGGATGCGTAACGGATGCGTCGCCTGGCGCCCGTGATCCAGACCAGCGTCGAGTTCCGCGGGCTGGTTCGGTAGGGGAGCGGTCACCCCTTCACCACTATCGACAACCCACTCCTCAGAGCAAGCCGCGGAGTCGCGGGCTTGTCAGCAGGAGGCGTCGATCGTGCCGGTCAGTGCGTCGCCGAGATGGTTCGAGACGGTGAACGTGCCCGCCGCGCGGCGTCCGGACGCGGGCGCGTCGATCTGTTCGTCGGTGAACCCGATCCCGTCATATTCGGGCAGCACGATCATCAGTTCGGCCGGGTCGCCGGTGGCCGCGTAGGCGCCTCCCGGTTCGAGCAGGATGAATTCGAGTTCGCCGCCCTCGACGCGGGCGCCGGTGTCGTCGACGAGTTGCATCCCGCCCTGGAGCGACCCGGCGATCACCGTGCAGAACGAGTAGAAGTCGTCGTCAGGGCCGGGAATGAGGGGCCGGAACTCGTAGGTGGTGCCGTCGACCACGACCGTCGCCCGGGCGTCGTCGGGGGTGTCGGCGACGGCCCGGTCGATGATGTCGCGGGCGGCGTCGGCCGCGTCGGCGAGCCCCGTGGGGGTGGTAACGACTGGCTCGACTACCGGGGGGTCCGGCCGGTTGCCGGTGTCGTCGTCTCCACCGCAGGCCACGGCGAGCAGCCCCAGCGTGAGCACGGCGGGCGCGAGCCGACGCATCAGCCGGCCAGCCAGGTCTGGACGTAGCCGGGGTTGCGCTGGCCGGCGCCGCTGTCGGTCGGGAAGCCGAGGTGCCCGTCGAAGTTCCAGCCGGCGCACATCGCGAACCCGTCGTCGAGCAACCAGCAGGCGGTCGAGTCGCTGGTGGTGTCGAGTCCGGCGGCGGGGCCGGGGAGCGGAACGGTCCACCACTGGGGGGCGTCGGCCGCGACGATCTCGGGCCCCCAGGTGCGGGTCCAGCCCCAGCAGGTCGCGGCTCCGGCAGCGGTGACGGCGCAGTTGTTCCTCTGGCCACCGCTGATCGCGACCGCGTTGGCGACCTGTTGGACCTGGACGGCGTGCGTGCGGTTCTCGGTGGTGCCGTCGCCGAGGCGTCCATACTGGTTGCTGCCCCAGCACCACACGGTGGCGTCGTCGAGCAGGGCGCAGTAGCCCCGGTCGGAGGCGTCGATCTCGACCACCCCGGTCAGCGGGGTGGTCGCGGCCGCGTCGGTCATCACCACGCCGCCGTTGTCGCCGTCGCCGTCGCCGAGGTAGCTGTAGATGCCGTCGCCGGCGAAGCCCCAACACTGCACCGTGGTGTCGTCGAGCAGGGCGCACGTCGAGTCCGGCCCTGGGGCGACGTCGACCGCGGTGCGTCCGGCTGGGACGGTGGTGACCTGGGCCGGGATGCTGTTGCGGCCGGTGGTCACCCCGGTGCCGAGCCGGGCGCCGCCGCGGCCCCAACAGTAGACCGCCCCGGCGGTGTCGATCGCGCAAACGTGCTGGCGGCCGAGGGTGATCTGGGTCAGGTTGGCGAGCTTGCCGGTACCCGAAGTCGACACGACCGGGATGGGAGTGGTGTTGCCGCGGTAGGTGTCGTCGTTGGTGACGACCGGCACGCCGTCGCCGAGGTGGCCCTCGGCGGCTTGCCCCCAGCACACCGCGGTGGCGTCGTCGAGCAGCGCACAACCAGTTTGCCCGTACAGGCTGATGTCGACCACGCCCGACAGGTTCGGCACCCTGTACGGCACCGAGCCGCCCAGCTCTTCGCCGGGCCGGTTCGGTCGCGGCTCGTCGAAGTTGGGAAGCGACTCGTACAGGTTGCGGCCCCAGCAGACCAGTGTGCCAGCCTGCTCGATCCCGCACCCGAACGTGCCGCCGTGGGCGATCGTGGTGAAGCCGGGTGAGGGCGGTGGCACGTACCCGCTGACGTCGACGATCAGGTGCGTCTCGGCCAGCGTGTAGATGCAGATCTGGCCGTTGCCATCGAGGCTGATCTTCGACAGTACCGCGTTCGGGCGGACCTGGCCGGGGAGATAGTTGACGTTGCTGGTGGCCGGGCGCGGCTGGTCGCACGGCCACACGGTCAGGTAGCCCGCCGCCGACGGGTGCACGGCGGTGACGTTGACGTACACGGCCGAGGCCGAGTCGGGCACGTGGCAGCGCCCGGCGATCGTGACCTGGTAGGTCGCGCGCGCCGGCTGGCGCCCAGCGCCGAGGAACTGACCGTCGAACGTGTTGCCGCCCTCAGCAGCCGGGCGGGTGTCGGCACAGCGGGCCGGGTCGATCGCCTGGCGGTTGCCGCCGGCTGGCAGGTACCCGTTGACGTCGGCGATGACGTCGGCCGCGGCGAGTGTGTAGATGCACACGTGGCCGTCGGCCGACACGGTGGCGAGCACCGAGTTGGGGATCGTCTGGCCCGGCTCGTAGTTCAGGTTCGAGACCTTCGGCACCGTCGTGCTACAGGGGTACACGGTGAGATAACCCGGGCCGTCCGGGGTGATCGCGGTGACGTTCAAGAACACCGCCTCGGCATCTGCCGGGACCTGCTCGCCGGGCTGGCCGCGGTCCCACACCTTGAACTTGACGGTGGTCCGGGCGGCGACCCGCCCCAAGTGTTCGTACTGGTGGTCGACGGTGACCTGGTTGGGGTCCTGGCGGGTTTCGACCAGGCGGGCCGGCTCGACCGGTACCGGGGCGCCCCCGGTGGGCACATAACCCGACACGTCGACGACGACATCGGTGGCGGCATGCGTACGGATGCACACCTGGCCCTGCGGTGACAGCTTGGCGAGCACCGCGTTCGGGAACGCGCCTCCGGGCACGTAGTTCACGTTCGACGTGTGCGGCACCGAGTCTGTGCATGGGTACACGGTGAGGTGTCCGGGTGCGTCGGGGAATACAGCGGTGACGTTGAGCATCACTGCCGCCGCATCGGCGTCGACGCCGCCGCGGCCGACGACGTCGAACGTCACCGACCGGCCCGCGCCCAGGCGCCCGTGGGCGTTGAACCGGCCGTCGACGGTGGGTTGGGCTTGGCCGCTACGGGTTTCCAACAGGCGCGCCGGCTGGAGCGGCACGATGTTCAGGTCGGCCGCCGCGGTTGCCGTGCCGGTGGAGCTGACGAACGTGGCCGTACCGAGCACGAGCGCGGCCGTGAGCAACTGGAGGGTGAGTCGACGCATCACCATTGGTGTCTACTGACGGCGGACCATGGCGGTCCAGCCATTTGGGTGACCGGCGATCAGAATGAGTAGCGCGGCCGCACCCACTGAGTAATGCGTGGTTCGACCGGCTCATCCACCTGGAGGGTGGGGCGGTACCGGAACGACGACTGCGGCGAGTTCGTCGCGGCCGCCGACGGCGAGCTTGCGATAGGCCTGAGCGAGGTGGTTGTCGACGGTGCGTACCGACAGGAACAGGTCCTCGGCGATCGCTTTGCTCGGCTCGCGTCGGAGCGCGCGTTCGACCACGTCGAGTTCGCGATCGGTGAGCGACGTGGCCGTGGGCCGCGCGAGGGCATTGGAGGCTGGTGTGACCCGCCGCCACAGCGCTGCCGCGGTTGCCGCGCGGCCAGCCACTACCTCGTCGTCGACGGCCCTGGCCGCGTCGTCGAGCGACTCCGCCACGAGCGTACGTGCTCCAAATCCGGCGAATACGCCGGCTGCACCGACCAGCGCCGCGGCATCGCCGCCGCATTGGGCGACGGCATGCGCCGCCATCGCCGCGATCAGGGGTGCCGCGGTGGGCCCCCCGAACCGAGCCATCTCGTCGGCGACCAGGTCGGCGCGTCCGTAGCGCACAGCGTCGTACAGCGAGTACAGCCCGAACGACACGTACGTACCAGCGATGCATTCAAGGCCGGCACTGGCGGCGACTCCGGCGGCCTCGTCGTACCGACGTTCCAACGCCAGCACCGCGGCGCGAGCGCGACCGATGAAGCCGTCGAGGCGCAGATCGCCGGTGTGCGAGACGTCGATGTCGGCGAGGGCCGCGTGAGCGCGCTCGCGGTCACCCGTGTGCGCCAGCGCAATCGTGTGGCCGGCGTGGGCTATCGGCCCGGCGAGGTAGGCATCGGCCTGGGCAAGATCGTTGCACCCGGCGGTCGCCATCGCCAGCGCATGCGATGAGCCGCGGTACAGCAACGGGAAGGCGAGGATCGCCGCGGTGACGCCATGAAGTTGCTCGGCCGCGATACAGCGTTGCACGTGCGGGACGAACTCGGCCTCGCAACGCGCGAGTTCACCGCGCAGCAGGTGCACCGAGCCGACCAGTGCCCGGTACAGATCGATCCCCTCGGGTCGGCTCGGGGCGATCGTGTCGAGCAGGGTCGCCATGGCGTCGACCGGCACGTCTATCTCGGCGACGTCAGCCAGCATGACCTGGCCGAACAGCAGATTCATCAACGCCGTCCAGTGGGTCGGGGTGTCGATGCCGGCAGTGGCGAGTATCCGCCGGTTCGTCTCGACGGCGACGTCGAAGCGCCCGAGCACGCCCGCCAGGAATGCCGCTTCGGAGTGCAGTTCGAGTGCGCGCCGTGGCGCGCTCACCCGGTCGGCGGCGGCGTTGAGGAGTGCCAAGGCACCTGCTGGGTCGTCGGCGTGGTTGGCCCGCAGCGTGCTTCGCCACATCGCCACACGCACGATCGTTTCGTCGTCGTCGGCCAGGTCGGCCGCGATTGCGAGAGCCGCTTCGGCCTTGGCCGCCCGTGCCTGGAGTCGCAACGCCTCGCCCAGCAGCAAGTGCCCGTCGCGGGGCATCTCGCCGAGCGTCACCTGGGCCAGTTCACAGGCTCGGTCGAGCGCCAGCGAGGCGAGTGCTTCGCGCCCCGCCGCGAGCGCCACCGCGGGTGACGTTGGGTCGCCACACTCCTCGTACCAGGCGGCGACGCGCAGCGCATCACCGGGTGCCGGGCACCCGGCCGCGACCACCCGGGCGGCGGCGTCGCGGAGCAACTCGATTCGCCGCCGGGTAGGGATGGTGGCCACGAGTGCTTCGGTGATCAGCGGGTGATCGACACGCGCGATCCACTGCCCGGCGAGCTGTTCGACGTGCGCCATGCCGCGTTGTTCCAGTCCGTCGAGTCGAGCCCCCTCGTCGAGGTCGAGCAGGTCGACCGCCAGCGGTTCGGCGACAGCCAGCAACTCCAGCAGAGCCCGGGCGGAAGAGCTCAGCGATGCGGTGCGTGCACCGACGAGCTCCTGGAGCCGTGCACCCGTACGAAGTTCACCAACCAAACGCCAGGTGGCGTGGTCGGCGGCGAGCACGCGTTCGGTGGTGGCGTCGAGCAGCAGCTCGCGGAGGAACAGTGGCACGCCCCGAGTGCGGTCCCACAACTGTGCGGCAAGCTCGGGGCTGAGGGCCCCACCCAGGAAGCGTTGGGCGAACTCGATGGTGTCGGCCTGGTCGAGCGGCTCGACGCCGATTCGCTCGATCGCGTCGCCCGCCCACAACGCGGTCAGGTCGGGGGGCGCCGGTTCGGTGCTGCGGGCGGTGCCGACGATGACGACGTCACTGTGGTGAACCAGGTCGCCCAGCGACGCCAGGCTCGCGTCGTCGAGCAGATGGGCGTCGTCGACGGCCAGCGCCGTGCGGCGCCCCCGGGCGCGCTCGGCGAGCGTGCGCCGGATGCCCGCGACCTGTTGTGTGCGGTCGCTGCCACCCGGTGGCAGCAGCGAGATCAGTGGGCCGAACGGCACGCTGCGCGCGGCGTCCGAGGCGACGAACCGCTCGGTGTACCAATCGTCGGCTGCCAGCGCGTCGAGTGTCTCGGCCAGCAGCCGGGTCTTGCCCACCCCCGGCTCGCCGACGTACAGCAATCCCGTACCCTGCGCGGTCAGCGAGCGGGCACGGTCGAGCAGCGCTGCGCGCCCGATCAGCCTGATCCGCATCTCGTCGACGGTACCGGGCCGAGCCGTTCAGGAAGTGTCGGAGGTGGCGGGGACGCTGGGCCAGGGCGCTGCGCCGTGCGCCATCTCGGCGATCGACGCCAAGGTGAAGCCCTCGAGGTGACGCCGCATGACGTCGGCCGACTGCTTCCAGATCGCCAGCAACACGCACTGACCTTCGTGGTCGCAAGCGCCGTCTTGGTGCGGCTCGCCGAAGTCGCCGAGTGTGATCGGCCCGTCGACTGCGGAGAGGATCTCGGACAGGCGGATGTCGGCCGGCGAGCGGGCGAGCACGTATCCACCACCGACACCGCGCTTGGAACGCACCAGCCCGGCACCCTTCAAGGCCAGCAGGATCTGTTCGAGATACGGCTGGGGCAAGCCGGTGCGCTCGGCGATGTCGCGAACCGACGTCGGGCCGCCCTCGTCGCGCAACGCCAGCGACAACAAAGCCCGGCAGGCGTAGTCCCCGCGCGTCGACACTCGCATTCACCCAGCGTACGGCCTGGGGCCCGGTTCCCGGGCCATGCAGGGTTCACCGCGACGAGGCCGGGCCCTTCGGTGTCCGCGTTCGCGGGATGGTCGCGCCCCATTGGGATACACGCGCGCGAAGCTGGTGGACTGGTGGACCCATGGTGAACGCTGCATCAGGTACGGCCACGTACCCCGAGCCGATCGTGCCCGAGTATTCCGGCGCGTGCGTGCGCGGCATCGTGCCCGCGCTGCTCGGCCCGGGCGATTGGTCGGCGTTGCCGGCGTGGATGCCGCCCGGCCTTGCCGGCTGCCGGCAGGTGGTGCTGCTGGTGCTCGACGGGCTCGGCTGGGACCAACTCGGCCAGCACGGCGCCCACGCCCCGACGCTGTCGGCGTTGGCCGGGGGGCCCATCACCACCGTCGCGCCCACCACCACGGCCACCGCGTTGGCGTCGATCGCGACCGGTCTGACGCCCGGCGAGCACGGGTTGATGGGCTATCGCATCGTGCTCGGCGGCGAGGTCGTCAACGTGTTGCGCTGGACCGCCGGCGACGCCGACCGGCGACGCAGCCAGCCGCCCGCCGACGTGCAGCGCTTCCCGGCGTTCCTCGGCCAAGCGGTGCCGGTGGTCAGCCCGATCGAACTGACCGGTACACCGTTCAGCGCAGCCCATCTCGGCGGCGGACAGCCGGTACCGATCCGCGCCGCCTCGTCGTTGGCGGTCGAGGTCGGCGAACAGCTGCGCCGCGGCGAGCGGTTCGTCTACGCCTACTACGGCCTGGTCGACAAGATCGCCCACGAGCGCGGGTTCGGCCCGTTCTACGACGCCGAACTGCGCACCGCCGACCGGCTGGTCGCCGACGTGCTCGAACAGCTCCCGCCCGGTGCGGCGCTGCTGGTCACCGCCGATCACGGCCAGGTGTCGGTGGGCCCGAACATCCTCCAGCCGTCGGCCGCGCTGTTGAGCCTGGTCGCGCTGCAGTCGGGGGAGGGCCGTTTCCGATGGTTCCACGCCCGCCGGGGGGCGGCCGACGAGTTGCTCGCGGCGGCACGCTCAGAGTTCGGCGACGTCGCCTGGGTGCATACCCGCGACGAGTTGATCGCGGCCGGATGGTTCGGCCCGCACGTTCCCCCGAATGTGGCCGGCCGGCTCGGCGACGTGGCGGTGGTGCCGCACGCGCCCGTGAGCCTCCACGACCCCGACGACTCGGGCCCGTTCGAACTGATCTGCCGGCACGGCTCGCTGACGTCGGCCGAAGTCCGGGTACCGCTGCTGTTCGGTACCAACTCGTAGAGAAAGAGTGATCCCACGATGAGTGACCCGCAGGTGAACGACGCCCCCGAACCCGCCGAGCTGATCCTGCCCGACGGCCAGGACGGCCCGGACGCGTCCGAAACCGCCGAGCAAGCGGCGGTGACCGAGCCCGCCAAGGTGATGCGGATCGGGTCGATGGTGAAGCAACTGCTCGACGAGGTGCGCGCAGCACCACTCGACGAGGCCAGCCGCGAGCGCCTCGCCGAGATCTACGAGCGCTCGGTCACCGAGCTCGGCGGCGCCCTGTCGCCCGACCTCCAGAACGAGCTACACAGCCTGGCGTTGCCGTTCGACGGGGGCGTGCCGTCCGACGCCGAGCTGCGTGTCGCCCAGGCTCAGCTGGTCGGTTGGCTCGAAGGCCTGTTCCACGGCATCCAGGCCACCCTGTTCGCCCAGCAGCTGGCCGCCCGCCAGCAGCTCGAACAGATGCGCCAGCTCCCGCCCGGCGCGCCTGGCCCCCACGGCCCGCGCCCCCAAGGCGACCCTGGCGGCACCTACCTGTAGGTCGGCCGACGGCGCCGTTCCAGTTCGCGGTGGCGTCTGGTACGGTCGAACGACAGCTGTGTAAGTTGCTTGACCCGCATGTCCGATTCGTTCACCCACCTGCACGTCCACACCGAGTTCTCGATGCTCGACGGGGCCGCGCGGCTCGACGAGCTGGTGGCCAAGGCGGTCGCCGACGGGCAGCCGGCGATCGGCATGACCGACCACGGCAACATGTACGGCACGCTCGAGTTCTACAAGGAGTGCCGGCGCCAGGAGATCAAGCCGATCATCGGCACCGAGGCCTACATGGCCCACGAAACCCGGTTCGAGCGGCCCTCGCGGCGGGGCCGGGTCGACGACTCGGGCGGCGAGACCGACGGCGGTAAGAAGCTCTACTACCACCTCACCCTGCTGGCCGAGAACAACACCGGCTACCGCAACCTGATCCAGCTCGCCAGCCTGGCGTTCCTCGAGGGCTACTACTACAAGCCCAAGATCGACTGGGAGTTGCTCGAGAAGTACTCCGAGGGGCTGATCGCCACCACTGGCTGCCTCGGCGGGCACGTGCTCCAGTCGCTGCTCCAGGGCGACGTCGAGGGCGCCACTACCAAGGCCGCCCGCCTCCAAGACATCTTCGGCCGCGACAACCTGTTCGTCGAACTGCAAGACCACGGGCTCGCGGCCCAACACCAGACGAACCCCCAGCTGGTCGAGATCGCCAAGACGATCGGCGCGCCCATCCTCGCCACCAACGACTCGCACTACACCCACCGCGAAGACCACGCCAGCCATGACGCGCTGCTGTGTGTGCAGACCGGTGCGCTGATGAGCGACACCAAACGCTTCAAGTTCGAAGGCGACGAGCACTACCTGAAGTCGGCCGCCGAGATGCGGTACCTGTTCCGCGAGCTACCCCAGGCGTGCGACAACTCGCTGTGGATCGCCGAGCGGTCGAACGTCGAGATCGAGTTCGGCAACGCGCTGCTGCCGAACTTCCCGCTCCCCGAGGGCTACACCACCGACAAGGACTACCTCGAACACCTGGCCTGGGAGGGCGCCAAGCAGCGTTGGGGCGACACGCTGCCGCAAGCGGCCGTCGAGCGCGTGTCGTACGAGCTCCAGGTCATCAACCAGATGGGCTTTGCCTCGTACTTCCTGATCGTCTGGGACCTGATCAAGTACGCCAAGGACACCGGCATCCGGGTCGGGCCGGGGCGCGGGAGCGCGGCGGGCTGTGCGGTCGCGTACTGCCTGCGCATCACCGACCTCGACCCGATCAAGTACGGCCTCCTGTTCGAACGGTTCCTCAACCCGAGCCGGATCTCGATGCCCGACATCGACATGGACTTCGACTCGCGCTACCGCGACCAGATGATCCGCTATGCGTCCGACAAGTACGGGCGCGACCACGTCGCCCAGATCATCACGTTCGGCACCATCAAGGCCCGCAACGCCGTACGCGACGCGGCCCGCGTGCTCGGCTACCCGTACGGAACCGGCGACCGGATCGCCAAGGCGATGCCGCCGCTGGTGATGGGCCGCGACACGCCGCTGAAGTACTGCTTCGAACAGAGCGACAAGTACGCCGACGGGTACAAGGCCGCGGCCGACCTGCGGGCCATGTACGACAGCGACCCCGACACGAAGAAGGTCGTCGACGTCGCCAAGGGCCTCGAAGGCCTCAAGCGGTCCGACGGCATCCACGCCGCGGCGGTGGTGATCACCAAGGAGCCGGTCACCTCGTACCTGCCGATCCAGCGCAAGCCCGAGTCGGGTCAAGACCCCGACGAGGCGCCCGTCGTCACCCAGTTCGAAATGCACGGGGTAGAAGAGCTCGGCCTGTTGAAGATGGACTTCCTGGGGCTGCGCAACCTCGACGTCATCACCGACGCACAGGAGATGATCCAGCGCACCCGCGCCCCCCAGTTCGACATCGACACGATCCCGCTCGACGACCAGCGGGTGTTCGAGTTGCTCGGGCGGGGTGACACCATCGGCGTGTTCCAGCTCGAATCGCCGCCGATGCGCGAGCTGCTGCGGCGCCTCAAGCCCACCAGCTTCGAGGACGTGTCCGCTGTGCTGGCGCTGTATCGCCCGGGCCCGATGTCGGTGAACATGCACCTCGATTACGCCGACCGCAAGAACGGGCGACAGGCGGTCGACTACTTCCATCCCGAGGCGGCCGACGTGCTCAATGACACGTTCGGGCTGATGATCTACCAGGAATCGGTGATGGAGGTGGCCCGCAAGTTCGCCGGGTACTCGCTCGCCGAGGCCGACAACCTCCGCAAGGCCTGCCTGCCCGCCGGCACGCGAGTGTTGACACGCAGCCGCGGATACGTGCCGATCGAGCAGGTGATGCGGCTGAGCGATCGACGGCTACAGACGATCGACACGATGTCGTGCACCACACGCCACGAACCGGTCGCCGACGTGTGGTCGGTCGGCGTCAAGCCCGTGTACCGGCTCACGACGTCGAGCGGGTACACGGTCGAAGCGACCGACAACCATCCGTTGCTTGTCGAGGACCGCTGGACCGAGCTCGGCGCGATCTCGCCGGGCGACCTGGTCGCAGTCGCCGCGCACACGCACACCCATGGCGGTGCCCGGGTAGCCGCCGCCGAGGTCGACCTGGCCGCGTTGCTGATCTCCGAGGGCTATACACCCGACCCTGACGGCCCGAACGGTCGCAGCGGGCACTTCTGTAACACCGACCCCGAGCTGCTGGAACTGTTCCGGCGGGCGTATGAGGAGTACTTCGGCCGTGCCCACACGCGCACCACGGTCGCCAATGGCGTCACGCGTCTCCACCTGAGCCGCGACGAACTGCGCCGTCTGCGCCCGCTGATCGGAGCGTACGGGCGGGCCGCCGACAAGCTGATCCCCGAGCGCTTCGTGAATGCTCCGGCGGCGGCGGTAGAGCGGTTCCTGGGGCTCTACTTCTGTGCCGACGGGTGGGCGGAACGCAGCGGTGCGTGCTTCGGGTCGAAGAGCTTGAGCGTCGTGCGCGCGCTCAAGCGGATGCTGCTGAGGTTCGGCGTGACATCCAACATCTTGCATCGCGATCTCGGTCGCCACGGTCGCCATTACACGTTGGCGGTGTGCGACAAAGGCCTGGCCAAGCGGTTCGCCTCGATCGTCGAGCCGCACCTCACGCACGAGCAGTTCATCAAGGTCAGCGAGTGGCTCCACGAGTGGGATGCACACAGCGCGGGGAGCGCCACCAACATCGGCATCCCCAGCAGGTTCATGTTGGCCGAGTTGGAGCGGCGCCAGACCGTCACCGGGCGCTCGAAGCGTGACCTGGGCGTCGACACCGGGTCGTGGGCACACACCCGGGTGATGCACCGCAACACCCTCGGCGGGCTCCTGTACTCGGAGCGGCTGGAAGACCTGCGCACCGGCGACCTGGTGTGGGACACAGTCGTGTCGGTCGAGTACGCGGGCGAGAAGGAGTGCTTCGACTTCCAGATGGCCAACGGCGACCGGCCCTACGCCGTCGTTGAGGACTTCCTCGTGCACAACTGCGGCAAGAAGGTCCGCGAACTGATGGCGAAGGAGCGCTCGAAGTTCGAGGACGGCGTCGAGAACACGGGGTACGGGCGCGAGCTCGGCCGGCAGTTGTTCGACATCATCGAGAAGTTCGCCGACTACGCGTTCAACAAGAGCCACACGTTCGGGTACGGCCTGGTCACCTACCAGACCGCGTACCTGAAGGCGCACTACCCGGTCGAGTACTTCGCATGCCTGCTCACGAGCGTCAAGTCGAACCTCGACAAGGCGGCCGTGTACCTGTCCGACTGCCGGGCGGCCGGCATCAAGGTGCTGACCCCCGACGTCAACCGCTCGGTGCTCGACTTCGACGCGATCCCGGCCGACCGCCTGCCCGACGACGTCACCGTGCCGGCCGGCAGCCCGGGGGCGATCACGTTCGGGCTGTCGGCGGTGCGCAACGTGGGGGAGGCGCTGGTCGAGCAGTTGCTCGGCGAGCGCTCCGAGAACGGCGAGTACGAGTCGTTCCACGACTTTGCCGAGCGGGTGCCCGAAGGTGTGCTCAACAAGCGCACCGTCGAGTCGCTCATCAAGGGCGGCGCGTTCGACCGGCTGGGGCACTCGCGGCGTGGCCTGCTGAGCTGTTTCGAACTGATCATCGATACCACGGTCGAGCGTCGCCGCGAACGCGACAAGGGCGTGATGAGCCTGTTCGGCGACTGGGCCGACGAGGCCGGGGGAACCGACGCGGGGGCCGGGTTCTCGGAGCGGATCGCGATCCCCGACCACGAGTTCGACAAGGCCGACAAGCTCAAGTACGAGAAGGAGATGCTCGGGCTCTACGTATCGGACCACCCGCTGTTCGGCGTCGAGGCCGCGCTCCGGCGCAAGGCCGAGCACTCGATCGGTGACCTGGCCGAGCTGCCCGACCGGGCCAACGTGGTGGTCGGTGGCGTCATCACCAACCTCGCCCGCAAGTTCACCAAGAAGGGCGAGCAGATGGCCGTGTTCGTGCTCGAAGACCTCGAGGCCTCGGTCGAGGCGACGGTGTTCCCGAGGACGCTGCGCGAGCAGGGCAACAAGCTGGCCGACGACACGATCGTGGCGGTGCGCGGCCTGCTCGACAAGCGTGACGAGTCGCGGGTGGGGCTGATCGTCAACGACATCGACGTGTTGTCGGGATTGTCCGACGGCCCGGCCCCACCGGTGCGGCTGGTGTTGCCGAGCCACAAGGTGTCCGAGATCCTCATCCAGCGCCTGAAACGGATTCTGCGCGACCACCCCGGCGATTCGGTGGTGACCGTCGATCTGGGGGGCGGCAAAGTGCTGCGGCTCGCCGACGATTACCGGGTCGATCTCGACCGCGCCGTCGGCGAGCTGCGGATGGCGTTCGGCCACGACGCGGTGCTCCTGTAGGCCGGTTCGCGCACTCGATTGGCAGGTGACCGCGCTCGGGCCGTCACCGAACGGCCGATCCGGGATAAAATCGATCGGTATGCCGCTCGTAGTGCGTACCAACGACGCCGTGTCACTCACCGACGCCGACCTCGACGAGTTGGCCTCGATCGGTGGGGCGTTCGGAATCGGCACGATCTCCAAGGCCAAAGAAGACTGGGTGCTTGCCACCCAGGCCCGGGTCGACGACAAGTTGCACGGCTTCATGTTCTCGACGCTGGAACGGATCGGCGGCACGCCCTGCGTGCTGATCGGCATGCTCAGCGTCAAACGCGGCTCGAAGGCCGCCACGGTGCTGCGCGGGCTGATCGGCGAGGCCTACCACCGGGCGCTGATGGCGTTTCCCGACGAGGACGTGGTGGTCGGCAGCAGGTTCGTCAGCGCTGACGCCCTGATCGCGTTCGACAAGCTCGACGACGTCATCCCGGCCCCCGGTTCGACCGCGGTCGGCGAGGAGCGTGCGTGGGGGCGCCGCCTGGCCAAGCGCTTCGGGGTCGACCGTGGCTACGACGCCACGCGGTTCGTCGCCTCCGACGCCCAGTCGGGCTTCCTCGACTACGAGGCCGCCAACCCAGGTACGGCCAAGCCGCCGGTGGCGGCGATGTTCGCAGGCCTCGACGATGCCAAGAGCGAGGCGATGATCGTCTACGGCTGGACGATGGCCGAAGACCTCGTCAAGCTCGGCGCTCGCTCCTGACCGACGCCGCCGACCCGTCCGAGTTCGCCCGGCTCGTTGGCCGGCGGCGGATGACGCGGGCGTTCCAGCCGCGCCCGCTGCCGCCCGGCCTACTCGACGGCCTCCTCGCACTCGCGGTTCGGGCGCCGAGCGCCGGGAACACGGCGGGCTGGCACGCGGTGGTGCTCGAAGGAACGGCCACGGCCCGGTTCTGGGACATCACCTTGCCGCCCGCCCGGCGGGCGACGTTTCGCTGGCAGCGCTTGCTCGACGCCCCCGCGATCGTGCTGCCGTACGCCGACCCGCAGGCCTACGTGGCGCGATACGCCGAACCCGACAAGGCGGCGACCGGGTTGGGCACCACGCCCGACGCCTGGCCGACGCCGTACTGGACCGTCGATGCGTCGATGGCGACGATGACGTTGCTGCTGGCCGCCGAGGACGCCGGTTTGGGGGCCTTGCTGTTCGGCGTGTTCCAGGGCGCCGCCGAACTGGCTGCCGAACTTGGGGTGCCGGCCCACCTCGAGCCGATCGGCGCGGTCGCGTTGGGGTACCGGGCCGAGGGGTCGGGGCCCGAGTTCGGGCCCGGGCGCAGCGCCGGGCGAGCCCGCCGTGACCCATCGGGAGTCGTCCACCGCGACGGTTGGTGAGGGTCCCGACACGTTTCGTGGCTGGAACGATTCGACCGGTCCCGCCGCCCCATGCGGAATACCTGCTACCGTCTCGGCACCGGATCGCGGCACCCCAGCCCGGTCGGTTCAATACACCCCTCGGCGATCTACGCCGAATCGTGAACAGGGAGGAATCCGTTGAGGAGAAGCCACCAGGCGAGAGCAGCAGTGTTGCTGTCGGCCGCGCTGGTCGTCACTGCGTGTACCAGTGACGACAGTTCGGATGCGCCAACGACGACCCAGGCAGGTGGGGAGACCACGACCGCCCCCACCGATGGCGAGACGCCCGAGACCACCGAGGGTGAGACGCCCGAGACCACCGATGGCGAGACGCCCGAGACCACCGAGCCCGATGGTGAAGACGGCGTCGGCGGTAGCGCCTGCGGTACGCCGCACGGCCCGTACGAAGATCGCACGGCCGAAGGCGAAGTGCGCGTGGCCTGGAACGACCCGCCGCTGTCGTTCAACAACAACACCTTCCACGGCAACGCGACCGCAATCGCCAACATCTTGTACATGACGCAGGCCGGCTTCACGTACTACGACGGCGACCTGAACCTGATCAACAACGATCAGTTCGGAACGTGCACGCTCGACTCGCTCGATCCGCTGACGATCACGTACCGGATCAACGAAGGCGTCACCTGGAGCGACGGCGTGCAGATCGATGCCGCTGACATGCTCCTCACCTGGGGTTCGTCGAGTGGTGACTTCAGCGACCCGCTGATCGACTTCCTCGCCGACGGCACCGCGATCCAGACCGACGAAGATGGCAACTGGCTCGTCACCACGCCTGACGGCGAGACCCGCGCCGAAGCCAACGAGGACTACGATCCCGAAACCGGCAGCCTGCTTGAAGGCTTCGACTACGTGCCCGCGACCGGCATCGCGTTCGCGTCGGCTTCGGAGGCGATGGAGATGATCTCGCCCGAGAACGTCACCATCTCCGATGACGGTCTCGCGTTGACGGTCACCTACGACTCGTTCTACGTCGACTACCCGTACGCAGCGGTTGGCCCGGGCGTTCCTGCCCACGTCACCGCTATGCATGCGCTCGACCTCGACGACCCGGCCGCCGCCAAGCAGGCCGTGATCGATGCGTTCACGAACAACGACACCGAGTTGCTCGGCCCGATCGCTTCGTTCTGGAACACGGGCTTCGACACCAACAAGTACCCGTCGGACCCGAGCCTGATCCTGTCGAGCGGCCCCTACACGGTGACCGAGTACGACGAGGTCAGCCAGCTCGTGCTTGAGGCCAACCCGAACTACAACTGGGGCCCCAAGCCGAACATCCAGACCATCGTGTACCGCATCATCGGCGACCCCTCGGCAGCCGTCACGGCCCTCGCCAACGAGGAGATCGACGTCTTCCAGCCGCAGGCCACCGCCGACCTGGTCACCGAGCTCGAAGGCTACGCCGACCGCGGCGTCGTCGCCTCGGCCGGTGTCACCGCGGTGTACGAGCACGTCGACTTCGCCGTCACCAACAACGGGCCGTTCGATCCGAACTCCTACGGTGGTGACGCAGAGGTGGCCAAGAAGGTCCGCCAGGCCCTGATGCACGCGATCCCACGGCAGGAGATCATCGACCGTCTGATCAAGCCGATCGACCCCGAAGCCCAGATCCGTAACTCGTTCACGATCGACCCGGGCGCCCCGTGGTACGAAGACATGGTCGCCAACAACGGCTCCGATGTCTACGCCGAAACCGACCTCGACAAGGCCCGCGCCCTGCTCGAAGAAGCCGGTGTGGAGACTCCGATCAACGTGCGCGTGCTGTACGCGGCGAACAACCCGCGGCGTGCGAGCATCTTCGAGTTGATCAAGGCATCGGCTGATCAGGTTGGGTTCAACCTGATTGATGGCTCCAGCCCCACGTGGGGTTCGCAGCTCGGCGACATCAGCAGCTACGACATGAACTTCTTCGGCTGGCAGTCGACCTCGACCGCGGTCGGTGGGTCGAACGCGAACTACATCACGACCGGTGGCAACAACTTCTACGGGTACTCGAACCCCGACGTTGACGCACTGTTCGAGGAGCTCAACGGCACCGCCGACCAGGATCGCCAGAAGGAGATCATGATCGAGGCCGAGCAGCACCTGTGGGAAGACGCGTTCGGTATCACGATCTTCCAGCACCCCGGCCTGACCGGGTACAACGCCAACTACGTCGAAGGCGTCGACCCGATCTCGCTGTCGCCGACGATCTTCTGGAACGTCTGGGACTGGACCATCCCGTCCTGATCGACCATTGATCTGTTGACCTGACGCACGTGGGTGCCGGGGCGCTTGCCCCGGCACCCACGTCGTCCGGGCCACACTTCGTCTCGATACCCAAGACTCGTACATGCTCACTTTTCTCGTCCGGCGAATCATCGCCTCGGCCTTGTTGTTGCTGGTCGCGTCGTTCTTCGTCTACATCTTGCTCACCTACGCGGGCGATCCGCTCGGGTTCCTCAACGAGATCACCGACCCGAAGATCCGCGAAGACATCCGGCTGTCGGTGATCGACCGGATGAGCCTCGACACGCCCCGCGTGATCCGCTACTTCCACTGGCTTGGCGACGTCGTCCGGGGTGACTTCGGCATCTCGACTCGTACCCAACTCTCGGTGAACGACGAACTCGCGTCGCGGCTACCGCTGACGCTCAAGCTGGTGTTCGGCGCCTCGATACTGTCGACCGTGCTCGGCGTGACGACGGGCATCGTCACCGCCCTGCGTCAGTACTCGGGCTTCGACTACATCGTCACGTTCTTCACGTTCTTGTTCTTCTCACTGCCCGTGTTCTGGGTCGCGGTGATCCTCAAGAAGTGGGGCGGGCTCGACTTCAACGACTGGTGGCGCGACGGCGCCAAGATGCCGACCTGGCTGATCGTGACGGCCGGTATCTTCGCGGCGGTCATCGCCTACTCAATCGCCGGTGGGCGCTGGCCGCGTCGAAGCGCGATCGCGGCGGCTGGTGGGCTCGCCGGCGCAGGCTTGTTCCTCTACCTCTCCGAGGCTGGATGGTTCGTCAACCCCGGCATCGGCCTGGCAGTTCTGATTCCACTTGGGTTGGCGCTTGCCGTCGCGGCTACGGCGGTGTTCGCCGGAATCAAGAACCAGCGAGCGCTCGGCGCCTCACTGACGACGGCAGTAATCGGCATGATCGTCTACCTGCCGATCCAGCCGTATCTCGACGGCCCTCGCTTCGGCTGGTGGCACGCCTTGCTACTGCTCGTGATCACGCTTGCCGTGTCGGTCGGTGTCGGGTTCGCCTGGGGCGGTTACGACCGTGGTCTGTCTGCGAAGGTGGCCGCGCTCGTCGGGTTCCTGATCAGCTTCTTGATCTTCGTCGACCGTCACCTCCAATCGTGGAATGCGTACGCCACCGACTCGATCACACGCAACCGCCCGATCAAGACGGTCGGCCACAGCGAACCCAGGTTCTCGGGCAAGGGGTTCTGGATCATCAATAACGATGCGTTCGCGCACATGATCCTGCCGACGCTGGCGCTGATGCTGATCTCGTTGGCGGGTTACACGCGCTATACCCGGGCAAGCATGCTTGAGGTCCTCAACCTCGACTACATCCGTACGGCCCGCGCCAAGGGGCTTACCGAACGGACGGTCGTGGTCCGACACGGGCTTCGCAACGCATTGATTCCGCTGGCCACGATCGTGGCGTTCGACATCGGGGGCATGCTCGGAGGTGCCGTGATTACCGAGACGGTGTTCGAATGGGCTGGCATGGGGCGAATGTTCATCGACGGTCTGGGCAACCTCGACCCGAATGTGGTGATGGCGGCCACGATGGTGGTCGGGGCCACCGCCGTCGTCGCCAACATCCTTGCTGATGTCGCCTACTCCGTCCTCGACCCCCGTATCCGGTTGAACGCATGAGTACTCCTGAGTTTCCAGGCACCGGCCCGGACGCCGACGATCTCGGTCTTACCGAACTCACCCACGAGCAGCGCGAGGTGGCGGGCCTCAGCCAGGGCCAGATCGCCCGACGCCGGTTCGTGCGTCACAAACTGGCCATGGTCGGCCTGGCAACGTTGCTGGCGATCGTCGCGTTGGCGGTCTCCAGCATCGGTGCGGGCCCGATTCCCGGCTGGTACGAGTACCAGCACAACGAGATGGTGCCGATCCAAGAAAAAGAGGGTCCGCACATGTCGTTGCGTCCGACGTGGCTCGGTGGCGACGGAGTCCAGTTCGGCGACCACCCGTTCGGGGTCGACAACCAGAACGGGCGCGACCTGTTCGCGCAGACGATGCGTGGTGTTCAGGTCAGCCTGGTGGTGATCGTCGTCTTGGCTCTGCTGTCGGTGACCCTGGGTGTTCTGATCGGTGCGCTTTCGGGGTATTTCGGCGGGTGGCTCGACCAGATCCTGATGCGTGTCACCGACGTGATCTTGATCTTGCCGCTGCTCGTGATCGTCGCTGTGGCGGCCTTCTCGTTCGGCTGGTCGGGGTTGTGGAGCGTGGCCCTGGCGCTCGGCATCTTTTCGTGGACCGGCCTCGCCCGGCTGGTCCGTGCCGAGTTCTTGGCGCTGCGAGAACGCGAGTTCGTCGACGCCGCGCGTGTCGCCGGCGCGTCGTCATGGCGGATCATTTTCAAGCACATCTTGCCGAACACGTTGGGCACGATCATCGTCTCGACCACGCTGCTGATGGGCGGCGGGATCCTCACCGAAGCCGCCTTGAGCTACATCGGGTTCGGTATCCAGGCGCCCAACGTGTCACTTGGCTCACTGGCCTCCGACTACGCAAGGTCGTTCAACGCTCGACCGCACCTGTTCGTGTTCCCAGGAGTGTTCATCATCTTGATCGTGCTGTGCTTGCAGTTCATCGGCGATGGCCTGCGCGACGCGTTCGACCCGCGCCAGAAGCGGATCCCCAAGTTCAAGGACCTCGAGTCGAAGGCCCAGCAGGTGGCGACACAGATGGTTGAGGAGACCAAGGCAGCGCGTGGCGACCTCCCGACCTACGGGCGGCAGACCTGATGCGCCGTGTCGTGTCAGAGCGCCAGCCCGAGCACGCCGAGCGCGATCAGGCCGGCCGCGCCGGCGGCGAGTTCCCAGTGCCAGCGGATCGGAGCAGCCTCGGGTGCGGTTCCGAGCTGGCCGCTCGCTCGAACCCGGCGCCAACGCGCGCTCACCAACTGGGCAGCCGCGCCGGAGTCGGTCACGGGAAGGTCTCCGACCCGACCGTATGTGCCACCTGGCGCCGTTCCGGGCACCCGGCGTTCGATCGCTCGCGTCGCCCGTTCGGTGTCGTCGCTGGTGATCGGCTTGCCGCTGACAGTTGTGTGCTGGCGGAGTTGGTGCCGCATGCCAGTTCGGCCAGGCGCCGGAGCGGCCCACGCTCGGTATCGGCCCCACTCGGTGTGGAGCGTGAGTGCCCACTTGGTTTCGATGCGACGCAGAGCAGGCCACGCGATGTCGACCGTGCGCACGACGTTGACCAGGCGGACACCGGCATCGCTGACCACCACCTCCGGCCGCCAATAGAGCGCCCACGCGCCGCCGGCCACCAACCCCAGCCACGGCCACACGGTCAGCAACGTCTCGACGCCATCGGCGATCGTGGTCATCACGCCCGCGGCCGCGCAGATCGCAATCACCACACCAGCCAACCACTGCCCGGTCGGGGCCTTGGCGCGATCGACGCCGGTCCGGCTCGCTCGCTCGGGGTGCTTGCTGGTCACGGGTGTCACGTTACGGGGGTCGTCCTGTGAGTACGAACATCCCGGTCCTCACCGTCGATCGTTTGAACATCGACTTCTGGGTCGACGGCACCTGGTACCCAGCGGTGATCGATGCCAGTTTCCAGCTCGACGGCGGCGAGGTGCTCGCGATCGTGGGCGAATCCGGCTCAGGCAAGTCGACGACGGCGATGGCGACGATGGGGCTGTTGCCCAAGAACGCCAGTGTGCGCGGCTCGATCGTCGTCGCCGGCACCGAGGTGATCGGGCTCAATGCCCGCGACCTGCGCTCGTTGCGCGGACGGCTCGCCTCGGTGATCTTTCAGGAGCCGATGACGGCCCTCAACCCGGTCTACACGGTCGGCTTCCAGATCGCCGAGATGATGCGTAGCCACCAAGCAATGGCGCCCAAGCGCGCACGTGCACGCGCGATCGAGTTGCTCAAGATGGTCGAAATCCCCGACCCCGAGACCAGCGTCGACAAGTACCCGCACCAACTCTCGGGCGGGCAGCGCCAGCGGGCGATGATCGCTCAGGCGCTGGCACTCGACCCGAAGCTGCTGATCGCCGACGAGCCCACGACCGCGCTCGACGTCACGGTGCAGGCCGAGATCCTGAAGCTGCTGCGCGACCTGCGCGATCGGATCGACGCCGGTGTGCTCTTGATCACCCACGACATGGGCGTGGTCGCCGACCTGTCCGACCGCGTGCTCGTGATGCAGAACGGGCGGATTGTCGAGTCCGGGGCAGCAGCCGACGTGTTCTACCGCCCCACGCACGACTACACGCGGCAACTGCTCGCGGCCGTGCCCCACCTCGGCAAGATCGTCGAGCAGGGGGCGGCCGAGTCGCTCGGAACCACGAATGTCGCGCGGGCGACCGATCCGATCGAAGCCGTGATCAACCTGCGCGAAATTTCGATCGAGTACCCCAAGCGCGGTCGCGCTCCGGCGTTCCGGGCGGTCGACGGGGTGTCGCTCGACGTCACCGCCGGCGAGGTCGTCGGCCTGGTGGGCGAATCGGGGTCGGGCAAGACCACCGTCGGCCGGGCGATCGTCGGATTGCTCCCGTTCGTAGAGGGCGAGGCGAGCGTGCTCGGCGAGGACATGGTGGGAATCGCCAAAGACCGCCTCCGTTCGGTGCGCCGCCAGCTCAGCTTCGTCTTCCAGGACCCGGGCTCGTCGCTCAACCCACGATTGCCGGTCGGCGAGTCGATCGCCGAGCCTCTGTTGCTGGCCGGGTTCGACAAGGCCGCCCGCTCGCGGCGCGTCGAGGAACTGCTCGACCGGGTGCACCTGGCGCGGGCGCTGCGCAACCGCTACCCGCACGAGTTGTCCGGTGGCCAGCGCCAGCGCGTGGGCGTCGCCCGGGCGCTGGCACTCGACCCCAAGCTGTTGATCGCCGACGAGCCGACATCGGCGCTCGACGTCTCGGTGCAGGCACGCGTGCTCGACCTGTTCCAGGAGCTCCAGCGCGAGATCGGTTTCGCGTGCCTGTTCATCAGCCACGACTTGGCGGTGGTGGAGATCCTCGCCAGCCGGATCGCCGTGATGGAACACGGCAAGCTGGTCGAGTTCGGCCCCCGCGAACAGATCCTGCATGCGCCGCAGGAGGCCTACACGAAGCGCCTCCTGGCGGCCGTGCCGGTACCCGACCCCGACGCCCAGCGCGAGCGCCGCGCCGAACGCGACGCGCTCCTCGCCGAAGCCGCCGCCGACTAGGGGTTTCGACGGTCGTCGAGTGGCGCACCCGCGGCGCAGCCGCCACTCCGTTGTATCGAGACGTGGTGCGCGCACCAATGGTCTCGATACACCGGCTGCGCCGGCACTCGACCACCGGGACGAGCCGCCTACTCGCTGACCTCTTACACGTTGAGTGTGGCGCCTTCGGGGAGGGGGCGGCCGGTGAGCTTTTCGTAGAGCGCCTCGGGGGTGTCGACGGGGGCGTCGCAGACGTTGTCGCGGCACACGTACGCCCGCCCGGCTTCCCCTTCCTCGGTACGGCCTTCCCACAGTGGCGAGTCGTAGCGCTCGCCCCACACCACCAGCGCGTCGGGGCGCCACAGGGCCTGGGCCACCTTCACCAGGTCGGGCCGGTCGCCGCTGATGACGACCTCGACGATGCCACGGTGGCGGGCCTCGAGCGCCAGCATCGCGTTCGACACCCCACCCGGCGACTTGTCGACCACTGCCCCCAACAGCGCCAGGATGCGGTCGGCCTGGTTGCGGTAGCGCAGCTCGCCGGTCAGCGCGGCCAGGCGTACGAGCGCTCGGGCCGCGTTCGAGTTGGCCGACGGGGTGGCATTGTCGAGCAGATCCTTCTGTCGCACCACCAGCGCTTCGGCGTCGTCGGCAGTGGTGTACAACCCGCCATCGACCGGGTCGAAGTACCAGTCGAGCATCGTGTCGGCGGTGTCGGTGGCGGCCGTGACCCAGCGAGCCTCGCCGGTGAGCTCGGCGAGCCGTATGAACGCCAGCACGAGCGCGGCGTGGTCGGCGGCGAGCGCCGTGTGGCGAGCCCGCGGCTCGCCGTCGGCATGCCAGGCCCGGAACCAGCGCCCGTCGGGGCCGCGCAGTTCGGCCAGCAGGAACTCGCCGTTGCGTACCGCCGCCTGCTTCCAGTCGTCGCGCTGGAACGTCGCCGCCGCGTCGGCGAGAGACAGCAGGAACAGCGCGTTCCATTCGGTGAGCACCTTGTCGTCGAGGCCGGGGCGCGGGCGCTTCGACCGCACGTCGAGCAGGCGCCGCCGGGCAGCTTCGATTGCCGAGGGCCGGGCCAGCTCGCCGCGATGGTGGCGGCGGTTCAACACCGAGCGCCGGCCGCCCGCCCCCGGCACGCCGTGCGCCGGCTCGTCGAAGTTGCCGGCGTCGGTGACGTCGTACCATTCGAGGATCGCGTCGAGGTCGATCGGCGACCGGTCGGGCATCGCCAACCCGGCGAACGCGGCGCGCACCTCGGCAGGTGTCCACGTGTAGAAGCGTCCCTCGACGCCCGGCTGGTGGGACTCGCCCGTGTCGGCGGTGAGCGGTGAATCGGCGTCTTCGGCGGAGTAGAAGCCGCCGTCGGGATGGGTGAGGTCGCGCAGCACGTAGCCGATCGTCTCCTCGACGACCTGCCGGTACGCCGGTACACCGAGCACCGAGTAGGCCTGGCGGTAGATGCCGACCAGCGCGGCCTGGTCGTAGAGCATCTTCTCGAAGTGCGGCACGAGCCACTCACGGTCGACCGAGTAGCGGGCGAACCCGCCGCCGAGGTGGTCGTAGATGCCGCCCGCGGCCATCGCGTCGAGCGTGGTGGTGAGCACCTGCTTGGCGCCGTCGCCGTCGCCGGCTTGCCCGCCCGAACTGGCGTAGGCCCGCAGGATCAGTTCGAGGTGCTGGGTGCTGGGGAACTTGGGTGCCTGACCGAACCCGCCCCACTCACGGTCGAATGCCCGCGACACGGCACCCAGCACGGTGTTGACCGTGTCGAGCGCCGGGATGTCGGCGGCGGGCTTCAGCTCGGCGCTGGTGCTGAGCGCGGCCACCAGCTTGGTGGCGTTGGCGTCGAGCTCGCCGCGGCGGTTCTGCCACACGTCGTCGAGCGCCGCCAGGACCTGCTGGAACTGCGCCTTGGGGAAGTACGTGCCACCCCAGAACGGGCGCCCATCGTGATCGAGCGCGACGGTCATCGGCCACCCGCCGCGCCCGGTCATCGCCTGCACGGCCTCCATGTAGAGCGCGTCGACGTCGGGGCGTTCTTCGCGGTCGACCTTGACGGCGACGAACCGGGCGTTCAGGTCGGCGGCCGCTTCGGCGTCCTCGAACGACTCGTGGGCCATCACGTGGCACCAGTGGCAGGCCGAGTAGCCGACGCTGAGCAGCACCGGCACGTCGCGCCGGCGGGCCTCGTCGAACGCTTCAGGTCCCCACGGGTACCAGTCGACCGGGTTGTCGGCGTGTTGCCGTAGGTACGGGGAGGTCTCCGCAGCGAGCCGGTTCACCCAGTCAGGCTACGGGTCGTGATTTCGACAGGCTCAATCACCGGTGGTCGAGCCTGTCGTTACCACCGTCAGACGCCGACCGCGTGGAAGCCTCCGTCGACGTGGACGATCTCGCCGGTGGTCTTGGGGAACCAGTCGCTCAGCAGGGCGACGCAGGCGCGGGCGACCGGTTCGGGGTCGTGGACATCCCAGCCGAGCGGGGCGCGCCCGTCCCAGATGTCCTCGAACAGGGCGAAACCGGGGATCGACTTGGCGGCCATCGTCTTGACCGGGCCGGCAGCGACCAGGTTGCAGCGGATCTGCTGCGGCCCGAGTTCCTTGGCGAGATATCGCGACAAGCCCTGCAACGCCATCTTGGCGACACCCATCCAGTTGTAGGCGGGGAACGCCTGCGAGTTGTCGAAGTCGAGCCCGACGATCGAGCCGCCCTCGCCCATCAGCGGCACGAAGGCCTCGGCGAGCGTCTTCAAGGAATATGTGGAGATGTGCATCGCCACCGACACGTCGTCCCACGGGGCGGCCATGAAGTCGTCGCCGAGGCACGACTGGGGTGCGAACCCGATCGCGTGGAGCACCCCGTCGACGCGCCCGCCGAGCGCCTCGCCAACCTGGCTGCGGACGGCGTCGACGTGTTCGGCCACGGTGACGTCGAATTCGAACACGGGAATCGGCGTACCGCCGGGGTTGGTGCCCAGCTTGCGTGCCGTGCGCTGGGTGAGGCTGAGCGCTCGGCCGGCGCCGGTGAGCACGATCTCGGCCCCTTCGGCGAGCGCGGTCTGAGCGACCGCGAACGCCAACGAGGCGTCGGTCAGCACGCCGGTGATCACGAGTTTCTTCCCCTCGAGGATTCCCATACGGGGTGACCGTAGTCGGGACGGGTCCAAGCGGTTGAGCCTGTCGAAACCACCCGCCGCTAACCTCCGGCACATGCGCATCGGGGTGATCGGTGGTTCGGGTCCGGCTGGTAGCGCGCTCGCGGCCCGGCTGGCGAGCGTGGGGTACGAGGCGGTGATCGGGTCACGGTCGAAATACCGGGCGATGGAGAGCCGCGACGAGATCGTGGGGCGCTACCCCGAGATCGACGAGAACCTGTCGTACGGCGACAACCAGGCCGCGGCCGACTGCGAGCTGGTCGTGATCGCCACCCCGTGGGATTCGGCGGCCACGATGGCCCAGGCCAACGCCCCGTACCTGCGCGGCAAGATCGTCGTCAGCATGGCCAACGCGCTCGTCAAGGTCGGCAAAGAGTTCCAGCCGTTGGTGCCGCCGCGCGGCAGCGTCGCCGCCCACGTGCAGGCGGCCGTGCCCGAGAGCCGGGTGGTGGCCGCGTTCCATCACCTGCCGGCCGCCGAGTTGGGAGCGATCGGGCACCCGATCGACTCCGACGTGCTGATCTGCGGCGACGACTCGCGGGCCGTCGAGACGGTCAGCGAAATCGTCGCCAAGATTCCCGGGTGCCGCCCGCTCGACGCCGGCGAGCTGTCGAACGCCACTGCGATCGAGGCCTTCACCGCCGTGCTGCTTCAGCTCAACATCCGCTACAAGACCCGGGTCGCGCCCAAGCTCACCGGCATCACCCGCGACCCGCGCCGCCCGGCCGCGCCGCCAGCCACCGCGCCGCCAGCTACCGAGGCCACCGCCCCGGCCGCGCCCGCTGAGACGCCCGCGGAATGACGTTCGCGCTCTACGACACGTTCCGACGCGAGGTTGTCGCGTTCGAACCCGGCCCGCACGTGCGCATGTACACGTGCGGCATCACGCCCTACGACGCCACCCACCTGGGGCACGCGGCGACGTTCATCGCCTACGACGTGCTCCAGCGGCACCTGATCGACAAGGGTCATACGGTCACGTGCGTGCGCAACGTCACCGACGTCGACGATCCGCTGTTCGCCAAGGCCCGCGAACTCGGTGTGCACTACCTCGACCTGGCGGCGGGGGAGGAGGCCCGCTTCGAGCGCGACATGCAAGCGCTGAACGCGCTGCCGGTCGCCGCCTCACCGCGTGCGTCGTCGTCGATCCCCGACATCCGTGGGTTCATCGGGATGGTGCTCGAACGTGGCTACGCCTACACCGCGGGCGGTTCGGTGTACTTCGACGTGTCGAAGTTCGAGTCGTTCGGGGCGCTCAGCCACTACACCGAGGCCGAGATGTTCGACCTCGCGGCCCAGCGTGGCGGCAAGCTCGACGACCCGCACAAGCGGCACCCGCTCGACTTCGTGCTGTGGCACCCGTCGGAACCCGACGAGCCGGCGTGGGACACGCTGTGGGGTCCCGGCCGGCCGGGCTGGCACATCGAGTGCTCGGCGATGGCGCTGCGCGAACTGGGCGAGACGATCGACCTGCACGGCGGCGGCGCCGACCTGATCTTCCCGCACCACGAGTGCGAGCGGGCCCAGAGCGAGGCCGTCACCGGGGTGCCGTTCGTGAAGCACTGGATGCATACCGCCCTGATCAGTATGGACGGGGCGAAGATGTCGAAGAGCCTCGGCAACTTGGTGTTCGTCGACAAGCTGCGCACCGAGTTCGACCCGATGGCGATCCGCCTGCTGCTGATCGAGCACCACTACCGCACCGAGTGGGAGTGGGACGACGGCTTACCGGTGCGCAACACCGAGCGCCTGCGGGCGTGGCGGGCCTCGGCCGACGGCACACCGAGCGACCTACTCGACCAGGTCCGGACTCTGCTCGACGACGACCTCGACACCCCCGGCGCGGTCGCCGCGATCGACGCCGCCGCCGCCCGCGGCGAGCGCACCTCCGCCGCGGCAGCCCTCCTCGGCGTCACGCTGTAGCAGCACGTGTGACAACTGTCACGGGCGCGTTGTTCACACACTTTCAACCTTCATCTCGCACAACGATCGTCGCCGCGTCGTAATGTGCGGGGCATGACCGCGGTGCAAGGCGAGAACCGGCTGCAGGCCCGCACCCGGCGCGTCGTCTGGCCGATGGCCAAGCGGCTGTGGACGATCCGCACGTCCGGCTTCGAGCGCCTGCCCGACGACGGCCCGGCCATCCTGTGCCCGAACCACATCAGCTTCATCGACTCGATCTTCCTCGGCTTCGCCCTGCCCCGGAACGTCAGCTTCGTCGGCAAGGCCGAGTACATGGACTCGTGGAAGACCAAGCACGTCTTCCCGGCGCTCGGCATGATCCCGATCGACCGCTCCGGCGGCAGCGCCAGCCAGTCGGCGCTCGACACGGCCCAGCGCGTGCTCGCCCGCGGCGAGCTGTTCGCGATCTACCCGGAGGGCACCCGCAGTCGCGACGGCCGGCTCTACAAGGGTCGCACCGGCCCTGCCCGCCTGGCGTTCGCCACGGGCGCGCCGATCTACCCGGTCGGCATCGTCGGCACCGACACGGTCCAGCCGGTGGGGGCCAAGTTCCCCAAGCCGCGCACCGAATGCTCGATCACCATCGGCCGGCCGGTACGGCCCGAGCGGTACGCCGGCCGCGGCCCGGAACATCAGGCATGGCGGTCGATGATCGACGAGGTCATGTTCGAGATCAGGGCGATCACGAGCCAGCCCTACGTCGACCACTACGCAGGCGAAGCCCCGACCGAGGCGGTCGAGCCCGACCGTGAAGCCGTCGTCGCCCATGTGACGCAGGAGCAGGAGCAGGAGCTGGTCGCTGCAGGCTGACGTCGCCCGGCTGAGGTGCCTGGCTGACGTGCCCGGGGGAGGATTCCGCCGGCGACTAGCGCAAGCGACAAACGTCACCGGCGGAATCCTCCCCCGTGCTTTTCGGAAGTTCACAGCGATGACCAACACGATTGGGGACACCGTCGACCGACCGACACGGCTGGGGGATGATGCGATCGGGGACGTGTGTCGCTTGCGCTAGTCACCGATCGCATCATCCCCCAGACGGCCCCAGACCCTTGCTCAAACCCAGTCACCGATGGCGTTGTCTCCCCAGACGGCCCCGGACCCTCAACCACCGAGGATGCAGCCAACCACCGAGGGTCCAATGGTTGCGGTCCCGTAACCTGGGCCCGGTATGTCGAACATCACGCTCCACCTTCCTGACGGATCCGAGCGCGAGCTGCCCGAGGGGAGCACTGCGCTCGACCTCGCCGCCTCGATCGGGTCGCGGCTCGCCAAGGCAGCCGTCGCCGCCACCGTCGACGGGGCCGAGTTCGACCTGACCCGCCCGATCCCCGACGGCGCCACCGTGGCGATCATCACCGACAACACCGACGCCGGGCGTCACGTGCTGCGTCACTCGACCGCGCACGTGCTGGCCCAGGCCGTCACCCGGCTGTTCCCGGGGGCCAGGTACACGATCGGCCCGGCAATCGAGAACGGCTTCTACTACGACTTCGATCTGCCCGGCGACAAGACGTTCACCGAGGACGACCTGGCCGCGATCGAAGACGAGATGCGTGCGATCGTGGCCGCCGACCAGCCGTTCGTCCGCTCGGAGATGTCGCCCGACGCGGCGAGAGAATTGTTCGCCGACCAGCCCTACAAGGTCGAGATCATCGATCGGGTGACGGGCACTGTCGACGACGGTGGCGCCGACGTTACGGACAAGACCGAGATCTCGGGCGACACGGTGTCGGCGTACCGCAACACCGACGAGTTCGTCGACATGTGCGTGGGCCCGCACGTGCCGTCCACCGGCCGGCTGGGGCATTTCAAGCTTCAGCGGGTGTCGGGCGCGTACTGGCGCGGCAACGAGAAGGGCCCGATGCTCCAGCGCGTGTACGGCACGGCGTGGGAGAGCAAGGCCGCGCTCGACGCGCACCTGCACATGCTCGAAGAGGCCGCCAAGCGCGACCACCGCAAGCTGGCCACCGAGCTCGACCTGCTGTCGTTCCCGTCCGAGCTGGGCGGCGGCCTGGCTGTGTGGCACCCGAAGGGTGCGATCGTCCGCAAGCTGATGGAGGACTACAGCCGAACCCGCCACCAGTCGGGCGGCTACGAGTTCGTGTACACGCCGCACCTCACCAAGGGCACGCTGTACGAGATCTCCGGGCACCTCGACTACTACGCCGACGGCATGTACCCACCGATGGAGATGGACAACGGCACGTACTACATGAAGCCGATGAACTGCCCGATGCACTGCCTGATCTACAGGTCGCGGCAGCGCAGCTACCGCGAGTTGCCGTTGCGCCTGTTCGAGTTGGGCACCGTGTACCGATACGAGCGGGCGGGCACGCTGCATGGGCTGATGCGTATCCGTGGCTTCACGCAGGACGACAGCCACATCTACTGCACGGAAGAACAGCTGGCCGGCGAAGTCGGGTCGCTGCTCGATTTCGTGCTGTCGGTGTTGCGCTCGTTCGGGTTCACCGACTTCCAGTTCAACCTGTCGACGAAAGACCCGGAGAAGTACGTGGGTTCGGACGAGATCTGGGAAAAGGCCACTGCCGCGCTGCGCGACGTGCTCGACGCGCGCGGGTTCGAGTATGGGCTGAAGGAGGGCGACGCTGCGTTCTACGGCCCCAAGATCGACGTCGACGTGCGCGACGCGATCGGCCGGTCGTGGCAACTGTCGACGATCCAGTGCGACTTCAACAACCCCGAGCGGTTCGACCTCGAGTACGTGGGCGCCGACAACGCCCGGCACCGCCCGATCATGATCCACCGGGCACTCCTGGGCTCGATCGAACGCTTCTTCGGCGTGCTGCTCGAGCACTACGCCGGAGCGTTCCCGACCTGGCTGGCGCCGCTTCAGGTTCGTGTGCTTCCCGTGGCCACCGCGCACGAGGCCTACGCCGCCGACGTGGTGGCCGCGTTGACCGCGGCCGGGGCACGGGTCGACACGGTCGGCGCCGACGATGCGCTCGGCAAGCGCATCCGCGCGGCCAAACTCGACAAGATCCCATACGTGCTCGTGGTCGGCGACGACGACGTGGCCGCCCGCACCGTGGGCGTCAACGCCCGAGGAGCCGACCAGCAGGTCGAGCGTGGCGTCGCGCTCGACGAGTTCGTCGCCCGCCTGGTCGGCGAAGTCGCCCACAGCACCCACGCCGCGCTGACGGCGTGACGGCGCTCGAACATCTGTGGAGCGGGTGGCGGGCGCGCTACATCGTCGGGGGTGAGGGCCGCCGACCCGACGACGGCACCCCTGGCTCGGTGTTCACACGCCTGCTCGAATCGGGCCTACCCGACGAGGAGACCAACATCGTGCACCGCGGTGAGCTGGCGTTCGCGGTCATGAACGCCTACCCCTACGCGGTGGGGCACCTGCTGGTGCTGCCCTACGCCGAAGTGCCCGACCTCACCGACCTCGATCCGGCCACCACCGCCGAGCTGTGGGCCACCGTCACCGACGCGGTCCGGGCGGTGCGTGCCGCGATCCATCCACTCGGCGTCAACGTCGGCGTCAACCTCGGCCGGGCGGCGGGCGGCTCGGTGCCCGAACACCTCCACGTGCACGTGGTGCCGCGCTGGCCCGGCGACTCGAACTTCATGGCCACCGTGGCCGGTGCCACCACGCTGCCCGAGGCGCTGCCGGTCACGGCCCGCAAGATTCGTGCGGCGTGGCCCCCACTAGACTGACCCGACCATGAATTCTCCCGATTCGGCCAGCGCCGCGGCTGGTGACCACCGCGACGCGCTTCCCGCCGACCTCGACGCCGATGCTGCCGCGTTTGCCGGCGCGTACGAGTTTCCCGACAACTCGCGCCGGCGCATCCCCGGCATCATCTACCTGACGATCGCCGCCGTGTGCCTGGTGGTGTGGCTGCTCGCCGATGACCGGCCGGTGGTGAACGACGGCTGGGCGTGGGCGGCACTGGTGCTCGGCGCGGTCGGCGTGTTCAGCATCACGTCGGGGTGGCGGATGCGCGTCGACGAGAAGCAGGCGCTGGTGGCCGCCCACCAGGCCGCCGGGTTCCCCGTCGGGCACGCCTCGGCCCAGCAGGTATGGCACGGTGTGCGCAGCCGCCCCACCTGGCGCGTGCTCGCCTACTCGGCCGACGAACCCCCGACGCAACGGGCACTGGTACTGGTCGACGCGGTCGACGGCCACGTGATCGAACACCTCGTGCAGCCGCTCGACGCCGCGGCAGCCGACAGCGCGCCAGGGGAGTAGCAGTGTTCGACGGCAAGTTCCGTGCCCCCGTCGACGCCGCCGTGCGACCGATCGGCAGGGCCCTGCGGGCCACCAAGCTGACCCCCGATCACCTCACCATCGTCGGCCTGATGGTGGGCGCCGGATCGGCGGTAGTGGTCGGCGCGGGTCACCTGCACTGGGGGCTGGTGTTGGTGATCCTGGCGGCGCTACCCGACCTACTCGACGGTGCGCTCGCCAAGGCGTCGAACTCGTCGAGCCAGCGCGGGGCCTTCTTCGACTCGACCGTCGACCGGATCACCGACGCGCTGCTGTTGGGCGGCATCGCGTTCTACTTTGCCGACGGCCGCGGTGACGGGAACGGCGACCCGCGTCTGGCGGTGCTGCCGTTCGCCGTGTCGGCCGTGTCGGCCGTGATCTCGTACCAGCGGGCCAAAGCCGAATCGCTCGGGCTCGACGCCAAGGGCGGGTTGATGGAGCGCGCCGAACGGATCGTGGTGCTGTGCGTCGGGCTGTTCCTCGAACCGTGGCTCGATGGCGCCCTGGTGTGGATCATGTGGGGCATGCTCGCCCTCATCACCGTCACCGCGGTGCAGCGCTTCGTCAAGGTGTGGAAGCAGGCCGCGGTGGCCCCGGTGACCCAAGCGCGGATCGACCTGCGCCGCGAACGCCGCGACACGCGCCGGCAGACCCGCCTGGCCACCCGCGACGGCCGCCGGGCCGTCCGCACTGCTCGGCGGAGCACCCGTGTGCCGCTGCGAGAACGAGCCGGCCGCCGCCAGGACGGCTGAGCGGACACGGCGGGTGACGGCGGCGGGCTGAGCGGGAGAAAGGGGAGGCATGCATCCGAACGTGACGGTCGGCGGGTTCCGGCTGGCTGCGTTGGCGGCCCGCACGGTGCCGTCGTTGGCAACCCCGATGGTCGCACCCATGCTGGGTCTGGGGGCCGGCTCGCTCGATCGCCCCAAGCGCGAGATGCTGATGCGGCACCTCCGCCGTGTCGACCCGACCCTGACGGGCCTACGCCTGCGCCGGGCGGCCCAGGGGGCGTTCGACTCGTACGCGCGCTACTGGCTGGAGAGCTTCCGGTTGCCGCACCTGTCGAAGCGAGTCGTCGACCGGGGCATGCGCGTCGACGGGTACTCCCACCTCACCGACGGGCTGGCAGCCGGCAATGGCGTGATCCTGGCGCTGCCGCACCTCGGTGGGTGGGAGTGGGCGGGGCGCTGGCTGGTCGACAACGGGCTGCGCCTCACCGTGGTGGTCGAGCGGCTCGACCCGCCCGAACTGTTCGACTGGTTCGCCGGGCTGCGCCGGCGGCTGGGCATGAACGTCGTCGGGCTCGGCCCCGACGTGGGCACCGAGGTGCTCGGGGCACTGCGCCGTAACGAGGTGGTGTGCCTGCTGTGCGATCGCGACATCCAACGCAACGGGGTCAGCGTCGAATTCTTCGGTGAACGCACGACGCTGCCCGCCGGGCCGGCGACGCTGGCGTTGCGTACCGGCGCCCCGATCCTGCCGACCGCGGTGTACTTCACCGACCCCACCGTGTCCCTGCCGGGCGGCGGCCACCAGGGCCTGGTCCGGCCGCCACTCGACACCACCCGCTCGGGCGACGGACTGCGAGCCGACGTCGCCCGGGTCACCCAGGCGTTGGCGTACGAACTCGAAGGGCTGATCCGCCGCGAGCCGACACAGTGGCACCTGCTGCAACCGAACTGGCCCTCCGACCCCGGCTACGGCGGAGCGACCACCCGGTGACCCCCGAAATCTCTGTGACGGTGGCTCAACGATGACCGACCGGCGACCGATAACGAAACGATGAGGCGGATTCCGTTTACGACGCTCGCGGTGAGCGTGGTCGGGCTCGCGCTCGTCGTCGCCTATCTGACCGTTGCCCCGAGCCGCTCGACCGAGCTGTTCGCGGCCGGCGTGCCGGCCCTGGCTGCCCTGGTGACGCTCGTGTCGGTGGCCGCCACCCGGCCGACCCGCCCAGGAGCCTGGGTGGTGGTGGCGTGTGGTATGGGCATGTACGCGGTGGCTCGCCTGGCGGCAGCCGAGGAGTGGTACGGCGACACCGGACCCGTGTTCCCGGGCGCGTACCACGCCACGATCGTGCTCGCCTACCCGGCGTTGGCGCTCGGCATTCTCGGCACCCGGCCGACGCAACGCCGCGACGAGAGCGCGCTCGGCGGGGCCGAGCCGATCATCTACGCAGCGGTGGCGACGGCCCTGGTCTGGCTGGCGTTCACCGGCCCCTACGTCGACGGTGAGGGGCTGGCGCTGCCGCGCGGGGTGTGGGTGGCCGTCAGCCCGGTTCTCACGGTGCTGATCGCCGTGCTCGTCTGGGTGCGCCTGACCCCGTACCCGCACAACCACCAGATCCGGCTGGCGGCCACCGCGGGCGCGCTCGTGGTCGCCGGCGGCGACCTCGTGTTCGGAGCCGTGTGGGCAACCGAGGGGCTGACGCCCGGCGGTTGGGTGGCCGCGCTGTGGATGCTCGGCCCGCTCGTCGTGGCGGTGGTGATGGCGACCCCCCAGATGCGCGTCGTCATGCACATGCCTGCCGCCAAACGCCCGGCGAGCTGGTCGCAGCTGGTCGCGTTGCTGGTGGTGTCGGTCGGGGCGCTGGCCGTGTTGGTGATGGCCGCCGCGCTGGCGATCGACTCGCTCGGGTCGCGGATCGCGGTGTGTACCGCGGCCGGGCTGGTGGTGCTGCTGGCCGTCGTGGAGAGCCGCCGGCTGGCAGCCGAGATCCTCGACTACGTCGATTCGCGCGGTGCCGAACGGCTGGGGGCGATGGTCGAGCACTCCACGGATGTGGTGTTGCTCTCGGATCAGTTCGGCACGATCAACTACGCCAGCCCGGGCCTCACGGCCACGCTCGGGCGCGAGCCGGCCGACGTGGTCGGTCACCATGTGCTGACGCTGCTCAGCGAGACCGAGCGGCTGCTGCGCCAACCCGACTTCGAGCAGCTGGTGGCGGCCGAGAGCGGCACCAAGTTCGAGTTCGAGTCGGACGCGATCCACACCAACGGGCACAGCCGGCGGGTCACCGCGGTGGTCGCCAACCTGCTCGGCAACGAGGCCGTGCGCGGCATCATCACGACCCTGCGTGACGTCACCGACCAGCGCAACCTGGAACGCCAGTTGAGCCACCGGGCGTTCCACGACGAGCTGACCGGGTTGGCGAACCGGGCGCTGTTCCTCGACCGGATGGACCACGCCCTGCGGGTGACCCGTTCCGAGGCCGACCCGGTCGTGGTGTTGTTCGTCGATCTCGACGACTTCAAGAGCGTCAACGACAGCCTCGGGCACGCCTCGGGCGACCTCGTGCTGCAAGCGGTGGCTGGGCGGATCCGCCGCGCCGCCGGCACCGGCGACACCGCCGCCCGCCTGGGCGGCGACGAGTTCGCGCTACTGCTCGAAGACCGCGGTGGCATCGACCGGGCGATCAACGTTGCCGAGGCGTTGTTGGCCGAACTTGCCGACCCGGTGCGCGTGGGCGACCACGAAGTCGCCGTGCTGGCCAGCGTGGGCGTCGCCGTGGCCGCCCCCGGTATGAGCACGTCGAGCCTGCTGCGTGACGCCGACGTGGCGATGTACGAGGCCAAGCGCGCCGGCAAGGGCCAGATCCGCATCTTCGACCCGGCGATGCGCCTGGTGGCCAGCAAGCTGCTGGCCTACCGCGGCCAGCTCGGGGCGGCGCTCGACAACGGCGAGTTGCGGTTGGTCTACATGCCGTACGTCGACCTGCGTTCGGGCCAGGTGACCGGTGCCGAGGCGCTGGTGCGCTGGCATCACCCCGAGTTCGGCGAGATTCCGGCCGGCGAGTTCATCCCGATCGCCGAGCGCACCGGTGTGATCGTGCCGATGGGGTACTGGATCCTCGAACAGGGCCTGGTGCACGCGACCGGGTGGCGGTCGACCCATCGCCTGTACGTGAGCTTCAACGTGTCGCCGGTGCAGTTGCGCCAGCCCGAGTTCGTCGACACCCTGATCGGCATGGTCGAGCAGTACCGGGTCGACCCGCGGTTGGTGGTGCTGGAGGTGACCGAGGCCGTGCTGGCCGAGGAGAGCCAACGCATGCGCGACACGTTCGAGCGGTTGAGCAAGTTCGGGGTGCGGTTCGCGGTCGACGACTTCGGTTCCGGTACGGCGTCGCTGAACTACGTCCAGCGGTATCCGGTCGACTTCATCAAGATCGACTCGCAGGCGATCGCTGCTTCCGGAGGCTCGGGGCCGTCGTTGACCCGGGTGATCCTCCAGATGGCCGAGTCGCTCGACGTGCTGACCGTGGCCGAGGGTGTCGAGACCACCGGCCAGTTGCACCAGCTGCGCCACTGGGGCTGCGACCTGGGCCAGGGCTACCTGCTCAGCCACCCGCTCGAAGCCGACGAGATCGCCACCCGCTTCGGCCCGAACCGACAGACCGGCACCCCCCGCCCCGCGTAGTGCTGTCTCCTCTTGGGGGTTTCGACAGGCTCAACCACCAGGTGGTTGAGCCTGTCGAAACCACCTAGCGTGACCGCCATGCGGATCGGCATGGTGTGCCCATACAGCCTGTCGATTCCCGGGGGGGTGCAGGGCCAGGTGCTGGGGCTGGCTCGCGAACTGCGCAAGCGGGGCCACGAGGTGCGCGTGCTCGGGCCGTGCGACGGCCCGCCACCCGAGGCGTTCGTCACCCCGCTCGGCGACAGCCTGCCCACCAGCGCCAACGGGTCGATTGCTCCGCTGGCCCCCGACCCCTCGGCGACGCTGCGCACGATGCGGGCCTTGCGCGACGAGCAGTTCGACGTGATCCACGTCCACGAGCCACTCGCCCCTGGCGTGGCGATCACCACCACGACGATGCACTTGGCGCCGACGGTGGGCACGTTCCACGCCGCCGGGCGCTCGACGGTCTATCGCCTCGGCGGGGCGATCTTCGCCCGGATCGCCGAGCGGCTCGACCACAAGGTTGTCGTGTCGAAGGATGCACTCGAACTGGTCGCCCGCTACCTCGTCCGCGACGGCCGCGGGACGCAAGGTCGCTACGAGGTGCTGTTCAACGGCGTCGAGATCGACCGCATCCGTGCCGTCCCGCGCCAGGCAGCTACCCCTGGGCGCCCGGCGATCCTGTTCGTCGGCCGCCACGAGGAACGCAAAGGGTTGCGCGTGCTGCTCGAGGCGCTGCGCCACGTACAGAGCGACGTGACGATCTGGGTCGCGGGCGACGGGCCCGACACCGAACGGCTGCGCGCCGAGGTGGCCGGCGACCGCCGCGTGAAGTGGCTGGGCCGGATCAGTGAGGCCGACAAGCTCGCCCGGTTGCGGTCGGCGTCGGTGTCCTGCGCCCCGTCGTTGCACGGCGAGTCGTTCGGCGTGGTGCTGATCGAAGCGATGGCGGCCGGTACGCCGGTGGTGGCGAGCGCGCTCGACGGCTACCGCAACGTGGCCACCGACGGCGTCGACGCGCTGCTGGTCGAACCCGCAGACCCGGTCGCTTTGGCGGCCGCGCTCGACCGGGTGCTCACCGATCAGGCGTTGGCGTCGCGCCTGGTCGCCGCCGGTGAGGCTCGGGCTGACGAGTTCTCGATGGGTGCACTCGCCGAGCGATATGCCGCGATCTACGCCCGGCTGGCCGAGTAGCCTGGCAGCCATGATTCCCCTGCTGATCGTGCTGGCGGTCGTGCTGATCATCGTGATCTGGCTGATCGCCATGTACAACGGCCTGATCCGGCGTCGCAACCAGATCGAGAACGGCTGGGCCCAGATCGACGTGCAGCTGAAGCGCCGGCTCGACCTGATCCCGAACCTGGTCGAGACGGTCAAGGGCTACGCAGCCCACGAAAAAGAGACGCTCGACGCAGTCATCACCGCCCGCAACGCCGCCGCCGCGGCGCCCAGCACCCCGGGTGCCCAGGCCCAGGCCGACGGCGCACTCACCGGCACCCTGCGCCAGCTGTTCGCACTCGGCGAGGCGTACCCCGACCTGAAGGCCAACCAGAACTTCCTGGCGCTCCAGGAAGAGCTTTCGGCCACCGAGGGCCGGGTGGCCTACGCCCGGCAGTTCTACAACGACTCGGTGCTGTCGTACAACCAGAAGCTCGAGCAGTTCCCGACGGTGTTCTTCGCCCGGATGCTCAAGTTCGACAAGCGCGAATACTTCGAGGCCGACGAAGCTGCACGAATCGCGCCGACCGTCCAATTCTGACGGTTGAATTGCCCGGCTCGCCCTGCCGCCCCCCGGCAGCCGCGCCACCCACCCCACCATGTTTGAACTGATCCGCTCCAACAAGCGCCGCAGCATGCTGCTCGTCGCCGGGTTCGTCGTTGTGCTCGGCCTGGTCGGGGCCGGGTTCGGGTTCCTGATCGGCGGCGGGCTGATCGCCACCGTCATCGCCCTGGTCATCGCCGCGGCACTGGCGTTCGCCTCGTACTGGAAGTCCGACAAGATCGCCCTCGCCGTCAGCCGCGCCCGCCCGGCCGACCCGGCCCAGTACGCCCGCCTGCACAACCTGGTCGAAGGCTTGTGCATCGCCAGCGGGTTGCCCAAGCCGGGCGTGTACGTGATCGACGACCCGGCCCCGAACGCGTTCGCCACCGGGCGCAACCCGCGGCACGCGGCGATCGCGGTCACCACCGGCCTGCTCGACCAGATGAACCGGGTCGAGCTCGAAGGTGTGGTCGCCCACGAGCTCAGCCACATCCGCAACTACGACATCTTGGTGTCGACCCTGGCCGTCACGCTGGTGGGCGCGGTGGCCCTGCTGTCCGACATCGCGATCCGCACGATGTGGTGGAACGGTGGCCGCGTGCGTCGCAGCGGCGACCACAACAACGGTGGCAACAACCCACTGGCGATCGTGGGGTTCGTGCTGATCGCGCTGGCCCCGCTGGTGGCGCGGGTGATGCAGGCCACCATTTCGCGTCAGCGCGAGACGCTGGCCGACGTCAGCGCCTGCCAGATGACGCGTTATCCACCGGGCCTGATCTCGGCGCTCGAGAAACTTCAGGCCGACACGACGGTGACGCATTCCGCGTCCACCGCTACGGCACACTTGTGGATCGAACAACCGATGAGCGGCGTGGGTGACACCGGCAAGATGCGTCGCACCCACAGCATGTTCGACACCCATCCACCGCTCGAGGAGCGGATCGCCCTACTGAGAGAACTGTGAAGCACTCCGCTAAGTCCCCATTGCGAATCGTCGTCGCCAGCGCCGCCGTTGCCAGCCTCACGCTGGCTGCCTGCTCGGGCGGTGACGACACCGCGCCCACCACCACCGGCGCACCGGAAACCAGCGCCGCGCCGACCACCGCGGCAGCCACGACGACGACCACCACGGTGCCCACCAGCCAGGTGTCGGCGCCGCCCACCAGCGCTCCCGACGTGCTGCGGATGCCGCTCACGGGCGAGCCGATCGAGGACGCGTCGGAGATTCCCGAGCGCCCGGCGCTGGTCGTGAAGGTGCCCACCTACGGCCGTGGGGCGCGCCCGCAGGCGGGCCTGAACCGTGCCGACATCGTGTTCGAGACGATCATCAACGACGGGGCGACCCGGCTGATCGCGGTGTACCACTCCGACGGCACGGGCGAGAACCCGGTCGGCCCGATCCGTTCCGGCCGGGCCCAGGACATTCCGCTGTTGACGATGCTGAACCGCCCGTTGATGGCGTGGAGCGGCGGCAACCCGGCGGTGACCCGGGCCTTCGAAGACGCAGCCGACGCCGGCGACCTGGTCAACCTCAACAACGTGCGCGGTTCGGGCGACCTGTTCTTCCGCCGGTCGGGCCGCACGGCCCCGAACAACCTGTTCTCGAACACCGACCTGTTGTGGTCGGCCAGCCCGGACGACTACGAGCAGCCGGTGGCGGTGTTCCCCTACCTGGCGCCGGGCGAGCAGCCCGACGGCGACGAAGCTCAGGTGATCGAAGTCCGGCTCGACACGATCGACGTGCTGTGGGAGTACGACGAGGCCACCGGGAAGTACTTGCGGTGGCAGGACGGCATCGAGCACGGCACCGAAGAGGCCGGCCAGGTCGCTGCCGACAACGTCGTCGTGATGCTGATGGACTACGGCGTGAACCGCTTCGACGGGAACCCCGACATGCAGGCCTACGGCTCGAACCCGGTGCTGATCTTCTCCGGGGGTACCGTCCGCATGGGCGTGTGGCTGCGGTTCGCCCCCGAAGACGGCTACGGGTTCTACGACAACGTCGAGGACCTCAACCCGCTCGGCCTGCTGGCAGGTAACACGTGGGTGGAGTTCCCCCGCAACCAAGACGGCACCGTCACCATCGACGAGACCGACTTCGAGCTCCCCACCACCAGCGTCGTCCCCACCACCACCCCCAACTGACACACCCCTCCAGTGGTCGAGTGCCGGGCTCTGCCCGGCGTATCGAGACCACCCCAGGCGCCCACCAGCCCTACACCAGCCGTCGCGCGGCTTCGATGACGACGTCGACGCCGGCGGCGACCACTGCGTCGTGGACGCTGGGGTCGGGGATCTCCTGCTCGGTGCGGTTCACCAGTACGCCCGCCACCATGCCGGCCCGCCAGCCGTTGGCTGCGCACATCGTGAACAGGGTGGCCGACTCCATCTCGAAGTTGAGCACGTGCAACGCCTGCCACTCGGCCATCGAGCCGCGTAGACGGGCGGGCACGAACCCCGACACGGTGTCGTAGCGCTCCTGGCCGGGGTAGAACGTGTCGGACGAGGCAGTGATGCCGACGTGGGCGGTACGGCCGGTAGCCCGGGCGGCCTCGACCAGCGCCCGCGTGCATTCGAAGTCGGCGACGGCCGGATACGCCAACGGTGCGAAGTGGGCGCTGGCCCCGTCGAGCCGCACGGCACCGGTGGTGACGATCACGTCGGCGACCGCGATGTGCGGCTGGATCGCCCCGGTGGTGCCCACCCGGAGGAACGTGCGTACACCGAGCTGAGCGAGTTCCTCGACGGCGATCGACGTCGACGGGCCACCGATACCGGTGGAGCACACGACGATCGGTGCCGCATCGGCACCGGGCCCGGCGTACCCGAGCCAGCTCGTGAACTCGCGCGTGCTGGCCAGCGGCTCGGGCCGGTCGAGCAGGGCCGCCAGCTTGGGCACACGCGCCGGGTCGCCAGGCACGATCGCCAGGGTGGCGCCGCGCAACTGGTCGCGGGTCAGGTCGAGATGGAAGACGTCGGACACGGGCGCCACGTTAGGTGGTCGGGTTGTACACAGCGGCAGGGCTGCTACTCACAGGGGAATTCACAGGTTTTCGGGGGTGACGATCCACAGGACGACTCGTTCACAATGGCACACAATGTCTGCCAGCCTGCGCCGCCCAGTCGACCGGGCCCGTCAGCACGGCCCGGTGCTCGAACCTGCCGAGCGGCGGGCACTCGAACGCAACGGTTGGCGCACCACGCTCGACTACCGCGAGAACCACGTGCGTGGGCTTGACGGACAACTTCTTCGGGTGGAGCCGGTGTGGGTGGCGGAAGCCGAGCGCTACGACGGCGAGGTCGTCGTCGCCTCGGCGACGGGTGCCACCGCCGAGGCCGCGTGGTGTCAGCTCAGTGCCGACATCGCCGCCTCGGTGGTGACCCGTCTACGGCGGGTCCGCGTCGCCGCCCGGTGAGCCGTAACGCTTTGCGTTCAAGCGCCACGCAGGCTGGGTTCCACGAACGCTGCACTGAAGGCAACGCTGATGCAAACGCCGTCGCCTGGGGCAACGCCGACAGGCGATCCAGCTAGCGGCGGAGGCAGGTTGGGGCTCTCGTCAGCGTATGTTCCCGGGTGGTTGAGCCGGTCGTTGCCACCTCGCTGAACGGCATCGGCGCTAGAAACACCGTATGGCTCGCATCGTCGTCACCGGGCGTGTGCCCGCGCCCGCGCTCGAACTGCTCCAGGTCGCGGGCGACACGTGGATGTGGGAGCACCCCGACCCGATTCCCCGCGACCGGCTGCTCGCTGAGTTGGGCGACGCCGAAGCGCTGCTGACGGTGTTCGCCCCGGCCGACCAGGCCGTACTGGACGCAGCCCCGCGCCTGCGGGTGGTGGCCAACGTGGCCGTCGGCTACGACAACGTCGATGTCGCCGCGTGTACCGCCCGCGGCATTCGAGTCACGAACACGCCGGGTGTACTCACCGATGCGACCGCTGATATCGCCTTCGGGCTGTTGCTGTCGGCGACCCGCCGGTTGGGTGAGGCCGAGCGCCTGCTGCGCTCGGGGGCCACCTTCGTATGGGGGTTCGAGACGCTGCTCGGCACCGGCTTGCAGGGCCGCCAGCTCGGTGTGGTGGGCATGGGTGACATCGGCGCGGCGATCGCCCGCCGAGCCCGGGCGTTCGGGATGTCAGTGGCGTACTCGAATCGCCGGGCCGTAGCCCCCGCGATCGAGGCCGAACTCGGCGCCCGGTTGCTGCCGCTCGACGAGCTGCTGGCGACGAGCGACGTGGTGTCGCTGAACTGTCCGTACACGCCCGAGACCCATCACCTGATCGACGCCGCCGCGCTGGCCCGTATGAAGCCGACCGCGTTCCTCGTCAACACGGCCCGCGGCAAGGTGGTGGACGAGGAGGCTCTGGTTGAAGCGCTGCGCACGGGGGTTATCGCCGGGGCCGGGCTGGACGTGTTCGAGCACGAACCCAAGGTGCACCCGGGCCTGTTGGAACTGGAGAACGTGGCGCTCGCCCCGCACGTCGGCTCGGCCACCGTCGAGACCCGCACGGCGATGGCAGTGCTGGCCGCCCGCAATGCGGTGGCCGTGCTGGCAGGCGAGGAACCCCCAACCCCCGTCAATTAGCCTGCGCTCATGAGCTTCACCGGTGAGTACGTTCCGAGCGCGTTGGAGTGGGTGCGCGAACAGGTCGCCGAGTACGAGGCGTCGGGCGGCACCCAGGCCAACACATTGCGCGACACCGGCATCCCCGTCATCGTCGTGACGATGCAGGGCCTCAGCGGCGTCGTCCGCAAGATCGCCCTGATGCGGGTGGAGCACGCGGGGGAGTACGCCCTGATCGCCTCGATGGGCGGAGCACCGACGAACCCAAAGTGGTACGCCAACATCGTCGCCCACCCCACCGTGCTGATCCAGGACGGTCCGGCTCCGGCCGAATACACCGTGCGCGAGGTGATCGGGGCCGAGCGCGACGAGTGGTTCCAGCGCGGCATCGACGTGTTCCCGAACTACGCCGAGTATCAAGCCAAGACCGACCGCGTCATCCCGGTGCTCGTCGCCACCCCCGCCGCCTGACCCGGCCAGCCGTCGGCTTCACACCACCGGTAGGGTCCTGCCCGCGCCAGGACCTCTCAGGCGTCGCGGGAAGTTTCGAGGCTGGTGAGGTCGCGGGTGGCGTAGCGGAGGTGCCAGAACTCTTCTTCGAGCACGGTGGCGACGCACTCGCGCACGGTGTGGGGCCGTTCTCGAGCACGTCGACCGTTCGGGTCAGGTCGGCGTCGGTGACGGTGGCAAGGTACTGGGCAATGTGGCCCACCCGGTCGGCGCGGGCGTCGAGCACCTCGGCGAGCGACGGGTCGGCGGTGCGGTCGATGCCCGGCCACGGGAAATCGACCGATCCGGCATCGGCGAGCCCGAACGGGTGGAAGGACCCGCCGAGCACGGGCAGTGTGAACCACTTGTCGGTCGCCAAGAGCAGGTGACGGAGCGTCTCGATGAACGACCACTCACCGCCCACCCGCTGATGCGGCGCTCTGCCAGGTAGTCGCTGAGCGCGCACAACGGTGGTAGCCCACGCCTTGGTCAGCAACCCCCACGCGTCTCGCATCTCAGCGGGGCTCGTGACGTGCAGCGCTGTGCGCAGCGGGTACCACGGGTCGTGTTGGTTGACGAACTCGGTGACGTCGACCCCGTTGACGACGAGCCGGTCCACGAACGCATCGACCTCGACGTCGACCAGTCAGGCGTGCGAGACCCTGGCGCCGGTGAGGTTGACGTCGCGGAACGGCGCCCTGCTCAGGTCGGCACCCCAGAACTCGGCGTCGGTCAGATCGCCCTCGAACTCTTCCGGCATCGCGGCCCCTCCCTGCGGTGTGCCCGACATCGTAGGCAGCGAGCCCCACCGCTCGATGCTTGCGAATACTGCAAGATAGTTTGCAGTAGTGACTTGTGTACGTAGGTTCGCAGTATGAGTGAACACGCACCCCGCGCCATCGAACGGCACTGTGACGTCGCCATGATCGGGGGCTCGGCGGCAGGTCTGGCTGCCGCGCTTCAGCTTGGTCGTCAGCGGCGGTCGGTGATCGTCGTCGACGACGGCACACCGCGCAATGCCCCGGCCGCTCACATGCACAGCTACCTCGGCCACGAAGGCCTCCCACCGTCGCAGCTGGCGGCGATCGGGCGCGACGAGGTCCGCAGCTACGGCGGCGAGGTGATCGCCGGTCGCGCGCTCGACATTCAGCGGGCGGGCGACGGGCGCTTCCGTGTCGAGCTCACCGGTGGGCACGTCCTGGTCGCCCGGCGGGTGCTGGCCGCCACCGGGCTGGTTGACGAGCTCCCCGACATCGAGGGCCTTGCTGAGCACTGGGGTGGTGACGTCATCCACTGTCCGTTCTGCCACGGCTACGAGGTGCGCGACCAGCGGATCGTGCAGATCGTCACCCACCCGATGGGCCTGCATCCAGCCGCCCTGTTCCGTCAGTTGACGACCGACCTCACGCTCGTACTCCATGACGGTGTCGACCACGACGACCCGGCCCTCGAACCATTGCGCACCGCCGGAGTGAGCCTCATCGCCGAACGTGCTGAGCGTGTCGTCACTGGCGCCGACGGGCGCGTCGCCGCGGTCGAACTGGCCGGTGGCAAGCGGATCGACGCTGATGTGATCGCGGTCGGCCCCCGGTTTCGCGTGCGTGTCGAGCCGTTCGCGTCGCTGGGGCTCCAGGCTGTGCCGCACCCGACCGGGCTGGGCGACGTCATCGAGGTGGACCCCACGGGCGCTACCTCCGTACCGGGGCTGTACGCGGCAGGCAACCTGACCGACCCGAGTCAGCAGGTGCTCCAAGCCGCCGCCAACGGCAGCCGGGTCGGGGGCATGATCAGCCACAGCCTCGCCCACGACGACCTGGAAGCGGCTAGCAGGCCATCGGCACATGCGGCCGACTGGGATCATCGCTACGGCGGCGACCAGCTGTGGAGCGGGAACCCGAACGGCACCTTGGTCCACGAGGTCGCCGGTCTGGCCCCCGGTCGCGTGCTCGACGTCGGCGCAGGCGAGGGCGGCGACGCGATTTGGCTGGCGGAACAGGGTTGGGCGGTGACCGCCACCGACGTCTCGCAGCGCGCGCTCGACCGCGTTGCCAGTGCGGCGGCCCAACGCCGGCTACCCGTCGAGTGCCTCCACGCCGACGCCAACGCTCGCGACCCCTTCGAGCGTGCCGCGTTCGACCTTGTCTCGGCCCAGTACGCATCGATCCCGCGCACGCCCGACAGCCGGGGCGTCCACAACGTGCTCGACGCGGTGGCCCCCGGCGGCACGCTGGTGGTGGTGAGCCATGACCTCGAACCGATGCGCCGCCCGGTCGACACGGCGGTGCACAGCCGCCCGTTCGATGCCGACGCCTACGTCCGCGTCGACGACTTCGTGACGGTGCTCCAAGCGTTACCGCACTGGCACATCGAGGCCCACGAGACGCGCCCGAGACCACCCGGGGCAGCCTCCGGCGGGCACCACGTCGACGACGTCATCCTCCGCGCCCGTCGAGTGGGCTGACACGCGATTCGATGTGTCGGCGGCCGGTTTCGGTGACGCCCGGCGAGACTGGGAACGTGCTCGCCGAACCTGACGACGACCTCACGAGCCTGCTCGCCCTGGCGCCCACCCGGCGAGAGTTGGCCGAGTTCCTCATGGTGTACCGCTTCGCGATCGACGAGGTCACCACGAAGATCAACATCTTGCGCGAGGAGTTCAACCAGGTCCACGACTACAACCCGATCGAGCATGTGAAGTCGCGGTTGAAGTCACCTGAGAGCATCGTCGCCAAGGCTCGCCGGATCGGTTGCCCGCTCGAAATTCCGAGCATCCGCGAGCAGATCCGCGACATCGCCGGCGTCCGTGTGGTGTGCAGCTTCGTCCACGACGTGTACGCGATCTTCGACATGTTCGTCGACCAGACCGACGTCGAGGTGATCGAGGTGGAGGACTACATCGCCAGCCCGAAGCCGAATGGGTACAAGAGCCTGCACTCGATCGTGCGGATCCCCGTGTTCCTGTCGGGTGGCCCGCAGCTGATCGACGTCGAGATGCAGTTCCGTACGGTGGCGATGGACTTCTGGGCCAGCCTCGAACACAAGATCTACTACAAGTACGCGCGCCAGGTGCCGGCCGCGCTGCTGGAGGAACTCCGCGATGCGGCCGAGATCGCGGCCGGTCTCGACGAGCGCATGCAACGCCTCCACCGCGAGATCAACGGCATCCCTCGCCAGATCCTCGGCGAGTGACCACCGCTCTGGTCAGATGCTGGCGATGAGCGCGTTGAGGGTGGGTGACGGGCGCATTGCCGCGTCGAGCGTGGCGGTGTCGGGGCGGTAGTAGCCGCCCATGTCGACCGGGACGCCCTGAGCGCCGAGCAACTCGGCGTCGATCTGGTCCTGCTGGGCGACGAACGCTTCGGCGATCGGGGCGAACCGGGCGGCCAGCGCCGGGTCGTCGGTCTGCGCGGCCAGCGCCTCGGCCCAGTAGCGGGCGAGGTAGGCGTGGCTGCCGCGGTTGTCGATCTGGCCGAGCCGGCGGGCCGGCGACTTGCCGTTGTCGAGCAGCTTGCCGGTGGCCGTGTCGAGCGTGTCGGCCAGTACTTGGGCCGAGGCGTTGCCGGTGACCGTGGCGAGGTGCTCGAACGACACCGCCAGGGCAAGGAACTCGCCCAGGCTGTCCCAGCGCAGGTAGTTCTCTTTCTGGAACTGCTGCACGTGCTTGGGGGCCGAGCCGCCGGCGCCGGTCTCGAACATGCCGCCGCCGTTCATCAGCGGCACAACCGACAGCATCTTGGCGCTGGTGCCCACTTCGAGAATGGGGAACAGGTCGGTGTTGTAGTCGCGCAACACGTTGCCGGTGACCGAGATGGTGTCGAGTCCTTGGCGGATGCGCTCGAGCGAGAGCTTGGTCGCCTCGACGGGAGAGAGGATGCGGATGTCGAGCCCCGTCGTGTCGTGGTCGCCGAGGTACCGGTTGACCTTCTCGATCAGCCGGGCGTCGTGAGCCCGGGTGGCGTCGAGCCAGAACACGGCCGGAGCGCCGGTGGCGCGTGCCCGCGTGACCGCCAGCTTGACCCAGTCCTGGATGGGCAGGTCGCGGGTGTTGCACATGCGCCACACGTCGCCGTCGCCGACCGTGTGCGACAGCAGGACCGTGCCGTCGGAGGCGACTACCTCGACGGTGCCGTCGCCGGCGATCTCGAACGTCTTGTCGTGGCTGCCGTACTCTTCGGCGGCCTGGGCCATCAACCCGACGTTGGGTACCGAGCCCATCGTGGTCGGGTCGTAGGCGCCGTTGGCCTTGCAGTCGTCGATCACCGCTTGGTACACGCCCGAGTAGCACGAGTCGGGCAGCACGGCCTTGCAGTCCTGCTCATGCCCGTCCTTGTTCCACATGTGGCCCGAGGTGCGGATCATCGCCGGCATCGAGGCATCGACGATCACGTCGGACGGAACGTGCAGGTTCGTGATGCCGCGGTCGGAGTCGACCATCGCCACGTCGGGTCGCTCGGCCGCCACCGCGGCGATGTCGGCCTCGATCTCGGCGCGCTGGTCGTCGGGCAGGGTGGCGATCGCCGCCAGCACGTCGCCCCACCCGTTGTTCGGGTTGCCGCCGGCCGCCGCGATCGCCTCGCCGTGCTTGGCGAACACCGGGGCGAACCACACCTTCACTGCGTGCCCGAACAGGATCGGGTCGGACACCTTCATCATCGTCGCCTTGAGGTGCAGCGAGAACAGCACGCCCTGGGCCTTGGCGTCGGCGATCTGTTCCTCGTAGAACGCCACCAGCGCGGCCTTCGACATGAACGTGCCGTCGACCACTTCACCGGCCAGCACCGGCACCTGCTTGAGATCGGTCACCGTGCCGTCGGCAGCGGTGTGACGGATGGTGAGCGTGTCGTCGGCAGTGACGGTGACCGAACGCTCGTTGCTGCGGAAGTCGTCGCGGCCCATCGTGGCCACGTGCGTGGCCGAGTCGGCCGTCCAGGCGCCCATCGAGTGCGGGTGGCTGCGGGCGTAGGCCTTGACCGCGTTGGGGGCCCGGCGATCGGAGTTGCCCTCGCGCAGCACTGGGTTCACGGCCGAGCCCTTGACCTTGTCGTACGTGGCCTTGGCCTCGGGCGAGGTGTCGTAGTTCGGCACCGCGTAGCCCTTGGCCTGAAGTTCGGCGATCGCCGCTTCCAGCTGCGGCATCGACGCCGAGATGTTGGGCAGCTTGATGATGTTCGCCTCGGGCTGCTTGGCCAGCTGGCCGAGTTCGCCGAGTGCGTCGGGGGCCAGCCCGAACGCAGCGAGGATACGCCCCGACAGCGAGATGTCGCGGGTCTCGACGGCTACCCCGGCCGCGTCGGCGAACGCCTGCACGATCGGCAGCAGCGAGTGCGTAGCGAGGGCCGGTGCCTCGTCGGTGTACGTGTAGATGATCGGGGCAGCGTCAGTCACGTCGGCGAGGCTACCGGCCACCCCCGCCCGCCCCGAAGTGGCCGGCCGAGCCGACGGCCGTCAGGGCCGAATTGGGACCGGGTCGAACAGCCCGCCGAGCCAGGCGAGCAGGTCGGCGATCACCTGGGCTTGTTCGGGTTCGTTGAACACCTCGTGGAACAAGCCGTCGTAGTAGTGCGACGTGACCGTGGCGTTGACCGCGCCGGCCTCGAGTTGGTGCGAGCCGTTGACGTCGGCGAGCTGGTCGGCGGTGCCGTGCAGGATCAGCACCGGCAGGCGCAACTCGGGGTAGCGCGGCGGGAACCCGTCCATCGCCGACAGGAGCGCTCCGGCGAGACCGGCCGACAGCTTGCCGGTGTACACCAGCTGGTCGTTGCGGTAGCGGGCCACCACCGCCGGGTCGCGGCTGATCGCCTCGGCATCGAGCCCGTCGGGGCGCAGCTTGGGGGCGACCCTGGCGAGCAGCTTGGCGGCCTTGATCATCACCGGCTTGAGCGACGCCCCGGGCGTCAGCGCCGGGCCCGACAACGCCAACCCGGCGACGCCGTCGTGATGGTCGAGCACATGCCCGACCGCCAGATTGCCGCCCATCGAGTGCCCGAGCACCACCAGCGGCACGCCGGGATGGTCGGCCGCGACCAGCCTGCGGAACGCGGCGATGTCGCCCATGAAGTCGGTGTAGCGCCGCACGTACGCCCGCGGGCCCTCCGAGCGGCCGTGCCCGCGGTGGTCGACCGCCTGCACCGCGTACCCGGAGTCGACGAGCGCGGCGGCGACATGGTGGTAGCGGGTCGAATGTTCGCCCAGCCCGTGCAGCAGCATCACCACGGCCCGCGGTTGCCCGGCCGGCAGCCACCACTGCCGCCACAGTGTCAACCCATCGGTCGTAACGAACGTCGACGTCCCCTGTTCCATCTGACGAAGTGTGTCAGACGCAATTCGTCATCGGCGGGTGGCGGTGCCGATCGGTTCGCTCGAGCGCACGAACCCGAGCAGGGGAGTGGCCCGCACCTGGGCTTGGGCGCCCTGCGGCGCGGCCGAACGCTCGTTCGCCAACCATGCGTCGACCCAGTCGCGGCGGCCATCGTCGACCGCGAGGTAGGTGGTATAGCCGGTGCGCTCACCGAACGGCCGCACCACCCACACCACCTGGCGCGGATGCACCTCGAACGGCTGGCGGGTGCGCACCACCATGCCGGTGCGCTGACGGACGATCAGTGTGTCGACCGTGCCGGCGACGACGCACCACAGCGCGGCCACGATGGGAACCGTGCAGCCGATCGACAACCAGCGGGCGATGCCGTGGAACAAGCCGACCTTGCCGGGGGCTTTGTCGAGCACACCTGTCAGTGCCACGCCGTCGGCCACGTCGGCGAAGTAGCGCCGCAACCACAACGCCAGGGCCAGCCCGATCAGCCCACCCACCAACACCTTCACCGGATGCTGCCCGTAACCCGGACGGACGGGGTAGCGCACACGCACGGTGTGGGGCACGTCGCCGGCTTCCGACCAGGCCCGGCGCGGGTCTTCGCGAACGATCGGCAGCTCGGTGAACACCTGCCGGCTGAGCCCCATCACGACCGCCCGGGCGAGCGCCTCCTGCTGTGACGGAGCGCCGACGACCGAGGCGTTGGCGGGAATCCGTTCGGCCAGCCGGGCGCGGTACCCCATCCACGCGCCGAGCCGCTCGACCCCCAACTTGGTGGGTGTCGCGGCCGATCCGCGGGCCCGCTCGATGGTGCGCCACACGAGCACGATCAGCCCGGCCAGGGCGGCCAGCCAGATGCCCCGCGAGCGCCACGACTCGTCGACCGCGATCTCGGTGCCGCTGCGGGTAGACCGCCACAGTGCGTACGCGCCGAGCAAGGCGGCCGCCGCCGACGGGCCGAGTTGCACAGCGCTGTACCGGCGGGTGGACAGCCCGGCCTCCTGAGCGACCGCGGCGACCGCCGCGTTGAAGCGACGGAACCAGCGCCGTGACAGCCGCCGTTGGGCGACCGCCAGCGTGGCGCCCGACGTGACGTCGTTGAACGCTCGGGCCGACAAGTGGTTGAGCACCAACTGCTCGTGGGCGCGCAGCACGTCGCCGGTGGCCGCGCCGGTGCTGCGCGTGACCACCATCAGCTCGCCGTCGGCGTGGGCCAGACGCACCCACCCGCGGGCGGCGAGGTCGAGCACCGTGGCCGGCACGGCCGACGTGGGGACGTGGAAGCCGTTCGTGAGTTGCCCGACCACCGCGGCCGGTTCCGGGCCCGCGGCCAGCGGCGCCGGCCGTTCGGGTGGGCCGAGGTTGGCCCGCTGGGGGCGGGTGGACCACGCCGCCCAGGCGTGCAACCCGAACCCGGCCAGCACGGCGACGATGGCGACGACGAGAGGTGTGGCGGCGGGCCGGTCGAACAGGCCCGCCAGGATCGTTGCCGTCATCCGGTCACCGGTTTGCCGTTCGCATCGCCGTTCATGTTGCCCCGTCTGTCGGCTCGGGGGCGGTCGCGGTTGAGTCTCCGCCTGCGGGGGCCGTGGGAGCGACGCGTGTCCACACGGTGCGTTGCGGGAACGGGATCTCGATACCACCGGCGTCGAACACCTCTTTGACGTGCTCGCGCAGCGCCCGCTGGAGTGCCCACTGGGTGCCCGGCTGGACCTTGACGATCAGGCGCAACGTCACCCCGTCGACGCCCAGCGACTCGACGCCGAGCACTTCCGGTGCATCGATCACGCTCGCCCGGAACTGGTCGCTGGCGCACACTTCGTCGGCGGCCTGGTGGAGCAACTCACGGGCCCGGGTGAGGTCGGTGCGGTACGCCACGTTGGCGTCGAGCACGGCCACCGACCACAGCTGGCTCTTGTTGCCCACCCGTTGCACGACGCCGTTGGGCACATGCCACACCGTGCCGTCCGACCCGCGCACGACGGTGGTGCGGAGGTGGATCTGCTCGACCACGCCCGAGGCCTCACCGAGGTCGACCACGTCGCCGATGCCGTACTGGTCCTCGATCAGCATGAACAGCCCGGCGAGGCAGTCGCGCACGATGCTCTGGGCCCCGAAGCCGAGCGCGACGCCGGCGACACCGGCTCCGGCGAGCAACGGTGCGATGTCGAGGCCGGTGACCCCGAGCACCATCAGCAGGGCGATCACCCACACGGCCACCCCGACCGTGCTGCTGAGCGCGGCGGTGATCGACTCGCCGCGGGCGTGGCGGCGCGGGTCGGTGAGTTCGGCGGCGATGATGTCGGGCACGTTGATGCCGAGCCGCTCCAAGCGCTCGCGCGCCGGCTCGTGCGGTTCGTACAGCCGCGGCACCCAGCGGCGGATGATGCGCCGGATGATCCGCCGCAAGATCCAGGCGACGAGCAGGATCAGCACGATCTTGGCCGGGCGGGCGAAGAACCAGTCGGCCACGTCGGCCAGGGTGTCGTTGCCGGTCTTGCGGCCGACCCACCCGCACCATGAGTCCTCGTCGGGGTCGCACCCGGTGACCACCGTGCGGATCATCGTCACGACGGTAGTGCTGCCAACCGGGCGCCGGGCGGATAGTCCGGTAGCTTGCCGAGCCATGAATGCTGCCGCCGAATCGCCCACGATCGCCGTCGTCGGTACGGGTTACGTCGGGCTCACCACGGGTGCCTGCCTGGCCCATCTCGGCCTGCGCGTGGTATGCGCCGACATCGATGCCGCCAAGGTGGCACGGCTCCAGGCCGGTGAGATCCCGATCGTCGAGGACGGGCTCGGCCCGATCGTGCACGACGCGGTAGCAGCCGGCAATCTGTCGTTCGTCGTCGGTGCCGCGACCGCTGCCGAGGGTGCCGAGTTCGTGTTCCTCTGTGTCCCGACGCCCCAGGACGACGACGGTTCGGCCGACCTGTCGTACGTGGCGGCAGCCTCGGCCGAGATCGCCCCCGTGCTCCAGCCGGGCGCGGTCGTGGTCAACAAGTCGACCGTGCCGGTGGGGTCGACCCTGGTCGTCGAGCGGGTGCTCAAGCGACCCGACGTGAGCGTCGTGTCGAACCCCGAGTTCCTCCGCGAAGGCACGGCCGTGCACGACTTCTTGCACCCCGACCGAGTCGTGATCGGTTCCGACGACCGGGCCGCCGCCGAACGTGTCGGTGCGCTCTACGCGGCGCTCGACGCACCGGTGCTGATCACTGACGCGGCCTCGGCCGAAACGATCAAGTACGCGGCCAACGGGTTCCTGGCGATGAAGATCTCGTTCGTCAACGCGATCGCCGCGATGTGCGAGGCGGTGGGTGCCGACGTCGAGTCGGTCGTCGAGGGCATCGGCTCCGACCGGCGGATCGGCGCCGCGTTCCTGAAGCCGGGGCCGGGCTGGGGCGGCTCGTGCTTCCCGAAGGACAGTCGCGCATTGGTGTCGATCGCCGCCCAGCACGGCTACGACTTCTCGATGATGCGTGGCGTCATCACCGTCAACGACGAGCAGCACGAGCGGATGGTCCGCAAGATCGCTGCCGCCGCGGGTCGTAGCGTCGCCGGATACCGACCGCTGGAAGGCGTCAAGGTCGGGGCGCTGGGCCTGACGTTCAAAGCCGGCACCGACGACCTGCGCGATTCGCCGAGCCTGGCGATCCTGCGGCGTCTGGTGACGCTGGGCGCCGACGTCGCGGCCTACGACCCGACCGCAGCGGGCGAGTTGTCAGCCCACCAGGCCGATCGGTTGTCGGGCATCGCTGTCCAACCCGACGCCCTGAGCGCGCTGGCCGGAGCCGATGTAGCGGTGGTGCTCACCGAGTGGCCCGAGTTCGCCGAACTCGACCCGGCCAAGCTCGCCGCGGCGATGCGTGGGACCGCGCTGGTCGACACCCGCAACCTGCTCGACGCCGACGCGGTGCGGGCCGCCGGCCTGAGCTACGACGGCGTCGGGCGCAAAGCCGTCTGACCGAGGCGCCTCTGCCGAGCCAGGTACCCAGAGTTGCCTCGTAGGCAACCATCCGTACCTGGCTCGGGTAGCGCCGCCCGGCTGAGCTACGACGGCGTCGGCCGCAAGGCGGTCTGACAACATCGGCGGCGTGCAGCCACACGCCGTCATCGCCGAACTCCAGGGCACCGTCGTCACCGTCGAGGTGGAGGTCGGCCAAGCGGTCGAACCCGGCACCATCGTGGCCCTGGTCGAGTCGATGAAGCTGCACCACGAGGTGCGCGCCGGCGTAGCCGGCACGGTCACCGAGATCCACGCCGAACCCGGCCGCACCGTCGCTCCCGGAACGGTGATGCTGACGATCACCACCTCCCAGGTGGTTGAGCCGGTCGTTACCACCGAGACCCGTCGACCACCGGTGGTATCGACAAGCTCAACCACCTCGGAAGCCCGGCTCGACCTGGCAGCGGTGCTGGATCGGCATGCGCTCGGGCTCGACGCCGCCCGCCCCGACGCGGTCGCCCGGCGCCACGGCCGCGGTGGGCGCACCGCCCGCGAGAACATCGCCGACCTGGTCGATCCTGGCAGCCTGGTCGAGTACGGGCCGCTGGCGGTGGCCAGCCAGCACCGGCGCCGCGACCACGACGACCTCACCCGCCGCACCCCGGCCGACGGCCTGGTTGGTGGGTTGGCCACGGTCAACGGGCACCGCACGGTGGTGATGTCGTACGACTACATGGTGCTGGCCGGTACCCAGGGCCACCGCAACCACCGCAAGAAGGACAAGCTGTTCGCGGTCGCCGCCGAGCTCGGGCTGCCGGTGGTGCTCTACGCCGAAGGCGGTGGTGGCCGGCCCGGCGACAGCGACACCGGTGGCGTCACCGGGCTCGACTGCCTAGCGTTCGAGCTGCTGGCGGGCCTGTCGGGGCGGGTACCGCTGGTGGGTGTGGGCGCGGGCTACTGCTTCGCCGGGAACGCGGCCCTGCTCGGCAGCTGCGACATCATCGTCGCCACCCGCGGCTCGAACATCGGCATGGCCGGCCCGGCGATGATCGAGGGCGGCGGCTTGGGCGTGTTCGACCCGACCGAGATCGGCCCCAGCGACGTCCACCTGGCCAACGGTGTGATCGACCTGCTCGCCGACGACGAGGCCCATGCGACCGCGCTCGCCCGCCAGTGCCTCGGCTACTTCCAAGGGATGCTGCCCGCAGGCGAGGTGCCCGACCAGACCCGGTTGCGCGACGTGGTGCCGGCCGACCGGCTGCGCGCCTACGACGTGCGCCAGGCGCTGCACGGCCTGTTCGACGCCGGCTCGGTGTTGGAACTGCGGGCCGGGTTCGGGCTGGGCATGATCACCGCGTTCGCCCGCGTCGACGGACAGCCGGTCGGTGTGCTCGCCAACAACCCGCTCCACCTGGCCGGGGCGATCGACCGCGACGCGGCGGCCAAGGCGGCCCGGTTCATGCGGCTGTGCGAGACCCACCGGCTGCCGCTGGTGATGCTGGTCGACACGCCCGGCTTCATGGTCGGCCCCGACACCGAGGCCACTGGCCTGGTGCGCGAGGTGGGCGACCTGTTCGTCGCCGGGGCGCGGCTCACCGTGCCCACCGTGGCGGTGGTGTTACGCAAGGCCTACGGGTTAGGTGCCCAGGCGATGATGGGCGGCAACACCAAGGCCCCGCTGGCGTGCGTGGCCTGGCCCACTGGCGAATTCGGCCCGATGGGCCTGGAGGGTGCCGTGCGGCTCGGGTTCCGGGCCGAGCTCGACGCCGCCGGGCCGGAGGGGTCACCCGCCCGCGACGCGCGTTTTACCGAGCTGGTCGCCCAGCAGTACGAGCGCGGTAAGGCTGTGACGATCGCCGAGTGGTACGAGATCGACGACGTGATCGACCCCGCCGACACCCGCCACTGGCTCACCACCCTGCTCGGTGCGGTGCCGCCCAGGCTCAACCACCTTTGACGGCTCAACTGCCGAGTTGGTCGAAGACCCAGTTGTTGGCTTTGACGGTACCCATCGGGGCGTTGGGGGCGGGGGAGTAGCGGTGACCGGGGTAGAGCACGACCTCGTCGGGCACCTGCGACAGGCGGCGCAGGCTCGACACCATCAGCGCCGGGTCGCTGCCGGGGAGGTCGGTGCGTCCGCAGCCGTCGAGGAACAGCGTGTCGCCACTGACCAGGCGCCCGCCGCCCGGCTCGTGCACCAGGAAGCACTGGCTGCCGGGCGTGTGGCCCGGTGTGTGCACCAGCTCGATCGCCACGTCGCCCACCTGCACCACGTCGCCCGAGGTGTGTGCCACCACCTGGTCGGCGCCCACACCGGTGGTGCGGGTCACCCACTCGACCTCGTCGGCCTGGAGGTGGACCGGGCAGTCGACGATCGTCAGCAGCTGGGCGATGCCGGCGATGTCGTGACCGAAGATCGACCCGCCGACGTGGTCGGCGTGGTAGTGGCTGGCGAGTACACCGGTGACCTGCATGCCGTCGGCACCCACGAGTTCCACCAGCTGCGCCGGGTCGTACGCCGGGTCGACCAGCACGCACTCGCCGGTGGCCCGGTCGCCGATCGCGTAGGCGAAGTTGACCATCTGCTGGGCCAACTGGTCGGAGGTAGCGAAGTCGGCGCCTGAGAGGAACTGGCGGAAGTACAGGCGATCGGGCGTGTTCGGGTCCACAGGGTGAGCGTACGCTGGCTGATCGTGCAACAGCCCGTGCAGCGCCTCCAACGGCTCGAACCCGGCCAGCAGCTCGTGTACGGCGGCGACTGCGTCGCCACCGTCACCGACGCCCTGGCGAGCGCGTTCCGCCCCGGCGACCGCGTGCTGGTCGACCCGTCGTCGGGACAGATCCTCCACGTCCCGGCGGCAGAACACGCTCGGGCGGCAGCGGCGGTGGGTGCGGCCGCGGACGCGTTCGCCGGGCTCGCCGGGTGCACCGACCACCAGATCACCCAGTTCTTCGAGGGCTTCGCCGCGCACCTCGCCGACGACGCTGCGTTCGCCCCGATCGCCGAGGCCAACGCGGCCGACGTTGCCGCGGCGGCCGCCCGCGGGCGCGCCACGGGTCGGCTCGAGCTGACCCCGGCGATGCGCGCCGATATGGTCGCCGGGCTCCAGGGCTGGGCCGCCCAGCCGGGTTCGCGCGACGTGCTCGAACGCACCGTCGAACACACCGGCTGGACGGTCGAGGCCCGCCGAGCGCCGCTCGGTGTGGTGGGGTTCGTGTTCGAAGGCCGCCCCAACGTGTTCGCCGACGCGGCCGGCGTGGTGCGCACCGGGAACACGGTGGTGTTCCGAATCGGTTCCGACGCGCTCGGCACGGCGCGGGCGATCGCCACGCACGCGCTCGCACCGGCGCTGGCGGCTGCCGGCCTGCCCGCCGGCACCGTGAGCCTGGTCGAATCGCCCGCCCACGCGGCCGGGTGGGCACTGTTCGCCGACCCTCGCCTGGCCCTCGCGGTCGCCCGCGGGTCGGGCCCGGCGGTGGCTCAGCTCGGCGCGGTGGCCCGCCAGGTCGGTACGCCGGTGAGCTTGCACGGCACCGGCGGGGCCTGGCTGGTGGCGGCGCCCGACGCCGACGTCGACCGGCTTCGAGCCACCGTCGTCAACTCGCTCGACCGCAAGGTGTGCAACACGTTGAACGTGGCCTGCCTGCCGCGGTCGCGGGCCGCCGAGTTGGTGGTCGCCGTGCTCGAGTCGGTCGCCGAGGCAGGAACCCGGCGCGGGGTCGGGGCGCGCGTGCATGCCACGCCCGAGGCGTACGCGGTCGCCAGCCAGGCGGCGATCGAACTGGCGGCCGGCAAGGTGACCGTCACTCGCCCCGACGGTCAGCACACCGAGCCGTTCGTCACCGAGTGGCCGGCCGACGAGCTGGGCCACGAGTGGGAGTGGGACGGCTCGCCCGAGGTGGCCGTGCACGTGTTCGACGACTCGACCCACCCGTTCATCGAGGCCGTCGGGCTGTGCAACGAGCACAGCCCGCACTTCGTCGCCAGCCTGCTCAGCACCAGCCTGGCGCTGCACGACGAGTTCTACGCGGCGATCGACGCCCCGTTCGTGGGCGACGGCATGACCCGCTGGGTCGACGGCCAGTACGCGCTCGACGCCCCCGAACTGGGCCTGGCCAACTGGGAAGGCGGCCGCATGCTCAGTCGGGGAGGCATCCTCTCCGGCGACTCGGTGTTCACCGTGCGCTACCGCGCCCGCATCACCGACCCCTACCTCCACCGCTAACGCCGGGTGGTTTCGACAAGCTCAACCACCTGGCCAGGGCCCGCGCCCGGTGGTTGAGCCTGTCGAAACCACGTCCACTGAACGGCGTCGCGTTAGAGCCAGACGCCGTTGACGTCGATGATGACGTGGACGGGGTTCTTCACGTACACGCACAGTTCGCCGTCGGGCGACAGCTGCACCACCGCGCCGTTGGCCACCGACACCTGGGTGGGCACGGCGTTCAGGTTCGACGCCGTCGGGCGGGCGCCGCACGGGAACGCGGTCAGGTACGTCGCCGCTTCGGCCTGGGTCGCGGTGAGGTTGACCGTGACCGCCTTGGCCCCTGCTGGCACGCCACGGACACCGGCGATCGGCACCCGTAGCACCTGGTCGGCACGGGCGGCCGCACCAGCGGTGATCGAGTTCAACTCGGGTTGATGTTCGCGGCTGTCGAACATGCGCAGGGGCACCATCGGCTGGAACGTCAGCCCCTGGTCGGCGAAGTAGCCGGTGATGTCGACGATCAGATTGGTGGCCGCCTTCGAGCGCACACAGACACGCCCGGCGCCGTCGAGCGGCACCACCACCGAGTTCGGACGGATGTCGCCGGGCAGGTAGTTGATCGTCGAGATCTCGGACGACGACGGTGCGCCGCACGGGTACACCCGCACGAAGCCGGCGGCGGTGGGCCCGACCGCGGTGACGTTGAGGGCAACCGCCTCGGCACCGTACGGAGCGCCGTTCCCGGCGATCTGGATCGCCCGCTCCTCACCGTCGGCGAGCGGGCGGCCGAGCGACTCGGTGTGGTACACCCGCCGCGGCTGGATGGGCACGAACCCGGCACCGGCGGTGTCGCGGTACGTGCCGTTGACGTCGATCACCACGTCGACATCGGCCTTCGAGAACAAGCACAGGGCACCGCGGTCGAGCGGCACCACGCTCTGGTTGGCGATCGCCTGCCCGGGTTGGTAGCCGAGCATGCTGCTGGTCGGTCGCTCGTCGGTGCAGTTGTAGGCGGTGAGGTACCCGGCGGCCGACGCCCCGACCGCAACGAAGTTGGCACTGACGGCCGACACGTCCGGGTCGGCCACGGCGATCCGCGTGACCTTGCCGCCGGTCAACCGCTTGGCGCCCTGGCCGATTCGCGTGTCGACCAGCCGGTAGGGCGCGTTGGGCAAGAACGCCACCGGGTCACCCGCGAGTTGGGTGGTCTCGACCTTCTGGGGCTGCGCCGGTGACGGCGGCGACGACTGCAGGCCGCCGTTGATGTTGACCTTGAACGACCAACTCACGGCGCCCGCGTTGGTGTTCACGGTCGCGTGATAGGTGCCGTTCGTCAGGTGTGCGCGCGGCATGACGACGACCGCGTTGTCGGCGCCGAGGATCGACTTGGCCGTCGGGTCGCTGACGTTGCCGGCGTGGAGCGTGCACGTGTCGAGCGGGCCGTCCGGGCCGGTCAACGCCGCCGTGGCTGCGTTGACCGAGTTCGGCATCATCGCGATCAAGGGCAGGCCGGCCAGGCCGGTCCACCCGCACATGCCCAGCGGGTCGGGTGATTCGACGACGAACCGGTAGAGCGGAACGGTGGCACCGTCGCCGGGGAACACAATCGGGTTGGCCGGGCGCGGTACCGACTGGTCGATCCCGCGCAGCACGTCGAGCGTGGCCCCGGACCGCCAGCGGGGCATCGACTCGTTCTCACACTCGCCGTACGCCGACTTGCGCAGGTTGTAACGGAGGATGCCGATCGCGTGGAACGGGCCGGTCATCCACAGGTCGATGTGGCTGCGGGCGTCGGCGGCGGTCGAGCCGCTGACGGCAACGTTGCCGCTCATCCCCGCCGTGTGACCGGCAGCCGAATACCCCGGGCGGCCGGGCACCTCGCCGTGCGAGATGTCGTTCTGGATCATGTAGCAGGAGTGGGCGACCGCGCCCGCCTCCCACGCCGGTTCGGCGGCAACCGGAGCGAGACCCGACATCGCCCGGTACGTGTTGACGATGCCCAGCCAGTCGCTGTTGTCGATTGCCGCAGCAGGCACCGAGGGCGCGTTGACCAGCCCAAGCACGCCGACCAGCAGCGCGCCCAGCAGACAACGGGGGACTCTGCGCGGCACGTCGTCGTTATCGGCACGAAACCGGGCACCTTGTTCCTTCTTGACAAAGTCCTTGCGAACCGGAGACACGCTCGACACAACGCGCACGAAGGGTGGCGGTGAGGCACGCAACGTGGCCGTCATCGAGGGGTTCCGGACGGGTTGTGCGCGCCCCCGTAGAGTGCGTCCGGTGCACCCCCAGCCGCCGACGATGCCGCCCCCTGCCGGCCCACCGGCCGGCTGGTACCCCGACCCCGGCGGGTACGGCATGCGCTACTTCGACGGGTTCAGGTGGAGCCCGGCGGCGGCATACCCGGCTGCGCCACCGGTCGCCGACCGCGAACCGTTCCCGACGCTGCCGCTGTCGGCCGCGCTGGGGGCGCTGGTGGTCCTGGCCCTGTCGCTGGTGGTCCAGAACGTGGTGGCCCGCCAACTCAGCGACACGGGCCTGCCCACCCTGGTCAAGGCCGGTGTGGGGCTGGTGCTGGCATACGGCCCGTCGTTGTGGTGGGCCCGGCGAGTCGTGCGCCAAGCCGGAGGCGGCGCACGACAGCAGCTCGGCTGGCGATTCCGCTGGGTCGACTTGGGCTGGGGGCCGCTGACCTGGATCGGGTCGCACGTCGCCAACGTGATCGTCATCCTCGTGGCCGTCGAGGCGCTCGGCGTGCCGTTCGAGAGCAACGTCGAGTCGACCACCGACGACATCACCGCCGCCTACGTCATCGCCATGCTGGTGTCGGCGGTGATCGCCGCACCACTGGTCGAAGAGATCGTGTTCCGGGGCGTGGTGCTGCGTGGGCTGGTCGGCAAGATCGGCGTGGTGGCTGCGGTACCGGTGCAGGGTGTGCTGTTCGGGATGGCGCACCTCGACCCGATCGACCGCGGGTGGGGCAACATCGGGTTGATCCTCGGCCTGTCGACCGTGGGCTGCGGGCTCGGGCTGGTCACGGTGCTGACCCGCCGGCTTGGGGCCGCGATCATCGCCCACGCGTGCCTCAACGGGTTCGTGATGACGCTCGTGCTCACGGGCGTCGCCGACGACCTCGAGCGCGACGTCGGCAGCCTGGCCGTACGCGCCCTCTGGATGGTGTTGTAGCGGTGAGCGGCGGACGGCCGGCCATTGCGGCCGATCTGGTGGGGCGTTCGACGGCCCCGGTGCACACCGAAGTCGACCGCCGCTGGACGATGGCCTACGCCGCCGGTATCGACGACGTCGCCGGGGTGTACCTCGACAGCTCGGCGTCCGCTGGCATCGTCGCCCACCCGCTGTTCCCCGTGTGCGTCGAATGGCCCGTGATCGTCGCTGCCGGTTCGGCGTTGCCCGCACTCGGCCTGGTCGAGCGCTCCGGAGCGACCGGCCTGCACGCTGCGCACGACCTGACGATCCACCGGTTGGTGCGGCCCGACGAGACGCTGCGCACCGAGCTGACCGTGATCGGTGTCGCGAGTACCCGGCCGGGCGCGTTGGTGACGCTGGCGCTGCGCACCAGCGGGCCCGGTGGTGAACCGGTCGCCACCACCCGCCAAGACCTGCTGTACCTCGGAGCCGCCGTGACGGGCGCCGATCGCCCGGCGCCGCCCAGCGACGTGCCGGGCCGCCCCGACGCGGTTCCCGCGGCCGGTCACCACACGATCGCGGTGCGCGCCGGCGCGGCCCACGTCTACACCGAGTGCGCCCGGATCTGGAACCCGATCCACACCGACGCGGCGGTGGGCGCCGCCCGCGGGCTGGCGAGCCTGCCGCTCCACGGCACGGCCACGCTGGCCCTCGCCGTGAGCCGGCTGGTCGACGCGTACGGCGACGGTGACCCGGCGACCGTCCGCCGCATCGCCGGGCGATTCCGGGCGATGGTGCCGATGCCCTGCGAGTTGACGTTGACGGTGAGCGAGCCGCGTGCGGTCGATGGCGGGACGGCGCGCTGGTTCGAGGTGCGCACCCCCGAGGGTGCGGCGGCGATCGACGGCGGCTGCGCGGTCATGTCGTCGAGGTAGCGGCCGGCCACCGGTGGTTTCGACAGGCTCAACCACCTGGTCGGTTTCGACAGGCGTGAGTACCTGGTCGGGTGGTTTCGACAGGCTCAACCACCTGGTCGGGTGGTTTCGAGAGGCGTGAGTACCTGGTCGGTCAGGTGGGCGCGAGGAGCCGGTTGTCGATCAGGCGGACGTCGCCGAACCACACTGCGGTCAGGATCACCGCGCCGTCGGCGGTGTTGACGACCGGTTCGAGCGTGGTGGGGTGCACCACCTCGACGTACTCCACGGTCGCCCGCGGCTGGCCGCGCAGGATCGTCGTGGCCATGCCTGCCAGCAGCGCCGCATCGTGGTCGCCTCCGGCGTGCGCGTCGGCGGCTGCGGTGAGCGCCTCGGGAACCACGACGGCGGCCGCCCGGTCGTCGGGGGCGAGCCGTAGGTTGCGGCTCGACATCGCCAGGCCGTCGGCCTCGCGCACGGTGGGCACACCCTCGATCTGCACGCCGAGGTCGAGGTCGGCGGCCATCCGGCGCACGATCGCCAGCTGTTGATAGTCCTTCTCGCCGAAGCAGGCGACGTCGGGGTCGACCGCGGCGAGCAACTTGGCCACCACGGTGGTCACCCCGCGGAAGTGTCCCGGCCGCATCGGCCCCTCCAGCCGGGCCGCCAGCGCTCCGGGCTCGATGTGGGTATCGAACCCGGGTGGGTACATCGTCGCCGATGTCGGTGCGTACACCGCGGCCACCCCGACCTGACGGCACTGTTCGAGGTCGGTGTCGATCGGCCGCGGGTACTGGTCGAAGTCGGTCGGCTGGTTGAACTGGAGCGGGTTGACGAAGATCGTCACCACCACCCGGTCGGCCAGTTCACCTGCGCGCTCGACCAGCCGGAGATGCCCGGCGTGCAGAGCGCCCATCGTCGGCACCACGGCAATCGAAGCGCCCGCCGCGCGGGCAGCCCGCGACCAGGCGCGCATCACCAGCGGATCGGTCAACACGTCCATCGCCGGCGACCCTAATCCTGAATCCACCGATCTGACCGCTCGTTCCTCGCCGCCATCACGGTGAATCCAGGCTTCATACTGCTGTGCGTTCAAGCGCCACGCAGGCTGGGCTTCGCTGGCGGTACCACCAGGGCCAACGTGGTCGTAGCCACCGTGGGCTGGGGCAACGCCGCCGTGCGGCCGCGGCGACTGGTGGTCTCGGCCCATATCGCGACCGTTCGAGCGCTAGCTTCCCCGGGCATGGCGCGGCTCGGGCGGGAGGTCACACGACGCATCGGCGACGTGTGGTTGCGGGCCGGCGAGCATCTCACGAACTGGGCGTCGGTGGCCCCCGACAGCGCCCGGGCCCAGCGGTTCGGGGCGTTCGGCCCGGGCAGCCTGCTGCGCTACCCGCTCGGCTCGGTGTACAACGAGCGCTACATCCGCATCGGGTCGGGCACCCTGATCGGGCCCGACGTGGCGCTCGCGGCGGGCATGCTGCCCGGCCAGACGATGCTCACCGACCCGGTGATCTCGATCGGCGACCGGTGCCTGATCGGGCGCGGCAGCGGCATCGTCGGCCACCTGTCGATCGACATCGGCGACGACGTGTGGACCGGCCACTACGTCTACATCACCGACCAGAATCACGGGTACGACCGCGCGGACGTGCCGATCAGCCTCCAGAGCCAGCCCGAGCGCCCGGTGGTGATCGGGTCGGGGTCGTGGCTCGGGCACGGCACCGTGGTGCTGCCCGGGGCGCGGATCGGCCGCAACTGCGTGATCGGGGCGAACTCGGTGGTGAGCGGCGACATCCCCGATCACAGCGTCGCCGTCGGCGCCCCCGCCCGCGTCGTCAAAACGGTCGGCTGACGCGCCTGGTTACCTGGATCGACCGATCGCTGCGGTGTGCACCGCCAGTTCGCGCCAGCCTGCGTGGTCAGGGCCTCAGCGAGTAGGCGGTGACGGTCGTCGAGTGGCGCACCCGCGGCGCAGCCGCCACTCCGTTGTATCGAGACGTGGTGCGCGCACCAATGGTCTCGATACACCGGCTGCGCCGGCACTCGACCACCGAGGCGAGGCGCCTGCTCGCCGAGACCCTCACTGGGCGAGGTCGCGGGGGGGGGAGCAGGAGGGCATCTCGTTGTCGCCGGCGAACGTGGCGACCTTGTCGCTGAGCGGGATGCTGTTGCGGGCGGTTTCGTAGAACGGCAGGTTCTGGCCGGTGTCGCGGAGCCGCTCGGCGTACGCGCGGCGGTCGGCGATGTACGTGCGGTAGTCGGCTGTCCATTCGGGCACGATCGCCGCCCCCTTGGTGTCGGTGGGCTGCTGGGCGACGATGTCGTCGAGCATCGCCTCGACGATGTCGGTGGCCGCGTCGACCACGTCGGCACGCTGGCGGATCAGTTCGGGGCCGGCGAGGTCGATACGGGTGTAGTCGGCGAGCGCCTCGCGGGTCTCGTTGGCAGCGACGCAGATCCGCTCGGCGCGGTCGGCCCACGCCCGGTCGTCGATCTTGTTGACGGCCTCCTTCGAGGCGAAGAACAGCGCCCATACCCAGAACGCCGCGAACCCGCCGATGAGGACGAGCATGCCGATCCGCTTCCACAAGGCCGGTGGCCGGTGCTGGGGGAGCTCCGGCTCGGGAACGGTGGCGGGTTCTACTACCGAGGTGCTCATGGACGCTCCACGTCGACGCCGAAGGGGAGTGGACCGAACACGTCGGCGCTTGCCGTGCAGGTCTCGGCGGCGCGATCGACGAATGTCGTCGCGACCCACTCGACGGTGGCCCCAGGGGCGACCGGGTCGATCTTGTGGGCGGTGTCGGCCTGGACCGGGCGGGCGCCGCCGGTGTCGACGACGATGTACAGCGAGAACTCGGCGGCTTCGCGGTCGCGGTTCGTCAGTGTGCCGGCGACGTGGGCGACGCGGCCGTCGACCTGGCAGCTGGTGACCTCGACCGAGTGCGCGGCTGGGTTCATGAACGCACGCACCTCCCGGAACACGACCACGCTGAGCAGGACGCCGAGTACCGACAACGCCAGGCCGACGGTGCCGAGGATGACGCCGGCCAGCGCCTTGCCGCGGCCGCTCTGCGACACGTTGGCGCGCCGGATTCCCTGTATGCCGAACACGAGGGCCAGGACCGCGAGGACGAAGCCGGCGACGACCACGAACGGCACCCAGGCCAGCAACACGCCGATGATGCCGCACACCAGGGCCGCGGTGGCGATCCCGTTGCCCTGCCCGCTGCCGGGTGGGCCCGGAGGGAACCCGGCAGGTATCGGCGACGGAGCCGACCCGAGCGGGTCGACCGCGCGCTGGCCGGCATCGGCGACGTCGGCGGTCCACGCCCGGCCGTTGAAGTAGCGGTGCTCGTGACGCCCGTTCGGGTCGGGGAACCATCCGGCCGCGTGCTCGGCAGGTGACGGCACCGCAGGCGGTGGACCCGGCGGTGCGGAAGGTGGCACGGGTAGGTCCGACGAACTCATCGGTCGTCAGGGTACTGGCGCGCTGGAACCCGCGACTCCTTAGTCTGTCGGGCATGGCGATCCAGCTGACCCCGCAGCGCTTCCGCCAGGTGGCCATCGCCGCCCTGCTGATGCTGGCCACGATCATCATGACCGGGGCCGCGGTGCGGCTGACCGGCAGTGGGCTGGGCTGCGACGACTGGCCGCGATGTTCCGACTCGAAGTTCGTCGACGTCTCGTCGAAGCACACCGCGATCGAGCAGCTCAACCGGCTGTTCACCGGAGCGGTCGGCGCGGCCGTGATCGCCTGCGTCGCCGGGGCGCTCGGGCGCGTGCCGCGCCGACGCGACCTGACGCTGCTGGCGGCCTCGCTGGTCGTCGGGGTACTCGCCAACGCGGTGCTCGGCGGCATCTCGGTGCTGGTCGAGCTGCACCCGCTCGCGGTGCAGGGCCACATGTTGCTGTCGATGGCCCTGATCGTGGCCGCAACGGTACTGGTGCGTCGCGCTGGAGAAGCCGATGGCGCGCCGCGGCAACCAGTGGTGGAACCCGCCACTCGGCGGCTTGTGCAGGCGCACTTTGCGTTCGTGTGCGTGGCGATCGTGGCCGGCACCGTGGTCACCGCGGCCGGCCCGCACGCCGGCGACGAGAACGCCGTGCGGCTGGGCGTGGCGATTCCCACCGCGGCCCGCCTACACGGGGGCGCGGTCATCCTCACCGTCGTCGTCGCGCTGGCGATCGCCTGGCGCATCCGCACCTCGGCGGCCGACCGGCGGGCGCTCACCAACCCGCTGTCGGCGTGGGTGTTCGTGGCCTGCCTTCAGGGCGCGCTCGGGTACGTGCAGTACTTCAACGGCGTACCGGTGCTGCTGGTAGCTCTGCACATCGCCGGGGCCACAGCCGTGATGCTCCTGTCGACGCAACTGCTGCTCGCCACCCACCACGCGGCCGCCGCCGAACAGCCGGCTGAAGCTGCCTCCGGCGTACCGGCCTCGGCGGCGGTGTAGCGCGTGGCGGGCGGCCACTGGGAGGTACTCGGGCTGGCGCCGGGCGCCTCGGTCAGCGACGTGCAAGCCGCCCGCCGGCGGCTCGCCAAGCAAGCCCACCCCGATGCCGGTGGTGACGCCGCCGCGATGCAGGTGCTCAACGCCGCCGCCGACGCCGCCCTGGCCGAGCTGGCGCGCGCCACCGTGTGGGCCCCACCGAGCGGCCCGCCGGCGCGCGCGCCGCGGCGCGCCCCACGGCCGAATCCGTCAGGCTGGAACGGGTCCGGCGTCGACCATCCGAGCTTCGTGGTGGAGGCGCTGCCGGCCGAGGCATTCGAGTGGCTGCTGGTGGCGGCTGCCGAGTTGGGCGACCTGATCGACGACGACCCGCCGTACCGCCTCGAACTCGCCCTGCGCGGCTCGCTGCGCGGCTGGTGCGAGCTGATGTTGGTGCCCGACGCCGGGGCGAGCACGGTGAGCCTGGCCGTGGCTGGCGAACCCGGCTACTCGCCCCCGCCCGTCGAGCACGTCCGCGACGCCTGGGTCGCCGCCCTCAACGCCCTGTAACCGGCGTTTGCAACCGTCGGTGTGGTCTCGATACACCGGCTGCGCCGGCACTCGACCACCGGGCTTGAGTTCGTGTCAGCGGGTGGAGCCGGTGGCGGCTTTGGTGAGGCGGTCGCGCAGGGCCAGGCCGAGGCCGGTCGGTGGCGGGAGCACAACGACGAGTGCGTCGAGGCCGGCCGTGTCGGCGGCGCGCAGGTCGGCATACAGCTCGTGCGCGGCGACCACCAGGTCGGCGGTGCGGTCGAGCACCTGCACGCGTTGCCCCAGGCTGGTGCGCGCCGCAGCTACGGCCGCGGCTTCCGTGCCGGATTCGGCCAGTAGCACCTCGACGTCGGGGGCGTAGTGCGCTGCGAGCATGCCCGCGGCCCGGGTCGGCCCGGCCGGCTCGGCCACCGCGGTGTCGAGCAGGCGGGCGATCGTGGCCGCGTCGATCGCCCCGGCACGCAGCACCTGGGGCGGGCTGACGGTGAGGTCGACGATCGTCGACTCCACGCCGACGGTGGCGCGCCCGCCGTCGAGCACGCAGTCGCGGGCGGGGTCGAGCAGGCCACCCAGGTCGGCCAGCACGTGCTCGGCGGTGGTCGGGCTGACGCGGCCGAAGCGGTTGGCCGACGGGGCTGCGATCGGCGTGCCGAACCGGGTCAGCACGTCGATCGCGACCGGGTGGGCGGGTACTCGCACGCCGACCGTCAGGCGCCCGCCGGTGACCGTGTCGGGAACGAGCGGACCGCGATCGACCAGCAGCGTCAGCGGGCCTGGCCAGCAGGTGGCGGCCAGTTCGGCGTACGCGTCGGCCGCCGGCCCGGTCGGCGCCGCCCAGCCGTCGAGCATGCCGGCGTCGGCGCCGTGCACGATCAGCGGGTGATCGGTGGGCCGGCCCTTGACGGCGAAGATTCGGGCGACCGCAGCCGAGTTCGCGGCGTCGGCGGCCAGCCCGTAGACGGTCTCGGTCGGCAGGCCCACCAGCCCGCCCCGTCGCAGGCACTCGACCGCCCGCTCGGGGTTGCCCGTGACGAGCCCGCTCAGATGCCGGCTCCGAGGAAGTCGAGCACCGCGTCCCACAGCCCGAACGACTCGGGCGTGGCGAAGTGGTCGGTGCGCGGGAGCGACACGAACCGGGCGTTGGGCAGCGCGTCGACGAGCCGGTCGGCGGGCAGCACGAAGTCGTCGGCACCGACGGCGACCAGTACCGGGCACGTGATCGCCGCCAGGTCGGCGTCGTCGAGCGGCGGCGCGGGCGGTGCCTGCATCACGGCGACCAGTGCGAGCGGGTCGTTGCCACTCTGCTCGGCGTACTGGGCGAACAGGCGGGCCTGGTTGTCGACGGGCTCGCCGGTGGGTGTGTCACCGGTGGCCGCGCCCCCCTGGATGGCGGCGACGATGCGCTGCTTCGACTCGTCGTCGCGTTCGAACACGTTGCGGCCGATGCCGGCCAGCACCAACCGGTTGAACCGTTGCGGGTGGGCGAGCGCCACCCGCAACAGCGTCATCGCTCCCATCGAGAACCCGACCGCGTCGACCGGCCCCTCCGACGCCGGGGGAAGCTGGCCGAGCAGGTGCTCGGGGAGTGCGCTGTACGCCGCCGGGTCGTGTGGCTTGGGGGCGCTGCCGTGGCCGAGCAGGTCGACGCCCACGATGCGCCGGCCGGCATCTTCGAGCAGGGCGGTGAAGCCGCTGCGCTGCCACGTCGTGGCGAACGACCCGCCCCAACCGTGGACCAGGACGACAGGGGGATCGGCGGCGGCTACGGACATGGCTCGGAGCGTAGATCGTCAGGTACCTTGACCCGAATGCTCGTGATCGCAATCGACGGGCCGGCCGGGGCGGGGAAGTCCACCGTGGGGCGGGCGCTGGCAGCTCGGCTTGGAGTGCACTACCTCGACACGGGGGCGATGTACCGGGCGATGACGTTCGCCGTGCAGCAGCGCGGCATCGCCGAGGGCGACCTTGCCGAGGTTGCCGCGATCGCGCCCGAGGTGGTGATCGAGCTCGATCCCGACACGGGCACGGTGCTGGTCGACGGGGTCGACGCCACCAGCGCGATCCGCAGCCGCGAGGTCACCGCGGCGGTGTCGCAGGTTTCAGCCAATCAGGCGGTGCGCACGGAACTGGTCGACCAACAACGAGCCTGGGTGGCCGCCCGCGGCGGTGCCGTCGTCGAGGGTCGCGACATCGGGTCGGTCGTGTTTCCCGACGCTGCGCTGAAGCTGTTCGTCACGGCCTCGCCACGAGTGCGCGCCGAACGGCGGGTGGCCGAGATCGGCGGTGACGTCGGCGAGGTCGAAGCCTCGATCATCGAGCGTGACCGCAAGGACTCCACCCGTGAGGCCAGCCCGTTGACCGAGCTGGACGACGCCGTCACCGTCGACACCACCGGTATGACGATCGACGAAGTGGTCGGGCACATCGTCGCCCTGCTCAAGGAGCGCGTGTGAGCACACCCGGCAAGAGTTCCACGAAGATCGACACGTTCATGGCCGGCAACGGGTGGGGGAGCCGGGCCTTCTACACCGTTGCCTGGTTCCTCGTCGTGCCGCTGTTCCGGCTGTACACGCGGATGACCATCAGCGGCCGCGAACATCTGCCCAAGACCGGCCCGTTCGTGCTCGCCCCCGTTCACCGCAGCTACATCGACACGCCGATCGCCGGGTGCGTGACGCTGCGGCGCCTGCGGTTCATGGGCAAGCAGGAGATGTGGAAGAACCGCCAGGCCGGGTGGGTGTTCTCGGCGCTCGGGGGGTTCCCGATCAACCGCGGCACCGCCGACCGCGAAGCGATGCGGCGAGCGATCGCCGTGCTCGGGGCCGGCGAAGGGCTGGTCATGTTCCCCGAGGGCGAACGCAAGGACGGGCCGACCGTGCAGCCGCTGTTCGACGGCGCCGTGTACATCGCCGTCAAGGCCGGGGTACCGATCGTGCCCGTCGGCATCGGCGGTTCGGCTCGGGCGATGCCGCGCAAGGCCAAGTTCGTGTACCCCCGCAAGGTGCACGTCGAGGTCGGCCCGCCGATCCCACCACCGGTCGCCCCCGAGGGCGGTCGGCTCCCGCGGTCGGCGGTCGCCGACCACTCCGCCGCGCTGCACGCCGAACTCCAACGCCTCTACGACATCGCCACCGCCCGAGCCGGAGGCTGAACGGACCTCCGGCTGAATGACGGGTTGTGTCTGACACAAGTCGTCACGGTCGAATTGGGTACTGGCTACTCAGGACATCGCCGCGCGCCTTGCTCACGATGGGGACATCAACGACCCCCAGACACAGGAGCATCCCGTGAGCATCGCCACCCCCGGCGACCGGACACGAACCACGCGTCCCACCCCCAGGCGGTCCGCCGACCGCACCCGCCCCGAGCCACGCCGGCCCGGGCGTACCGTGACCATCACCGGCGCAGCCGTCCTCACTGCGACGCTGCTGGCGGCGTGCGGCGGAGCGAGCGACCCGTCGAACTCGGGCGGCACCGCCGCGCCGACCACGGCCAGCTCGGCTGCGGCCAGCGCCGAACCCACCACGCCCCGGCACACCGCGCCCGCGGCGACGGTGGCGGCGACCACGGTGGCCGAACCCGACCCGGTGCCCACCGACCCGGAGACGCCATTACTCGACGAGTTGCTTGCGAGCCGCGTCGACGGGCAGGTGCCGCTCGACGGTGCGCTGTCCGCGTTCGCCGCGCTGTACGGCGACCTGCCCGGGGTCACCGCCCCGGCGCTCGACCCGGAAGGGCTCGAAGGCACCACCGCGGTCCGCTGGCTGGCCGCCCACCGCTCCGAGCTGACCGACGCCCAGGCAACCGCCGTCGACGCGGCGATGACCCCGCTCATCATCGACGGCACCCCGCTCGCGGCGGGGCAGCCACCTGCACCCAGCGGGTTCCGTGCGGCCCGTGGCAGCACACCCTCGTCGCCGCAGACCGGCTGCTTCGGCGGAGCGTTCCCGTTCGCCGACGCACCCGGCGCCGGCAAGTACCGCGACCTCGTCCGCCTCGCACTGGCCGAGCTGAGCCTGCTGATGGGCCCACTCGACATCCCCGTGTACACCGCGTTCAGCCAGTTCGAACGCATCAACGCCGACCTCAACCCGTGGGGGCCCGACTGCGGCCAACCCGCCCAGGCGTGCCAGATCCGCCTCGCCCCGCTGGCGTTGAAGATGTCCGAGAGCACGCTCATGAAGACGCTCGCCCACGAGCTCGTCCACTGCTACCAGGCTCGAGCGGTCGGCGCGACGTCGATCTCCAAGATGCCGGACTGGCTGATCGAAGGCTTCCCGTCGTTCGTCGCCGAGACCGTCGGACAGTCGATCGGCAACACCACCCCCAACTACTGGTGGGACAAGTGGTTCAAGCGGCCGGGTGTCCAGCTCTACGGCCGGACCTACGACGCGCTCGGCTTCTACGCGGTCGTGCAGCAGGCCGGCGGCGACCCGTTCCGCCGCTACATTCCCGCCCTGCTCACCAGAGACAACTCGGCTGCGTACCAGGAACTGATCGGCGGGGTAGCCGATCACTTCGGCACGATCTGGGGGGCCACCCACTTCCGCCAGCCCGAGCGCGGCCTGTTCTGGGACCTCGACGGGCCCGGCGTGACGGGCTACCGGCCGGCGTTGCCGCCGTCGACGATCACGAACGGCGGCGGCAACGCGTCCGCGCTCGACGAGGCCCAGGCCGCAGCCGACCTGTTCGACCTCCGCGCCGAGGTCGTGATCATCGAGCTGGCCGGGCCGATCAAGGCCCGGGCGAGCTTCGCCGGGCAGGCCGACGAGGTGATCACGGGGCCCCAGGAGTGGTGCACGCTCGGGTACCCGTGCGTGTGCCCCGACGACACGGCCCGCGCCGGCACGATCGTCGATCAGGCCCCCGCCGCTCAACTCGCGATCGGTGCCGCCGGCATCGCCGCCGGCGGCACGCTCCACGTGACCGGCATGTCGTTCGACGACTACTGCGGCCCGCAGGCCACCACCACGACCCAGCCACCCGTACCGCCCGCCGTCGACAGCTGCCTGATCGGTAGCTGGACCAGCACGACCTGGACGATCGCCGGCCCGCCCGGCCTCAACCTCGACCTGGTCGGCGGCGCCGGCATCGCCATGGCGATCAACCGGGAAGGGCTGGTGACCACCGACTTCTCGGGCATGGCGGCGATGAACGGGTTCATCCCGCAGCATCAGTCGGGTACGGCCACCCAGGAGATCACCGCCGCCGGTGGAACGGTCGACGAGCTGACCACGATCACCGAGATGAGCATCGGCCCCGGCGTGTTCGCGGTCTGGTCCGACTCGACGCGCTACGTGTGCGGCCCGGACTCGTTCGAGCTGATCGGGTTCAACCCGGTCGAGTCGGTCGACGTCGTCATCCCGTTCATCCGGACGGGATGAGCGCGGCCGACAGCTCGCTGCGGCTGGTGACACCGAGCTTCTCGTAGGCCCGTTAGAGGTGGTTCTCGACGGTGCGGACCGAGAGGTACAGGCGCTCGCCGATCTCGCGGTTCGAGCACCCCTCGGCGGCGAGCGCGGCGACCTCGCGCTCGCGGCGGGTCAGGGCGACCGGCGCGGCCCGCTCGGCGAACAGCGGCGGGACGGCGCCCTGGCACCGGGCGAGCGCGTCGGCCGCCAGCGCGTCGAGCCCGCGGGCTCGGCGGTCGGCGCCCGCCGCGGCCAACCCGCGGGCGGCCTGCGAGGCGGCGATGGCCGCGTAAAGCGCGACACCGAGCCCGTCGTAGTCGCGAGCCGCGGCCTCGAGCGCATCGCCGTCGCGGTCGACCAGCGCGCGGGCGTGGTCGCTCATCATCACGACGAGCGGTCCGTCGACCGACGCCGCCACTCGCGCCAGGCGCTCGGCGTCGCCGCCGCGTCGGTCGACGAGCACCAGGTCGTGCAGCAGGAACACCTCGGCGACGTGTTGCCCGGTTGCTCCGGCATCGTCGGCGGCAGCTCGCAGCAGCGCCGCTGCTCCGCTGAGGTCGTGGCGAACGATCCGCTCCCAGGCCCGGCCGCGCTCGACGAGGAGCGCGTCGAGCAGCCGGGCCGAGGTGGCGGGCACCTCGTCGAGGTGACTGGCCGCGCTGGTGGCACCGCCCCGGTCACCCGCCATGGCGGCGCTGAGACACGCCCCGCCGAGTGCCCACCGTAGGGCCGCGCGGTCGCCGAGGTCGGTGTTGATCGCGGCGGCCTCGCGGTACTCGCGGACGGCGTCGCCGAGCCGGCCTGCCGTCGTCGCCACCATGCCACCTAGCAGGGCGAACGTCGCCTGGCTCTCGCCGTCGAGCGTTGCCGCCGACCGGCTGCGCCCGGCAGCCACCAGCGCGGCTGCCTCGTTGAGTCGCCCGGCGGCGGTGAGGGCGAGGATCGAGCCGATGTGCTGCACTTCCGGTACCTGCCGGGCGCCGTCCTGGAGGGCGACGTGGGCGTCGTAGCCGTCGCGGCCGACCCGTACCGCGGCGTCGAGGCGGCCGGCGGTGGCGTGGGCGATCGACGCCGCGTAGGTGGCTCGGTGGAACTCGGGGCCGGTGCCTGCCAACAAGGTCGCCGCCAGGTCGAGTGCTCGCTGCGGGCGAGGGGCCATCGCATGCGTGATCAGCAGCCGGCTGCACAGCAGGTCGGCGCTCGGTCCTGGGCCGATCCGCCTCAGCGCCGCTTCGAGTACATCGAGCGCGTCGGCCTCCCGGCCGAGGTTCTGGGCGAGGTTGTGTGCCCGGGCGTTGGCCAGCGCGGCGAGTTCGTGATCGTCGGCCGCTTCGTCGGCGAGCGGCGCCATCAACTGCTCGGCGAGCGCGTGGCGGCCGGTGAGCATTGCCGTCTCACCGAGCAGCAGACCGGCATCGAACCCGGCTCCCCGCTCGCGGGCGGTCGTGGCCAGTTGCTCGGCCAGCCGGAAGTCGCTGGCCGTCCACGCCTCGCGAGCGGCCGCGGCGATCAGCCCGGCGTCGACGTCGACGCCGGCATCGAGCCGCCACTGGACGACCCGTGTGACCGAACCCGCAGCAGTGAACCCGGCGTGCTCCACCACGGAGGCCAGGTCGGCAGCGATCCGATGACGCCGAAGCACCGGCAGCGAGGCTCTGATCGCCTCGCCGTACAGCGGGTGGGCGAGGGCTACGGTCGGCCGGCCGTCGCCCTCGATGCGCAGCAGCCCGCTCGCTTCGAGCTGTTCGAGGTCGGCATCGTCGGCCAGTTGCCGGATCTGCTCGAGGTCGATCCGTTCGATACAGCCGAGCACTTCCATCGTCGCCCGGGTCGACGGTTCGAGCGCGGCGAGATGCGACTCGACCAGGTCGCGAAGGGCGGGTGGGGCGGCCACGGCGCCGACCACGCGCCACACGCCCTCGGTTGCCGCCAACCACCCCTGGGCGCGCCCATGACGGATCAGCTCGTGGAGCGAGAGCGGGTTGCCGCCCGACAGGAGGGCGAGCGAGCGGATGACACCGGCCGCGCACTGGCCACCGAGTACGTGCTCGACGAACTGCTCGATCGTCGGCTCGTCGAGTGGCTCGAGGTCGATCGCCGTCACCGTTGGCTCGGCCCGCAGCGCGGCGACCGCGTCCGGCCCGGCCTCGCCGCGGCGAGCGGTGACCACGACCGGGCAGACCGCGTCGACAACGACCTGGTGGAGAAACGTCGCCGAACCGGCGTCGAGACGCGGCACGTCGTCGACCAAGAGCACGCCGGCGCCGGCGTCGAGCCGCTCACGCAGGCCGGCGCGGGCGGCGGCGAGCACGTCGACCGGCGATCGGCGTGGGTCGTCGCTGGTGACGAGCGGCGCCAGCGCCCCGAACGGGATCGACGCCGCTGTGGCGGTCGCGACCAGGCGCACGGGCGGCGCGTCGAGCTGCCTCGCCAATTCGTGGAGCACCCGCGTCTTGCCCGACCCGGCATCGCCCGTGATCGCGACCGAACGACCCGCCGCGAGATACCCGGTCAGTTCTTCCAGCGTCGCCGCTCGGCCAACGAACTCCCGCTCGTGCACCGGCCGAGTATTCCGCGCCGGCGACGGATTTGGGTAGTCGGTACTCAGGACTCGGAGGTACTCGATCCCGCACGATGCGAGCATGAGTACCGTCCTGACCCCCAGTACATCGCTCGACACCCGCCACCGCGAGCTGTGGCGCCTGGCGCCCGGGTCGCACCTCGCGGTGGCCCTCGACCGGCACCGCGTCGCGGCCCCGGTACCCACGACAGCCGGGACGTTGGCGATCGACCCGGAGACGGGCGTCGGTTCGCTGACGATTGCGCTGGCCGACGGCGCGCTCCGAGGTATCGCCACACGCGGCGACCGCGACGTCCACGGCCTCGCGCTGTGGAACGTCCGCGGCTCGCTGGACGTCGCCGGGCGCACGACCAAGATCGTGCTCGCCCTGCGCGACCACGGCGTCATCCGGTCGCGGGGCACCTGGTGGTGGCTGTCGGGCACCGGCGACGAGTACCCGTGCGGACGACGCCCACGCCACGGCTCACGAATCGTCGCCGACCTGCTCCTGACGCCGTAGCCGCCGAGCGGACCACGTCTCGATACAACGGAGTGGCGGCTGCGCCGCGAGTGCGCCACTCGACGACCGGTGCTCCAAGGTGGTCGAGTGGGTTGCTCGGCGGCCGGTGCTCCAAGGTGGTCGAGTGGGTTGCTCGGCGGCCGGTGCTCCAAGGTGGTCGAGTGGGTTGCTCGGCGGCCGGTGCTCCAAGGTGGTCGAGTGCCGGCGCAGCCGGTGTATCGAGACCACCGCTACCCGCGGGTGTCGAGTTTGCGGAGGGGGGCGCCGGTGGGGTCGGCGAGGGTGTAGGAGTTGGCATTGATGGTGCCGAGGTGGTCGGCGATGAGGTGGACGGTGGTGTGGTGACTGTTGACGTAGCAGACCTGGCCGTCGGTGCCGATCGGGGCGGCGGCGACGTTGGGGTCGACGGTGCCGGGGGCGTAGTTGACGTTGGAGGCGTTGGGTGGGGTGGTGATGTCGGACGAGACGAGTTGGCCGTTGCCGGCGCCTTCGGC